>CAWDWK010000022.1:0-756159 GCA_963805775.1 uncultured Solibacteraceae bacterium | reverse complement strand
TATGAGGCGCGCCTTGCCGGGCATCAGGCGGTGAAGCAGGGTAAGCGCGCGCAGGGCCGTTCTTTGGCGCCGCGCTCGATGACTTTGCCCGTCAGCACCAGGGTCACGATGGCGCAGGCCGTATCGAAGTAGACGCGATTGTCGCCGCGAAAGGCCTGCACCGCGCTGTACCCGTAGGCCATCAGAATCCCCATCGCCAGCAGCGACTCCATGCGCAGCGCACCGGCGCGCGCGCCGGCCCACGCGATCCGCAGAATGGGCGCCGCACAGTAGAACACACTGGGCGTGGCCAGAGCCATCAGCAGAAACGGAATGTAGCGGCCGAAACTGTCGGTGATCGGCTCGAAGTAGCTGGCATACACCACCAGGCTGAACATCATCACGTTCATGGAGAGAAACGCGGCGATGCCGACGCGCAGCAGCAGATCTTTGCGCTCGGCATCGGCGGGCGCGCTGTTGCCGGTGTACTCCGTAGCGCGGTAGCCGAGCGACTCCACTCGTTCTACGATGTGTTCCCGCGGCACGTATTGCGGGCAGTAGCGCACTTTCAGGATGTCGCTGGCAAACGTGACTTCGGCCGCCGCGATGCCGCGCATGCCGGTGAGCGCGTGCTCGATCAGCCAGCCGCAGGAATTGCACCACATCCCGCCGATATGAAACACAGCCTCGCGCGTTTCGGCGTCGGGCAGGACATGGCCTGATGGCCTGTCCTGCGCCTTGGCGACCAATCCCAATTGCAGACTCTGTGGAAGAGCTCGGTATCGCGGAAGTTCTGGCCGGCGGCCACCACGCCGCTTTCCAGCAGGATGGCGTACACGTTTTCGCAGCCGGCGCAACAGAAGGCCGCCTCACCCGAAGGCAGGCGCACAAGCGTGCAGGTCATGACGAGATTGACAACCGCGCCCAGACGGTCGCTGCTCCTACTCGATCATTTGCGGGTTGGCCTTCTTGGTTTCCACGTAGGCGAAAATCAGGATTCCGATGAAGAGCATCGAGACCAGGATCAGGAAAGGAATCAAGACCGGAATGGACTGTTTGTTTTTCATTTGCTTCTCCGCGGGCGCGAGGAAGGTCATCGGGATGGCGTCGGACTCCTGATCCGGGACGGTATTGGTGAGGATGCTGAAATGGCTGACGAGTTCGTCGCGGCGGCCCGCCGGCCGGGAGATTTCGAACTCGCCCTGCGTGGATTCGCCGGGCTGAACCTTTATCGGGATTGGTTCCATGGCGAGCGACGCGCCGGGCAGATGCACGATGGAGAAGACCACCGCGCCCGGCCTGCTGCCGCGATTGGCGATGCTTAGCGGAACTGGTTATAAATGCGGCCGTCGGCGCCGAGGCGGTACAGCGTGGCGCGCACCGGCGCCACCTGTACCAGCACCGCGCGGCGCATCCCGAGCGCGACAAAAAGTCCCGAGGCGTAGAACAGCAGCACCAGCAGCACCACGACGCGTTTGGCGTCGCGCAGGCCCACGCGCCGGTACCACGGCCGGGGCGTGGTGTCGGAAAGGAGTTCGCCCTTTTCGCCCCAGGCGTAGTGGATCAGGCTGGGCTTTTTCAGGCGCGCCATGATCTCGTCGCAGGCATCGATGCACTCGGCGCAGTGTATGCACTCGATCTGGAAGGGTGACTCGCGGATGTCGATTCCCATGGGGCAGACGCGCACGCACTTCTTGCACTCGATGCATTCGTGGGTCTCGTCGCGGTAGTGGACCAGCAGGGTGTTGCCGTCGCCCAGCAGGCCCTGCAGATAGCCGTAGGGGCAGACGGTGGTGCAGAAGCGGTGGCGCACCAGGGTGAAATCGAGGAACGTGACCAGCGTGACGGCCGCGCCGGAAATGCCGGCGGCGGTGTGGATATCGAGCGAGGCGAGGCGGCGGAAGAGGTCGCGCGGCTCCACGAAGTAGCAGATGAAGATGAAGGCCAACAGTACGCTGGCCACGGCCAGCACCGCGTAAAACAGACTGCGCGCGACACTTTCGCGGCGGGCGGCTTCCAATGGGGGAACTTCTTCGTGACCCGCTTGCGGAGCCAGGTCTCCAGGGCCACGGAGGCTTCGCTGAAGATCATCTGCGGGCACATGTACCCGCAGTAGACGCGGCCGTAGAAGACGCTGGATGCCACCACCAGGAACATCAGGAACATCATGGCGAAGAAAATGATGGCGAACTCGTTGATCCAGAGTTCGTAGCCGGCGAAGTAGAAGCGCTGTTTGGGGATGTCGAAGCGGATCACGTTGAGGAACGGCAACGCCAGGAATGCCAGGAAGCAGAACAGGTGAATGCGCTTGCGAAGCCTGTGCCAGCTAGCCATGCAGCACCACTGGCAGACTGGGCCGTCAGGCCGCGCCAGACCAGCAGGGCGCCGGCCACCATCATGGAAACGGCGGCCAGGCGATTGCTCCAGCGGGGGAAGCGCGACGAACGAAGACGCGGCGCCGAAGGTGAGCAGCGCCACCGCGGTGCCGGCTCCGAAAGCCAGCATGGTGAGGGCGCCGGCTAGGGCGCTGCCGGAATCCACGGCCTTCAGCAGCGCGGCATAGACAAGGCCGCAGGGTAGGAAGCCGAGGGTCAGGCCCAGAGTGAACTTTCCTTTGGGCGCTAGCAGGCGGCGGCCGATGCGTTTGAGTGAAGCGCTTGGACGCCCGATTTTGGATGGTGACCAGCCCGTTCGAAGGCAGCGAGGCCGACCATCAGGATGCCGGCGACGATCATGGCGGAGCCGGCGAAGACGCGCGCGCCGGAAGCCAGGCCGGCCAGCGTCCCAGCATGCCGATGCCGCCGCCGACGGCTCCCGCCATCGCTCCCAGCAAGCGTAAGTCAGGATGCGTCCGGCGTTGTACTGCGAGTGCGCGCGCAGGGCTTCGGAGCGGTTAAGGGAAGGCTGAAAGCCAGCACGATGGGTCCGCACATTTGCACACAGTGCAGGCTGCTGACCAGGCCCAGAAGAAAAACGAGGCTTAGTTCAAGCGGCATAAGTCCGCAGGAGCAACTAGCTGGCGCGCGTGAAGTGCGACCTTTGGCCTTGTTCTGTCTATGCATACCGCACCTTGGGATTGCGGGTGGGGACGGTGACGCAGGCGCGGGAGAAATCGAAGTGCTTCATCAGGATGGCGTGGGTGGGGCAGCGCGAGGCGCACAGGGCGCAGCGGATGCACGTGGTCTCGTCCTTGATCATGGCGGCGCCGGTCTCTTCGGTTTCCACTCCGAAGATCTCGCTGACGGGAACGAGGCGGATCAGGTTTTCCGGGCAGACGTCCACGCAGCCGTTGCAGGCCACGCATTTTTCGGTGTCGAAGACGGTGTTGACGTTGCAGCGCAGGCAGCGGGATGCCTGGCAGCGCGCGTCCTCCTCGTCGTAGTCCACTTCCACGATATCGAGCGAGGCGGCGCGCTTTTCGCTTTCGAGAGACGGCGGATTCTCGCGGCGCAGACATGTTCCAGCTCTCCGCCATGGTGTAGGTGGCGGGCGACCAGTGTTTGCGCACGGCGATTTCGGTGCGCGTGCCGCGCAGAAAATCGTGCATGGAGCGGGCCGCGATCTGCGCGCTGGCGATGGCGTCGATGAAGAGGCGCGCGCCGTGGGCGATATCGCCGCAGGCGAAGACGTCCGGCGCGGTGGTCTGGTAAGTCTCGCGGTTGACCTTGATCAGGCCGCGCTCGCTTTCCACGCCGTCGGCCGGGTCGAGGAAGGAAAGGTCGGAGGTCTGTCCGATGGCGAAGATGATGCTGTCGGCGGGGATGTTCTCCACCTGGGTTTCGTCGAACGAGGGTTGAAGCGGCCGTTGGCGTCGAAGACCGCGGTGCAGCGCACGGTGCGCAGTCCGGTGAGCCGGCCATCCTCGATGAGGACTTCGCGCGGACCGCGCTGGTTGTGGAGGTGGATGCCCTCCTCGGCGCCTTCGTGGACTTCGATTTCGTCGGCGGGCATCTCCTGGCGGCTCTCCAGGCAGACGACGTGAACTTCCTTGTCGCCGGAGAGGCGCAGGGCGGAGCGCGCGACGTCGTAGGCCACGTGATCGTTGTGCGGGCGAACGGCGGAGCGCGCGACGTCGTAGGCGACGTTGCCGCCGCCGATCACGATGACGCGCTTGCCGAGCGGCAGGGGCGCGCCGGCGTTGAAGGCGCGGAGGAAATCCATGCCATCGATTACGTTTTCGTTTTCGGCGCCGGGCAGGGTGAGTTTGCGTCCCTTGGGCAGGCCGATGCCGAGGAAGATGGCGGCGTAACCCTCGCGGCGCAGGCTGGCGATGGTGAAATCGCGGCCCAGATGCATGTTGCACTTCAGTTCCACGCCGAGCGAGAGGATGGCCAGAATTTCATGGCGCACGAGGTCGCGGGGCAGGCGGAAGACCGGGACTCCGGCGGTCAGCATGCCGCCCGGTTCGCTGTAACTTTCGAAGACGGTGACTTTGTAGCCGATGCGGACGAGGTCGTGCGCCACGGTGAGGCCGGAGACTCCGGCGCCGACCACGGCGACGCGTTCGTAATCGCCGCGATTGGGCGGCAGCATCTGATCGTTATTGGCCTCGCGATGGATGGCGTAGTCGCCGGTCTCCGGGCCGAAGCGGCTGGTGACGAAGCGTTTCAGCGGGCGTATGCTCACGGGCGCATCGACATCGCCGCGGCGGCAGGCGGCCTCGCAGGGCGCGCCGCAGACGCGCCCGCAGATGGAGGCGAAGGGATTGTGCGCGCGGGCGATGCGGTAGGCGTCCTCGTAGCGGCCTTCGGCGATGGAGGTGACGTAGCCGCAGGCATCGGTGTGCACCGGGCAGGCGTGGCGGCACTTCACCATCTCCATCCAGTAATCGGTCGTGTCCGGGACGCGGACTTCGTAGAAGCCGTTCTGCATGGCGGGTCCTAGTCGTGAGACTTGCCGAACGAAAATGCTACGACGATGACGCCGAAGACGACGATCAGGGCCGCGATGGCGTACATCAGTCCCGCCGACGCTTCCGTGGCGGCATTCATGGCGCGCACCAGGTGGCCGCGCTCGCTGTGGTTGACCTCGCCATTCATGTATACCAGGAAGTAGGCCAGTGCACCGCCGGCGATGACGATGTAGGCCAGCTTGAGGAAGCCCGGCACTTCGGTGCCGGCCTGCTCCGTGATCCAGCCATCGGCGTATTCCTTAATCTTCGGTTTCGTCGGTTCCATGATTCACCTTTTCTTCGAAGACCTGAAACTTGATCTCTTCGCCTTCCTTGCCCCAATACCCGTCCTTCCAGGAGCGCACGAAGAAAAATATCGTGAGCACCGCGGAAAGCGCGAAGAACAGGTACGCGAAATAGACGCTGGGCCAGGTGTAGTCTCTCATTTTTCGTAGTCGTGGTCGGTCCGCCAGTCTTTGGCTCGGCCCAGGGTTTGGATGTAAGCCACCAGCGCGGTGAATTCCTCGGGGTTGTTGACGATCCAGGGGAAGGGCGGCATGACGCTGCCTGGCACGAGGTCGCGGGGATTGCGGAAATGGGTGCGATGCCACTGGGTGTCGTACTTGCCGCCAACGCGCGAGAGGTCCGGACCGGTGCGCTTGGTGCCGAACATGTGGGGCTTGTCGTAGACGAATTCGTCGGGCGTGGAGATGGGCGAATCGACGCCGCGCCAGCCGGAGCGTTTGGTATCGGAGACCAGGGTGCGCGTCTGCTGCG
Source organism: uncultured Solibacteraceae bacterium (assembly GCA_963805775.1). GTDB lineage: Bacteria > Acidobacteriota > Terriglobia > Bryobacterales > Bryobacteraceae > Solibacter. The sequence goes on along the minus strand of CAWDWK010000022.1, from coordinate 750,512 downwards.
TGTGGCAATACCAGCAGCCTTCGCGGGTGTAGATGGCGCGGCCCTTGAGCTGAAGGGCGGTGTAGGGTTTGAGGCCCGGAGCGGGGCGTCCCCAACTTTTATCCACGAGCGGCGGCACCACGGTGGTGATCAGGCCGCCGATGAAGAACATCACCAGCGCGCCGCCGATGGCCCAGGCCGCGCTGTGATCGGCTTTATTCAACATATGCTTTCCTCCCGACCACGGTGGCCATGATGTTGTACACGAACATGACGATCCCGAGGAAGATCATGACGCCGGAGAAGAAGCGTACCAGCCAGATGGGCTGAAGGGCCTTCACGGTGTCGATGAACGGAATCGCGGGATTGTTCCACTGCCAGCCCTGCCAGAAACCGCCGAGCCAGAGGGTGACGAAGAAGCCCAGGCCGCCCATGATGATGAACCAGAAGCTCCAGTTGGCCAGCGCGTCGCTATGCAGCTTGGTGCGCCACAGGCGCGGCGCGACGTAATAGGTTCCGGCGATGGCGAAGAAGGAGAAGCAGCCGAGCAGGGCCATGTGCGCGTGGCCGGGAATCCAATCGGTCTTGGAGACGATGGCGCTGACAGAGCGCAGGCTGTGCATGGGGCCCTGGAAGCAAGTGAGCAGGTAGAAGACGGTGCCCGACATGAGGAACTTGAGCGGCACGTTTTCGCGCAACTGGTGCCACTGGCCTTTCATGGTGGCGAAGAAGTTGTAGACCACGGCCCACACGGGAATCAGCAGCAACACGCTGAAGCTGATGGCGATGGTTTGCAGCCACTGCGAGATGGGTCCGTGGATCATGTGGTGCGCGCCGGTCCAGACGTAGACGAAGGAGAGCGCCCAGAAGCCGATCATGGAGAGGCGGTGGCTGAAGAGCGGCGTTTGCGAAGATCGCGGAATGAAGTAGTAGGCGATGGCGAGGCCGATGGGCGTGAAGATGAGGCCCACGGCGTTGTGGACGTACATCCAGTTGAGGTTGGCCTGGTTGACGCCGCTGGTGAACTCGACGGCGAAGTTGCCGGTGATGTAGACGAAGGCGGTCCACAGGACGGTGCCCATGATGTACCAGAGCGAGACGTACATCTGGGTGTATCTGCGGGTGAGGATGGTGCCGAAGATGTTGATGCCGAACATGACCCAGGCGATGACCACGAGGATGTCCAGAGGGAGCGGCAATTCGGCGTACTCCAGGCCCTGGTTGTAGCCACCCATCAGGGCGACGACGGCGCCGAGGATGATCACATTCCACAGCGCGGCAGTGGCGATGCCCAGTTTCTCGCTGTACAGTCTCACGCCGCACAACCGCGGCACGATGTAATACGCCAGCCCCATATCGGCGGCCAGCAACCAGCCAAAGAGCATCCCGTTGACATGCAGCGGGCGCAGCCGCCCATAAGAGAGGTAGGGCACTGTGCCGAGGAGTTCCGGCCAGCAGAATTTGGCTGCGATGGTGAGGGCAATGATCCCAACGATGAAGAAATAAGAAATGGCGCTGATCAAAAACCACTTCGCGGTTGTGTCGGAATGGTCGGTAGGGCCGATTCCGGCCGGTTTCAGACCCGCGACCGTTGCGGCGTTAACGTCCGGCATTCTGCTGGCTCCCTTGCTTTTGATTGATGCTGTGGATGAAGTTCACTATGTCCCCTACGTCGGTTTTGGAGAGGCCGTAATCGATCCAGCTCGGCATGGCCGTACCTTGCACGCCGTAGAGGATGGAATCGAAGAGGCGGCGGTCATTGACGCTGGCGACGAAGGCCGAATTGCGCAAGTTGCGCGGTCTGGGCGTGATGTCGAGCGAATTGGGTCCTTTGCCGTCGGCTTTGCGGCCGTGGCATCCGGTGCAGCGTTCGAGGAAGACACTCTCTCCGTGCTTGACGGAAGCGGCACTCGTGGCGACGGGGTTGGTTTCCGGCACGTTGTGCGGCTTGAGTTCGCGAGCGGGCTCCTTGGTAAAGGTGGCGAGCACGTAAGTGAGCACGCCGTTCACCTGTTCGGGCTTGAGAGCGTTTTTCCAGGAGGGCATGGAGGTTCCGGCGACGCCTTCCTGAATCGAAGTGACGAAGCGCTCGCGCGGCTTGGAGTTCATGAAGGCGGCCTTGGTGAGATCGCGCGGCGAGGGGTCGAGATACCAGGCGACTTTGCCTTCTCCGTCGCCCTTTTCGCCGTGGCAGCGTTGGCAGAGGGCCTTGTAGGTTTCGGCGGGCGCCATGGGCGGCGGCGGCGTTTTCAGGGTGACGAGGTAGGCGGTGATGCGCTGGAAATCTTCCTCGGGGAAGCGGAAGGTGGGCATGATGGAATCGGGCACGCGCGAGCGCGGGTTGACGAAGTGATCCATCAGCCACGCGTTATCGCGGATCAGGCCCTCGTAGCTCAGGTCGGGCGCGATGCCGCCATCGCGATCGCCGAGTTTGTGGCAGGCGGTGCAGGCGCGGTCGGTGATTAGCTGCTCGCCTGCCTTCTCGCCGGCGGTTCCGGGCGGAATCACTACGGCGACATTTTCGATGTGGGCTTTGTAGCGGTCGAGCGAGGTCTCGGCGAAATTGACGCCGCGCCGGCTCTTGAGAAAGATCACCAGGGCTTTGACGTCGGCCTCGGGCAGGTTGAACTTGGGCATGAAACTGGAATCAAGGTTGGCGCGCGGCTCGACGATGGATTCCCAGAGGTAATCGATTTTGAACTTCTTGCCGGCCTCGGTGAGATCGGGCCCCAGGGTGCCTTCGCTCATGCCGTCGATTTTGTGGCAGCCATAGCAGTTCATGGCGTAGAAGAGCTTGCGGCCGCGATTGACGTTGGGCGTGCCGGCGAAATTCTCGTCGGTGTGGCACTGGGCGCAGTTCGCTTCCATGTAGTCTTTGCTCTTGAGCTTGGGAGCGAAATCCTTGCGCCAGGTAGCCTGGGTCACGTAGCCGGAGAGGGGCTCGGGCCAGAACTCATCCTCGCCGTGACTGTACTTGGTTTCGAGGCCGCGGCCCTGGCCGTCGTGGCAGACGGTGCAGCCGAAATCGGCGAATTTGTGGCGGCGCTCCCAGTGGCCGTTGCGCTGCACGTCGCCCATGGCGGCCGAGTAGGGATGCGACTTGAGGGGCTGGGCGTGTCCGGCAAAGCGCGGATCGTCGGCGGCGATGTGGCAGGTGGTGCAGCGGTCCACGCGGGTGTCGCCGAAGCTGGTGACGATGGTCTGCTCGATGCGCGGGGAGCGGGCTTCGAGCTCGGCCCGGTCCTGCTCATTCTTGGATAAGGACCGCGCCTGTTCGAAGTACGCAGTCTGATGCCGCTCCCAGCGGTGAAAGAACTGATCGTAGAAGACGAGGCCGTGAACGATCAGTACTACGAAGCTCGCTATTGCCAGTGCCAGTCGCATATGCATCAGTCCTCAGAATGGCGAGACGAAGGTCCAGTTCGGCCCGCGGAAGAAAGTGCCGATGATGATGAAGATCACGTTGAGGATTACCAGGGTAAGGAAGATGGTGTTGGCCAGGAGTCGCTCTTTGGCGAACCATCGGCCCACGCCTTTGGTGCCGCGATCGATGTAGGGGACGATGAGCAGGAGGCCGACCATGAGTCCCGGGATGCCGATGCCGCCCCAGAAAGCCGAATAGCTGACCATTTCCTGGAGGCCGAGGAAGTACCACGGGGCTTTGGCCGGATTGGGCGGGTGCATGACGTTGACGGGCTGCTCCAGCGGCGCGTTGAAGACGAGCGACACGAGGAGGATAAGCGAGACCGTCAGAACGAAGACGAACAGCTCGGCGAGGAGGAGGTTGGGCCAAGCGTAGACCGAATCGTCGGGCACGTTGCCGACCTTGGTGAAAGGTCCGCGGACGAAGCCCTGCAGGCCGTAGATGCGCTTTTTGACGGGATCGAGGGTCATTTTGGCAACGACGGTTTCGGGCTTGGGTGCGGCTTTGGGGGATTCGGGCCGCGAGAGTCCGCCGTCTTTGCGGATGCGCCAGAAGTGGATGGCGACCAGCATTACCAGCACCGCCGGGAGCACCGCGACGTGCAACACGTAGAAGCGCAGGAGCGCTTCCTGGCCGACCGTGGTATCGCCGAGCAGGACGAACTTCATCTGCTGGCCGATCAACGGGGCGTATCCGGCGATGGAACTGCCTACGGTGATGGCCCAGAAAGCCAACTGATCCCAGGGCAGGAGGTAGCCGGTGAAGCTCAGGAAGAGCGTGACTAACAGAAGCAGGACGCCGAGGACCCAGTTGAACTCGCGCGGCTTTTTGTAAGCGCCGGTGAGGAAGACGCGGCACATATGGAGAAAGACGATGGCCACCATGGCGTGCGCGCTCCAGCGGTGCATGTTGCGTAGGAAGATGCCGAAGGCCACGGTGCCGCGCAGGTCGAGCATGCGGTCGTAGGCCTGTGTGGTGGAGGGCACGTAGTAGAACATCAGCAGGATGCCGGTGGCTACGAGGATGAAGAAGAGGAAGAGGGAGATGAGCCCAAGTCCCAGGGTGTAGATGGGCCGCAGGGTGTTTTTGTGGACCTTGACGGGGTGGATGTGGAGGAAGAAATTGGTGAAGCTCGTCGACGCGCGCTCCAGGTCTGTGGAGGGAAGGGGATTGCGGAAGATGGAACTCCAGACGTTGGAGGGCAGCTCGCGCAGGGCGCTCCACGCGCCTTTTTCAGGGGTCTGGGTGCTCATACGTTTAGGTAGGTCCCGGGTTCGACCTGCGTACCTTTGTCAACTTCGAGCTCGCCGTTGGGCGCGAGGCTCAGTTTGAACCAGGGGAGCGGTTTGGGGGCCGGACCGCCGGTGACGGTGCCATCCTGATCGAAGCGGGAGCCGTGACAGGGGCAGGCGAAGCCGGTGTCGCTGATGCCGACGATGCAGCCGAGGTGGGTGCAGGTAGTGGAGATGGCGGCCATTTTGGCGCCATCGCGGACGATGCAGACGCGTTTGACGTCGAGCGAGATGCGCGTGCCGGAGGGAAAATCGTCGGGCTTGCCGATGGCGAACCGGGCGGGCTGGCCGTAGGTGGCGCGCGGCTTGATGAAGACCAGGTTGGACACCGCGGAAAGCACTGCGGAGCCGAACAGGCCCACGCTGGTAAGCCACGCCAGTACGCGGCGGCGCGGCATGTGCGGATCGACGGCGGCGGTGTGGCTATCGGGATGGGTGCTTGCCACGGGCATTCTCACGCTTCTCCTTGGGGGAATCGACGAGCTCTTCCAGATCGCTCCAGAAGACCTGATACTTGGTGTCTTCGATGTTGTGGAAATAGTCTTTTTTTACAGCAAAAATAAAAATGCAGACGGCTGCGAGGGCCATGCAGACGCTGGAGAGGATGGCGATCCAGGTCAGTTCCATCGGGTTTCCTGGATGGCGACGACGATGGGACGACGTGCCTTGGCGGCCTGTTGGGCGAGGTCGGAGACGTTGGCTTCTTTGAGTACTTTCAGCATGGCTGCCTGCGCTTCGGCCCAGACGCAGTGAGCGGGGCACCAGCCCTGGCGTGTGCAGCCGTGGTCGCTGGTGAGGCAGAGGTTGAGGCGGATGGGTCCTTCGACGGCTTCGACGACTTCGAGGACGGAGGCGGTGCGATGCAGTTCTTCGAGCTCGAATCCGCCGGTGTTGCCGCGATGGGAGATCACGAGGCCGGAGCGGGTGAGGTTCTGGAGGACTTTACAGAGGAACTGCTCGGGACATTCGGCGGCCGCGGACAGTTCCGAACGGCTGAGCCGCGTACCGGGCGGGAGTCCGGCCAGATGGATCATCACCCGGACGGCGTAGTCTGCGGCTCTGGTCAATTGCATATAAAAGTAATAGGACTCTCTTTATCCGGTTAGCCCTCGCTGCACTTCTTGGGCCAAGTGGGAATTTGCGGATTTTAGGGAGTATTGGGGTCTTGTATGGGGGAGAGGGGGCTATGCCCCACCCACCCTGGGTGAAATCCCGGCGATTGGTCTTGGGTTGGTTGGGTTCGCCGGGTTCAGTGGTTACGTGGTTTTTCCTTTAGAATGAATTACTTGGTGGGTTCGGTTGTGAAATTCGTGGTGCATGTGTGTGAACCCAAGAAAGGCGGCCGGGGTCGATCTAGACGGATGGACGGGCACACCGCAGGTCAACGAGGCGTTGCGGTGGGGCTGGATTGGCATGGATTTGACTGCCGGTTTGATTGTACCAGACGGGTGCAAGTTCGTGATATGTAAGTGATTTAGAATCAGTGAAAAATAGGATGAGATGGCGAATCAGCGTAAGCCAATATGCAACTGTTCATCTCCGGCGAATGGAAAGCGCGCGCTCCCGAATGAAGGTGCGGAGTGGGAGAAACGAGGGTTGTTCGACATGCCCCATTGTTCTTTTGGCTTGCCGAGCCAATTCCGGTCCAGCTTCTTATTCAAATTCTCATCGTGGAGGACGACTACGGCATAATCGCCAGCAGGCAGGTTGTGAAGTTCCAGTATGGTTTCAGGCGCCTGCGCCGGCACGGCCTCTGACGTGAACGCTGATGAAACGTCCTCCGGCCAGCCGGCTGGCGAATTGAATACAAGCACTCCAATGAAGCCTCTTGTGTTATTTACACCTTCGACGAACAACTTGAGACCATGGCCAGTTGGCGGGGCTTGCGTCGGCGCCGGTGGCGCCCCCGCATTTGCGGGCTGGGTTTGCGCGGACGCTTGGGGCACCATCACGGTTATAACAGAGAGTGCCATTACGACTGCTGAATATCTCATATCTCCTGACTTCAGTCCCCTGCGTTCCGATCCGCAATACACCCCATGCGTCCGGTGAAGCCACTACATACATTCATTATGACCCTTCTGTCCCATTGTGCGCGCCTTAGACAGGCCCATTTCACATGCTGTTCGGCCTGCATCGCGAATGGCCACTCCTAGCGACATTCTCCCCGGCTGCGCAGCGGCACGGTCGAAGCACGACAGACCACGAAAAGCGATGGTCTGTCCCACCAGGGACGGGTTACCCGGAGAGAAGAAAAGAGCAGTCCGAGCTGCGCTCGGATTGGCAGGCTGAAGCCTGCCCCACCACGGAAAAGAAATTATTGCAATTTCGGCACGCCCCGGGCGCTTCCTCCGCGCAGCCCGAATCTAGACTTCCATATTCTTGACTTTCGCCAGATGAGGATTAGGATCGCCGAGGAACACAGCAGAATGAGCAGCACCTTGGCAAGAATGGAGTCGCTTGCTACGAGGGGCGGATTGTGCGGAGCACTTGGGCGAACTTCGGACGGGGCAAGGTAGTTTGCCTCACCCAGACGGGCATAGATTTCTCCCGCAATGGCCGCGGCCCGAGGGCCCGACACTTGCCGCCCGCCTCTCAGCAACACCACCACTACCAGTCTCCGCCCCGTATTGTTGAAGGCCCCAAACCACCCCAGATGAGCATGGTTTTCGCTGCAGGTGCCGGTCTTACCGGCTATTGGCTCTTCCTGGCGAGCACCGCGCGCGGTACCTCTTTCCACGGCTGCCCGTAGGCCGGGGATGATCCCGAATATGGGCACCTCGATGTTCAGCTTTCGCTTGACCTTGGGCGTGAAGGAGGCGATTTCCCGTGCATTGCGAGGATACTGAAGGCAGTAGAGTGTGCCTCCGTTCGCGATCGCGCTCATCAGTGCTGCAAACTGCAGAGGCGTTTGGGAGATCTCTTCGCCAAAGCTACTCAGCATGCTGACACCTCCGTTGGGCGGCGGCGTGAGGGGAAAATGCCCTGGTCCCTCGCCGGCAATATTCAGGCCGGCTTTTTCACCGTACCCGAACTCATGTGCGTAGTAGCTGAGTTTTTCGAAGCCGAGTTGGCGACCGAGGTTGGCAAAGAAATAATTGCTGGAATGCGCCAGCGCGCCGGTCAGATCGATTCTCGCCGGCTCGATTACTTTCTCACTCAGAGCAGCTAAGGCGACGGAGACCTTAAAAGTCGAGCATGGCTGGTAACCTTTGTTCAATGCCAACCTTTGATTCAAAATCGATAGGATGCGCCCTGTCGAAGAATCGACGATAACCACTGATCCGTTATAGGGGCCAAGGGCCCTTATGGCGATACGTCGAATGGTTGGGTCCTCGGCCGTGATTCTGTCCCCGTCGGCGGAATCCGCGTAAGTCGGTTCCGTCCACGGACCGCCGGCGACTATGCCCGGTAATAACGTCGCCCGGGCGGTTGTGCGGTGAGCCGACGGCCGCCGTCTTTTTGTCGTGGCGCTGGACGGAGGACTAAAGGCTAGTGAGAAGGACAGAATGCATACTTGCGCCGGCCCGATCAGATGAAGGAGTGGGAATCTGTACATGCGAGTTCCCTTTTCGGTTTGAGGAGGTTGCTTACATCTACTTATTTGATGATCGCAATCGGGAGCGTGAAGACGCATTCAGTTTGCGTCAGAGAGGGCGGCAATCCGTTACGAGGGCGGCTCGCATTTACGTGTGTGAAGATGGACCATGCGTCTTTCGATCGTTGTCTGCTTTGTGGCCGCCGCCGGTATAGTAACTGGGGAAACCCGCAAGGGGGTCCCCGATCGTTACTACAACACTTTTTCTCACACGAATCCGGTATTTCTGCGGATCAACCAGGGAGATATCGTCATCACGAAGACTCTCGATTCCGGCGGAATGGACGATCACGGGGAGTCCCGGGCCACGGGCGGCAACCCTCTGACCGGGCCGTTTTACGTGGATAACGCGGAACCCGGCGACGCGATTCTGGTGCATCTCCGCAAGGTGCGGCTGAACCGGAACTGGGGCTCGACAGCGTACCGCCTGGCTCCGTTCTCGGTGCTGCCTGAGTTCGTCGAGAGCATGTACCCGAATCACTATAAGCCCGATGTCGTGCGTAAGGGCCGCGACAATATCCTGCCGTGGGATCTCGATCTGAAGACGAATATGGTCAAGCTACGTGAGCCTGCGAGCGGCAAAATCAAGCTGGAATTTCCCGCACGCCCGATGCTAGGCTGTATCGGCGTAGCGGCGCCCGGCGATTTCTCGCCGACTTCCGGCCCCTTCGGCAGCTACGGTGGCAATCTCGATTACAACGAGATTGCGGAAGGCGCCACTGTCATTCTGCCGGTCTACCACAAGGGTGCGCTGCTGTTCATGGGAGACGGCCACGCGATCATGGCCGATGGCGAACCGACCGGCACCGGTGTCGAAACTTCCATGGACGTCGAGTTCTCCGTGGAGATCAAGAAGAACGCCCACGTCAACGGTCCGCGGGTCGAGACCGCTGACTACGTCATCAGCCTGGGATCGCAGCCGGAATTTTCCAGTTCCCTCGACCGCGGTCTGCAGATGGCAACCACCGATATGATTCGATGGCTGACCGGTGACTACCAGCTCGAGCCCTGGGCCGCGCACCAGTTGATTGGCGCTGTCGGCAAGTACGATGTAGTCACAGTCGCCGGCACGATGGCCCTCCGCATTCCCAAAAAGTACCTGAAATAGAGCAACGAAACCGGTTCCGGCCGACCGCCTGCTATCGATGCTTGGGCTGGGAGCTGCCGCTAGATGTGGTATCGGTAGTACGGTAGGCTCTACCAGGCTTGCTATTTGTACGGGAGGCTTCGCCAGTTGCGGTGCCCGTACGGGAGGCTTCGCCAGATGCGGCACCCGTATGGGAGGTTTCGCCTGCGGCACCTGTACGGGAGGCCCCTCCAACTGCGACACCCGTATGGGAGGCTTCGCCGGCTTTGACACCCGCAGCGCCGGCCTTGCCAGCTCCGGCACCCCCACCCCTATGTTGAGCGCTCGCGGCGGTCACGCAAAACAATACGAGTGTTAATGCAAACAAGCAGGTACGTTTCATGCTCCTGTCCTCTACCTAAGCTGATGTGGCTCTGGAATGGCGGGTTCGTTGTGGCAGGTGAAGCGAGCCGTAGGTGCGGATCGGCACCAAGGTCATTTGGCGGCTGAAATCAGCTTTCATCGATTCGATATACTCTCGAAAGGAGAGGGACCATGATGCCTGCCAGCCTCCGCGCTGCATTTTTCACGGCATTTTCCATGGCGGCGCTAGCACAGACTCCGAACGTTCGGGTGCGTGCAGCTCTTGATTTCCGAACGATTGCCCGTCCGCCGATTCCTGCCGATGCGCTGGAGTTAGTTACCGGTACCGCGCAAGCAGTCCAAGATGCCGAACAGCGGATCGCGGCAATCGGGCTGCTGAGGAAGGCGCGCGATCTTTCCAATGTTCGTGCGCAACCCTACGATTTGAAGACGTCGTTTACGGCGTCGGGCGGCCTGGCTTCGGATGGAAACTGGATGCTCGAAGACATTGCTCCCGGGCACGGGTACCGCTGGACGGCGCAGGGGCCGAATTACTCCGCCATCAACCTCTACCCGGAGTCCACCGTAAGCGGCCTGTACGGAACCCAGAGCAGCGGCAATGTTCCGCTTCGACTGATACAGGTGCGGGCGGCGATTTTCTTTCAGTATCCGACGGTGGGACCGCAGGCTTCGGTCCGTACGGCCACGGGCTATTTGAATGGCGCGGAGCAGCGCTGCGTGCTGATCGTGATGGGCGCAGGCAATCGATCTTTCACGGGTGCGCGGAACTGGGAGGAGGCGGAATATTGCGTGGATGCGCAGACCGGGCTTTTGACGACGTACTCTCCGGTGCCGGGGATGTTCGTGCACTACGACTTTTCGACGGCGCTCCGGTTTCACCAGAAAACGATCCCGTCGGGCTTCAGCATATCGGAGGGCGGCCACGTCGTAGCGGAAGCCAGGACGATCAGCGTGACCGATCCGCCGGCTCCCACGGATGCGATGTTCAATCCGGCGGGGATGATGGCGCTGGGGGCCGGGCGAGCGATGAATCCGGGCTTCAATATGCCGATTGTCATGCCTGTGCCGGGAGCGGCTTTTCCGGACTCGAATGCCAATGCGGCGATGCAGGTTGTGACGCTGCACGGGAATGTTTCCGGAGCGGGACACATGAGCGAGGTCGAGATTCTGGCGAGCAGCGATGCCCGGCTGAATCAGGCGGCACTCGACCGCGCCAACACGATGACGCAGATGCGCGCGCAGGGCCAGCCGGGCGCCACGGTGCAATCGTCGGAGTTGATTATGACTTTCGAGTTTGTCACGGCGCTCCAGTAGCAGTGAGCCGCCTGGTGCGGTTGATCCAGATCTCGGCTGCAATCGTCTGAATTGTGAAGCCCAGCCAGAAAGCAGTGCCGAAGAAGTCGTGGGGCGTTAAATGCGTGATCCGTCTGGTGGCAAAGAATACACCGACGATCGGGCGCACGAACGCCACCGCCAATCCAATGGCGAAACCCCGGATCATCCACTCGCGGTGCAGGGCGACTTTGCCCAGGCGAATGGCCATGAACGCCTTGCCCAAGGCGCACAGGAACAGGATGGCGAACAAGGTGGTAGCGGCGGTTTCGTTGGCCCCGCCGATCGCCATTTGGGGACTCATCAACAGGGCGGTTACTCCGATGATCATTCCCGATGCGAGCACCACCCGGCCGATCCAGCGATGCAGGCCGGGCCGGCGCGTGCGCAGCGTGGAAACGAACTGCAGCGGACCCAGCACCACGAACAACAGTCCGGGCACGATATGGACCATCGTCAACAGGGGGTGCCGCGCGAAACCGGCATCGGGCACCGCCGGGGAGCCTTGGGGGACGGGTGGCAGCGCGCCCAGGAGAAACAGCATCCGGCGTGCCACGGCCAACACCCCGATGGTGGACAACAGGAGCGTGAGCAACCAGAGAGTTCTTACTGTCGCCGGTCTTGGTTTCACACCTCGCGCAGCGCCTCCAGCGGATCGACCTTGGTGGCCCAGCGGGCCGGCAGATAACAGGCCAGGAGCGCGACGGCGGATAGCATCAATGCCGCCGCAGCGACGCTGAGCGGATCGCTTGCATCCACGCCAAACAGCATCGTGCTCAGCAATCGCCCGATTGCCAGCGCGACCAACAGCCCGATCAGAACACCGGCGATCACCAGCGACATTCCCTCTCGCAGGATCAGGCGGAGGACGCTGGCCCGAGTCGCGCCGAGCGCCATGCGCAGTCCGATCTCACGCTTGCGTTGATTTACGGAGTACGCCAGCACGCCGTACAGCCCGATGCTGGCGAGGCCCAACGCCAGCAGTCCGAAGGCGGTCAATAGACCCACGCCCATCCTCGCCTGGAACAATCCGCCATCGACGATCTCGCTGCCGGTGCGAATGCTGAACACGAGGACCCGCGGGCCGGCCGCGCGCAACTCGCGCTCGACCGGCACAAGGACTTCACGGGGATCTCCCTTGCTGCGCACGTACAGATTCATGGACTCCGAATAGTTCTGTGCCAGGGGCACATAAACGCACGGCTGCGGCGGTTCTCCCCAACTGGTATAGTTGGCGGTGTGCGCAACTCCGACGATCTGGCGCGTAAACTTTTCGCCTGGGACCTGAATGCGTTTGCCGAGCGCTCCGGCCGGCCAGAAATCGTGAGCCATCTTTTGATTCACGATGGCCACGCGGAGCGAGGTTTCCCGGTCTATATCAGTGAACGCGCGCCCGTTCTCGATGGCGACTCCGGCGGTCTCGAAATAGCTTAGGTCGACGGTGTTGACGACGGTGCGGATCTGGTCGGTTCGCGACCTCTGCTGGCGGCCTTCCACCTGAAGCCCGGTCACGGTACGCGCCCACAACGGCATGTTGGAGGACCACGACACAGATTGCACGCCGGGAAGCCTCAGGGCGCGTTCCCGCACATCCTTGTAGTAAGCCGTGGCCTGCGCTTCGCCGTATCCGGCCTGTCCGGGGCTGGCCGGGAAGACGGCGAGATGAGCTGTCTGGAAGCCCGGATCCATTTCGTAGGCGCGCCCGATGCTGCGCAGGAACAGCGCCGCCGTGACCAGCAGGAGGAAGGAAAACGCGACTTGTCCGACCAGCAGCGCGTTGGCGAGGGTGATGCGGCGACGGCTCCTGCCCGCGGTGCGTCCGGATTCCTTCAACGCCTCCGCTACATTCGCGCGCGAGGCTTTCAAGGCTGGGATTGTGCCGAACAGAAAGCCGGTTGCGAGGGACACGATCAGCGCAAACAGGAACACCGCAGCATCAAGCTTCGGCGTGGGGAAGTTCGCCGAGCCCGGCAGTCTTCCGAACAGGAACTGCAGCCCCGCATAAGCGAGGAACAGCCCCACTACTCCACTCAGAAACCCGAGCAGCACGCTCTCGGTCAGGAGTTGCCGGACCAGACGGGAACGGCTGGCTCCCATGGCCAGGCGGACCGCCATCTCCTGGTGGCGCGCGGCGGACCGCGCCAGCAGCAGGTTCGCCACATTGGAGCAGGCGATCAGCAAGACGATTCCCACGACAATCAGGAGCGCGGCGCTGGCGAAGAGCATGGGGCCGGCCGTGCTGCCGCTGCTGGCGAGAAGGATTTCACGAAGCGGCCGGACTGTCGCCGTGTGGCCCTCGCTGGTGGCATAGACTTGTGCCAGAGCCGATGCGACGGTGGCGATGTTGGCGCGAGCCTGCTCTAACGTAACGTTCGGCCTGAGGCGGCCGATGCCGAGGAAGGCGGCCTTATCGCGGTCGGTCAGCGCGTTCTGCATGGAGTTTGGGAACATGCGCTCGGCCATGGCGGCGGGCATCCATAGATCGGGACCGAAGATGGAGTTCACGCCGATGAAATGTGGCGGTGCCACACCGATCACGGTAATGACGATGCTGTTTACTTCGAGTTCTCGGCCGATGATATCATCGGCGCCGCCGAAGCGCTTCTGCCACGCCGCGTAGTTCAGGACAGCGACCGGGTGCGCGCCGGGAACGGTGTCCTCCTCGGGAGAGAAGAAGCGTCCCCGGGCGGGAGTGAGGCCCAGCGTCGAGAAGTAATTATCGGTCACCAATTCGGCGAAGAGGCCCTCCGCCGTGCCATGGTCCTGTAAAGTGGCACCGCGAGGAGAAGTGAAGCCGGCCAGCGAGCCAAAGACCTGGTTTTGGGACTGGTAGTCTTTCAGCTCGGGATACGAGACGGGAAAGATCGGCGCGGATTTCGAAGTGTTACGGGAGCCGGCTGCGACCGCCGCCAGTTCACTGGAATTTCGCACCGGGAGCGGATTGAGAACTATGGTGTTGATCAGGGTGAAGACGGTGGTATTCGCGCCGATGCCCAGCGCCAGGGTCAGCACTACGAAGAGCACGAAGACGGGGTTCCTCCTCATGCCGCGGAGAGCGTAGCGGACATCTTTCCATAGAGCTTCCACGAAGTTGCCCTGCGACGAATCGCCGGCGGGAACCGGATTGTTTTTCGGCATGCGTTGATTCCTTTCGAGGCCTGCGCGCAGCGGATACAGGTCATCGAGTTGTGCCATGGCCTGGCGGTAGGCCTCTTGCGCGCCGGTTCCGCCGCTGCGCAGTTCGCGGAACAGATCTTCCAGATGTTGAGCGACTTCGTCCACAAGGTCGGTCTCCGCGGGTGTGGTCAGACCTAATGGCGCAAGTCGTTGTCGAACGAGGTTCTTCCAATCAGGCATGTTCGATCCCCGTGATGCGGCTGATGGCGGCGACGAAATCCCGCCAGCCTTTCTGTTTGGAACGCAGGACCTTCCGGCCCTGCGGCGTCAGGGCGTAATAGCGGCGCCGGCGCTGCTCGGCTTTCTCGACCCAGCGGCCCTCGATCCACCCCTGTTTCTCCAGGCGGTGCAGCAGCGGATAGAGCGAGGTGACGTGAAATCGCAAGGCGCCGCCGGAGCGGAGCTGAATCAGTTTGGAAACGTCATAGCCGTGGCGGGGCTGGTCCTCGAGCAAGGATAAGACCAAAAGCTCCGCGCTGCCTTTTTTCCATTCAGGATCTGTGGAAGGCAAGTTCATATGATAGTGTTCGGTCCCATATATTGGAGTTAACAATGAGGACGAAGCTCGCGGCGATTTGTTAGCAGCCGCCTGTTGCGTCCAGGCAGGCTAATCTTTTTATGCTATGGACGGCACGTTCGGGCGTGGGCTATGCTGGCTGGCATGAATTTTGCCGCCACTGTACAGCGCCGCCGGATATTCATCTTGATTCTGCTCACCTGCCTGGCAGTGTCGCTGATCTCGGTTGCGTATCCTATTTACGTGATCCGGCCGTTCCGTCACCAGGGGGCGGGCGAGTTGGCGTTGGCGCTGGCGGTTACTCGATTCCGGCCCGTGATTACCGTGATCAGCGCTTTGACGGCGGTTCTGGTGGCGATCGGGTGCTTGCGTGCACAGCCGCTGAGATGGAAGCGAGTGTTGAGCGCGGCGGGGGCGGCACTGGTAGTGGTTCTCGCGTTCCTGGCGCGCGTGAATATTTATGAGTTGATGTTCCATCCCGATGTGCATCCCTCGTTCAGCGCGGCGCGCGATGTCAAGCTGGATGGAGCGGAGAAAGTGGTGGCTGTGCGAATTGGCGGGGAGGCGCGGGCATATCCGATCCGCGGCATGTCTTACCATCACGTAGTGAATGACGTGGTGGGCGGCACCGCGATTGTGGCGACGTATTGAACGCTTTGTCACACCGGTCTGGTGTGGACGAGAGATGTGGACGGATTGCGGCTGACGTTTCATCTGGCCGGAATTAACAACCAGAACTTCCTCATGCGCGACGAGGAGACGGGGACCTACTGGCAGCAGATCAGCGGCGCCGCCATCTCGGGGCCGCTCAAGGGTCGGCGGTTGACCCTGGTTCTTTCCGATGAGTTGACGCTTGCCATCTGGAGAGCGGAGCAGCCGCAGGGGACGGTATTGGATGATGTTCCGGAGTTCATTTCGGATTATGCCAAGCGAGATTGGGATGTGCGGATGAAGCGGGCACCCACCGTGTTGGACTTTCCGGAGCACGCCCTTGCGGCCCGCGACCTAATGTTGGGGATACAAGCGTACGGTGCGAGCCGGGCATTTCTGTACGACCGGGTGGTGAAGGAAAAGCTGGTCAAAGATCACGTAGGCGCCGAGCCGGTGCTGCTGGTGGTGGGGCCCGACGATCAATCCGTGCGGGCGTTCCAGGGGCGCATCCCCGGGGTGAATGGAGCGAGCGATTTTTATCGGATCACGGGGAGGCCGGGCGTTCTGCTGATTGACGAGACGACCGGGAGCGAGTGGAACTTCCAGGGCTGTGCCACTTCGGGGAAGGCGAAAGGGTTGTGCCTGGAGCCAATACCCATGCTAAAAGACTATTGGTTCGACTGGCGGAATTATAATCCTAAGACGACGGTGTACGGTTCGAACCCATATGAGCGATGAAGTGAAAGCCGCAGTCAAAATGGCCCCGATGTTCCTTCCAGGCGTGGAGAACAACCCGCAACCGGGTCCTTACGCGGATGCTTTGCGGATGATGCAGGGCGCGGGCCCGGAGTATCCGCAGATCTGGCATCTGTTCGCGTTCAAGCCGGAGGCGACGAGCCACCTGGCGCGATTCACGCAGGAGATCATGCGCGAACCAGGGCCGTTGAGCCCCTGGCTGCGAGAGTTGATTGCGGCGTTCACGTCGGCGCGTAATCATTGTCCGTTTTGACTGAAGTCTCACGCCGCGGTCGCGGCGGTACTTTTTGAAAGGGACAGCACGACTCCGGTCAATGGGGAGGAGTTTGTCGCGGGAGTGATACGCGATCTGGAAACGTCTGGTCTGAGCGAAAAGGAGAAGGCACTGCTGCGGTTCGTCGATCGGGTGAATCAACACTCGACGGAGATTACAGCCGAGGACATGCAACCGCTGTATGCCGTGGGTTGGGACGATGCGGCGATATATTATGCCATCACGGTGTGCGCCCTGTTCAACTTTTACAACCGGTGGGTGGATGCGAGCGGAGTGCACGCGTTGTCGGATGAGATGCATCGCGTGGGCGCGAAGCGGTCGGCCAATGTGGGGTATGTGAGGAAGTAAGATACTCCCAGCCAACCGCTCCCTAACGGTCGCGGCTTCCATGAGAAGGCCCCTCCCTGTCAAGCGGAAAATTCGGGGGTCTCAGGGGGGCTCGCCCCCTGGCGGAGTATGAGGCGGAGCCTCATGGCGCGCGTTCCGCGCGCCCTCGCTGCATTGGTCAAAGAGGCTACACCCCGTGGGGTTCCGGCCCCCGCACCCTAGGCGCCCCCTTTCCCTCATCTCAGTGGTTTCTTCAGAACGGAAGTGATCGGTCAAGGGCGCGCAACGGTTTTGCGCGGCTTGCGAACCCTTGACCGATTGCTTCCGTTCTGATACACGGATTCCCGAGGGAAAGGGGGCGGGAGGTCTCAGGGGGCTCGCCCCCTGGCGGAGTATGAGGCAGCGCCTCATGCGCGCGTTCCGCGCGCCTCTCCTCCCGTAGCATCCCATCTGCTTTCCCTGCCAACTCGCTTCGGATTGCATTCTGCCCGTTGACTCCTGCGCCATTGTCGCCATGCTCCCATCCGCACTCTGATTGCAGCTTTCGCCGCAGGTGCCTGTTGGTGTTCTCAATTCAAGGGGTGCTGCCATCTCTGCGTCGAACTGAAGGGTCCCAGTTACCTGGCCCCCGACGTTCTGCCGCGACCTCGCAATCACCCCAACTCGGCGCTTTCGCATACTCTGCAGAATTCCAATCCTCAAACCCTTAGGCTGCTTTGGCTTTACCCTTCGCTGCCTGTGCCGCCTTACGGTTGTACTGCGGATCGTAGACTTCCCCCGTCACCCACAACCGATGCAGCAACACCGCCAACTTGCGCGCCACCGCTACCACCGCTTTCTTCTTGCGCGCTTTGCTGACTTTCTTGCCGTCGCCATTTTGCAGCATCCCCATGCCCCATACCTTGAGGTCACACTCCGGCGCCCCTTGCCTCAGGATGCAGTGCGCTCCCTGTACCAACAGCCGTCGCAACAACTGATCCCCCGCCTTGCTGATCCCTAACTCCGGCTGGCTT
The DNA here is from genome assembly GCA_963805775.1 of uncultured Solibacteraceae bacterium. Classification (GTDB taxonomy): domain Bacteria; phylum Acidobacteriota; class Terriglobia; order Bryobacterales; family Bryobacteraceae; genus Solibacter. The sequence goes on along the minus strand of CAWDWK010000022.1, from coordinate 732,722 downwards.
TCGCCACTATCCCGCAGCTTGCGGGTCAGCCCCAGGTATGGTCCGACCTCCCGGCTATGCGCGAACCGCTCCGCATCTTCGATGGTCAAGATGTAGGTCAACGCGATCAGCGTGCCTACTCCCCCGACCTGCGTCAGCAGTTTCATCTCCGGGTACTTTTTCCCAATTCCCTCGATCCTCTCCTCGTACACTCCGATCTGTTGATTGATCGCTTCCACGCTCTTCAGCAGCGGACGAATGGCGCTTTGCGCCGCCGCGCTGAGTCCATCGGCCAGCGATTCCTTCACGTAATCGGCGTCGCACTTCTTCAACCGTTCTCCCATCGGCTTGGCCAGTCCGCGCGCCATGTTGATCAACTCCGTCCGCGCATCTACCAATCCCGCCCGCGCCCGGATCACCGCCAGGTCCGCTTGCGCTTCTGGGCCTCGGTGTCGGATCGGGGACAACAGCTTCGGGTCCACTCGGGCCAACCGGGCCAGTTGCTCGGCATCCATCCGATCGTTCTTCTTCACGCTCTGCGTGATCAGTTTTACCTTCCGTGGATTCGCCACGATTACTTCATGTCCCATGGCCGCCAGGTGCCGGCTTACCCATGGCGAATGCGTCCCTACTTCCAGTGCGATTCGGCTCGGCACCATCTTTCCAAAGACCGAGTTGAACCCCGTTTTCGTCGTCGCCACTTTGCCTTCGCTCGCCTTTTCTCCGGCTTCATCCAAGATGCAGTAGCGGCTATCGCGATCTCCCAGGTCTAACCCTACGGTCAGCCTCTGTCTTGCAGCTCCACGGTTCTGCCTCTTCTTGCCCTTCGAAAGCGCCTGTAGTCTCGCAATGTTATTCTTTTTCATAAGCCGGTCTCCTTTTTGCACCTGATCGAGTGCGTGTCTATTCGGGATCTTAACGTATCCCGCGGGGGAGACCGGCCTTCTCATACCATCTCTGATTGGTGCGCGGATTGGGGTGGTGGCGTCCGGAGCGTCGAGAAGAGTCTCGACGCGGCACGCAGGAGTGCGTGCGCCACAACGGCGGGCATGTCGCGATTATTTCACAGCTTCTCACGATCGCGGCTCGGATTGGGGCGCTCGGCTGTGGAGTTGCGAGCGTCAGGGAGTTCGCGGCGTTTCGCGGGATAGAATGGGGAGACCGTGACCAGACTCACGCTATTCCTTCTTGCGGCAGGATGTGTTTCTGCGCAACCCAAAGCGAACGGGCTCTATGCCGTCTTTCACACATCGATGGGGGATATCACCGCCCGGCTCTACGAAAAGGACACGCCTAAGACGGTGGAAAATTTCGTAGCTCTGGCGCAAGGTACCAAGGCGACGCTCAATCCCAAGACCAGGACGATGGTAAAGCGGCCGCTGTACGACAACATCACGTTCCACCGCGTAGTGCCGGGCGAGATGATTCAATCGGGCGACCCGACGGGGACCGGCGCGCACAATTGCGGCTTCACGATTCCCGACGAGTTTCTGCCCGGGCTGCGATTCGACAGCTCCGGCAAACTTGCCATGGCGAATACCGGCCAACAGGATTCGGGCGGCTGCCAGTTTTTTATTACCGAGAGTCCGATGAACACCTGGAACGGCAAGTACACGATCTTCGGCACGGTGGTGGAGGGGCAGAGTGTGGTTGCGAAGATTAATCATGCCGCGGTCCACGGCGACAGGCCGGTGGAGCCGGTGAAGCTGATCGGCGTGAGTATCGAACGGATCGGGCCGGAGCCGGTGAAGAAGCCCAAGAGGTAAAGAAGAATGGCTTGCGTGGTAGATCGACGGAGTTTCCTGAGATTGGCGGGCGGGGCGGCGGCAGGGGTGGCGCTGGGGGCCGGTGCGGCCCCGGCCAGGAAGCCCAATTTCGTGGTGATTCTCGCGGACGATATGGGCTTCTCGGATGCGCGGTGTTACGGCGGCGAGGTGGACACTCCGAATCTCGACGGTCTCGCGGCGGGCGGCGTACGGTTTACGCAGGGGTACTCCACGGCGCGGTGCGGACCCTCGCGAAGCTGTTTGCTGACGGGCTACTACGCGCAGCAGACGGCGAGCGACATTATGACGCGGGGCAATATCCCGAATTACACGCGATTCATTCCGGACTATCTCAAGCCGCTGGGATACCGCACGTATCATTCGGGTAAGTGGCACATGCGGTTCGTCACGGGCGCGGGCGGCGTGGGTTTCGACCACTCCTACACGATGCTGGATGAGGACCGTTACTTCACGCAGAATCGTCATGAGCTCGATGGCGAGCCGCTTCCGAAACCGGGTGAAGGCTACTACAGTACGACGGCGACCGCCGATTACGCGGTGCGATTTCTCAAGGAGCACGCGCGGGATCACGGGCAGGATCCTTTCTTCCTGTATATGGCGCCGCATTCTCCGCATTTTCCATTGCAGGCTCCGGCGGAGGATATCGAGAAGTACCGGGACCGGTTCGCGGAGGGGTGGGACGCCGCGAGGGAAAGAAAGCTGTCGCGCATGCAACGTATGGGCCTGGTGAACTGCGGGCTGGCGCCGCTGGAGCCGGCGATGTGGACGCGATGGAATACGCCGGACGCGGAACTCTTCGCCAAGACCGGCACGGGTGAAGTGTCGCGCGCGGTTGCGTGGTCTTCACTGAGCGCGGAGCAGAAGGCGTTCCAGCGGACGAAGATGGCGATCCACGCGGCGATGATTTCGCGCATGGACCTGGAGATCGGCAGAGTGGTCCGGCAGGTTGAGGCGCTGGGGGCGGCGCGCAATACGGTGGTTTTGTTTCTGTCGGACAACGGCGCGAGCTCGGAGCAGTTGATTCGCGGCGATGGGCACGACAGGGCGGCGGCGCCCGGATCGGCGCGCACGTTTTTGGGATTGGGGCCGGGGTGGGCGAGCTGCTCCAACGCTCCTTTCCGTTTGCATAAGAGCTGGGTGAATGAGGGCGGCATCGCTTCGCCGATGATTGTGCATTGGCCGGACGGGATCAAGGACGCGGGCAAGCTGCGTCACGATCCGTGCCATTTCGTCGATGTTCTTCCGACGCTGGTGGATCTGGCGGGCGGGAGGGCGGCGGCGGAGGGGGGTCCACCGCTGGCGGGCGAGAGCTTTGCGCCCGCGCTGCGGAAGGACGGCGCGGTTCCAAGGGAGTTTTTGTATTTCAATCACAATGACAATCGGGCGATCCGGGTGGGCGACTGGAAGCTGATCGCGACCGGGGTGGACGGGCCTTGGGAGTTATACGACTTGAGCAAGGATCGCTGCGAACAACGAGACATGGCGGGTGCACAGCCCGAGCGGGTGCGGAAGCTGGCCGCGATGCGGTCGGCGCACGACGCGGAGTACGCGCGGGTGAGAGAGAGCGCTCCGCCGAGTGCGAGGGTTCGGATGAGGAATGGGTGACAAAAATGAATCGGTGACAAAAATGACAGACGACGAAAGGCGATCGTCTGTCCTACATGCATCCGGGCGCGGGTTGCGATAGTCTCAGATACCGGAGGTGATTCGATGCTACTCCGGAAATCGCGGATTTACATTCATCTCATCGTTGGGGTGTTGTCGGTTGGGGTAGTTGCCGCCCAATCGGCTTCGCCTCGACGCGAGCCTGACGTACCGTACGTACCCACAACCGACGCGGCGGTGCGGGCGATGCTGAAACTGGGGGACGTGAAAAAGACCGACATCGTGTACGACCTGGGCTGCGGCGATGGGCGCATTGTGATTGCGGCCGCCAAGGGCCTTGGTGCGCGCGGCGTTGGAATCGACATCAACCCAGTGCGAATCGGCGAGGCGAAAGAGAACGCCAGGAAGGCGGGCATTGAGAAACTGGTGCGGTTCGAAGAGAACGACTTGTTCGATGCTGACATTCACGAGGCGACGGTGGTGACCATATTCCTGCTGCCGAATATCAACCTGAAGCTGCGTCCCAAACTGCTTCACGATTTGAAGCCAGGCACGCGCGTTGTATCGAACACGTTCGATATGGGCGATTGGAAGCCGGACAAGGAGGTTATCGTACCGGACACTGAGGCGGATGCTTACCTGAGTCACAGGCTGTATCTGTGGACTGTGCCGGCGCCGGAGAAAACGAAGTAAGTGGCGGACGCTTCGAAGCTCGGCCGGCGAACATTCTTGGGAAGCATGGCGGCGGCGACGACGGGTCGCGGCGCCGCACGTCGCAGGCCGAATTTCCTGTTCCTGCTGGCCGACGACCATGCCGGGTACGTTTTGGGCTGCGACGGCAACCGCCTCGCGCCGACGCCAAATCTGGACGAGCTGGCACGGGAGGGGACGCGGTTTGCGCGGCACTACTGCAACTCGCCGGTGTGCACGCCATCGCGGCAATCGTTCTTCACGGGGCAGTTGCCGCATGCGGCGGGGGTCACGCGCCTGCCGACTCCGCTGGCGCTGGAGAAGCCGACGCTTGCGAAACAGTTCAAGGCGGCGGGGTACGGCACGGCCGTTTTTGGGAAGATGCATTTGAACCGGGCGGCGGCTCCGGGGCTGTTCGGCTTCGACGTGATGATGACCGAGAACGAGGTAGGCGCTGCGTGGATGAAGGATGTGAAGCCGCGGCCGATTCCGCCGGAGGCGCGCACGAAACCGGCGTGGAAGCCGTTTCAGGATCCGGCGCGCATCTGGCTCAATGCGGAGAAACTGCCGTATCCGAGAATCGAAGCGGAGATGCTGGGGACTTACATCGCGGACAGTGCGGTACGGTATCTGGACCAGAACGCGGCGAAGCCTTTCGCGATGTGGGTGAGTTTTATGGAACCGCACTCGCCGTTCGATTTCCCGGTGGAATATAGAGATCGCTTCGACCCGCGCCGCTTTGGCGTGCCGCGGGTGGGTCCCGAAGACGGCGGGCAGATCCCGATTATCTTCCGCGATCTCAGTGATGTGGATAAGCAGGGCATCAACGCCGCTTATTACACTTCCGTGAGTTTCCTGGATCGCAATATCGGGCGGGTGCTGGCGGGTTTGCGGCGGCTCAAGCTGGAAGACGACACTTTTGTAGTCTACATGGCCGACCATGGTTACGACCTTGGCCATCATGGCCGCTTTGAGAAGCATTGCGGCTACGACCAGGCGATGCGGGTTCCGCTGATCATGCGATATCCGGGACGCGTGCGGCGCGGCGTGGTCCACGATTTTACGGAGCACGTGGACGTTTCGGCAACGATCGTGGATGTCATGAGCGTGGACCCACTACCGGTCCAGCACGGGCAGAGTCTGCGGCCCTACCTGGAGGGGCGGAAGATGGAGAAGGCGCGCGAGCACGTGTTCACGGAGTACCTGGAAAACGAAGAGGCATACATACGGAGCGCGCGGTGGAAGTACATTTTCTGTTCCGGCAGGCGTGCACGCACGGACGGTTATGTGGTCGATAACCCCACGCCCGGACGGTATCGACGACTTTATGATCTGGCGAGCGACCCTGGGGAGTTTCGCGATGTCGCGGCGAAGAATCCAGGAGTGGTCTCGGAGTTGGAGGGGCTGATGCTGGAGCGCTTCCGCGGGACGCATCCGGAGGCGATGAGCGAACCGCAGGGGCTGAGTCGCGCGGAGGCGATCGAGTTTTATCTGCGTCCGCGCGATGTGTAGTGCGGCGGCGAAGAACGTCGGCTGGGACGCCGACGTTGCAGCCTGAAAGGCCGCTCCACGGATGGCACCCCCACGGATTGGCACTAGACTGGAGGCATGGGCGATTTAGCCGAACCCTGGATGCGCGGTCCGATTGCGGGGGTGCATCCTCTGCTGGCGCCGGTGCTTTATTCGTTCCAGATGGCGCGCGAAGATTTGGAGAAGTACACCGCGGGATTGCCGATCGAGCGCATATGGGCCACTCCGCACGGTCTGGCATCAGTGGGATTCCATGTGCGGCATATCGCGGGGAGCACGGACAGGCTCATGACGTATCTGCAGGGAAGGGAACTCGTAGCGGCGCAGTTGGACGCATTGGCGGCGGAGGAATCGCCGGGCACGCTCTCGCGCGAGCAACTGCTGGCGGATTTGGACGAGGCATTTCGCGACGCTGAAATGGCGATACGTTCGATCTATCCGGCGACGCTCGCAGATGCGCGGACGGTGGGACGCAAGCGCCTGCCGACTACGGTGATCGGGCTGCTCACGCATATTGCGGAACATACGCAGCGGCACGTGGGGCAGGCGATCGCCGCCGCCAAACTGGCAGCGGTCCTGTCATAATATTCCCTTGCCGATGCGAACACTCCTGTTGATTCCCGTCACCGTTTTCAGTCTTTTTGCGCAACAGCCTCCTGCCCCGAGCGCGATCCCGCCCGGGCCGGCGGTAGCACCGCAGGGCTCGGGCAACGACGAGGTGCTCAAGCGGGTCGATGACCTGATGTGGCACGTCATGCTGGACGATATCGCGCACGTCGATAAGGTGGAGTACACGAGCCTGCCTCCGGCGCGGCCGGGGAATGCGCGGGCGCCGGGAGCGACGAATCCGCTGATCATTCGCGCGTACACGTTCATTCCGAAGAATCTGGATCGGTCCAAGAAGCAGCCGCTGCTGGTGTTCTGCCATCAGGGTATCCATGCCAACGAGGACACGCGCGATGCCCACGTATTCCGCGAATTGCTGGAGCAGGGGTACTCGATTGTGTCGGCGGATTATCGCGGCAGTTCGGGTTACGGCCGGGGATTCTACGAACAGATCGATTACGGCGGGCGGGAGGTGGAGGATGTCTATCTGAGCGGGCAGTGGATGCTGGAGAACTATCCGTTCCTGGATGCTAAACGCGTCGGCGTGATCGGCTGGAGCCACGGCGGGCTGATCAGCCTGATGAACATTTTCGCTCACCCGCAGACGTACGCGGTGGCGTATGCCGGCGTTCCGGTAAGCGACCTGGTGGAGCGCATGGGCTACGAGCCGGCTGGGTATCAGGCGCTTTACTCGGCGCCGTATCACATTGGGCGGACGGTGCGCGAGGATATTCTGGAGTATCGCAAACGCTCGCCGGTGTTCCATGTGAAGGAACTGCAGACGCCCTTGTTGATCCACACGAACACGAATGATGAGGATGTGAACGTGATGGAAGTGGAGCACCTGATCGAGGCGCTGAAGGCGGAGGGCAAGAAGTTCGAATACAAGATTTACCAGGATGCGCCGGGCGGGCATTACTTCAATCGGATCGATACGAAGGCGGCGAAAGAATCGCGGAGGGAGATCTGGCGGTTTCTGGCGGGTTATTTGAAGCCTGATCGGGCGGTGAATTAGGGGAGTCCGGGGTCCGAGCTGCGCTCGGATTGGCAAGAGTTCCCGGATTGAAACTGGATAATCCCCGTCAACTAGCGTTGATGCACGCTCTGGTGGCGTTCAGCCATGTGCTGGCTGGCCATTTCACGACCTCTGAGGTTTACCCCCGCGTGCTACAAGCCTTGGGTGTCACCGCCGACCAATACAAGCTGAATTCGCTCCGCTACGACCTCTCCAAACTCCGCGCCAAAGCCCTGGTCGAAAAGATTCCCCGATCCCGGCGTTACCGCCTCACCGCGGAAGGATACCGTATCAGCCTCATCTACCTGAAACTATTTCACAAGCTCTACGCACCGTTAACAGCTGGCATGATCCACCCCTTTGCCGGCGATCGCCGGCTCCCCGTGACCCGTACCAGCACGCTCGATCAACTTTACCTTGCCGTCGGCCAGGCACTCGACAACCTAATTAGGGAAATCGGCATCGAGGAGGCTGCCTGAATTCTCATGAACCAAACGAGAACCAAATTCTCGTTTCAGCGCCTCTTTCAGGCTAAAGCATGCCCCACCCAGGCACCTGATGCCCCAGGGTTTAGACTGGATGTGAGGGACGCTTCGGCTTGGCTACGGAGACCAGCGCTCAGCTTTCATCCAATACCGAACGATTTGCAGGGCTGGCGGAGGACGAGCTTGTGCGCGCCTTCCGCCTGATGCATACGTCGCGGAGGCTGGATGACCGCGAGGTGGCGCTGAAGCGGCAGAACCGGATCTACTTCCAGATTTCGGGCGCCGGCCACGAAGCGGTGCAGGTGGCGGCGGGGATGGCGCTGCGGAGCGGTTACGATTGGTTCTACCCTTATTACCGCGACCGCGCGCTTTGTCTCACGCTGGGTGTGACGCCCCATGAGATGCTGCAACAGGCCGCGGGCGCGGCGGCCGACCCGGCGTCCGGCGGGCGGCAGATGCCGTCGCACTGGGGGCATCGCGATTTCCACGTCGTGAGTTCATCGTCGCCCACAGGGACGCAGTTTTTGCAGGCGGCGGGGTGCGCCGAGGCCTCGCGTTATAAGGACGCTAAGAGCGACGAGGTGACGCTGGTCTGCGCAGGCGATGGCGCGACCAGCGAGGGCGAATTCTGGGAGGCGCTGAATCTGGCGTCGCTGGCGCGGCTGCCGGTGCTGTTCCTGGTTGAGGACAACGGGTACGCCATCAGCGTGCCGATTGAAGCGCAGACTCCAGGCGGCAGCATCTACGGGCTCACGGCGTCGGTCCCGGGGCTATTCCGGCAGACGGTGGACGGCACCGACTTCATCGCGAGCTACCGCGCGATGCGGGAAGCGGTGAAGTATTGCCGCGAGGGGCGCGGACCGGCGCTGGTGCACGCGCGCTGCACGCGGCCCTATTCGCACTCGCTTTCCGACGATGAACGGCTGTACCGAACGGTGGCCGAACGCGAGGCCGATGCGGCGCGCGACCCGGTGCTGCTGTTTCCCAAACTGCTGATTGACGAAGGCGTGATGGATCGGCAGATGCTGGCGAACATCACGCACGAAATCGACGAGGAGATCCAGCAGGCCACGCAGGAAGCGCTGCACGATGCTCCGCCGCCGGCGTCGTCCGCGCTGGCGCATCTCTATTCGGACAGGATCGACGCGACGTCCGCGCGGTTCGCGACGGAGCCGCATTTTCACGGCACGCCGATGACGATGGTGGATCTGATCAACGCCACGCTGCGCGAGGAGATGCGGCGCAATCCCGACATCCTGGTGTTCGGCGAGGATGTGGCGGATTGCACGCGCGAAGCGAGCTTATGCGAGGTGAAAGGCAAAGGCGGCGTGTTCAAGGTGACGCACGGGTTGCAGACGGAGTTCGGTTCGCGCCGGGTTTTCAATACGCCGCTGGCGGAGGCGGCGATTGTGGGGCGCGCCATCGGGATGGCGACGCGCGGGCTCAAGCCCGTGGCGGAGATACAGTTCTTCGATTACATCTGGCCGGCGATGATGCAATTGCGCGATGAACTGGCCACCATGCGCTGGCGGTCCAATGGAAATTTTTCGAGCCCGGCCGTGATCCGAGTGGCGATTGGCGGGTATTTAAATGGCGGTGCGATTTATCACAGCCAGTGCGGCGAGTCCACCTTCACGCATATTCCGGGGCTGCGGGTGGTTTTTCCAAGTAATGCGGCCGATGCCTGCGGTCTTCTGCGCACGGCGCTGCGCGCGGACGATCCCGTGCTGTTCCTGGAGCACAAGCGGCTCTATCGCGAGCCTTACAACCGCTCGCTGCATCCGGGTGCCGATTACACGATTCCCTTCGGCAGCGCCAAGGTGGTGAAGCCGGGTCAGAACCTGACGGTGATCACGTACGGCGCGCTGGTGCAGAAGGCGCTGCTGGCGGCCACGCAGATCGAACGGCGCGACCCGGTGGTGAGCGTCGAGATTGTGGACCTGCGCACGCTGGCTCCCTACGATTGGGCGGCGATTCGCGCTTCCGTGGAAAAGACCAGCCGTGTAATTGTGGCGCACGAGGACTGCCTGTCGTGGGGCTACGGCGCGGAGATCGCGGCGCGCATCGCCGACGAACTCTTCGCTTCGCTGGACGCTCCGGTACGCCGCGTGGGCGCGCTGGATACGTGGGTTGGCTACCATCCGAACCTGGAAGCGGCGATTCTTCCGCAGACCGAAACGCTGGCGGCGGAGATGGACCGCATTTTGAAGTACTGATTCAACATATAATCTTGTCATGCCTGAAAATGATGTCCCACGCCGGACATTTCTCCGCGGCGTGACTGCCGCTACTGCACTTTCCTACTCCCGTGTTTACGGCGCCAACGAGCGCGTGCAACTCGGACTGATCGGTTGCGGCGAGCGCGGCCGCGGCGACATGGGTAAATTCGTCAAATCCGGAACGGTGGATGTGACGGCGGTCTGCGATATCTACGGCGCCCAGATCGACGCCGCGCAACAGATCGCGCCCAAATCGAAGACTTTCACCGACCATCGCAAACTGCTCGAGATGAAGGAAGTGGACGCCGTGCTGATCGGCGTGCCGGACCACTGGCATGCCGCGGTTGCGATTGATGCGCTTAACGCCGGCAAGGACGTGTACGTGGAGAAGCCGCTGACCTTGAAGATCGAAGAGGGGCCGCCGATTGTGAAGGCCGCCCGCGTCAACAATCGCATCTGTCAGGTGGGCATGCAACAGCGCTCGGGCAAGCACTACCTGGAAGCCAAGGCGATGTACATGGACACCGGGAAACTGGGCAAGATCACGCTGGCGCGGACCTGGTGGCACGGTAACGGATACCATCTGCGCAAGGCGCCGGACCGGCTGAAGGAATGCCCGTCGAACCTGGATTGGGCGCATTTCCTGGGACCGTTGAAATGGCGCGACTGGGATCCGCAGCAGTATTGGAACTGGCGCGCCTACCTGGATTTCGGCGGCGGGCAGGTGACGGATCTTTTCACGCACTGGATTGACGTGGTGCACATGTTCATGGGTGCGGACGTTCCGATCGCGGCGCAGGCGTCCGGCGGGGTCTACAACTATAAGGACGGCCGCACGGCACCGGACACGATCAACGTGCTGCTGGAGTATCCGCAGCAGTTCACCGCGACTTTTGAAGCTACGCTGGTTCCGGGCATCACGGGCGCGGCGATTGAATTCTGCGGCACGCAGGGGCGGCTGTGGATCGACCGCGGTCGCTATGAGTTTACGCCCGTGGGACGCGGCGCGCAGACCACAACGGTGAGGGCGTCGACGGACCTGGACCAGGATCACATACAGAACTTCCTGGACTGCGTGAAGTCGCGCAAACTTCCCAATGGCGATGTGTTGATTGGGCATCGGTCGGCGCAGGCTTCGCATTTGGGGAACATCTCTTACATGCAGAAGCGGCGTATCGATTTCGACCCGATTCGCGAGGAGATTCTTCCGTTCTAACGGGTGGCATAGGTAAACCCTGGGACAGACAGCGAATTTCCGGCAAACGGCGCCGGAAATCCATGTCAGTCCCGGGGACGAAAGCGGCTGCCCACACTGTTATAATGGTATTTCTGTAAGGTCAAGTTTACATTCAGAGGAGTTTCATGATTTCAGCAACACAGATGCGTCCGGGCATGGTGATCAAGTACAACAACGAACTGTACTCGGTATTTAGCGTGAATCACCGGACGCCTGGCAATCTGCGCGGTTTCGTGCAGGCCAGGATGCGCAGCCTGCGCACCGGTTCGATGACGGAAAACCGCTTCTCGTCCGAAGACAAGGTGGAGAAGGCCATCATGGACGAGCAGGAAATGGAGTACTTGTATGACGATGGCGAGTACTACTATTTCATGAATACGGAAAGCTACGAGCAGATGCACCTGATGAAGGACCTGCTGGGCGATGCCGTAAATTACCTGATCCCGCAGCTTAAGGTATCGGTGGAGTTCTACGAGGGTAAGCCGATCAGTGTGGAATTACCGGCTACGGTGGACATGCTGGTGGTGGAGACCGAACCCGGGATGAGGGGCGCCACCGTCTCTAACGTCACCAAGCCGGCGAAGCTGGAGACCGGGCTCGTGGTGCAGGTGCCCTCGTTCATTACCGAGGGTGAGAAGATTCGCGTGAATACGGCCGAGGGCACTTACCAGGAACGGGCGTAAGAGCGCGACCAGGGGGTCGCGCGCGGACGAGGGCGTACGCCCCACCTCAGGCGAGATTTTTCAGCGCCGCGGCGAGGGCGTCTTCTTCGGCGGTGAATACGGTTCTCAAGTCGAAGATCAGGCGCTCGTTTTCGATGCGCGCCACTACGGGCGGATCGCCCGCGCGGAGGCGGCGTTCGGCGTCGACCACGCCGGCACAATCGACGGCGATTAGCCAGGTGGGAATCGACTGCTGGGGAGTGGCGCCGCCGCCGATCACCGATTGGCCGGCGACGACTTCCGCGCGGAGGCCCGGGACGCGTGTCAGGAGCTCTTGCGCACGCCGGCGAACCTGGTCCGCGGTCTGGCGCAACATGGCGAGCGCAGGCACGTCGTCCCAACGTTCCAGTAATATGTTGCGCAGGGTATTCTCGAGCGACTGATAGATCAGCTTGTCGAGCCGCAGCGCGCGAAACAGCGGGTTGCGGCGCAGGCGCGCGACCAAGTCGCGACGGCCGGCGAGAATTCCGGCTTGAGGTCCACCGAGCAGCTTGTCGCCGCTGAAGGAGACGAGATCCGCGCCTGCCGAGAGGCTATCGGAGACGAGGGGCTCATCGATGCCGAAGGCTCGGAGGTCCACGAGACAACCGCTGCCGAGATCCTCATAGACCGGAATGCCGCGCTCGCGTCCCGAGCGCGGCGAGTTCGCGCAATTCGGGTCGCGCGGTGAAGCCGGAGATGCGGAAATTGCTGGGATGCACGCGCATGAGGAGGTGCGTGCGATCGTTGATGGCGGCGCGGTAATCGTCGATGCGGGTGCGATTGGTGGTGCCGACTTCGCGCAGGGTGGCGCCGGAGCGGGCCATGATGTCGGGGATGCGGAAGCCGTCGCCGATCTCAATCAATTCGCCGCGCGAGACGATGGCTTCGCCGCCGGCGGCGAGTTCGTGGAGGGCGAGGAAAACGGCGGCGGCATTGTTGTTGACGGCGATGCCGGGCGCGCCCAGCAGGCGTTCCAGCAGGCTGCCGGTGTGTACGTCACGTTTGCCGCGGCGTCCGGCGGCGACGTCATATTCGAGGTTGCTGTAGCCTTCGACAAGGGAGAGTGGGCCGAGCGGGGAGCGACCCAGATTGGTGTGCAGAACGACGCCCGTGGCATTGATGACGTGCCGGAGGGAAGGCTGTTCCAAGTCGGCCAGGGCCTGCTCGACGCGCGCGGCGATGGCGGCGCTGCCGGGAACTCCGGCCAGGATCTCCTCCCGTACCGCGTCGATGGCGCGCCGGACCTCGGAGACTACGAGTGCACGCGGAAAGCGCGCGAGGGTGGGAGGAAGTTGATCGAGCACTTCATGCACGGCGGGAAGGGTGCGGAGTTTTTGGGTATCGCTCACGAATTCGATGGTACGTGCTTGTGTGTAAGGGGTGCAACAGACTAAACTAGAAAGTTCGGGGCGTGGCTCAGCCTGGTAGAGCGCCTGGTTCGGGACCAGGAGGTCGAAGGTTCGAATCCTTCCGCCCCGACCAAGTAACTGGAATCATTGAATTCCAAGCGCTCCGGGCCGGACCCGGTGAGAACTCTGGGATCTAACCCACCGCAGTGCTGCCAATGCGTAAGTTCAGTTCCCGACAAGGACGCGCCGGATCTTCGTGAAACGCGGATGCCAGTAGGATCTCCTTGCCGCATGAGAGACGTTCCAAGACTACCGCTACTTTCGCTGGCAAGTCACCGACAATTTGCCAGATAAGTTCCACGTCGTTGTTTGAAAGGTACCGAGCCCACTGTCCAACGGAGTCGAATTGAATGGGCTTCGTAGGGTCAGTATTGCCCAGGGTCAATCCGTTCTCAAACAATTCGGCATGCTGGAATTCGTTGTGGTGCATCAGGTTCTCATGGAAAGGGATACCGAGATGGGCACAGACCAACTGCAATGTAGCCTTTGGCCTGGTGACCAGCCCCTCATACGATATAGGGAGAACAGGAAACCCTTTGGAGCGGTATAGGAAATAAGATTCAGTCTTGTATTTCCAATATAGTGCCGCCAAGCCGATGAGCCGGTTACTACAGTTTTCGATGATGTTCCGTTCGAGGGAATAGCGTGTTCGAAATGTCTCATCCCGAGCGAGTTTCGCATCGATGATCCGCGACACCCATATCTCGCACCAGTTCGATTCTCCAGCTTTCAGCTTTAACATCGAGGCTATGGTGTCACGCACATCACGGAGCAGAAATAGAATCTTTTCGCCTCGGTAGAAATTGTCACAAGGACCCGCTTGCCCTTCGTCCAGCAGGACTTGGCAACTCAATTGTTCTGTCCATCGGGGGAGTTTGAACCCAATCAGGCGAGCAGGCGGGAAAGCTTCGAGAATAGACTTCTGTAGGACGGCATAGCCCTTTAGTTCGTCGTAGCAGAAAACGTCAGGATGGGATTCAAGAATCAGACGCATCAACGTCGTACCCGTCCGTTGACATCCCAGAATATAGAAGTGCTCTTGCATATTGGTCATCGGCTTAGCAAAACGGCAAAGGCGGCTCGGGCGTGGCAGCTAGATTGGTATTCGCAAGAGGCTTAAGTCTCCAATTCCACGGGTTGACTGAGGCTCCTTTCGGTTGAACTCGGAAGATTCGCCAGCGGGTTTCGCAGCTCACCCACGAACGGATCGCGTTTGTCATCTGGAGATAACCACGATTGGTCCTAGTAGTTCCATGGATTTGGATTCGAAGGTTATCGTATCATACAGAACCCCTGGTACCGTTTGAAGTTCGTCAAGTTTTGTAAATAGCCTGCTCGTCGTGGTCAAGTCTAAGGTGGAGGAGACCTTCGGATCCACTGCAAATCCGAATTTCCCCACGTATGTCCAGTTTCTCCCAACTCCTGCCGATTCGCCAGATTGCGCGCCATACCCCTTGCAGTTTCGCGAGTTCCTTCACCGGAACTGCGTTGCAGTAGGCAGCAAACACCGCCAGCAGCCGCCCCGAGCAATGGCGCCGGACTGCATACGGTAGAATATACCGCTGAGGTTCAAGTCACTGGGGGCACATTGAAGATCGAACAATTTGAAATGGAACGGATGCAGTCGACGTGGGAGAACATCGTCGAGATGGACCTCAGCGAAAGTGGCATACGCCCCGTGACGATGCGAGAACTTGGCGAGATGGGGCTTGACGTGGATGCCCTTCTCGATATGCCGCTGGGATACAGCCAATCCAACGGCACGCTAGCGTTGCGCGAGGAATTGACGCGCATCTATCCGGGCGCGTTGGTGGACCAGGTGGAGGTGACCAACGGCACCTCGGAAGCGAATTATCTGCTGGCGCTGGCGCTGCTGCGCGATGGCGATGAGGTCGCCCTCGAAGTGCCCAACTACATGCAGTACGGCGGCGTGCCGCAGAGTCTGGGCGCCAGGGTGAATCATTTCCGCCTGCGGATCGACCAGGATTGGGAGCCCGATTGGGAGGAGTTCGAGCGCGCCGTCAATTCCAGGACGCGCCTGGTTTACGTCTCCAATCCCAACAATCCCTCGGGCAGTGTGCTTACGCATGATGCCATGCAGCGTATCGTACGCCGCTGCGAGCAGGTGGGCGCCTGGCTGCTGGCCGACGAGGTATACCTCGGTGCCGAAATCGCGTGCCCGCGGACTGCGAGCTTCTGGGGCATGAGCGATCGCGTGATTGTGACCAGCGGACTTTCCAAGGCGTACGGCATCCCAGGGGTGCGCATCGGCTGGATCGTGGGACCCGCCGATGTGGTGGACGGGTGCTGGAGCCAGCACGATTACATCACCATCGGTCCCAACAAAATCTCCGACGCCGTGGCGCGGGTTGCCGTGCGGCCGGAAAATCGAGAGAAGCTTTATGGGCGGACTCGCGCGATTCTGCAGCATAATCTGCCACTCATGCGCGAGTGGGCTTGCAGTTTCGACGGGTTTCTGACATTTCGTGAACCCCAGGCGGGAGCACTGTGTCTCATGCAGTACCAATCGCCAACCCCCAGTTTCGATCTTTGCGAGCGCATACGCGTGAACCAGAGCGTGCTGATTGTTCCCGGGGCGCATCTCGGACTCGAAGGCTACATACGCGTCTGGCTGGGTGGACGTCCCGAGTTTTTGCGCGAAGGGCTGCGCCGCATCGGCATCGAATTGCAAGTCGAGGTCGGGCGCCTGAATGGATGACCCATCGCCGCGATTGAAGCGCGAACTCGGGCTGCGCGACGTCACGTTTTTCGCCATTGCGTGCATCGTGGGCACGCGCTGGATTCCGGCAGCGGCACACGCGGGTCCGGGATCGGTGATGCTGTGGCTGCTGGCGGCGGTGCTGTTCATGGTGCCGCTGGCCATTGCGGTGGCTGCGCTCTCAGTGAAGTATCCCGGCACCGGCGGCCTTTATCTGTGGACGCGCAACGATTTTGGCCGCTGGCACGGCTTCCTGTGTTTCGTCGTCTACTGGATCGGCATCGCGTTCTGGTTCCCGAGCGCCGCCATGTTCTACATGAGCGCGGGGATTTATGCGCTGGGGCCATCCTACTCGTGGCTGGCCGAGAGCCGGGTATTCGTCCTTGCCATATCGTTGATAGCTATCTGGATCGCGCTCGGCACGAACCTGATCGGCATGAAGATCGGCAAGTGGACGGAGAATGCCGGGGCGTGCGCGACATGGGTGCTGGGCGCGCTGCTGGTCACCGTGGCCGTCGTGATCTATGGCAGGCACGGGTCGGCCACTCCCCTGCGTATTGTTCCCACGTGGAACTGGGACACGGTCAGCTTCTGGTCCACAATCGCCTACGCGATGAGCGGGCTGGAGATGGCGGGACTGATGGGTGGCGAGATCCGCGACCCCGCGCGCACGCTGCCGCGTGCCGGCTGGATCGCGTCCGCATTCACGACGGCGTTCTATGCCGCGGCCACGCTGGCCCTGCTGGTCCTACTGCGGCCCGAGAAGATCAGCGAGATGAATGGGCTGGCCGAGGCAGGCGAGAGTGCCGCGCGGACTTTGGGTCTTGCCTGGTTGTCGCCGCTGATCGCGCTACTGGTGATGTTCAGTGCGGTGGGCCAGTTCGGCGGATTGGGCACCTCGGTATCGCGGCTGCCCTTTGCGGTAGGGGTGGACCGGTTGCTGCCAGCGGCATTCGGCAAGGTGCATCGGCGATGGGGAACGCCGCACATCGCGATCCTCACCCTCGGGCTGCTGGCCTCGTTCCTGCTAGTGGCAATCCAACTGGGCGACACCATGCGGGCGGCCTATCAGGCGCTGGTATCGTTGATGGTGATCACCGGATTCCTCCCGTTTCTGTACATTTTCGGCAGCGCCTGGAAGGCCGGAAAACGAATCAGCGCGATCTCCGGCTGGGCGATCACCGTGCTGGCCATCCTGTGTTCGGTTGTGCCGACGGCTGAAGTCAGGAACGTGTGGCTGTTCGAAAGCAAACTGGTGCTCGGAACGGCGGCGGTGATTGTGACGGCATGGCTGTTGTACAGGCGGACGCAAGAGGTGCGCGTAGGTGCCTCCTGAGACGTGGTGGCCTCAGCCTCGCCGCGCGCGCTTAGTATCCCGAGTAGCAAGGGGCGGGCTGCCAATTGCCGAATCCGTCATAGTAGCCGCAACCGTAGCCCAGGTTGTAGCCCCAGCCGAAGGGGATGCCGATCCCGGAGCCGAAGTAAGGACGGGCCCAGAAGCGTCCACCGTAGTAATAGCCTCGACCGCCGTAGAACCGGCCGGGATAGAAACCACCTCCTCCACCGTAATGTCCCCCGCCATAGAAGCCGCGGCCCGGGACGGTATAGCCGCGGCCGGCAGAGTAGCCGCGCCCAACACTTCCCGCGAACGAATGGCCGGAAAAGCCGCCGCCAAAGTGCCCACCGTGTCCGCCGCCGCCGCGCTGAGCCAGTGCGGCCGTAGGGCCAAGCAACATCAGGACCGCGCCAAGGGCAAGCGCCGGTAGCACGGACTTGAACGACCTTGTAAGCACTGTCCGATTCATAAGAACCTCCAATATTTCCAGTTCTGTGAAAGGCAAACTATGTGCCAAAGCTTAAGTATTTGAAAAATTGGCAATTCGTGGCATAACCGGCGAAATCCGTCTGGTTGAAAACCACCGCCCGCGGTGCACCTCGGCCGATCCGCCGAGGTTGCACGAATTGCGTTGCGCCGCGCTACACTGATCCTCGGGAGAGTGGTCGATTGAAAGGGATTTTGAAGAGCGGATGTCTCGGTGCGGCTGGGCTCGGGATCATCGGATTCACCTTTGGCTTTTTCGGACCAATGATCTTCACGCCTGAGGCCAATCAGGGACCGCTGCTCGGCATCTTCATCACGGGTCCAGTGGGCGCCGTGGCCGGCGGGCTCATCGGCGGGGCGGTAGGCTGGTATCGCTCGTACGGGAAACCTTAGACAACCCGGGTGATGGACCGGCGCAGGGTGCTCTCCAGGCCCAGGATGGCATCGGTCACGGTGCGGCTGATGGTTTCGAGGTTGCACAACATCTGGATGCGCGACCGCCGCCGGGACAGGTCGTTATCATTCAGCACATAGCCAAGCAGTCCGCAGGGTTCGGCGATACTGACGAGCATGATGTCCCGCGTCTCGGGAATCTCGTCGGCGACGATGGCGTGTGCCAGGCGAACCCTGACGTCCTGCTGCGGCTTGTTGTCGATCAATGGGAAGCGTTCCACGTCGATGATCCACAGCCGCCTGGATTTTTCGTGCCGCAGAATGCCCTGCTCGATTAAAGGATGCGAGCGCCTCGCCTTCCAGGTCGTCACGCTGCTGAAAAATCTGCTCGATCCACGCCCTCACGGTCTTCAGATCCGGGCGTGCGGCCATACGGGCGAGGACGCGGTCGAGGGTGGCGTTGCCGGTGGCTTCGGTGTCGATGATTTGAACGTTTTCGGTGTCGGTATCGATCTTGCGCGCCAGGGCGAGATCGAAAAACACAGCGCCCACCAGCGCGTACGCGGTGCCGAATTCACGGGTACTGCGCAGGCCGCCGCTGTTCTCGTCCACCGCTAGTAGCACTACCTCTTCCAACATGCTCAGCATGGCAGTTCTCCGTGAATGCGCAGAATGTGGTGCAGCCCGCTCATGTCGAATACCTTTTTGATATTGGCCCTGAGGCCGCAGACGGCGAACTCGACCTGCGTGGCCTCGGCGGCGCGCGCGGCTTGGATGACGGCACGCAGTCCGGCGCTCGAGATATAATCCAGCGCCGCGAAGTCAGCCGCCACTTTGGGATTCTTCCCGACGGCGGCGCGTAATGCCGCTTCTAGTTCGTCCGCGGCCTCGGCATCGCCCGGCCGCGAACCCCCACCACGCACCAACCGGACCTGGTCTCTTCGGTCACCTTGATCATAAGTTTTTCAGCCCTTCTGATTCTCGCACCGGTGCGGCCAGGCGTCTCATGCGGAGCTGGTTCCACTCGCCATCGCGCTGGTAATTCAAGTCGCGCATGATGCCGCGCACCAGGTGAATTCCCAGGCCGCCTCGCTCCTCGAGCGATGCGTGGATGTCGGCGTCCGGCGCGGTGGTGGGGTCGAACGGACGTCCGCGGTCGCGGAATTCCACTTCCACGCCGCCCGATGCAGAGCGCAAGCGCACATGGGCGGCGCCCGGTACGCCCTCGCATCCGCCGTGCCGCACTGTGTTGACGAACAACTCTTCCAACACCAGGTTCAATTCAAATTCGGCCTCGTCAGCCAGGGAATTCGCGACACAAAACTGCCTGACTTCGGCGGCCAGTCGCTCGAGTTCGCCAAGGTTTCCGTTCAATGAAAAATTAGCGTGGTAAGGAATGGCCTGATTGTGCCATACCCCTGGCGCGCCTTTCAAGCTCGCGCCGCGCGCAGCAGGTCGGCCGGGCGTTCCCTGCGTCCGGTTTCCGCCGACTTGAACACGGCGTCGATGACGGCCATGGTTTTCACCGAGTCTTCCAGCGGCACGGGAGGCTCGCCGCCTTCGCGAATCGCGCGAGAAAACAGGTCGCCCTGGATGGTGTACTGGTCGCAGGGCGGCAACTCTTCGGTCACGAGTCCGCCGCCGTACAGGTCGCGGCCATCGTCGATGCGCACTTGTGATGTCCCGCCGGGGGTGGTGTTGTAAGGGACCGCCGCCTCGATGCGCCCGGTGGTACCGAAGAAGCGCATGCTCTGCTGTTGCATGATCTGCGTGCTGCAGGTGAACACGCAGTGTCCCGATGGATACTCCAGGATGGCCGACGTCAGCATGTCGATGTCGCCCAGTTGCGGGTCGCGCGTGACGGCGGCGCACACGCTGAGGGGTTCCTCGCCGAAAACCATGCGCGACGTTTTGATGGGGTAGCAGCCGATATCGTATAAAGCGCCGCCGCCGAACTGGCGGACATTGCGGATGTTGTCGGCGTCCAGTTTGAAGTAGCTGAACGTGCCCACCGCGGAGCGTAGTTGACCGATACGACCGGCGCGCACCAGTTCCACAATGCGCAGCCACTGGGGATGGTTCTGTACCATGAAGCCCTCGGCGATCTTGACTCCGGTGCGGTCGCGCACGGCCATCAGTTCGAGCGCCTCATTAACATTGAGGCCGATCGGTTTTTCGCAGAGCACGTGTTTTCCGGCCTCGGCGGCGCGTGTGGACCAGGGCAGGTGCAGGTGATTGGGGAGGGGATTGTAGACCGCGTCAATCTCCGGATCAGCCAGCATCTCTTCGTAGGAGCCGTAGGCTTTGGGAATGCCCAAATCGCGCGCTGCGTCTTCGGCCCGTACGGGGTCGCGCGACGCGATGGCGACAATCTCGCTGTATTCCCCCGCTTGCATGGCTGGGATCACGCGGTTGACGGCGATCCTTGCGGCGCCCAATACACCCCATCGAACTTTCTTCATGAAATCGCATTGTAGCGTGGAGGAAGGCGTGGGGGGCATAAAAAGAAGCGGTTGGCAGGCGAAAGCGCCTGCCCCACCGGGGCGCGCTATAGTGAGAATTCATGGTGCGATTGCTGGCGGGATTCCTTGTGTTGTCGGGGCTTTGGGGCGCCGCCAAGGACTTCGTCTGGTTCGATACCGATTCCGGCGTTTTCGGCGATGACGGCGCGGCCCTGGTCATGCTGCTGCGCAGTCCTTCTCAAGTTGACGTGCAGGGCATTACCATCGTGCCGGGCAATGTCTGGGGACCACAGGGCGCCGAGTACATGTTCCATATACTGGACCTGCTCAAGCACGGACAGGTGACGGTCGCTATGGGTGCCGACGGTCCGTTGATCCACACCGCGGCGATGGCCAAGGAGTCGGAACGACGATGGGGAACGCTCAGTTATATCGGGGCTTTCGCGCAGGATGCCGGAGCGATGATTCCCGCTCCCGGCAGTAAGCTCACGGCCCGCAAAGCGCGCCACGACGCGGTCAACCTGATGATCTCGGAAATTGAGCGCCACCCCAGCGAAGTGACCATACTGGCGCTGGGACCGATGACTAACATCGCGCTGGCGCTCCGCATGAAACCCGACATTGAGACTAAGATCAAGCGCATCGTTTTCATGGGTGGCAACATTCGTGTGCCGGGCAACGCATCTAATGCCGCTGAGTTCAACTTCTGGTTCGACCCCGAAGCCGCCCGCATCGTGCTGCGCTCGCGCATTCCGAAAAAGATGATGTTCGGCCTGGATATCTGCAACCTCGCGCGCATACGCAAGGCCGAGTTCGACCAGATCGCTGGCGCGCACACGCCGGTGACGGAGCTCTTCCGCGAAGACCTCGGTAACCGGTATCCGGGCTTCCTGAAGAAGCCGGATGCGACCGGGTACATGTGGGATTCCCTCGCTGCCGCCTACCTGCTGGACCCCGACTTTGTGACCAAATTCGAATCCCGTTACCTCGATGTACAGACTACGTGGGGCCAGTTTTACGGATCGACCGTGCCGCTGGACCGGCGTGTGGCACCCAACGCCACCCCGGTGACGGTGATGTTCGGGCTGGACTTCAAACGCGTCTTCGCGCTCTACAAAGAGCGTCTGACCAGAGTCGATTAGCCCATGCAGATGATCCGGCCGGCCGATGCCGCGGAGTGGGAGCAGGTCAGGGAGCTATTCCGCGAATACTGGAGTTCCTTCGGGTTCAGCCCTTGTTTCCAGAATTTCGAATCGGAATTGGCCGGACTTCCGGGCGCATATGCTCCGCCGGGCGGAACGCTCGTCCTGGCAACGATCGATGGCGAGGTAGCCGGGTGTTGCGCGCTGCGCCGCTTCGACGCACAACGCGGCGAGGCTAAGCGATTGTATGTGCGTCCGCAGTTTCGCGGGCAGGGTATCGGACACGCGCTGCTGGATTGGGTGATCGCCGAGGCGCGCCGGATGGGGTATCAGGAAATTGTCGGCGATACGGTTCCGCAAATGGCGGTCGCGCTCGAAATGTACGACCGGCTGGGCTTCGAACGCACTGAAGCCTTATTCGCCGCAAGCCACACCGGGAGCGATTTACCTGCGGCTGAAACTGTAGGGCACTATGGCTTGCCGCAGTCAGCCGCGTGCTTCATTGCACGCGTGCCGGCGGAGCGTCGGGATTGCCCGGGCCGAAATGCTTGAGCAGCACCAGATTTTCCGTGGCGCTCTTGTTGGTGAGGATGACGCCGTTGGCGGCGGCGTCCGCGCTGACGAACAACTCGTCGCTGGTCATCTGGCCGTAGCGAATCAACGAGGGTGTTTCCACCTCGTGCTTGCCGATTGAGCCGTACCCCTGCGTCAGAATCAGACCGTACGCGGCCGCGTCGCGGATGGTGACGGAACGGCCGGGGAAAACGGTCAGTTCTTTGGCGGAGTAATGCGGTGTTGAGTATACGATCCACTTCTCGCAGTACCCGGCATCTGCCATACGGTCGAGCGGCGCCACTGGCGTCGGATCGAAGTGGCGGTGCTTGTAGAATTCCGGATCGGTGTTGGCTTCCCAATCCAACATGTCGAGCAGGTAGTCCAGATCGTGATGATGTTCGGGCGGCACGTCCTTGATCAGCAGGTCCCAAGGTACCGTGCGGCCTTCCACCAGCGACTGGTACATGGCGAACACGTCGGAGTTGACCTGCGGCTCGTAAGTGACCAGCGATCCCGGCGCGTGCAGGATGCCGGGGTCGATCTGCCAGCCTGTCCCAGGCTTCAGCCGGTACGCCTTCGAAAGATACAGCATGCCGTTGTCGCCTTCGTTCCAGCGTTCGAGGCAGCGGCGCACATCGTCGCGCGTGGTGCCGGGTTCGAGACCCATGAACGTGTAGGGGAAGTGGTTGTCGGTGAAGTTGTATTGGGGCGGGAAATAGTAGGCTTCGGGCTTGCCCTTCTGGCCGACGCGCGCGGCGAACTCGTCGGTCTGATGCAAATGGTGCGGAATCGGACCAAGGTTATCGAAGAACTTGCAGAGCAGGTTCCAGCCGCCGTGTTGGCGCATTACTTCGGCGCCCAGGAAGAGATCGCCATCGCGTTCGATGGCGTCTTTCAGCAGGAGTTTCCTGCCGTGAAACTCGATGTAGGCGAGGCCTTCATCGGGCGCGGTGAGCGGACCGTTGGCAGCCTTCGTGGTGGAGGCGAACCAGCGTTCGTCGATGCCGCCGCGATGGCCGCCGAGAATGTAGAGATCGCGAGGATCCAGTTTCAATCGCCCGCCGGGCATCAGGAAAGAGCGCGGCACCCAGCAAGGGGCCAGGCGCACGACGCCTTCTCCGACGGACAAGGCCTCGCGAATAAAGCCGGCTGCGGATGACGGATGAATGACGGAACCCGCGTGAAGACTGGTGTTTGCAACCTGAGGGGTCATGTTGGTTTCCCCAACTCCTATGTATGCAATATGCTCGATCGCGGTTTGGCGGCCGGTTTATCGGCACAAGCCGAATGAGTGCTTGTAGCGTACTAGCTTCTGGAATTGCGTGTCAAGGCAAGAATAAAATTTCATAAGTAAACTGCTTGACACAAGGAATCATCGGTTATATGCTTGTCCCACTACCAGGGCTTTGATACGTTTCAAGGGGGAGTGGATGCAAGCGACCGTGAAGTCGCCGAACTGGGTAACCTGCTCGGATGCATGGCCTGCATTGTCCTTTAGCGCTCGGGTATTCTGCGCAGTTTTGCCGGCGGAATTCTTCTTCCGGCTCAAACCAACCAACAAGAAAATTTTGGGGGAGCACATGAAGACACTGGGTTGTCTCGTAACGGTGTTGATCTGTCTGCTGGCAGTGCTGCCGGCAGTTTATGGCCAGAGCGTCACGGGCCAGATTTCAGGAGTCGTGGTGGATCCGGCCGGTGCCGTAGTGCCGGGCGCCGACGTCCAGTTGATCCACGATCTCTCACAAACCATCCGCCATTTCGCCACCGAGGGGAGCGGCTCCTTCTTCTTTACCGGCCTGGTGCCGGGAACGTACAGCCTGAAAATTGCGCGGACCGGTTTCAAGAGCTACGATTCGAAGGGCATCACCGTCGCGACGCAGGAACGCGTCGATTTGCATGAAATCCATTTGCAAGTCGGCGATGTCAGCAGCACAATCGAAATTCAGGCGAACGCCGTACACGTCGCCACGGATAGCTCGGACCGCTCCGTGGACATTAACCTGACCCAGATCCAAGATACTCCGACTCGCGGCCGCAATCCGATCAGCCTGATTATGACGCTGCCAGGCACGCAAGCGCTGGCGCAATCGTACGATTACCGCGGCTGGAACGGCGGCGGTATTCCAGGCGTCAACGGCGGACAGCAGGGCCAGATTATTCTCAACATGGACGGAGCGGCCAGCCAGGACTCGGGCAACCTCAACACCGGTTATATCTCCCCCTCGGTGGACGCGATCGGCGAAGTGAAGTTGTTGGTTTCGAACTACACGGCGGAATACGGCGGGCGCACTGCCGGACAATTGACAGTGACGACGAAGAACGGCACCCCGCAGTTCCACGGCAGTGGCTACGATTACTATCGCCACGAAAGTCTGAACGCCAACGAATTCTTCAACAACAAGACCGGCGTGGTGCGGCCGCGCTACCGCTACCAGAATTTCGGCGGCACCATCGGCGGTCCGCTGATCATTCCGGGCACGCGCTTCAACAAGGCACGGCAGAAGCTGTTCTTCTTCTTCTCTTACGACAAGCTGTACAACAGCACGACCAGCTTTGCGACGTACACGATGCCGACGGCTCTGGAAAAGGCGGGCGATTTCTCCAAAACCGTGACCACGACGGGCGCGCTGATTCCGATTTTCGATCCGAACACGCAAAACCCGTTTCCGGGGAACGTGATTCCCGCGAACCGCATCAGTGCGCAGGGGCAAGCCATGTTGAACCTGTTCCCGAACCCTTCGCCGCTGGGCCTGGCGCTCGACCCCACGGGAAACCGCGGATACAACTTCCGTTATCCCCAGCAGCAGTTGCGGCCGCTGGATGACAAGATCCTGCGTATCGACTACAGCTTCTCTCCGAAGGTGCAGACCTACGTTCGCCTGCTGCAGGATTACCAGGCGCAGAACGGCTACAACGTGACGGTAGGACCTCCGGGCGGCGCGTGGGGCCAGTTCCCGGCCAGCTATCACGTGCAGTCGGCGGGTGCACTGGGCACGCTGGTTTACACAATCAGCCCGACGCTCATCAGCGAATTCAGCTGGGGCATCAACCGCGGCCTGCAGGGCGTGGGTCCGCTCACCAACGCCAGCAGTAACCCCAACACCGGCGGTGTAAGCACCTATCCGCAGAGCCTCCTGCCCCTGAAGGATGTCAACGGAAATCCGCTGACGCTGCCGCGCATCAACCAGAACAGCAATAGCCTGGGCCTGCTGCCCGCGGTTAACTTCGGCCTGCCTGCAAATTACAGTGCCCAGTCTTCGGGCCAGGGGGTTACCGCCGCGCCCACCTTCAGTCTGGACAGCCGCTGGCCGTTCACCGGAACGGACCAGTTGCAGACGATTCAGGACAAGGTGACCTGGGTGAAGGGCGCGCACACTTTTAAAGCCGGCATCTACATCGAAAAGATGGCCCGCAATGTGAGCGTCTACTCGGTGTACAACACCGCCGGGACCTATTACTTCGGTTCGGACCGCGCCAACCCGCTGGACACCAACTACCCCTACGCCAACGCGATGGTGGGCAGCATCTTTGCTTACGGCGACGACAATACCAAGCTGGTGAACCACGCGCGCTATACGCAGGTCGAATGGTACCTGCAAGACACCTGGAAGGCGAGCCGCCGTTTGACGTTCGACTACGGCGCGCGCTTCTATCGTGTGGGCGACCTGAACAGCGTGGGAGCGAATCTGGGCCTGTTCAATGCCGCGAGCTACAACCCCAGCCAAGTCGGACAGTTGCTCTACCCGGCATGTTCCATCGCCTCCACTACCTCCACTTGCCCGGCTGCGGATAAGATCGCGATCAACCCGAAGACCGGCTCAGTTTTCCCGTACGTGCGGCAGGGCACGTTCGACACCTCTTCTTATGCCGCCGGCACTCTGCCCTACTCCGGCATCAAGACCTACAACACGCACTTTTGGAACGTGGCGCCGATCCAGGTTTCGCCCCGCGTCGGTTTCGCGTGGGACGTGTTTGGAGACGGCAAGACGGCGATGCGCGGCGGCTTCGGCATCACCACGGGCCGCAACTGGACGGTGGATTACATCGGCGCGCAGAGCGCCGGCCAGGGCCCGATGATGGTGCCGCCGACTTTCCTGGCGCCCACGGTGGTCTACACGAACTTCCAGGGTCTGGCCGGAGCGCAATCGGTGTTCACGCCACAGAACGTGATTGGCGGAACGCCGAATGAAATACCGCAGGCGACTTACAACTGGAGCTTCGGTATACAGCGCGAGTTGCCATTCCACATGATCGCGGACGTTTCCTATGTCGGGAACGCCCTGCGCAACGGCTACGGCCAAATGTACGACGGCAATGCGGTAGCGCCGTTGACCACGTGGAAGCCTTCGGGCTGCGCCAATCCGGTACAGGGCGGCTGCCCACAGGCGCAGTTCATCGATCCGACGTCGAACCCGGCAAATCCTGGTTTCTACTCGACGAACCTGATTCGCGCGATGACGGGCTACGCCGGCCTCGGTAACATTATCGACTTCACCAACAGCTACACCAATAACTACAATTCGCTGCAGATGCAGTTGAACCGCCGGTTCGGGCACGTGCAGTGGAACATCAATTACACGTTCTCGCGGACGATCGTCTATAATTCCAACCTCAACACGACAGCTCCCCAAACCGTCCCCCCCAGCCAAACGAACCTGCTTCAGTTTGTTAACGCACAGCTCACGAAGAACGTGGTCAACCGTCCGCACGCGATCAACTTCAACTTCGGCTACGACATTCCCGACGTGAGCCGGAACCTGTTGAACAATCAGGTGGGGAAGGCGATTCTGGGCGGCTGGCACATTAACGGCAATGGCTCGATCTTCTCGGGCACTCCGTATACGGTGAACTGCTCGGCGACCGGACAGCCTTCGCAATACTGGACGGGAACGCCGACCGCGTATCTGCCGTTCCGTTGCCAGATGGGCAGCAACATCTTCCTGCCGAGCGGACAGCTTCCTTCGGCTACGGAAGATCCGCGTCTGCAGGTTCCGCTGAACGCGGCGAATTTCACGCTGCCCGGCGCGAACTCGCTGGGCATCGGCAATACGCCTCCGACCCTTTTCTACGGTCCGTGGCTGTGGACGATTGATTTGTCCCTGGCCAAGATGACGCGCATCGCGGAAGGCAAGACGCTGGAACTCCGCGTGGAGACTTTCAATACGCTCAACCATTTCAACCCGGGCAACCCGAATAACTTGCTGACCTACAACTTCACGTCGGGCGCCCAGACCAACGCAGCATTCGGTACGATACAGACCGCGCAGGTCCAGGCCCGGCACGTGGCACTTTCGGCTCGCTTCCGGTTCTAAACGGAACGCTCGGGCCAAACCGGGGACAGGCAGCGAATTTCCGGCGAACGGCGCCGGAAATTCATGTCAGTCCCCAGTTTGCCGCCAGAGCCGCGACCGTTGGGGAACGATTTCTCATATGATTGTTCTAAGGTCACCGAGGAAGGGAATGCGAAAATTATCGGTTGTAGTTGGCCTGGCCGCAGGCTGTGTACTGGGTTGGGGAGCCGACTGGCTCACCGACGGCGGCAACGTGCAAAGAACTGCCTGGCAGAAGGACGAAAAGATCCTCAGCACCGACACCGTCAAGGGGATGAAACTTCTGTGGAAGATTCATCTGGATAACGAAGTGCGCCAGATGCACTCGCTGTTTCCGCCGCTGATCGTGGGCAGGGTCAACACTTCGGCGGGTCCCAAACAAATCGCCATCGAGACCGGCGTCTCCAATAACCTCTTCGCCATCGACGTCGAGACCGGCCAGCTGCTTTGGAAGAAGCATTTCGTGAGCACCTGGACTCCACCGGCGAACGGCGGCAGGGGCGGCGGAATTCTGTGCCCGGGCGGCATCACCGCCACGCCGGTCATCGGACCCACGGATACGCCGGGAAAGTACACTATCTATGCCGCCTCCTGGGACGGCATGCTGCACCAGGTAAACGTCGCCGACGGCGAAGAAGTCGCGCAGCCCTCCAAGTTCATGCCGCCTAACGGCAAGCCCTACGCACTCAATCTCTTTAACAATATGATCTACACGCACACCGCGCAGGGCTGCGGTGGCAATCCGAATGTGGCGTACGTTTACGACCTGGCGACGAAGAAGGTGGGCACATGGGGTCCGGCGGGCGGCGGTATGTGGGGCCGCACCGGTCCGGCGATCAGCGCCAACGGCACGATGTACACGGGCACGGGCGATGGCCGCTGGGATCCTGAGAATGGCGTCTACGGCAACGGCATTGTCGGCCTCAAGCCCGACCCGAAGACCAAGATGTTGATGCTGGAAGATTACTACGGCCCGTCCAACGCCGAGTGGCTGGTGAAGCGCGACCTCGACATGCAGGTCACGCCGGCGATCTTCAACTTCAAGGGCAAGGAACTGATGGTGGACGCCGGCAAGGAATGCCGCGTGTACCTCATGGACACCGCCTCGATTGGCGGCGACGATCATCGCACGCCGCTGCAACGCACTCCACTGCTTTGCAACGAAGAGGTCAACTACTCGTCGGCGGGCATCTGGGGATCGATGGCGAGTTGGGAAGACTCCAAGGGCACGCGCTGGGTGCTGACGCCGATCTGGGGGCCCAAACATTCCCAGTTCAAAGCTCCCATCGAAAACGGCAAAGTGACTTACGGCGCCATCGTGGCTTTCAAGGTGGAAGAGAAGAATGGCAAGCCGCAATTGGTGCCGGCGTGGATTTCGCGCGATATGAACCACGCGGAGCCGCCGGTGATCGCCAACGGCGTGATCTACGCCTATGGCAACGGCGAAGACACGGACCAGTCGGTTCCCGACATCGGACTGGATAATACCGCGGAGAGGCGCATTCCCGGTTCGACGCATGCTGTGCTGTATGCACTGGACGCGCAGACCGGCAAAGAGCTGTGGTCCAGCGGGGATGAGATTAAGTCCTTCGCTCATTGGAGCGGGCTGTCCATCGCCAATGGCCGGGTCTATATCGCCACGTTTGACGGCATCCTTTACTGCTACGGGATCAAGAAGTAGCTGCCATGAACGCACTACCAATTCGTTTGGCGGCGGGCTTCGTTCTTCTGGGTGGCATTGCCGCGGCGCAGGCTGGTCTTGCGCAGACGCATCTGCTGCACGATTTCGGTGGTCTGATCCGCTACGGCAGCGAGGACGCCGAACTCGGGCCGCCAAAGCCCGGCGAGAACCGCGTCGTGTTTCTGGGCGACGATGTCACGGAGCTTTGGGGCCAGGGCAGCGCGAAATTCTTTCCCGGCAAGCCGTATTTGAATCGCGGAATCGCGCGGCAGACCACGGCGCAGATGCTGGTCCGCTTCCATCAGGACGCGGTGGCGCTGAAACCGAAGGTGGTCGTCATCCAGGCGGGCATGAACGATTTGCTGGTGGCCACTGAAGGCGTGATGGCGGACAATTTCATGTCGATGATGGACATCGCCAGGGCCAACGGAATTCGCGTGGTGCTGGCCTCGGTCACGCCGGTCTGCGACTGTTACAGCAAACAGACCACGCTGCGTCCCCAAGGGAAGATTATCAGCCTCAACGGCTGGATCAGGGACTTCGCGGCACGCAGCGGCGCGGTCTATCTGGACTACTACTCCGCGCTGGCCGAAGGCCGCAAT
Source organism: uncultured Solibacteraceae bacterium (assembly GCA_963805775.1). Taxonomy (GTDB): domain Bacteria; phylum Acidobacteriota; class Terriglobia; order Bryobacterales; family Bryobacteraceae; genus Solibacter. The sequence continues at coordinate 702,750 of CAWDWK010000022.1, read as the reverse complement.
TTCAAAAAAGAGCTGACCGGCGACGGTCTGCTCCCCAACGACGCCGGTTACGGCGTGATGGCTCCGCTTGCGGAGAAAGCGATCGCAGAGGCGCTCAAGAAATGAAAGGAACCCGTGTGATGCTTGCTAGATTGACTGCTTCTTTTGCCTGTGCTTTCGTCTGGCTGGGCGTGGGCCACGCCCAGTTCGGGCGAGGCACCCCGGAATGGGGTACCAGCGGCGGCGACGCCCATCGCTCGTATTCGGTTCCGATGGACCCAAAAATTTCGAAGGAAAGCCTGTCGAAGCCGGGCTTCGCGTTGTTTTGGAAGATGAAGCTGAACAACGAGGCCCGACAGCTCAACGCTCTAAACGCACCCACGCTGATGGACCGTCATATCGGAATCCACGGCTTCAAGTCCTTCGGTTTTGTGACGGGCAGTGGGGATAACCTTTACGCCGTGGATACGGACCTGGCGCGCATCGAGTGGCAGAAGAGCTTCGGCGGGAAAGCGCCCGCGGATGCTTCGCTGACGTGTCCAGGAGGGATGACCGCCGGCGCTGCGCACGCGATTGGTGCGGCGTTTCCGATGCTGATGTCCGGGGGACGCGGCGGCGGGCGGGGCACGCCCGCTAAGAGCGGAGTCGGTGAACCTGGAGATGGCGGCGTCACTATCGCGGAAATCAATGCGCGTGCCGCGGCCGCGGGCGCGATGAATCCCGCCAGGGGCGGACGCGGAGCAGGCGGAGGCGGCGTTCCCGGCGGCGGCCGTCCACAGCGCCCGCCGGTGGTCGTCCATTCCCTCTCGAGCGATGGTATGTTCCACGCTAATTACGTTTCCAACGGCGACGAACCGGATCCAGCCATACGCTTTCTGCCGCCTAACGCCAACGCGCAGGGGCTGATCATCGTGGACAATGTCGCTTATGTCGTTACGCTTGGCGGCTGCGGCGGTGTCCCCAACGGCCTGTGGGCGCTGGACCTCGCGTCGAAAGCGGTCACGAGTTGGAAGCCGAAAGAGGGCGAAGTCGCTGGGTCGGTCGGACCCGCCTTCGGGCCGGATGGAAGCCTGTATGTGTCTACTACTAGCGGCGATCTGGTATCGCTTGAAGCGAAGACTCTGAAGGTGAAGGATGTGTATCGCGCGGGGCAGGGGCTGACTTCGACCCCGGTGCTTTTCCAATACAAGGATAAGGCGATGATTGCGGCCACCACGAAGGATGGACGCATTCACTTGCTGGATAGCGCCGCCATGGCCGGTGCCGGCGTCAAGAGCGCGCCGTACTCCACCGCCTCCGATTTCATGGCGGGCGCGCTCGCCACCTGGCAGGATGCGGCGGGCACACGGTGGATTCTTGCGCCCACGGCGGGGCCGATTTCAGCGGATGCCGACTTTTCCGGAGCGAACGGCGCTGTGACTAACGGGGCGATCGTGGCGTGGAAGGTGGTGGACCGGAACGGTGCTGCGGGTCTCGAGCCTGGCTGGGTGTCGCGCGACCTGGTATCTCCGGTGACTCCGCTGGTGATTAACGGCGTCGTGTTTGCGGTGTCCAGCGGGGAGTTCAGCGGCAAGGACAGTAAGATGACGGCAGCGCAGCGGGCGAAGGCTTCGGCTCCAGCGATGCTTTACGCTTTGGATGGAGCGACGGGCAAGGAACTGTGGAACAGCGGGAAGACGATCACCTCGTTCATGCACGGCGGCGGACTCTCGGGCGGCGCCGGACAGGTATATCTGGGGACGCATGACGGCACTTTGTATTCCTTCGGATTCCCGATCGAGCACTAAACTGGGGATTATGCACTCACTTATTCTGACTCTCGCGGTGTTCCTGCTTAGTGCCCCCGGCGTCTGGGCGCAAGGCGCGGAAGTTTCAGGAAAAGCCGAAGCCGAGCGCATCTGCATTCAGTGCCACGAGTTTGCGCGATCTGTCGCACCGCGGCAGGATCGCGCGGGGTGGCAGGCCACCGTGGACAAGATGGTGTCGCTCGGCGCGAAAGGCACGCAGAAGGAATTCGACGCCATCGTGGACTACCTGGCCAAGACGTATCCAGGCGAGGATGTTCCCAGGATCAAAATCAACGAGGCGAGAGCCATCGAACTGGAAAGTGGATTGTCGCTACCGCGATCGCAAGCGGCGGCGATCATTCAGTATCGAGCCAAGAATGGCGACTTCAAATCGATTGAAGATCTGAAGAAGGTTCCTGGCGTGGATGTGGCGAAGATCGAAGCCAAGAAAGACCGGCTCGTGTTCTAATCGCCAAATCAGTTTTGTGAAATTTGTAACTAATCGGTCGATTCCGCATCGAATGAGGGACTTTACTTACTCGGAGGATCGACTGAATGAAGCTGGGAGCCGTACCGGTACTTTTTTTGTATATGGCGGCTGCGTCGCCACAAGCCTCGGCCACCGTCGCCACTCTCGGGCTGAGCAAGCAGACTTTCACTCTCACGGGCATCGGCAAGAATGCCGCCGGCCAGGGCCAGAGCAAGATGACTTGGGGCACGTGCGCGTTTGATGGGAGCAATACCAATTGCACTCTGTCGGGCACATTCACCGGCTTCGGCGGAGGGGGCAACTACAGTTTTGTGATCAGTTACCCGGGCAATGGGGCCTTTCCGCTGATCGCGGTCACCAACCCGGGTAGCGACCTGTTCTCTGCTCAGGCTTTGAGCGATTTTTCTTTGACCATCACTCTGGCGGAAAACAACGGTCCCACGGTTTCGTTTTACAGCTTTGCAAATTTCAACTTCGTTTTCTCCGCGCCCACGTGCACTGGCGTTGCCACGTGCGCTGTCGGACAAGTGGGTACTACGCAGAACGCGACGATTACGGGACCGATCACGGGTAACTTCGATCCGACTCCTTTCATCACACCTTCCGGCGTGATCACTGCCGGCAACTACGGGGCATTCCTGGTCATCGCCCCTGCCACTTGGATCGAGATCTACGGCGTGAATCTCGCCACTACCCGATCCCAGACTTGGGCCGGCACGGATTTCAATGGCATACAGGCGCCGTCAGCGCTGGGAGGAACTACGGTGACGGTTGCGGGAAAGCCTGCGTTTGTCGATTTCGTTAGTCCGGGACAAGTCAATGTCCAGGTGCCATCGGGTGTTGCCGCCGGAACGCAGTCGCTGATTGTTACGACGGCGGGCGGAAGCAGTTTGGCGTATAGCGTGACGGTGAAAGCCCTGGAGCCCGGGTTGCTGGCGCCGCCCGCGTTTATTCTCAAGGGGGCGCAGAATGTGGTCGCACTGTTTTCAGGAACGCTCACCTACGTGCTTCCCGTTGCCGTCCCTGGCGTGATTACATCACGGGCAAGATCCGGCGACAACATTACCTTGTATGGAATCGGATTTGGGCAGGTGACGCCGGACATTCCGGCGGGCCAAATCGTGCAGCAGAACAACGCGCTTCAGTCGGCCTTCCAGGTAGCGTTCGCGGGGGTACCGGCCAACGTGACCTATGCGGGATTCGCGCCCGGCTATGTGGGTCTTTATCAGATCAACGTGGTGGTGCCCAACGTCGCGGCCAGCGATTCCGTGCCGCTTACGTTCACGCTCGGAGGAACCGCCGGCCCGCAGAATCTTTTCATCGCAGTGCAGAACTGACGACTGGTTTAAGATGGGTCAGTGACTACCTATCGTGGCCGCCGCTCGGTGGCAATCGAGAACCAACAGTTACGTGTGACCGCGCTGCAAGAAGGCGGGCACATCGCCGAGATTCTTGATAAGGATACCGGCATCAACCCTTTGTGGACGCCTCCCTGGCGCTCCAGCGAGCCTTCGGAATTCGGCCCCGATGCATATGCCGAATACGGCTCGGGCGTGGAGAGTAAGTTGCTCGCGGGCATTATGGGGCACAACCTGTGCCTGGACATTTTCGGCGGACCGTCGGAAGAAGAATTCGCGGCAGGGGTCACGGTGCACGGCGAGGGGTCCGTGGCGAGCTACGAGGTTGCGGAATCGGGCGGCGGGCTCACGTTGCGGGCACGCTTTCCGCTGGCGCAGATTGCGTTCGAGCGGCACATCGAATTGCGCGGGCGCGCGGTGTGGATTCGCGAGAGCGTGGAGAACTTGACGGCGTTCGACCGACCCATCGGCTGGACGCAGCACGTTACTTTAGGGCCTCCGTTTCTGGAAAAGGGCGTGACGCAATTCCGTGCGTCGGCGACACGTTCGAAGGTGTTGGAGAGCGAATTCGGCGTGGCCGATACGCTGCGCGGCGCGGCGGAATTCGACTGGCCTTCAGCGCCGCGATTTGACGGAGGCATCGAGGATTTGCGGGTGTTCACCGGCGCTGCGTCGTCCAGCGCCTTCACCACGCATCTGATGGACCCCGCGCGCGAGAACGCATATTTTGCGGCATTTGCTCCGGCAGCGCGCCTGGTATTCGGATACGTGTGGAGGCAGGCCGATTTTCCGTGGATGGGGATCTGGGAAGAAAACTATAGCCGGACGCATGCGCCGTGGAATGGCAAGACCCTGACGCGCGGCATGGAGTTCGGCGTGTCGCCGATGCCGGAATCGCGGCGCGCGATGGTGGATCGCGGAAAACTGTTCGGCGTTCCGGCGTATCGCTGGCTGCCGGCAAAGGGGCGTCTCGAAGTGGAGTATTGCGCGCTGGTGACACACGCAGATGCGATTCCGCAAGTGCTGGACGCAAACCTTGCGCAGTGACCGGGCGGCAAGCATACTGGTTTGATGGCACTGCTCGACGCCACAGCAATCACCAAATCGTTCGCCGGGGTGCAGGCGCTGCGCGGCGTTTCGTTTGAGTTGCGATCGGGCGAGGTGCATGCGCTGCTGGGCGAGAACGGAGCGGGGAAGTCCACGCTGATCAAGGTGATCACGGGCGCGGAGAAGGCCGATTCCGGCACGCTCATGGTGGGTGGCCAACTGCTTCTGCACAATAGCCCGGCTGCGGCGCGTGCGCTGGGGATCGCGGCGGTGTATCAGCAGCCCGCACTCTTCCCGGACCTCAGCGTCGAAGAAAATATCGCACTGGCGCTGGAGAGCGTCTCAGTGTGGCGTCGCATCGATTGGCGTGCGCGCCGGCGAAAGGCGCGCGAACTACTGGAACGTACGGGAGCGGAGATCGCCCCGGAGCGGACGGTGAGTTCGCTGAGTATGCCGGAGCAACAACTGGTGGAAATCGCCAAAGCGATCGGTGCGGAGGCCAGAATTCTGATTCTGGATGAGCCGACCGCGTCGCTTACGGATCGCGAAGTGGAACGCCTGTTCCGTGTGATCGGAACGCTGCGCGCCGAGGGAGCGGGCATCATCTATATATCGCACCGGCTGGATGAGGTGGCGGTGATCGCGGATCGCGTCACGGTACTGCGCGACGGCCAGACTATCGCCACGCGCAATTTGTGCGACGTGGACCGCGCTGAGCTGGTGCGGTTGATGGTGGGGCGCGACATTCACGCGATTTTTCCCAAGCGCGATGTGCCGATTGGTGAGATCGCGCTGGACGTGCGCAATCTCGTCTGCCGCGCCGCGGGGATTCACGATGTCACGTTCGCGGTGCGCCGCGGCGAGATCCTGGGGATCGCGGGCCTGGTGGGGTCGGGGCGCACCGAGCTGGCGGAGACGCTGTTCGGCCTGACGCCTGCCGACAATGGTGCGGTTACGTTACGTGATTCCGTGACGCGGATCGAGTCGCCGGCCGAGGCGATCCGCATGAAACTCGGTTATCTGCCGGAGGACCGGCGGCAGCACGGCGTGGTGATGGAGATGCCGATTGCGGCCAACACGAGCCTGGCGAATCTCGAAGCGGTCTCGCGTCACGGGCTGATAGACTCCGCGCTGGAACGGAGCCTCGCACGGAGTTACGTGGAACGTCTGCGCATCAAGACGCCCTCGATCTACACGGAGACGGGGTCGCTCTCCGGCGGCAATCAACAGAAGGTCGCGGTGGCGCGATGGCTCGCCATCGACCCCGAGGTGCTGATTCTAGACGAGCCGACGCAGGGTGTGGACATCGGGTCGAAATCGGAGATCCACGAGATCATGGTCAATCTGGCGGAGCAGGGAATGGCGATTGTCATGATATCTTCGGAACTGCCGGAAATTCTGGGGATGAGCGACAGGATCGCAGTGATGCACAGTGGCACGATCGCGGGTATTTTGTCGCGCGCCGAAGCGACGCAGGAGAAGATTCTCGCCCTGGCGCTGGGACACGCCTGATGCTGGAACGCCATCGCAGGGAAATTTCGCTGATCGTCGCGATTGTGGCGATCGGTATGGTGCTGGCGGTGGCGGCGCCGGGATTTTTCACCTTCGCCAATCAGCGCGATCTGATGCTGGCCAACATGCCGGTGTTGATTGTTGCGCTCGGCATGGTGCTGGTGATTCTAACGGGACAAATCGATATCTCGGTAGGCTCGCAGTTTGCCATCTGCAGCGTGGTCACAGGAGTGTTCGCGCGCATGGGGTTGCCCACGCCGCTGGCGGGAGCGGCGGCCTGCCTGGTAGGCGCGATGATGGGCGGCGTTAACGGCGCGCTGGTGGCGTGGGTGCGGATTCCTTCGATTGTGGTCACGCTGGCCACCATGGTGGCGCTGCGCGACGGGCTGCGCTGGGTCACGCAGGGCGCGTGGGTGCAGGATCTGCCGCCGGGGTTCCAGTGGTTCGGACAATCGCAGCCTGCGAGCGAGCTGATTACGGCTGGTTGTGCGGCGGTGCTCGCGGTAGGTATGAATTGGGGGCTGCGCAACCTGGCTGCCGGACGCGTGGTATACGCCACCGGTAGCAGTCCTAATGCGGCGCGCCTGGCTGGGATCAATCCGCGGCTGGTGGTGTTCGTAGTGTTCGTGCTGACGGGCGTGCTCACGGGGTTTGCGGCGGTTTTCAATGCGGTGCGCTTCCATCAGATTCCGAGCAACGCGGGACTCGGACTGGAATTGAAAGTGATCGCGGCGGCGGTGGTCGGCGGCGTGGCGATTTCGGGAGGGCGCGGCACGATTGCGGGAATGCTACTGGGGCTGCTGCTCTTGGGCGTGATCGGTCCGGCGCTGACGTTCCTGGGGTTCAGCGCGTATTGGGAGCGGGCGATCGAGGGCGGAATTATTCTGGCGGCGGTTTCGATGGATGCGGTGCGCGTCCGTTCGGTGAAACATGCAGAAATCGTTAGCGCTCAATCAGCGTAGGCCGTGGCGCGAGATCTGCTTCCCGAACGGGGAGTGGGTGTTGGCGCTTGCGCTGGCAATGGAACTCGGGATCTTCGCTGCAATCGGCGAGAACTTTTTCACGCTCTCGAACTTCTTCGAAGTGGTGCGGTTGAGTGTGGAGCTGGGTTTGCTGGCACTGGCGATGACGCCGATCATGATCACCGGCGGAATCGATTTGTCGGTGGGGTCGATCATGGGCCTCTCGGCTGTGGTGTTCGGCGCACTGTGGCGTGACGGTGGCTGGCCGATTCCGGCGGCGGCGGGCGCGGCCCTGTTGTTGGGGTGCGTGGCGGGGTTGCTGAATGCGGTGCTGATCACCAGGCTGAATCTGCCGCCGCTGATTGTCACTCTGGGCTCGCTGTCATTGTTCCGTGGCATCGCGGAGGGTATCACGAAGGGCGCGGAGAACTACTCCGGGTTCCCGACGGGATTTCTGCGGCTAGGCCAGGGCTATATTGGCGGCGTAGTGCCGGTGCAGTTTTCGGTGCTGCTGGCGGTGCTGGCGGGTTACTGGATTCTGCTGCATCGCTCGGCGATCGGTCGGACGCTCTACGTGGTGGGCTTCAGTCCGGGCGGCGCGCGCTACGCGGGAATCCCCGTGCAGCGGCGCGTGGCGCTGCTGTACTTCCTGTCGGGCGCGGTGTCGAGCGTGGCCGCCATCATTTATGTCGCACACCTGGGGCAGGCGAAATCAGACGCGGGGACAGGCTACGAACTGGCTGCGATCACGGCGGTGGTGCTGGGCGGAACGAGTGTCTTCGGCGGACGGGGCACGATATGGGGCACGGTGCTCGGGCTGTTCGCGATTTCGGTATTGCAGAACGGCCTGCGGCTGGCGGCGCTGCCCTCCGAGATGACGGGCGTGCTGACGGGAGTAGTTTTGGTGTTGACGATCGGGCTGGGGCGCCTGAGGGGGCGTGCGCAGCGGAACGAAGCGACGATTGACGAGGCTGATGAAATGAAGAATTCCCAACTTGCGATCCTGTGCTGCGCGGTGGTTGGCGGATCGCTGATTGTGGCCGGCACGAACATCTGGCTGGTGCGATCTTTACGTCCGGCGGATATCGTGACTGCCACGACCGTGGCGAGGCCGGGCAAGCGGCCTGTGATCGCCATGATGCCGAAATCGAAGGGCGACCCGTACTTCATCAGCTGCAGGGCGGGTGCCGAGGAAGCTGCCAAAGAATTGGGTGTGGATCTGATTTGGGATGGGCCCACCGGACTCGACGCGGCCAAACAGAACGAGGTGGTGGAGGGCTGGATCACGCGCGGCGTGGACGCGATTGCCGTGTCGGTGGAGAACTCCGCGGGGATTTCAACGGTGCTGCGCAAGGCGCGCGAGCGAGGCATCAAGGTGGTGACGTGGGACGCCGACGCCGCGGAGGATGCGCGCGATTACTTCATCAATCAGGCCACGCCCGAAGGCATCGGGTACACGCTGGTGGATGAAGGCGCGCGGTTGATGGGTGGAAAGGGCGAATTCGCGATCATCACGGGCCCGCTGAGCGCGGCCAATCAGAACTCGTGGATGGAGTTCATGCGCAAGCGCGTGGCCGAGAAATACCCGGAGATGAAGCTGGCGGCGATGCGGCCGAGCGACGACGATCGCGATAAGGCGTTCGCGGAGACGCAGACGATTCTGAAGGTCTATCCGAATGTGAAGCTGGTCATCGCTATTTCCGCGCCGGCGGTACCGGGCTCGGCGGAGGCGGTGCAGCAGGCGGGTCGCAAGGACGTGTCGGTGATCGGGCTTTCGCTGCCGAATCTCTGTAAGCGGTACGTGCACGACGGCGTGGTGCAGGCAGTGGTGTTGTGGAACACAAAGAATCTGGGCTACCTGACGGTCTACACCGCGGCGCTCTTGGTGGAGGGTCGCGCGGGTAAGGATTCGCTGCAGGCGGGCCGATTGGGAACGGTGGAAGTGCGTGGGACGCAAGTGATACTGGGCAAGCCTTTCATCTTTAATAAGGCGAATATCGATCAGTTCGATTTTTGAAGAAACGAAAGTGTGAAAGAAAATCTTTCAAATAGAGGAGGGTCGGCGGGAAGAATCGCGGATTTTCAGGGTGGCCGGGAAGCGTACGGTGATCGTATCTGTCTCCTTCGCCACTCCCTCGATGCGATCCAACAGAATTTGCGCGGCGCGGAAGCCGATGTCGTAGGCGGGTTGCACGACCGTGGTAATCGAAGGAGAGAACAGGTCGTCCACGGTAAGTTCGTCGAAGGTTGCGAAGGCGATATCGCGCGGGGTTTTCAGGCCGCAATCGCGAAATGCGCGCAGGACGCCGAGGGCGGTGGGACCGTTGGTGCAGAAGACAGCATCCGGACGCCTGGCCGGATTGCACAATCGTGCGCGGCAGAGGGCGTTCACTTCCTCGGGGCGGAAGTTGCCATGCCAGATCAAGTCTTCCTCCACCGCGATGCCGGCGCCGAACAGCGCCTGCTTGTATCCCTGCAGGCGGCGGCGTTCGTTCTTGAGCGCGATAGCGCCGGTGGCGATCGCGATGCGCCGTGCGCCCATGGCGATCAGGTGTTCGACCCCCATTTCCGCGGCGGCCACGTCGTCGACGGAGACCGAATCCACCGGGACGCGGTCGGGAATGCGGTCCAGGCACACCATGGGGATGGAGGCGTCCAGGATGCGGGCGAGCTGGTTAAGCGGCGTTGGCGCGGCGGCGATGACCAGCAGAATTCCCTCCACGCGCTGCGACCGTAAGAGCGAGAGCAGTTCCTTCTGGCGCTCGCCATCGTCGTCGGAATTGACCGCGATGAGGGAATAGCCACGCTGGCGAGCGGCGGTTTCGGCGCCGCGAATCAGTTGCGGGAAGAACGAGATAGTCATGTCCGGGACGATGATCCCGAGCGTCTGGGTCTTGCTGGTTTTCAGACTGCGCGCGACGTGGTTGGGATGATAGTTGAGCTCGCGGATGGCTGCCTGCACCTTAAGGCGAAGGGGCTCACTGACGGGGACCGATCCGGTGATCACGTGGGATACCGTGCCCACGGAAACACCGGCGATTTCGGCCACCTTCTTGATGCTCGGCATGAGGCAGCCGTTCCCTAACGGTCGCGGCTCGGATACTGTTTCAGGCGGATATTGCGCGCTTCGATCTTCATGGGCGGTCCCTTGTGCACCTGTATGCCGATCAGGCCGTCGAGCTTGCGTCCGGCGGTGTCGTCATCGATCAGCATGCTGGTGATGCGACCGTTGAGCATCTGAATGAGGGTATTGCCGCGAGCGACCAGGTGCAGGTCGTTCCAGTCTTCGCCCTTGATCAGTTTCTTCAACTCGTCGCCGTCGCCCACGGAACTGACGAGCGCGGGCTTCTGCCCCTCGCCGATGTAGGAGAACTGGCCGCGCATGGCAAGAAAGCCGCGCCCGCGCTCTTCGTAGATCTGGCCGGTGTACCGCTGCTCGCCATCCATGTCGGCCTGGTAGCCCTTCATGGCGTATTTGATGTCGGGGAGTTCGATACTGCGGAACTGTATCCCGCTGTTGAAGCCGGTGAGCTTAAACTGCAGCCGCAATTCGAAATCGGCCGGACTGCCGCCGCGCCAGATCAGGAACGTGTTCTGGTCGGGCTGCTTGTCGGTGGTGGTTTGCCCGACGATGGCGCCGTTTTCGATACGCCAAAACTTCGGATCGCCGTCCCATCCGGCCAGTGATTTGCCGTCGAAGATGGGATGGTAGCCCGTCTCCTCGATAGGTGGAATCATGGGCCCGCGCCCGCCACCGCGTCCGGCGCCGCGTCCCGCGTTAACGGCGGGCGGAGTTCCCTGCTGTGCGTACAACGCGCCGGCGGCGATCAGCGAGACGCAGATTGCCGTGCGCAACCAAGCGGAGTGAATTGTCTGTTCTTTCATTTCCCCTCCTGTGGCTCGCCAACCTTAACCCAGCTTCGATTGGCGGCGGATGCCAAAACCGCATCCGTAACATAGTCCGTGCGCAGCGCATCGCGGAAGGTAGGCGCCGCATTTTTGCCCCCGCCGGCGGCCGTAAGGAAGTCGGCGGCCTGGTGGATGAACGTGTGCTCGTAGCCGATTTGCAATCCGGGTACCCACCAGTGCTTCATGTAGGGGTGATCGCTATCGGTGATGTGTATGCTTCGCCAGCCGCGCAGGCGGCCCTCGTCGCGGTGATCGAAATATTGCAGGCGGTGCAGATCGTGCAGGTCCCAGATGATCGACGCATTTTCGCCGTTGATTTCCAGTGTGTAGAGGGCCTTGTGTCCGCGGGCGTACCGCGTGGCCTCGAAGGTGGCCAACGATCCGTTGTCGAAGCGCGCCAGGAAGAGGCTGGCATCGTCGATGCCCACGGGCTCGACCTTTCCGGTGAGGTTGTGTTTGCGGCTCTTGATAAAGGTTTCGGTGGTGGCGGAGACTTCGGCGATGCCGCCGTTGAGCCACATGGCAGTATCGATGCAGTGGGCCAGGAGGTCGCCCGTGACCCCGCTGCCGGCGACGGCGACGTCGAGACGCCAGAGTCCTTCGCCGCCCTGGGGAAGTTCTTTCGAGATGGTCCAGTCCTGTAGGAATTTAGCGCGGTAGTGGAAGATGCGGCCGAGTCGTCCCTCGTCGATCAGTTGCTTGGCGAGCGTGACCGCGGGGACGCGGCGATAGTTGTACCAGACCATGTTGCGCACGCCCGCGGCTTCCACGGCCTTCACGATGGTTTCAGACTCGGCGGCGTTGCGGCCCAACGGCTTCTCGCACATCACCATTTTGCCGGCTCGCGCGGCGGCGATGGCGATTTCAGCGTGCGTGTCGTTGGGGCTGGCGATATCGATGAGATCGATGTCGGGAGATTCCACCACATTGTGCCAATCGGTCTCGACCGATTCGTATCCCCACTTGGCGGCGAAATCCTGGGCGCGTTCCGCGTTGCGGGCGCAGACGGTTTTGAGCACCGGCTGGAAAGGTACGTCGAAAAAGTGGTTGACCTGGGAGAAGGCGTTGGAGTGGGTCCGTCCCATGAACCCGTAACCGATCATGCCGATGTTGAGCTTCTTCATGTCAGTTCCACCCATGCGCGTCGCGTACCCCAATCATGGTGCGGAGCACGTCCTGCCAGGTCTTGGGGTCGAGCATCACGGAGTTGGGGAACATGCAGCCGTCCCAGCAGATATGCTTAACGGCGCGCGTAGGTTTGCCGTCCGCGCCGCGCAGCCATGCGCCGGCGTCGCGCACGATATCGAGCTTGCCGTTGGGGTCGGTGGGCGGGCAATGACGGCCGGTCTTGTCGTGCGAGCCGGCGCCTTTGACGGTGCCATCGTTCTGCGCGACGTGGAAGTCGATGGTCCACGGACGCAGGGCGGCGGCCATCTTGGCGTAGGCTTCGGCCAGGCGGTCGGACTGGCCCCATTCGAAATCGTCGGGCAGGAGGCGATCTTCGGGCGCGTTGTAGCCCATGGTGAAGAGCATGGTGTGCGCCATGTCGGCCTGGAAGCCGACGGTCTTGGGGCGGTCCACCATCTCGAGCAGTTGCACGTTATTGCGCCAGCTATGCATGCCTGCCCAGCAGATCTCGCCTTCGGCGGCGAGCCGTTCGCCGAAGGTTTCGGCGATATCGGCGGCTTCGCGGAAGGTTTGGGCGATGCGCTTCGTGCTGGGGCCGGGATCTTTGGCCCAATCGGCGGCGCTGGCGGCGGAATCGATACGCACGATGCCGTACTCGCGGATTTTCAGGTCGCGCAGTTTGCGGCCGATGCGGCAGGCCTTTTCCACCTGGGCGAGGAAGCGGGCTCGCTCGGACTCGTCGCCCATGGCGGAGCCGCCGCCGGTGGGCGGCCAAACGGGAGCGACCAGGGATCCGGCGCGCAGTCCTTTGGAGGCGAGTTTGTCGGCCAGGCGGGCGAGATCGTCATCGGAGGAATCGATGTCGGTATGCGGCAGGGAGAGGAAGAGATCGACGCCATCGAAGCGTACGCCGTCGACTTCGGCGGCGGCGGTGAGATCGAGCATCGTGTCGAGGTCGATGGGCGGTTCGGAATCGGGGCCTTTTCCGACGAGTCCCGGCCACATCGCGTTGTGCAGGGCAGGGAAGGCGTGAGGAGCGGTAGCGTTCATGGATATCCCCCTCGGCGTTAGCCGCCGATTAGCAGCGGTTTGAAACGTCTCAAGCTCTGTTAGCGTATATCAGCGGTGGGGGGTTGTCAAATGAAGCGTGGGCGGGGAGAGGACGGTGGAATCCCACAACGATAACCGCCATGGGATTCCGGTGGGTGCGGGCGGTGCGAGGCCGTCGTGCTTTTCGGTGTCAGTCGGTATCCCGGGTGCTGCGGCGGCGCATAAAGATGACCACGGCGAATAAGGCGGCAAGGACCCCGGCGATCAGGCGTACTGTGGTTGAATCCATTGTGAAACGTCTCCTTCCCCATCCTTATCGGCCAATTACATGTTTTCAATCATCGGTAATAGATCGCGCACCAGGCGCGTCATAACGGGACCTATAGTGACTACGAACAGGGTCGGCAGCACACAGAAGAAAATCGGAAAAACCAGCTTCACCGCCAGCTTGGAAGCGCGCTCCTCGGCCCTCTGGCGGGCCATGGCGCGCAGGTAATCGGCGTGCCCGCGCAGGCTTTGGGCGATGCTGGTTCCGAAGCGGTCGGTCTGCACCAGTACGGCCACCAGTTTTCGTAGATCCTCTACGCCGGCACGGTCCGCCAGATTGTGCAGCGCTTCGGCGCGCCGTTTGCCGGCCCGGAGTTCGAGGTTCATCACGGTAAATTCGCTGCAGATTTCCGGGTGGGCGGATTGCAGCTCCTTGGCCACTTGCAGCGTGGTCTGATCGATTCCCAGTCCGGCCTCCACACACACCACCATCAGGTCGAGCGCATTGGGCAGGCCGCGGGCGATGGCGTGCTGGCGGCGGCGTATACGGAATAATAGAAACTGCATGGGCGCCGCATAGCCCAGGGCCGCGCCCGCGCCCATGGTCAGGATCACGTTCTGGCCGGCGAATTGCAGTTGCCAAGCTCCGAGCAGCGCGCCCATGCCGAACAACAGAGTGGTGACCAGGCGGATGCCTTGGAAGTAGCGTGGCGCGTTCGGGTTGCGTATCCCGGCGCGGATCAGACGGCGCTTGAGACGCGGCAAGTCTCGCGCGGCGGCCGGGACCGCCGAACCGATACGGCTGACCAGTTCACGCCAGCGCAGCGTGGGAGTGGGCAGCAGCCTCGCCGCCGGAGCTCGCAGGGGCGCCAGCCGGTGCAGGCTCCGAGCGCGCCATGCACCCGCGCGGAATCCGGCCCAGGCGGTCCCGGCGGCCACCAACAGGAAGAGGATCGCGGAGAGCATTTCCAGCATGGCTACACCTCGAAGGTCACAATCTTGCGGATGATCAGATAGCCCACCAGTTGCAGCGCCAGGCCCGCCGCGACCAACTGGTGTCCCATCGGATCGTCAATGAAGAAGCGTGCGTATTGCGGATTGACCACGAACATCATCACCGCCACGCCGGCCGGGATGGCCGACAGAATGCGGCCGGACATGAGTCCCTGGGCGCTCACGGCGCGTATCCGCGCGCGCAATTTGAAGCGCTCGCGCATCAATTGCGCCAGCTTGTCCAACAATTCGGCCAGGTTGCCGCCGGTGCGTCTTTGCAGCAGTACGGCGGAGACGAAAAAGTGCACGTCCAGCGAGGGCACGCGCTGCGAGAGCTTTAATAGCACGATCTCGAGCGGCTGTCCCAGGTTCTGCTCTTCGAAGGCGCGGCGCAGCTCGCCGGCCAGCGGCTCGCTGAATTCGCGGTGCGCCATTTCGATGGCCACGGAGAAAGCGTGGCCGGCGCGCATGGAGCGCGAGACGAATTCCAGGCAATCCGGGAACTGCGCCTCAAAGCTGTTGATGCGGAGCCGCGCCTTGCGCCGCACGTACCACAAGGGAACCATCCCAAAAGCGGCAGCCGCGGCGAGGGCGGCCAGCGGTTGGGTGTTGCTGGTGGCCACAGTGGCCGCCAGGAAGCCGGCCAGGAACAGGGCGATGGAACGCTGCAGCAGTCCGGATGGACCCCACTTGAGGGCCGCCGTTTCCAACAGGTGGGCCGCGGCATCGCGCAGCCGCAGCCCGTCCAGCACGCGTCCCGTCAGAAGGCCGCGCACCTCGGCGCCGGTCTCGATGAGGCGCGGCCTGCGCCGGTCCGGATCTTTTTTCGAGTCGACGCGCGCGGCAAGGCGCCGCGTGGCGCGAGCGGTATCCTTTCGCTCCAGGCGTCGCCAGAGCAGGCAGTACGTCAATACCGCCGTAGTCGCCGCCACCAGGAAGAGGGCGCGCATCACAGGCCTCCGGAATCGACCATTTCGTCGTAGATTTCCGACGGGAGGCGTTGCCCCGCAGCCAGCAACTTCTCGTTGAACTTCGGAAGGATTCCGGTGGCGCAGAACCGGCCGCGCACCCTGCCGTCCGGCGAGAGCCCGCGTTTTTCGAACACGAAAATATCCTGCAAGGTCACGATGTCGCCTTCCATGCCGGTCACTTCCGTGATGCTGGTCACGCGGCGCGAGCCATCGCTCAAACGCGAGCACTGCACCAGGATCTGCACCGCCGAGGCCACCTGCTGGCGTATGGCGGCCAGGTGCATGTTGGCATTGGCCAGCGTCACCATGACTTCGAGGCGCGAGACGGCGTCGCGCGGCGTATTGGCATGCACCGTGGTCAGCGAGCCATCGTGGCCGGTATTCATGGCCTGCAGCATGTCGAGCGCCTCCTCGCCGCGCACCTCGCCGACGATGATCCGGTCGGGCCGCATACGCAGGCTATTGATCAGCAACTGCCGCTGTCGTACCGCGCCGTTGCCTTCGAGATTGGCCGGCCGGGTTTCGAGGCGCACCACGTGGGGCTGCTTCAACTGCAACTCCGCCGCGTCTTCAATGGTCAGAATGCGCTCCTTGGGAGAAATGAACCAGGAAAGCGCGTTGAGCAGCGTTGTCTTTCCGGCGCCGGTTCCGCCGGAGACAATGATGTTCAGCTTGGCCTTGACGGCGGCTTCCAGCAGGCGCATCATGCCTGGCGTCATCGCGCCCCTGGCCACCAGGTCGTCCGGCATCAGCTTGTCGGTGCCGAATCGCCGAATGGAAAGTATCGCTCCATCCACCGCCAGCGGCGGGATGATGGCGTTGACGCGCGAGCCATCGCTCAGGCGCGCGTCCACCATGGGGTTGGATTCGTCCACCCGGCGCCCTACCTGGGAGACAATTTTGTCGATGATGCGCAGCAAATGCCCCTCATCGTGAAAACGCACGTTGGTCAGTTCCAGAATTCCCTTGCGCTCCACGTAGACTTGGCGGTGGCCGTTGACGAGAATGTCGGATATGGTTGGGTCCTGCAGTAGCGGTTCGAGCGGCCCCAGGCCGAAGACTTCGTGTAGCACCTCGTGGCTGATTCGTTGTTTCTCCACGCCGGTGAGCAGGTTCGGCTCCTCGGCCACGATGGTCAGCACCGCCTGGCGCACTTCAGAGCGTATGCTCTCGTCATCGATGCCCGACAGCGCTTCGAGATTGATGCGTTCCAGCAATTTGCGGTGCAGGGTGAACTTCAGCTCCTGGTATTCGGGTTTGATCGCGGCTGGGCTGGCCGAATTGCGCAGCAGTCGCTGCTCCCAGCTCGATTCGGTTGGAGCCAATGGGGTCGCTGCCGTCATTTGCTTTCCTGCTCCCTGGAGAAGACTTCCACTTTCTTGACCGCGCCACGAATCACCATCATCTCTTCGGGCTGGGGCGCCGGCGCGGCGACGAGTAGCGAACGGACTGACGAGTCCGGCCATGGCGGCGGCGCCGCCCTGCGGACTGACGGCGTGACCTGTGCGGCCTGAGCGGGCGGCGATGACCCGTAGAGATCGTGCAGCTTACGCCCGTGCGTGGCGGCGGTCGCCTGGTCGGTGGAATTGCGCAGCACCAATTGAATGTGGCCCTCGACGTTCGCCAGTGTCAGCGCCTCCGCCTCCGCCGGACTCACCAGCAAAGTTACGACCGGGGCCACGATAGGCTGGCTTTTCCCGTCAGTCTGGATCGTCTGGCCGGCGGACAGCACGGTGATGTTCTGCAGCACGGTTTGAGTTTCAGTGTCGGGCCGGTCCGGCGGCTTGCCGGTGACCAGAACGTCCACTCGCATGCCCGGTAGTACGAAGCCCGCTACCCCGACCACATCGTTGACGCGCACCGAGATGGCGCGCATTCCGGGCGGAATCAGCGGTCCCAGGCCCACACCACTGCCTTTGACTCCGAGGCGAGCGTCCACCAGCGGTTCGTCCGCCTGTATGGCGCCGATCACGGGCCGATCCAGCACATCTTCCAGGCGCGAGAAGGCGCCGGCGGGGAATAGTTTCTCCGGCACGCTGCGCAGGGAGACCGCGCCGCGATCCAGTGTGCTTCCCGCAGGCAGCGCCTTCGTGGCGACCACGACCGGTTTCTCCACGCCGGCGCGCGCGCGGCTGCCGGCGCCGCCCGCCAGCCGGTAGAACACTACGGACACCACCAGAGCCCAAGCCAGACTCATCGATATGACCAGAAGAAAGCGCCGATCGAGATGCATTTATGAACCTCCACCCAGCAGACTGAACCACGCTCCCATAACGATGGCGGGCGCGTATGGAATGGCAGCGGTGCGCGGCTTGCAGAGCAGAACACCGGCCGCGCTGATGCCTCCAAAGAGTCCCGCGAACAGCGCCGCCAGCAGGATCCCCGAAGGTCCCAAAAAGAGCTCCGTAAGCGGCCATCAACTTGATATCGCCACCGCCCATAGCGCCGCATAAATGAAAGGGCAGCAGCACCAGAAACCCCACCGCTGCGCCGGCCGCTGCCATTCCGAGCCCGTGCCAGCCCGCGGTTGCCGCGCAGGCCAGCCCGCCACCCGTACCTGCCGCAGTCAACCAGTTGGGCACGCGGCGGCGGCGCAGATCCTCCACCACGGCAACCACGCCCAGGCCGGCTGCGATAATGAGGCCGGCCGTCATGGCAGCGCTCTCGCGGTTTTGTCGGAGGACTCCCGCGCGTCGCGCGCGAACAGTACGGCGACCGAATCCCGATACACTAACCGCCAGCCGGGCTCGCGTTCCAACGCCGTGCTCAGCGCCCAATCGTGCGGCAACAGGGCCAGGTCAAACCGGTAGCGATCCAACAGTTCGCGCCAGGGACTCTCGCACGAGAGCAGTTTGCGGTAGTCCGACCCGATCGCCGGACCATAAAAATCGCTGCGCCCGTCGAAGAAGACACGCTGTTGCGGATACAGGCGGAAGATCACGTAGTCGGCCCATTGGTCGGACGTCAGGATTCGGGGCATGTCAGCCGCAGGCGTGAGTTGTTGCAGATTCCGTTCTACCGCCTGCACGGGAAAGACTTTCTCCGCAAGGCCGACCGCAGGTACGGCCGCCATCACAACCGCGGTCGAGAGCGGCAGCCAGGCGCTGATCCGCGGACGGCGCCCGAACTCCTCCGCCAGGTCCCAGAAGATCCGCACCGGGCTACTACCGCCCGCACGCGCCGCCAGACGCGCCCAGTACCTCGCGATGGATGACGCCAGCACGGGCGCCGCAGCAATTGCGAAGAACGGCACGTGGCGCGCCGAACGCAGCGCCAGGAACCCCCAAACCAGCACCAGCACGGCTTCGAACCGGTCGGCCTGCGGCACCAGGGCCACCGTGGCCAGCAGCAGCAGCGCGAATACGATCATACTCTCGGAGCGGATGAGTGGAGATTGAAATTCCTGCACATGGTCCAGAATCCACGAAGAATTCAAGTAGCGCACGATGTGCAGGTGCAACTGCCAGCCGTAGGGATTCAGCAAACTCGCTAGGGAGCAGAGCACCGCGAGGGTGCCGTAGCGTCGTATGCCAGACCAGTCGCGATGAGCCCCGTAGAACAGTACCAAAAGCCCCAGCGTGGCCAGCCAGGCCACAAAGCCTGCATGCAGATTTACCCAAAGCGCGGTCAGCGGTACCAGCAGCCACACCAGACGGCCGCAATGGTCGCGATCTTCGGCCAGTATCCAGAGCGCTAGCGTATAAAAGAGGATCGAAAAGACGTGGGGCCTCGCCAGGTAGTGAATGCTCGAAGCGCTCACCGCCGCCATTGTCGCGGTCAGGCCGACCCACAATCCGCAGCCGCGGCGCAGAATGCGCCCTAGCGTTGCCGTCGCCGCGAGCGCAAGCACCACCCCCGCCAACGCGGCGACCCCAGCCAGCCCGCGCCACCGCCACGTCTGCGCGAACACCACGTCGGCGAGCCATTCCCAGGCGAACCACGGCTGCTGCGGGCGGCTGAAGGAGAACGGATCAGCCACCGGCACGTGCCCGGTCCGCAAAATCAATTCGCCCGCACGGATGTGCCAACCGGTGTCGCCATCGGAAAGGAGCGATCGCAGACCCTGTGGATGGGCCACGGTGGCCAGCAATAACGCGACAAAGAACACATCAGGCAGCGATGGGACGAGCCACCTGCGAAGCAGGTTGCCATGCGCCGCTGCTGGAGCCGTGATGGACATGGAATATCGTTAATCAGATCGGCCAAACGCAAGGATTTTTGAATTTCGCGTACTGGAACCAGTACTATTGGCGCCCGCAAGGGGTGCTGCTAAGCTGATTCACTCAAAGGGACATTCATGATTCTCTTAGTTTCACTGGTCCTTCAGGTCTGCGATCTCGCTACCACCATAGTGTTTTTGCATCGCGGCGTAGGTGAAGCCAACCCGCTGCTTGGGGCTTTGATCCGCGTTTCAGGCCAACCCGCGGTGGCCGTGCTGCTTGTCAAAGCGGCCGGTTGCGGACTGGTGGCGTATGCCTGGAGAAGCCGGCGCATCCGCTTGTTGAAACGCGCCAATATCTTATTCGCCGTATGCGTGATGTGGAATCTGCTGGCCATCGCGAACGCCTGAGGCGCGCCTAGCGTGCCAGGCGGAGCAACTCCGACGCTACCCGCGTAAATGCCTGGTCGAGATCCGTGGCATCGGCCGCATACACATAGCGCCCGAGGTTGCCGGCGGCCACCGGGTTGGGCACGAGCGACGGGTCGTTGGCCATGCGTTTGAGCAGTACATCATCCACATTGCCCAGGCCGATGCTGAAGATCGTCACTCCCGGAAGCGTGCGGTTGCCGTTCAGTGCGTCCGGGTCGCCGCGGCGAATGCGCAGTGCCGCATCGTCGGCGGCATTGGTGGAAAAGTTCTCCACATTTTGCGGCTGCGTGACGTTGAGCCCAGTGCCCGAGGTCTGCACGGTCCGGTAGGCAGTCGCGTTGAGAGAATTGCCCCAATAGTCGATCAGAGGCGCG
The DNA here is from genome assembly GCA_963805775.1 of uncultured Solibacteraceae bacterium. Classification (GTDB taxonomy): domain Bacteria; phylum Acidobacteriota; class Terriglobia; order Bryobacterales; family Bryobacteraceae; genus Solibacter. The sequence goes on along the minus strand of CAWDWK010000022.1, from coordinate 682,332 downwards.
TTGGAGACATCCTGGTAAGTCGAAGAGTGGCAGCCGCCGGGACTGGTGATCGGCGTCTGGTCGCTCGCCATTGGCTGGGCGGTGGCGTCCTGTTTATACAGGCCCAGAATGCTGGTGGCGACACCGCTACTGTTGTATCCCGGCGTGAGCACGCCGCGCAGCGGATTGCGGTTGTTGCAGTTGCCGATCACAGGGAAATTTTCCGTGACGGCCGTCGGGCGCCCGTCGGTGAAGAAGAGGATGACGTTCAGCGCGCCCGTCTGGGCCAAACCGGCCAGCTCCTGGTAACTCTGCCACAAGGCCTGCGCGGAGTTGGTGGCACCGCTGCACACCACGCTGTTCAGCGTGCCCTCCACCGAAGTCTTGAAAGTGGTGGTCAGATGGACATCGACGCGTGAGCTGGTGGCGAACGTGATCAGCCCCAAATTGTCACGGCTTTCGGCGAACTTCTCCACGAAATTCACAGCCGCCGCTTTCAGCGGGGTGCAGGAGCCGCTATTGGTGAGCGACGTCGAGCGGTCCATCACAATCATGACGTTGACATCGCGCCGCGTCGATTTGGCGGAAGCATGCAGCGTGACATGGTCCAGGGTCAACGAGCGCATAAAGATGAATGGCAGGTCGACGCTCGCCGTAGTGGTGATCGACCGCATGTAAGTCGAGTCGGTGGCTGCCACGTTGCTCACCTGCAGGTTCGTAGACGAGAAATACCCGGCGGGAAAGTTGGAGTAGAAGTAGGTATTGGCCGTGGTCTCCGCATTAGAGCGCTGGGTGCTGTCGTCGGTGCCGCGGGCCAGCGCTCGCGCGCCTGCCAGCGCCGCGGCGTCAGACGCCGCCGACAGGCGCGCTTGCACCAGGTACATCATGCCCACGTCGATCGAGAGTCCGATGGCGGGCACCAGCACCAGCAGCACCATGGCGGCAGTGGTCAGCAGCACATAACCGCGGCGCCGATTTCTAGTCCGCGCCGCATACGGGTCAGAAAAGAAAGCGGACATAATATCCTCCTCCCGAATTCGGAAAGCCCAGGAAGTTGATATCGGGCATCGCGAAATACCCTTCCACCATCGTCGCCGTCTGCCCCGCGGCGAGCGTCAGCACCGAATCGAAGCCGGTGGCGATCAGCGAGGTCTGCTGGCAGTAATTAACGGATAGGATGTTCCCTCCGCTCCCGATGTAAGCGGCCGGAGGAGTTCCGAACTGGCTGGCCAGCAGTGTCGTGTTGCCCATGGTGATGCGCTGCGTAAATGCCGGCAGGTTCAGGTTGGGACAGGTGTGCAGGCCGGCGGCGGTGCAATCGGTCTGCTGAACTTTCTCGAGGCGTGAGAACAAGAGCACGGCCTGCCCCGTACTCGAAAGATCGAAGTCGCGGCTGAGTGTGCTCGCGATGGCTTGCGTGCCCGGCAGCGAGAAGTCCGCTCCCAACGCATACATATGTGCCACGTCGCGCGTGAGTTGGGTTGCCTGCAGCGTGCGGCCGAGCCGTATGCCGATGGCGGCCACGCCCAGCAGCAGCGGAATCGTGAAGCTCGCCGCCAAGGCGAGTTCCAGGGTGGCGACACCGCGCTGGCGGGCGGCTCTAACGCGCAGGTGGGCCGGCAACGGGTGTCGCCTCCATGATATCCGCCGAAGAGACGGAGTATGCGAGCGGCGTCGCATCGCGCAACAGCGGGATCATCCAGGCCCAGGACAGACCGGTGGCCGAGATCACCACGATATTGCCGCCGATGTTACTGCCCGCGCCGGCGACCGGAGCAAGGCCCACCGGATCGTAGTAGGTAATGCTGATGCGGTTCTTGCCTATGTGATCGGGGCTGAGCTGGTCGAGCAGCCCCAGGGTGTAACTCTGTATTACCGACTTGATTGAGTCGTCCTGCCCCATCCCCGGCATGGTCTGGCTGGTCACCGCATACCGCACTCCCTGGCAGACCGCGAATTGTACGGTGTTCTTAACGAAGATGGCGATTGAAAGGTCCAGTACACCGAACAGGATCGCCAGCAGCGGAATCATCACCAGGGACCCTTCCACCAGCACGCTGCCCCGCCGCCGGAGCGAATTCGCACGTTTGTCTACGCGCATTGCTGACCCTCTTATCGACCTGAGAGAGAAATTCTTCAGTCCGCGCCGTGACCCGCCCGTTCAAGTTTTGTTGGATCGCGTCGATCTGACAGTAGAGACCATGCCGCAGCAGCCCAGTCGAAGCCGCACCATTGTTTGGAAGCCGCTGGTGGTGTGCCCGCAGCCGGAGTTCCACCGCCGGATGCAGGCGGTCCTCGTCGAACTGGAAGTGGAACAGCCGTGCACGCTCACCGAATACCCCCGCAGCGGTGCGGGTGCCGTCCTTGTGGAGCAGAAGGCCTGCAATATCTGTTTCCTGGATGCGGCAACCAACTCCGAGCGCGCGGAACTTGTAATCTCCGAGCTGGCGCCCTTCGTGCCGGTGGTGGCCTTGCACCCGCGCAACGATGCGGATTTGATCTTGCGCTGCCTGCGCAGCGGCGCCTCTGAGTTCGTCGCCGACCCCACGGCCGATTCGGTGCGCGGTGTGTTGGAGAGGCTGGCACGCGCGCGTTTCGATGCGGCGCAATACGCGGCGGGCGCGGTGTACTGCGTGGCGCCCGGTAAGCCCGGCTGCGGCGCCAGCACGCTGGCCGTACACCTGGCGATTCAGTTGCGCAGCGGCGGCGCGAATCCGGTCCTGCTGGTGGACGGGGACCACCTCACCGCCAGTATCGCGTTCATGCTCAAATTGAAGCCGGAATTTCACCTCGAAGACGTAGTGCGCGATTGGGCGCGCATGGACGACGATCTGTGGTCGCGGCTCACCCTTCCGGCTTTCGGTTTGGACGTGCTGGCCGCGCCGGAAGACCCGACTACGCGGACCGACGTGAGCCGCCAGTTCGCCGGCGAGTTGTGCGCGTTCTGGCGCGAACGCTACGAGGCCGTGGTATTAGATCTGCCCGACGTGCGTGTGGCCGCCGATTGCGGTTTTGCGGCCCTCGCCGACCTGGTGTTGCTGGTCACCACCAACGAGCTGTCGGCTTTGCAGGCCACGGGTCGCGGCCTACGGTACCTGGAAGCGGGAGGCAGCGACCGCGCGAAGCTCCGCCTGATCCTGAACCGCTACACGAACCGCTACACGCCGGTCACCGGCTTGAAAAGCGAGGACGTGAAAACCGCTTTGGCCATGCAGCCCTTTGCCACCCTCTGCAACGACTACGAGGCCATACAGTCGGCGGTACTCGAAGGCAAGCCGGCGCCGCCGGCCTCGCGATACGGCGCGAGCGTGCAGGCACTCTGCCGGCAGTTGGCGCACAAGACCGTCCCGGAGAAGAAGAACGCCGCTCCGTGGCTCAGTTCCCTGCTTCGCCGGAAGCCTGTAAGTCGGTAACAATACGAGTTCGAATAAGTACTCAAGCTGATTTCAGACTTATAAGTTCGATGTTAGTGTCAGACAGGAAGGTAATAGGAATGACAAAAACGGTTGTGAAACGTTTCTGGCATGACACCCAAGGGCAGGACCTGGTGGAATACGCACTGGCCGCAGGCATGGTCGCCGTCGCGGCAGTGGCGGCCATGCCTGCGCTGAGCAGCATTGTGAGCAACGTTTTCGCCAAAATCGGCAACATCATCAGCTCGAGCGTCAATTAGAGGAGGCTACACTATGAAACGGATTAAGGAATGTTTCCTGAAGTTGCAGGTTTGGAAAGATACCAGCGGACAGGACCTGGTGGAATACGCCCTGGCAGCAGGTATGGTTGCCGTGGCGGCCGTGGCTTGCATGCCTGCGCTGAGCACCGTGGTCAGCAACGTCTTCAGCAAGATCGCCACCATCATCAACACCAACGTGCACTAAGCGCGATGGCGGGGCTGGCGCCCGACGGTCTTTCACGCTACCCCGCCATCGTAACGCCGCGCCTGGCAATGGCGAACGGCGCGGTTTACTCTCGTCAGCAATGTGGTGTACACCCGCGTTGCCATCCTGGTACCCACCAGAACAAGGCTTGCAGTGTTTTACACTAGGGGATATTCTTTGTTCCGGTACCACTACTGGAGGAAGACGATGTCCGACGATCTGGAAAACACATCCGAGTCCGAGTGCACAGTCTGCTATGCCGTCCACGATGAGGAAATCCACCAGGCGACTTTGAGCATCCACCGCTGGTTCCACCATCAGGTAACCCACGATTTCGAAGACGAAGCGGTCTACCTGCCCGAGTATGAAGCGCCGCTGGCGGCCATTTAGGCTACCAGTTCGCGCAGCAAACCCACGCCTTCCGCAAGATCGTGGATTCGTTCCTGCTGGTTGTCTGCCTCCCGTTCCACATTCAACGGTCCGCCAAACCCAACTTTCCGCAGCGTCTGCACGAAACGCGCAATTCCCACCGACCCCTTGCCCAGCGGGCGTTCCTTACCTAAAGCACCTTCCACTCCGGGCGCCGGCCAGTCACCATCCTTGCAGTGCACCGAAATCACCAGCGGCGCCAACGTCTCCAGCGCCGCGATAGGCTCGCCGCTGCCGTAGAGAATCAGGTTGGCCGGGTCGAAGTTGATGCGCAGATTGGCGCGATCCACATCGCGGATGAATCGCAGTAATACTTCCGCTGGTTCCTGGCCGGTTTCGAGCGCAAAGGTCTGGCCGTGTCCCGCCGCATGGTCGCAGATGCGCCGCACAACTTCGCGCACCGCGACGTAGTCGGGGTGCTGCGCATCCTCCGGCACAAAGCCGACGTGGCAGGCGATGCTGGACACTCCGAGTTGCGCCGCGAAATCGCTGACTGCCAGCGTTCGCGTCAGGCGCGCGGCGCGCGTATCCAGCGGCACGAACCCCACAGTGCGGGCCACCGCCGGGATATCGGTGTAGTCTTCGCCTTCGTAAGCGGCGAACACAGTCACCAGCGTGAAGCCCGCCGCTTCGAGCGCGCTCTTCCAATCTGCGGCCACAGCATCGGTCAGTTGCATTCCACCGGGAATTCCCAACTGGCCGTAGCGCACGCCTAGCGAGAGCGCCATATCCAGGTTGTCGCGCTCCGCCCAAAACATTACTCCAGGTTCGAACATAAAATTTTCCTTCCGTTCCTTTCGCGCGCCGCAAGCAGGGCGCGCATCAACTCTACTGCAAGTGCCGATTCCCGCGGAGGACATCGCTCGGGCTGAACCCCGGCGCGGCAGCACTCTATGAAATATTCAATCTCCGCGGCGTACCCGTCGCGCCCATCCAACGGCAATTCCTGCTCGGTCTGCGCGTAAAAGCGTCGGCGGCCGTCCCGCGGAATTGTACTCGACGGTTCCCCCATCCATCGTGACGCTGTATTCCATGCCGAAGGGAAATGCGCCCTCGTGCTGCCATCCGCCCGTCACGACTACCGTTCCGAATGGATAGAACAATTGACCATGAAGTATGTCCAATCCGGCAGCGGTGTCGCAGTGACCCACAGCCGACACCGCTTCGGGGCTTCCGAAAAGATGCAGGCACATATCCACGTCGTGAATCAAAAGGTCGAAGATGCCGCCGCCGCTCTTCGCAGGGTCCTTCAGCCATCCGCCCCATGCGGGCGCGGCGCAACGCCGGCGGAAAAAGCCGCCGCGCACAGCGCCGAGTCCCGACATCGCATTGCGCAGCGCCACATACTGGGGAAAGAAACGCAGCACCTGCGCGCACATCAGGATTCTGCCGGCGCGTTCCGATTCGGCGATAATCCGCCGCGCGGCCACGCCCTCCAGCGCGATCGGTTTTTCCACCAGAACGTGCTTGCCGGCGCGCAGCGCGGCCATCGCCACCTCTTCGTGCATGAACGTGGGCAGGCAGAGATCCACGGCATCGATGTCGGAATCGCCCAGCACTTCGTCGATGTCGCGGTACAACCTGACGCCCGAGAAATCGACGCGTTCGCCGGGCCGTCCCAGGTTTCCCTGTGTACCGGTCAGGTCGCCGGAGAGCTGACGCTCGTCGTTGGAAAAGACCGCCGCCAAGGTTGCGCCCGGCACCTCCCGCAAAGCACGCAGGTGAACGCCGCCCATGAAACCTAGTCCAAGCATCGCGATACGCATCGTTCCACGATCTTACCGCGTGAAGCCTTTCCCGCAAAGGCACGAGCGCCGCAAAGAAATTATTTTGGAGCCTTCAGCCGCAAGCGCAGGTAGACGCTTACCCCCCAAGGACGCTCGCCGTAGTAGGGTTGGATCGCCGTCGGGATCCGGTAGAACGTCCCGTTCGCTCCCACACCCGTCTCCACATTGTGAATCGTCGCGATATCGCGCGTGTATCCCACCGTGTAGGCTTGTATGCGAAAGGTGCTTCCGGCGGTGCGCGCCAGTTGCTCCTCGATTTCCGGCTGGTTGGCGAACAGTTCGTCCTTGTCCACCATCTCCAGACGGGCGGTGAGGAAGTCACGCCGCGTTGCCGGGTACAGCGTTTCGAGCAGCCAGGAATTCAGGTTGCGCTGCTTTGCAGTCTCGTGATTGCGGCCCCAAATCAGGCTGGTGGACCACGATGTGCCGCGGTCGAGGGGACGGGAGTATTGCACCGATGCCGTAGTTCGCACCACGTCGCCGCCGCCCTGGCGCTCCGGCTGCGTCAGGCGGCCGCTGGAAACCTGCGCCAGCCAGTTCGCATTCGGGGTAACGGAAAACCGCGCCGCGTACGAATTCATTCCGCCCCAGTCGATATTCCAGCGATTTTCGTCCGGCTCGGTTCCGTAAAAGCCGCTGGCCTCCAGCCGCATCCATTTGTGGCGTATGGCCACGGTCGCCACGTTATCGGCGATGTGCGTGGAATCCTGCCAGTGGTGTCCCAGCGGAGCCTGCGGGAGTTCCGCGGCCGACGCCCGGTGCGGGTATGCCACCGGTCCCAGCGCGGGGTCGCCCACCGGCGCGTAGTAGAGCTGCAGCATCGTGTCGGGGTCCAGCGGATGGGCATACGCGGCGCTCAAGCTCATCACGAAATCATGCGGATGCTGCGCATCCACCAGCGGCCGTCCGTAGGCGGTTTCGCCGGTTTGAAAGAGCAGGGGGTAGCTGCCGGTCGGTAATGGTTGCCGGTTCCAGGCTCAGCATCGCGGTGAGCGACAGGGCGCCCCCGCCGACGGAGCGGATCGCCGACGTCATGAACCAGTTCGCGGAATAAAATTTGTCACCGCCGCGTGGGGCGCTCTGCTGCGTGTCCACCAGGAATGCCTGCCCCATAAACATCAGGTTCCAGGATCCCGCCTGGGTCATCAACATCGGCATCTGCCAGGAATACGGGTTCATGGCGGTGCCTGAGGACATGTTCATCAGGTACCTGCCCGCACGGTTGAAATTCTGGTGATTCATGCCGGCCATGCCGGCCATCTGGGCAGCAGCGGGAATAGCCAGCAGGCCCCCAAGCATCAATCTCCAAACACAATTGCCTCGCATCGATACACTCCTCAGCTTTTGAAAAATGGGGAAGTGGAAAGAACGGGGCAGGTCAGATGCGCAGTACGACTGCGCCGCGCGGCGAGCAGGCGGTCGGGCGGCCGTTCCCAGGGTTGCACCGTAACTCTGAATCGCGACGGCGACACTGATAGCGCCGCCGGGGACCTCCATCCACCCCGTCGATGCGAAGGTAAGCGCGGAAATCGCCAGATGGGAATACGGGGCTTCTCCGGCCACCATCAGGGAATCGCAAGGCGGTTGGGTCGCCGGGAATTCCTTCGATGGAGTTTGCCGGTGACACGGAGGATGATGGGGCGGCTCCGAGCACTTGACGACGCACTGCGCGCTCGACACCATAGTCGAGACGGCCAGCATTGCCAGGAAAATTGCGACCACCCTCATGAGAGACTACTCTCAGTATATCGCGCGCCCCTTGTGGGACTTGCGGTTTTCTCGGAACGGGCGGTAGACTTTGGATCTGTATGCCGGATCGGTACCCACTCACAGTTACACAACTCCGCCAGGCCAAAGAAGATCTGGCGGCCATGCAGGAGCGAGCCGAAGAGATTTCGAGGCTCATGACGGCGGCCTACGGGTCCTCGGACCCCCGTGCCATCCGGGCAGGCGAAGTCAACGCAGCAATCCAGCGCATGCGATGGGAGCTGGATCGGAGTACCGCAGCCAGCGCTGACGCAACCTCCGCCTAAAAGCGTCCGGCTTAGAATGTCAGCCTGGCGCTGAATTGCAAGCTTGCGCGGCTGGTTCGCCATGGTAGTCACCGTGCCAAAGGTCGCGGAATCGATGTTGGTTCCCGGCGCTCCGAAATGAACTGCATTATTGACGTTGAACGCATCCGCCTGAAGCGCCAGCCTCACGAGCTCACGGATATGGAATTCCCGGCGCACGCTGAGATCCACGTCCGCATTATGCGGCGCTAGCGGTCCAAACGGCGCGGACCGTGCGATATTGCCCACCGTGTATGCCGCCGGGTCCACGAATTCAGTCTTGTCGAGCCGGTCGGAGCGAAATTGGCCGTCTAATTGTTGCTGAAACTGAAACTTGCCAAAGTACCGGTCAGCGGATTGTTGTAATTGTCCTGCAGCGCCTGGTACTGGAAGCCGACAGTGATGAAATGCTTGCCCTTGGTCCACGTTATGTTATTTTGCAGGTCATAGGTGTTCGCGGCTTCGGTGTTGACGTGGGCATTTGTGCCGGCCCAGGAGATGGGCGCGTTGGTGCCGGCGAAGTTGATGTCGGGCATGGCTGAACCGGCGATGCCGGGCGGCAGACCGGTGATTCCCGCCTTCGTCGGATAGTTGCCGCCGGCGGTGGGATTCCCCAGCGGGATATACATACGGTTCAAGGAAAGGCTGAACTGGTTCAGCAGGTTTGGTTTGATCACGTAGATATCGTGAATCTGGGCCGTGGTGGCGTACTCCGTAACGAACCGCGATTGGGTATACGGCAGCGGAAGCACCGACGTGCCCGGTGCATAACTGCCCGTAAAATTGGTGGTGTACTTGCCGGTGCTGAACAAGGCAAAGAGCCGGTTTTTCTCAGAGAGGCTGAGGTCCACCTTATTAGTCGTGCTGTCGTTGTTGATCAACTGCGGTAACACCGCCAAATAGTTATTCTGGATTCCGCTATTAGTGGGCGCTGGCAGAAGAACATCTTGTTCTTCTTGATGGGACCGCTGATGGTGGCGCCGAATTCGTTCTGGTGTTCGACCGGCGTGGTCGGCCCAAAGAAACCACGTGCGTCGAAAACGGTATTGCGGAAGTACTCGTAAACACCGCCGTGAAACTGATTGCCGCCCGACTTCAATACATAGTTCGATACGCCCTGCCCTTCGTACATCGCCCTGGCGCCGGTAGTCTCGATCTGAAACTGATCCACCGCCTCCACCGAAACTCCGAACGCGAGATTGCGCATATCGCTCTCCGTCCCGGCGTTGGTCAACGGAAGACCTTCGATGTACACCTCGTTCTGAAAGGTTTGGCCGCCGTTGAAGGAACCGGTCGATGGGCCGGCCGGCGGCGTGCTGTAATTGTTGACCCCCACCACCAGACCGGCGAATGCCGAAGGGTCCCGCGCACTGGCGTTCATCGCCAGGGGCAGGGAATCGTAGACATTGTTCTGTATCGACCCGCCGAGCGCGACATCGTCGGTCTTCAGCATGGATGGCGCGGCTTCCACCGTGACCGACTGGTTTGCCGCTCCAATTTGCACCTTGAGATCCAAGCCCACCACGGCCAGTGCGTCCACTGCCACGCGCGCTTGCGTGAGAGTCTGGAACCCGGCTGCTGTCACACTAACGCTGTATTCCCCGGCCGGAAGAAACGAGAGCACGAAGAAGCCCGCGTCGGTGATGGGGAGTCAGTGTTTTACAATTAAACTACCGTTAAACTGCCCTCCGGGCTCTAAGTGGCTGTTCGTTCAAATGAGTGCCCGCGTTCGATGACACATGTAACGCGCCGCGCCACTGCGCCATTCTGTTTCGCATCGGAAAACTTAGTGCCCGCCCGCCCTGTTCAGCATGATACAGTTCTTTTCAGAAAAGATTCCTCACATGATTTCTTTCCGCTCCAATCGGAGGCAGTTTCTCAAGACCAGCGCCTTGGCCGCCACCGCGCCGCCCGGACTCCGAGGTGTCGCCGTAGGCCGCGTCGCCATCGTGCTCGATGCCGCGGACCCAGTCGCGGCCGCACCCCCGTCGCGCTGGGCGGCAGGCGAACTGTCCAAAACCCTAGCCGACCGCGGCCTGCAACCCCGCATCGTCGATCGCGTCGCACAGGCTGCCGCCGACCTCTGCATCGTCGCCTCCGGCAACCGGCAGGGACGCGCGCCTTCAGTCCCCGAGGCGCTCGCGCTCGGACCCGCCAAATTTGGCGGTCGCGACGTCCTCCTCGCCACAGGCCACGACCCGCGCGGCCTGGTCTACGCGCTCCTCGATCTCGCGGACCGCGTTCGCCACTCCTCAGATCCCGCCGCCGCGCTCGCCATCCAGGCGACCCTTGCGGAGCGCCCCGCCAACACAATCCGCAGCGTCACCCGCCTCTTCACCAGCGACATTGAAGACAAGCCCTGGTACAACGATCGCGAAATGTGGCCGCGTTACCTCACCATGCTCGCCGCCCAGCGCTTCAACCGCTTCAACCTGAGCTTTGGCATCGGTTACGACTTCCTGCGCAACGTGACCGACGCCTATTTTCTGTTCGCCTACCCTTTCCTCCTCGATGTCCCCGGCTACCGCGTACGAGTCCCCCAACTCCCCAATGCCGAACGCGACCGCAACCTGGAGATGCTCAAATTCATCAGCGAGCAGACCGTGGCTCGCGGCATCGAATTTCAGCTCGGCATCTGGATGCACGGCTACGAGTGGATCAATAGCCCCCATCCCAACTACACCATCGAAGGGCTCACCGCGGACACGCACGGGCCCTATTGCCGCGATGCCGTCCGCGCGCTATTGAAAGCCTGCCCCGCCGTCAGCGGCGTCACTTTCCGCATACATGGCGAGAGCGGCGTGGAGGAAGGCAGCTACCAATTCTGGAAGACCGTCTTCGAGGGCGTCGCCACCTGCGGCCGCCGGGTCGAGATCGACATGCACGCCAAGGGCATGGACCAGACGATGATGGATACCGCCGTCGCCACCGGGTTGCCCATCAAGATTTCGCCCAAGTACTGGGCCGAGCATTTTGGCATGCCCTATCACCAGGCCGATATTCGCGAGGTCGAACGGCCCAAACCGGGACGCGAAGGCACTGGCCTCATGAAGCTCAGCTCGGGATCACGCAGCTTCCTGCGCTACGGCTACGGCGACCTGCTGCGCGAAGACCGCAAGTGGGGCGTGCTGCACCGTATCTGGCCCGGTACCCAGCGACTCCTCTTGTGGGGCGACCCCCTGACCGCCGCCGCCCACTCGCGCGCCTTCCGTTTTTGCGGCAGTGACGGCGTCGAAATCATGGAGCCGCTCTCTTTCAAAGGCCGCCGCGGCTCCGGCCTCGCGGGCAATCGCACCGGCTACGCCGACGCGTCTCTCGCCCCTCGCTGGGATTGGGAGAAATACGAATACGGCCATCGCATCTGGGGTCGCCTGCTCTACAACCCCGATGCCTCGCCTGACACCTGGCGCCGCTATATGACCTCGCACTTTGGCGCCGCCGGCCCCCAGCTCGAAGGCGCGCTGGCCAGCGCCAGCCGCATCCTGCCCACCATCACCACCGCGCATGCACCGTCCGCGGGCAACAACACTTACTGGCCCGAGGTCTACCTTAATCATTCCCTGGTGGACGCGGCCCATCCCGGCCCTTACACCGACAGTCCGGCGCCCAAGGTGTTCGGCAATGTCAGCCCGCTCGATCCGCAGCTCTTCGCCCGCATCAACGATTTCGCCGACGAACTCCTGAAGGGCGAGCGCAGCGCAACGTACTCGCCCATCGAGGTCGCGCAGTGGATCGAAGACTACGCCGCCGATGCCTCGCGTCAGCTTGTCGAGGCCGCCGCGAAGGCAACCGGTAAAGACCGGCCCGAGTACCGCCGCATGGCCATCGATATCGAGCTGCAGGCCGCGCTCGGTCGCTTCTTCGGAGCCAAGTTCCGTGCCGGCGTGCTCTACCGCATTCACGAGCAGTCCGGCAGCCGCGCCGCGGTCGATGCCTGCCTCGAACGCTACCATGCGGCGCGCGAAATCTGGGCCGGTCTCGCCAATCGCGCCAAAGGTGTCTACGTCCCCGATATCACCGTGGGAGAGTTGCGCCAGCTACGCGGCCACTGGCTGGACCGCCTGCCCGATATCGATCAGGACATTGCGCTGGTGGCAGCACGCCTTGAACATGCCAACGCCACCGAAGCTTCTCCCGCCGTCAAATCCGCTATCGCCGAGGCACTCGGCCGGCCGGTCCGCGACACCATTTCCTGTACCCACGCCGTGCCCTCGCGCTTTCAGCCGGGGCACCCTGTCGAACTCCAGATCGCTCCCGCCGCCAAGGTCGCCAGCGTGCGCTTGTACTATCGCCACGTCACTCAGGCCGAGCGTTACGAGACTATCGGGATGACTGCCGCCGCATCGCGCTGGCAGGCCACGATTCCCGCCGCATATACCGCCGGCACCTACCCCATTGAATACTACTTCGAGTTACGCGAGTCCCCTCGGAAAGCGACGCTCTACCCCGGGTTCACGGCGGACCGCGCCAACCAGCCCTACTTCGTCATCCGCTCCGCCGGCTAGGGCTTTGAACCGCGGCCGTTAGTCGTTAAGCTGGCGGCGAGTGCGGTTCATTATTCACGACGATCGCCAGATCGCCAACCTCGTTGACGACGCTTACTCCGTTGGGCCCGTTGTTCTCGCTGACGATGGCGTGCTTCAGCCCCTTTTTTAGCAGGATGTTGGGCTCTTTGCCGCGTGAGCGCAGCGTGCAGCCGCGTACCTGAATCCTACCCGAATCGGCTTCCACCAGCGAGATCTGATCCGGCTCGCCCGGCGGCATCCGGCCGGAGATCTCAATGTAACAATCCGAAAGCGAGAGATAGCCCTTGCCGTGCATCGCTACGCACTGGCGCGACGGGCCCCAGAACGCGCAGTTGACCAGCCGCACCGAGCCCGCGCAGGTGGGTTCGACCACCACTTGAATGCGCTCGCCGGGAATGCACACGAACTCGCCGTTGGTGATCAGCAGTCCCATGTTCTGTATCTCTTCGACCGAAACGCAGCGCTGCGCCGCATCCGCGCCGATGCCCGAGAACTGCCCGTTGCATGCACCGGCGGCAGTCTTGATAAAGCGGTAACCGGTTTTCACAGGGAAGACGAAGGTGTTGGTGACGTACTCCCAATCCGTGCGGGCGAAAGTGAAAGCCTCCAGGTTCTTCCACATGTACTCGTAGACGGCGGGACGATTGCCGTTCACCGCCCGGCTAGCCCAGAAATCGCAGTGCCAGTGGACGTTCTCGACACGCCCGATTTCATGAGTGTTGTCCACCAAGACCCCTCGCCGCAGGGCGCAGCCCACCACACTGCGCAGCCTGTGCCGCCCGTTGACCTCCGGCCCCACGCGGATCCCGTTGTACGTGTTGACAATCGTCACGTTCTCCACCGTGTTGTCCACGCCCTGCAAATGAAACGTCCACGGATAGGGATGGACGTCGGTGGCGACCTGCTCGGGATAGAAGATCATCAGGCCTCGCACCATGGTGCCGCTGCCCATGTCGAAGAGCGCCGGAGCATCCTCTTTGTCCCTACCGGCCGTAGTCAGGATCACCGTTCCGGTTAGCGGCCCTTGCCCCACCACCGCGTTGTGAATCCCTTCCAGGCCTGTCCCCGGAGGGATCTTGAGACTGCCCGCCACGAGATACCGCGCGGGGGGCAAGACTACCGTTGCTCCTGTCTTGCCGGCCGCGTCGAGGGCTTTCTGAATGGCAGCCGTGTCGTCGGTCGTGCCGTCAGCTTTTATTCCAAAGCTGGATAGATCGGCTGGCGGTCGGGCGGCGGGTGCGTCCTGAGCCTCCGCAATTCCCGCCGCCGCCAGCGACCCGCTGAACGCGCCGAAATACTTTCTTCGCGTCATGGTGCCTCACTTTAGAATTCCAGCCGCAGAGCCATGGTGATGGTCCGGTTGCCGCTCTTCGTAGTGATTTGTCCGAAAGTCGAAGACGTAATACTGGCGCTGGGCGCACCCAGGTTCGGGTGGTTCAGGATGTTGTACATATCGGCGCGGAACTGCAGCCGCATGCGCTCCTTGATAGGCTGCCACCGGCTCATCCCGGAATCCCAGGCGATCGTCCCGGGATTGCGCAGATCCGGTTCGGTGCGTGACGCGTTCCCGAACGTGTACGGCGCCGGACTCGTGTACGCGGTGATGTCGAACCACTGCGCCATCGTTCCGCCGCCGGAGAGGTTCCCGTCCTTCGCCTTGTTAGCAGTGCAGCCCAGACCGGAAGTACCTGAGAAGCTGCACGCTCCGGTGATCGAGATCGGAGTGCCGGTTTGGAACGTCAGGATGCCGGTGGTCTGCCAGTTACCGAGAATCCAGCTTCCAATTCCGTGGGAAAAGTATTGTTTGCCGTGGCCGAACGGCAACTCGTAGACGTAGTTGGCAACGAAGCGTTGGGAAATGTCGGCGGCTGAAATGGACCGCGACTGCCTGAGGTTGTACGGGTCGTCATAATTGGCGCCGCCGACGAACCGCTCATTCACGTCGTCGATCAGTTTGGCTGTCGTGTACGAAGCCTGGAACATCAGACCGTGCGAGAACGATCTCTCGGCGCGCAGCGTAAGGCCGTGGTAAACCGAATCGCCCACCGCGCCGCGAAGCATGCTGACGCCGGTGTACTGCGGATAGGGCACCAACAGCGATCCCTGCCTCACGGTCGCCGCACTCAAACTGCCGGACGTAATCTTGCCGAAGAAAGGGTTAGGTACCAGGTTATTGAGCGCCGACCCCATCGAAAGGTACTGCGGGAAGGTCGCGTTGTCGGTGAAGTTATTCCATAAGTGTTCGCCGCGGCTGCCGACATAGGCGGCTTCGATGATGAGATCTTTCGTGACACTCCGCTGGATGTTGGCATTCCACATCTGGTTCATGGGGGTCAGCCACTGCGGGAATATCGCGTTGATGCCGCTGCCAATCAGGGAATTGGGGAACGGCAACAGGCCCGTGACGAATGGATTTGCCAGCGTCGCTCCGGGAATCGGCGTATTCGGCGCGGCGACCGCCTGTCCGAAGTATACGGAGGTGCTGGTTTCCGAACCGCTGCCCAAGTCTCCCGGGCTCGAGCCGATCCCGCCGCTACCGGGAGCGTAGAAGATACCGTATCCGGCGCGGAATACGGTTTTTGGCATGAAGGTCCACGCCAGGCCGACTCGCGGAGCCCAATTGTTCTTTCGGGTGTCGCTGGGATATCGGTGCGAACTCGTGGTCGGGGTCAGCACGCCTTTCAATCCGGTGATGGGGTCCGTACCGTTCGGATCGAAGTAGGCCAGATGGTTGTAGCGCTCCGTCCACGGTGTCTGGTACTCCCATCGCACGCCCAGATTCAAGGTGAGATTGCGGCTGATCTTCCAGTCGTCTTGCAGATACCAGTTGTAGCTCTTCTGCAAAAGCGCGAGCGATGGGCCAATCGTAAAGCTGCCTCCGGTGGGTGTGCCCAGCAGCGCCGTGGCCACGCCGTAGCCGCCTGTGGCGGATGCTGTCCCCGGATCGGGTCCCTGAGTGTACGCCCGGGTAAACCCGAAATCGCCCGACGGATAATCCGGACGGAACGTGTTGAAGTAACAGAAGAGTACGTCGAAGCCGGTCTTCAGCGCGTGCGCGCCCCTCAGCCACGTAAAGTGCGCCTGTACCTCGGGGGTGTTCTCGGCGTCGATGTCATGCGATGCGCGCTGCGGTCCCAGGCCTGTAAAATCGGTGATGTCGATCTCCGGAAAGAGAGCATCGGCGGCGGCGTTTTTCAGATACTGCGGCAGCCCCAGTTTCGTGATGTCAAAACCGACGCTGAGCGGCGTCAACTGAATGAGCGGCCGCGTGTAGCCGAAACGGAATTCGCCCATCAGGGTCGGTGAAAAGGTTTCGGTATCGCTCAGCGCATACGAATAGGCGGTTGTCCTCTGGTTCCCACCGCCGTTGGTTCCTTCTCCAGGGAAGGCAATGTTCGAGTACGGGCTGGTCTGCGGCGAAACCTGATAACCAAACCGGAAGAACAGCCGGTTCTTGTCGCCGAAGTTCTGGTCCACGCGGGTAAAATACTTGTTCTGATGGGTGATCAGGGGGAAGTTCGCCGACCAGTTGACGCCGAGGGTGGGGGAAAGCGCCAGCGTCGGTTCCGGATAATAGCTGAGGATGCCCTTCACGATTGGGTCGATCCGGTTGGCGGGGATAATGTTCCCCGGGAACGCAGTCCGCGAATAGCCGCTAGACTTGGTCGGGTCCGCCACCGTGGTCTGCGGATCGTAGATCTGGATCAGAGCTCCGGTGCTGGTAAACGTTTGCGAGAAGTTACCGCTCTTCTGTAAGTCGGTCGGTATGCTTGCCGTGGGAGTGGCGACACCGTGATCGTTGATCTCTTCCCAGTTGAAGAAAAAGAACGTCTTGTTCTTCCCATTGTAAATCTTCGGAATGTAGACCGGACCGGAGATGCTGAACCCGTATTCGTTGTGCCGCTGCCGTCCGCGGGCGACGCCGCTTTTGTTACTGCTCCAACTGTTGGCATTTAGGTCGTCGTTTTTCAGGTAGTCGTAAACGCTGCCGTGCACCAGATTGGTGCCGCTTTTCCCGGCCGCGACCAGGACGCCGCCATTCGACCGGCCGTACTCGGCCGAGAAACTATTAGTGATGAATCGCACTTCCTGCACCGTCTCCTGGGGAGGCGTGTAGGCGTTGTCGAGCGTCGAATTGTTCCGGGTGTCCTGTCCGTCGAGCAGAATCGAGGTAGTATTGGACCGGCCGCCGTTGACGATATATCCGGTACCGGTGTTTCCCGTGGCGATCACCCCAGGCGACAGAATCGCCAAAGAGTACGGGCTCCGGTTGGTCGGCAGTTCGAGGACTTGGACTGCACCTGCGACATACCCAAGCGAAGAACTGACCTGGTCGATCAGCACCGCATTCGACGTGACCGTGACCTCGTCGTGCACGCTGCCCGGCTTGAGGGTCACATTAATGGTCGCAGATTGGCCGACCTGCACTGGCACGTCGGTCACCCGGTTGAGCGCAAAACCTTCCTTCTCCACGCTCAGTTTGTATTTTCCAGCCGGCAGGTATGGAATCTTGTAATATCCGTCGTCGGTAGTCTCCGTTGCGGCAACGGTCCCCGTGGCCTGATTCGTGGCGCTAACTTTCGCCTTTGGAACCGATGCCCCGGTTGCATCGGCGACAACTCCCGTAATGGCGCCTTGCTCGACTTGGGCAAAGCAGACACGCCCATTCACCATGAGCGCAGCAGCAATCAAAAGTACCAGTTTGCGAGACATACTGAGTCTTCCTCCTCCACGTGATAGGATCAAACTCTATCACCAACGGCCCTCGGCATCAACGTTAGAACCGATTGCTAACGTTCAGGTAACCGTCAGAAAATAAGTGCCTTACATTCGTTAACGTTTTATATAGGTAGCTACTCCCGAGGTTACCTGCTACTACGACGTCAGAACGCGACCCGTAATGCGAGTTCCGCCTGCTGCAGGTTGCTCGCGTTCAGTATCTTGCCGAAGTTTGCCGAACTCGCGGATGTCGTAGTCCCGCCCGTCAGGTTCGTGACGCCGAACAGGTTGAAAGCCTGCCCCCTCGCCTCCACCCGGAAGTTCTCCCGTACATAGAGGGGTCGCGACACAACGATATCGAAGCTGTTGAAGCGGCTGCTGTCAATTTGCGAGGCGGGCAGCGGCGGCAGTGGACTTGCCAGCGAAGCGCGGTATGCGTTCACCGCGGCCAATACGGCGGCGTTGTCGCGGTTCCCCATGTTGCGCGTCAGGCCGGGAATATACTGCGTGACTCCATCCACCTGCACGGTGGAAAACGCGCTGAATGGCAGCGCCGAACGGATCTGCCAGATCACGCCGAGATTGAATTTCCACGGGAGATTAGTTGAACCGCTGGCCACCAGCGAGTGGCGGCGGTCGATATTGGCCGGACCCCAATCCAGGTTGTAGTTGGCTTGATTGGTGGCCTGGGCTTGCGGATTATCGTCGCGGTTCGAAGCCAGCGTATACGAAATCAGGAACTGGTAGCGCTTCGCGAAGCGCTTCTCCGCGCGCACGTACATGGCCTTGTATTTGTACTGCGAAATCGATTCGTGATCCAGAATGCGGGCGAAACTTGGCAGCGGCCGCACGCCATTAGCGTCGGGATAGTTCACGTCGATCGTGCGCCAGTCCTTCAGCGTGTGCATGTATACGCCGTCCACGTGTACCGAGAAGTCGTGGACGATTTCCCGCGAGTATCCAAGCGTGAACTGTTCCGAATAGGGCATGGCAAAGTTCTTATCGAGCACCGTGACCGTCGGTGCGGCGCTCGAGCAAAACGAGGTCGGACTCTTGCCGCCGTAAGGGTCGGGATACGATGGATTGACAATCAGTACATTGCACTGCGAAATGTTGCGGTTCTCCGGGAAATTCAACAGCGTCTGGATGTTGTTGTAGTAAATGCCGAAGCCGCCGCGCACCACGTTCTTACCGTCGCCTAGCGTGTCCCAGGCGAATCCGAAGCGCGGTCCGAAATTGTGCCCCTGTCCCCGATCGCCCGGATTCCCCAGATACGGAATCGGTATCGGGAAGGAGGCGGGGTTCACGCCTTCGTTATAGGACCCCGTCTCGCGATCCCATCGCAGCCCCAGATTTAGCGTCAGCCTCGGCATCACCTTCCAGTCGTCCTGTATATACGCCGCGTATTGGTTCACCGGCACCGACGTAGTTTGCCCCGGGATAGCGGCGGTGAACTGTGTGGGTTTTGTCAGGTTCGCGATTGTGCTCGGATCTTTCGGATTGAACAACTGATCCGTGGCGAACGTCCAGGTCCCCTGGTAATTGATCACCGTGTCGTCGGCGAACGGAATGCGGCTGAAATCGAAGCCGAATTTCAGGTTATGCTTGCCGGCCACATAACTGACATCGTCCTTAATTTCCCAGCGCTTCTCGGTGCCTAGCTCGCCGTACCCCTGCCCGTAGCGGAAGCTCGGGAAGACATACACGGTTTGCAGTTGCGCCAGCCGCGACGCCGGGTACTGTCCCAGCGACGTAAATATCGGCTGCCCCGAAGGTCCCAACAGGTAGGACGCGATCGCGTACTGAAAGCGGACCTCGTTCACCAGCGTCGACCGAGGCGTCCAGGTGTGGCCCCCGACAAACGAGTGCCGTGGGATCAGCCCGTCATAGCAGTTCGATTCCACCGTGCCGCCGCAGCCCTGCCAGGTCTGCTTGTTCCACTCCTGCGAGTAGCGCGCGAATGCGTGCTGCGTATTGCTGATCTCGTGGTCCACGCGCAGGTTGAACATCTGGTCGAAGCTCGGCTTATCGACCACACCTTCGTTCGCCGAATAGAACTGGTGCGAGCCCGCTGCAAAGATGATGAACGAATCGTCCACCTGCGTCCGCTCATAAGCCACGTAGAAGTGCGTCTTATTCTTGATGATCGGTCCACCCACATCGCCGCCGAACTGATTGCGCAGGAAGGGCGCCTTACCGCTCTGGCCCGCCGCTGCGAACGCCTGTTCCGTGAACTTGTTGTCGTGGTTCAACGCCGAGTCGCGAAAATACTCGAAGCCCTCTCCGTGGAAACCATTCGTGCCGCTCTTGGTCACCACGTTGACCACCCCGCCCATCGCCAAGCCCTGCTCCGCCTTGAACTGGTTCGTGTTCACGCGGAATTCCTGCACCGCGCCCTCGGGGAAATTTTGCCGCGGTTCGCCCTGCTCCGCCCACGTATTGGTCACGCCATCCACCGAGAATCCATTGGCGTAAAATCTCCCGCCGCCGCCAATCTGCACGTTGTTGTAAAACGTTCGCGAGGCGTCCTGCGAGGTGCCCGGCATGAGAAGCGCGAGATTCAGATATTGCCGCGTATTCACCGGCAGCGTGTCGATCTGGTGCTCCGTCACCACACCGGAAACGTCGCCCTTGCTGGTATCGATCGGCGGCACTTCGGCGGTTACCGTGACCTGCTCTTGCACGTTCCCCACTGTGAGCGCCACGTCCTTATCCAGGTGAGTGCCGACGTTCAGTACGATCCCGGTGACGCTCTCGCTGCGGAAGCCGGGCGCTTCCGTTTTGAGCGAATATTTTCCGGGAGCCAGAGCCGGGAAACGGTACCGGCCTTCGGCATCGGTGACGACCGAACGGTTGACGCCCGAATCCTCGTTGATCAAGGACAGTTTGACGGCAGCCACCGCCGTGCCGCTGGGATCGGTGACAATGCCCGCGAGTTCGGCGTCGCCCACCTGTCCGAAGCCTATAACCGCAAGCGACGCGAACGCCGCCAGGGCCGAAAGAATCCTGAGAGCCCGACGTTTCTGAGAGCCCATTTTTCCCCTACCCCCTTTTTGAACTTATGACGCACTTGTCGATAAAGTGTCCCGTTATCGATCGTTTCCCACACCAGGTGCATCGGTTGCCGGCTCGCGTCGGGGCGGCTCGGATTCCGATGCCGGCAGGTTCGGACGCAGGCGTTCCACACGCCACGTCACCTTGCCGGCTTGCTCGCGTTCAGTGCGAACGATGCGCAGCTTGCCTTTGGCGAGATAGTCGAGATGCACGCGGTCGAAGGCCAGTCCCGCCGACGCCATCAGCTTCATGTAGTCGCCGTGCGCCGTCTCATCGGGCGCTTCGGTGTAACCCGAATTCCACGTGACGTCCGGCGAAATACCGCCCACCCCTCCGCTTCCTGGAGCAGGTGCAGCGGCGCCACCAGCGCCCGCTGCGCCTCCGCGCCCCCCGCCCGTCGACCCCTTCAGCGCCATATAAATCCGCACGCCGTTGACGATCGGCTGCTGCATGTTCTCGGGCTGCCACTGCTGGCCGAAGCGCTGGTAGCGCGCATTCATTCGATTTTCCAACTCCAGCAATCCGGGAACCGCGCGCTCCGCTTCCACGATCCGGTCGCGGATCTCATACGCAATCTTCGAGCTATACGGGTGCGTATCGTCGCGCAAATATGTCAGGCTGGTAAACCAGCCTCGCGGAATCCACCAGGTGCGCCCGTTGTTGGCGCCCTGCCGGTTGGTCACCCAGCCGGAGTATTCCGAAAACGGCTGCACCCACTCGTGCGATGGATACCCATGCGGATTCAGGAACGCGTCCGGCAGCCACTGCTCCAGCAACTGGCGACGTGTGCGCGATTCCGGATAAACCGGATCCGTCTCTGCCTGCCCAGTGGAAACGTCCGCCGCCAGCGCTCCGTGATATCCGGGATGTAGCATGTTGTTCGGCGTGATCTCAGCGAGCTGCACCGAAAGCTCGGCGCCATCGGGGTTGGTGATCGGGTGCAGCACCACGTTCACCTTCTTCAGCGCGGCCCGGGTTTCCGCATCGGTCGTCAGTTGCTCTCCTAACTTCAAAATGTGGCTGGTGCTGGACACCTCGTTGGCATGCTGCCGCCCCGAATACACGATCGACGCCTTGAGTGTGGTCTCCTTCGCCCAGGAACGCAGCTTGGATGGCGTCGGCAGCCCGACGTCCGCGGCCCATATATCTTTACCCAGGTAACTGCGGCCCATCCAGTACACGCTCACGCCCGGACGTTTCGCCAGTTCGGCCAGGACGGACGTGTTCTCTTCCGGGCTGATCGGTTCGTCCCACTGCACCAGTTGTGATCGCTTCAAGCGGCCCGCGTAGTCTGCGATCATCGGCCGCGGTGAGGCGGGGGGCGCGATCTTCAGCGTCGCGACCGCGCGCGGCGCCGGAGAGTCCACCTTAGCGGTCAGCGGCAGCGGCAGTTCAAACTCAAACGCCATCCGCTTCAGTTGCGGATAGGCAAGTTCGTTGGCGTACAGGCCCGCGTTGTGCATTTTCTCGAGCCAGGCAATCTGTCCCTGTGCCTGCTCGGCAGAAAACATTCCGCGCTCCACCTGCTCCTTGCCTTCCAGCTTGATCCACTCTTCGAACTCGTCGTCCTTGTAATCGGCCGGGAGCAGCCAGGTCAAGCTCTCGGGACCCGCTTCGCTCGCGCGAGCCCGCGCGGCAATCAGCCGCGGCTGCATCGCGCCGCTGAGCGCCCACATGTCGCGCTTGCGCTCGTGCCGGATCCCCTGCGCATCCGTCCAGCTCAACTCCACTTGCGGACCGCCCGCGGGCTTGGCGTAGAACTCGATGCGAATACGCGAGTCCTTGCCGTCATCCGACGCGTGGACAATCGGTATGATGCGGCCCGCGTAGGTAACGGCGCGGCCAGCCAGCAGGTCCCCCATCATATTGACGAAGTTCTCAGTGGAATAGAACGTGTCTTCCTGCAAGGCTTCCAGCGGCGAAATACGCTCCTTGTCGATGCCGAGTTCATAATCCGGCTCGCTCATGTGTATGTCGATCTTCAGTGTGTCGAAGGGAGGCGCGAACTCGGTCCGGAGGTCGCCGTGATAACTGGCCATGATCGTGCGGAATGCCTTCGGCAGCGTGACCTTGTGGTAGTGCTCCCAGAATTCCTCGATATCCGTGGCGATACGGCGATCCAGAATCGCGGTCGCACCCGACTCCATGCGCACCCAGCCTGTATCGACTTCGACTTTCTCGTACTCCGGCATCACGCCGTTGTATGGCTGCTCGATCGTCGTGACCGTGAAGTCGCGAGCCAGCATCTCTTTGCCGCTCTTGTCGTAGGCGTGCACCCGGTAAGTCGGCGGTTTGGCCGCCCCTTCGATCTGCGCCATCGTGATCTTCTCCAGCGGAATGCCGAGCTCCTTCGCGAGCATTTCATCCACCGGATACAACTCGTGCACCCATCGCGCCGGCGAAAACATCGCCCGCATTCCGCTTGCATCCGAGTTCTTTCGGAACTCGATCTTCAGCCCTCCCACCGGCTTCCCTCTGAGCTGCGGCGCGATCTCATCCATCAGCCAGCTCACGCCCTGTTTGTATGCGCAGAGCACCTGCACCTGGCTCGTCTTCACACCCGCCCGCTGCAACATCTCGATGAGTTGACTCTTCAGGCGTTGCCGTTCCTGCGGTCCTTCGCTGACCCTGGCCAGCAATTTCACCGGTTCGCCCGGCTTCAGTTTGGGTAGCGCGCTCCTCACCGCATCCAGCAGCCGCTTGCCTTCCCACGGAATCGTCAGGTCCTCCTGGAATGCCGGAGTGCCCTGGCGATAAACGTAGCCCGGCTCCTGGTAGTGCAGTGCGGGAAGCTTCTCGCAGCACTGCGTTCCGGCATGCACGCTGCCCACGGTCATCTTCACGGCACTGATGCCGAGGCGCGTTTCCACCATGTTGCGCGCAAGGTCTGCCAGACGCGGGTCGGCGACGTCGGCGAAGAGTTTCACTTCGACATCATGCACTGGGCCGGATTTCTTTACCTCGTCGGCCCATCTCCCGAGCCGGTATAGTCCAAATGCAGCCTGCCCCGCCGGGGATCGCAGGGAAAAGAAGCGATGCAGGTCGTAGCGGATCTCTTCGAGCGATTCATGCTCCTTGCCCGTCTCCCAGAGATTCGGGAAATGCTCGCTCAGCAGGCCCAGAGCTACCCCCGCGCCCGCCTCATCGCCGCGCACCAGCACCGCCGGCTGTCTTCCAAATGCCTTGTCCACAATGTGCAGTTCGCCTTCTCCCGGCGAAAGTGCGGGCTCGCTTTTCCCCGCCGTGTCCTCGTCCAGGAACTTCCGCTCGGCCTCCCTTCCGAGTTCCGACGATGTCTCCACCACGGACTTGGATCGTACATCTCGCGCGGCAACCTCGCTCGCCGGTGTGGCCAGCGGCAAAGTGATACCCGTTGTCTCCAGTCCCATTCGCGCCGCAAGATTAGCCATGGCGATCCCGGCGGCCCCGGCCGGAACATAAAGCTGGCCGTCCAGATTGGAAGGGATCGGCATCCTCGGGGTGCCGCGGAATAGACCGCGCATCGTGTAGAGCGTCGCCAGGTCGAGCCGCGCAGGCCCCGCGCCCTCGCCGTCTCCCGCACCTGCCGCATCCGGTGCCGCACCTGCGCCGGCGGCCGCTGGGGTGGCCGGAATCGGCGGCAGTTCGCTGGAACGAGCCGCGGAAACTGTCGTCCCGTTCGCAATCGCCACTAATTCGTGAACGCTCGCCAACGGGCCCTTGAGAGCCTCTTCCAGCCGGCTTTGTGTCACGTCTCCCGTACAACTCAGGAAGGCGCGATTGATGCCGGCCTTGCCTTTCAGGTACGTCACGCCCGAGATCTGCGCGCCCTGGTCGCATGCGCGTCCGATCGCCGCGATCTTTTCCCCGGAAGGCCGCCAGATGTACGGGGCGCGCGCCGCGTACGCTTCCGCCGCGGCCAACAGTGCGGCATCATCGCGGCCCAACACGACGACGTCCTCCGCAATCGCGAATACGCCGCCTTCCATCGGCAGCAGGCGATCCGAATACCCCGCCACCACAGCCGAGTACGTCGACGGCACCGCCTCCCGTCCGACATAAATTCGCGGGCCGTCCGAATGGTCCTCGCCGGCGGTGATTACCACGGGCGGTGTGAAGCCCGTCGTAGCGTAGCCGAGACGCGCCGCCAGGTTGGCCGCCGCCGCGTTCTGTGCAGCAGTCGGGTGCGCGGGCAAAACTACTTTGCCGGTAATGAAATCGATGATGTCATCCCCGTTCGTATCGCTGAGCATCCAGCCGGCGCTAAATGGGTCGGCGAGATGACTGGGACGGGAGGCGGCGGGCTGGTAGGCAATCAAGGTTGAAAGTGCGAGCAGGCAAACGATACCTAAGGTAGAACGCAAATAGCTGCTGGACATGTTGTTGCGCATCCTGGTGCGGTATCAACCGCGAAATTGCCGAAATTATATCAGAGTGAAGTAGTATGTTCCATGCAATACGCACGACGCCGCGCCGTGGCTCCATTAATTAATTTGATGGCCGCGATTACCGCTACGGGAGTAAGTGAGGTTAGTAGTGTACGGTGAAACACAGATCCAATCGTGACCCTGATTTTCATTGACTTCGCTCATCCCGGAATTTATACTTCTTCAAAACGCCATCGGTTTAATTAACAAGCTCACGTCCAGCTCACGCCGCCACGTTTTGCCGCGACATACGTCTTATTCCGAAATGGCAGGAGGGGCAATGCAACCGATGTTACATAAGTTACTCGTGTCCGTGATGTTCGTCTGCGCGGGCACGTCCCTGTGGGCGCAAAGCGTACGCGGTACCATGTTGGGCACCGTCACCGATCCCTCGGGAGCGGTGGTCCACAAAGCCAAGGTCACAGTTCGCGAAGTGGCCACCGGCCTCACCCGCAGCGAATTGACCAGCGAAACGGGTGAATACTCCATCCCCCAGCTTCCCGTGGGAGTCTATGACCTCACGGTGGAAGAGCCGAGCTTCAAAAAGACCGAGCGCACCGGCATCGAGTTGCGCGTGGACGATCGCCTCCGAATCGACGTCGCGCTGACGCTCGGGAACGTTGCGGAGACCGTCCAGGTGGAAGGCGCGGCGCCCGTAGTCAGCACCGATTCCGCCACCCTCGGCAATGTCGTGGACAACAAGAAAGTGACCGAACTCCCGCTCAACGGCCGGAACTTTCTGCAATTGAACCTGTTAGTGCCGGGAGCCACCCAGGGTGTCAAAGGCTCGCAAAACCAGACCCAGGGAGGGTCGATCACGGTCAATGGCGCGCGCGAACAGTCCAACAATTTCCTGCTCGACGGCATGGACAACAACGATCTCGCGATCAATCAGTACGCCGTAGCGATTTCCACCGAAGCGATCCTGGAATTCAAGGTGCAAGCCAGTACCTACTCCGCCGAGTTCGGGCGCAGTCCGGGCGCGCAGATCAACATCGCTACCAAGGCCGGCTCCAACCAGATTCACGGTGTGCTCTACGAGTATCTACGCAACAACGATCTTGACGCGAAGAATTTCTTCGACCGGCCCGGTCCCATTCCCGGGTACAAACGCAATCAATACGGCACCTCCGTCGGCGGCCCAATCAAAAAGAACAAGACGTTCTACTTTGGAAACTTCGAAGGCGCGCGTATCCGCCAGGGCATCACCAAAGTAGCCACCGAGCCCACCGTCGCCATGAAGAACGGCGATTTCTCGGCGCTGCCTACCATCATCTACGACCCGTCCTCATTGCACACCGCGAACGGAGTGCTGGTGCGCAGTCCCTTCGCCGGCAACATCATTCCCGCTGCTCAAATCTCGCCCGCGGGTCAAAATGTGGTGAACCTATACCCCACGCCGAACGGGCCCGGGACATCTTCCGCGAACGGACTGTTCACCTCAAGCCCCACGAAGACAGACGATTTCGACCAGTTCACTGTACGCGTGGATCATCACCTCGACGACCGAAATTCCCTCTTTGGCCGCTACAGCTACAGCAAAGAGAATCGCTTCGACACCTTCGATTCCTTTTGCGCCAGCGCCAACAATGTCCCCGGCTTCGGCTGCAATACCTTGAATGGCGGCCAGCAGGCCCTGGCCGACTACATCGCCTTGCTGGGCCCCAACAAAGTGAATGAGGCGCGCGTCTCTTTCACCAGGGTGCGCGGCGGCATCTTCCAGCAGAACCTGGGCAACGACGTTTCGACAAAGCTTGGCATCGCCGGCACCTCGCGCAGTTCGCTCGATTTCGGAGTGCCCATCATCACAGCAACCGGCTATGACCGGTTGGGCGAAGCCACCAACCTGCCGCAAGACCGCCACGACAACACTTACGAGTGGTCCGATTCTCTCTCCTGGACGAAGGGACGCAACGCCTTCAAGTTCGGCGCCGAGATCCGCCATTTCCAGGAGAACTTCCTCTTCGATTCCAGCGCGCGCGGCACGCTGAACTTCACGCCGTTCTTCACCGCCCAGGCGTCCACCACCGCGTCCGGCGTAGTGAATGCCGTCGGCGGCACGGGAAATGCCATCGCCGATCTCCTGCTCGGCTTTCCGAATACCGCGAGCGTGAGCCGCTCCTTCGCCGGTATCAACGCCAACACCGTGGCCGGACTTCGGCAGACTTCCACCAACCTGTTCGCGCAGGACGATTTCCGCGTGCTTCCGAATCTCACGCTCAATCTGGGAATCCGCTGGGAATATAACGCGCCGGCCATCGACAAGTACAACCACCTCGCCACCTTCGACCCGAATTTTCCCAACAGCACGCCACTGCCGTATCTGCGCATCTCGACCCCCAGCCAGCAGAACATTTACAACTCTTCCAAGAAGGAGTTCGCCCCGCGGTTCGGTCTTGCGTGGACCCCGTTCGGACCCAAGACCGTGATCCGCGGCGGCTACGGAATGTTCTGGGATATCAAGATCCTCAACGTCATCCTGAACTCTAACCTGACCGCGCCCTTCCTCACCGGCTATAGCTTCAACCAGAGCACGAATGGAGTCCCGAACATACTCCTCTCGAATCCATACGGCGGCACCGGCAGTCCCGCCATTCCCAGTGCGTCCTGGGTGGAGAATCCGTTCCGCGACGGCTACATGCAGCAGTGGAACTTCAACATCCAGCACCAGGTCAGTAACTCCGTCGGCGTAACCGCCGGATACGTTGGATCCAAGGGTACGCACCTCGATCACGCGTACGACTACAACGAGCCTGCGCCCACCGCATCCTTCACGCAATCGCTGCGCAAGTATCCGATGTACGCGGCCATCAATGTCCGCTCCCCGGGCGCGTCTTCGATATATCACGCCTTACAGGTAAGCGGAGAAAAACGCTTCTCGCATGGACTGAGCTTCCTGACTTCGTATACGTATTCGAAGTCGATCGACGACGCCTCGCTGTGGAACGGGTCGGTCGTCACCGTCACGGACTTCCGCCTGGAGCGCGGGCTCTCCACGTTCGATACGCGCCACCGCTTCATCACCAGCTACACCTATGACCTGCCGTACGGACACGGGCGCTCGTTCGGCGGCCACAGTTCCCCGGTGGTCAACGCCATACTCGGCGGATGGCAGACCAACGGCATTATCACCATACAGAGCGGCAATCCGCTCGATCCATCCACGGGCCTACAGCTTTCCGGCACGCAGACCGGGACGCGTCCGGACGTCACCTGCAATCCGAATAGTTTCTCGCACGACCCGGCACAGTGGTTCAACACGTCCTGCTTCTCGAACAATTTCATCGGACGTTACGGCAGCGCCGGGCGCGACATCATCATCGGCCCCCCGACCCACGGTTGGGACTCCGCCATGTTGAAGCGCTTCTCGCTCGGCAAAGAGGAGCGCTACCTGCAATTCCGCGGGGAGATCTTCAACACCTTCAACCATCCGAACTTCGATAATCCCAATGTCACGGTCAGCAGTTCGACGTTCGGAAAGATCACGTCGGCCGGTGTGCAGGACGCGCGCGCCAGTTCGCGGCAGATTCAGTTCGCCCTGCGGCTGGTATTCTGACGTATGCCGAGTTCACGCCCCTTGCTGATTGCCGCCGCCATAGCCGCGGCCGCCCTTTCCTGGCGCGGTGCGCTGCAGGGACAGACCAAGACCGCATCGCCGCGCCGGCCATTCCAGGTGGTGGAAGCCACCATCCCGGAAATCCGCGCCGCGATGGAGGAAGGCCGCCTCACGTCTCGCGAGCTCGTCACCCTCTATCTCGCGCGCATTGGCATGTACGAGGATAAGCTCCACTGCATCATCACCGTCAACCCGCACGCCCTGGCCGAAGCCGACGAGCGCGACCGCGAACTTGCGCAGGGTCGCATTCGCGGGCCCTCTGCACGGAATTCCCATCGCCCTCAAGGACAACATCCTCACTCACGACATCGTCACCACGGGCGGAGCGCTCGCCTTCGACGGTTACATTCCGCCCTACGATGCCACCCTCGTGAAGAACCTGCGCGATGCCGGCGCCGTCGTCATCGCCAAAACCGGTCTCTCGGAACTCGCCAACTGGGTGGCCGGAGCGCCCACTCCCATGCCCGGCAATTACAACGCGGTTCGCGGCTTCGGCTTCAACCCCTACGACCCGCGCCGCGATCCGCGCGATACCTTCTCCGATGGGCGCCCCGCGCTGGCCACCGGGGGTTCGAGTTCCGGCGTCGGGACCGCGGCCAGCTTTTGGCAGGGCAACGTCGGCAGCGAAACCTCCGGCTCCATCCTCAGCCCGTCGAATCAGAACATGCTCGCCGCCGTGAAGCCTACCGTCGGCCGCATCAGCCGTTACGGCGTGATCCCCATCACCGCGGACCAGGATACCGCAGGCCCCATGGCCAGGACCGTCACAGATGCCGCCATCATGTTCGGCGCCCTCGAGAGCGCTGCGCCCGATCCGAACGACGCGGCCACCAAAACCTGCACACCGCCGCCCGGCCGCGACTACACGCGCTTCCTCAGGGCCGACGGTCTGAAGGGAAAACGCATCGGCATTCCGCGGGCTTACTTCTACGACCACATCGACATCCCGGGACGAAAGGGCGGAGGAGGCTTCGGCAACGGACTCAACCCCGAGCAGGCACGCGTCATGACGGAAGCCATCGCAATCCTCAAGGCGCAAGGCGCCGAGATTGTGGACCCCGCGGACATCCCCAGCATCGTGAATTTCGCCCTGTGGGGCCAATGTTCCGGCCTGACTAACGTGAAAGGCAAGGACAGCGACTGCTCGGTAGTCCTGAAGTACGGCATGAAGCGCGATTTCAATGCGTGGCTCGCCACGCTCGGCGCCTCCGCGCCGGTGAAGACCCTGACCGAACTCCGCCGGTGGAACATCACCCACATCTCCGCCGGAGCGATTCGCTTTGGCCAGTCGCAGCTCGACATCTCCGACGAGATGGACGTGCAGGCCGACCGTCCCCGCTACGAATCCGATCGAGCCAAGGACATCCTATTGGCCGGAACGAATGGAATCGATGCGGTGATGAAGGCCAATCGCCTGGACGCGATCCTCTTTCCAGGCGCAAGCGGTGCCGCAATCGCCGCCCGTCCCGGTTACCCCACGGTGATCGTTCCCTTCGGAATGGTCCCCAACGCGCCCACGCCGCCCTTTCCCGCGGGCTTCGACGCCAAGCCGCAGCCCTTCGGCGTCTCCTTCACCGGCATGGCCTGCAGCGAGCCGAAGTTACTCGAAATGGGCTACGCCTTCGAGCAGGCGACCAAACGTCGAGCACCCCCCGCCTGGATGACCCCGTAAGATCCGTGGCGCACGCACTCTTGCGTGCCGCGTCGAGACTCTTCTCGACGCCCGGTGTCCAAGCGCAGCCGCCCCATCGGTGGCACCCGGAGCGATGCTGATCAAGTTCCCGCTCGCGCATCCGGGGAAATCTACCGTCGCGCACCTTCCCCTTCGCCTCACGCCGAAGCGTTCACTCGACGCGAAATGGCAGGCGCCACCGCCCATATCAAGCTCGCCGCCACCACGCCGGCCAACAGCCAGCCCTGCATTCCGTGCGCCCCATTCCCCGTGCCGAAAAGCTGCGTCATCGGCACGCGAAGCGCCATCAGCCAAAGCAGCAGGATGTACGCCAGGTAGTTGCGGCGCCCGAAGAACCGGAAGAAAGCGATCGCGGCCGCCGCCATAGCCAGCGATATCGTGTACTGCACTAAAAACTCGCCGGGCGTGCGCACTTCGCTAGGCAATGTCGCGCACAGCGCCAGCAGCGCCGCCGCGTACCGCATCCAACGCCTGGTAATCTGTCCCGCCAGAAGCACGATCAGGCCGATCAGCGCGCCATCGGTCAGCAACGTCCGCACCGCCGCCGCGACCGCGGCAAGAGCCGGGGCAGCGCTGACGATGATGTCCGGGCTGCCGATCGACAGCACCGCCTGGGCGTGGAAGCGATCCAGCAGAATGCCCTGGAATTGATGCACCGCGAGGCCGAGTCCCGCGGCAGCCAGCAGCGCGGCGATCGCATCCACCGCCATTACCGCGCGATTCGTCCGTCGCAGCGCGGCCACGGCATCGGGATAGAACGTAACGATCAGCGCGGCTGCCGCCCCCATCAACAGGAAGCCGAAGATGAAACCCATTCCCACAATCACGTAGTTCATCGCCTGAAAAGTCTCGAGCGGAACATCGGTGCGATAGTTCTTGAGCATCAGCCCGATGGAAAGCAGCGGAGCGACGGGGAACAGCAGTGTCGCGGGCAGGGCCAGGCGCAGCGCCTCGTGCCAGCGCACCATGCCGTGGCGCGTGCCCTGCAGCAGCAGCCACAACCCATACACGATGAGCGCGGCAAGCGTGCCGATCTTCAGCACTGCGATGGCGATCGCCAGGGCGTTCTGCTGCTCGCGCCCGCGCCGCCATGCCTCCGGCAGTTTCCAGAAGCCGCGCGCCGAAACCACGCGGTCTCCGGCCACGTTCACCTCCACGCGCCAGCGCGTCTCCCCCACGTTGCGCGGGTCGCCGGCGCGCGCTTCCCATTCCAGCGAATAGTCGCGCCGCGCCTTCTTCTGTTCGGTGGCAGACTCCTTCAGGTCCATGGCGCTGGTGTCCCATCCCAGCGAAGCCGCGAATCGGGCGGCGATTTCCCGCGCGCTCTCGAGTCCGATGTCCGCTCCAGGCTGTGTCTCCGGGATCGTGTGGCTGAATCCCGTGACCTTTCCGGTCTCCGGATGTACGCTGACCGTGATCTCTTCCTGGTCGAGCGATTTGAAATAACGCGTGATCCAAACCTGCATCGGACGATTGCGTTCGAACAGCGCCGACGCGGCGGCCAGGGGACGGCGTTCCAGAAAGTATTTGCCGGCGAGCGCATCCGGCCCCTCCCAATGCGCAGCGGGGTACGTGACGCGCTGGAACGCGGCGGGGTCGAGGCCGAGCGATTTGACGAACGCGTCCGACGCGGCGCGCGCCCGGTCGCGTGACAGTTGATAATTCGGCGACTCGCCGAAGTGCGCGACAGGGATCGCCAGCGTGGCGATTCCCAGCACCAGCACCCCGGCGCAAATCCAGCGCAGGCGGACCCCCATCGGACGATAGGGCAGGGAATCGGGCGGCGCCGCACTCGCGGTAGTCGCTTCCGTTTCGGTGTCCGGCGCCTCGACTAGCTGCACTCCGGGTTCGGCGGTGTCGTCGCGGTTCAACAGGCCCGTCTCCGGCTCGAAGCCTCCATAACGCCAGTAGGCTGCCAGTGCGATCAACACCGGCAGCACCATGATGCCCGCCGCGCCGATCCCGGATAACTTGAAATACAAGCTCTCCGACCGCACCAGCAGCATCGCGCTGTACATCGCGTCCACCGAATAGTGCCACACCAGCGTGGGCAGAATTCCGAAGCGCAGCATAATGATGCCCAGCGCCACCCCGCCCATGCCGACTTCCACGCCGCGTATATAAAATGGCTGCTGTGGATAGCCCGCGTGCCCGAAGCCCCAGATGAAGCCCGCCAGCACCACCGCCACGGCCACGCTGCGCGTGATCTTCCGCAGAAACGGGATGGCGAACATGCGGAACAGGAACTCTTCGGATACCGCCGGCAGGAAGCCGCCGAACAGCACGAAGGCCCACGGGAATCGCGTATTCAGCAGGTCGGTGTACGGCACGTCGGCCGGCGACCAGGCGCCGTATTTGTACGCCACGATGTAGAACGCAGTCTGGTAGGCGATGAAGATGCCGGTCAGCGTGAGCCCGAGAATCGAGCCTCGCAGGAAGCTCTTCGTGCGCAGTCCGCGCAACGTGAAAAGGTTGCCCAGCGAGATCTTGTCGCCGAACATTTCCCGATACAGCGGCTCCGCGCCCGCGGTCAGCACGAACAGCAGGCCTCCGGCACCCAGCGCCGAGAGCAGCGCGTTGAGAAACTCGCGTGAGAGAAAACTGCCGTAGGAATCCGTCGTCGGGTACCCGAACTCGTGCAGCGGAAATTCGTTCAACTGCGCCAGGAAACCCAGCACGATCGCGATCAATCCGACCACCGCGGCGCGCCGCCAGCGCACATCGTGACTGCGCACCCGCAACACAATCGTGATCACCATGCCGGCCACCAGCACCAGCGTCACCGCCGTATCGATCGTCGCGGCGACTTCGTTCTTGGATCGCAGCCGCTGGTAGTCGCGCTTCCACTGCTCGGGAACCTTGAGGTATTCGCGATAGCCGCCCACCTCATTCCCCAGCACCGTGACCTCAAGGCGATTGGTCGCGTCGCCCAACTGGAAATCGCGTTCCTTCCACGTGAAAGTGCGGTCCACGCGATGTTGGCGGGCCACATCCGTTGATTCGACGAAATCCAGCGAGGCCAGGTCGCGTCCCAGCCGCGTGCGCAGGAATTCTTCCGCCAGTGCCCGCGCCTGCGCTGAGGTGGCGGCGGGCCTTGCGGCATCCTCGGGCAGGTCGTGTTCGAATCCCGCCAGTTGTCCCAACGGCGTGATCTCGACGTTGTACTCTTCCTTCTCGAGTGGGCGGAACCAGCGGTAGGCCCACCGCCAGAGACGCACGCGCGTGCCCATGATCTGGTTGGCACGCTCCAGGCCCGCCGTACGTTCCAGGAAAGTCTTGGCTTCCTCGTCGTACGTAAACTGCGCGGCCTGGCGATAGCCTTCGACGCGGTAACCTTGATCGCCTAGAAACTTTCCAGCGATGTTTCGCGCGTCCTCGCGGGTCACTTTGAAATCGATGGAAGCTTCTGGGAAGGCTCGGTAAAAGTTACGCACGCTGAAAGCCGTAGTTGCAGCCAGCAGCACCGCGCAGATCAGGATGAAGCGATAGTCGGATGCGCGAAGACGTTCTTTCACGGTGGTCGCCTTCAGCCAGGTTGGTGGATTCCAGCCACCACTTTACTCTTTGACCGCCCAGTGCAGGCCGATGCCGCCCAGAATGTATCGCCGCGTATCCACCTGGTGATAGCCGGTGCGATGGAGTAGTGACGAAAAATCTTCGATCGAAACGAAACTTCGCAGCGAATCCGGAATGTACGTGTAAACACGCGGCCGGCCGTGCAGCACCAAGCCCCAGAAAGCTCCTTGGGCGTACAGGTAAGCCAGGTACAACGGTCGCAGCAGGGCGTTCGCCGGAAGGAAGAAATCCAGGCTGACCAGCGAGCCGCCCGGACGGGTGACGCGTTCAATCTCGCGGACGGCCACGCCCAGATTTGGAAAATTCCGCAATCCGTATCCCACAATGACACAGTCGAACGAGTGGTCCGCGAAGGGAAGCAGCCCCGCATCGCCGCAGACCGTGTCTTGCACACCGCGCCCGCGCGCCAACTGAAGCATGCGCTCCGTAATATCCACGGCGACCGCGCGCGATCCGGGATATCGCTGGCGAACCATCAGGGAGAAATCGCCCGTGCCCGCCGCCAGATCCAGCACAACCGGCCGCTCCGGAAGCTGGGCGCGATCGAGCCCCGCGCGTTTCCAGTGGCGGTCCATCCCGTAGGAAAAGGTGCGTGTGATGAAGTCGTATCGTGGCGCCACCGTGCTGAACATGGCGCGCATGAGACGAGAACTCTGCTTCTCGGCTGGAAGTTTCACTTACGCGGAATTGTACCATCAGATCCGCACAATCCGGCATGGTGGGGCGGACCCCCTGGTCCGCGCGGGTCCCCCTGGACCCGCACTTCGCCCACTCCTTAACGCTTATTACTCGTTTTCGCTGTCCGCCCGAGGCGGATCGGTTCCACCGACGCGCCCGCGGCGAGCGTACCTGTTGCCGCCGTGATCGAGGTATCCACCATGCGGGCCATCACGTATGCCGGCATATCCTCGGCGTCCTTAAAGAACGTTAGTGCCCCCAGTGACGGGTTGAAATCGACGCGCAGCAGATCTCCGCCGCGAATCTGGCCGGTGGCGATCAGGTTCGACAGCGGATGCACCAGGTGGCGATCTACGGCGCGCTTCAGGTGTCGCGCGCCATATTTCATATCGGTGCCTTCCAACAGCAGGAAATCCTTCGCCTCTTCTGTGAGCGTGAACACAAAAGGAGCCGCCTTCGCGGCGTTAAAGATCCGTTGCTGCACCACATTCAGCTCGATAGTGAGAATTTTTCGCAACTCAGCCGCCCCTAGCGGTTGAAATACCACAATCTTGTCGAGGCGGTTCATGAACTCGGGCGAAAACTTCCGCCGCGCCGCTTCAACGCCGGCCCGCATCACCTTGTCGCCGACTGACGCATCCACGATACCCGCAGCCTGATTGCGCTCGATATCGCCGGCCGCGAACCCAAGATTCGGCCGCAGGATCGACCCCATCTCGGCAGCGCCCAAATTGCTGGTCATAAAGATCAAGGCCCGGGAGAAATCCACACGACGGTTGTCGCCCAGCGTCAGCGTCGCCTTGTCCAGGATTCCCAACAGCAGGTTCCACAGCGCGTCGCTGGCCTTCTCGATCTCGTCGAACAGCACGAAACTTAGTTGAATCTTCTCGTTGTGGTACTGATTGAGCACTTCCTGGCTGAGCAGGGGATGTGTCTCGCGATGTCCCAGGTATCCGGGAGGCGAACCGATCAGCTTCGCAATCTCATGACTGTGCTGAAACTCCGCGCAGTCGATCTTGATCACCGCGTGCGGATCGCCCACCAGGCTCTCCGCCGTCGCCTCTACCAGGCGCGTCTTGCCGGAACCGGTGGGTCCCAGAAACAGCAGATTTCCTATCGGTCTCCCGGGGCTGGACATGCCGGCCAAGTGAGTTTGATAGACGCTGATGATCTGGTCAATCGCCTCGTCCTGGCCCACGATGCGCTTTCGCAGATCACCATCGAGCTTCTCAGCCTCAGTCCCGGTCTGCGTCGGATTGAGCTGTTGGTTCAGGCGCCCCATCGTCATTTCCCCCTTCACACCATGAGACGCAGCACGTTGAATGCCAGATACTGAACAACGTATTAAATTGTTGGAACCGCGAGAATTTCGTCTGAATTCTTAGTATGTATCTTCAGTGTTGATCGTCACTTTGTGGGCCGTGACGGACGAATTTCGACCCGGCTGACCATCGTCCGCGCCGGCATCCGCACCACCATCGATACCGCCTCCGCGACGTCTTCCGGCGCGATCATCCAGCTCGTGTTATCAGCTCGGGGCTTGCCCGGCGTACCCGAAAATTCCGTATCGACACTGCCCGGCATGATCGAACTTACACGCACATTGTCGTGGCGATGATCCAGCATCAACGCCTCGCTGAACCCGTTGAGTCCGAATTTCGACGCGTTATAGGCCGCGCCGCCGCTGAACGGATTGCGCGCCGCCAGACTGGAGATGTTGACGATGAATCCGCCGCCGCGCTTGGCAAATCGCGCCAGCGCTTCGTGCGCGCAGTAGAACGCGCCGTTCAGGTTGAGATCGATATTGAGGTGCCACTCCTCCGGCGTCATTTCGCCGACTTTCTTGAACAATCCTTGCCCCGCATTGTTGACCAGGATGTCGAGACCGCCGAGTTCGCCATCCACCGCCGCAAAAAGCGCACGGACGTCTTCCAACCGGCTGACATCCGCTGCCATTCCAAAAATTCTGCCGAGCGATTTCATCTCACCAACCGCCCGGTCCACCGATGCCTGGCTGCGTCCGCAGATCGCGACCACTGCCCCATCCCGCAGCAGTCGTTCCGCGATCGCGCGGCCGATCCCGCGTGTCCCCCCGGTTACCACTGCAATCTTGCCATTGAGTGACTCCATGTCTGCATTCTATCGCCGTAGGATAGGCCTCCTGGCCTGTCCATAACGGTTTTCAGCGAAGTCCAAATCTCCGCTGTCTCCGCTGTCTCAGCTTTTGACTTACTCCCACCTGTTCTCTCCGCGTCTTCCTCCGCCCCTCCGCGTCTCCGCGTCAAAATCACTCCGCCCCGCCTGACGCGGACCACGTGTTATAGTGTGGCAATGCCAAACAGCTACATCCCCATCTTCATCTTTTTGGCAATCGCAATCAGCTTCCCCGTCGTCGCCATCCTTGCCGCGAAATTGATCCGTCCTTCAGCTCCTTTCGCAGTCAAACTCGAGGCCTACGAGTGCGGCATCAAAGCCGCGTCCGATTCCCGCGGTCGCTACACTGTCCGCTTTTACATCATCGCCATTCTTTTTGTGATCTTCGACGTTGAGACTGTCTTCTTATTCCCCTGGGCCGTCCGCTACCGCCAGTTGCAGTGGTTCGGTGTGGCCGAAGTCGCGGTCTTCCTGGTCATCCTGGCCGTCGGTTACATCTGGGCGTATAAGAAGGGTGCTCTCGAGTGGGTCTAGTCCCCGGGCTGTTCCCCAAGGGAGCCGCGGCGTTGGCTGCGGTTGTTCTCTTCGCTGCCGGACTTCAAGCCGCCCCTCGCCTGCGCCTGGTATCGTCCACCGTCGGCCCCGTCTCCATCGCCCAGGGCGCCAACGGTACCCTGCAGACCGTCGAAGCCTACAATGCTCTCGACGGCTCGCTCAACCTCAGCCTTTCTTCGTCCGTCTCCTGGATCGGCGCTTCCGTCGGCGCCCAGCGCGCCTGTTCTTCACAGCCCGGTCTCTGCACCCCGCTCCAGTTCGCCTTGAACACCTCCGCCCTGCCCGCCGGCATTGTCACCGGTATCGTCACCGTCAGCGACCCTAACGCCGTCGATGCGCCCCAGACCATCACCGTTACCGTACAAATCGGCGGCGCCGTGCCCTCCACCCTCAACGTCTATACGGCTCCCGGCACCACCCGCGACCTGGGCTTCTCCACCAACAGCCAGATCGGCGCCACCGTCAAAACCAACGATGGCGGCAAGTGGCTCTCACTCGCGCTCGATGGCACGGGCAGCTTCCGTTTCTCGTTCCCCTACAGAATCCACTTTGCTCCCAGCGCCGCCATGGCGCAGGGAACCTACCCCGCCACCATCGCCACCGCCGGTTCCAGTTTCACCGCCGATAACAAGACCATCCAGGTCACCATGCAGGTGACCACGCAGCCTATCGCGCAACCCTCCACAGATCACCTCCGCGTCCGCCTCGCGCAAGGCGCGCCGGCCTACATCGCCGATATTTCTCTCGCCAACCTGGGGCAGGGAACCCTGCGCATCCAGGACGCGAAGTCCGCGGGCGCCGCGTGGATCGCCGCCTCCTTCTATTCCATCGGCGGCATGTACGCGGATGCCGCGCGAGTCACCATAGATCCCAAAGGCCTCGCGCCGGGCACCTATAGCGACGCCGTCACCATCTCCTCCAACGCCGTCGCCTATGCCGGCGCACAGGGCGACAAGACCTCCCTCACCGTCCCCGTGGATCTCGAAATTGTCGCCGCCGGGCCGCCCGTCGTCGATTTCCAAGGCGTGCTCGACAACGCCATCTTCAATCCGGGCGACACCATCGCGCGTGGCGACATCGTCGCCGTCAAGGGCCAGCAATTGTCCATGCTCGCAGGAGCTCTCGGCACCGCGCCCCCTCTCAGTACCCAGGTGGCCGACACTCAGGTTCTGCTCAACGGCCTGCCCATCCCCATCTTTTACTCGTCCTACGGCCAGATCAACTGCCAGATCCCCACCGACGCTCCCACAGGAACCGCCACCCTCCAGGTGAAGCGCACCGACGGGCAGGCCGGCAACCTGGTGACCGTGCCCATCGGACCGCGCGCTCCCCGCCTCCTCCGCTTCAACCTCGGCGACTTCGGCGCCATCGTGAACGGGCGCGACGGCAGTTATCCCTTGCCCGTCGGCGCCATCCCAGGCTCGAACACTCATCCGGCCAGCGCCGGCGATACGCTGATCATCTACGCCATCGGTCTCGGCGACACCAACCCCTTCGTCGCCACTGGCGCCGCGGCGCCATCCACGCCGCTGGCGCGCGTCACCGGCACGCCCGCCGTCAACTTCGGCGGCGGAATCGGCGGCGCGCTCGTAATCCCCGATTTTGTCGGCCTCAGCCCGACCTCCGCCGGCCTCTACCAGGTCAACGTCGTGATTCCCCAGGGTGTGCCGAAAGGCAACCTCTATCTCACCCTCGATTTTGGAGATTCCACCAGCAATCCGGTACAAATCGCCATCCAGTAACCCCGCGCTGCGGCGCGTTACCATGAGAGTTGAATCCAGTGAAAGGTAATTCCAGTCAGTGGCGCGAGGTTTATCTCTGCGTCGCTCTCACCACCATGGCGACCCTGCTGTTGGAGCTCGCCCTTACCCGCATATTTTCGGTAGTCTTCTACTACCACTTCGCCTTCCTCGCCATCTCCATCGCGCTCTTCGGTCTCGGATTAGGCGGCGTGTTCTCCTACGTCGTGGCAGGCTGGAAAGCCCCCCTCTTCACCCGCCTCGGCCGTCTCAGCGTCGTCAATAGCCTGCTCGTCATTGTGGCGCTCGCCGTCCTCCTCGCCCAGGGCGACAACCTCTCCAACTGGAATCTGGCCCTGGTCTACTTCACCACCGCCCTGCCATTCTTCACCGCCGGAGCCATCGTCTCCCTCGCCATCAGCGAAACCATCCAGCGCGTCAACCGGATTTATTTCTTCGATCTCCTCGGCGCCGCCGCCGGATGCCTTCTCCTGCTGCCGTTGCTCAAACTCGTCGGCGGACCCGATACCGTGATCGCCGCCGCCGTCACCTTCGCCGCCGCCGCCGCCATCTGGCACAGCATGGCGGGCTCCGTCAGCGGACGCGCCGGCAGTGTTGCCCTGGCCCTTGCCCTCGTTGCCTTCCTCGTCTACAACCAGAAGCACCCCGTCCTCACCATCCGCCACGCCAAGGGCCAGGCGATCGCCAATGAGACCTTCACCAGGTGGAACGATCTTTCGCGCATCGGCATTGTCCGCCAGGCCGACGGCAGCAACAGCATCGTCATCGACGCCGACGCCGCCACCTCCATCGCGAAATTCGATCTCGCCAATCTCACCCCTGATAATCGCCGCGACCTCGCCCTGCAAGGCCCCGCGCTCCCCTACGCCGTCCGCCCCGCCGCCAAAACCCTCATCATCGGACCCGGCGGCGGCTGGGACGTCGCCCGCGCCCTCTATAGCGGCAGCACCGACGTCACCGCCGTCGAGATCAACGGCATCATCGCCGATACCATCATGCGCGAGCGCTTCTCCGCGCTCAGCAACGGCCTCTACCTCCGCCCCGACGTTCACATCTTCGTCGAGGATGGCCGCAGCTTCGTCCGCCGCAGTACCGACAAGTATCAGGTCCTTCAGGCCACCCTCGTCGATACCTGGGCCGCCACCGCCGCCGGCGCCTTCTCCCTTTCCGAGAACAATCTCTACACCAGCGACGCCTTCCGCGATTACCTCCTCCACCTCACCGACGACGGCCTCCTCGCCATCACCCGCTGGGGCTTCGATCCCCCGCGCGAATCCCTCCGCCTCATCTCCCTCGCCATCGATGCCCTCGGCCAGATCGGCGAAAAAGAGCCGTGGCGGCACGTCATCGTCTCCCGCCAGGGTTCCACTCAGGGCTACGGCGCGCTCGATACCGTATTGATTGCGCGCAAGCCGTTCACCCCGGCTGATATCGCCCGCGCGCGCGCCATCTTTGCCGCCGGAGTCCAGCAGCCCGTCTACTACCCCGGAAGCGACATGGCCAATCAGTTCCGCGATCTCCTCCTCAGCCCCAATCCCGCTGACTACGAACGCAACTACACCTTCGACATCACTCCGGTCAGCGACGATCGCCCGTTCTTCTTCTACACCGTGCAACCTCGCGACCTCTGGGCCTTCATGAAAGGCGGCGCCGAGACTGCCGACCGCAAAATCAACAAGGCCGTGCCCCTGCTGTTCGGCCTGATGGGCATCAGTCTCGTGGCCACCCTGCTGATTCTTCTCGCGCCGCCTCTCGTGCTCGGCACCCGCCTGCCCTCCCAGCGTGGCGTGCGCGGCTTCCTGGTCTACTTTCTCTCCATCGGTACGGGCTACATCCTGATCGAGGTCGGACTGATCCAGAAGTTCGTCCTCTTCCTCGGACACCCAACCTACGCCCTCACCGTAGTAATCTTCTCCATGCTGGTGTCCAGCGGGATCGGAAGTTTCATGAGCAGTCGCCTCCTGAACAACGATGAAGGCCGCATGATCAAAGTCCTCGGCCTGATCGCTCTGCTCACCGCCCTGCTCGCCATCGTGCTCTCTTCGCTCCTCTCTGCGCTGGTCTGGCTGCCGTGGTCTCTCAAAATGCTGCTGACCGTCGCCTTGATCGCCCCGCTCGGTTTCGTCATGGGCATGCCGTTCCCCACCGGCCTCAAACGCCTCGAAGAGTGGCACGCCCCCAGCGTCCGCTGGGCATGGTCGCTCAACGCCGCCTCCAGCGTGATGGGCTCGGTAGGCGCCCTGGTCTGCGCCATCTATCTCGGGTTGGTCCAGACGCTGATCGTCGGCGGCCTCTTCTATCTCGCCGCCCTGGCCATCTTCGCCCGTGTCCGCACCAACGGTCCCCCGCCGCCCGAACCCGCCCGAGGCCGAGTCGTCCTAGCCCACTGACCCCAGCAAACCGGGGACTGACATGAATTTCCGGCGCAGTTTGCCGGAAATTCGCTGTCTGTCCCCGGTTTGCCCACGGATCGAGATTGCCGGAGCTTTTTGCCGGAAATTGGCTGTCCGTCCCCATTCGACCCCGTGCTACCGTGAACTCTTGGAATCCCCCGTCCGCAATCGCCTCCTCCTGGTAGCCGCTGCCCTCCTCTTCTCCACCGGAGGCGCCGCCATCAAGGCCGCCACGCTTACCGCCTGGCAGGTAGCCAGCTTTCGCTCTGGACTGGCAGCCCTCGTGCTTCTCGCCGCCAT
Organism: uncultured Solibacteraceae bacterium; assembly: GCA_963805775.1. Taxonomy (GTDB): domain Bacteria; phylum Acidobacteriota; class Terriglobia; order Bryobacterales; family Bryobacteraceae; genus Solibacter. The sequence goes on along the minus strand of CAWDWK010000022.1, from coordinate 640,778 downwards.
CCCCGGCGCGCGCCGCCGCTGGCACTGGCGCATGCTCCCCGTGGCCGCCGCCTACGCCGCCACCCTCATCCTCTTCGTTCTCGCCAACCGCCTCACCACCAGTGCCAACGCCATCTTTCTCCAAGCCACTGCCCCGCTCTACGTGCTCCTTCTCGGACCGCTTCTGCTCCGCGAACCCATCCGCCGCGCCGACATCTTCTACATCCTCGCCGTCGGTGCCGGCCTGGCCCTCTTCTTCGCCGGCCGCGATACCATCGTCTCCACCGCCCCCGACCCCCCTCGCGGCAACCTCCTCGCCCTCGCCAGCGGCGTGACCTACGCCTTAATGCTGGTCGGTCTGCGCTGGCACGGCCGTCAGGGCGCCAAAGATTCCGGTCTCGCCACGGTCGCCGCTGGCAACGTGATCGCTTTCCTGGCAGCGCTCCCCATGGCGCTCCCGGTGCACGCTTTCGGCGCCCGCGATGCCGCGGTGATTGTCTACCTCGGCGTCGCTCAGGTGGGCCTTGCCTACTGGTGTCTCACCCGCGCCATCCGTCACGTGCCCGCCTTCGAAGCCACCACCATGCTGCAACTGGAGCCCGCCATGAACCCCGTCTGGACCTGGTTGGCACACGGCGAACGCCCAACCCCGTGGGCCCTCGCCGGAGGCGCGGTGATCGTCTCCGCGACCCTGCTCAACACGTGGTTCGGCCGCCGCCCCACCACCTAACCCCATCTGAGCCCGACCGTGAGGGAGCGTTTCCTCACCCATCTAGGGGCTTCATCCACTGCCCCCCGCCGCCCCGATGTGCTACTAATGGAATAAGGGTGAGGCGAATATTAGCGCTATTTTCGTGTAGTGTGCCTGTATGAGGACATTCACTTGGCTGCTTGTCTTCGGTTTGACGGCAGCCCCGGTCAGAGTGGTCACCTTTGATAACGCTCAGTTGGGCCGGACTCCGCCTGACTGGACCGTCGCCATGACCAACCACGGCCGCCCGCCCCGCTGGGAAATCGTCAAGGACATGTCCGCCGCCACCCAGCCCTACGTATTTGCTCAGGTCTCCGCAGACCCCCTCCGCGACCGTTATCCCCTGGCCATCTTCAACGACGTTACCTTCCGCGATGGCGATGTCTCCGTCCGCCTCAAACCGGTCTCCGGCCGCGAGGTGCAGGCCGGCGGACTCGTCTGGCGCTATCGCGACGCAAATAACTACTACCTCGCGCGCGCCAACGCACTTGAAAAAAACGTCCAGGTATTCAAAATCGAGAACGGCATCCGCAAGCCCATCATGGCCGGTGTCCACCACGAGATCCCCACCAACGCCTGGAGCATCCTCAAAGTTTCCGCGCGCGGCAACCGCTTCCAGGTCTACATGGACCACCGCCGCATCCTCCAGGGCTGGGACAACACCTTCATGGGCGGTGGCAAAGTCGGCCTCTGGACCGTCGCCGACTCCGTCACCTACTTCGACGACTTCCGCATCAGCCCAAGGTAACCCGCAGCTTGGTGGGGCATGCTTTAGCTTGCCATCCGAGCGCAGCTCGGACCTCTACTTCTCCCGCGTCACCCTGACATTTCCCCGCGCCTCAATCTGCCCTGAGTCCTCCTGCAAATCCGCCTGATCGGCCCGCAGAACCACATACCCGTCGCAATGCAGCACGCTCCCCTCGCCCACCTTAGTACACACCGGAGTCTTAATCTCGACGCTCCCCTTCAGATGAATAATCGCGGGATAATCTCCCTCGCGTTCGATGCCGAGCGCGGCAACCGACATGGGGGAAACATTAGTTGTGGTGGGAACAGAAAGGCGTTTCAGTTGACCGGAGGGGTAATCCTGAGCGCTGAGTCCCAGCGTACAGACAGCTATTGCAACAAAGAATCGCATCAAATCTCCTGCTACGATCCCTGACGCAGTCGGACACCGGGGCGTTTCGACAGCTCGCGCCCCGGTGTCCCGCCTTCTACAACAACTTGAAATTAACTTCGATCGTCGCCTGCACCGCAACCGGTGCGCCGTCCTTCTGCGCAGGATTGAACTTCCACCGCATGATCGCCGCCACCGCTTGCTCGTCCAGGCCGAGTCCCTGGCCGTTCACCACCTGAATGTCCTTCGCCATGCCATCCACGTCGATCACCACCTTCAACAGCACCGTCCCCTGGAGTTTGGCGGCGCGTGCATCCTCCGAATACTCGGGCTCCACCTTGTACGCCAGCGTCGGAGCCTTGACTCCCGGACCCACCCTGATCGCCGACGCAGGTTCCGCCAGTCTCGGCCCAATCTTGCTCACCCGGGCCTGCCGAATTGCCTTGGCGCGCGCCTCGATCGGCGCCGCTTCCGCCTCACGGTCCTGCGCCTTCAGGAAGCGCCCGTAAAACTCCAGCGCCGCTGCCTGTTCCGCCGAGTCCGCATTCGCCGCGGCAATCGCCCCGCGATAAAGCGAATCGGCTTCCGCCGCGCCGTTTGGCTGGCTCTGCCGCACCAGCGCCATCCATGTCAGCGCCGTGCCCAGGTCGTTCCCATTGTTGGCCACATTGCGCGCCCGCGTCAGATACTCGAGCGCCTTGACCGGGTCGCTCGTCAACGATTGGTGTTCGTCCGGCGAGTTGACCTTGAACCCCAATGCCGCAGCTGCGCCGTTCGCCGCCGCCTGCAGCGCACCGCTCAGGTTAATCGTTCCGTGGAAGGCATCGCGCCCCAGGTTCATCAGCGCCGAAAAGGCCTCCGGACGGTCGCCCTGTGCCAGGGCCTTGGTGTAATAGTCCCTCGATTCCTGCAGCGCGCCCCGCTTCCTCGCCAGGTCGCCCAGTTTGACCAGCGCGATCGCGTAGTCTTTGCTCAATTGGCCCGATACCTGTTCCGTCAATTCCAGCGACGCCTGCCGCAGTTTCTGAGCTTCCGCGAACTTGCGCAGTTTCTCATAGCTCACCGCAGCCTGATCCAGAATTTCGTGATTCTTCTGCGCGTTGGCCGCCAAGATTGTGGCATCCACATCGGGCGGCGCGCTCTGCTCCGCCTGCGATTGCGCGCGCACCGCCGCCAGCGGAGCCATCATCGCGATCGCCAGCACCACCGCTGCCACCGTCGCTGCGCGCCCCTGCTGCCCGCGCATGGTGTGCCCGTCCAGAATCGCCAGAAGCCGCCCTTCCAACTGCGACCGCCGCGCCATTGCCACGCCGGCCGCCGCGCTCGCCGGCCGCGCCTGCATCGTCCGCGCGATCTCCAGCAGGTGGCTCGCGTAATCGCTGGCGGTCGCGCCGGCACCCAACACCAGGTCGTCCGTCGCCCGCTCGCGCTCTTTCAAAAACTCGCGCCACATCGTCCACGCCAGTGGATTCCACCAGTGCAGCGCCAGCGCCGTCCGCGCCAGCAGATGCGTCCCCGCATCGCCGCGCAGCACGTGCCCCAGTTCGTGCAGCAGCACCACACGCCGCCGCTCGCCACTCCACGCCCGCGCTTCCGCAGGCAGCAAAACCGTGGGCCGCAGCACGCCGAACGTCATCGGCATCCCCGCCGCCGTCTCCAGAACCTGCACCGGATGCTCGATTCCCAGGCTGAACGCCAGCGTGTCCGCTTCGCCCTGGTCCGGCGAAATTCGCGCCGACCGCCGCGTCCGCCACAGCAATGCCGAAGCCGCCAGCATCTGTAGCAATCCCGCCGCGATCCCCGCCATCCACAGCAATATCAGAGCGTCTTTACCGTCCATCCGGCGCGCCGGCACAGGCGCCGTGACTCTCCCGCCCGCCGGCACCCGACCCGCCGCCGCGCCCCCCGTATCCGCCACCGTTGTCCCCGTTGCGTGGAACACGATTCTCGTGTCCGCGGGTAGCACCGCGTTGGCCAGTCGCACGCGCACCCCCGGCAGCGTCACCGTGAGTAACGGAAGCGCCACCAGCGCCGCCGCCGCCGCCGTCCACACCATGTGGCGTGCTGCCGCCGAACGGCCCCGCAGTAGATAAGTGATCAGCCATGCCGCGCCCAGCACCAGGGTGCTCTTGAGCGCCGCGCTTGCCAGAATCGGCCACGCCGATACCGTCCAGTTGCCCATTTTATTTGCCCTCTTCCTTGGCTTTTTCGATCATTTCCGACATACGGTCCAACTCTTCCCGCGTCAGCCGCGTGGATGCCACGTCCAGCAGCGCCGCCACAATCTGCTCCGCCGACCCGTTGAAGAACGTCTCCATCACATGTTTCACCGCGCTCCGCTTGGCCTTGTCCCGTGCCACTGTTGGCACGTAGACGTATTTCAACCCCTCGGCCTGATGCTTGACGTGACCCTTCTCTTCCAGCACCCGCAGCATCGCCCGCACCGCCGAATACCCCGGCGCAGCTTCCATCGCCTCCCTCACCTCCGACGCCGACGCCTTCCCGCGCTGGTAAAGGATGTCCATAATCTGCCGCTCCCTGCGACTCAGGCTCCCTGCCGTGCTCATCGCGCTTCCTCATGCTGGATTTTTAGCATCATGCTAAAAAATTAGCACTACTCGATCTCGGTGTCAATAGGAATTTTTTCGCCTCCACGTGAAACGGTACGCCCGCCTCACGCACCATTCGACATGATCCTCATCACCGGAGCCGCCGCACTTGTCCTCGTAGTCACTCTGCTCCTGGCCTCCGCCCAAACTCCCCCCACCATCGGCCGCTAAGTAGGACAGACGATCGCCTTTCGTCGTCTGTCAACTAATCAGTTTTGAGCGAGTATCATGGATAGTTCGTAGCATGCTTCCAGAAGCCACGCACAACTGCGACCGCCGCCGCATGAGGTCTCGGCCTTGAACCACGCTCTCGGCGAGTTCACAGCAAGTACCTTCCTGGTAGTAGCCGCGTTGTTTCCAATCGTCAACCCGCTCGGCAACACTCCCATCTTCCTGACACTCACGCGCGGGCTTTCCGCGCCCGGCCGCGCCCGGCTCGCCCAGGCCATCGCCGTCAACGGCCTGGTGCTGATGATCGTATCGATTTTCATCGGCACGCACATACTCGGGTTCTTTGGCATTTCGCTCCCTGTGGTCCAAGTAGGCGGCGGGCTGGTGGTCATCTCCACCGGGTGGGCATTGCTGCGCCAGTCCGCTAACGATGACGCGGCCGACGACGCCAACCGGCCGTGCAACGAAGCCAACTACATGCGGCAGGCATTCTATCCGTTGACGCTGCCATTGACCGTCGGACCGGGTTCCATCGCGGTCGCCATAACGGTGGGCGCCAACCGGACCGAAGGGGCGGAGTGGCGTTGGCCGTTGATTGTGGGGCTGCTGGTCGGGGCCGTCATGATCGCCCTGTCGATCTATCTGAGTTATCGCTTCGCTGAGAGAATTGCAGCCTTGCTCGGCGAAGCCGCAATGGATGTGATTATCCGCCTGTCGTCGTTCATCCTCGTCTGTATCGGTGTGCAGATCCTATGGAACGGAGTCAGCACGCTGCTCCGTTCCGTTCTGGCCCGATAGAAGCGGGTGGGCGCCGGTGGGAACATCGTTTTTCGCGGTCTGTTGGGATGGGCGTTCCGCCCGCGAAACTTCATGAAAAACTGCACGTGGGACGTGCAATGGTGGGGCGGACCCCCTGGTCCGCAGCCGACGCCCCCGTCGGCTTGCTTCGTGCGGAAACTGTCGCGTCATGCTGGTTTTTCGCGGCCTGTCATCCCGCGCTAAAGCGCCGCGTTTGACCTGCGTTCAGAGTCTCAGGCATTCCCGAAGTCGGCACCCGCGGGAAAACGAGTCCGCAGCCTCCGAACATCCGGGGACCATAATGCAGGAACTCCGAAGCCTCCGCCCCACCCTCGCTTACAATAGTCTCTTCCATGCCTGAATTCGACGTCGTTGGAGTGGGACTCAATGCCACTGACACCCTGCTCATCGTTCCGCACTTCCCTGCCTACGCCGGCAAAGTGCCCTTCGAGGAAGAACACCTCAGCCCCGGCGGCCAGGTAGCCAGCGCCCTCGTCGCCTGCGCCCGCCTCGGCCTCCGCACCAAGTACATCGGCGCGGTCGGCGACGACCTCCGCGGCCGCATCCAGGTCGATAGCCTGAAAGGTACCGGCATCAATCTCGACCATGTCATGGTCCGCAAGGGATGCCCCAACCAATCCGCCTACATCATCATCGATCGCTCCACCGGCGAGCGCACTGTCCTCTGGCGCCGCGACGATTGCCTCAAGGTCCACCCCGAGGAGATCACCGAGGACATGATCTCCGGCGCGCGTATCCTTCACATCGACGGCCACGATACCCCCGCCGTCGCCCGCGCCGCCGAAATCGCCCGCCGCCACGGCATCCCCGTCACCGTCGATGTCGATACCATCTATCAGGGCTTCGACCGCGTCCTCCCCAACGTCGATTACCTCGTCTCCTCCAGCGAGTTCCCCGCCGCCTGGACCGGCGAAACCGATCCCTTCAAAGCCCTCGAAACCATCCAGAAGCAGTACGGCATCCGCGTCGCCGCCATGACCCTCGGAGCCCACGGCGCCCTCGCCCGCGAGAACGGCAAGTTCTATTACGCGCCCGCTTTCGTCGTCAATTGTGTCGATACCACCGGCGCCGGCGACGTCTTTCACGGGGCGTTCTGCTATGCTGTTTTGCAGGCCATGCCGATGCAGCAAGCGCTCGATTTCTCCAATGCCATGGCAGCCCTCAACTGCACCGCGCTGGGCGCCCGCGGCGGTATTCGCGGCCTGGACGACGTGGCCTCCCTCATGGGCCGGGCCGAGCGCCGCTCCCACCCCGACTACGTCCTCCGCGCCGCCCGCGGCGCTCTCTACGAATAAATGTTCCCCATACGCGACACACAACCGAGCTACTCCAAGCCTGTCGTCACCATCCTGCTGATCGTCGTTAACATCCTCGTTTTCCTTTACACGGTCTCGCTCGATCCCTATACCCGGAACGATTTCATCGCCACCTATGGCCTCGTGCCGGACCGCTTCACCTTTCAGTCCGTGCTCACCTCCATGTTCCTCCACGGCGGCTGGCTGCACGTCCTGGGTAATATGTGGTTCCTTTGGATCTTTGGCGATAACATCGAGGACATTCTGGGCCACGCCAAGTACCTGCTCTTTTACCTCCTGTGCGGTTTTGCCGCGGCCATGGCCCAGTTTCTGGCCGACCCCACTTCCCGTATTCCCATGGTCGGCGCCTCCGGCGCCATCGCCGGAGTCATGGGCGCTTACCTGGTCAAGTTCCCGCACTCCCGCATCCTCTCCGTGGTCACCATCATCTTCTTCTTCACCACGGTCGAAGTCCCCGCTTGGCTTATGTTGATCTGGTGGTTCTTCATCCAGTTCTTTAACGGTGTGGGCTCCATCGGCGTTACCCACGCCTCCCAGGGCGGAGGCGTCGCGTTTCTCGCCCATGTCGGAGGCTTCCTGACCGGCATCGGTTTGATTTACCTCCTCGCTCCGCGCCAGCGCTATACCCGGCGCCAGGATCTGTACTGGTAAATGAAACCTGAGGTGATACTTTATACCCGCGCCGGCTGCTGCCTCTGCGACGAAGCCAAACAAGTCATCGCCGCCGCCCGCCTCCACGCCGACTTCGACTACACCGAAATCGACATCGATTCCAACCCCGACCTCCTCCGCCTCTATAACGATGAAGTGCCCGTCATCACCATCAATCGAAGGAAAGCCTTTAAGTATAAAGTTCATATGAATGACTTCTTGAGGAAACTGGCGGCAACTTCATGAGCGTGGATATTTTAGCCATCGCCGCCCACCCCGATGACGTAGAGCAGACCTGCGGCGGCACGCTGATCAAAATGGCCGAAATGGGCTACCGCACCGGCGTCCTCGATCTCACCGCCGGCGACATGGGCACCCGCGGCTCTCCCGAGCAGCGCGTCGCCGAATCCGAGGTCGCGGGCAAACACATGCTCCTGAAGTGGCGCGACAATCTCCATTTCCCCGACGCCCGCCTCGAAAACACCATCACCGCCCGCATGACCCTAGCCGTCAAGATCCGCGAACTCAAACCGCGCGTGGTCATCCTGCCCTACTGGGAAGCCCGCCACCCCGACCATTACCGCGCCAGCGAAATCGGTTTCGAAGCCTGCTTCCTCGCCGGACTCCGCAAACTCGACGAGTATTCCGAGCCCCATCGCCCCTTCAAGATCCTCTATGCCAGCGTCTATGCCGAGGTCAAACCCTCCTTCATCGTCGATATCAGCGCCCAGTTCGAGCGCCGCATGACAGCGCTCTTGAGCTATACGTCCCAATACGGCGAAACCATCGAAGGTGGAGCCCTTTTCCCCAACGAACAGGAAATCCGCGAACGCCTGGGTGCCGTCGCCCGCTTCTACGGCAACCTGATCGGCGCCAAATACGGAGAGCCCTTCGTCGTCAAAGAAGCCATGCAGGTCGAAGACATCGTCGGCATGGGCTCCCGCTCCATCTGACCCTGCCCGCGAGGCTTCGCAAAGAGTTCCTGCGCGCCGGCCGAGACCGCTGCCGGCAGTGTCAGCCCAGGCGCAAGGAAGCCCGTCGGGAAGAAGGTATTGACATCTGTAAATCTCCCTGCCGGAGTATACCTCTTTCAGGCCCCGGCCAATCCCCGGTTTGCCCAACGAAAACATCCCCGCCTGTTGCCGCTTGAAGTTCCGGCCCTTTTGCCGTAAATTCGCCATCCGTCGGATTGGGCCTTCGTCCCGCGAAACTTAATGAAACCGCTTCCTGCTCGTCACTTTTCCGGAAACGCCATTTAAACCGGCCAATGTTTTGAGTGGGGGCTCGCGGCCGCCAGCGCAAAGCAGTATTCTTCTTTCGTTCGAAACTGATTTTGCCGGAGGGTGAAGGCCCGGCCAGCAGATCGGAACTTTAGCAAGGGAACGGTCAGCGGCGGGCCTTCACGCCAGCCGTGATTCTTTTTATCGCACTGCCAGAAGCAAAAGACAACAGCGACCCGGGGTGATCCCCTTGGACCGCCTGCCGAGGCGGTGTCCGTTGTGCCTCGATCATACGATCATCGGCCATGGACTGCGCTCCCGACAATCCCACGACGATCGCCACGAACGTATCTGGGTGCGACGCGGACTCTGTCACCTTTGCAACAAGACCTTCACCATCCTGCCCGATTGGCTGGCTCCTTCGGGGCATTTCAGCTTGCGGTGCCGACAACAGGCCTGTGACCGCATCGCCGCCGGTGATTCCGTGGAGCAATCAGCGCCGCACTGCAAGGATCCGTCGCGCTCACCCGACCCCTCCACCCTGCGCCGATGGGCACACCGGCGGCTGCTCAGCGTGTGCTGCTGGGTGAAGGCGGGAGCCATCGGCGCGCGCTTTTTACGGGCACCCACCATCGTTGCCTGGGATCTCGCCACGCTCTGCCGTATTCTGCCCATCGAGGTAAGAAGTCCGTGAATCGCCAAGCTCTCGACGACTTGAAACAGCAGATTCCCCTGATGGGCTATCTGCAGGCGCATGATTGGCATCCGGCGCGGCCACTCAGCCGTGGCCGATGGATGGGGCTATGCCCTTTGCATGGGGACCACAAACCAAGCTTTCTGGTGGACCCAAACAAAGACCTCTTCTATTGCTATGGCTGTGGCCGCGGCGGAGACGTAATTCGCTTCGCCGAGATCTATCACCAGGTGAGGTTCTCGCAAGCCCTGGCGTTGCTGCGCCAATGGCGCGGTGCCGAGCCTGTGTTGCAGGAAGCGGCACGCTTCTACCGCATTCAGTTACACCGCCACAGTGAGGCGGTGGCCTATCTGTACCAACGCGGCGTCCGCTCCCTGGAGTTGATCGAGCATATGCGAATCGGTTATGCCCCCGGCGGATGCCTGCGGGGTTGGCTGACACACTTGGGCCACTGTTTGCCGACACTGCATCAAGCCGGCCTGATCACGGGTGGAGGTTTCGACGCCTACGTGCGTCGGATCGTCTTTCCGCTGGAAGGCAATCTCTATGGCCGGAGCCTTTCGGCGGCAGCGCCGCCTCACCGGTTTTTGCCCGGCGCCAAGGGAGGCTTGTATTCATGGGCGCAAGTCCAATCCTATCCGGAAGTCATTCTCGTCGAGGGTCTGTTCGACTACGCCGCGTTGTGGCAGGCCGGCTTTCACAACGTCACCTGTTCGCTGGGAACCCAGCTCAATGCGCGCCAGTTCCGGCAACTGTGCGACGGTTCCCGAACCGTCTACCTGGCCTTTGATGCCGACTCCAACGGCAGCGGCTCACGAGCATCCCAGTGCCTCTCACGAAGTCTCCGCGAACGAGGTATCCCTACTCGCCTGGTCTCCCTGCCCGAGGGCCACGATCCCAACAGCTTCTTCGTGCAAGGCGGCGACGCGCATCAGTTTCAGTCGCTGCTGGAGGCCGCCCGCCCATGAAATTCCGTGTCGTTCACCAACCCACCGCTAATCACGCACGCAGCTCCTATCGGATCATCGAGCAGACCAAGGGTCGCGAGGTCGATTGGATCAATCGCTATTTGGATCACGAATGCCTCCGCCGCGTGGCCGACCTCACGCTCCGAAGCTATGCACAGCACTTGCTGCACTTTCTCCGCTGGTGGGAAAGTGTTCATCACACCGATGTCATTACCCAAGATGCGCTCACCGAGTCCACTCTGCTGGACTACGTGCGATTCCAGTCCGGCCAACAACCCGAGCTCTGCGGATCCACGATCAATCAACGCGTCGCCGTCGCCGATCGCGCCTTGCGCGCCCTCTTCCCTGGCGCTCCCCATCAGATTGCTCCCGAGCTTCAGGTAAGCTACTGGCGGCGCGCGCCCATGGGTCTCGGCAGACCGCATCCCGCAGTGAGTCGCTTGCGGGTGAGGGAACCCAAGCGGACCATCGTGCCACTGTCGGTAGACGAGGTGGCGCGATTCTGGTCCAGTTTCCGGACCTCGCGTGACCTAGCCATCGTGGGCCTGATGTTGTTGCAGGGCTTGCGGTCCCAGGAAGTGAGGGATCTGAACCACGAGGATCTGCTGTTGCCGGAGGCCCAGATCCGCGTGCCCGGCAAGGGGAACAAGCCCCGCCTTCTACCCCTGGCTCCCGAAGCCGTCCAACTGCTCGACCACTATCTGCGGCTGGAGCGGCCCCATCCTTCGACGGCCGCCCTGTTTGTCTCTCTCAAAGGTCGCGCACGCGGAGCTCGAATGACCGCGGCGGGATTACGATCCCTGTTCCGCTACCATCGTCGGACCACCGGCGTGAAGCTCGCCAACCCACACCGGTTCCGGCACACCTTTGCCTCCGATATGGTGCGTGCCGGCGTCAGCCTGCCGGCCCTCATGCGGTTGATGGGACACGCCCACATTCAAACCACGCTCATCTATGTGCAGGTTACCCCGCTTGAGGTCTACCAGCAGTATGCGCGCGCCGTGGCCCAACACATTCGGCCCGTCCCGGTGACCCCATCGTGAACCGTTCACGCCGGGCTCCCCTTCAGCATCCCTTGGCCGACTTGTTCGGACGGGCTGTGGACTCTCTCGGTGCCGCTCTTGCTCCCGACTCGACCCGTCAATACCGTGGCACGGCACGCAACTTCCTGACCTATCTCGGCGCTGACCATCCCGGGGTAACTTCTCTCCAGCAGTTACGCCGGGATCCACACATCCTCGGCTGGATGACCAAACTGCGGGCGCAGATCCCAGTCCTGGCGCCAACCACCTACATCATTCGGCTTATCTTTCTCCGCGGCATTCTCCAGGAACTGGCTTGGAGCGCACACCTTCCCGAACTAGCCCAACTGCTCCGTCGACAAGACATTCCCCGCGTTCCTCGACGCTTGCCCCGCGCACTCTCCCTGCAGCAGGATCAACTCCTCCAGCAGGAACTGCTGCGCCGCAATGATCTCGGCGCCAACGTATTCATGTTGCTTCGCCACACGGGCATGCGCATCGGCGAAGCCGCCGATCTGTCCTTCGATTGTCTCCACACCTCCGGCTCGGATCAATGGACGATCCACGTGCCGCTTGGCAAATTGAAGACCGAACGGATGGTCCCGGTTGATTCGTTCGTTTGTCAACTGGTCCAACGGCTTCGCTTCTTCCGCTCCTTCGATCCGTTGCCCGCCGATGGCCGACTGCTGGCCCGCCCGCGCACCAAGCAAACCTTGCTGCGCTACCTCCGCGCATACCTGCACGAGGTGTCCGCTGCAGCCGGCATTACCCAACGCATCGTTCCTCACCAGCTCAGACACACCTATGCCAGTGAGATGCTTCGCTCCGGAGTGGATTTCCCCGCCATCATGAAACTGCTCGGTCACGCCTCGCCCGACATGACCATGTTGTATCTCGATATCGCCCTCACCGACTTGCAACGCGAGCTTCACCTGGCCCGCTCCCAACCTCGCTACTTGGCGCCGCAGCCCAAAACGCAACTCGCCTCCCGCGCCGGCTTGGAGGGCGTGGTTGACGCTCTACTGACCGCTCTACACGTAACGGAGATGTACCGGCGCAACTTGCCCGATGGCGCTTCGCGCCGCTGCCTGGACCGCCTCTCCAACCGACTTACCAAAATCCTCTCGGTAGCCCGCAAACTCGACGCACCCGAAAAATAGGCAGAGATTGGCCGGATATCGCCGTTTCACGACCACCAACGTCAAAGTGTCATGCTTTGCATATACAATGGAGATACAGTGTTCGACTGGGATGAAAACAACCTCCGTAAGATCCGTGCTCATCGGATCAGGCGCGCAGACATGGAACAAGCATTGTCAAATGGCCCTATTCTGATATATGAACAGAACGTTGGAGAGGAATCGCGCTTCGTATACTATGGCGAAACCGATGTGGGGCGGCTGCTTGCGGTGGTTTTGACAGAACGTGGGGAAACGAATCCGCGTTGTGACCGCCTACAAATTGGATGCCGGGCAGAAGCGGGACTATTTTGCGCGGCGCCTTCGAGGGGAGTAAACGATGAAGAAGACCATTAAGCCACCGGCGTTTGCGAATCAGGACGAAGAGGCCACTTGGTGGGCCAGTCGCGAAGGACGCGAGTTCTTGAAGCGGAGATCGGCGGAACCTCAAATCAAAGCGGCAAAAGGATCGCGCCTCGTCGGCCAATTGAACCGGACTGCGAGCGTGCAGATCGCATTGCGACTGCCCGGTCCTGACGTTGAGAAGGCCCGGGAGCTGGCGACTCGCAAGGGCATCGGTTACCAGACCCTGCTAAAAATTCTCGTCCACGAAGGTCTGCGCCGTGAAGCGAGGAGGGCGTGAAGCATCAGTGCGTTGCCTGTCTCCTGTCAGTCAGGGTCAGCTAACGTCTTTCGGCCACGTGTCCAGACCATCGCGCTGTTTCGGGCAACTGAGCCGGTCTGGTAATCGCTGTGGTTATCTTGGATTCTGTCCTGCCCCAACCAACATTGCTCCTAATGTTCGATCGGCGGCGCGGGCCAGTGTTGCACACGCCAGGGAAGGGGCTGGCCAGCAGCACGACAGCCAACCCAAACCACGACGTTCTGCTTAAGAAACACGATACAGTCATCATTACGACCATGTAGATAGGCGTAACGGGCCTGTCCACGTGTCCCGACGCCACTTGGTCCTGAACCGCGGCCGTACCTTTGCCATCCTTCGAAATCGAAATCTGGCCTTCGAAGAGTGCTGGAGTCCCCCTTGAGGTACTCCGGCACCGAGGCGCTTCCCCGAGCGCCGTCGCAGTCTTGATCTTCAGCCCGCTCTTGGCCACGACAAGTGCATAGCCGTGGAGTTCTCTAGTGATGCGGTGGGCCACCAGCTTGAATCGGGTCACGTGTGGCGAAGCCGATCGTGTGCGCCCATGAGCAACGCTCGGGTGCGCTGGCTGACCCCCAACCTCTATCCGTTTGATCCCATTGACCCCACCCCATCCCGACCCTATACTCGCTTGAGAGGTGATAGAACCCATGCGCATGAAACTCGCGGCCTTATTTGCCGTCGCCTGTTCGGCGATCTATGCCCAGGTAGGCACCGTCGATGTCCCCTACCAGAAATTCGTCCTCAAAAACGGGCTCACTCTGATCGTCCACGAGGACCACAAAGCGCCCATCGTCGCCGTCAACATCTGGTACCACGTCGGTTCCAAGAACGAGCGCCCCGGCAAGACCGGCTTCGCCCATCTCTTCGAGCACCTCATGTTCGGCGGCAGCGAGCACCACCAGAAACGCTACATCGAGGCCATGGAACCCATCGGAGCCACCGACCTCAACGGCACCACCAATTCCGATCGCACCAACTACTTCGAAAACGTGCCCACCTCCGCCCTGGACTACACCCTCTGGCTCGAGTCCGACCGCATGGGACACCTCCTCGGCGCCATCGATCAGAAGACGCTCGACCTCCAGCGAGGCGTAGTGCAGAACGAGAAACGCCAGGGCGAAAACCAGCCCTACGGACTCGCCTACGACTTGATCACCAAGGCTACCTACCCCGCCGGTCATCCCTATTCCTGGACCGTCATCGGGTCCATGGAAGACTTGAATGCAGCTTCCTTGAGCGACGTCCAGGAGTGGTTCAAGACCTACTACGGGCCCTCTAACGCGGTTCTCTGCCTCGCTGGTGATATTGACGCCGCCACCGCGCGCCAGAAGGTGGAGAAGTACTTCGGCGATATTCCTGCTGGCCCGCCCATCGCCACCCACCGCGTCTGGATTGCCAAGATGACCGGCACGCACCGGCAAGTCGCGCAGGACCGCGTTCCCCAGGCCCGCATTTACAAGGTCTGGAACGTCCCCCAGCACGGCTCGCCGGACGAAGATTACCTCGACCTGCTCGCCGCCGTGCTCTCGCAGGGGAAGACTTCCCGCCTCTATAAACGTCTGGTCTACGACGACCAGATCGCCACCAATGTCAGCGCCTTCAGCGCCAATGAGGAGATCGGCGGCCAATTCCACATTCAGGCCACTGCTCGCCCGGGCGACGACCTCACCAAAGTGGAGAAGGCGGTCGATGAGGAACTGGCGCGTCTGTTAGCGGATGGCCCGACAGCGGCCGAGATGGAGCGTGTGAAGAATCAGAGCACGGCCGCGTTCCTCCGCGGCATCGAGCGCGTCGGCGGGTTCGGAGGGAAATCCGATCTCCTGGCCATCAATCAGGTCTACCTCGGCAGCCCCGACGCTTACAAAGCCAGCCTCAAACGCATCGAGGCCGCAACGCCGGATGATGTTCGCTCCGCCGGTAGGCGATGGCTTTCGGACGGCGTCTTTGTCCTCGAAATTCATCCCTATCCCAAATACGAAACTTCCACGGCCGCGGCAGATCGTTCCAAGCTGCCCGATCTCGGCACATTTCCCGAATTACACTTACCCAAGCTCCAGCACTCCACCCTCGCCAACGGCATGAAGGTGGTCCTCGCCGAACGCCACGAAACTCCCCTCGTCAATCTCTGGCTCGTGCTCGACGCCGGTTATGCCGCCGACCAGTCCGCCCTGCCTGGAACCGCCCAGGCAATCGCCGCCCTCCTCACCGGCGGTACCAAGACCCGCACCGCCCTCCAGATCAGCGACGAGCAGGGAATGCTCGGCGCGCAGTTGGGCGCCTCCTCGAATCTGGATGTGACCACAATCCGCCTCTCCGCTCTCAAGGCCAAACTCGATCCGTCCCTGGCCCTCTATGCCGACGTAATCCTCAACCCCGCTTTCCCGCAGGAAGATTTCGCCCGCCAGCAAAAACAACAGCTCGCCGCCATCCAGCGCGAGAAGGTGACCGGCGTTTCCATGGGACTGCGCGTGCTCCCGGCGCTGCTCTACGGCAAGGGCCACTCCTATGGCAATTCCCTCACCGGCTCCGGGACCGAGGAGTCCGTAGCCAAACTCACCCGCGAAGACCTCGTGAAGTTTCACCAGAACTGGTTCCGTCCCAACAACGGCACCCTCGTCGTAGTAGGCGACACAACCCTGGCCGAGCTCACACCCAAACTCGAGAAGCTCTTTGCCGGTTGGCAGAAGCACGATGTCCCTGCCAAGAACATCAGCCGCGTGCAGTTTCCCGAGAAACCCGTGGTCTACATCATGGATCGTCCCGGCGCCCTGCAGTCGGACATAATGGTCGGCCAGATAGCGCCGCCGCGCAACAGTCCCGATCAGATCGCCGTCGAAACCATGAACGCCATTTTCGGATCCGATTTCGGCGCGCGCATCAACATGAATCTCCGCGAGGACAAACACTGGTCCTACGGAGCCGTCTCCGTCTTATTCAGCGCCCGCGGTCAGCAGCCCTTCCTGGCATACGCGCCCGTCCAGTCGGACAAGACCAAAGAGTCGCTCGACGAGTTGAACAAGGAGTTCCATGCCATCGTCGGCAGCCGTCCGCCGGTCGCCGCGGAACTGCAACGCGCGCAAAACTCCATGACGCTGAAACTCCCCGGCTCGCGCGAAACCATCAACGAAGTCGGCAGTTCGATTCTGGAACAGGTGCAGTTCGGCTTGCCCGACGATTACTACCAGACCTTCGCAGGCAAAGTCCGCTCGCTCAGCGTGTCGTCGGTAACCGACACCGCGAAATCGACCATCCGCCCCGACAATCTCGTCTGGGTCGTCGTCGGAGATCGAGCCAAAATCGAAGCCGGAATCCGCCAGCTCAACTTGGGAGAAGTCAAATTCCTGGACGCCAACGCAATGTAGGACAGGCATCCCGGCCTGTCCCTGGAGTTTTTACATTCGTCCTTCGTAAAGCGCTGCAATTTCGTGGCGCACGCACTCCTGCGTGCCGCGTCGAGTCTCACTCGACGCCCGGACCCCACGACAGCCCGAGCCGCGACCGCACCAATCAGAAGCCGCGACCGTAAGGGAGCGGTCGCCCACCCCCACGCCCCGTCCTACTGATACCGCAAAGCAGCCAGCGGATCCGTCGCCGCGGCCCGCCGGGCCGGCGCGTAGCTCGCCACTAGCGCGATCGCACCAAACACCACGGAAACTCCCACCAGTATCGCCGGATCGTGTGGGCTCACATCGAAAAGCAGGCTGCTCAGCAACCGTCCGGCGCCCAGCGCGGCCGCGAGACCCAGGGCAAGACCCGACATTGTCAATCTCATCACCTGCATGACGACCAGTCGCACAACGCGCGCTTGCGGAGCGCCCAAAGCCATTCGAACTCCGATCTCGTGCGTGCGCTGCGCCACCGAATACGACACCACTCCGTACAGCCCCGTGCCCGCCAGCACCAAAGCCAGCACCCCGAATACACCGCCCAGCAGCATCGTCAGGTGCTGCGGCGCAGCCGAATCCGCAACCAGGGTTTCCAACTCGCTCACTTTCGTGATCGGTTGATCGGGATCGATGCCGCGTATGATCCCGCGCACAGTGCCAA
Source organism: uncultured Solibacteraceae bacterium (assembly GCA_963805775.1). Taxonomy (GTDB): domain Bacteria; phylum Acidobacteriota; class Terriglobia; order Bryobacterales; family Bryobacteraceae; genus Solibacter. The sequence continues at coordinate 623,572 of CAWDWK010000022.1, read as the reverse complement.
TCAGCGCGTGAGGATCCCCGACTGTCCGAAACACGAATGTCATGCCATTCGTCGCACCCCCTTGATCCATGGAGAAGAACATCTCCGGAAAGGCCTCGTCGGCTAGACCGAGATATTTGGCGTCTGCCACCACACCGATCACCGCGATCGGGTCGCCGGCGCGCTTCGGGTAATCTCCAATGCGGAAACGCTTGCCGACCGGGTCCTCGTTGGGCCATGCCTTCTTCGCACACGCTTCATTGATCACCGCAACCTGCGGCCGGTCGCCGCTGTCTGCGGCGTTGAACAAGCGTCCCTTCAGCAGCCGCATGCCGATAGTGCGGAAGTAATTCAGGCTCGTCACGCGGTGGCATGCCCAAACATAGTCTTGGTCGCCATGAAAAGGCCGGCCCTCCACAGTGAGGTTCTGCCCCCAATCCTGGCCGGTCATCGGCAGGTTACTGGCGGCGCCGGCGGCGACTACTCCCGGGACCGCGCTAGAGCGCTCCAGCACCTGCGAGCAAAACTCCTCCTGATATCGCTGCCGCTGAATTCTCACTGTCAGCACGCCTTCCGGCTTGAAACCGGGCTCTACGGCCGACAGCCGTACGAAGCTCTTGATCAATACGCCGGCGCCGGCCAGCAGCACGACCGAGAGCGCCACCTCGAAAATCACCAGCCAGCCGCGAACCCTCCGTTCGCCGCCCAGTGTCCGGGTGTGTCCACCCTCCTTGAGCGATTGCACCAGGTCCAGCCCCGTCCCGAGATACGCCGGTGCCAGTCCGTACAACAACCCCGTCAGTAGCGCCAGTGTGCCGGTGAAGCCGAGGACCGTCCAGTCAACTCCACCCATACGCAGCGGTTGCAGGCTGGCCGGAATCGAACGATACAGAATCGCGACACCCCAGTACGCGAACAACAGTCCCAGGCCTGCTCCGGCCGCTGCGAGCAGCACACTCTCGGTAAGCATCTGACGCACGATGCGTCCGCTATGAGCGCCAATCGCCCGCCGCACTGCGATTTCCTTCACGCGCCCTGCGGCCCGCGCCAACAGCATGTTCGCCACATTCGCGCACGCAATCAGCAGCACCAGCCCGACCGCCGCCAGCAGCGCCAGCAGCGCCGGCTTCACTGCCCGCGTCATATGATCGCGCAGGCGTTCGATCTCAATGCCTTGGCCCGCATTCTCGGAATCAAGCCGGTGGATGGCCCCCAGAATCGCATTCATTTCCATTTGGGCCTGTTCCTGCGTGATTCGATGCTTCAGGCGGGCGATCACTTTAAGATAGTGCCCGCCGCGATAAGTCCCTGCCGGATTTAGACCCAGTGGAACAAAGAAATCCTCATGGGCATTCGTGAACCAAAAGCCGGGTGGCATCACGCCAACCACGGTGAACTGTTTCCCGTTCGCCGTGATCGGCTGGCCCAGGATGTCGCGGCGGCCCGCGAATCGGCGCTGCCACAGCGAATAGCTCAGCACTGCTACCGGGTCGCCCTTGGGTACGTCCTCACGCGGAAGAAAACTGCGCCCCAGCAGGGCCTTCACACCGAGTACCGGGAAAAAACTGGCCGTCACCTGCATCCCGGGCACGCGCTCCGGCTCCCCGCCGCCGGTGAGGTTCGCCCCCAGCGAGGACCAGGCGGCCATGTCCTCAAATACATGATTTTGATCCCTCCAGTCCAGGTAGTCGCGCGGCGAGGTCCAGCCGGACAGTGCCTTCATCTTCGCAGTTTCCGTGACCGCCACAAGACGTCCCGAATCGGCGAATGGCAGCGGCCGAAAGAGAAAGTCGTTGGCAGCAGTGAAAATCGCGGCATTGGCTCCAATCCCTATGGCCAGGGCGAACAAAATCATCAGCGAGAAACCCGGAGTTTTCGCAAGCAAGCGAACCGCGTAGCGGACATCTTGGAGCATCTCTTTCCTCCCGCAGGTAATCGCTTTGAGAGTATCATGTCCGAAATCCGGAAACTCGCCATCCATACTAAAGTAAAAAGACCATGGAAGCTTTCTCGCCCACCGATCGCACCACCGTGCGCCGTCTTCCCAAGCGAGGCGTGTACGACAAATCCGAAGTCTACGCCATCCTCGACGAAGGCTTCATCTGCCACGTCGGCTTCGCCATCGACGGCCAGCCGTACGTCATCCCCACCGGCTACGCGCGCCTCAAGGACGAAATCTTCCTCCACGGCTCCGCCGCCAGCCGCATGTTGCGCTCGCTAGGCGATGGCCTTGATGTCTGCGTCACCGTGACCCTGGTGGATGGCTTCGTGCTCTCGCGCTCGGCCTTCCACCACTCCATGAACTATCGCAGCGTAGTCATCCTGGGCCGCGCCCGTGTGCTCGCCGATCCGGCGGAAAAAATCATCGCCATGCGCGCCTTCACCAACCACATCCTCCCCGGCCGTTGGGAAGAAGTCCGCCAGCCCTCCGACCAGGAATTAAAGAGCACTCTCGTATTGGCGCTCCCCCTGGAAGAAGTCTCCGCCAAAGTCCGCAAAGGCCCGCCCATCGAGGATGAAGGCGACATCCCGCGCCCCACCTGGGCCGGAGTCGTGCCTCTGCGCGGCCAACTGGGCGAACCCATCCCCATGGACGACCTTCCCGCCGGAGTCCCACCGCTCGACCGCGCCCGTTTCACCCGCTTCTAATCTGCCTCACCAGACGAGGCGCAGGCCGATCTGAACACGCCGTGGAGTGCTCGCCTGGGTAGTGATCTCACCGAAGCTGGCGCTGGTCGGCGTCAAAGAGGCTGGCGCGCCGAAACCCACGCGGTTGGTGATATTGAAGCTTTCGAAGCGAAGTTGCAAATACATTCTTTCCCGCAGACGGAACTTCTTCAACAGAGACAGGTCGACATTCTTCGTGGCGTCGCGGCGAAGATTGTTGTAATAGGTGTCAAACGTACGGATGCCGTCGGATGGCTGCAAAGCCGATGCCGTGAAGAACTGCGCGGTATTCAGCGTGGAGCCCGGCGTCAGGGGATTTTGAGGGTGCGGATTCCAATCGAGGGGGCCTCCCAGATAAACCACGTTTCCCCAACTCAGCGGCGGACCAGACTGGAGAATGAGTGCTCCGTTCATCGCCCAACCTCCGGCGAACGCGTCCAGAACCCTATTGGTGATGTTAAAGTGTTTGCCGCGACCGAGGGGCAGTTCCCAGCTTACAGCCAGCGTCTCGCGCAGCGGCCGCGAGTCCCCGCCCACCCGTTTTTCCGGCGCCAGGTCGCTGTCGTTCAAATAATTCACCCTCTCGACCAGGGCGCTGTAGGCAAAGTTTTCGATCAGCAGCAATCCATTCGTCCAACGCTTCTGCAGACGGACGTTGAGGCTGTTGTAATACGACTCGCCGGCATTGTTATATTGCTCGACGACTCCGTTGCTGGTGCTCTGCGGGGCCGATGGCACGGGATATTGGGGATACGGAATCAGTAACTGTTGCAAATTGACCGTGGCGCCGTTGTAACTGGAATTCGGAAGCAATCCTTGAAAGGGATTGACGATCGCAGCGCCGTTGGCGCCTTTCGCCGAACTACCCAACAGGCTGACGGTGGCGTTCTCCGCAGCGTCCCGGTAAGCAGACGTGCTCAGGTATTGGCGCGGAATGTAATCCAGTTGCGTGGTGATCGGCAGGTGTACCGCATGGTTGCCGATGTAAGCCACTTCCAACACCATTCCTCCCGGTATCTGCCGCTGGATCCCGGCGTTCCAACGAACGGAATAAGCGTTCAGGACATGCGGATTAAAGATAACAATTCCCGTCCCGAGGGCTGTGCCGGGTCCGTTGTTGCTGGAAGGCTGCAAAAACCCGTTCGGAAATGGATTCGATAACGTTGTGGCAGGGCTCAGATAGTTGTTGCTGGTGGCGACAAATTGGGTCGTCTGGCTGAATCCCTCCTGATTCAGGGTCTGCGCTCCGTTAATTCCATTCGGCGCGACGAAGAGTCCGAACCCGGCGCGCAACACGGTCTGGTGCAACCAGGACGGTGTCCATGCGGCGCCCACCCGGGGGCTAAAAATACTGGATTTTGTGTTGTAAACGTTCCGATCGCTCGCGTTCGCATACGTTAACCCGCCCAATGCCGAAAACTGATTGACGGGCAATAGCGCCGCCGGGCTCTGGGCGTAGGCCGCTGCGGCCGCTGCAGATATTGGATTCACGGCTTTGGGATCGAAGCCGTTGACCACCCGGTTGTACCTCTCCACCGTGGGCGACTCATGTTCCCAGCGCAGTCCCAGGTTGAGTGTCAGGTTACTCCTGAAGCGCCAGTCGTCCTGCGCGTAGACCGAGTAATAGTTGGATGTCGACGTACTGTGTGTATTCAGGTCATAACTGCCGCTACTGGGAAGTCCAAGCAGGAATGCCGCCATGTCGCCGCCGAATGGCTGTGCGGCAGCGGTACTGGTCGGCCCCGTAACCCAGTTGGAATTGAACGTAAAGGTGCCGTCCGAATTGCCATGAGGGTAAGTGCTTTCGCGATAGTTACGTAAGTCGACTCCGGCCTTTATAGTGTGGTTTCCGCTGATCTTCACAACGGACGTGAAGATCTGGAAAATGTCGTAAGGCGTATCGGCGTCGCCCGTCATTCCGACACACTGAAATGCCACGGCATTGGCTCCGCAGCCGTTGGCAAACTGCATGTAGGGCAGCCCGACGAACTGTGACCCTCCGGGCAGATAGGATGGAAATCCGTAGGTGGTGGGATCGACGCCATCGCCCGGGGATCCGCTGATCTCGTGGAACCGGGTCCAGCTCCCTCGCATGTCGAGAACCAGTGTCGGCGAGATGGTGTAGATATCGTCCAGCGACGTCCCCCAGTTCTTCCGGGTGAGCAAAGTGCCATAGGCGGGATTGCTGAAATATAGATTCTTATGCTGCAGGCGATAGTTATGCCGGAAATCGTAAGACAGCCGGTTCTTATCGCTGATATTGAAATCCAGGCGGCCGAGTTCGTTGTCGTATCCGTCGAAATCGGCGACCGCGATGCCATAGTTGTTCTCGCCATTTGCCTGGCCCGTTATGTTAGGCATCGGATACAGCTTCAAATAGTCCAGAGCGATGGGATTCAGGCGGTTGGCGGGAATCGTGTTGTTCGCGAAAGGGGTCCGGGTGATGGTCGTGCCGTTCAGCGCGCCGGAAGCCGGATCGTAGAGCTGGTACGAGGCGCCGGTTCCCGGGACGGCCAGCAAAGCGGAGAAATTGCCGGTGCGCTCCGCGGCCGTCGGGACCGTGGTAAAGGCCGAGCCGCCTTCCACCGTCGCATTGGTTGGGTCGGAATCTTTTAGTTTCTCCATCGCGAAAAACCAGAAGACTCTATTCTTTCCGTTAAAGACTTTCGGAATGATGATCGGAGCGCCCGCACTCAACCCGTACTGGTTAAAGTTGGCGTTCGTCCGGGGAGTTCCGGTCGCGTTATTGAAGAAGTAGTTCGCGTAAAGCCTGGAAACCTGGTTGAACTCATAAATCGACCCGTGGAAGCCATTAGTGCCGCCCTTGGTAATCTGATTGACCACGCCTCCACCGGTGTGTCCGTAAGCCGCGTCCGACTCGAACGCGTGCACGCTCACTTCCTGTACAGCGTCCTGCGGCGGACTGTAGGCGAGCCGCTTGTCCCAGGTGGTGTCCGGAACGCCGTTGATCAACACTTCGTTACTTTGCGTCGGCGCCCCGGCAACGCTGAATGACGCGCCACCGGAGTTGTCGAAGGGCCGCACCTGGCCGGGCTCATTGGTGCCGGTCACTCCCATGGAAATCCGCGACAGCATCAGCGGCGTCCGGCCGTTCATCGGCACATCTTCCACTTCTTCGGACGAAATCACCTGCCCCACGCTGGCGTTCGCGGATTCGATCATCGGCACCTCGGCCGTCACCATGACGCTCTGGCTCGAAGCTCCCACCTCGAGCCTGATATCCACTATCGGATGTTCGCCGATGCTGAGCGTGAGCCCTTCCCGCTTATAAGTCTTGAACCCGGTCATCTCCGCGCTAATCTGGTATTCACCGGGAGCCAGAAACGGGATGGTGTACTCTCCGGTTGCCGAAGACAATGTCTCCGATTTGTTGCCCGTCGCTTTTTCAGTGGCGACAATCCTGGCCCGGACGACGGCAGTTCCCTGCGCATCTGTCACCAAGCCGCTGAAGGTACCCCGGAACTCTTGTGCGAATGAGGCTGTCAATGCCAGCAAGGCAATCGCAGCCAATGCTTGAAGTTTCATATCCCGGACCCCTTTGTCGTGATGTAGAACCCCGAACTGTCCAGGCACTCTATCACACGAAAAAAGAGAATGCACGGTTTTGCCAGTCACACAAACATAAAATTTCTCCTATACCCGCAACTCGCTCCACGCAAAACAACTTACCAGCCTCAGCCCTGTCGCGCGCCCGCGAATCCCGCCACCTCCAGCCGTACAATCAAATCAGGGTGCCCTCCCGCGCACCGGGAAAAACACCCAAGCGGGACAAGTTGGTCCCGCTTTCTACCAAAATAAGCACGTTAACTCTGTTGTTATCAACAACTCTGATTTCCAACGGTGGGACATGCGTGTCCCGCTCTGGTCTACTTCGCGTCCACCTGTTATATTTCTAGAGCCCCATGTCCCACCCCAAGAATCCTCTCGACCGCCTTGACCGGCAGGAACTGCATTGGTTGACCGGCATTTTGAAGGACGCCTGCCGCGAGCGCCTGGAGAAAAACCTCGTCAGCCAGGCTTTCGAAGCGCGCCTCTACCAGCGTGGTCCGGTCGAAGGTCGTCTCGACCCCCGCCCCTTTCTCAAAATCTGGGAACCCCGCTACCGCAAGTTCCTCGAAGTCGCCACCGAGCTGTACACCCAGATCGAAGGCGACGATGCCCGCGCCGCCGCCGAGAGCCTCCGCGAACAATTCGCCCCCGCACCTTCCGTCACGCGCCACGGACCGGCATCTTCCCACGTTATGATTGAAAGGAATGCCGCGAATCCTAGACGGAAATCGCGTACGCGATGACATCAAAACCGAACTGAAGCCGCGCATCGATGCGCTCGCCGCTCAGGGCCGTCCACCGGGGCTCGCCGTCGTCCTCGTCGGCCACAACCCCGCTTCCGAAATCTACGTCCGCAACAAGATCAAGACCTGCCACGATCTCGGAATTTACTCCGAGTCCATCAAGCCGCCCGACTCCATTTCCACCGCCGAACTGCTCTCCATCGTCGAAGCGCTCAACGCGCGCCCCGATATCGACGGCATCCTCGTGCAGTTGCCCCTCCCGCCGCAGGTCGATTCCAAGCGCATCCTGATGGCCGTGGAACCCGCCAAGGACGTCGATGGTTTTCATCCCTGCAATGTCGGCGCCCTGGTCGTGGGCTTGCCTGCGCCGCGAGCCTGCACGCCCGCCGGAATTATCGAACTCCTGAAGCGCGGCGGAATCCCCATCGCCGGACAGCGTGCCGTCATCGTCGGCCGCAGCGATATCGTCGGCAAGCCCGCCGCCATGCTGCTCCTCCACGAGCACGCCACCGTCACCATTTGCCACTCCAAAACGCCCGACCTCCCGTCCGTCTGCCGCGAGGCCGATATCCTCGTGGCCGCCATCGGCCGCGCCGCCATGATCACCCGCGACTACATCCGCGAAGGCGCGACCGTCATCGACGTCGGCACCAATCACATCAAAGATCGCGAGCACGTCGCGCGCATCTTCCGCAATTCGCCCGACAAACTGGCGGCGTTCGACAAAAAGGGCAGCCTGCTGGTAGGCGACGTCGACCCCATCGATGTGGCGGAACGCGCTGGCGCATATACCCCGGTGCCGGGTGGCGTCGGGCCCCTGACCATCGCTATGCTGATGGTCAATACGGTAGCATCGGCCGAGCGCCGCTCGGGCGTATGCTGAGAGTAGGTTTGACGGGTGGCCTCGCGAGCGGAAAATCGTTTGTCGGCGAGGTGCTGGCCGGCTACGGATGTCTGTTGGTTCAGGCGGATGAACTCGGGCATGCCGTGCTGGCGCCCGGCGGGGAGGCTTACGAACCTGTGATACAGGAATTCGGCCGCGAGATTCTGACCGGCGACGGTGCTATCGACCGGCGCGCCCTCGCGGCGCGCGTCTTCGCCGACCCGGCCCGTCTGGAAGTACTCAGCGCGCTCGTGCACCCGGCCGTCATCCGCCGCGAGAACGAGTCGGTCGCTGCGTTTGCCGCGCTTCATCCCGATGGCATCGCGGTTGTTGAAGCCGCCATCCTTATCGAAACCGGCAGCTATTCGCGCTTCGATAAAATGATCCTGGTTACCTGCACCGAGGAACAGCAGGTGGAACGCGCGCTGCGGCGCGATGGCGCGTTGGAGAGCGATATCCGCGCGCGCATCAGCCGCCAGATGCCCCTGGCGGAGAAACGAAAGTACGCGGATTTCGTCATAGATACATCCGGGAAAAAAGAGGATACCGTACGGCAGACCCGGGCCGTCTACGACGTATTACGGAGATTTCAATCATGAGAGTGTTGCGAACCTTTTTCTGGGCCGCTGTCCTGGCTGCCGGTTTTGTCTATATCACCGGCGGAACGCGCTGGGACCTGGGTCAGGTGCTGCGCCCCGTGCAAACGGCCGGCCGTCTGTGGAGCGAACCTGCTACGGCGCAATCGGCCGGTTTTTCCACCGATGAGCAGAACAATATCGATATCTACAAATCGGCGCGCGATGCAACGGTATTTATCACCTCCACCGTATATACACGCAGCTTTTTCGGCGTGTATCCGGAAAAGGGAACGGGCACCGGGTTCGTCATCGCTCCCGACGGTGAAATTCTTACCAATAATCACGTCGCCGGCGGCGGTTCCCAGTTGACGGTGACGCTGTCGGATAAAAAAGTCTACAAGGCGAAGGTGCTCGGCTACGACTCGCGTAACGACCTCGCGCTCATCAAAATCGATGTCCCGCGCAAACTGCCTACCGTGCGGTTGGGCGATAGCGATCACCTCGTGGTGGGCCAGAAGGTGCTCGCCATCGGTAACCCGTTCCAGTTTGAAGGTACGCTGACCACCGGGATTGTCAGTTCGCTCGATCGCACCATCGACACCGAGGACCGCAAACTTGAAGGGATGATCCAGACCGACGCGGCCATCAATCCGGGAAATAGCGGCGGCCCGCTGCTCGATTCGCACGGCAATGTGATCGGCATTAATACGGCGATTTACGGGGCCCAGGGCAGTATCGGAATCGGTTTCGCCATGCCCATCGCGCGCGCCAAGGCGATGCTCGAGGAATATCAGACGCGCGGCAAGATTTCGCGGCCCTGGCTCGGCTTGTCCACGGTTCCCGTGTCCGGCGACTTGGCGGAAATGCTGCAATTGCCCGCTTCCGGCGGCCTGCTCGTCCAGGAGGTGGAGCGTGGTTCACCTGCCGAAACCGCTGGCCTTCGCGGACCCACGCGGGTGGTGATCGTGAGCAACTTCCGGCTCGGCATCGGCGGCGACCTGATCACCGCGGGCGATGGCCAGCCCATTCAGGACAAGGAGTCGCTAAAGCGCCTGATGGATAAGAAGCACGGCGGCGACATGTTGGATTTAACTGTCTACCGCGGCGGGCGCACCGAGAAGATCCGATTGAAACTGGGAGAGGCTCCGCAGCAGTTCTAAAAGGAAGTCGCTCCTCAAATACAAAAGGGCCGGTCATCCTCTGGAATGACCGGCCCTCTTTGGGTTCGCTTAGTCTCCGCTCGCCCCCGCGGCAGATTGCTGCGCCACCGGCTGCGCCGGCACTTTATTCTTACTCCCCGGCGGCCTGCCCCGTCGTTTCGGAGTGGCGACGTCGGCCATCCAGTTTGGCGGCCGGCCGGGACCTCGGCCGCGGCCGCGCGCCAAACGCTCGAGGCTGAGAATTGCTTCTTCGATTTGTTCCCGCTCCGCCTTCAATTCGGCGAGGATTTTACTGACATCCATCACAATAGCCCTCCCGGTCGACCCCGGCGATACTCCTGGCCAGAAATCGAAAACTACCCTAGGAATCTTGCTTACGACTCTGGGTATACTCCTCGATTTTCTCCCTAATTCGTTGGATATACAAGCCGCAAATTACAATTTAGGTGTTTATTTTAACCCCCCAAATGTACCGGGTGTGCTAGAAGGTACGGGATAGAAGTTCCATTATAGGACTCTCTGTTTTTTCCAGTAGTAATAAAAAGGCAGCCCCAGCGCCATTAGTCCGAGACCTATGGCGGATTCTCGCGGACGTTCCATGGCTGTTGAAAATAAAAGAATTATGGCCCCGATCACGAATAATAGGGGAACTACCGGATAACCTAGTGTCCGGTAGGGACGCACCAGCTCGGGACGTTTCTTGCGTAGTACCAATACCGCCGCCGCCGTCATCCCATACAATATCCAACTGGCGAAAATAACCAAATTGAATAAATCATCGTATTTTCCGGAGAGTACTAAAAGGCACGCCCATAAATTAAGTACGATAATTGACACTCCAGGCGTATGATATTTCGGATTAACGCGCCCGATTGCATGGAAAAAGTATCCGTCGCGTGCTGCCGCATAGGGCACGCGTGCTCCCGAGAGGATGGAACCGTTCAGTGCCGCGAAAATACTGATCATAGCCGCGATAGACACCGCCGCAGCCCCCGGCGCCTGGAAGATCTTGCGCATCATTTCGGCAGCCACGCGAGTGCTGCCGGCCACCTCCGAGGGCGCCATTACGTGAAAGTACGCCGCATTCGCCAGCATATAAATGGCAATTACGCACAGGGTTCCCCCGATTAATGCCCGCGGCAGGTTTCTCTGCGGGTCTTTTATTTCCGAGGAAACCATGCTGACGTTGTTCCAACCGTCATAGGCCCAGAGCGCCGCCACCAGCGCCGCAATAAAGCCCGAGAAGGTGAGCGGCGCCACCGCGCCGGCTTCCGGTGGGTGCGCATGCCCGAGCGCCAGACCGGCCAGGATGATAGCCGCAATCAGCGCCACCTTCAGGAACGTCACCGCCACCTGGACATCCCCACCCACCTTGACCCCGTAATAATTCAGCCACCCCAGCACCAGAATGAGGGCGATGGCGAATAATTGTCCGTATTGAATTTCCAGCGGTCCGCCATTGGGGCCGATGTTCAGCGGTACCGTATAGATCACGCCCTTCAAAGGCTCGAAAAAATTGGTGAGGTAGAGAAAGAACCCGGTGGCGAGGGTAGCGATGGAGCCGCTCTTTGCCACCCACAACTGGGTCCAGCTATAGAGAAATCCCCAAAGCGGTCCGTATGCCTCGCGCAGGAATGCATACTCTCCGCCGGCCTCGGGAAGCGCGGCGGCAAGTTCGGCATAACTGAGGGCGCCCGCCAGGGAGAGTAACCCGCCCACCACCCATACGGCGAAGACCACTTCCACCGTGCCGACTTTCTGGATCATGGTCTTCGGCACCAGAAAAATACCGCTGCCGATGACGGTGCCGACTACGATCGACGCCGCGGCCCACGGTCCCAGGGCGCGCTTCAATTCCGTGCGGGGTGTCTTTTCCATTTGGCAAATTATTCCTCGGGGATTGGTTGAAGGAGTGGCGCGGGCGGCGCCGGTCCTTGGAAGAGCGAGGCCAGCAGGCCGACTCCGAAAGTAGTGACGGTCCCGATGAGCACGTACCAGGTCCATGCGATCGGCGTGTAGAAGTGGATCCAGACCACGATGGAGAGACCCGATGCCACACCCGCGATGGCGGCGCCTTCACGAGGTTTGCGGGTGAGTACGCCGAGCAGGAAGACGCCGAGCAGCGCGCCCATGGGAATGGATCCGATGGTGAGGCCGGCCTCGAGGACCGATTTCGAGTGTCGCGCCCAGATGGCGATGGTCAGCAGCACGCCTCCCCAGGCGATGGTTGCCAGGCGGGCGATTTTGAGCGCCGCCGAATCGGTGACGTGTTTGGCGCGGGCGCGATAGAAATCCACCACGGTGGTGGAAGCCAGCGAATTCAACGCCGCGCTCAGGTTGGCCATGGCCGCCGCCAGAATCGCGGCGATGATCAGTCCGGCCAGGCCCGGCGGCAGATTGTTCCAGACGAACTCGGGATAAAGGCGGTCGCGCTGCGCCGGCGCGTTCAGGTGCAAATCGGTGTAATGGACGTAGAGCAATACGCCGATCAACAGGAACAGGACGAACTGCACCAGGATCACGACCCAGCTTGCCATTAATGCGGTGCGGCTCTGGCGCTCGTCGCGCGCGCTCAACAGGCGCTGCACCATGAGTTGATCGGTGCCGTGCGTGGCGGTGGTGAGGAAACAGCCGCCGGCGATTCCGGCCCAGAAACTGTACGTGCGCGAGAAGAATTCCATATCGGGCGTGAAGCGGAAATCGAAAATGGCGAACTTGTGAGTCAGGTCCGCCACCTGCGTCACGTGCTCCCATCCGCCGGGAATCTTGCCCAGTATGATGACGAAACTGGCGATGGCGCCGGCCACGTAGAGCGTCATCTGAACTACATCGGTCCAGATCACCGCCGTCATGCCGCCTTCAAAGGTGTAAAAAAGTGTGAGCAGGACGATGACGACGATGGATCCGATTTCGCCGGTGCCCAGCACAATCGAGATGACCAGGGAGATGGCGAATACGCGTACGCCTTCGGCCAGGGCGCGCGTCACCAGGAAAATGGAAGCGGTGAGTTTGCGGACGCGTTCGCCGAACCGGCGGCGCATGAGTTCGTAAGCGGTGAACATTTCGCCGCGGAAGTATTGCGGAAGAAAAAGCACGGAGATCACGATGCGCGCCAGCAGATAGCCGAGCACGATCTGAAGGAATCCCAGGTTGCCCCCAAAGGCCAGGGCAGGTGTGCCGACGATGGTCAGGGTGCTGGTCTCAGCCGATACAATCGAAAGGCTGATGGCCCACCAGGGCGCCGTCCGGCCGCCCAGGAAATAGTCCTTCAGGTTCCTCTGGCCGCCGCGAAAGCGCGCTCCGAAAACCGTAATCGCGACCAGGTAGACGACGATAATCGCCAGATCGAAATAGTGCATGAGTATGGAATCGACTTCCTAGCATAGCGTTCCGCGCGGGCCCATGCCGGGAATCGTGACGCAATCCTTACTCTTCCCGGACATTATGAACACACTCGCGGCATACGCTGTGATTGCAGTGGTCCGGAAGGCGTCCCCATCCGCGGAACCATTTGGTATGATTTTGGATTCGGAACCAGGCGAAGAAAATCGGAGTCCAAGAGGTTGCACCATGAAAGTGGTTCGGCTATACTCCGCAAGTGTCCACTGGTGGCGGGTGGCTCAGTGGACGACGCCCCGTTTGCGAGAGTAGACCGGCGGCCCGTAAGTTAAATTTTAAGAGCGAAAAAAACAGGCAGGAGGCACATGTTGCACAGTTTTCATCGGACCTACCACAGAATTGCGGCCATCGCCCTCATGGGTGCTGTGATTCTCACGGGAACTGCTCAGTTCGCCCATGCGCAGGCTCCACCCGAGAAGAAGGTCAAAGATCAGGGCGAATACGACATCTACAACCAGACCCTGAAAGATCTCGCCAACCCGGCGGCGTTGCTTAAAGATCTGGACACGTGGGCGCAGAAGTACCCGGATTCGGATTGGAAGGACGACCGGCTCTACTACTACATCACGGCTTACAACGGCAGCAACCAGCCTGCGAAAGTCCTGGAAGTCGGGTCCGCATTGATGGCCCGCGATCTGAAGAAAGTCTTCCCCGATCCCAAGGCCGGACCCCAGCAGCAACTCACTGTTCTCTACCTGATGTCGGTAAACATTCAGAAGCTGCCCAATCCCACCCCGGACCAGACGGCCGCGGGCGAGAAGGCGGCGCGCGCGCTGCAGGAATTCGTCCCGACGTTTTTCACCGCCGCCAACAAGCCGGCCGGCGCCACGGATGCCGCGTGGAACGAAGGCCGCACAACGATGGAGAAGGTGGCTAAGGACACCTTGATGTTCATCTCGGCCAAACCCGGCGCGGACGCGTTGAACCGGTACACCGCCAGCAAGGACGCAAAGGAATGCGTGACTGCGGAAAGCTCCTACAAGAAGGCACTGGAGCAGTTCCCGGAGAGCGCGCAGTTTGCCTATCAATTAGGCAGGGCGCTGCGCTGCCAGCAGACCGCCGGTCCGGAGAAGGTTCCGCAGGCGCTGTACGAATTCGCTCGTGCGGCGGCGCTTGACCCGACGCTGGGCGGCACGATGGATCCCAAGGCACTGAATAACTACCTGGAGAGTGCGTACAACACGTTCCACGGTAGCCTGGAGGGGTTGGACCAACTGAAAGCTGCGGCTAAGACTTCGCCGCTGCCGCCGGCCGACCTGAAGATCGAGACCGCCACGGCGATCGCCCAGAGGAAGCAGGCCGAATTCGAACAGAGCAATCCGCAGTTGGCGCTCTGGATGCGCATCAAAGGCGCTTTGTCGGATAACAACGGGACGACATATTTCGAGAATGAGCTGAAGGATTCGGCTGTGCCGCCGATGAAGGGTACGCTGCTGGAGGGTAAGCCGGCCTGCAAGTCTAAAGAACTGCTGGTGGCAGTTCCGTTGCCCGACCAGCAAGGCAATCCGGTGGCGGAAATCACCCTGAAGCTGGATACTCCGTTGACGGGCAAACCGGAAACCGGCGGGACCATTCAGTGGACCGGCGTTCCGAAGGCCTTCACCAAAGACCCGTTCATGCTGACGATGGAAGCGGAGAAGGCGAAGGTGGAGAATGTGAAGACCACCCCGTGCGGGGTTCCGGCCAGGAAGGCAGTTTCCAAGAAGAAGTAGTTGGAAGTCTGGTAGTGGAAACCGCTCCCTAACGGTCGCGGTCCGGATGGTGCATTCGCAATCGAAGGTTGCGCTGACAATCCGAGCCACGACCGTTAGGGAGCGGTTTTTGTTTGGCGTCAACTGCGGTTTTCCGCGCGCGAGAGGATCAGGCTGAAGACGAAACGTTCGACCGGGTTCATGGAATCGGCCTTGCGCAAGTCTCCATAATTGCGCTGGACAGTGCGCAGCGAGGAGACGGCACGCACATAGGCCGGCGAGTGTCCGGCGGTGGCCGCCGTGAGCAGGATCGCCAGGAATCCGATGATGGTTGCTTTTCGTCTCACACCCATAAGACGGTCACCCCCGGGTGAAAGTTAGCCATCCGGCGACGGTTGACAAAACTTAACGTTTATGGGCGAATTTGACCGATCTGATATAATAAAAGAAGCCTTTAGAGGGCTCAGCAAGAAAGAACATGCCACTTTACGATTATCGGTGTCACCTGTGTGGTGAGACTTTTGAGGTCAGGCAAAAATTCGCGGATCCTCTCCTGACGGTCCACGAAGGATGCGGCGGAGAGTTGGAACGGTTGATTTCGCTGCCTGCGATTCAATTCAAGGGAACGGGTTGGTACGTGACCGATTACGGCCGCAACGGCAAGACGCCGGCCGCAAGCTCCAATGGAAAATCGGAGACGAAGTCCGAATCCAACGGCGGATCGAAGAGCGAGAGCAAGAGCGAAGTCAAGGCGGAGAGTAAATCCGAGACTAAATCGGAGAGTAAGTCCGAAACCAAGTCAGAGAGCAAGCCCTCGCCTGTCTCAACGTCCAATAAATAAGCAGAAGACCGCTCCCTCACGGTCGCGGCTCGGATTGGTGTCTCGGGCAGGTGGATTCAGGCGCCGGCCATGGTGGTCCGCAGGGTTTCTTTGCGCACGCCGACCGCGAAACGCTGTAGTATGCTGTCGGGGCGCGTGCGTTCCGGCGACTGGAAAATGCGCGCCTGCGTGCGGAACTCGTACCGCTCGATGCTGCAGACGCTTTTACGGCCGCTGCAGCGCAGGACCCGCCCGAAGACGATAAGCCGCATCGGGCAGGTTTGATCCAGAAGTGCGGGCCAGCTGATGGAGAGTTCCACGCACAGGCTGGGTGCGAGTGGCTGGTCGGTCCGGAACGAAATGCCACCGCTGCCGATGTTGATAGTCTGGCCGGTACCGGATGCCACCACCACTCCGTCCTCGGCAATTTTGTAGCGCAAGTCGCGCTCGATAGCGAAACGGAATTTGCTCCGTCTTTCATTTCTTGGTCTTTTGAATTCCATGGCCCGATTTCCTCCGCCGATACTAGCCTTACCAATGCATTTTGGCGCCCGAATGGTCGAACATCAAAGAATCTTTGGGTTACAGGTGTTTTTCGACAGGCATTGTAAAGCAACTGTACAGGTGGCCCAGGAAACAGTTGTACACGCCGCTGACAGTGGTTGAATAGGGCTGTGTGGCCGGCAACTGGGGACGGAAATTCTGGTGAATTCGAAGCAGCCGCTAGTATAATTGGAGTCATGGATTTACGTCCCTTGCATGACCGTGTGATGGTGAAGCGTCTGGATGAAGGCGAGCAGGTACTCGGGGGGATCATCATTCCCGACTCCGCCAAGGAAAAGCCGCAACAGGCGCTGGTGAAGGCCGTTGGAAACGGCAAACTGCTGGAGAGTGGAGAGCGCGTGGCGCTGGACCTCAAAGCAGGCGACCGCATCCTGTTCGGCAAATATTCGGGTGCGGAAATTAAGATCGACGGTGAGGAGTACCTTATCCTGAAAGAGGACGAGATTCTCGGGGTCTTGGAATAGGCTGTGCTAGTCTAAGAGATTACACACCAAAAATCAGGAGTTGTACTCATGTTTTTCCGGATGGCGCTCAGGCCGCTGATGGTCTGCACCGCCCTTTTCGTGTTTGGCCACGTGGCGTCTGCCCAGAACAAAGTGGCGATAGTCAACCTACAGAAGGCGGTAATGGACTCGGCGGAGATCAAGGCCGCCTCAGCCGCGATGGAAGCGCGGTATAAGCCACGGGTCGCCCAGATCGAGGCGCTCGACAAAGAGATCGCAGCGATCGCGCAAAATCTTCAGTCCAACCAGGGTAAATTGACGGCGCAGGCTGAAGCCGATTTGAATGCGCAGGGCCAGAGGAAGCAGCGCGACGTGCAGCGCATGCGCGACGATCTACAAGCCGATGTGGATCGGGAGCGCAACGAGATTCTACAAAAGAGTGCGCTGAAGATGACGGACGTTCTGAAGAAGCTGTCGGAAGACAAAGGCCTCGACATGGTAGTGGACGCCCCGTACGCTCCCTATTTCAAGGCTTCTCTCGATATCACGCCCGACCTGGTGGCGGCGTACGACAAGGCATATCCGGCAGCTGCTCCAGCGCCCAAGAAGTGAGCCATAATCGTATAGATGGCCGGGTATCTGGAGCAATACGGCGCCGGTGAAGAACGGCGCGGAAAGATCATCAAGATTCTGGTGATCTCGCTGATTGCGGTGGTGGTAATCGGCGGCGCTCTCTATTTCAATTTTCACAATTTCCGCGAAGAGCGGCAGGTGAAGCAGTTCCTGAGTCTTTTGGGAGCGCGCGATTACAAGGGCGCGTATGCTTTATTCGGCTGTACGGAAGCGACGCCCTGCCGCTACTATCCGTTCGATAAGTTCATGGAAGATTGGGGCCCGAATAGCGGGCACGCCGGTTTCGGCGAAGCGCGGATCACACGCAGCCGTTCGTGCGGGTCCGGCGTCCTTCTGACGGTAGATTACGGCAAAAATCAGCAGGAGAAGCTCTGGGTGGAGCGGCGGGATATGAGCATCGGATTTCCGCCGGTCCAAGGCTGTCCTGCGGGGCTCTGAGGGTCAGATCTGGTTCACGGAGAGAGCGCTTCATGGGAACACCTACGGCAGGGTTGGAAGGCGTCATCGCGGGCGAGAGCGAAATTTGTTATATCGACGGCTACGCCGGCATATTGAGCTATCGCGGATACAACATCCACACGCTCGCGGACAACGCGAAGTTCGAGGAAGTCATATTCCTGCTTTGGAACGGATGGCTGCCCAAGCAGGGTGAACTCGACCAGTTGAAGAAGGACCTGGCGGCGGAGCGGACGCTGCCGGGGCCGGTGGTGGATTTCCTGAAGTCGGTTCCGAAATCCAACACGATGGATGTGCTGCGCACGGCGGTTTCGATGCTGGGCCTGCACGACCCTTCGGCGCAGGACATGTCGGCGGAGGCGAACCACCGCAAGGCGATCCGGCTGATGTCGCAGACGGCTTCCCTGGTGACCACGTACGACCGGTTGCGCGCGGGTAAGCCGCTGATCGACCCCGACCCGAGCCTGGGCTTCGCGGCGAATTTTCTCTACACGTTGACGGGCAAGGTTCCGGACGACATCATGGAGCGCGCGTTCGACGTGGCGATGACGCTGCACGCGGACCACGAACTGAACGCTTCCACTTTTGCGGCGCGCGTGGTAGCGGCGACGTTGTCGGATATCTATTCGGCGGTCACCGCGGGGATTGGCGCGCTCAAGGGTCCGCTGCACGGCGGGGCCAACCAGGATGTGATCAAGTGGCTGCTCGGCTTGGGCGACGAAGACGCGGCGGTGGAGGCGGTGAAAGGCACGCTGGCGCGCAAGGTCAAAATTCCGGGCTTTGGACACCGTGTGTACCGCACCGAAGATCCACGGGCCACGCACCTGCGGGTATTGAGCGAGGAACTGGGCAAGCGCACGGGCCACGAGAAGCTGTACCGGCTCTCCAAGCGCATGGAAGAGACGGTGCGGAGTATCAAGAAACTGGATCCCAACGTGGACTTCTACTCCGCTTCGGCGTATTATTCGCTGGGCATTCCGATCGATCTGTACACTCCCATTTTCGCGGTCAGCCGGATGTCGGGGTGGACGGCGCACGTGCTGGAGCAGTACCGCAATAATCGCCTGATTCGTCCGCGCGCGGAGTATAAGGGCAATCCGGACGGGCAGACGTGGATCCCGATCGGAGAACGCTAATAATGGACGAACGCGCGTACTACTCGGAGTCGCAGACCACCAAGCCGGCGGTGCTGAACTGCCCGTACTGCCGCAGCGCGGAGACCTACGAGCTGAGATGGATGGTGCGGAAGAAGAAAGATCGCCTTCCTCCGGGGGGAGACGAGCGCGACCGGGCCAAGTTCGCCAAGGCTCAGAGTTATATGGTGCTGCTGGACGATAAGGCTTCCTGCAAGAATTTGCGATGCCGGCGTCCGTTTGATATCTCGGGCATCAAGACTATGGCGTTCATTTAGAGAACAGCCAAGAAATATTGGCCGCCGATGAACGCCGATAAACGCCGATAAAACAAGAATGCTTATCTGCGTTTATCGGCGTTCATCGGCGGCCATTCTGTTTTTCAAGCTGATGCCTTGAGCGCACCACCACGAGTGAGTTGTGGGGGCGGTACACTCGTTAGTGGGAGGCTTGTAATCATGGCTGATCGTGTGCGGCCGCGGACGGCGGTGCTTACCCGGGGGTTTGATCCTACTTTGTCGGTTGGTTCGGCCCGGCCGGCAGTTTTTCGGAGCTCGACTTACGTGTTTCCGAGTCCGGAGGAAGCGGAACACGCTTTCGATATCACTACCGGGAAGATTCAACCGGCGGACGGCGGACGGGCGGACCTGATCTATTCGCGATTCTCGCATCCCAACGCGGAGATTCTGGAGGACCAGATCGTTCCTTTGGATGCGGGCGGGCGCTATGCGGCGGTATTCAATTCGGGCATGGCGGCTATTATGACGGCTTGCTTTGCTTATGCGCGGCCGGACAGCACGATGGTGTATACGACGCCGCTGTATGGCGGCACGACCGGGCTGATCCACCGGTTTCTGAAGCCTCTCGGCGTCACCGGGATTCCGGTGGCATCGGGACGGACCGAGGCGATCGAAGAGGCCATCGCGTCGGCTAAGAATTGCTGCATGGTGTTCCTGGAAACTCCGGCTAATCCCACCATGATCATGACCGATATCGAGCGGGCGGCTAGCTGCGGCGGCGCGGCATCCCGACCATCCCGTGGTGATGGTGGACAACACGTTCTTGGGGCCCACGTTTCAGCATCCTTTGATGCTGGGGGCGAACCTCACGTTGTATTCGGCGACGAAGTATCTCTCCGGCTACAGCGACATGCTGGGCGGCGTGGCGATCTGCGAGAGTCCGGAAATGATCCAGAAGATTCGCGGGGTGCGCAGCATGTTCGGCAATATCATGCAGCCCGATGAATGCTGGATGCTGGACGGGCGGCTGAGTACGGTGGCGCTGCGCATGAACCGGCAGAGCAAGAACGCTCAGCGGGTCGCCGAGGCTTTGAACGGGCACAAGCTGCTGAGCCGGGTGATCTATCCGACCCTCTTCACGGATCCGGAACAGAAGCGCATCTTCGAGAAGCAGTGCGATTTTCCGGGTGGGATGTTCTCGATTGAGTTCCGCGGCGGGAAAGAGGCGGCGTTCGAGTTTCTGCGGCATGTGCGGATTGCTCGCAATGCGGTTTCGCTGGGGAGTGTGGAATCGTTGACTTGCCATCCGAAATCGACTACACATTCCGGCATGTCCGCTAAGGAGCTGGAGGAGAGCGGGGTCACGGACGGGCTGGTGCGGATTTCGGTGGGGATCGAGGACTGGCGCGATTTGCTGGCCGACTTCGAGCAGGCCTTGGCCGCGGTGGCGGGGCGATAGGAAACGTTCCCTAACCGTCGCGGCTCTGATAGCGTATCGGAGCCACGACCGTGAGGGAGTGGTGTCTGGCGCTAAGACCCAAGTAAAACGCGCTTGCGGGCGGAGCTTTCGCTTTCGTTCGCTACAATTGAAGTTAGTTCAATACATTTGAGGAATTTTTCCGTGACAGGTCACGAAATCAGACAGCGTTTTCTCGACTTTTTCTCCGAGCGCGGGCATGCCGTCGTGCGGAGTTCATCGCTGGTGCCGGCCAACGATCCGACCCTGCTGTTTACGAATGCGGGAATGAACCAGTTTAAGGATGTTTTTCTGGGACGGGAGAAGCGCGGTTATTCGCGGGCGGCGAGTTCGCAGAAATGCGTGCGCGCCGGCGGGAAGCACAACGACCTGGAGAACGTCGGGTACACGCGCCGGCATCATACGTTTTTTGAGATGCTGGGCAATTTTTCGTTCGGCGATTACTTCAAGGCGGAGGCGATCGAGTTTGCCTGGGACCTGATCACCAAGGATTACGGGCTGCCCAAGGACAAGCTATATGTCACGGTTTTCCGCGAGGACGATGAGGCGGAGGAGTTGTGGCAGAAGGTGACCGGCATACCGAAGAGCCGCATCTACCGTTTGGACGAGAAGGACAATTTCTGGCAGATGGGCGATACGGGTCCGTGCGGCCCGTGCTCGGAGATTCATTTCGATATGGGTCCGGGGGCGTCCGAGGCGGGACACGAGCACGAAGAATTCCCTAGCGATGCGGGCGGAAGGTTTGTCGAGATCTGGAACCTGGTATTCATGCAGTACGACCGCGATCTTTCGGGCAAGCTGACGCCACTGCCGCGGCCGTCGATCGATACCGGCATGGGGCTGGAGCGCGTGGCGGCGGTGCTGCAGGGCAAGATTTCGAATTACGACACGGACCTGATTTACCCGATCATCGAGAACGCCGCGCAACTGTTCGGCGTGACGCCGGGCGACGATGCGCGGGTGGACACGGTGCTGCGCATTGCGGCCGACCATGCGCGGGCGGCGGCGTTCCTGGTGCATGACGGCGTGATGCCCTCCAATGAGGGCGCGGCTACGTGCTGCGCAAGATCATGCGGCGCGCGCTGCGCAACGTGCGCATGATCGGCGTGGAAGACCCGTTCCTCTACAAGATGACCGGGTTTGTCGCGGAGTTGATGGCAGGGGCCGTATCCCGAGATGCTGGAGAGCGTACAGCGCGTGGCTCGCGTGGTGAAGGACGAAGAACATCGCTATGCCACGACGTTCCTGGTGGCGGAGCGCGTGTTCAACGACGCGATCAAGAGCCTCGCGGGGCAGGGCATTCCCGGCGCGCTTTCCTTCAAACTGTACGACACGTACGGGCTGGCGCTGGACGAGCAGGAGGAGATGGCCCGGGAGCACGGGCTCACGCTGGATCGCGAAGCGTTCGAGAGCGAGATGGAGCACCAGCGCGAACGCGCGCGCGCCAGCTGGAAGGGCGCGGAGAAGGGCGCGGTGGTTCCGGCGTACCAGGACGCTGCTGGAGCAGCGGGGACGCACGAAGTTTTTGGGGTATAGCGAAGTGGAGGCCACGTCGCGGGTGGTCGCTCTGATTGTGGACAAGCAGCCGGTGGAGCGCGTGGCGGCGGGCACGAAGGCGGAACTGGTGCTGGACCAGACGCCGTTCTATGCGGAATCGGGCGGCCAGGTGGGCGATCATGGCGCGCTGTACTCGGCGACGGGCGAGAAGGTGGCGGATGTGGAGACGGCGTTCCCGGGGGTTCCGGGGCTGACGGTGCATCGCATCGCCGACGCATGCGGCGATGGCGGTGGGCGATACGCTGCGCGCGGAGGTGGCGGTACCGCTGCGCGATGCGACGCGGCGCAATCATACGGCGACGCACCTGCTGCACGCGTCGCTGCGGCAGGTGCTGGGCACGCACGTGAAGCAGGCGGGCAGTGTGGTGGATCCGGGGCGGCTGCGTTTCGATTTCACGCATTACGCGGGGCTGGATCGCGCCGAACTGGAGGAAGTGGAGCGGCTGACGAACCAGCAGATTCTGAAGAACACGGCGGTGACGACGGACATACTGCCGCTGGACCAGGCGATTGCCACGGGGGCGATGGCGCTGTTCGGCGAGAAGTACGGCGAGCAGGTGCGGGTGGTTTCGGTGCCCGGCTTTCAGCAGGGAACTGTGCGGCGGCACGCACGTGCAGCGCACCGGCGATATCGGTCTGTGCAAGATCGTGTATGAAGGCAGCATCGCGGCGGGCGTGCGGCGGATCGAGGCGGTGACCGGGGAAGGCGCGCTGCGGCAGTATCAGGAAACCAGCGGCGCGGTGCGGCGGATCGCGGAGATGGTGCAGGCGAGCGAGCCGGAAGTGGTGGAGCAGGTGGAGAAGGTGCTGGCCACGGAGCGGCATCGCGAGAAGCAGGTGGAGCAGTTGAAGAATAAGCTGGCGCAGGCGGCGGTGGGACAGGTGGAGGCGCAGGCGCGGAGTGTCGGCCCGGTCAAAGTAGTAGCGGCGCGGCTGGACGGAATGGATCGTCCGCAGATGCGCGCGTTGGCCGATGCGCTGCGCAATAAGTGGAAGTCCGCGGTGGTGGTGCTAGCCGGGGCGGAAGACGGCAACGTCTCGATTATTTCGGCGGTGACGAAGGATCTGACGGCGAAGGTCCACGCCGGGAAACTGGCTAGCACGGTGGCGCTGGCGGTGGGCGGAAAGGGCGGCGGGCGTCCAGATATGGCGGAAGCGGGCGGGAAGAATGCGGCCGCGCTGGATGCGGCTTTGGAAGCGGTTTATGGGGACGTGGCAGGGAAGTTGTAGAAGAGAAGAGCGGGTCCAGGGGGACCCGCGCGGACCAGGGGGTCCGCCCTACCAAACAAGTGAGGGGGGACGGGTGACGGAACGGTTTGATGCTTTGGTAGTGGGGGCGGGACCGACGGGGCTGGCGTGCGGGATCGAACTGCAGCAGCGCGGGGTGAACACGGTTCTGATCGAGAAGGGTTGCGTGGTGAATTCGATCTATCACTATCCCACCAACATGTCCTTCTTCACGACGCCGGAGCTGCTCGAAATCGGTGACATTCCGATGACGAGCCTGAATGAGAAGCCCAATCGCACCGAGGCGTTGAAGTATTACCGCAAGGTGGCCGAACACTATCACCTGAATATCCATCAATACGAGACGGTGGATAAGATTTCGGGGGAGGATAATGCGTTCGAGGTGGCGACGACGGACCGGTTGGGGTGTCATCACGTGTACGGTGCCCGTAAGGTGGTGCTCTCCACGGGTTACTACGATGTTCCCAACTTACTCAATGTGCCGGGCGAAGAGTTAGACAAAGTACTGCACTATTACAAAGAGCCGCACCCATATTACAACCATGATGTGGCAGTGATCGGCGCCAAGAATTCGGCGGCGATCGCGGCGCTGGAGCTTTATTGGACAGGCGCGCGGGTGACCTTGATCCATCGTGGGGCAGGTATTTCGGACTCGGTAAAATACTGGATCAAGCCGAACATAGAGAACCGGATTAAGAACGGGGAGATTGCGGCTCACTTTCACTCGAAGGTTGTGCGGATCAAGCCGGATTCGATTCATGTAGCGACGCGCGATGGGGAAATCACCCTTGCGAACGACTTCGTGTTCGCGCTGGTAGGGTATCAACCCGACTTAAAATTCCTTAATGCCACTGGCATCTCGCTGGAGGCGGATACTCAGCGTCCGCGCACCGATCCGGAGACGCTGGAAAGCACGCGCCCGGGTATTTACCTGGCGGGAGTGATTGTCGCGGGAATGCACACTAACGAGATTTTCATTGAAAATGGACGCTTTCACGGACATTTGATCGCCGATTCCATCGCTTCGCGTATCGCGACTTAGGACGGGTTGGCACCGGGGTCGACGGATTCACAAGATGGGGTTTCGTCGGAAAACGCCTCAATGTGTCGGGCATCGTACGCAGGCACGAGCGTACAAGCGTGTGTAAGCCTTCCCACGGTAGATCTCTTTGAAACTCCGCAGACCTTTGCTGTATCTAAGGGACTGAAGGGGGCGATCAATGCTTCACTCGATGATGAACGCGATATTCCGGTGTGGTCACCAACGGACGACGTTTCCCATCACTCCGCGGCGCGGGTATGCGGGTACTTCTCCGGTATCAGTGCCGCGCAATGGGACTTACGTGGCTTGCCTGGATTGTGGCAAGCAGTTTGCCTACGACTGGAAATCGATGCGTATCGGTGAGCCGATGACTGAGCCGATGGCTCAGCGGCAGACTCAGCCGAGCTTTCGATAACCGAATGCTCGCGTAACTCGCGGGTAACTGCGCCTGCGGGGTTCGAAAATATCGGGGTGGCTTTGACTGCGGAGGACCGAGCGGTTCCGAGTGTGCCATGCCTTAGCTTCCTTCACCAGCACGTTGTTGTTTTTTCAAGGCGTAATACTTCCGAGCACCACAGCTTTTGTTGCACCTGTCGCCGATGGCAGGTTGGACGGCTTGCGGCGCCATGTTTCATGGGCCAGGACGGCGAAGGCGATGGCTTCCTTGGCATCGGCGTCGATTCCGTGATCGGTTGAAGTCGAGATGTCGACGCCGGGCAGAAAGCCGGCGAGGTGAGCCATAATCTCGGGATTGTGAGTGCCGCCGCCGCTCGCGATGAGGTCGACGGGTCCGGTTACGAAAGGCTGAACAGCGAGGGCGATGGTGGCGGCGGTGAGAATCGTCGCGGTCGCGATGAGATCGGGCAGGGATGCACCGGACTGGCGGAGGCGCGCGATGAATTCGACGCCGTATTGCTCGCGGCCGGCACTCTTGGGGGGATTGCGACGGTAGTACGCGTCGCGCAGAAGCTCGTCCAACAGCGACCGGTTAACGTTTCCCGATGCGGCGATTTTTCCGCCTCGATCGCAGTTCAATTTTCCGGCGGAGAACTCGCGTGCCAGGGCATCAATCACCATGTTGCCGGGTCCGGTATCGAAAGCGATAACATTTTCGAGTGCGCAGGCCGGTGGGATGACGGTGATATTGGCGATGCCGCCGATGTTGAGCGCCACGCGGGTGCGGCGCGGATGGCGGAAGAGCAGGTAATCGATGAACGGCACGAGGGGCGCGCCCTGGCCGCCGGCGGCGATGTCGCGGGCGCGGAAGTTGGACACCACGGGGACTCCCGTGCGTTCGGCGAGGACGGCCGGCTCACCAAGCTGGAGCGTGTTGGAGCGGCCCTCGTGGAACACAGTCTGTCCGTGGCATCCGATGAGGTCCACCGGGCCGTAACGCTTCACGGCGGACAGCACGGCGCGCGCGTAGAGTTCCGCGAGCTGGAAATTCAGGCGCGAGATCGACGCGGTGTGGGTGGGGCAGTTGGAGACGCCGAGAATGGCGGCACGGACCTTCGCGGGATACGGCGTGGCGGTGAAGCCGATGGTCTCGACGCGGCGGCCGCTGATGTCCACGATGGCGACATCGATACCGTCGAGCGAAGTACCGCTCATGATTCCGGCGACTCTCACGATCGTTTGAGCTCCTTCTGTAATTCGCTGAGCAGCTGCAGGGCTTCGATGGGGCGGAGCTCATCGAGGTTGAGACCGCGTATGCGTTCGGCGATGCCGTAGCCGACGGGCTCGAACATTTGAATCTGCACGGGGCAGTGTTCTTCGGCTTTCACCAATTCCTCAGTGACTACATGTTCGGTGCGCTCGTGGAGCTTGAGCACTTCGCGGGCGCGCTCGATCACGGAGAGTGGCAGGCCGGCGAGGCGCGCGACCTCTATGCCGTAGCTGCGGTCGGCTTTGCCGGGTTCGACTTTGCGCAGGAAGATGATGTGGTCGCCGGCCTCTTTGACGCTGACCATGAGATTGCGCACGCCGGTGAGCTGCTCGGCGAGCTCGGTGAGCTCGTGATAGTGGGTGGCGAAGAGGGTCTTGGCGCGGCAGCGGGCGTGTATGTGCTCGACCACGCTCCAGGCGAGGGCGAGGCCATCGTAGGTGGCGGTGCCGCGGCCGATTTCGTCGAGCACGATGAAGCTGCGGGCGGTCGCGGTGTTCAGGATGACAGCGGTCTCGGTCATTTCGACCATGAACGTGGAGCGGCCGCGCGCCAGGTTGTCCGACGCGCCGATGCGGGTGAAGATGCGGTCGATCACGGGGAGTGTCGCGGATTCGGCGGGGACGAACGAGCCGGTCTGGGCGAGGATGGCGATGAGCGCGGCCTGGCGGAGGTAGGTGCTCTTGCCACCCATGTTGGGGCCGGTGATGATGGCGATGAGATCGGTGGAATCGTTGAGGTAAAGATCGTTGGGGATGAAGCGTCCGGCTTCCTGTTCGGTGAGGCGCTCGATGACGGGATGGCGTCCGGCGAGGATGCGCATTTCGCCGGAATCGGAGAATGCCGGGCGCTGGTAGCGATTCTCCGCCGCGACCTGGGCGAGGGAAGCGGTGACATCGAGCTCGGCGACGGCGGCGGCGGTGGCGCGTATGCGCTGGGCGTGACCGGCGGCACTCTTGCGGACGGCGGCGAAGAGTTCCTTTTCGAGGGTGAGGATTTTGTCTTCGGCGTCGAGCACTTTGCGCTCGTAATCTTTCAGCTCGGGGGTGGTGAAGCGCTCGGCGTTGGCGAGGGTCTGCTTGCGTTCGTAGTCGGCGGGCGCGAGGTGCTGATTGGCGCGGGTGATTTCGATGTAGTAGCCGAAGACATTGTTGAAGCGGACCTTCAGGGAGGCGATGCCGGTGCGCTGGCGCTCGCGGGTTTCGATCTGGGCGATGTATTGTTTGCCATTCTGGCTAAGGTCGCGGAGTTCGTCGAGCTCGGGATGATAGCCGGCGCGGATGGTGCCGCCATCCACGAGGTTGAGCGGCGGCTCGTCGGCGATGGCATTGAGGATGAGGCCGGCGACGTCGACGAGTTCGTCAAGGCGGTCGTGGAGATTGCGCAGGCGGGCGGCCTGCTGGGTGTCGAAGCAGCGTTTGAGGGCGGGGATTTTTTCGAGCGAGCGGCCGAGGGCGAGGAGGTCGCGCGGGCTGGCGGAACCGAGGGTGACTTTGGCGAGGAGGCGTTCGAGATCGAGGATGGCCGAGAGCTGCTTGCGCAATTCGGCGCGCAGGATGGTTTGCTGGCGAAGTTCGGCGACGGCGTCGAGGCGCTGCTCGATTTCGGCGCGGTCCATGGAGGGGCGTAGGAGGCGCTGGCGGAGGAGACGGCCGCCCATGCCGGTTAGGGTCTGATCGAGTACGCCGAGGACGGTGAGCTGGGCCTGGGAGACGCCGGCATCAGCGGCGAAGATGGGCTCGAGCAATTCGAGATTCCGGACGGTGACGGCGTCGAGGACCATGGAGCCGGCGCGGTCGTAGTAAGTGGGGCGGTCGAGGTGGTCGAGGGCGGTGCGCTGGGTGTCGCGGAGATAGTGGAGGATTGCGCCGGCGGCGCCGACGGCGGCGGGGCGATTGGCGAGGCCGCAGCCATCGAGGGAGAGCAGCTTGAAGTGATCGCGGAGGGTGCGGTCGGCGTAATCGTGGGTGAAGACCCAGTCTTCGAGCTCGGTGCGTACGAAGCGCGGGCCGGAGCGGTCCTCGCCGGTGAGGAGGGGCAGGTCGGCGGGGAAGAGGACTTCGCGGGCACCGAGGTGTTCGAGGGCGCCGGAGACTTCTGCGGGGTCCATGTCGGTTACTTTGAACTCGCCGGTGGAGACATCGACGTGGGCGACGGCGGAGCGGGCTCCGTTGTCGCAGACGGCGGCGAGGAAGTTGTTCTCGCGGGAGCGCACGAGGGTGGCGTCCATGGCGGTGCCGGGGGTGACGACGCGCATGATCTCGCGTTTGACGAGTCCCTTGGCGGATTTGGGATCTTCGACCTGGTCGCAGATGGCGACGCGGAATCCTTTCTGGATGAGGCGGGAGATGTAGCCCTCGGCGGCGTGGAAGGGGACTCCGCACATGGGGATGGCGGCTCCCTTTTCTTTGTTGCGCGCGGTGAGGGTGATTTCGAGCTCGCGGGCGGCGATGACGGCGTCTTCGAAGAAGAGCTCGTAGAAATCGCCGAGGCGGAACATGAGGAGGGCGTTGGGGACTTGCTGTTTGATGTTGTTGTACTGCCGCATGAGCGGCGTGGTGGCGTCACTCATGGGGAAGGTGCACCGCTCCCTCACGGTCGCGGCTCGGATTGGGGCTACAAGTTCGAGTGGAGGGTAGTGGCTCGATCTGAGCCGCGACCGTCAGGGAGCGACTTCCCATGGGGCTAGGCGTAGAGGCCGCGGAGTTTGATGGCCAGGGCTACGCGGTCCAGGGCCAGCATGTAGGCGGCGGTCCGATTGTTGGTCTGGTGGGCCTGGGCGTATTCGACGACGGCGTCGAAGCTTTCGTCCATGATCTCCTGGAGGCGCTCGTTGACCATCTGCTCGTTCCAGAAAAAGCCTTGGCGATCCTGTACCCACTCGAAGTAGGATACGGTGACACCGCCGGCGTTGGCGAGGATGTCGGGAATCACGAAGACGTTCTGGTCGGCGAGGATGAGGTCGGCGAGCGGGGTGGTGGGGCCGTTGGCTCCCTCGCAGAGAATCTTGCAGCGCACGCGGTGGGCGTTCTGCGAGGTGAGGACGTTCTCGGTGGCGGCGGGCAAGAGGACGTCGCACTCGAGGAACATGGCGTCGGTTTTGTCCATGTCTTCGCCGCCGGGGAAGCCGGTGATGGAACCGGTATCCTTGCGGTGTTTCTGGAGGGCGGCGATGTCGAGGCCGTTGGGGTTGTAGACCGCTCCGTCATATTCCACGATGGCGACGATTCTGAAGCCGACGGCGCTCATCAGGCGGGAGGCCATGCCGCCGACATTGCCGAAGCCCTGGATGACGACCCGGGTGTCCTCGGGGCGCTTGTTGAGGAGCTTGAGGGCTTTGAGGATGACCATCATGCAGCCGCGGCCGGTAGCCTCGGGGCGGCCGCGCGAGCCGCCGAGGGCCATCGGTTTGCCGGTGACGATGGCGGTGACGGTGTGGCGGGCGTGCATGGAGTAAGTGTCCATGATCCAGGCCATGACCTTTTCGTTGGTATTGACGTCGGGAGCGGGGACGTCGCGTTCTGGTCCGATGAAATCGATGATTTCGGCGGTGTAGCGGCGGGTGAGTTTCTCCAGCTCAGTGTCGGAGAGGATGTTGGGGTCGCAGATGACTCCACCC
Organism: uncultured Solibacteraceae bacterium; assembly: GCA_963805775.1. GTDB lineage: Bacteria > Acidobacteriota > Terriglobia > Bryobacterales > Bryobacteraceae > Solibacter. The sequence continues at coordinate 594,008 of CAWDWK010000022.1, read as the reverse complement.
TTGCCGCCGCCGAAGGGGATGTTGACCACGGCACACTTCCAGGTCATCCAGGAGGCGAGTGCGCGCACTTCGTCGAGCGTGACATCGGGAGCGAAACGGATACCGCCCTTAGCAGGGCCGCGGGCGATGGAGTGCTGTACGCGGTAACCGGTGAAGACTTCGATGCGGCCATCGTCGAGCTGCACCGGGATGTGAACAGTAATTTCCTTGGCGGAAGTACCGAGCACCTTTCGCATACCGTCATCGAGCTTGAGGCGTCTGGCAGCCTCGTCGAAGCGCGCGGCCGCAGCAAGCCACGGGTTCTTTTCGTTCTGTAGGGATATGGACTCTGGCGATGTCAACGTGGCCACGATCAGCCTCCGGTTACATTATGCCATTGTCCACGGCGGCGCCCGCCGCCGGTTTAATGATTGCAGGTTCGGGGACAGAGCCAATAGTCGAACGGCAGCTTGCCGTTGGCGTCCAGCTCGGGCGTCCAGGTCTGGCCGCAGTATTTGCATTGAAGGACAAGGTCCCGCTTGTCGACGATTGCGATGCCGAGACTATCCAGCTCAGAGCGAGTCATATGACGGACGTCTTCCTTGTCCGTCGCGTTGCGATCCAGGAGTCTCATGACGTTACATCCTTTCCCCTTGAGGCAAGTCTACCCAACCTTATCTTGCGCCTCCTATTGCGGGTGTCAAGGCTTCATAGTGTTATAACTTCCACTTAATGTTGCAGCCGATGCTGGGCTTCTGCTCGGGGCTTACGGGTTCGGATTGGAGCACCGCATCAATGGCGGCGCGGAGATCGACGCCGTTGACGGGAACTTCGTTGCGGGGGCGGCTGCCGTCCAACTGGCCGCGGTAGACCAGGAAGCGGCTTTTGTCAAAGAGGAAGAAGTCGGGCGTGCAGGCGGCACGGTAGGTGCGCGCGACGTCCTGGGATTCGTCGTAGCAATAGGGGAAAGAGAAGCGGAGTTCGCGCGCCTGGCGGCGCAGGCCGTCGGGGCCGTCCTCGGGGAACTGCGTGGCGTCGTTAGAGGATATGGCGACGATGCCGACGGGGCGGTCGGCGTAATCCCGGCCGATCTTCGCGAGTTCCTGCTGCACGTGCTGGACGTAGGGACAGTGCGGACAGATGAACATGACGAGGAGTGCGCGCTTGCCGGCGAAATCGGCCAGTTGAACGGTTTGCCCGCCGAGAGCATCGGGCAGGGTGAAATCCGGGGCGGGAGTGCCTAACGGGAGCATTGCGGATTCGGTAGCGGCCATGCCCTATTCTAGCGGGGGAAGGCGCGCGGGATGACAGACTCAAGCATTGACAGACGACGCAAGGCGATCGTCTGTCCCACGTTATAATTTTGAGTTGATACCTAAGACTGCTTTTCTGTTTCCGGGCCAGGGCTCTCAGGCCGCTGGCATGGGCAAGGCGCTGGCCGACACGTACGCCGCCGCACGGCGGGTTTTTGAGGAGGCCGACGAGGCATTGGGCTTCGCGATTTCCCGGTTGTGCTTTGAGGGTCCGGACGATCAATTGAAGATGACGGAGAATACGCAGCCGGCCCTGCTGACGGTTTCGATTGCGGCGTTCGAAGTGTTGCGCGCGGAGGGGATGGCGCCGGATTACGTGGCCGGACACAGCCTGGGCGAGTACTCGGCGCTGGTGGCGGCGGGCAGCCTGCGGTTTGCCGATGCGGTGCGACTGGTGCGCAAGCGTGGGCAGTATATGCAATCCGCGGTGCCTGCCGGGGTAGGCGCGATGGCGGCGATTCTGAAGCTGCCGGAGGGCAGGCTGGAAGTGGTGCTGGAGGCGGCGGCGCAGGGCGAAGTAGTGAGCGCGGCGAACCTGAATTCGCCGGACCAGGTGGTGATCGCAGGGCATACGGGTGCGGTGAACCGGGCGGCGGAACTGGCGAAATCGGCGGGGGCGCGGCGGGCGGTGCTGCTGCCGGTGAGCGCTCCGTTCCATTGCGCGCTGATGGCTCCGGCGCAGGAACGGCTGCGCGCGGACCTGGATGCGACGGAGTTTCTCGACCTGGCGTGCCCGCTGGTAAACAACTGGCAGGCGCGCGAAGTCCGGTCGGGGGCGGAGGCGCGCGAGGGAGTCTATCAACAGGTTCCGAATCCGGTGCGCTGGATGGAGAGTATACGGTATCTGGCGGGGCAGGGCGTGGCGCGCTGCGTAGAAGTGGGCGCGGGCGGGGTACTTACGGGCTTGCTGCGAGGGATTGATCCGGCGCTGGAAGGGGTGAAGTTCGGCGAGCCGGCGGATCTGGAAAAAGTGATTAGTACCTGCCGGCCGCAGCCTCTTGGCGAACGGTGCTAACCTCGCTTTAAAGGCTGAAGACGAGTGAGCTCGGGCGAAAAACTTCGCTGTCCAAATTGCGGTGGCGCCGACGTGCGGCATTCCCTGCCGCGGGGAATCCTGGACTCCGTCATGAAGGCGTTAGGCAGGACGCCGTACCGCTGCAGGCGGTGCGAACGGCGTTTCTACCGGCGTGTCGACGACCGGGAGGGGACGAGAGCGGAGACGGAAGGATAGGAGAAAAGGAGCGGGTCCAGGGGGACCCGCGCGGACCAGGGGGTCCGCCCCACCATTTATGCAGGGGTTTGGCTAGACGCGGCGGACTGCTATTTTGGCTTCTTGGAACAGGGTTTCGACCATGCCGAAGTGCTCGTTGTAGTAGTCGCTTGAATACTGCTGCATGCGTTCGGCGGAGATTACCACCTGGGTGATTCCGGCCTGGACGACGGCGCGGGCGCAATCCATGCAGGGCATGATTTCGACATAGATGGTGCAGCCTTCGGTGGCCGTGCCGGCGCGGGCGGCGTTGCAAATGGCATTGCGCTCGGCATGTTCGATCCAGAGGTACTTGGTGGGACGCAGGAGGCGTTCGGGCACGTCGTCCCGGATGCCGCGCGGGAACGAGTTGTAGCCGGTGGAGCGGATTTCGTGGTTGGGGCCGATGATGACGCAGCCGATTTGGGTGTTTGGATCTTTACTGCGGGCGGCCACGACTTTGCAGATATCGAGATAATACTGGTCCCAGGTTGGGATCTGACGCATAAACTACAGTTGCATTTCTTCTTCCTTTCAGGCAAGCTGAAAGGTTTTCCTTAGTTGAAACTAAATGCTCACACGGGTGCTTTATCACGATCATTGCTTTGACGGGGCGGCGTCTGCTGCCTACTTCAGCCGATTCATCGCGGGCGCGGTCCACCCGGATACGGAGTTCCGCTATACAGGCATGGCCCACAAAGCGTCGCAACTGTTCGATGCGTCGCTGTTCGACGGCGATGAAAACGCCATCGTGGACTTCAAATATTCGAGCGACCCGAGGCTGACCTGGTGGTTCGACCATCATCAGAGTGCGTTCCTCAATGCCGAAGACCAGGAACATTACCGACGGGATACCAGCGGCCGTAAGCTCTATGACCCGAGCTATAAGAGCTGCACGGCGTTCATCTGCCGGGTGGCGTGCGACCGTTTCGGTTTCCGCGCGCCAGACCTGGACGACCTGGTTCACTGGTCGCTGATCATCGACGGGGCGCAGTATCCGGACGCCAAGACCGCGGTGGAACTGGGCGCACCGGCGATGAAGTTGACGCTGGTGATTGAAGCGGCAAAGGGCAGCGGAATCGTGCAGAAGATCATCGGCTGGATGCAGCACCGGCAGTTGTCGGAGATCATCACGGAGCCGGAGATTCAGTCGCTATATGTGCCGCTTTACCAGCGCCACGTGGAATCGATCGAATTGATTCAGGATCGCGCGAGACAGGATGATGGCGTGGTGTTCTTCGACCTGGCGGGGCAGGATGTGGAGGGGTATAACAAGTTCATCCCTTACTATTTGTTTCCGACATCGACTTACACGGTGTCGGTGAGCCCTTCGAGTTTTCGGACGAAGATTTCCGTGGGGTCGAACCCGTGGACGCCGGTCGAGCCGAAGCACAATCTGGCGAGTATCTGCGAGCGTTACGGCGGGGGCGGTCACGCGCGCGTGGGAGCGATCAGCCTTGCGCCTGGGGAACTGGAGCAGGCGCGAAAGATCGCGGTGGAGATTGTCGAGGAGTTGAAGACTTAGAGCGCTCGTGCTCCAGCAGCCACCGCTTACGTTCCAGACCACCACCGTAGCCGGTGAGGGATCCGTCAGAGCCGATGACGCGATGACATGGAACGACGATTCCAATTGGATTAGAGCCGTTCGCCAGACCGACGGCCCTCACAGCTTTGGGGCGGGCGATTTGCACGGCAAGTTTTCCATAGGAAACGGTGGCGCCGCCAGGGATTTTCCGCAGTTGATTCCAGACGCTGCGTTGAAACGGTGTGCCGGCGGTTTGTACCGGAATATCGTCTATGGCTTCGATGTCACCCGCAAAGTAACGATTGATCACATCCCTCAGGCCATGAGGATTGTGGGCCGGTTCGAGCTTGAATCCGTGCTTTCCGTAGTGCAGCCCCAGGAAGCGCAGCATGCGCGGTTCGTAGTCGGCCCAATCTATCGCTCGTAACTTTCCGCCGTCGTCTGCCACGAGCAGCAATTCTCCGATCGGGGTATCTATACGGTCGATCAACAGATTTAGAACGTCAGGCATAAGTGCTCCTTGATTCCGTGGTGCTGGCTGCACCGGCAGCCCAGAGGTGCTGTGCCGCATAGGCGCGCCATGGCCGCCACAACTCGGATCGCGTCAGGAGATTGGGCACGGTGGATTTTGCTCCATCCACTACCTCGGCACCGCGAAGCAATCCGATGTCAGCGGCGGGAAAGGCATCCGTCTCGCGTAGGGCGCGAAGCGCGATGTACTGTGCGGTCCACTCGCCGACTCCGCGGATTTTGCGCAATCTGGCGATGGCTTCTTCGAGTTTGCCAAATGGGCGAAAGAGATTCGGGTCTGCCGCGGCAGCGGCGGCGAGTTCTTGCAGCGCAGATCTGCGCGCGGCGGGCATCCCGACTTCGATGGACTTTGCCACGGCAAGACGTTGGGCTTCGGGAAACACGTGCGTCAATCGCGGGTCGCTCACGAAATCGCCCGACACGCGTTCGCCGTGGGCGGCGACGAGCTGTCCGGCGAGGCGGCGGGCGGCGGTCACCGTCACTTGCTGGCCCAGAATCGCCCTCACCGCAAGCTCGAAACCGTCCCATCCGCCGGGAGCGCGCAAGCCGGGACGCTGCGCTACGAAGGGCGCAAGGAGCGGGTCGAGAGAAAGGTGCGCGTCGATGGTTTCGATGTCGGCGCCGAGATCGAACAGGCGGCGCACGCGGCTGATGATTGCCGGCAGGGATTGAACGCGGGGAAAACGAATGGTGACGCGCAGACTCTGGCGCTCGGGCAGGTGCGTGACCTGGACGGTTCCGGTAAATCCGTCCATGCCGATGGTGCGCAGGTAGCTTCCGTTCTCGACGACTTCCACGCCGGGTATGGCGCGCGCACGCAGGAAGGCGAGCATGGAATCCCAGTCATAAGGCGGACGATAGCGCAGGCGCAGCGTCACTCCGGCTTCAGGGCTCGAATTTGAAGAAGTTTTTCGCCGCAACTGGCTGGGCGGGCGGTGGAAGAGCTCACGAAATATCTCGTTAAACCGGCGAATGCTGCCGAATCCGGAAGCCAAGGCAACTTCGGTCATGGGCATTTGTGTTTCGTGGATGAGTTGTTTGGCGAAGAGAACACGCCGGGTCTGCGCCACCGCTACCGGCGAGGCTCCCAGGTGCTGGAGGAACAATCGCCGAAGGTGGCGCTCGCCGATGCCGAGGCGTTCGGCGAGGGCTTCGACGCCGGCGGCCCCGTCAAGAGCACCATCCGCGATCAGCGCAAGGGCGCGAGAGACGGTGTTCGAAGTTCCGCGCCAGGAAGCCAGATCGGGGGCCGTTTCCGGGCGGCAACGCAGGCATGGACGAAAACCTGCTTCCTGCGCCGCCGCCGCCGAACCGAAGAAGCGGCAGTTCTCGGGCTTGGGGGTACGGGCGGGGCAGACCGGGCGACAGTAGACACCGGTGGAGGTGACGCCGACGAACAACAACCCGTCGAAGCGGGGATCGCGGGACTGTAGAGCACGATGACAAGTCTCTCGATCAGGTAGCTCCATACACACATTTTCTCAGCGGTCGAGCGATCAGACTAGCGGTTTTCGGACATCAACATTTGGCGCGAATCAGTAGCCTTGTTCGCGGAGCTTGTCCACGGTGAAGGGCTGTTTCAGATCGAGGCGTTGGAGCAGTTTTTCCACGTGTTTGGCGAGGATGTCGCACTCCAGGTTTACGCGGGCTCCAGGACGGTATCCTCCAAGGGTGGTGTTTCGGAAGGTGTGGGGAATGATGGTCACACTGAGCACGCCGCTTTCGATTGAGGCGACCGTGAGGCTGATGCCGTCGATGGCGATGGATCCTTTGTATACGAGGTACGGATCGAGCTCGGCGGGGATGCGAATGCGGAGCCACCAGTTGTCATCGCCGAGGGCGTCGAGGGCGAGGAATTCGCCGGTGCCATCGACGTGGCCCTGTACGATGTGGCCGTTGAGGCGGCCGCCGGCGGAGAGGGGGCGCTCCAGATTGACGCGCGAGCCGGGGCGGAGGTCGCCGAGGTTGCTGCGCTTGAGGGTTTCCGGGGCGAGATCGGCGGAGAACGAATCGGGGCGGAGTTCGGCGGCGGTGAGGCAGACTCCGTTGACGGCGATGCTGGCGCCTACGGAGGCGTCGGCGATTACGGTGGAGCAGCGGACGGAGAGACGCGTGCCGGCGGTGATTACGGTGCCGAGTTCCTCAATAATTCCGGTGAACATCCAGGTATCCTTCAACGGCGAATTCGTCGGGCGGAATGGAATGGATGGTGATGTTGTGTATGCGAATGGCGTCGGCGCGGCGGCGGCGCCCGATGCCGCCGGCGAGGGGGAGGGCTTCCATGCCGCCTAAGATTTTGGGGCCGTAGTAGAAGAAAATGCGATCCACGATGCCGCTTTCGAGAGCGCTCCAGTTGAGCTTACTGCCGGCCTCGATCATGAGCGAGAGATAGCGTTGGCGGCCCAGCCAATCGACGACACTGCGCAGGTCTGCACGTCCGCCAGGGCCGTCGAAGACGAGCACCTGCACGCCGCGCGATTCGAGCAGCTTGCGCCGGTCGGCAGAGGCGGCGCTGGTGGTGACGACGAGGACATCGCCGCAAGCGCTGCGCACCATTTTGGAATCGAGCGGGAGGCGGAGCAGGGAATCCATGACGATGCGGAGGAGGGGGCGGCAGCGGGGGTGGCCGGTGCGGTCGCTGAGCAGGCAATCGTCGGCCAGGACGGTGCCGATGCCGGTGAGGATGGCGTCGTTATCGTGACGGACTTCCTGCACGTGGGCGCGGGCGCGCTCGGAGGTGATCCAGCCGCGATTGTCGTCGGGGGCGGAGATTTTGCCGTCGAGGGTGATGGCGGTTTTGAGGGTGACGAGGGGGCGGCCGGTGCGCATGAAGTGGAGGAAGGGCTCGTTGAGCTTCTCGGCTTCTGCGGCGAATTCGGCGGGGACATCCACTTCGATGCCGGCCTGGCGGAGTTTGGCGAAGCCCTGTCCGGCGACGAGCGGGTTGGGGTCGGTGACAGGGGCGACGACGCGCGCCACGCCGGCCACGATCAGCGCGTCCACGCAGGGCGGGGTGCGGCCCTGGTGCGAGCAGGGTTCCAGGTTGAGATAGAGGGTGGCGCCGCGGGCCTTCTCGCCGGCCTGCGCGAGGGCGATGATTTCGGCGTGGTGCAGCCCGGCGTAAGTATGGAAGCCGCGGCCGACCACTTCGCCTTCGCGCACCAGGATGGCGCCCACGAGGGGGTTGGGACTGGCCAGCGACCTGCCTTTGCGCGCCAGGTCGAGCGCTTCGCGCATGTATTTAGCGGTCATTTTTCGAAGAGCGATTCGATGAATTTTTCGGAATCGAAGGGTAGCAGGTCTTCGGCTTTTTCGCCGACGCCGATGTAGCGGATGGGCAGATTGAGCTCGCGGGCGATGGCGACGACGATGCCGCCCTTGGCGGTGCCGTCGAGCTTGGTGAGCACGATACCGGTGACGCCGGAGCTCTCGGTGAATTTGCGTGCCTGCTCCAGGCCGTTCTGGCCAGTGGTGGCGTCGAGCACGAGGAGCACTTCGTGCGGCGCATCGGGGATGACTTTTCGGGCGGTGCGGCCCATCTTCTGCAGCTCCAGCATGAGGTTCTCTTTGGTCTGGAGGCGGCCGGCGGTATCGACGATGACGTAATCGACTTTACGGGCTTTAGCGGCGGAGACGGCGTCGAAGAGGACGGCGCTGGGGTCGCTGCCGGGGCCCTGGCGAATCACCTGGGTATCGGTGCGGTTTCCCCAGATTTCCAGTTGCTCGATGGCGGCGGCGCGGAAGGTATCGGCGGCGCAGAGGAGGACGGAGCGCTGCTCGTGCTTGAAGCGCATGGCGAGCTTGCCGATGGTGGTGGTCTTGCCGGATCCGTTGACGCCGACCACGAGGATGACGGCGGGCGGATCGGTGACGCGGGCGGGAGCGCGCTCGCTGGCCTGGAGGATTTCGAGCAGGCGCTCACGGATGAGGTTCTTTAGTTCGGCGGCGTCGCCAAGCTGGTGGCGCTCCACGCGTTCGCGAATGCTGTCGAGGATTTCGTTGGTGGTGTTGACGCCGATATCGGCGGTGATGAGGGTGGCTTCGAGCTCATCGAGGAGATCGGCATCGATTTCTTTCTTGCCCTGCAGGGCGTCTTCGAGAGCGGTGACCAGGCCGGCGCGCGTCTTCTGTACGCCGCTCTTGAGTTTCTCAAGTAGGGTGGGTTCCTGTTCAACGGTGCCGAATAGGGTTTGAATCATGGGATAACTTCAGTTTAGCTTAGAGGCGAACGCTCCCTTACGGTCGCGGCTCTGCTTGGAGGCGCCGCTATTGCTGGGCGAAGAAGGCGGCGATGGCGGGGGCGCGGGCTGACTTGCGGGCTTCGCAGAGGCGGATGTTTTCGAGGACCTGATCGTAGTTGTGACGGCCGCCAGTGAACTTCGGGGCGCGGTCTTCGAAGAAGGTGACGAACTCCTGGCGCGACGCTTCGGAGCAGGCGTTGCCGGCGACGAAGGGGAGCATGGCTCCGGCATCCATACCGGCGCCGGTGGGGAGGCGCTTGAGCAGTTCGTCGTAGTTGGCCTTGACGAACTCGAAGGGGAGTTTCTCGGTTTCGGGCTGATCGAGAGGGCCGACCAGCAGAGTGAGGGATTCGCGGATATCAATATCGGAGTGGATCAGCATGTCGAGGGACGCCCGGGCGATGGCGGGGTCGCGGAAAGAGCCCAGGGCAAGGAGAATGCGGCCGCGCTGTTGGCGGTCGGTGGTCTTCTTGAGTTCGGCGGTCATGGTGTCGAAGAGGGCGCGGTCGCCGAACTGGGCGGTGGTGGTGAGGGCTGGATTCACCATGTTGGGGTCGATTCCTTTGCGGGTTTTCAGCCACTCGGCAGTGAGGCGGCGGGCTTCGTCGCGGAGGGCTGCGTCGTTGCCTTGCGAGGCGACGAAGGGTACGATGCTGGCGCGTTCGAGGGCGATATCGGAATCTTCGCCGGGTTTAGCGGACCAGCCGAGGCGGCGGGCGCGGTCGCCGAAGGTCGCCTGGACGAAGCGGGCGTAATTGGGTAAGAGGGTGGCGGGGAGGAAGCGGCGGGTTTCGCCGACGGCGCCCTGGGCGAGGCGGACGATCTGGCGTTCGGGGGATTTGGCGAAGGCGGCGGCCGCGGTGAGCACTTCGCCCTGCGGGATTTCACCGGCGTTGAGCAGGGACGTCAAATCGTTGAGCAAGGTCATGCGCTCGGCGGCGTTGAGGTAATCGCCAGCCAGGAGTTTTTGGAGCAGCGCGGAATCATAACGAGTGATGTAGTTGCCGGCGCCATCGGCATTGGCGGAGAGGGTGGCGGGACACGAGGCGGCGTGGGTGAGGCGGAAGTCGGCCGCGGGCTTATCCAGCAGGAAGCATTCCTTCTGATCGCCTTGGGCGGTCGGGTAGCGCACGCAGACCGGGGTTTGCCAAACCTGACTGGCGTTGCCGGTGGAGCCGGCGGGCAGGTAGCGCTTCTGGCTGAGAGAGAGCGCGGGGGCCGCGGTGCAATTGAGTTTGACGGAAATTAACGGGAAGCCGGGCTGCTCCAGGTAGGTGGAGAAGGCGCGAGTCAACTGGGGCTGTCCGGTGGCGGCGATGGAGTCCAGAAAATCGCTGACGCGCGCGTTCTTGTAGCTGTAGCGCTTGAGATAGGCGGTGACACCGGCCTGGAATTTCTGCTCGCCGACCCAGCTTTCGAACATACGGATGACGCTGGCGCCCTTCTGGTAAGTGATACCGTCGAAGGCGTTGGAGATATCGTCCTTGGTGACGATGGGCTGGCGAATCTTGCGCGCGGCGACAAGGCTGTCTTCGCCCATGGCGCCGAATTTGCCGCCGAAATCGCTGAGGCGCGAGTGCCATTCGGGCTTCCATTCGGCGAGAATCTTGGACGAGGTCCAGGTGGCGAAGGCCTCGTTGAGCCAGGTGTCGTCCCACCAGGCGAGAGTCACGAGATCGCCGAACCATTGGTGGGCGAGCTCGTGGGCGGCCACTCCGGCGTACGAGCGCTGGCGCTGTTCGGTATCGATGGCGGGGTCGGAGAGGATCAGGTTCTGGGCGTAGGTGACCATGCCGGCATTTTCCATGGCACCGAAGCCGAAGGTGAGGGGGATGGCGACGTTGTCGCACTTTTCGAAGGGGAAAGGAATGCCGAAGTAGGCCTCCAGGCGATCGATGATGGTGGCGGTGACTTCGGCGGCGTATTTGGCCTGGTTGGCTTTGCCCTTAGGGGCGACGATGCGCACCGGAATGTGGTTCTTTCCGGCCTTGCCGGCGTCGACGAAATCGAAGGGGCCGACGGCGATGGCGACCAGGTAGCTGGGGAGCGGACGGGTGGGCGCGAAGACCACCTTCTTCATGCTGTTGGGCTCGGCGGTTTCGGAGACGGGCGAGGTGTTCGAGACGGCGGCGTGATCTTTCGGCACGTGAACGGTAATTTGCCAGGGCGTCTTGAAATCGGGCTGATCGAAGCAGGGGTAGGCGCGGCGGGCGTCGATACTTTCGAATTGAGTGAAGAGGTAGGGCTGCTTGTTGTCGATGCCTTCGAAGATGCCGGCGCTGCCCTTCTGGTTGATTTTGCCCTGGTAGACGATGTGGATGCGAGCCGGGCCGGGACTGAGAATTTTGGCGGCGCGAAGGCCGACGAAATCGTCGTTGCCGGGTTCGATGGCGGCGGGCTGCGAGGCGACGGTGGCCTGGCGGATGGTGAGTTCGGTTGAGTTCAACCAGATCAGCGAGGCCGGCTTGACGAGGTCGACATCGATATCGATGACGCCGGAGAAGGTTTTATCGCCGGGGATCAAGGTAAGATCGGCGGAGTATTTGATGGGACGCACGTCGTCGGGGAGACGCAGCTTGGGAGCTTCGGCGGCGAACGTGGAGGCGATGCAAAGAGTGAACGCGAGAGTGAAGTGCCGCATGAGATACATGGTAGCGTGGCCGGTGCAGGGCTGGTGCGGTTCTCATTTCGACAGGAGTGCGTTTCGGCGCGTCTCGGGGAGAGCATCGTATAGGGCAGTGAACACGGCGTTGGTCCAGCCGAAGCCGGCCTCGTTCGAGCGGTAACCAAAGCGGATCTGGCCGGAGAGGTTCGCGCTGCGCCGTACGACATCGTACTTCTCCACGATGGCGCCGCTCTGACGGTACTGATCGAGGACCAGGGTCAGAAACTTGATGGAGAGCCGGTCGGCATCGGTGCGATAGCCGTAGCGCCGCAGCCCTTCGATCGCGATGTATTCCAGGGGCGCCCAGCCAAACGGCGCGTCCCACTGGTTGCCGCTCGGATTGGTGCTGGTCTGGAGTCCTCCGGGCTGCTCGAAGAGGTGGAGATTGGCTACCACTCGCGCGGCCTGTTCGCGGCTGGCAATGCCGGCCCATAGGGGGTAAAAGGTGGTCAGAAACGGGTAGGGGCGCAGGCGATGGTGGACGAATTCGTAGTCGTAATAGAGTCCATCGCGCTGGTCCCACATCAGGTTGTTCACGAGCGCGGCGCGCTGCTGCGCACGCTTCGTCCACAACGCCTGTTCGGGCGCGCGATTCAAGATGCCCATGATCTCCGCCGTTTCGGTCTCCATCAGGTACAGCAGGGAATTCAGGCAGACAGGATTGTAGTGGAGGATATCGGCGTTGAACGGGCCGAACCGGTCGGAGGGGTCGAAGCCGGACTCACGCATTGCGCGATCGGCTTTGTAGAACAGCGGCGTCAAGCGATCGGCGGCGGCATCGTAATACTGGGCGGCGTCGTATGCGGTTACTTTGTGGGTGCGGAAGTATTGGCGCACCAATTCGTAGTGTGTACGTCCCTCTGGGTCGCGCTCGGCGGCGACCACTTCGGGGGCCGGGCCTTCGCCCAAATCGAAATAACGCGAGAGTCCGGTTGCGGGAGTCAGGTGGGGCTCGGTGGTCCAGTAGCGGTAATATGCCTCCACTTGCGGGACGGCGGCTTCGAGCCACTGCCGGTCATGCGTCCGCCGGTAGACGCCGAGTAACATCTGTGTAAGAAATGGCGGCTGGGAGCGTGATAAGTAGTAAGTGCGGTTAGCGTTCAGGATCTTGCCATACTGGCGAATCTCGTAGAGGAAGTTATCGGCCATGTCCCGGGCAAGCGCGACGCGACCATCGCGTAAGAGGCCAAGTTGGATGAAGTAACTGTCCCACCCGTACATTTCATTGAATCTGCCGCCTGGTACGACATAGGGCCTGGGCAGGTAGAGCAGACCCTGCTCGCGAAGTTGTTCGGTGTCCGCGGGAAGCGGAAGGATGGACAGAGTACGGAATCCGGCGTCGGGTACTTCGTGGCGCAACTCCGTCTCGATGGCGGAGAGATTTTCGGTGCGCGGCACATATACGATCCAGCGGCCGTCCGGAGCGGGATGAAACTTGGGATCGACCGCCGCAGACGCCAGGGTTCGATGGGAGCGGGTGAGTACGTCCCACGTGGTCCGGATGTACTCCAGTATGGGCGCGGGCTGGGCCCGGATCGCTATGGCCGCGGCGGCGACCAGAGCGATGCGGAGGGCGAAGCGGCGACGGGTCACATATAAGTATACTAAGCCGAGATATGGCGGTAACTACGAGTGCGGCTTGACGTACTCTGGTAACATATGCAAAACGTTGCGATCTTCGGCGCGGCCGGCGCGATCGGCAGGGCGGTTGGAGCGGAACTGGAGCGGCGCGGCGTCCCGTTCCGCGTGGTGGGCCGTACACGGGAGAGCCTGGAACAGGCGTTCGGCAAGACGGCGGGCGCGGAGATCTTTCCGGCCGATTTGAGCGAGGCGCGGTCGGCGGGCGCGGCGGCTCGCGGGATGGACACGATCATTTACTGCGTCGGGCTGCCTTATCCTTCGCACCAATTGCATCCTGTACTGATGCGGACGACAATCGAGGCCGCGAAGCTGGTAGGGGTGGCGCGCCTGGTGCTGCCGTCGAGCGTTTATAGTTACGGCGTGCCGCGCGCGTCCAGCGTGCCGGAGACGCATCTGCGCGAGCCGCACACGCGCAAGGGAAAATATCGCAAGGAGCAGGAAGACCTGGTAATGGAAGCGCACGCGGCGGGCGCGATCCAGGGATTGATCGTGCGGTTGCCGGATTTCTACGGACCGCATTCGGATGTGAGCCTGGCGAATCCGGTGTTCCGCGCGGCGCTGGCCGGCAAGACGGCGAACTGGGTGGGTCCGGTGAATACGCCGCACGAGTTTGTGTACACGCCAGATACCGGTCCAGTGATTGCGGACCTGGCGTCGCGCGCGGAGTGTTACGGCGAGGCGTGGAATTTCGGCGGCGCGGCTACGATCAATACGATGGACTTCATCACGCGAATTTACCGGGCGGTGGGGCGTTCGCCGAAGTATCGGACGGTGGGCGCGGGGATGCTGAAAGTGCTGGGATGGTTCAACCCGACGATGGGCGAGGTGGTGGAGATGCTGTACCTGCAGGAGACGCCGGTGATTCTGGACGACAGCAAGCTGAGGGCGAAACTGACGGTGCATAAGACGCCTTATGACGACGGCATCCGGCAGACGCTGGAGTGGATGAAAGGGAAATAGTTTTCGTTTTTTCGGATTTTTTGGAGTGCGATCGATCACACCGTCCTCTGCAAGGCGGCCGCTATACTGGGGGGCATCAGGGGGCGCTGACAAATGACGCATGAAAAACTCGCGACCACCTGTTGCGTGGTCGGCGGCGGTCCCGGCGGAATGATGCTGGGTTACCTTCTGGCACGCCAGGGTGTGCGAGTTACTGTCATCGAGAAGCACCGGGATTTCTTCCGCGATTTCCGCGGCGACACTGTCCACCCCTCGACACTGGAACTCTTTTACGAACTCGGTATCCTTGAAGCCCTCCTAAGTGTGCCGCACCAGAAAGTGGATTCGCTGGGCGGTATGTTCGGCGACTTCGCGTTTCAGGCAGTGGACCTTCGGCATGTGCCGTCGCACTGCAAGTTCGTAGCGTTGATGCCGCAATGGGATTTTCTCGATTTCCTTTCGAGCCAGGCCAAGAGGTTCCAGCATTTCGATCTGCGCATGGAGCACGAAGCGACTGGTTTAACGACCGATGCCGGGCGGATCACGGGGGTAGAAGTGCGGACGCCGGGCGGAATGGTGGAGATTCAAGCTGACCTGGTGGTGGGCTGCGACGGCCGTCACTCCCTGGTTAGGGACGCTGCGCAGTTGGCGGTATCGGAATTCGGTGTGCCCATCGACGTGCTCTGGTTCCGCCTCAGCCGTCTGGCGAGCGATCCAGAGAAATTGTTTGGAAACGTGAACTACGGGCAAGTCCTGGTGCTAATCAACCGGGGCGACTATTTCCAGGCCGGGATGATTATTCAGAAGGGATCATTCGAGCAGGTGAAGAGTGAGGGCCTGGAGGCGTTCCGCCAAAGGGTTCGCAGAATCGCTCCATACCTGGGCGATCGCGTACAAGAGTTGCAATCCTGGGATCAGATCAAGCTGCTGACCGTACAGATTAATCGCTTGCGAAGGTGGTATCGCCCAGGTCTAGTGTGTATCGGCGATGCGGCCCACGCTATGTCGCCGGCCGGAGGCGTGGGCATTAATCTAGCCATTCAGGACGCGGTTGCGGCAGCCAATCTGCTTGCCGGCCCGTTACGAGAGGGGTGCCCGAATGAGGCGCAACTGGCGAGGGTACAGCAGCGGCGCGAGTTTCCCACGCGAGTCACACAGTTCCTACAGGTCAACGCGCATCGTGCATTCAGCTGGATTTTTCAGAGACCGGGCCCGCTCGAGGCGCCGTGGCAACTCAAAGTCGCGGTTCGACTGCCGGGAGTACAGCGAGCAATGGGCCGCCTGGTCGGGATAGGCGTTCGACCGGAGCACATTGCAGATGCGCCAGAACGCTCAACGCGCCCGCGGTCGACCGTGTGGCGCCTTGCTATCTGCACAATCACTGCAATGGCCGTAGCAGGCGTGTTCCTCGTACAGATACGGAAGAATCGCGTCAGTTGACGTCGAGCGGTTCCAGTTTTCCGGCCTTTTTCAGTGCGAGGCGGATGGGCCGGGGCGGACCTTTGTGCGGGATGGTGACTTCGGCCCAAAGCTCGGGCGCATCGATTGCCGGACGCGTGGTTTCGAACGGGAGAGTGTGTTCCGGAACGAAGAACAGTACCATCTGGTTGTTGGTCTCGGCGTACGACGGTGCGTTGGGCTCGGGCACGAGGCGCAACGCCAGGTAGCGTCCGCGGATGGGCAGGTTGGGATCCCAGCGCGCGGTTTTCACCCAGACGCGCGGGCAAGTGGAGCGATCGTAGAGGAGCTTGCCGGTCAAGCTGAGCACAAGCAGGCATTGAAACGCGGCGAGAATCAGACCTTTGCGAGCGAGCGTCATTGCACACCTCCTGAGGCGAGCCGTGCTACCAGTTGGCGGCGCAGTTTCTCCCAATACCAGCCACCGGCGACGAACAGAATGCCGAGGGTGATCAGGCTGGCCGAGCGGCCGAGTTTGTCCATTACGCTGGAGAAGAAAAAGAAGACGATGGTGAGGGCGAAGCCTGCCATGCCGAGGTTGATGCGCTCGGCGCGGAATTCGTGGATTCCCCAGGCGACCATGGCCGCGGAGCCGATGGCGCACCAGGCGTAGACCAAGATCTCGGACTGGGCTTCGGCGGCGAAATTCAAGCCGACCACCCAGATGGCTGCGAGCAGATTCATCCAGGCTGCGTTTCGGCGGAAGAGGTAGGCGAACCCGAGCGGGAGGAGGATGGCACACGTCCAGCCGACGGTGAGGAGCGCGGGGTCGGTAGAAGTCATGCGGCCGTAAGTGTGACGCTCCAGCGCGACGGCAAACGTGGCGGGGAACAAGGCGAGGCCACCGATCCAGGCGAGGGCGACGCGGGCGTGATTGTCGCGGCCACCGGCGCCCGGCATGCGGACGCTGAGGTAGCAGATGGCGGCGAGCAGGATGCCGCAGGCGGTCACCGGCCAGGCTCCCTGTGTCCGCGAGGTTGCTTCCACCCATTCACCGGCGAGCCAGCAGGGCACGAGGATCGCCGATAGAGCTAAGTGCGGCCAATCGCCGAGGAGCAGGTATCCGGCGATCGCACCCGCGGCCCACAGGAGGATGGCGGACGGCCAGTGTTCCTGCATGTTGAAGATCTGCCCGGCCATGGCGATGGCTCCGCCGAGCGCTACGGTCCCTACGGCGTGGAGGGTGATGCCGAGGGCGCGGAAGCGGTCGAGCGAGAATGCTCCGGCGAGGTGGAAGGCGCCCACCGCCAGTACGAGAAGCGACATGCGCTGGAAGGGCGAGAGTTCATCCCAGTGCGCGCTGACGAAGAGGAGGACGCCGGCCGCGAGCATGATGCCGCCGAAGGCCAGGGCCATGATTACGGGCCAGCGCGCGCGCCGCTGGGGAGATTGTTCCGATTCAAATTGCCGGATGCGATCGGCCTGCTGCAGGTCGAGGAGCTGCGCCTCTACCCAGCGATTCAGCGAGGGTTCCAGTTCAAATCTCATGGTTCGCACCTTGATTAGAGCAGGGCGGCGGCCAAATGCGAAGTATGGGGAAATAGGGAGTTACGAAAGAGCGAGGGGTGGCGGGTAGTGCATGGAATGTATTCGCAATGTACAGAATAAGGTACATCTGGGGCCGTCCGCAAGCGGGCGTGGCAAGCTAAAGCATGCCCCACCACGGAGGCGAGGGTAAAATAGAAGCGGTGCCACTTGTCCCTCCTTATATAGAATCCCTGCGGCCTTACGAAGCGGGGCGCACGATCGAGAGCGTGCGTGAGAAGTACGGCCTGAGCCACGTTGCCAAACTGGGGTCGAACGAAAACCCCCTCGGTTCCTCGCCGAAGGCGATCGAGGCGATGACGCGAGTTTTGAACGGACTGAACCTGTATCCGAACGGCGGGCTGGATTTGCGCGAGGTGCTGGCGCGCGAGTACGACGTTAAGGTGGAGAACGTGATCGCGGGCAGCGGTAGTGAAGGCATCATGAGCAACATCATCCGCGCGTTCCTGTGCGATGAGGACGAGGTGCTGACGACGGAGGCCGCGTTCATCGGATTCCAGGTGCTGGCGAAATCGCGCGGCGTTACATACCGCACGGTGCCGTATGACAACTGGCATTACGATCTTCCGGCGCTGGCCGGGCAGATCAACCAGAACACCAAGATCATTTATCTGGCGAACCCGAACAATCCGACCGGGACGATTTTCACCCGGCACCAGTTCGAGGAATTCTACAAGCACGTGCCGGAGCGCGTGCTGATCATCCTGGACGAGGCCTATTTCGAATATGCCAAGGACAATCCGCGGTATCCGGATTCGATGCATTACCGCTACGACAACGTGATCACGCTGCGCACTTTTTCCAAGATCTATGGACTGGCGGGCGTGCGCATCGGGTACGGGTTCGCGCACGAGGAGCTGATCCGCAATCTGTTGAAGGTGAAGCTACCGTTCGAACCTTCGACGCCGGCGCAGGCGGCGGGGATCGCGGCGCTCTCCGACAAGGAGTTTCTGCACCGCTCGCTGGAACTGAACGCGCGCGGTTTGCGATGTTTGACGGAGGGGTTGAGGAGTCTGGGACTGACGGTGGTACCGTCGCAGGCGAACTTCGTGATGACGGTGCTGGACACAGAGCAGGAGGCCAGCCGCATCTTTGAGGACTTGCTGTCGCAGGGGGTGGTGGTGCGTCCGTTGAAGGCATTCGGCCTGGGGAATTGCATAAGGGTGTCCACAGGCACGGACGAGGACAATCAATTGTGCATTGCAGCATGGAGGAGGAGTTATGGCGCAAACGTTGGAGCAGGGCGCGCAGGTTGAGCGGGATTTTCTGCCGCTGAACGGCACGGACTACGTGGAGTTCTACGTGGGGAACGCGCGGCAGGCGGCGCACTATTACCGGACGGCGTTCGGCTTCCGGCTGGCGGCGTATTGCGGTCCGGAAACGGGCACGCGTGACCGCGCGAGCTACGTGCTGGTGCAGGACAAGATCCGCTTCGTACTGACCACGCCGCTGCAACCGGACGGCGAGATCGCCGAGCATATCCGGCGGCATGGAGACGGGGTGCGCGATATTGCGTTGTGGGTGGACGATGCCGAAGCTGCGTGGCGGGCCACGACGAGCAGGGGCGCGCGCAGTGTCCGCGAGCCGGAAACGGTGCGCGACGGGGCGGGCGAAGTGCGTGTCGCGGCGATCGGCATCTATGGCGACACGGTGCACAGCTTCGTGGAGCGCAAGAACTATCGGGGCGCATTCCTGCCGGGATTCGAAGCGGTGAGCGCGGATGATACGCTGGCGCGTCCGGCGGGGCTGAAGTACGTGGACCACATGGTGGGCAATGTGGGATGGGGAGAGATGAACCGGTGGGTGGATTTCTATCGCGACGTGATGGGCTTCCGCATGTTCAAGCACTTCGACGACAATGACATTTCCACCGAATACTCGGCGCTGATGTCGAAGGTGATGTCGAACGGGAATGAACGCGTGAAGTTTCCGATCAACGAACCGGCGCATGGGAAACGCAAATCGCAGATCGAAGAATATCTGGAGTATTATGGCGGACCCGGGGTGCAGCATATCGCCATGGCGACGGACCACATCATCGAGACGGTGGGTACACTGCGGCAGCAGGGTGTGGAGTTTCTGCGGGTGCCGACTACTTACTACGACGATTTGGAGGATCGGGTCGGCAAGATCGACGAGCCGATCGGGGAGTTGAAGGAGTTGGGCATCCTTGTGGATCGCGACGATGAAGGGTACATGCTGCAGATTTTCACGCGTCCGGTGGAGGACCGGCCGACGTTGTTCTATGAGGTGATCCAGCGGAAAGGCAGCCGGAGTTTCGGCAAGGGAAATTTTAAGGCGCTGTTCGAGGCGATCGAGCGGGAGCAGGAACGGCGAGGGAATTTGTAGAGAGCGAGCGTCGAGAAGAGTCTCGACGCGGCACGCAGGAGTGCGTGCGCCACGGAGTTAGCGCATTGGGGTGTTGGGGGTCAGTAGGCGGTCCCAGGTGCGGAGGACGGTGAGCGCTTCTGGCAGGGAATGCGCATCGAGGCCTCCGGCGGTGCTCGCGATCAGGGTTCGGGCGGCGGCCTGATTGACGGCGCCCGGGGTGGTGCGGTTGGCTTTGCCCTGGGGCTGCAAGGTGTCCGCCCATTGTTTCAGGGCGGCGACCACTTCGGATTTCGGCGTGTTCTCCGCCTGCGCTTTTTCGAGACGGCCGATCAATTGGCGGATGGTTTCGAGCATGACGCGGCGGCGGTCGAGGAGCTGCGCGATCTTTTCGGGGACGCCGGCGGAGGCGCCGCTGGCGTAGAGCGCGGCTTGCATCTTCACGTAGTCGGGCACGGCGCCGACGGTCATGTTCGCCACCTGAATGCGCTTTTCGCCGTGGGGCGGAATGGGCTCGGCGACGGTCTCGTCCTGCCAGAGGGAGTAGGAACTGCCGGGGTAATCGACCAGCTCGATGAGGTAGGCGGAGAGCGCCTCCGGCGAGTTGTTTTTGATGTAGAAGATGGAGCCACCCGCGGTGGGCTCAATGCGCAACTCGGGCAGCGGCATTTGGGCGGCGACGGCCGGGAGCGCGAGCAGGAGGGCGGCCGCGAATCTGGTGGAAAGCATCACCGATATTATCGCCCTCCGGGCAAACCGGGGACAGACAGCGAATTTCGGCAAACGGCGCCCGAAATTCATGTCAGTCCCCAGTTTGCGACGTCCGTGGTGGCACGGTGCTTTGACACGCGATACACTCTAAACCAATGCGATTCTTAGCTGTGTTTTGCCTGGCGGCGTGCGCGTGCCTGTCCGCGCAGGTGCGCTATTCCGCGGATCAACATGCCGTGTCGATCGATGGTAAACCGTTCACGATTTTCAATTACGGCGCCGATCGGGGCAAGCCGTTCCTGGCGCCGATATGGTCGGCGTCGGGCAAGATTGTGACGCGCGGTTTTCCGATGGAGAACATTGCGGGGGAGAGCCGCGATCACCTGCATCACACGGGACTTTGGTTTTCCTACGACGATGTGAATGGGGTGAAGTTCTGGGAGAACGATCCTTCGTACACCAAGACGCCGATGGGGCGCATCGTGGTTCGCAGCGCGGAGTGGAAAGACGGCGAGCGGAGCGGCAAGCTCGCGGCCACGATGGACTGGCGCGATCAGAATGGCAAGGTGCTGCTGGTGGAGACGCGCAACATGGTGTTCTCCGGGGACGATAAAGTGCGCACCATCGATTTTCAGATCACGTTGACCGCCGCGGTGGACGTGACGTTTGGGGATACCAAGGAAGGCGCGTTCGCCATCCGGCTGGCCGATGCGTTCACGGAGAGAAAGGGCGCGAAGATTGTGGACGCGGACGGGCGCACGGGCATGGTGCAGGTCTGGGGCAAGCGCTCGAACTGGGTGGATTATACGGCCGAAGTGGACGGCGAACGGCTGGGCGTGGCGATGTTCGACCATCCGCAAAGTCCGCGCAATCCGACTTACTGGCACGCGCGCGATTACGGGTTGTTTGCGCTCAATCCGTTTGGGAGAAACGCATTCGACCCGAAGCAGGAAGAGAGCGAGTGGAAGCTTCCGGCGGGCCAGAAGGTGACGTTCCTATGGCGCGTGGTGATTCATCCGGGCGATGCGCAGATTGCGGATTTGTACAAGGCATACTCGGCGGAGAAACACTAGGAAGTTGACAGGCCACACACGGCGATGGCCTGTCCCACCTGTCTCACCTCGTCCCATTTTCGGACAGTTGGGGTGGTGCTAGTGTAGTATTAAGCACTTGCTGGACAGGCAGATACGCGTTGGCATCGCAAGTGCGAGTAGAGCCCGGTTCCGGCACCATTGAGCGACTGATGAAATCTTCCGAAACCCGCACGCCGTGCATCCTGGTTGCCGACGACCAGCCGGATGTTCTCGAAGCGCTCCGCTTCCTCATTAAGGGTGAAGGCTACCAGGCCGTACCCGTGAATTCGCCCGCGGGCGTGATCGACGAGGTGGAATCGCGCGATTTCGACGCGGTCCTGATGGACCTGAATTATACGCGCGACACCACCAGCGGGCAGGAAGGGCTGGAACTGCTCAACCGCATACAGGGGCTGGACACGACGCTGCCGGTGATTGTGATGACGGCGTGGGGCAGTGTGGAACTGGCGGTGGAAGCGATGCGCCGCGGGGCGCGCGATTTCATCCAGAAGCCGTGGGACAATGCGCGGCTGTCGGCGATTCTGAAGACGCAGATCGAGTTGGGGCGCGCGCTGCGCCGTGGGCAGCGGCTGGAAGCGGAGAATCGTGCGCTGCGCGCGGAGCGTTTTCCGCAATTGATCGCGCAATCGGCGGCGATGCGCCCGGTGCTGGACGTGATTTCGCGGGTGGGCCCGTCGGACGCCAACGTGTTCATCACGGGCGAGAACGGGACGGGCAAAGGACTGGTGGCGCAGACGCTGCACTCGGTGTCGCTGCGCTCCACGCGCCCGCTGGTGCAAGTGAATACGGGCGGCCTGGCGGAGGGCGTGTTCGAGAGCGAGTTGTTCGGGCACGTCAAGGGCGCGTTTACCGACGCCAAGAGCGACCGGGTGGGCCGCTTCGAAATGGCCGAGGGCGGCACGCTGTTTCTGGACGAGATCGCCAATATTTCGCAGGGGCTGCAATCTAAACTTCTGCGCACGCTGGAGACGGGCGAGTTCGAGCGCGTGGGGTCTTCGAAGACGCGGCGCGTGGACGTGCGGGTGTTTTCGGCGACGAATGCCGATATCGCGGCGGAAGTGGCGGAGGGCAAGTTCCGGCAGGATCTGCTGTTCCGGCTGAACACGATCGAACTGCGGCTGCCACCGCTACGCGACCGGCGGGAGGATATACCGATTCTGGCCGCGCACTTCCTGCGGCAGCATGCGGAGCACTACCGCAAGCCGCTGACGGGATTCGACGAAGCCGCAATCAAGGCGCTGCTGGCGCACGCGTGGCCGGGCAACGTGCGCGAACTGGATCATGCGGTGGAGCGGGCGGTGCTGATGGCGCAGGGCGAAGTGGTCCGCGCGGTCGACCTGGGGTTGCGGGTAGGGCGCGAGGGTCCGCCGCGGCTGGAGGAAATGAGCCTGGAAGATGTGGAAGCGCTGTTGATCAAGAAGGCGCTGGCGCGTTTCAGCGGCAACGTCAGCCACGCGGCGAACGCGCTCGGTTTGAGCCGGAGCGCGCTTTACCGGCGTTTGCAACGATACGGCCTGTAGGGGCCTATGAACGTCAGCGACAAACCCGCCCTGATCGGCCACGAAGGCCGCGTAGTCCTGTTGGCGCTGCTGGCGGGGTTTCCCGCTTCCACGGTGGCGCTGTGGATGCTGTGGACGGCTGATAACTCTTCCGCCAAAGTGCAGTGGACGCTGACGGTGCTGATTGTGGGCGCGTGGCTGGGGTTTGGCCTGGCGGTGCGCGAGCGCGTGGTGTTCCCTTTGCAGACGCTTTCCAATTTGTTGGCCGCGCTGCGCGAGGGGGATTTCTCGGTGCGCGGCCGGTCGCCGCGTCCTGACGACGCGCTGGGCGAAGTCATGCGCGAGATCAATACGCTGGGCAGTACGCTGCGCGAACAGCGGCTCGGCGCGATGGAAGCCACCACGCTGCTGCGCACCGTGATGCGGGAAATCGCGGTGGCGATTTTTGCGTTCGATGAGAACCAGCGGCTGCGCCTGGTGAATCGCGCCGGGGAGCGGCTGCTGGCCGCACCCGCCGAGCGTTTGCTGGGTCAGACGGCGGTGGAATTGCAGTTGGACGTGTGCCTGGACGGTCCCGCGGTGACGACGCTGCAGACCGTGTTTCCGGGCGGCGCGGGGCGCTGGGGAGTGCGGCGCACGCGCATACGCGAACACGGACTTCCGCTGGAACTGCTGGTGATTTCGGACCTCACGCAAGCGTTGAGCGAGCAGGAACTGCACGCCTGGCAGCGCCTGGTGCGGGTGCTGGGCCACGAATTGAACAACTCGCTGACGCCGATCAAATCGATCGCGGGCAGCCTGGAAACGATTGTGGGGCGCGATCCGCTGCCTGAGGATTGGCGGGACGATATGCGCCGCGGACTGAGCGTGATCATGTCGCGCTCTGACAGCCTCAGCCGCTTCATCGGCGCTTATGCCCGGCTGGCCAAACTGCCGCGTCCGCAATTGCAGCCGCTCTCGGTGACGGATTGCGTGGGCCGCGCGGTGAGCTTCGAAACGCGGCTGCCGGTGCAGGTGGAGTACGGGCCGAACCTCACCATACAGGGAGACCCGGATCAACTGGAACAGGTGCTGATCAACCTTCTGCGCAACGCGGCGGACGCGTCGCTGACCACTAAGGGGAGCGTGACGGTGGGCTGGCAGCGCGACACCATGCTGGAGATATGGATCAAAGACGAAGGGCCGGGCCTCTCGAGCACGGCCAATCTGTTCGTTCCATTCTTCACCACGAAGCCGGGCGGCAGCGGGATCGGGCTGGTGCTGAGCCGCCAGATCGCCGAAGGGCACGGCGGTGCGTTGTCGCTGGAGAATCGGGTGGATGGGCCGGGGTGCGTCGCGCGCTTGCGGCTGCCGGTTTAGCGGGGCGGGATGTGCCCCGCGTTCGTTACCGCTCCCTCAGGCTCACGGTCGCGGCTCACCGATGTGGAACTGAGGTGGTACGATATCTGGACAATTATGAAGACTCGATTGACCCGCCGCAGCGCGATGCAGGCAATCGGTGCAAGCGCCATTCCGCTTGCAGCGCAGACTGTAAAGGCTCCGGCGACGCAGCGGCGTACAACACCAAAGGAGCAAGGCATGGAACTCGGCGCGTTTTCTATCAGCTTGACTGTCAAAGATCTTGAAGCTTCGAGGAAGTTTTACGAGAAGTTCGGTTTCAAGGCTTTCGGCGGGGATCCCGCGAAGAAATGGCTGATTTTGAAGAACGGCGATCACGTCATCGGCCTCTTTCAAGGTATGTTCGAAAAGAACATACTCACCTTCAATCCTGGATGGGACAGTAACGCTCAAAAACTAAGTACGTTCACAGATGTGCGCGAGCTACAGCGGAAGCTTAAGGCGCAGGGCGTGCAGATGGTGAATGAGGCAGACGAGAGCACGACGGGTCCTGCCAGTTTCATCGCGGTAGACCCCGATGGAAACCCGATTCTGGTGGATCAGCACGTCTGAACGTTCCAGGTTAGTAACAGGGGTTTCCAGTACTGCGCTATCCGAAGTTGACTTATTCAGCGGCGTCCAGGTCTGCTCGAATTCAAATTGAATTCTATATGACTGTATGCCGTATGACCGCTAAACTCGCATTCGCGCCTAAAGAGCCGGAGACCCTGGCGGATACCGGGCTGCCGGCGTCCACGGTGGAGAGCCTGATCCTGAAGATCATCTATTTTCGCGGTGACCTTTACGGCCAGGATCTTTCAATCGCCATCGGCCTCAAATTCAGCGTGATCCAGGATCTGGTGGAGAACCTGAAGCTGAAGCACCACATACAGGTCAAGCGGTCGCTCGGCATGGGAAGCGTGGCCGCGGTTTTCGGGTTAACGGATTCGGGCAGGGCACTGACCAGGGAGATGCTCGAATCCAGCCAGTACGCGGGTCCGGCGCCGGTGCCGCTCTCGCAGTACATCGAGCAGGTGCAGCGGCAGCGTCCCGAAGAGGGATGGCTGACGAAGGGCGCGTTGACGAAAGCGCTGAGCGGGATGGTGATCACGGAGCACGTGCTTTCGCAGGTCGGTCCGGCCATCAGTTGCGGAAATTCCATGCTGGTCTACGGGAAGCCTGGGGACGGCAAGACCTACCTGATCGAATCGCTCAACAACCTGGATGGGGGGGCGGTGTTCGTGCCTCATGCCATCGAATGCCAGGGTAACATCGTGCGCGTGTTCGATCCGGTCTATCACCAGCCAGTCGAGGATGGCGAGGAGCTTTCGGTGATGGCGGTCGCACAGGAGTCCTCCTTTGACCGCCGATGGGCGAAGTGCCGGCGACCCTTCATCGTCAGCGGCGGCGAGTTAACGCTGGACATGCTGGACCTGCGCTACAACGAAACGTCGAAGGTATACGAGGCGCCATTCCAGTTGAAGGCCAACAACGGAATCTACCTGATTGACGATTTCGGCCGGCAGCGGGCCGCTCCGACGGAGGTGCTGAACCGTTGGATTGTGCCGATGGAACGGCGTGTGGACTATCTGAGCTTCATGACGGGCGGCAAGATGACGGCGCCGTTTGAAGCGTTCCTGGTGTTTTCGACGAACCTGCGCCCGCACGACCTGGGCGACGAGGCATTCCTGCGGCGCATACAGTACAAGATGTTGTTGCGGGGTCCGGCAGTGAACGAGTTCGTGCGAATTTTCGAGAACAACTGCGCTGCCAAGAATATTCCGTTAAAACGCGAGGTGCTCGACGCTTTTATCGAGAAGCGCTATCGGGAGTCCGGCAAGGAGTTCCGGCGCTGCCATCCGCGCGATCTGCTGACGCACGCCATCAACCTGATTCATTTCGAGAAGCTGCCTTATCAATTGACGGCGGACATTCTGGACCGCGCGTTCGAGAGCTGCTTCGTGCAGGAAGAGGCGGAGTCCACGCCGGCGGATGCCGCGCTCGTGAAGGGGACAGTCAAACCGTGCGTGGAGTACTGGACGGAGCGCGCGGAAGAGATGGACACGCTATTCGGAAAACTGGCGTTTCTGGCGTCGTTCCGGGACGGAACCAGTGGTGTTTATTACGACGCCACGGCGGCGAGAGACTATGACGCCGCCGAATTGTCGCAAACCCTGGCCGAGATGCACACGGCTGTGTTCCGCAACTGGTTGTCGATGCGCCTGGAGCAGCAGAGCCGCGATATGGCGCATTACCTGTCGACTCCGGAAGGCCGGGCGGCGTTCCTCAGCTTCGACCGCCGGGAATTGAGCAACATACTGACGCCGGTCCAGGTGAAGCCGGAAGAGCGGCAACTGTTCAATAACGATTTGACCACCGTGATGCTTTCGCTTTCGCAGCGCCAGCCGACGGAAGCTGTTGCGCCAATGCAGATGGAGCGGATCGCGTAGGAAAGGAAGGAAAAGCCCGAGCTTCGCTCGGGTTGACAGGCTGAAGCCTGCCCCACCACGGAGGGTCTTACTTCGTGGTGAACTTTGTCCAGCCTCTCGAGTTCATATCGCGCAGCATGTCCTTCTGCCAGGCGAATTCGGTGTGCTTGGCGAGGTGTTCGGCGGCCTTGAAGTTGCGCCCGCAGGCGTGGCCTAACAGCGCGTTGAAGGACATTCTTTCCGCGCCGGCGGAATCCGCCACTTTGTTTTGCACGGCGCCAGCGGGAGCATAAGGCGGCTGCCACGTGCCCATGCCGCGGGGCGAACTTTCGACGTGCCCGCAAAGGGTGCGCTCGTTGTAATCCACCTTGCCCGCGAAGGCGTCGAAGTGATCGCCCAGGAACTTCTCCGCGGCCGCGCTATCGATCTTGCCTTTGTGTTCCTCCATCAGAGCCAGCCAGCGTGCATGGCGCGCGTTCTCGCTCTTGCTGCGATCCTTCATGTCGAAATCGGTCTCCTCTTTGATCAGCGCAGGATCGTTGGGGAAATTGGAGCCGACGAAGAAGCCATCTTTTGTGCGCAGCAGCGCGACGTTCTTAAGCCCCAGTTCGAGGCTTGCGACTTCGTCGGTCTTACGGTCGGCAATCAGCCAGTTATTGGCGTAGCCTCCGTTGTTGCCCTCCTTCATGATGCGCGCGAAATCGTCGATGGATTCGGCGTACTGCATGGCTTTGCGCGCGCGTACGAATTCCGGGATGCCGTTGGGGTCGAAGCCGGTGAAACTGCTGATGGTGGTTTCGGTGATCATCATGCCCGCCGCATTGATGCCGAAATCATCGCCCGAGTGGATCAGGCCGGGCATGCCGTCCATAATGATGCGGCGGCCGTCGCTGGGTGTGATGTCGAAGACGATGTTCCAGCGCTCCCCGGAAGAGTAGCTGGTCCAGTTGTTGTGGGCGATGACCACGCGATGATCGCGGGTGTAGCTCCCGGTGGCGACGAAGGCGCTGCAATGGTCGCCGGGGCCGGCGCCGTTGCTGGGCGCTCCAGTGCTCTTGTCGTACCACTTATCGTAGTAGGGCAGTTCGAGCCAGGCGTTGAGCGCCACCAGGTCCCAGATGTCCAGCTTCACGCCCTTGTATTTGAGCCCCTCGACGATGCCGTTCAATTCCTCGCGGTACTGTGGCTCGACGTGCGGCCAGAAGACCTGTTCGGCGGCCTTGCGGAAGAACTCCCAATCCTTCTTCTCTTCGTGAACCATCTCGGTGGAGACGGCCTTGAACGTATCTTTGATTTCGGCCGACAGCAGGGCGCCGTGTTGGAACCCGATGTCGCCGGGTTTGCCTTCCAGGTGCACCTGGATCCATCCATTGCGTTCCCCGGCGCGAGAAGCCTTGCGGAGACGCGGGTCGGTCTGCGGTTCGCGCGAAATTAGCGTGAAGCCCAGGGCGAGTAACAGAGCAGCGGAAAGTACGGCCGTACGTCGCATCTCGTTATTATAGTGAGGAAGTATGGACGATACCACTCAACTCAAAAAGTTAACGGCCCATGTGAAGGCTGCCGGTTGAGCGAGCAAGCTGAGTCCAAAGTTGTTGGACAGGGTTCTGGGTAGCTTGCCCCGTTGGGCCGATGAAAATGTGCTGGTAGGGTTTGACACCGCCGACGATGCCGGCGTGTACAAGCTGACGGCGGAACTCGCCCTGGTGCAGACGGTGGATTTTTTCACACCAATTGTGGATGACCCGTACACGTATGGCGCGATCGCCGCGGCCAACTCGCTGAGCGACGTCTATGCGATGGGCGGGCGGCCGATCTCCGCGCTCTCGATTCTGGCGTGGCCTCCCAAGGAGGATGTGCGGGACCTGGAAGAGATTCTAAAGGGCGGCGCGGAGAAGATGCACGAGGCGGACTGTACGATTCTGGGCGGGCACAGCGTGGCGGACGAGGAGATTAAGTTCGGCTACTCCGTGACCGGCACCATACATCCCGCGCGCATCAAGGCCAATTCGGGCGCGCGTCCGGGCGACGCGCTGGTCCTCACCAAACGGATCGGGACTGGCGTGATTTCCACGGCGCTCAAGCGCGGCATCGCGCGCGAGGCGGATGTTGCCGCGTCGATTGCTTCGATGCTCACGCTGAATCGCGCCGTGTGCGAAGAAATGCTGCGTTACGAGGTCCACGGCTGCACGGACGTTACCGGGTTCGGACTCGCCGGCCACGCACGCGAAATGGCGCTGGCCAGCCAGGTGACTTTGGAAATCGTCGTCGACCAGGTGCAATTTCTGCCCGGCGCGGTGGAGTACGCGCGTGCCGGCGCTGTGCCCGGCGGACTCAAGAACAATCGCGAGTTCGCCTCTTGCTCGGTCGAGACGCAGGGCGAACTTCCCGGAGAAATCGAGGATCTGCTGTATGATCCGCAAACCTCCGGCGGGCTGCTGATCTCTTTGCCGGAGAGCGACGCCGCGAAATTCAGCGGCGGCTACCGGATCGGCCGCGTGCTCCCGCGCGCCGGGAAAGCGATACGATTCGTATGATGCCGAAAGCCATCCACAACCCCATCATCGTCGCGCTGGACGTGGAGTCCGCGGCAGCCGCCCGCGCCATGGTCGCCAGAATCGGCCCGCGCGTTAACTTTTACAAGGTTGGCCTGGAACTGTATACCGCCGCGGGGATGGAGACGGTCGGCTCCCTGCTCGGGGAAGGGAAGCAGGTCTTTCTCGATCTGAAGATGTACGACATTCCTGAGACGGTGTCGCGCGCCGTGGCGCAGGTGGCGCTCACCGGCGTGCGTTTCCTGACGGTGCACGCGGTGAGTTCGGTGATGCGCGCGGCGGTGGCGGCTCGCGCGGGCAGCGGGCTGCAGATTCTCGGCGTCACGGTGCTGACTAGTTTCGGACCTGAGGATATGGACGATCTGGGCTACGAGGGTACGGTGGCGAGCCTGGTGGAGCGGCGCGCGCGCAAGGCTGTGGAGTTGGGGGTGGACGGAATCGTCGCATCGCCGCTGGAGGCTGCGGCAGTGCGACGAGTCGCCGGCAAGGACACCATCATCGTGACGCCGGGAGTGAGGTCGGCGGGAGTCGATGCGGGCGATCAAAAGCGGGTGGCCACGCCCGCACAGGCGATCTGCGACGGCGCCGACTATCTGGTAATCGGGCGCCAGATCACTCGTGCCGCAGACCCGGCTGCCGAGGTGGATCGTGTTTTGATGGAGTTGGCCCAGAGATAGACAGTTTTGAATTTGGGCCTCAGTAGTAATCCGCGCAGCTCATATAGTAGCCACACCGCGGGCAGATCAGCTTGCACTTCATTTCCGTGAGGCGGGTGGAACATACCGGGCAGTACAGCATTGGCTCATCCTCGTTGCGCGGCGGGGCGGGTTTTTGCGGCTCAGGCTCGCTCACGGATGACAAGATTATACCGCCGCCGCAGCCTGGGTCTGATCCCATACAATGGAAACCATATATGAAACTCAGACTGGCGATTTCGGTGGCGGTGCTCGCGGGAGTGGCACTGGGACAGCAGCCGCAGCGGCGGGAGCGGCCGGTGCGCTTGGCATCGCGCGGCACTCACGGCGCGGTGGCCGGAGGCACGGAGTACGCCACGGAAGCCGGCATGCGAATGTATTTTCATGGCGGCAACGCGGTGGATGCCGGGGTCGCTACCATGCTGGCGGCGAGCGTGGTGGAGTTTTCGCATTTCGGATTTGGCGGCGAAGCGCCCATCCTGGTGCGCACGAAAGACGGCAAGGTACACGCCATCGCGGGCGTGGGCACGATGCCCAAACTCGCCACGGCGCAGTTTTTCCGCAGCCATAAGCTCACCGACGAAGAGATGACCGCACCTCCGGAGGCCGGTGGCATGAAGGATTGGGTGCCGGTGGCGGGAATTCTGCCCGCACTGGTGCCGGGCATGGTGGAAGCGGCGCTGGTGACGCTGCGCGAGTATGGCACGAAATCGTTCGCCGAGATCGTACAGCCCGCTATCGAACTGGCGGACGGCTTCCCGATCGACGAGTTGCGCGTCACCTCGATCAACAACAGCGTGAAGTACCTGGAGGCGTGGCCGGACAGCAAACGCACGTTCCTGCCCAACGGCCGTCCGCCGCAGGCCGGCGACATTTTCCGCCAGGCGGATCTGGCGCGCACGCTGCGCGCGATGGCGGAGGCTGAGAAGCACGCGGCCGCGAGCGGCGCCAATCGTGCAAAGGCAATCGACGCGGTGCGCGACTTTTTCTATCGCGGCGAGATCGCGCGGCGCATCGACACGTTCTCCAAGGCGCACAGCGGCCTGATTCGCTATGAAGACATGGCCGCCTTCCGCTTGGAACCCGAGGATGCGGTTTCCACGACTTTCAAAGGCTACACGGTTTATAAGCCCGGCTTTTGGAGCCAGGGTCCGGGCATGATCGAGGCACTGAACATTCTGGAAGGCTACGACTTCCAGGCGTTGAAGCTCAACTCGGCGGAATATATTCACGTCATGGTGGAAGCGCTCAAACTGGCCTACGCCGACCGCGACACTTATTACGGCGACCCAAAGTTCAACAAGATTCCTACGGACGTGCTGCTGAGCAAGGAGTATGCGGCGCAGCGTCGCAAACAGATTACCGAAGAAGCGTCTCTGGAGTTCCGCCCGGGGAAGATCGGCGATAAGCCGATGCAGCATCCGTTCTACGCCACGATTCAGCGCTACAAGATTCCCGATGCCCTGATGGCTAAGGATACGACCTGTGTGGATGCCATCGACAAAGACGGCGTAGCATTTTCGGCAACGCCTTCGGGGGCGTGGATGCCCACCTACCTGGCCGGAGATACCGGCATCGCCTTGACGCAA
Source organism: uncultured Solibacteraceae bacterium (assembly GCA_963805775.1). Taxonomy (GTDB): domain Bacteria; phylum Acidobacteriota; class Terriglobia; order Bryobacterales; family Bryobacteraceae; genus Solibacter. The sequence goes on along the minus strand of CAWDWK010000022.1, from coordinate 562,648 downwards.
CGTGCGCAGAGCTTTCTGCTGGTGCCCGGCCACCCCAACGAGCTGGCTCCCGGCAAACGGCCGCGGGTGACGCTCAGTCCGACCCTGGTCACGGCTCCGGATAAGACGGTAATCGCCCTTTCCACGCCTGGCGGCGACAATCAGGATCAATCGCTGATACAAGTTCTGTTCCATTCGATTTTCTTCGGGATGAACGCCCAATTCGCAGTGGAGGCCGGACGCTTCCAGACGGAGCACCTGGTGTCGAGTTTCGACAACCACGCCATGAGTCCCGGCACGCTGCTGTTGGACGAACGCACGGCTCCGGCGGTAATCGCCGAACTGCAACGGCGGAAGCACATCGTCGATATACGCTCGCGCTATGCGAGTGGGGCGGCGCCGGTGATGATCCGTCTGTGGCCCTCGGGATTGATCGAGGCGGGCGCCGACCCGTTCTATTTCCGGGCTGCGCAGTCGTGGTAGGTTCGCTTTTCGAAGAACCGGACGCGTTTCCGCGCGACCACCTGGCGGAGCGGCTGCGCCAGCTCGCCGCGGAGAACATCTACATCGGCGGCAGTTCGTGGAAGTACGAGGGCTGGCTCGGGCAGATTTACAGCAGGGATCGATACCTGGCGCGCGGCCGCTTCTCCAAGAAGGTTTTCGAAGCCGAGTGTTTGCGCGAGTACAGCGAGGTCTTTCCGACGGTCTGCGGCGATTTCGCTTTTTACCAGTTCCCCACCGCGGAATTCTGGAGTAAGCTTTTCGGCCTGGCTCCGGAGGGCTTTCGCTTCGCCTTCAAAGTGCCGGAACAGGTGACGTGCAAGGTCTTCCCTACGCACCCGCGCTACGGTGCGCAGGCGGGGTGCGAGAACGAAGCGTTCCTGGACGCGCACGTTTTCCAGGAGATGTTCGTGCGCCCGCTGTTGCCGCATCAGCGGAAGACGGCGCTGCTGATCTTCGAGTTCGGCGCGTTCGGGCAGCGCAGCTTTCACAGTGTGGGCGAATTTGTGGATCGCCTGGACCCCTTCCTGGCGCAGTTGCCGCCCGAATTCCGCTACGCGGTGGAGATTCGCAATCCCGGATTCCTGGAGAAGGATTATTTCTCGTGCCTGCGCGCGCACAATGTGGCACACGTGTATAACGCGTGGTCGAAGATGCCGGAATTGCGCGCGCAGATCGCGATTCCCGATTCGGCAACGGCGGATTTCCAGGTCTGCCGCGCGCTTCTGCGGCAGGGCCGCGTGTACGAGGACGCCGTGGACGCCTTCGCTCCGTACTGCGAGGTGCAGGACCCCAATCCTGAGGCGCGGGAATCGATGCGCGTGTTGATCGGGCGGGCGCGGGAGAACAAGCAGTTCCTGTTTCTGTTCGTTAACAATCGCCTGGAAGGCAACGCGCCTACAACGATCCTCTCGCTGGTGGAGTAGAATGGGCGCGATAGGCGATCGGAGGCAACCACATGCTGCTGGAAATTGCGGAACGAGAGATGGCGCCGGATATCACGGTTGTGGAACTCGCCGGGACGCTGGAACTGGGACGGGAGAGCCAACGCATCGAGACTCTGGTGGACGACCTGGTGAAGAGAGGCTCCACGCGGGTGATCTTCGACATGAAGGGCGTGGAGCACATGGACAGCACCGGTCTGGGAATGCTCGCGCTGGCATCGGGGAAGTTGAGGGAATCGGGCGGAAGCCTGGCGATCGTGGCGCCGGGCGGGCGGGTTCTGGAGTTGCTGACCCTGACGCAGATCAACTTGATTGTGAAGGTGTGCCCCACGGTGGAAGCTGCCGTGGCGGGACTGTAGAAGGCGAGGGTGGAGCGTGATATACTCGAAGGTTCACGCCACCCTAACGGGCCTGTAGCTCAGTTGGTTAGAGCGCTACCTTGACACGGTAGAGGTCTGCAGTTCGAGTCTGCACAGGCCCACCATAAAATCAAGTCCTTAACGTTTGAAACATTGACGATCTCCTCCACCCTCCCAGGGCACAACGAGACTATGGTTGTCATCGAGTGTCAGCCGATTTACGGAGGCGTATTCGCGTGCCAGGCCGCGGAGCCTTCAAACCTCGGCGACGGTTAACGCGTTCAAGCGCTCCGCCATTCCGATTCTCTGGATTTTGCCGGTCGCACCCTTCGGGATGTCCCGGACAAAGCGGATCGAACGCGGCACCTTGTGCCGCGCCAGGCGCTTGGCAACCGCGTCGAGCAGCGCGCGCTCCCCAACCGCATCCGCATCTTCCTTCAAAACGACGGCCGCGCCCACTTCCTCCCCCAACATCGGATGAGGCATAGCGAAAACCACTGCCTGAGACACCGCGGATTCGAGCAGCAGCGCCTCCTCTACCTCCAGCGGTGAGATCTTCTCCCCACCGCAGTTGATGATTTCCTTCAGGCGGCCGGTTAGGGTCAGTGCGCCATCCGCATCCAGAAATCCCTCATCGCCAGTTCGGAACCAGCCATTCCAGAAGGCCGTGTCATTGGCTCTTGCGGGACTAAGATATTCACCAATGACCTGCTCTCCACGTAGCACGACCTCGCCTTGTTCGCCGCACTTGGCCATTTCGTTCCTGGAATTCAAAACCGCTACCCTGGATCCGGTGGAGTATCCCACGCTGGTGCGAGACGCTCGCCCATCCGACCCTCCAGCGGGAAGGCGCGTGCTGCTAATCTGATGCGCCGCCTCGGTCATGCCGTAGGCGTTCACAACTGGGACACCGAAGGTCGCTTCGAGCTCCTCGAGCAACTGCGGATACAGCATGGAGGAGGCTGAGCGAACGAACCGCAGTCTGTGCCGGGCCAAGACTTCTTTGTTTCGCTGCGCTCGCGCCAGGATCGCCTGATGCATGGCCGGGACGGCGGTGTACCAGGTGGCCTGCGAGGAGGCGAGCCACGAAAAGAAACTGGTCGCCTGAAATCCGGACGGACAACAGACGGTTGCGCCCGCTCCGATCGTGGCTAGCACACCCGCAACCAGGCCGTGAACATGAAAGAGCGGCATTACCAGCAGACATCGGTCCTCGCGCCTTAGCTGCAGGACATCCAACACACCCTGAGTGGACAGGTACAAATTGCGATGGGTCAACGCGACCTGCTTGGGCCGCGCCGTCGTTCCCGAAGTATGGAGCACCAGAGCAACGTCGTCCGGACCGGGAAGCTCGACGCCTGCGCTCGATGTTCCCACACGCTGTGCAGACTCCATCACCAGATCGTATCGAGGCGGCGCGGCAGGACAAATTCGCATCAGTTCCACACCACATCGTGCCGCTGCCGTGGCAGCTTCGGGAAGATCGCCTCTTGTTATCAGCACGCGAACGCTCATATCCCGCAGGGCGAACTCAATTTCGCCGGCCCGATAAGCCGGATTCAGCGGCGCCACCCGGCAGTAGGACACGAGAGCAAGGAAGAGGATTGCGGTCTGAGGATCGTTCTTGAGCGCAACGGCCACTACGTCCCGTTTCCGAATTCCCCGATTCGACAGAAAGCGATGGGTCTGCTGAATCAGGTACCGAAGTTCTTGATAGGTAACACCCGCGCCGCCCTCGTCAGCAATGGCGATCCGGCCGGCTTCACCAATCTCGAACAGGTTTCGGATCGTCGCGTCGTCGATCAAAATAAGGCCTCGATCATCCTGAATCTCAGGGCAAGTATAGCAAGGGCTCGCCGGTCTTCCTTGGCGCTCATCTGTTATCATTGCTCGTTAGAGGAAACAAGTTTAAAAAGCAGCGTCAACACCGACCTGAGCCGCTTTCCGGACCGCGCCTAGTCCCGTCGGCGCGTCGAGAAGGAATCGTTCAGACAGACATTGTTTGCATGCGTTTAAGCGAAGTGGGAAATGCGGCCGGCATAGTCGTCCGGCGCGACGGAGACTTTCAGACGCTCGGGTTCATTTGCGATGCGTACCCGCAACAGCTCATATTCCTGGAGAACCGTGCTTTTCTGCGAGCCCTTCAACGAAATCGTTCGGTGAGCGCTGTTTTGACCACGGCCGAACTTGCGGAGGCGGTTCCGCGCGGCGTGGCCGTTGCGACCTGTGACCAACCACGGACCGTCTTCGCGAACCTTCACAATGAACTGGCGCTTCGCGGCTTCTACTGGGACGACTTTCCGACGTTCGTTGATCCTTCGGCCAAAGTGCATCCCACATCCTGGATTGCCGAACGCAATGTCCGGATTGGCGCGGCATCTCAGATCGCCCCGAATGCCACAGTTCTAGAACGCTGCTTAATTGGCGAAGATGTGGTGGTCGGCGCGGGGGCAGTTCTCGGCGGGGTCGGCTTCCAAACGGTACGCTCCACCGAGCCGATGATCGAAATGAATCACGCCGGAGGACTTCTCGTGGAGAGGCGGGCACACATACTACCGGGAGCAGTTATTGCGACCGGCCTGTTCCGCCAAAATACTTTGATCTCCGAGGAGGTGCGCGTCGGGTCGAACGCTTTTGTTTCGCACGGCGTACAGTTGGGCCGGCGTGTTTTCGTCGGCCATGGTTCGGTGATTAACGGCCACGTTTCTGTGGGCGCCGAGTCCTGGATCGGGCCCGGCGCCATCGTGTCTCAGAATCTCCGAATTGGTGAAAAGGCCTTCGTCAGTCTCGGAGCTGTCGTGATCCGCAACCTCGCCGCAGGCGCGCGTGTCAGCGGCAACTTCGCCGTGTCCCACCGGAAGCTGCTGAGAATGCTGGCAACGTTGGATCCGGGCGTCGGCGGATGAGAGTACTGCTCACCAACAATAGCCTGGGCGTGCGGGCGGGGAGTGAACTGTACGTTCGCGACATCGCAATCGAACTGATGCGCCGCGGCCATCGGCCGGTAGCCTATAGCACGCAGTTAGGCGCCGTAGCCGAGGAGTTGCGCGCGGCAACCGTGCCTGTCATTGATCGCTTAAACGATCTTGCCGAGCCACCCGACATCATTCACGGCCAGCACCACTACGAGACCTTCACGGCGCTGCTGCGATTCCCCAATACTCCCGCCATCTACTATTGTCACGGCTGGCTTCCGTGGGAAGAGGCGACCCTCAATCACCCCAGCATCGTCCGGTATGTTGCGGTGGATCACCTGTGCCGGGAGAGACTGATCGTCGAAGGTGGTATTTCTCCAAATAAAGTCGATGTCGTCCTCAATTTCTTTGACCAGCGCTTGTTTCCGCAGCGGCCGCCCCTTCCCGCAACGCCGAAACGGGCGCTGATGTTCAGCAACAACATTAACAATCACTGCCTGACGGTGGTGACGAAGGCTTGCGCGCGCTGCGGCATCGAACTGGACGTACGGGGCCTCGTCAACGGGAACCCTAGCGATCAGCCGGGCACCCTTCTCGCGGACTACGACATCGTTTTTGCGAAAGCGCGTTCCGCGATTGAGGCGATGGCTGTGGGCGCGTCTGTCGTCCTCTGCAGCCCCGACAAGCTGGGGCCCATGGTAAATACGCAGAATTTTAGCTCGCTCCGTCCGTGGAATTTCGGCATCCGTACGCTCGCCATGCCGCTCGACGCCGATCTACTGGCGGCGGAGTTGCAGAAGTACAACTGCGAAGACGCGTCCCAGGTGTCGCACCTCATTCGCACCACCTGCGAATTGCAGTCAGCGGCAGATCGTGTCGTCGATATCTACCAAAAGGTTCTGGCCGCTGGCATGTCGGCCCGTTCCGCGGATCGAGCCCCAGCAGGTACCCATGCCGTGGAATACCTCGAACGCTGGGCCAGTAAGTACAAGAGCTCCTTCCAGGCGATGTCAGAACGAGACTACTGGGCGAGCCGGTGTAACGTTGCCGAGCAGGGCCTCGCCCAACGCGACGAACAATTACGCAAACAGCAGTCTGCGGTAGAAGATCGTCAACGTTGGATCGACCGTTGCCTGGCCGCCGAAAACACGATCCTGCAGGACAAGCGATTGCTCCGCGCCGACGCAGAACAAACGGCGCACGTCCGCAACCTGCTGAGCCAGCGCGATTGCGAAGCCACCGTTCTAGCGCAGGAGTTACGGGCCATGCGGGCCTCCGCGACATGGCGCTGGTCGCAGAGATTTCTTCAGAGCCCGCCGGTGGGCCTGCTCTTTGGTAGCGTGATCCGTTCGGTCGCGGAACGAAGCCGCACAACGGGTCCGGTCCAACTCCCCTCGCCGGTAGGCAAGGCGATCGACGCACCGGTCACAGAGCCGGCTGGTCTCCTGGAGCAGGAGTGCTCTGATCCCGCCGTTTCCAACCTGCAGCGGCGCGCGGACACGATGATATCCGCGCACGGCTTTCTGGGTGTGCCTCGCGGTACTTTCGCCCAGGCCGGCCGCGAACAACTAATTGCTCTCCTCGCCGAGGGTCTCTGCCCTGAGTCGAAGGTTCTGGAATTTGGTTGCGGCTGCCTGCGGATTGCCTGTTGGCTCATCCGCTTTTTAGATTCGGGAGCCTATTACGGCATCGAGCCGGCCCGCCGGCGCGTCGACTGCGGTCTGCAGTATCTGTTCGCGCCCGCAGAACTCCAGATCAAGCGGCCGCACTTCGACTACAACCCGGTTTTCAATTCATCGGTATTCGGAACAAAATTCGACTTTTTTCTGGCGAGGTCTATCTGGACCCACGCCAGCAAGCCCCAGATCGAAGCCACGCTGGACTCCTTTCTCCGCGACTCCGGGCCGCACGCCATCTTCCTTGCCTCCTATCTGCCGGCCCAGTCACCGGCCGACGACTACCAGGGGACGCAATGGGTCGGCTCAAGCCATGAGTCCGATACGCCGGGAGTCATCCGGCACGCTCTTTCCTGGATCGTCGACCAGTGTTGCCATCGCGGCCTGAATTGCGAGCAAATCGCCGGGATGGACTGCGATAGCCAATTGTGGCTGCGCATCCGACGCACCTCACAATAACTTCGGTTAACTTTCAACCTTAACTGGAGTGAGTTTCTCGCCCGAACCATTTCTGCCATACTACCGCGTATCCTGTCGCTGGCACGGGCTGAAGTCCGGTCACCAGACAAATCCATCAAAGGAAGTGCCTAAACGTGAATGCAACAACTTATGCGAGACTGATGACCCCCCTCTTGCTCGGGGCCGCTCTGTTGAACGCCCAGGCCTCGAGAACGTGGGTTTCCGGAGTAGGCGACGATGCCAATCCGTGCAGCCGGACCGCGCCCTGCAAGACGTTCGCCGGGGCGATCTCTAAGACCGCAGCGGGAGGCGAGATCGACGCGCTTGATCCGGGAGGCTTCGGCGGTGTCACCATCACCAAGGCCATTACTCTCGATGGCGGTGGCGGCCAGGTGGCCTCGGTATTGGTTTCGGGGACTAATGGCATTCTCGTCAGCGCCGGTGTCGCCGACAATGTGGTCATCCGGAATCTGTCGATCAACGGAATTAACGGAACTGGACTGGGCGGTCTCAACGGCATCAGGTTTGTTTCCGGCAAGTCGCTTCGCGTCGAGAACTGTAACATCAACGGCTTCACAGGACGCGGCATTGATATCTCGCCCAATAACGCCTCAGGCAACCCGCCCACCGTGTCGGTCATCAACACGACCAGCAACGACAACGGTGACAGCGGCATCCGCTCCAGCGTCACCCAAAGGGTGCTGGTCTCCATCGTCAACTCCCGCTTCAACAATAACGGCGTCTATGGCGTTTTTGCGGGAGACTACAGCCGCTTCTCGGTGAACGGCAGCGACTCGTCCGGGAACGGGACAGCCGGTTTTATCGCGCTGGCGAACGCCGGGGACGTCGTCATGAACGTCTCCAATTCAACGGCTACGAACAATTCGGTTTCGACGAATCCGAACGGGACGGGCATCCAAGCCGGCGGTGGCATCGCTACCTCGATCATTCGTCTCTATGGTGTTGTCATTATGAGTAACTTTCCGAATGGCATGATCACCGCGTCGAACGGCTCCATTGTTTCCTTCGGGCACAACGCTAACTCCGGAACTGGCGCGCCGAATTCAACGATTCCGATTCAGTAATAGAACCTTCGGCGGCACGAACGCGTGATCAGTTCGTCTTCTCTGCCGTCCCACTCCGCTGCGATACGTGTTGAACACCTTGGACTGCGTCCCGAGCGCGCCAAACGCCCTCGTCACGTACGCAGCGGAGAACTGCCAGAAGTCTTCGGCGCTGGAACGCGCTTGGATCGCTCATGATGACATTGTGAACGGCGGAGTGCTCCGGTTCCGCCTGGGTTCCCAGCCAAATGAGAAGTGGGGTGTTTCGGGGCTTCCATCGCCGGATTCGAGCAAGTAGAAATTACGGATTCTTCCGCGAAAAATGCGGCCGGCGGCGCACGCTGATTAGGGCGACGCTTACCAGAATGACGGTTGTGCCGAGAGCGGTGCGCCACGTTATGGTTTCGTGCGCTACCGCCCATCCCAGCAGTACGGCCACCAGTGGATTGACGTAGGAGTGCGTGGAAACGATGGCCGGCGAGCTCACCTGCAGGAGCCAGACGTAGGCTGAGAAGGCAATCAGGGACCCGAAGACGATCAGGAACGCCAGCGAGAGCACCGACCGTGCCGTGAAGTCCGCGGCGTGCACGCGGCTGCCCTCGCCGAGAGCCAGCCCCACCACCCAGAGCAGCAGGCCTCCGCAGACCATCTGCATGGCAGCAAAAGTGAACGCCGTCGCGCCGGATTTCACGCCGCGCGCGTAGATGGCGCCGACGGCCCACAGGATTTCCGCCGCCAGAATCGCCAAGGCGCGCAACCCATCCGGCTGTGGCCCGGTGAACTTCATGGGGATGAGCAGTGCCACTCCGGCAAAGCCCAGCGCGATGCCGGACAGCACGCGCGGGTTCAACTCGCTTTCCTGGCCGCGCAGCGGCGCCAGCAGCAGCATCCAGATTGGCAGGGTGGAAGAGAGCAGCGCCGCCAGTCCGGAATCAATTCGTATTTCGGCCCATGCCAGCAGTCCGTGGCATCCCAGGAAACAGCAGGCTCCCGAGAAGAAAGCAGCGCGCCAGAGTCCTGGCTCGGGCCGCACGCGGATTCCCCGCGCGGCGAGCAAGGCGAACAACAATGTCCCAGCCAAAAGGTGCCGGGTGCCCATGGTCAGCAGGGGCGGTAATGTCTGTACGGCAAAACGAATGGCCAGGAATGTGGAGCCCCAGATGAAGTAGATTGCGCCGAACGCAAGCAGCAGCTTGACCCGGCTGTGGTGAGACCCCATGCTCTATTGTGCCAGGGTCGTGTACACGCCGTAAGCTTCCTTAGCAACCGCGCCATGTTGCATCAAAGCACTTTCATGGTGCGGATGCCTTCCTCGTCTTTTGTGGTTGAGGGCATCGAATGCGTGCATGGCCCCGGAATAACAGCACCGGCAGGAGCCGTATCTATGGCTAGCTCCCGGGAGACGCCGCGGACCGGCAGTTGTGCGAGGACCAGATGCCTCTGCTAGTGCCGCCCATGACGATCACGCCCGACCCCAAGACAACAAACGCCATCAACAGGGTGTACTCGATAAGGTCTTGTCCCTGGTCGTCGTTCCAGAAGCTGCGGAGTGTACTCACGTTCGGTCACCAGTCCTTTGAGCAGTTGATCTCGTACTGAATTATCACGCCGGAATGCCGTACGAACATAGAGGTTTGGTAATGGGCAGGGACTAGTTTTGAGTCCTACGCGTACTGAGGCCAATGGATCGAAACCACATTTCGCGCACTGGCCGCGAGATCAGCGGCTCCCGCAGCTAGCACCACAGGCGATGCGGCTCGGATCGCGACCACGTTTCCAGCGACTCAAAGTCGCGCCAGTACTGGCGCATCCCGACGTGGCGCAGCGAAAAGAGAAGATTCTCGTGCAATAGAAGGCCGTCCGGCTTGGCCTCTACCGCCGCCGAAATCCTAGGGCCGAACCCGAGGACGGTTTTGAATCCTGTGATCGTGTTTACTCTCATGCCCAGGTAGATCACTACCAGGTCCGGGTAGGCCGATAGATCGACTGTTTCGCGCTTGGGGCGTTGTGGCATGACTCCTCCTCCTGTTCGAATGATACGCCTCGGTTAAGAATCAGTTGCGACCGCGGCGTGGAAGGCACACATCGGCCCAGGGCTAAGAGCACCGTTAACAAAAGGCAGCAAAGAATATTGATGCTGTAATGTGGTGAAACAGAAAGGTATTTACTCTAAATTGGAAGCGAGGTGCTGGTCGTGATGTTTCTCGGAGCAATCCTCTTCATCCTTTTCTTCATCGGGATCACGCCCCAAACTCGGAACTTTGTACTTGGGGCGGCCGCTGGAACGGCCGCGTGGATCGCAGATTGGGCGCCGGTTTCCTATTTGCTATTGCTGATTCTACTGGCGGCGCCCTTCGTCGGAATGTACATCGTGCATACGTGGCCGCAACGGGTAGATGAGGAAAACCCGATGGCCAAGTATCGCCGGGAAATGCCCCTCGACGAGGATTGAGTTAAACCGCCGCAAATGCGCGCGGACGGGTGTTGGCCAGCACACGCTTGGCCTCTCCCGAATGCTCTGCCAGGATCGCTCCCAACTCGACGTGGCCGCCGCTCTCGGATGCCCATTTGCCTTCGACCAGTCGAAACTCTGCGGTATCGGCCCGGCCGGGCATGACTACACGAAGGTGTTGTGCGGAAGCCGACAACAACAGAGCGTCAACCTGGCGCCCCCCTGGAAAAACTATGAGTGTGTACATCTGTGTTTCCCTCTGATGTAGATTGTGCGACGGCTCTTTCGATATTGCTAACCTCGCTTTGGTTATGAACCCTCAGGTCCAGGGGTACCCGCAGTAGCGCTATCCTGTCGGCATGGCTACCCTCGGACTTGTAGAATATTTCGACGCTTCTGCTGAAGTGCGTGCGATTTATGACGATATCATGGCCACACGGCGCATCGACAAGATCAACAATTTCTGGAAAGCGCTGGCGCACGATCCGACGACTCTGCGCCGCACGTGGGAAAGCATCAAGCAGATCATGGCGCCTGGAGCGCTCGATCCGCTCACCAAGGAGATGATCTATGTGGCGGTGAGCGCGACCAACCAATGCGCCTACTGCATCGCATCGCACACCGCCGCCGCGCGCAAGGCGGGCATGTCGGATGCGATGTTCGGCGAACTGATGGCCGTGGTCGGCATGGCGAACGAGACCAATCGCCTGGCCAGCGGATACCAGGTGGAAATCGATTCGCAGTTCGTGACGGGATGAAAGCAATGCGCATCGCGATCGTGTCCGACATCCACGGCAATTTGGCGGCGTGCGAGGCGGTGTTGGCGGACCTGCGGCAGACTTCTCCGGACTTGATTTTTCACGGTGGGGATCTGGCGCACGGCGGCGCCAGTCCCACGGAGATTGTGGACCAGGTTCGCGATCTCGGCTGGCAGGGCGTGGTGGGCAATACGGACGAGATGCTTTATCAGCCGGAGACGCTGTGGGAGTTTGCGAAACAATCGCCTAAGCTGCAACCGCTATTCGCAGCGATCGGGGAGATGGCGGCGGCGACGGTGGAGGCGCTGGGAGAAGAGCGGATCGGTTGGCTGCGCGGCTTGCCGCGAGTGCAGATTCACGGGTCGATGGCGCTGGTGCATGCCTCGCCCGGCGATCTATGGCGCGCGCCTGGGCCGGAGGCTAGCGATGCGGAGTTGGAGGCTGTCTATGGAAAACTTGGCAAGCCGGTCGCCGTGTATGGGCACATTCATCGGCCTTTTATTCGGTACGGCCCGGCAATGACGGTGGTCAACACGGGCAGCGTGAGCCTTTCGTACGACGGCGATCGACGCGCTGCGTACCTTTTGCTGGATGAATTCCAGCCGTCCATACGGCGGGTGGAGTACGACGTGGAGCGGGAGGTTCGGGCGATGCACGATCGCAGGCTGCCGCACGCGGATTGGGTGGCGAAGATGCTGGAGAGCGCGGCTCCGCAGATGCCGTAGCGTCTTATTCACTCCGCTCGGATGGCGGAGGCGGGGTCGATGTGGATGGCGCGGAGGGCGGGGATGAGGCTTCCGGTCAGGGTCATCAGTGTGCAGAGGGCAATGGTAGCGGTGAAGGTGGGGACGTCGGCAACGTCCACTCCGGCGAGGAGGGCGCGCATGCTACTGCCGGCGAGACAGGCGGCGGTCGCGCCGAATAAGATGCCGGCGGCGGAGAGGCGCGCGGCGTCGCGCAGGATCATGCCGAGGATGTTGGTGCGCTGCGCGCCAAGGGCGAGGCGTACGCCGATTTCCTGGGAGCGGCTGGATACGGTGAAAGAGAGCAGTCCATGTATGCCGACGGCGGCGAGCAGGAAGGCGATGGCGGCGAAGGCGGTGAGCGCACGCACCTGCACAGCGCGCGGTTCGGTCTCGGATTCCACCACATCGCCGAGCATGCGCACGTTGCTGATAGGCTGCTCCGGGTCTGCGGCGGCGATGATGCGGCGCAGAGCGGGAACAAGTGTCCCCGGCGGCGCGGAGGTGCGCAGGACCAGGTCCTTCGGAACGTACCCGATGATGTTGCCATCCAGGACCTGTTGGTAGGGGATGTAGACCTGCGGTTCGCTTTCGCGCTCCAGGCCCCGAGCGCGGATGTCGCCGACCACGCCGACGATGGTGCGGGGTGACAGGGCAAAATCGAAGTGGCGTCCCAGCGGATTTTCACCGGGCCAATAGCGGCGAGCGAAGGATTCGCTGACGACGGCGGTGAAGGGCGCTTCGCGGGTATCGGCTTCGCTCACGTCCCGGCCCAGGTGCAGCGGGATGCTGAGAGCGGCAAAATACCTGGGCGTGACATAACGCAGCATGGCCCGCTCCGGTGTGCCGCTGGGATCGCGGCCGGGGACCTTGACCGGCCAGATGCCGCCTTGCATGGCTAACGGAATGAAGCTGATATATGCGGCCTCAGCAACGCCGGGCAGACGGCGTGCCTCCCGCAGCACGTGAGAGTAGAAGCGACTTCGGTCGGCCACCTTGTTGTACTTGGGGATGGGGAGCGCGGTGCGCAGTGTGAGCACGCCGGCGGTGCGGAAACCCGGATCGACATTCTGCAATCGCCAGAGCGCGCGGATCAGCAGACCGGAGGAAACCAGCAGGACCACAGAGCCGGCAATTTCGGCGATAACCAGAGCCGAGCGAAGACCTTCTTTACGGCCACCAGCACCCCCGGCGCGCGAGCCTTCGCGCAGTCCGCTGAGATCGCCGCTGCCCGCGCGCAGGGCGGGAAAGACGCCGAAGCCCAGTGCGGTCAGGGCGGTAATGCAGGCAGCGCAGAGGAGCACGCGCGCGTCAATCACCGGCGTTTCTGCGATGGGCAGCGAATTGGGGACCAGCCGGACCAGCAGCGGCAGCGCGGCGAAGGCCAGCAGGATGCCGGCGATGCCTCCGCCGATGGCCAGCAAGAGACTTTCGGTGAGTAATTGGCGCACCAGGCGCTCGCGTCCGGCGCCCATGGCGGTGCGCACGGCGAGTTCCTTGCGGCGAGCGAGGGCGCGCGCCAGCAGCAGGTTGGCGAGGTTGGTGCAGCCGATCAGGAGGACGCAAAGTGCGGCGCCGAGCAACGCGGTGAGCAGCATGCGCGAACGCGAGGAGAGTTCTTCGCGCAGGGTAATGACGCGGGCGCCGATGTGCTCGTTCTCCTTAGGCCAGGCGCGCTCCATAGCGCCGGCTACGGCACGCATTTCGGATTGGGCAGCTTCCAAGGTGACTCCGCGACGAAGCTTGGCGAGCACGCGAATGTAATTGTTGGAGCGGTCGGAGAAATCGTCTTCACCGAAGCGCGCAGATATCCAGATCTGGGCGTCGCGGGAAGGGAAACAAAAATCGCGCGGCATGACGCCGATCACTTTGTAGGGCAGGGAATCGAGAATCACGGTGCTGCCGGTCACACCGGGGTCGGCACCGAAGCGGCTGCGCCATAACGCGTCGCTGAGCAGAACGGTTCTGGGGGCGTTGGGGCGATCGTCGTCCGCAGTGAAGGCGCGCCCGAGAGCAGGTTGTATGCCGAGCATGGGCAGCAGGCCCGCGGTGATGCCCGCGCCTTCGAGGCGCTCAGGATTGCCAAGCTCGGAAAGATTGGCGGCGAGATCCCACCATGCTTCGACGCCCTCGAAGGAGTGGGAGAAGCGCTTCCAATCGCGGTAATTGGCGGGTGAGGGATCCAGTCGAGGATAGCCCTGGGTGGAATCGTCTTCCCAGATTTTGACGAGGCGGGCGGAATCGGCATAGGGCAGCGGGCGAAGCAGGACGTGATCCGCGAGGGTGAATGCGGCGGTGGCGGCGCCGATGCCGAGGGCGGCGACGAGGATGGCGGTGAGGGTGAAGGCGGGCGAGCGGCGTAGAGAACGCGCGGCCCATACGGCGTCGCGGCGAAGAATGTCCCAGTGCGCGGGCGGGGCGCTGGTGCAGGCATCGGCGATGGCCTCGAGCCAGAGCGCGAGAACGGCCAGCGGGTTGGTGGCTTGGGTGCGGCGGAGGGCGAAGAGGGCGCAGAGGTCGCCGCCATACTCGGCGCGGAACCCAGCGGGATAGAGATGGAGGAGGGCGCGATAGAGACGCATCAGGCCCTCCCGGGGGCGAAGCCGCGGGCGCGGGCCATGCGGACGAGCTGAGCCATGCGCCGCGATTCGGCTTCGGCCACGACGCGGCCGAAGGGGGTGATGCGGTAATAGCGGCGGCGTTCGTCGTCGAGTTCGGGGAGGGGACGGCTGCGCGGTTCCACCAGGAGGCCCTGTTCGAGCATGCGCTGGATGGAGCGATAGAGCGTGCCGGCGCTGAGTTTCAGCGCGCCGCCGGTGCGGGCGGCGACGTCCTGGATGATGGCGTATCCGTGGCGGTCTTCATCGGCGACGGCGAGGAGGATGTGGAAGGCGGCGTTGGGCAGCGGCAGGAGGGACGAAGGGTCGGTATTCACACTTTGATTATATGCATAGTGGATATATTGTCAATGGCTATAGCGGCGCGGAGCACCATTGGCGTTAAAACAACGCCGTTTCCGGTTTGGCAAACGGCTCTGTTGCAAACAGGAATGGCCGCGGTTTGATAGGGTGAGAGCGTGAATCAAAAGCGACCAGCGCTGTTTCGTGGGCGACATTTCGAAGACGTGATCATCATGCTGTGCGTCCGTTGGTATCTGCGATATTCGCTCAGCTACCGGGATCTGGAAGAAATCATGGCGGAACGCGGCCGCTGCGTCGACCACGTCACGATCTGGCGCTGGGTGCAGCGGTATGCGCCTATCTTGAATCAACGCATTCGTCGCGAATTGCGCCGTCCCAATCGCTCCTGGCGGGTCGATGAGACCTACGTGCGAGTCGCCGGGAGCTGGGCCTACCTCTACCGCGCCGTCGATTCGGCTGGCGAAACCATCGACTTCATGCTGTCGCCCAAGCGCGATCTAACGGCGGCGAAGCTTTTCCTGCGGCTCGCCTTGTCGGCTGGCAATGGAACCGGGCCGCGAGTCATCAATGTGGATGGGCATCCGGCGTATGCCCGTGCCATCCGCGAACTGAAGGAGTCCGGCGAACTGGGGCGCCGCTGTCGCTGCCGAACATTGCCGTATCTCAACAATATCATCGAGCAGGACCACCGATTCGTCAAGAAACGAATCGTCGCCAGTCTCGGATTCCGGTCGGTGGAAGGAGCCTGGAGAACCATCGAAGGCTACGAGGCAATGCATGCGATTCGCAAAGGACAGATCCGCTGGCTGGCAAAGGGGGATGCGGTGGGCCAACGTCAATTCATCCATACTCTGTTTGGCATCGCTTTGTAACACTGGCCTGAACCGGATGGCTGACCAAGTTCGACTCTTGCTATTTGCAACAGATCCGGCCAATAAAGGAAACGTTTCCGTTGGCGTCCGCCCAGGAATCGACATCGCCGGCCGTCCCTTCGAAGGCCGGGCCGCCCAGAGGCGCGTTCGGTACCAGTTTGTGGATGGCGGTGGCGAACTGAAGGTACAGCGTGGCATAATCCTCCGGGAGCACGCGCTGCCCGTCGGCTTCTTCGCCCATCTCGATCCATGAGATTGGATATTTCCGTTTGTAGAGGTACGCGATTTCATTGGCAGCGTCCTCTGGTGTCGCGTAAAGGAGGGCGATCGGGATCATGGCGGGAAGACCGCGCGTCACCCCGCACGTGAAGAAGAAATCGAATCCGATCTGGTCCCCTCTGCCGTAGTCGAGGTCGGAAGCGGCGCGCCACGAATCCACGGAAGAGGGCCAGGTGATGGTCTGCTGGCGGCTTGGAAGGTGCTTGACGATATCTGTGAACTGGCCGTCGTCCGAAACCGTCCCAATGTACAGTTCGTTGATTGCGTACCCAACACAGTTGCGATTGTCCTCGCTGCCGTGCGTGTCGCAGGTGCTGGACGATTGCGTCATCCAGATGCGAAGGTATCGCACCGGGATCTTCCAGTTCACCAGCTTCAACAGGGGAGTGCCGCCCTTGCCGTCCGTGACGGTGCCCATCGGGAAGGTCTGCCATGCACCCTTGTTGATCCCGTTGTAGAACGGCTGCTGTTCGCCCGTCCAAAACTGCACGTAATAGCGTCTGGCGTAGGGGTCTGCCCAAGCGATCTTGATGGCGTTAACGTCTACCTTGGCGCCCAGGTCGATCATGACCCATTGCGGGTGCAGCGAGTCGTCCTCGCCAGTGTAGGTTTTGGTCAGGTAGGGGTTGCTTTTCCAGTAGGACTTCAGATCTCCGTCCGTCAAACGGGACCAGCCGTTACCGTCACCCTGCGTGGCGCCGCGATGGGGCAGGGGATACGCCCAGGAGTGGAGTATCTTCTCGCCCGTCGGCTCCGCGCTGCCGATGAAATAGCCCTCCTGTCTGCTCGCATTGCTCCAGGTGCCGTGCGGGTTCCAGTGCCACGCCTCGATCATCAGCTCCGTATTCTGGCGGTAGGTAACGGTCTGCCATCCCGCGCCCAGGAGTTCCTTGAGGACAGGGCAGGTCAGCAGCCGCTCCGTGTGCTTTTCGTTTTCCTCCCTGGTGTTTCCGCCGCGTAACCGGTCAATCGCTCCACCGAGTGCGCGGAAGGGACTGAATGTATTTACCGCGTCGGACGGCGCAGCGTCCACTGCGATATTCTGCGCGCGTGCGCTGCCGGCGAGCCAAAGGAACAAGCCGACGCTAAGGCCGATTCCAGCAAAATGCCATTTCACCATGGTTCAGATTCCCTTGGCCCGTATCCAGAAACTCTCAGTCCATTTCCCGCCGGCGGGGACAGTCTGAAGGCCGGGATACTTGCCCTCGTGCGCCAGGTTCACCCCGCTGATGATGGTGGACAGCGGCTCGAAGCAGATGAACTCACGGGGCTGTCCATTCGGACCCGCCGGCAGCCAGATGGTGGCGACGGTGTACTTGGGCCCAAAGAGCGTCTCCACCGTCTTGCCGCCGGATTCAATAAAGAAGTGGGCGCGGCCGTCCGCGTCGCGTTCCAGGTCCGTAAAACCGTCGTCTAAGGTACGCCCCCGAAGAGGCAGGGGATTGGGTATGTCGAGCGGCCGCATTTCGCCGGTGGGAATATTATGCTCATCCGCGATGACGTGCACGCGAGCGGGAATGTGGGCCACCCACTCGTCGCGAGGGATGTCCGGAATCTGGAAGAACGAGTGAAATCCCATGACGACAGGCATTGTTTCCGTGCTCAAATTGCTGATGGTGGTCTGTACCTCAAGGGCGCCGTCAGCCAGCCTGTAGGTCATCTCGTATTCATGGGCGAACGGCCATTGCGCCATCAGGTCCGTATACCTCCAGAACTCGAGCCGGCTGGTCACGTGGGCCGATCGGGCATCCGCCGCCACGTCCGTCACGCGCCAGTACGGCGAAGTGACCAGCAGGCCGTGGATTGGCCTCTCGCCGCGGACGTTGCCGAGGGTCATGTTGAACTGGTACCTCATGCCGTTTGCCCAGAAGGCCTGTTCGTTGAGCAAATCGGCCCAGGGCGCCAGGAACGGAATGCCGGACAGCCTCGGCCGTTTCTGAAATTCGCCGACGTCAGCGGACGGGAAGTACAGGATGTTCTTGCCGTGCACCTTCATTTCCACAGCGCGATTACCAATCGATGGCACGACCACCACTTCCACGCCACCGGCAACGTCCGTGAGACGAACGATCGGGATGTCATGATCGGATACCTGCTCTGCCCTGTAATTTTGTGCCAATAATGACACGGACATCAGTAATACTCCGGCGAAACACTTGCCAATCATGCTGGGTGGGATACTATCACACTCGGTGAGGTGTAAGGATCCATGAAGATTCCCGAATCGATTTCACGCCGCGGCTTCCTGGCCACGGCTGCCACTTCCGCAGCGAGTCTGCGGGGGCAAAACGCCAAACACGTCCCCGTCGGATTGCTGATTTACGCGGTGCTGGCGGATTGGAAGAAGGACTTTAACGGTACTCTCACCGCAGTCGCCGAGATGGGCTATCAGGGCGTGGAACTCACGCAGTACGAGAGTTGGACGCCGGCCCGCGCCAAAGAGGTCCGGGCTCTGCTCGACTCCATTCACCTGAAGACCTTCGCAACTCATACCGAGCCGGAATTCTTTGTTCCCGGGGACAAGATGAAGGGCATGATGGCGTTGAACCGGATCCTCGGCACGCAAACTATCTGCTGCGTCAGAGGATTGGCGAATTCGGCCACTCCCAGCGCGAACAACCCGCCCAGCGCGAATACCGCTCCCGGCGGGCCAAATGGCCAAGGCAAGAAAGGAGGAGGTGGCGGAGGTGGCGGAGGTGGCGGGACTGAAATCGGATATCACCCCGCCAAGGCGACCAATGAAGCGGACGCCTGGAAAGAACTGGCCGACGTGCTGCAGGCCGCAGCCGAAACGATCCAACGGGACCGGATGGCGGTCAGCTTCCACAATCACGCGGTAGAGTTCCAAACCAGAGGCAACGGCGTGGGGCGGCCCATCGATATCCTGGCCAAGGCGAAGGGCCTGACGTTCCACACCGACGTCAATGTTGCGACGCGCGCCGGATCGGACGTGGTGGCCTTTATTGAGCGATACCCCGGCAAAACGGATTCGCTGCTGCTCACGGATGGTCCAGCCGACGCTAACCGCCATGCGCCGACGTTGGGGAAGGGCGACATCCGTTGGAGGGAAATCTTCGCAGCGGCCGAGAGCGTGGGTGGCGTCAAATACTATCTGCTGACGCACGGGGCTACGGAATCAACGCCGCTGGAGACGGTCAAGAGAGATCTGGAGCAATATAGGGTGATTCACGGGTAGCGCGCAAAAGAAAGCTGGTGGGGCTAAGTCGTGGAGACACACGTGTAGGTAGAGATTGGAAGTAAGTTCGTTGCGGGCGGCCGGGCTTCAGGAGCAATCTCCCCGGACTTTTCGCCGTGCGTGTCGGCCGCCCAATGGATTGGAAAGTAGCTTCGATGATCTAGGCCCGCTGAATGGCGGACATATCGTTGCCGATTCGCTACTTTTCCTCTGGTACCAGGTGGAGCGACAATCACCGCTATCCGCACACCACCCGATGTTACGGGTTCGAACCCGAAATCTCCCTCCCGACCCCGTAGCATTGCTCAGCCAGCCGTTAGGGCGTTGACGGCCCTAGAAGGAGTTCAGTTCCACCGTACATGCAACGCTTCGTGGCCACGAAGAAAACCGTCGAAGGAATCGCGGTGGGCGAGACCTTCTGATTGAAAGTTAGCACAAGCGTCAAGCGTTTTCGGATGTTAATATCTGCAACCTGCTGATTCAAACGGGAAGAAAAAAACAATTCTCGTGTCACCAACGGGTTGCGGGCGCACTTTCGCCTTTCCGTGCGACTCGATTTGGGATAGAATTTCCGCAACCAGATTTCTGGAGGGAATTCCGTGAAAAACGCTTTCAATGCTGCTGCGGCACGGTACAGCCGGCGCAAATTGCTTGGACGCGGCGCGATGCTGGTGGGTGCTCCCGCATTTCTGGGCACATCGCAATCCGCTTCGGCTGCCGCACCGGTAACGGTCGGAAAACTCGAGATCGGATCCGGAATTTACCAGTCGATCGGGGTGAGGCCGTTTATCAACTGCCGGGGAACCTTGACCGTGATCAGCGGCTCCCTGGAACTGGCGGAAGTAAGGCAAGCCAAGGACGCCGCGGCCCAACACTTCGTGCAGCTTGACGAACTGATGGAAGCGGTGGGCCAGCGCCTGGCGGAGCTGACCGGCGCCGAATGGGGGATGGTATCGGCGGGTTGTGCCGCCGGGCTGGCCCATGCCACAACCGCGTGCATCATGGGCGGCAATCCCGATCTGCACGTGCGCGTTCCCGATCTGACCGGTTTCGCCAGGGACGAAGTGGTCATCCCCAAGAACTCGCGCAACGAGTACGACCAGGCGATCCGGTCCGTGGGCGTCCGCGTCATCGAGGTGGGCGATGCCGCCGAGTACGAAGCAGCATTGGGACCGAAAGTCGGGATGGTCTACATCATGGCGGGTCAAAGGCTGGAGAGCGGGCCGCTGACTTACGATGCCGTTTACGGCATCGCCAGAAAGAAGAATGTTCCGGTCCTGGTGGATGCGGCGGCGGAGATGCTGACCATCCCCAACGTTCATCTGCAAAGGGGCGCAACGTTGGTGGGATACAGCGGCGGCAAGGCGCTGCGCGGACCGCAGTGCGCGGGGGTGCTGCTGGGGCGGAAAGACTTAGTCAAAGCGGCCTGGGTGGCGAGTGCGCCGCACCACGGCCACGGCCGCACGATGAAAGTCGGCAAGGAAGAGATTGTCGGGATGCTGGCCGCGGTGGAAATGTGGGTGAAGCGCGACCACAAGGCCGAGGACGAGATGTGGACTGCGTGGATGAACAACATTGCGGCTCGCGTCTCTCAGGTGGATGGAGTGACCACGGCGGTCCGGCAGCCGAGGGGACTGAGCAACCACAGTCCCGGACTTTCGATCAATTGGGACGCCGGGAAATTGGGGATCACGGGTCAGGAAGTGAGCCGCATTCTCGACACAACCGAACCGCGCATCCTGCTGGGCGGAGGCGGCGGTGGTGGAAGAGGCGGCCGGGGTGCCGGCCAGACGGGAATCTCGATCACGGCTTACATGATGTCCCCGGGGGAGGACAAGATAGTGGGCGACCGGATCCACGCCATCCTGGCGGCCCGACGTCCTGCGAAGAGTTCCGAGGCTACGAAGGCGCCGGCCGGAGACCTCAGCGGGCGATGGGAAGTGCACATCGAGTTCGCGGCGGGCAGTGGAGACCATGTCTTCCACGTGAAGCAACAGGGGAGCCAGTTGGTGGGAACCCACCAGGGAGATTTCGTATCCCGTGATTTCTCGGGCACCATCTCGGGCGATGAAGTTGAGATCTCGAGCAACATCGGCGAAGTCCACGGCGCCGCGCTTTCCTATCGATTCACCGGGAAGCTTCATGGAGATACGCTGTCCGGCTCGCTGGACATGGGCGAATACCTGAGTGCCAAATGGACCGCAAAGCGGCACGCCTTCCCAGGCGGGCAGGCGGGTGACGTCGGGTAGCAGGGGAGGGTTCAATGACGAGAATGGCGCTGGCGATGGGGTATTGCTGCCGGTCTGTGGTCTGGCACAGTGGACGCTCACGAAGGAACAGATGACGGCCTATACGGCCATGAATCCCTACGAACGCTTTCCCGACGGACGGCCGAAGGTGCCGGACGGCCTGCTGGAGAAGGTGAAGGGGCTGGTGATTGAGGAGGCGTGGGGCGCGGTGCGGCAGGGATGCAATGCCGGACGCGGTGGAGGTGGGAATGCTGGAGGTGCTGCCAACGCAGGGCGCGGAGCGGCGGCAGGCGCACCCAGCGGAGGCGGATGCTTTCCCAACCAGTATGCGGGCGACTGGAAGATCCTGAACCCGGGAAAGCGGCTGGTGGGGCGCGCCTTCACGGTGCAGTTCATGCCGACCAGGCCGGACGTGGCCGGAGGTATGCAGGCGGAGGCCGAGAGCAAGGGCCTGGGGAGGTTGCGCAACCAGACCGTGATCGACATGTTGCAGCCGGGCGATGTGATTGTGGTGGATCTGTTCGGCAAGATTGACAGCGGCACGTTCGTGGGCGACAAGCTGGCCTACTATATCTGGAAGACCACCGGCACCGGCATGGTAGTGGATGGCGCGATGTTCTGGCTGGGTAAGATCATCCCGACCGGCATGCCGGCGTACTACCGAGGCACCTCGCCGGATTCGTTGAGCAACGTGATGCTCACCGGCATCAATATTCCGATCCGCATAGGCACCGCGACCGTGATGCCCGGCGACGTTGTGCTGGGCGATGAGGAAGGCCTGTTGTTCATTCCGCCACACCTGGTGCAGCCCGCGCTGGACGCCGCCGACAGCACCAGGGCGCGCGACGAGTGGATCAAGCAGAAGATGGATACGCGCCAGTACAAATCCAGCGATCTATACGGAACGCCGCGCGACCCGGCGCTGCGCAAGGAGATGGACGACTATGTCAAGGCGCACCAGGGGGGAAAGAAGTAGCAGCGAGAACGGGGCGTATTTTGCCGGGGGCAAAGCGGGAAATGAAAATAGGGGGCTGTGTGGGTGTGAACCCGGTGACAGACGGGGCTGGCAGCGGGTTCCGCAAAGACGGCGGAACCCATGCCAGTCTCGTCTGTCACCGGGGGCGGCTCGCATTTTCGAGAGAGTCAAAAGGGGGAGCTATGAGGGGTCTTCGAACGGTCATTCGAACGAGTTTGACGATCGGCGTTTTGTTGGCCGCGCATTCTTCGCTGCGGGCCGATGTCTTCGGTTCCATCCTGGGGACCGTCCATGACGCGACTGGAGCCACTGTACCCAGTGTGGCGGTGACAATTACCAACGTGGAAACCAATCTCACACAGCAGACAATCACGGACCCCACCGGCGAGTACCGCTTCCTGGCGGTCCCGGTGGGCACCTACAAAGTGGAAGCGTCGCATGCCGGATTCCGGACATTCGTTGCGGGGAATGTCGTGCTCGCGGTGAATCAGGAACGGCGCGTGGATGTCATTTTGAATGTCGGAAGCCTGGAGCAAAAGGTGGAGGTGAGCGCCGCCGCGGTCCAGGTGGAAACCACCAGCACCCAGTTAGGTACCGTGATCGATGAAAAGAACATTCTGAATTTGCCATTGAACGGCCGCAGCTACATCGATCTGCTGTCGATACAGGCCGGCGTGGCTCCGGAGTCGTCAGCCACGGGGCTGATCTCGGTGAACGGCCAGCGGGAAGCCTCCAATGCTTTCCTGGTCAACGGGGGCGACGTAAGCGACGGCCGTACCATGGGCGCCGCAGTCATCCCGAACCTGGACTCGGTGGCCGAGTTTCGCCTGATCACCAACAGCTTCGACGCGGAATACGGCCGTTTCAGCGGCGCCGTGATGAACGCCATCACCAAGTCCGGTTCCAACGGTTTGCATGGCTCCGTCTTCGAGTTCCTCCGCAACAGTGACATGGATGGCCGCGGCTTTTTCGATCCGGCCGTGACCGTGCTCAAGCGAAACCAGTTTGGTTATGCCGTGGGAGGACCCGCGCTGAAGAACAGGCTCTTCTGGTTCACCGACTATCAGGGCACCCGCCAGAGCCAGGGATCTTCGGGGAGCATCAGCCAGCTCCCGAGTGTGGCCCAACGGAACGGCACGTTTCTCCCCGGCGACCTTAGCGGGGTGGTGAGCGGTCCCTATTGGGCGCAGGTGTTATCGCAGCGCCTGGGCTACGCCGTGACCGCGAATGAACCGTACAGCACGGCCACCTGCGCGAGCACCGCTACATGCGTGTTTCCGAATGGCGTGATCCCAACCCGAGCCTTCTCGCCGATCGCGGCCAAAATGTTGCAGGCTTATATCCCACTTCCCAATGCCGGGGCGAACAACTTTATTCCTCCCAGCGTGGTGAGCACGATGCGCGACGACAAGGCCGGACAGCGCGTCGATTTCAATAACAAGAAGACGGGCAACTGGTACGGCTACTATCACTTTGACGACTCCACCTCGGTCAGTCCCGGCACCTACGGACCCACCTTTGGGGACTTCGGCACGTATACACCGAGGCGGGCGCAGCAAGGCGTACTGGCAAACACGCGCGCGATCGGCACGAGTGCGGTGAATGAAGCCCGAGTGGATTTCACGCGAGTGGCGTCAGTCAGTAACCAACCGACAGATCCTTCCGTTTCGCTATCGAGCCTCGGCTTCGTCACCGGCCCCGGCACACTGGGGATTATCAACTCCGGGCCCGACTCGTGGCAATCGGTGCCGCCGATTTCCCTCTCCGGCCAGATCAACTTCAATTTCGGACGGACCATCAGCGCTACCGGGCAATACAACAACACCTGGCACGCTTCGGAGAGCTTTTCGAAGATCTGGAACAAACATGCGTTCAAATTCGGCGGGGAATTCCGCTATCTCCAGATCAACGAGCGCAACATTTACGCGCCCAATGGCAACTTCACGTTTGACGGCTCCGAGACCGGTCATGACGTCGCCGATTTCCTGCTAGGCGCTCCCGCATCGTACATCCAGGCGAGCCTACAGGTTCTGGACTCGCGCACCCGGTACGGCGCTGCGTTCGCGCAGGATTCCTGGCGAATCGCGCCGAATTTCACGCTGAACTACGGCCTGCGGTGGGAGGTCAGCACACCCTGGTACGACACGCAGAACAAGATCGAAACCATCGTGCCCGGGGTGCAATCCACGGTGCTTCCCGGTGCTCCCCCAGGGTGGCTGGTGCCCGGAGATCCGGGACTTCCCGGCGGCAAGCCAATTCCATCGACGCTGGCGCCCACGACGTGGGGAAACTTCGCTCCGCGGTTGGGCTTTGCCTGGAGCCCGAACGTT
The DNA here is from genome assembly GCA_963805775.1 of uncultured Solibacteraceae bacterium. GTDB lineage: Bacteria > Acidobacteriota > Terriglobia > Bryobacterales > Bryobacteraceae > Solibacter. The sequence goes on along the minus strand of CAWDWK010000022.1, from coordinate 537,975 downwards.
TCCGACGGCATCCTGGGCAAACTGTTGGGCGGCTCGGGGAAAACCAGCATTCGCGCCGCGGCCGGCATCTACTACACCGCCATCCAGGATGCAGGCCTCTTTATCGAAGTGGCCGATGCCCCCTACGGTTTGTACTGGGTGAGCGAGGCGCCTGTGCTCTTCGACCAACCGTTCCTGACTCGGGCCGATGGTACTTCCCAGACTCAGCGCTTCCCCTTCGCCCTGCCTGTGCCGGGCTCAGCGGCCATCAAGAATCTGGACTGGTCGGTATTCCTGCCGATCACCAGCTCCCCCGGTTATTTGCCCGGCAACAAACTCCCGTACGCCGAGCATTACAACGTCTCCATTCAAAGGGAACTCAGCTCCAACATGGTCATGACGGTGGCTTACGTGGGGACCGAGGGGCACAAACTGTTTGCGCAATACGAAGCCAATCCCGGGGACGCCAATCTCTGCCTGAGCTTGCGAGGCGCGGGCGTGGCCAAGGGCACGCTGCAATGCGGACCAAACCAGGAGAGCGCGGTATTCACCCGTCCCGACGGCAGTCAGGTTTTTGGAACACGCGGCCCGCTGGGATTCGACTACGGCAGCAATACCTACGAATCCACGAACGCCAACTCGACTTACAATTCCCTGCAGGCCACGTGGGAGCGACGCGCAGCGAATCTTACTTTTCTGGCGTCCTACACTTTCAGCAAGGCGATGGACAACGCCTCTACGTTCAGCACCATGAACTTCTCGAATTTTCGCTTGAGCCGGGCGCTCTCGTCGTTCGATGCCACCCATAATTTTGTGATCAGCTACAACTACGCCCTGCCTTTCGGCGGCGCCGGAATGCTGCCGAAGCGGCTTACGCAGGGCTGGAGCGTGAACGGCATCACGCGGTTTGCGACGGGATTCCCGATCGCGATTTCACAGAGCGGCGACCGTTCCCTCACGGGCGCCGGCGGGGTGGACCACCCGGATTACGCAGGCGGGCTGGTGATTACGCCGGATGTGCGGAATACTCCGAATCAACAGTATTTCAATAAGTCGGCCTTTACGTCAGAGGTGCTGGGCGCAATGGGCAATGCGAACCAACGATTCTTTCATGGTCCCGGGACCAACAACTGGGACCTGGGTTTGCAGAAGATCACGAAAGTGCACGAGAGCAAGGCGATCCAGTTCCGGGCCGAGTTTTTCAATGCCCTGGAACACGCCCAGTTCAACAACCCGAGCGGCAGTTTCACGAGCGGCAACTTCGGCAGGGTAACGAGTGCCAAGGCTGGGCGCATCGGGCAGATGAGTTTGAAGTTCCTGTGGTGAGGGAATGGAGGCCGGCCGTAAACCTCAGCTTTGGATGAGGCCGGCGGCAAATCCCAGCAAATCTTCGTGCTGCCGCGCCATGGTGCGGAGGCGGGTGTAGTCTCCCGCCATTTGACATAACTGGAGAACCGAGGGACAGCTCAGCGGTGCGCCGATGGTGTCAGGAATGTAATCGACCGAGGCTTGGATGGCCTCCGCATAGCGGTCCAGGCGCAGCAGCAATTCGATCAGGACCTCGGCTGGAGCAGTGTATGCGGGGAACTCGGGCGACGGAATTGCCTTGTGTCGAAAATGGGCGATGGCGGCATCGACGTCCTCTCCGAGGAGCGCTTTCAAGTAAATTGCGTGATCGATATATGGGTCTTCAAACGGCGGGTCGCCGCGAAAATGGAACATGGGGGCGAGGCAACAGCCATATTTGGCCAGTTCCAGCGCCATCCTGAGCGTCTCAGGGTCTTCCAATTCCGGAGTGAACCGCAGTACCGATGTTAAATGGGTGCTGTCGGTGTAACTGCTGTTCGCTTCGAACAACCAGGCGCGGCCGGCCATCAACTCCGCCAGGTTGTTGGTCTCGGGCGCGGTGCCTTCCGCCGAAGCGATGGTCTCTTTCATAGCAGATGCGATCTGGCCATAGAGAGTCCGAACCAACAGGCGGAGAGATTTTTGGCGGCTGTCGTAATCCCGGTCGGCCTCGAACCAGGAGATCGCCCGGCAGATTCCGTGATGTTCCAGGATCAGCTCGAAACCTTTGCGCGGGTTTACGCCTTCCTGAAAAGCGATCTCGATTACGCGGTCGAGGTTCTCGCCTCCGTTCACGCTCTCGATAGCTGCGGCCACTGGCGCAGGCTCGCCGATCGCCTTGAAGTACACCCATGCACCGGCAATATCGCCGCCCGCAAGAAGCAGTTCCCCAGACTCGCGCGCCGCTTCCCGGAATGCGGTCTCGTAGGTGAGCCGCTGGCCGGCAGGGAGGTCGAGGACCGGCTCCGTTTCAATCAGGGTGAGGCCCAAGCGGTGACGGGCCTGCATGATCCGTGCTCCGAACAGTACGCGGCAGTCCTGCTCATCGTGGGCACGGCGGATCAGCAGATCGAATACGGCTTCGGCACCATCCGAGTGGTACGTCTGTTCCAGCATTTCGAAGGTTGGGTTATCTACGGATCTACCATCATTGGCGCTGAGGTTGGGTATTTGGTTCCATCAGTTCGGTCCGCGTTCCATCGGGATCGAAAAGATTGAGCTGCCATTTGCGATTGCGCCCGATGTGCGTATCCAGTTTCTTCTGGTCGTATTGACCGCGCTCCACGGCGATCCTGCGACCGGCCTGGATGTCCGGAACTTAGAGGCAGATATGCTGCATGGTGCCGTAATCTTCCCGGCTGGGAGTGCCCGTGGCCAGCATCAACTCCACATAGTCGCCGCGCGAGCCTTGAGTACGCAGATTGAACCATATCGGCTTGGGCGTGGGGCCGCCGCGCCAGAACTCGGTGAACCCAACCACAAAAAGCAACTAGTGCGAGCCGGGCAGGATTTTTCCGTATTTCGGAACCAGTACCTGGTTCGTGAACTCGTCGTGCTTTTTCAAATCGTCCATGGCTTCCTGAAGATGCATTTGCTTGACGATGGCAATGATCTGAGCCTGTCCTTGTTTTCCCCATTCTTCGCGCTCCGCTGCCGTTACGGGCAATACGGGCTCCCTTCCACCGCCGTGAGCCATCACGTCCGGCACCCACGATCCGAGTGCCAGGCTGCCGCTGTAGCCTAGTTTTGTCAAACCGGCCAATCCGGTATTTTCAGGGACAGGTCCGGCCGCCTTGGATTCGGCTTCGCCATAGTCACCCTTGAGCGGCAGGTCGATTATGCGTCCGGCAATGTAGTGGGCACCGTATAGGGCCTTGCTCCTGGCGTCCGGAGACAACTTCAGTTTCGGCAGGTAGTTGTCCATGTCAACGTACAAGAGCGGGACGTGCTCCTCGTCATAGAATTCGCGGACCAGCGTGCCGGCCGTCAAGGGCGCCGGCCCCTGGCCCGAGGAAAGGTAGACTTGACGACGAAAGCCCTGATGCAAGAGGGACTGCGCCAAGGCCCTCAGAAAAGCAAGCCCCTGCGATGGCGAAAGATTGACCGTCGCCGGGGCGATCATCGTAGTGCCAGGGTATGACCAGATCAGGCCTGGCATATAGAGCGCGTCCATCTCGTCGGCCATCGCCATGGCATACGCCAGCGGCGAGACATAATCGCGGTCGCTGGGCATGATCCCATTGGTCTCGACGGCGCCGACGGGGATGAAGATAATGTCGCTGCGTTTCAGGTAGTCCGCCACCTGAACCTGACTGAGCCTGGTCAAATCGCGGGTGTGCAACTTGCGAACCTGGCCCAACAAAGGCGCGGTTGTCATGAAGCAGGCCAGCCCCGCGGCCGCCAGCAGGATTGTCCTGAATCGAATCGCTATAAGCACTTGAGCCTCCTTTCACGGTGAGGATTAGTATACGCCTTAGGGACGTCTGTTTGAGTGTGTCAGGCCAGTATCATCACGTATGTTACTGGTTGTTACCTGTTACTTCCAAAAAGTTGGGGGAATGGCCCTGAATGCCACCGGAGTAGTCTTGAGGACCGTATCGCGGTAGATCTCGGCTTGGATCACCACTTCCCAAGCGTCCGGCGATCCGTTTCTGAGCCACTGCTCATCCAGGAGTTTCAAGCCTTCAAGGGACACCAGCACAGAAGTTAAGCTCGTGAGATTTCGACCTAACAGCAACAGCATGCGCGTATGCTCCGGCCGTGCCGGTAACAGGATTATGAGTGCCGGGGCGAGCCGGCGGTCTGCGGAATACGACTCCTCGCGGAACTCGACGGGTTCGCCGGCTTTGGGGTTCCTGTTGCGGACCAGATCCGGGCTGACTTGCGCGATATAGAAATTGGTCTTCTCCAGCATCTGGTTCAGGTAGCCCGCGGTACGCGGCATGCCGAGGAAGATCGTGTTCTGCGCGGCAAAGGATTCCGCCGGAAATCTGCGCGACTCGGTCAAGCGAACCTCTTTGCCATTTTTTTCCAGATACTGCAGAAGCCTGATTCCCGCCGTCATTTCCATGGCGCCCACATAGGATTGGGCGAGCTCCGGCGGCCCCCATTTTTCGGCAGTCGCTTTGAGATGGGGAGAGTTGGGCCAATTCGTAAAATCGGAGATCTGCAGGTCGCGGATATACACCTGGTGAGACGGCCAGAAGAAGTACAGGGGGCTCGGCACCACGATGGCCGTCGGTTTGCCCGCCATTAGAAACGACTGCCAAAATCTCGGTATGGGAGCGGCTGGAGCGGGCAGGGACGCCTGCAGAGTGCGAATCTGTATGAGGAGAGCCACGCACAAAACCGTCAGCGCGAGCACCGTCAATCCAACGCCCCACAGATATCGCTGTGGAAACGCCCGCCAGGTTGCGCCGCGAAGCTTCTGAGGCGGTTGATATTCCCAATGCAGTTCATGGCGCCCCAGGGGCAGGGACAGGCGTAAGGGAAAGGATTCACCAGCCGCTTCGTAGAATTCCTTCAGCTTGGTCCGGAGCCGGGCTACTTGAACGCGAACCGTAGAGTCGAGTTTGGGATCGAAATCCGCGCTGCGCCCCAGCGCCTCGGTTGCGATTGCGTATTCGCTGATGGGCTCGCCCTGATGCTCCCACAAGTACAACAGCAGCGCGCGCATGGTAGGCGCGGCGCGAAACGTCTCACTGTCCGCAACCTGGCGGACCAGTTCGGCATGTTGATGTGCAGATCCTCGCGCTGAACCCTTGGCCAGCATCCCGTCCGCTCACTCGGAGAGCTTGCAGACATTCTGGAACAGTTCCAGCAGGCCCGCAAGACTCCAGTTCACAATTCTGGTAAACATTGTATCCCATGCAACTAAGTACACTACAGGCAACCGCTCCCTTACGGTCGCGGCTCTGATCGGAGTCGCGATGCGGGGAACTGTCCGTGATAGGATCACTCAGAGGGAGGCCACTCATGAAGAGAGGGATCGCGTTGTTCGCCCTTGGATTGCTGCTTTCGGCCGCCGCTTTCGCCGCCGACTTCACGGGGTACGTCATCGACGAAGCATGCGCCTCAAAGCCCGCCATGAAGGGCAACGAAGCTTGTGCGCGCAAGTGCATTAAAGGCGGTTCGCCAGCTGTTTTGTTAACCGCGGATGCCAAGGTCTACAAACTGGACGACCAAGCCAAGGCCGTCGAGCACGCCGGACACAAGGTCAAGATCACGGGCACGCTTGACGGCGACATCATTAAGATCGAGAGCATCAACGTGGATTCCGGCTGCGTGCCGGGACCAACCGGATGCCAGTAATTCCGCTAGAATTCGAACCGGGCGGTGAGCGCGATTTGCCGTGCCGGCTGAGTGCCGGTGTACTGCCCGGTGGTGGTGTTCAGGTTGACGTTTGCGGCGTTCCATTGGTATGTGGTGCCAATGGTATTGAACTCCGTGTGATTGAAAACGTTGAACGCCTGCACGCGGAGCCTCAGCGCCATTCGTTCCCTGATCGGAACCCGTTTGTCGAGCGAGGCGTCGAAGTTCCAGAACGCCGGCTGGCGCAGCACGCCGATCCCGGTATTTCCGAACGTCCCGATTTGCGCCAGCGTAAACGCGGCCGTGTTGAAGTTGTTGTAGAAATCGTGAGCGTACTTGTTGGGGTCCGCGACCACCTGGCAGCGCACGCCGGAGATGCTGTTGCTTCCGATGCCTGTCAGCGAAGGGTCTGAGTAGGGGAAGGCGGCGGTCGAGCTGCAGGTCGGCGTCACCGGAGCGCCAGTGGTGACGATCCCGATCCCGGACATGGTCCAGTTGCCGAGTACGGCCCGGATGATCTTCGATTGCGCCCCAAACGTCGGAATGGTGTAGTTGAAGTTCCAACTCAGCAGGTGCGACCGATCCTGATTCAACGGACCGTAATACCACTTGCGCTGGTTGGTGTACGGATCCAGCCCCTGCGTGCCGAGCGCCTTGGAGAAGGTGTAGGCAGCTCCAAAAGCGAGCCCGTGAGTCTGCCGGTGCTGCGCGGCCATCTGCAGGCCGTTGTAGTTCACCGCCGAGAGGCCAAAGCTGGTGTAGTTGATTGCGCCCATGCCGGGATAGGCTGTGCGCACGAGGTTGGCGTTGATTTCGGTATTGTTGAAGAGGTTCGCCGGGTTGGCATACGCCTGGTAGGGCACCGGGTTCAACTGTACCGCCGCGTCCGTGTTGGAGCCGGGAATCGCAATGTACCGCGAGTGCCGGTCGAAGTTGCCGACGTAGCCTACGTCGACCACGGTGTTGAATCCGATATCGCGCTGGACAGTCAGGTTGAACTGATGCGTACGTTCCAGCGGCTGATTGCCGTAAATCGCACTGGCGGCGGTCGGCGTGATTACGGCCGTGGCCGCGGCCTGTGGAATCCCCGTGATGGTGCTGTAGTACAGCGTCGGCGTGTAGACGACGGGCGGCGCGCCGCTGCCGGGGACATTATTTGTTGACCGGTTGTAGAATAGCCCGCCCGATGCGCGGATCACCATTTTGCCGTTCCCCTTCGGGTCCCACGCGAAGCCGAGCCGCGGCGCGAGGGCCAAATACGGGAACGTGTAGAAATCGCTCTTCCCCGTGAGACCGTCAATGTGCATGCCATCCACGGGATTCCCGGAACCCGGAATGATGGTGCCGATCAGCGAAGCAAACGTAGTCTGGCCGGTCAGAGGATTGACCGCCGCCGACTTGCCCCCCACAGATCCCTGCGCGTAGAGCACCGGCGCCTGCGCGGGATTCCAGAGCTGCGAGTAGAAGTCGGAGTAGGTTCCGGAAGTATCGACCACCGGACTTTCGTGGACAAAGCGGAGACCGTAATCGACGGTGAGGTGCTTCGACACGCGCCAGCTATCCTGGATGTACCAATCGAGCTCCGTGAAGTGCACGTTGGGCACGGCGCGATTCGTAGCCTCGCCGTAGGTCTGGTAAATACCCAGCAGGGCATTGGCATAGCCATAGTTGGTATCCATGGGGTTGTTGGTGGTGCTGCCGAAGTTGAAATTTCCGTAGTACGTGCTTCCCCCTGAGGGCTCGATTTTCGAGTTCCACTCCCAGAACACGCCGGCTTTGATACTGTGGCTCCCCACCACCTTGGTCAGGTCGTCCTGGAAGACGTAGTTGTCGTTGAAATTCTTGTATGGAGTGAGATTGCAACCCGGCCCCGGACTCTGCTGGCCACCGGGAGTAAAGTAGGCCAGATTGGCGCCTTGACCACCGCTGAAGAAGGCACACGGCAGGTAGTTCTCATATAACGCTCCAGTGGGGAATGGCCGCAGGGTCGGCGGATTCAGCCCGCTGGTTCGGAACCACTGCGAATCGTCGGTAGTGTGATAGAAACCGTAGTTGTCGTGGCCCACTCCGACCAAGGTCTCGTTCACCATCGTCGGTGACGCGGTGTAGGTCAGGTGGACGCTGTGAATGTAGCCCGGCAGGAACCGGACGTTGGTCCCCACGCCCGGGGCCACTACGAAGTTGTAGGACCGGTTGTCCACGTCGTTGCCGTACCGGTAATACATGTTCAGCTTCTTGGTGATGTTGGCATCGAAGCGAAGCATGTCGTTGCGCCGCGTGTAAGGCGGAGTTGCGCTCGCCAGAAAATTGGCGCTGTATTGCTGGCCCGGCGAAGGGTTGGTGTAGCCGTTGGGCAGCGGCAGCAGGTTCAGGAGCGCCGATCCGGTGGGGTCGATCAGGTTCTTCGGCACCATGTTCCCCGGAAACGGTGCGCCGTTCTGCGGGTTCAAGATGGGAATAATTTGCCCAGCCGCATTGCGCGTGTTCGAGAAGTCGCCCGCTCGCTCGGCCGCGGTCGGCTCGTTGGTCTGCAGCGTGACCGTCGGCTGCGCGATTTGTGTGAACTCCTGCGATACGAAGAAGAACAGCCGGTGCCTGTCCGTATTCCATTTACGCGGAATGTAGATCGGCCCTCCAAGACTGTACCCTGCGATCATGTACCGGTAGAGCGCTCTCTGAATGCCCTGCCGGTTGTTGAAGAACGTGTTCGCGTTGAGGCCCTCGTGCCGGTGGTCCCAATACCCGGAGCCATGGAACTCCCGGGCGCCGCCCTTCGTAATCAGGTTGATGCTGCCGCCCGATTGCCGCCCGTACTCCGCCTGGTAACCGTTGGTGAGCACGCGCATTTCCGCGATCGAGTCCATGTTCGGGGTCACGAACGCGGTATAGTTTCCGCCCTCGTCCATCTCCGTAACGCCGTCCACGGACACGTTGATCGCCTGAGGGGACATGCCGTTGATCGAGATCATCCCCATCGAGTACGCATTGGTCAGATCGCGCTTGCCAAGCTGCCCGTCCATCACTCCGGGGAGTAATTGCATCATGCCGAATGCGTCGCGGCCTTTCAGGGAGAGGTCCTGCAACTGCTGCGGGAGGATGGAGGCTCCACGCTCGCTCGAAGCGGTCTGGACAGGAGTGGCTTCGGCTTCAATCTTTACCGTTTCGGTGACGCCGCCGACTTGCAGGACCTGCTTTCCGAGATCGCGCGTTTCCGAGCTCGCCAGTTCGATGCCATTCAGTTCGTAGACCTTGAAACCGGAGGCCTGCACGCGGAGCGAGTACTTGCCGGGAGGCAGATCGATGAACCGAAAGAGTCCGGTCGCGGGGGTCACCAGGTTCCGGACGGTGCCGGTGGCTTGCTCCGTAAGCTGGAGCACCGCGTTCGGAACGTTTGCGTCGGACGGATCCGATACAGAGCCTACCATCGTGCTGGTTCCCTGCTGGCCGAACACACTTACGGCGCAGGCAATCAGCGCAAACAGACAACAGAGTCCATTGAAGCGTCGCATGCCCTGGTTCTCCTTTAATAGGGCCAGTGCAAGCCTGCAAACACCTCTACTTATTTATAAATGGAGACCACCCCTGCAACGCTTCCCCACCCCCTGGGGCCGCCCACCTACATCTTCAGACTGTCAACCGTGATGGTATCGCCATCCGTCTTCCCCGTCAGCGTAACCACCTGGCCATAACTCTCCGGCGCGATCTTGTCCTGGTTCGAGATCTGGTAGATCTTGCCGTCTTCCGAAACCAGAACGACCTTGTCGCCATCTCGCACGCATCGCGCGACACACTCGGCATTAGTCCACATCCCTTTGCCCCGCTTAGCGCAGGCCAGATCCACGATGTAGCCGGCCAAACCGCCGGGCACCGGACCCGCCGCTGCGGTTGCGTTCGCCGGCGCCGGGCCGCGTCCCCCGCGGCCGCCGCGACCACCGCCTCCGCCCGGGGCTTCGAGGACGGCAAGCATTTCCAGCTTGTAGGCGCGCGCCAGATTATTCAGCGTGGACCGGATCTGATCCCAATCGTTCTGCAAGGTCGCCGGGAACCGCTGGCTCGCCATAGCCTGGTTCAGGTCTTTCGCCGCAGCCAGAGTCTTATCCAATTGACTCCGAAATCCGGCGTTAGTCATGAGGTCTTTGGCTGTGCTAAGCGAAGCCAGGCGCTGCAGGGAATCGCCAAACTCGCCGGCTCCCGCTTTGGCCGCGGGTGACAACTTAGCGGCGTCCACGGGCGGCTGCATCATTGCCTTGTAGAAGTGCTGGGGGAACTCCTTGCTCCATTGATCGAGCTGCAACACGAGAAATTGAACATATTCGCGGGCAGAGGCGTCGCGATCATATCCGTCCTGGGGCGCGGCACTCAGGAACAGAGTAAGTAAAGATACCGCACACGCGGCCAGGCACCCCGCGGCGAAACGACGTAAATGCATCGTTACCTCCCTATCGCGCACAGCCTTACACCCTACGTGAAGAGCTCGTTCAAAACGCGGGCAGGAGTTACACCTACCAGAGACTCGTCGCGGCCTTCGTACGGGAAGGTATTCTTCTGGTAGTCGATGCCCAACAGGTGCTGGACGGTGGCGTGGATATCGCTGTGGCCGCACTTGAAATCGCGGGCCGCCGAATATCCAAGCTCATCGGTCTGCCCGTAGTCGAACCCGGGCTTCAGTCCGGCGCCGGCCATCCACATGCTGAAACCGTACGGATTGTGGTCGCGGCCGGGCTTGGAGTTCTTCGCCTCGATGGTGGGCAGCCGGCCGAATTCGCCGGACCAGACTACCAGCGTGTCCTTCAGCATGCCGCGCTGCTCCAGGTCGACCAGCAGTCCCGACATACCCTGATCGATGTATTCGCACAGCCCGGGAAGCTGGCCTTCGATGTTATTGTGCGTGTCCCAGTTGCCGCCGCCGCCCGCGTAGACCTGGACGAAGCGTACATCCCTTTCCGCCAGACGCCGGGCCATCAGACACAGCCTGCCGAACGGTCCGCCGACCTTCGCGTCGATGCCGTAGAGCTTCTTGGTGGCTTCGCTCTCCTGGTCGAGGTCCGCAACTTTCAGCGCTTCCACCTGCATACGGGCAGCCAGCTCGTAGTTCGCGATGCGCGATTCCAGATCCTGATCGAGCGGGTACACGGTTTTCTGCTGGCGATCCAGTTCCTCGACCATATCGAGAAGCCGCCGCTGCTGATCGAGGCTCATGCTCTCCGGGCCGCTTGATGTCGAAGATCGGAGTCTTCGGATCCGCGCGCATCGAGGTGCCGTTGTAGATCGGAGGCAGCCAAGCCGAGGAGTGCGCGCGGTCGCCGATGGTCGCGCCCTGACCCAGCGCGATGTAAGCCGGCAGATTCTGGTTCTCGGTGCCGAGGGCATAGCTCACCCACGATCCGATGGCTGGGAACCCCGGTGAAGCCGCGGCCGGTGACGAAGGTGAACTGGGCCGTGGAATGGTCGATGCGGTCCGTGGTCATGGACCGGACGAACGTCACCTTGTCCACCACCTTCTGGAAATAGGGCAGCAGGTCGGAAACCTGGCGGCCGCTCTCGCCGCAGTCGGTGAATTTCCAGGGGCTGGCCATGATCTGCTGCGAGCCGTTGAGCGCGCGGCCCTTGATCTCGAACGGGGCCGGCTTGCCGTCGTACTTCATCAGCGCGGGCTTGGGATCGAACATGTCGATGGTGCTCGGCCCGCCGCCGACGTAGATGAAGATGACGCGCTTTGCCTTGGCGGGAAAATGCGGCGCCTTCGGCTTCAGATCGTAAGTCCGCTCCTTGGCGCTGGCCGACTCGGCCGCAAACATCCGCTCCTGTTGCAGCATGGAATTCACCGCCATGGCGCCGAACCCGACGGCCGCTTCCTGCAACGCCTGTCTACGCGTCAGAAATCTCTTCATGGCTCTGTCTCCTCTACGCAATCTGCTTAGTAGCTATACAGGAAGTTATTTGCGCCAAACATCGCCTGGATGAACAGGCGGAGGCCTTCCTGCGGATCCGACTCCGCGGCGATCGACTTCTTCGCGATCTCCTGTTCCTTGGGGGTCGGCGGCCGGTTGTAGGCCTCATCGAATGCCAGCTTCACGGCTTCGTCGTAATTGTTCTTGCTCTTTTCCAGCACTTCGGCGGCGAATGCTTTGGACGTGCGCATCACCAGCGGATTGTTCATCATCGCCAGCGATTGCGTCGGAAGGGACGCACGGAAGCGCTCCGGCTGGTTGTCGGAGGTCATGTCCGGGCAGTCGAACACGTGCAGGAAGGCCACCGAGCGGGTGCGCGTCTGCGCCAGGTACAGGCTGCGGCGGGTTGCGCCGGTGCCCTGGTTGTCTTCCAGCCACTGGCCGTCAGGCCCGCGCTTGATCGGCTCCTGCTTGCCGAACATCCTCTCGTTCAGCAGGCCGCTGACCTTCAGCATGGAATCGCGGATGGTTTCCGCTTCCAGCCGCAGCGGCGCTTTCCGCCACAGCAGCTTGTCCGACGGGTCGGCGGCCAGATACTCCGGCACCTCGGAAGAGCCTTGGCGGTAGACCTGGGACATCATGATTTCCTTGGTCAGCCACTTCAGGTCCCAGTTGTGCTCCTCGAAACTCACGGTCAGATAGTCCAGCAATTCGGGGTGGCGTCGGCTTCGCGCCCTGCGTGCCGAAATCGTCCACCGAGCGGACGATTCCCTCGCCGAAGTGCCACTGCCAGACGCGGTTGACGAACACCCGGGGAACCAGCGGGTTGTCGGGCGAGACCATCCACTTCGCCAGAATCAGGCGGCGATTGGTGCCATTCCATTCCGGATGTTTCGCCGGGTCGGGAAATTCGAGCGGGTGTTGCGGATTGTCGAGAACCAGCGGAATTCCGGGCTGCACTTCGGCGCCTGGAGCCAGATAGTTGCCGCGCGCCAGGATATAAGTGGGCGAGGGCGTCTTCGAAATGTCCCAGGCCGCTTCAATGTAATTCGGCGGAACTTTCGACTGGTTGCGGCGCGCATACCGCTTCAGCCTGGATCTCGTCTTTCCACTTCGGCAGTTCCGGGAAGCGCTTTTCGAGCTCCTGGTCGGTGATGAAGTCCTTGGGAGCGTTCCGGTCGACTTCGAGGTCGGGATCGGCCTCGATATCCTTGCGCATTTGCGCGCGCTTGGCCTCGTCGGAAATGTCCCGGCCGCCTTTCAATTCGGCGCGATATCTCTGGTAGGTTGCCTCCAGCAGGTCATCCATGCGGCGGAGCGCCTTGGCGTCGTTGCTGGTCACGTCCTTGATCCATGCCGCGCGCGCGGATTCGTCCATATCGAGGACCTCGCGGCTGGGCCACGGCCCGTGGTTCAGATCGGCGGGCAGCCAGTTTTCGGGATCCCATACCGGCTGATAGATCGCCATCAGCTTGTAGTAATCCCGCTGCAGGAACGGGTCGAACTTATGATCGTGGCAGCGGGCGCATTGCACCGTGACGCCCATCAACGCCGTGAGGCTGGTCTCCATCGCCTTCTGTTGGGCGTCGAAATACTTATCCACTTCGTAAATGGTCTGGTTATCGGTGATATCCGCCGTGGTCCGCAGGAAGCCGGTGGCGGTCAGCGGCTCGATCTGGTCCGGCGTCGGAATGGCCAGGTGCTTGTAATTGACCAATTGGTCGCCGGCCATCTGCTCCAGGATGAACTGGTTGATCGGCTTGTTCTTGTTAAACGCGTGGATGACGTAGTCGCGGTACTTCCAGGACACTTCGCGATCGCTGTCGCCGGCGTCGCCGCGCGAATCGGAGTAGCCCGCGACGTCCAGCCAGTGCCGGCCCCACTGCTCGCCGTAATGCGGTGAGGCCAGCAGGTGATCGATCACCTTTTCCCAGGCGTTCGGCGATTTGTCCTCCACGAATGCCTTAACTTCGGCGGGAGACGGCGGCAGACCGATCAAGTCGAAATAGGCGCGACGGATCAGCGTGGGCCGGTCGGCCTCCGGCTGCATTTTCCAACTCTTATGCTCGAGTTGAGCCAGAACGAAAGCGTCGATCGGCGTCCGCACCTGAGCCTGGCTGCGCTACAGCCGGCACGGCGGGTTTCACCGGCTTCCGGAACGACCACCAGTTACGATCTTGCTGGGTGATTTTGGCTGCCTCGCGCGCCTGAATCGCGGCTTCGGTTTCGGCGGTCGCCTGCGGGAATCGGCCGTACTGGATGTACGACTTGATGAGCTGCTTTTCGGCGTTAGTCAGCTTGCCACCCTGCGGCATCTGGTCGTTTTCGATCAGCTTCCACATCAGGCTGCGTTCCGGCTTGCCCGGCGCAATCACCGGTCCGCTGGAACTGCCTTCCATCATTCCGGTAAAGGAACTCAAGATCCAACTTGGCCATCTTCTGCTTTTCGCCGTGGCATTGAACGCAGTTCTTTTCCAGAACCGGCAGAATTTCTGTCTTGAAAAGTGGATCGCGTTGGGCCGTTGCCGGGATGGAGACTGCCAAAACCGCCACCGCGGTTCGGAGCCAGGATGAATTCACCATGATGTCCCCTCCTGCCTTAGGCAGAAATATGTGCTGTTGGCATAGTGGACCATTCTTTCGCCGTTGTCCACAAGTTTCAAGGTGCATGTAGCGCGTTGTTACGGAGCGCAACAGCCACAAAACACGCCCCTTATCCTCGACGGCTATGAGGCGGCCTTTGTGTGAAAATCAGAACACAATCAAAACCCAAAGGTAACTAATACGTCTCCTACTGCCAGCGAGACATACTGCTTGCCGTTGGAGAGATAGCTGATCGGCGACGCATATACCCGTTCGTTGCCGGCGAAATACCATAGGCGCTCACCCGTCCGGGCATCCAGCGCGAACACGACACCTTCCTGGGTGCCGCCGAAAACGAAGTTGCCGGCTGTGGACATGACACCACCCCATGGCGGGGTGATCACCTTGTGCTCCCACTTGATAGTTCCCGTCAGAGGATCGATGGCCACCACCTTGCCCCAACTCTCTTCGGGGGCAAAACGGGCTCTCCCGCGTCCACCGCCCAGACCAGCGCCCGGGAGGTTGCCGCCCGCTCCGAACATGCCGTTGCCCGGGGAGTTTCCGCCGAGGTTTCGTCCGCCCCGGCCGTCAGCGTTGGCGGCGGCGACCTCTTCCGGGGTCTCATGCCGGACCGCATTCTTGGAGAACACCCGCCGCTCGTCGCGTGCAAAGACATAGAGTAGTTTGGTCAGCGGGCTGTAACTGTGGGACATCCAATTCGCCCCACCATCCACGCCCGGAAACACGGTGTCGATTCCCTCTGGTGTAGGATCATTGCCAGGAATGATCTCGGGCCGGCCCTTGTCGTCGAAGCTCTTGACCCAGGTCTGCCGGACAAAGGCCTTGGCCGTGAGGAACTCTCCGCTGTCGCGGTCCAGCAGGTAATAAAACCCATTCCGCGCCGCCCATGCCATCAATTTTCTCTGGCGGCCGCGAAAGGGAGCGTCCAGGAGGATCGGAATCTGGGTGGCGTCCCAATCGTGCGTATCGTGCGGCGTGAACTGGTAATGCCACTTCAGCTTTCCGGTGTCGGCATCGAGGGCGAGCACGGAACACGAGTACAGGTTGTCGCCTTCGCGGAAATCCCGGTTATAATCGGGCCACGGATTGCTGGTGCCCCAGAACAGCGTGTTGGTTTCGGCATCGTATGATCCGTTATTCCAAGTGGAAACGCCGCCCGTCTTCCAGGAGTCTCCCGCCCACGTGCCGAAATTCGGCTCGCCCGGCTTCGGAATGGTGTGAAATCGCCAGACACGCTTTCCTGTCGCTGCGTCATACGCATCCAGAAACCCGGTGAGGGGATGCTCTCCGCCGGCCATCCCCACGATGACCTTATCCTTTACGACAAGCGGCGCGCCCGTAGCGGCATAGCCGCCGGACTCCGTATAGTCGTAGATTTCCGTCTTCCACAACTCGCGGCCCGACTTGGCGTCGATAGCGATGATATGCATATCCAGCGTGTTCATGAACAAGCGATTGCCCAGAATGGCGAGGCCCCGGTTCACCCTGCCGCAGCAGTTATAGGTCTTCTCGGGATTCTTGTGGCTGTAAGTCCACATCACCCGGCCCGTCTCGGCATCCAGGGCGAACACGTCATTTTCCGGACGGGTGAGATACATGATTCCATCCACCACCAGGGGCGTGGTCTCAAACTTTTCCTGGTGCCGTCCCTGAAATAACCATTTGACACGGAGGTCTTTAACGTTCTGCGTGTTGATCTGATCCAGGCGGCTGTAGCGCCAACTGTTGTAAGTGTTGGAATACATCAGCCAGTTTCCGGGCTCTTGATCGGCCCGCAAGAGCCGCTCAAAAGTCACCGGCAAGCCTTGCCCAGCCGCGGGGATTGCCCATGCGGCGAGTATCGCGAACATGCGAATCCTCATTGCACACCTCGCAACCCACTCAAGTACGCCACGACGTCTTCGATTTCTTTCCTGTTCAGGGTCGATCCATATGGCGGCATCAACGAGGGCTTGTCGTACCGCAGCTCGCGGATGTTTGCCTTGAGGAACGATCGCAGGTTGTCCTTTTCATCCCGCAACTGAATGGAGATATCGTCCTCATTCAGCCGGATGCCGGCAACCGTCTGCCCGGATTTCGTGACCACTCGAATGGCACGGTAGCGGACCGGCACATCGGCCTCCGGGGTTACGAGCGATTCCTCCAGGTAACTGAGATCGCGCCGCCGCCCGACGTCGCTCAAGTCGGGTCCCAGGTTGCCGCCGTCATGGCCGATGGCGTGGCAGGCGCCGCATCCACCTTTGCCGTCGTACACGGCCTTCCCGGCCACGGGATCTCCGGATGCCTTTTCGCCGGTCGGGATTGTGCCGAGCTTCTTCACGAACGCTACCATCTTCCACACTTCATCGTCAGTGGCGCGCACCGCCGGCATCTCGGTCCCGGGTATTCCGTTACGGACCGTGGTGAACAGGTTCGCCTCGGTGCCTCCATGACGGTATTGCCCGGTGGTGAGGTCGGCTCCGCGCCCCCCCTCGCCGCGGGCCCCGTGGCAGTAGGAGCAGTGCGTTTGAAACAGTGCAACGCCCTGCTCTAATCCTTCGGCTGTGTCAAATGGATTCCGTTGCTGCTGCGCCCAACCCAGGGCCACAGGCACCAACAGGCAACAACTCACTCGCATCAGAGGACGCATAGACTTGGCGTTTCCCTCCCGTGACGGCGTTTTGCTGGCAGTATACACTGATCGGCCGCCGCTTCGCACGCGCATTTGCGCGCATTTGCGGGTCAGCCGGAGTTAGACCATACTATCGAATCATGAGATCGCTAGCGTTGCTTTCACTCATCGGCGGGATGGTCGTCTGGGGACAGAGCGCGAGGCCCTCCGCACCAAGCGTGGTTTCCCGGCTGTTGCAGACGCTCCGCGAAGAGACCAACCCCAGCCAGGCGGTTCGCGACGTAGATGCAATCTGGCAAACCGACCGCTGGTTCACTTTTCCCAAATTCGAGGAGACCGCCAGGAACGTCGCGGCGATCATGCGGCGCGCCGGATTAGAGGATGTAGAGATCGGCAACCCGCCCGCCGACGGAGTCACGCAAGGCGGTTACTGGACCATGCCGCTGGCGTGGGACGTCAAAACGGGTACCCTGGAAATCCTCGACCCTTCGGTGCCTGCCGAGATGCGGGTTCTGGCCGACTACCAAAAAATTCCTACATCGATCGGCATGTGGAGCGGTCCGACCCCGCCCGGCGGAGTAGTAACTGAGGTAGTGCTCGCACCCGGCAGCCTGCAAGGCGTGGACCTGAAGGGCAAACTGGTGCTGGGCCAGCGAGCCTCGAAGGTGGCGCTGGCCAGGGCAGGCGCACTCGGGCTCATCAGCGAGGCCACGGAGAACCGCGATCTGCCAGACGAACGGGGCTGGGTCAATTCGTTCGGCGATAACGGCTGGAGCTTTACCAAGGGCAGCTCGCCGCTGGTCTGTTTTTCGATTACACCGCGAGGATCGCAGCTCTTGCGCGAACTCTTGAAGAAGGGGCCCGTGAAAGTGCGCGCCGACGTTGACAGCCGCTACTACTCCGGCGTTTATCCCTATGTGACGGGCGTGATCCGCGGGACTGACGGTCCCAAAGGCGAAGAAGTATTGTCACTGGGCCATTTGTTCGAACAGGGCGCTCACGACAACGCCACCGGCGTCGCTTCGATTATCGGCGCAGCCGAGACGCTGAACCGCCTGATCCAGGCCGGGAAACTGCCGCGGCCCAGGCGCACCATTCGCGTGTTGGGCATGGGCGAATGCTACGGCACCATGTACTACCTGCAACACAACCAGGACCGCGTGAAGAGGACGGTTGCAGCCATGTGCATCGACTCACCGGCGGGACTGCAGAACCTGGCCGGCACGGAGTATACCTGGATTCTCAACCCGCACTCCGCCAAGTCTTACGTGGATGCCCTGGCCGTCCGGCTGGCGGAGGAGTATTATCCGTCGGTGGCGCGGCCCTGGAGTTGGATGGAGCATCGGAGTTCCACCGACAATTATCTAGGCGATCCCTCCATTGGAATTCCGACTGTGATGCCGCATGGCGGATACGGCGTTATGGCCCACCATAACAGCCACGACACGCCGGCCACGGTGGATCCCAAATCGCTGCGCGACATGATGGTGATGAATGCCGCCTACACGTACTTCATTGCTTCCGCGGGTCCGGCTGAGAAGCGCTGGATGGCTGAAGTGGCGCTGACCCGCGGTTACAACCAGGTGGCGGCATCCACGGCAAGGATCCTGGATCAGATCGCGGTTGCAGACAGTGCGGACAGTCTGAGCCGGCTGCTGTACCATGGCCGCGAGCGGGTCGATTACTCGCTTGATCGGGAGTCGCAAGCGGTGCGGTCGGCATGGGATCTCAAGGAGGGCCTGGCGGACCTGGCGGCATTTGCCCAACAGCAGCGGGCGCGGCTGGAGCGGGCAGTTCAGGACCGTGCCAGTGCATTGGGACTCGGGACAATTCAACCGTTTGTGCCCGCGAGGAACCTCGAAGCGGAGAAGATCGTGGTGCGTCGCAAGCGCATGGGTACCATCCCCCTGGACGATTTGCCGCAGTCCCAGCGAGATGGCTATCCGGCGGCTTCTTTCTGGAGCGTGCCCGTTTCCGCGTTGTACTGGTGCGATGGCAAGCGCAACCTGGCCCAGGTGATCCGTTTGACGGAACTGGAGATGGGCCCGCAGCAATTCGATTTTGTGGGGTATTTCAAGTTTCTTGAAAAGCACGGCTATGTAGAGTTCGTTCGCCCGATATAATCTACGCCATGAAGCGTACTCTGGTCTTCTGTGCAGCCGCTTTCCAGTTCTGCCTTCTCTCCGCCCAGACCGTCGCCACTGTTCACGTAGACGCCACACCGGGTCGCGCCATCAATTCCTTTGATCCGGATAGCGCATTGGGAAGCTCTATCGATGTCCTCTCGCGGACGGGCATCGACAAGGTATATTCGCCGCACATTGTGCAAGAAGCACTATCGGCCGGCTGGGGACCGATCACTTATCGCAACAATACCGAACTCCGCAAGGCGGCATGGCACTGGACGGAGAACGGGACGTGGAGCGACGCGGCGCATAAGAGCGGGTATTTTACCGGCAGTACGGAACTCAAGGAACCGCTCCGCTACATTCTTTCGTATGCGCTGCCCCACCGTGGTTTCTCAACCGGCGGGGATAGACCGGTGCAGGGTCCGAACCTGAGCCACTGGAAGAGCAATCCATACCTCACCGGCAAATTCACAGGTGAGAGCGACGCGCTGCACCCGCAATGGGTGGTCATGGATCTTCGGGCAGAGAAGCCGGTGGGCGCCATCCGCATCGCGTGGGCCAGCCCCTACGCCAAGACGTATCAGGTGGAGTACTGGGTTGGGAAAAACGCGCTCGATTTCGACCGGGGTCCGCAAGGCGAATGGAAGACTTTTCCGTCGGGCGCACTGAAGAATGCTCAGGGCGGTACGGTGATCCTGAAGCTTGCGGGCGCTCCCATAAATACACGGTACCTGCGAATCTGGATGACGGAATCGTCGAACACCTGCGATGAGCATGGATCGGAAGACGTGCGGAACTGCGTGGGTTACGGTATCCAGGAGATCAAGGCTGGAGAGCTTGACGCCAGCGGCGCTTTTGCCGGGGCACAAGGTCAGCCCACGTATGTCAGCTCTTCGATCGATCCGTGGCATGCCGCCGCGGACGCGAACAACAACGGGGGCGGACAGCACAGCGGCTTCGACGTCTTTTTCACCAGCGGGCTCACCAACAACCTACCCGCCATGGTCCCCGTTACCATGCTGTACGGCACACCGGACGACGCCGCTGCCGAGATTGCGTACATCGAGAAACGAGGATACCCAATCGCCTGGATTGAAATGGGCGAGGAACCCGACGGCAAACACGCCATCCCGGAGGATTACGGCGCGCTCTATATACAGTGGGCCAATGCGATTCACAAGGTCGATCCGAAGCTCAAGCTGGGCGGTCCCGTTTTCGAAGGCGTCAATGAAGACATTCGAGTGTGGCCCGACGCTCAGGGCCGCACGTCCTGGATGGGGCGCTTCGTCGAGTACCTCAAAGCGCACGGCCGCCTTGCCGATCTCGCCTTCGTTTCTTTCGAGCATTACCCGTATGGCCGCTGTAACATTTCCTGGAAAGACCTGTATCGCGAACCGCAGCTGATGAAACACATACTCGACGTGTGGAGGGAGGACGGCGTACCGAAAAGCGTGCCGCTGATGGTGACCGAGAGCAGCCTGGCTGCGGGCCTGAACGGCCATATGAGCACGATCTTCGGCGCGCTGTGGCTGGCCGACAGCATCGGCTCTTTTTTCGAGGGAGGCGGCGCCGCCTACTACCACTCGCCGATCCAACCCCAAGGCACGCAGAGCACTTGCCAGGGTTGGGGCTCGTGGTCGAACTTTGAAGCCGACCGCGACTACAACATCACCGGCTATACCTCGTTCTACTTCGCGGCCCACATGATCAACCTGGAGTGGGTTGCGCACCGATCCGGCGTGCACCAGATGTTCGCTTCCTCGACGGATGTCAAGGACACCGAGGGCAACCTCATGGTCACTTCTTACGCAGTGCATCGTCCGGATGGGAACTGGTCCCTGATGCTGGTGAATCGCGACGAAACGAATTCGCACGCGGTGCGCGTACAGTTCGAGGATTCGAAGAGCAAACGGACAAGGTCCTTCTCGGGGCCGGTTTCCTTTGTAGCTTTCGGAAGCGGGCAGTATGTGTGGAAGGACGACGGCCCGAACAGCCACGCCGACCCGGATGGTCCGCCCGCTGCCACCACGGTTGCCGGAAGCACGCAAGCGACCTTCACGCTGCCTAAGGCATCCATCACGGTGCTGCGCGGCAGAGTGGAATAAACGGATCGATTAAGATATACGAAAGCACATTGGGGAGGTTTCCGATGACTTCACGCAGACAGTTCCTTGTGGCGGGGACCGCCGCGAGTATTTTCACGCCCAGGCACATTCGGGCCGCCAAAACCACGGGAAGCGATTTCCCTTATGCGGAGTTCGAAGCCCGCATCGCGCGGCGCGATTTCCGCGATATCACCAAGGACGTTCTGCCCACGCCGTGCATGATGGTCGATCTCGACCTTTTCGAGAAGAACGTCAAGACCATGGCGGACCACTGCAAGGCCGCCGGCATCTACGTTCGCCCTCACGTCAAGATCCACAAGAGCGTGGACGTGGCCCGGCGCCAGATCGCGCAGGGAGCAATCGGCCTCACGTGCGCCACCATGGCGGAGGCGGAGTTAATGTCTGGCGCCGGCATCAAGCACGTGCTTTGGACCAAACAGCCGGCCGGCGTAAATAACATCTCACGCGCCGTGGCGCTCTGCAAGAAAGACCCCACCTTCATGTTCGTGGTGGACGACCCGCAGGTAGTCGATTGGGTGGAAGAAGCCGCGGCCGCCAGCAACGCACGCCTCAAGATCGCGGTGTCGGTTTTTGCCGGCATGACCCGCCAGGGGGTCGAGAATGGCCAGTCGGCCCTCGAGTTGGCGCAGAAAGTCGCAGCTTCCAGGCGCATGGAGTTTGAGGGATTCATGGCCTATTCCGGAAGCGCTGCTCATACCAAGACGTGGCCGGCGCGCCGCACTCGTTCGGCCGCCGACCTGGCCGGCGTTCGCGAGACAGTGGACCTGGCGCGCAAAGCCGGTCTGCCCGTGAACATCGTCAGCGGCGGTTCCACAGGCACCTATAATATCGACCACGAGAATGGTCTCACCGAGCTTGAGGCCGGTTCCTACGTGTTCATGGACACTGCCTACTTTGGGATCGGCGGCAAGGACGATGACGCCGTTTACAACGATTTCAAGGGCGCACTCACGGTCCTGACAACGATTGATAGCAAGCGCCATCCTAACCAGGCTACGATCGACTACGGCAACAAGGCTTTGAATCGCCCCACAGACCAGGTGAAGGGCATGCCATGGCTGCAGGTGGCCAGTCAGGGCGCCGAGTACGGCATTTTGAAATGGGCCGATGCCGGCCGCGATCTCAAACTGGGTCAGCGCGTGGAAATCTTTTGCACGACCCTCGATATGAGCACCAATGTGTACGACCGTTATTATGTGACGCGGGGTGACCGGGTCGTGGATGTGTGGCCCATCATGGGACGCAGCGGCGCAGCTCAAAGGTAGTGCCCCATGATTCGAATCTCTACTTTCGCTATTTGCATTGCGGTGTTCTGGAACCTGGCAAGCGCGCAGGCACCGGATGCCGGCCGGCGGACCTATCAGGCACGCTGCGCCGGCTGCCATGGAGAGGACGGCAGCGGTGGCGGACACGGCCCGAACATCGTGGACGTCCGCCGGCCCCGCGCGACGTCGAAAGTTGAAGTTCGCGATCTGATTTTGAAAGGTATTCCCGATGGAGGCATGCCGGCCTTCCAGATGCCCATCGAGGAAGCAGACTCCGTCGCGGCCTTCGTGATGACGTTGAAGACGCCTGCGGCCGGCACTGTACAAGCACGTGAGGCCGCGCCTGGCGATGCCGCCGCGGGCGAGCGCTTTTTTGCGGGCACGGGGAACTGTGCCGCCTGCCATATGGTGCGAGGGAAGGGCGGCGTGCTGGGACCAGATCTTTCGGCCATCGGCCGCGATCGCACGCCGGCGCAAATCGAACAGAAATTGCGCGATCCCGAAGCCGCGCCCGCTGCCCCTGCGGGCCGCGGCGGCCGTGGCAGGACGTGGTGGTCCACCACTCTTTCGCGCCGTGAACGTGCGCTTGCGCAACGGCGCAACGATTCGCGGAATCGCCAAGAACGAGAGTGCCTTCGACCTGCAGTTGCTGGGCATGGATGGCAAGCTCCATCTGCTCTCGAAGGATCAGGTGGCCGAAGTGGTGCGCGAGAAGACTCTCATGCCGAAGGTTGAGGCCACGCCGGGCGAAATGCGCAACCTCGTCGCGTACCTCAGCCGGCTCGCGCCCGATCTGAATGCCAAGGCCACTCTTGCTGTGGGCGAGATGGGGCCCGGGTTGCCGTTCGCGGACGTGGCCAACCCTAAGCCGGGAACGTGGCCTACTTACGACGGCAGCCAGAGCGGCAACCGCTTCAGCCCGCTGAAACAGATCGACACCGGTAACGTCGGGCGGCTTGCGCCGAAGTGGATGTTCCCGATTCCCGGCGCACCACGCGCGCTGCAAGTCACGCCGGTCGTGGTTGACGGCGTCATGTATGTCACCTCGGTGAACGAGGCCTACGCGCTCGATGCCCGCAGCGGCCGCGAGATCTGGCACTACAGCCGGCCGCGCTCGCAGGGCCTGGCGGGCGATGCGGCCAGCGGCATCAATCGCGGTGTCGCCGTGCTGGGCGACCGCGTCTTCATGGTCAGCGATAACGCACACGTGTTCGCGCTGTATCGCTTCACCGGCCAGCTCATCTGGGATGCGGAGATGGCCGACTCCCATCAAAACTACGGCTCCACCAGTGCGCCCCTGGTGGTCAATGATCTGGTGATCGCCGGCGTCTCCGGTGGAGATGAAGGAGTCCGCGGATTCCTGGATGCGTACAAGGCGTCCACCGGCGAGCGCGTGTGGCGGTTCTGGACGATTCCGGCGCCGGGTGAAAAGGGCGCGGACACCTGGAGCGGGCGGGCACTGGAGCATGGTTGCGGCGCCACGTGGCTCACCGGCACTTACGACGCGGAGACTAAGTTGCTGTACTGGCCCACCGGCAATCCCTGCCCCGACTACAACGGCGATGAGCGTAAGGGAGACAATCTGTACACTGCTTCGGTGCTGGCTCTGGACCCCGCCGCGGGGAAGCTGAAGTGGTACTACCAGTTCACGCCGCACGACCTACACGACTGGGACGCCACCGAGACGCCGGTGCTGGTGGACGCACAATTTCAGGGCCAGCCTCGCAAGCTCATGCTCCAGGGGAACCGCAACGGCTTCTTCTATGTGCTGGACCGCGTGACCGGCAAGTTCCTGCTGGCTGAGCCGTTCGTCAAAAAGATCACGTGGGCCAGCGGCATTGGCCCCGACGGCCGGCCCAAACTGCTGCCGGGGAACGAGCCTACCGTGGAAGGCCAGTTGGTATGCCCCGCAGTGGCCGGGGCTGCGAACTGGCCGTCCACGGCTTACAGCCCGGCGACCGGACTGTACTATATGTTCGCGGAAGAGTCTTGCAACGTTTACACCAAGAACGACGAGTGGTGGGAAGCGGGCAAGTCGTTCTATGGCGGCGGCACACGCCGGGCCCCCGGCGACAGTGTGTCGGGGAAGTTTCTCAAAGCTATCGATATCCAAACGGGCAAGATCGCGTGGGAGATACCGGACATAGGCGGAGGCATTTTAGCCAGCGGCCTCATGGCCACAGCCGGTGGACTCGTTTTCTATGGAGACGGCAACGGCGCTTTCATTGCGGCCGACGCCAGGAACGGAAAGCTGCTTTGGCATTTCGACACCAACCAGAGTTGGAAGGCCGGCCCTATGACTTATACGGTGGATGGCAATCAGTATGTCGCGATCGCCGCGGGGTCGACGATTCTTGCGTTCAGTCTGCGATAGGAAGGAAAACTAGCGTGCTCTTCAAAACAGTCGCCTTCGCCTGCATGATTGCGTGCTTCGGCGGACTCGCATTTGCGCAGGGCGCCAAGGGAGGTTCTGCCCGTCAATTTGAATTGATTGCGGAGTCCCCGAAATTCTGGGATCTCTTCACGCAAGGCTCTCACCTGGAAAAGGTCGCGACCGGCTTCGGATTCACCGGGGGGACCGGTTTGGGATCCGCACGGATTTCTCTACGTCAGCGATGAAGAGAAGAACAAGCTCTCGCGGGTTTACCCGGACGGCCGAGTGGAAACCGTGCTGGAGATTGGCGATCCGGATGGAAGCACGCTTGATGCCGAAGGCCACCTGGTTACGACGGCGAGTGTGCTGAGGGCGATCATTCAGGTGGATCCCAACGGCCAGTACAAGGTGCTGGCCGACAAGTATGGTGGCAAGAAGTTCAATAGTCCAAACGACATCGTTGTCGGCCCGGACGGAGCGCTCTACTTCACCGATCCTACACTCGATTTACCGAAAGGCGCAAAGCAGGAACTGGATTTCCAGGGAGTTTTCCGGCTGGGGACAGACGGGTCGGTTCGCATCTTGACGAAGGACCTGACGACACCCAACGGCCTGGCGTTCTCCCCCGATGGCAAACGCCTGTACGTGGATGACACCAGGCAGGGCGAGATTCGCATTTACGATGTCGCAGCCAATATGCAGTTGCAGAATGGAAGAGTATTCGCCAAAGAAGAGGGCCGGGGCGGCGCCCCGGATGGCATGCGGTCGACGTCAAGGGCAATGTTTATTGCACGGGTCCGGGAGGCGTCTGGGTTTGGGATCCCGAAGGCAATCGACTGGGCACCATCATGCTTCCGGAGTCGACCGCCAACTTGAATTGGGAGACGCGGACTACAGCACGATTTACTTCTCGTCCAGGACTTCGATCTACCGCTTGAAAACCAAGGCCCGTGGCTTTGTTGGAGGCGTCAAGAATTCCGCCGTGAATTAAGGCTGAGCTTCGATTGCTGATCCACGACTTTGATTCGCAAGCTTTTGCGCCTGCTTCAGCGTCCGCAGTGGCGCGCCCGCTCGATTCATCACTGTGGAGGACGCCGCGATGCGGCCGGGAGGTATATACTGTGCGCAACGGGAGGTGCACATGCACGGTGAAACGTTACGTCGAGGATTTCTGGCCCGCTCGATTGGCTTGGCGGTTTCCGCGCTGGCTTACGGGCCCGCGCCGGCTCTCGCCAACGGCGAAGTGAAGCGCCGCGGCGGAACCAGGCTCAAGATCGGTTTGAATTCGTATTCATTCAACCGGCCGCTGACGAGCGGGAAAATGACGCTCGAGGACGTCATCGACTATTGCGCGGCCCACAACATTGACGGACTCGATCCCACCGGCTACTACTTTCCCGGATATCCGAAGGTCCCGCCTGATGAATATCTGTACAACCTGAAGCGCAAAGCGTACATAAACGGAGTGACGCTCAGCGGCACCGGCGTGCGCAACGACTTCACCCAGAGTGATCCGGCCGCCTTGAACGATCAGATCCGGCTGGTGAAGGACTGGATCGAGGCTGGCGAGAAGATGGGCGCCGCTTTTGTGCGGGTGTTCTCCGGGCCGCGGGTCCCGCAGGGTTCGACCTTCGACAAGGTTTGGCCAACCATGATTCCGGCATTTCAGGAGTGCGCGGAATATGGCAAAAAGCATGGTGTCATCGTGGCTTTGCAGCACCACGACGACTTCCTGAAGACGGCGGACGAGACCATCCGCGTGGTGAAGGCCGTCAATTCGGACTGGTTTAGTGTCGTGCTCGACGTGGGCAGCGTGCGCCAGGGCGACCCCTACGAAGAGATCGAAAGGCTGCTGCCCTACGCCTGCACTTGGCAGATCAAGGAACTGGTTTACTTCAACGGAAAGGAGACGCCGATCGACCTTTCGAAAATCCGTGGCATTATCGACAAGGTGGGATACCGCGGCTTCGTACCCTTCGAGGCGCTGGGGCAGGGGAATCCCGACGAGGTGACCGCGTTTCTGGAGAAGGTCCGCAAGGCGATGGCGTAGTTCAGGAGGTGTCTGGCGCCAAGACCGTCAGCCGTTTCGCGACGCGCATTTCTCACGTCGGCCACCGGGACCGCAGCCGCACTGCGGGCTCAGAATCACGTCCCCATCGGACTGCTGATCTACGCCGGTATGGTCAAATTACCGGAACGTGCCCCAGGACGTCGAAGCTCGAGGGAACAATATGTATTCCTGATTCACGTAGAAAAAAGGGCTCTGTTGTCGCTGCCGAACATCGCCGTATCTCAACAATATCATCGAGCAGGACCACCGATTCGTCAAGAAACGAATCGTCGCCAGTCTCGGATTCCGGTCGGGGGAAGGAGCCTGGAGAACCATCGAAGGCTACGAGGCCATGCATGCGATACGCAAAGGACAGATCCGCTGGCTGGCAAAGGGTGATGCGGTGGGCCAACGTCAATTCATCCATACTCTGTTTGGCATCGCTTTGTAACACTGGCCTGAACCGGATGGCTGACCAAGTTCGACTCTTGCTATTTGCAACAGATCCCTTTAGTTTAACCGACGCGGCTACCGTCCGGAGCGGTAGAGCAGGAAGGCACCCACGCGCTCGGTGGGTTCCACGCCCTCATACCACGGTTTGCGCCGCATCCCCCACGCGACGTACTTGGCGTCGGTGGGACGGATCACCGTCCACGTCTCAGTCGGCGCTGCGAGGTTGACCCTCTCGCAAACCGGCAAATGATAAAGCGGAATGAGTGGCGGATATATGTTGAACGCAACCTTCGTGATACCGAGCTCGCGCAGCCGGCGGGAAAGATGTATCACATCCTGCGCCCAATCCAGGTCGGAGTCCACGAGCACGTCTTCGGGATGGCTGGGGACGAACTCGTTGAAGTAGGCCAGATAGTCGGGATGGCGGATCGCCCCCGATGCCGCCACCCACACCACAAGAACCACCGCCGCCCACGGAATCCCTTTCGCCTTCCGCAGCAAATGTGCCAGCGCCACCGCGGCCACGATCGCGAAGCCGATGTATACCGGCAAAATGTGCCGCACCCCGATGTTGACTTTGCTGGTCATCGCAGTGAGTAGGATTCCGAGCGAGAACGCCGCGGGTGCCAGGTACGCGGCCTTCGCGCGATTCTTCCAGCACTGCCACAGGCCGAGGGCGGTCAGCAGCAGCAACGCGATCGGTGTTTTCACCGCCAGGGCCACGGGAAAGTAGTACCACCAGCCCTGGTCGCTGATCTCGCCGAGCAGAAATGCAGGGTGGCCTTCGCTGTTGTGGCGCATCGCGAACCGTATGCCATCGAAGAACTCGGGTGCGGGCAGGCTCAGGCTCCATCCCGGCACCTTGCCGTAGGAGAACCAATAGCCCGCCCAAATCACCATTGCGCCGGTCAAAACGGCCAATCCAAAGGTCGCGGCGTGTGCACGCGCGAGTGCATCCAGTTCTTTCCAGCCGGGCCTCTTCACCAGCAGATACAGAATTAACGCCGACAGTGCCGCAGCCGGCAGAAATCCCAGGGCGGTGAACTTCGAGAGAGCGGCGAAGGCGGTGGCCACGCCCAGCAGCAGGCCGTATTTCCAACTGGGTGTCTCCGCCCAGAGAAGCAGCGAGTAGAAAGCCGCACCCAGGCACGCCGCAAGCGCCATGTCGGTAGTCGCCAGGCCGGCGTGCGCCAAAACGGTCGGAATCATCGTGAACAGGCCGGTTGCGATCACAGCCACCGGCGCACCCGAAACTCGCCTCGCCCAAAGAAAGACCACCAGGCACGCCAGCCAGAAGAACGGCAGAATTCCGAGGCGCATCAGGTTCACGGTGCGCTGCGGATCGGCGGAGTGAACGATCACTTCAACGCCTTCCTCGCCAAACGAAAAATCCCCGCGCAGTCGCGCGCCTTCCATGTAAGGCCCGAGGGCCGTCATCATGCGGGCCAGAGGCGGATGTTGGGATTCGTAACGATAGACGTGCTTCTGTAGAAACTCCAGACCGCACGCGAAATGAGCCGGCTCATCGGCCGTGAGGCTCAACACCGGGTACGTGGCCGCGATACGCAGTGATGCGACCGCAACCAGCCACAGCGCAAGCACGATGGAGTATTTCCCGAGGAAGGGTGCAATCCGACGATCGTAGAGTCCTGTTGTCTCTGGCTGCGAAGTCACTGGCGCGGGTTTGACAATCTGTTTTGATTTCGCGCGGGACATGCTGAATGTGCGGAGAGTAACCACTTTATCATGCGGCCGAAGCTCTGAGCTAAAATGGACTCTTCGCTCCTGAACCGCATGAATCCCACTCAAGAACGGAAGCTCGCGCTGTTTCTGTTGCTGATCGTGCTGGTGGTGAACGGGGTAGCCCTGTCGGCCGAGCTTTCGATGGGGGCGGTGAACGGCACCGATAACATCTCTCATTGGGCGCTGCTTCAGGGCATGGTGCACGCCATCGAAACCGGCGGCAATCCGCTGGATTTCTGGAGCAGCGAAGGTTCGTTCGGCGCCGCGACGATGCGGACCTACCAGCCCCTGGCGCATGCCTTGGTGGCGCTGCTGTATTTCGCTCTCGGAAAAACAGTGCCGCTGATGACCGTCTTTCTGTGGGTGCGGTATCTGGCCATCGTTCTGCTCCCGCTCGCATTTTTTATCTCGGCGGAAATGCTCGAGCTGCCGCCGATGACCGCTCTGGTGGGCGCGGCTCTCGCTCCGCTCATCTCGACCAACGCGCTTTACGGCCTGGACTACAGCAGCTACGTGTCGACGGGGCGCGGGCTCTTTCC
Source organism: uncultured Solibacteraceae bacterium (assembly GCA_963805775.1). Classification (GTDB taxonomy): domain Bacteria; phylum Acidobacteriota; class Terriglobia; order Bryobacterales; family Bryobacteraceae; genus Solibacter. The sequence goes on along the minus strand of CAWDWK010000022.1, from coordinate 508,553 downwards.
ACAATCGGTGGCCGCGATTCTTCTGCTCCTGGCGATCGGCTACGGCTATCGAGCGGTGCGCTACGGCCGGAACTGGGTGATCGCAGGCCTGTTCACCGGCCTCACTTGTATCTGCCATTTCATCTACGGCTGGATTGCCGCGGTGACTATCTGCCTGATGGCGCTGCTTCCGGATCCGCTGTCCGGGCGCGCCGTCCGTCTGTGCCGCGTGGTGGCGGTTGGATTCGTGGCGCTCGCGATCTCCGCATTCCAAATCTTTCCGGTGCTGATCGACGGGCCGATTCTGAATCACAGCCGGTGGGAAGGGCAGTGGAAGTGGGATTCGTTCGGTGCGGCGACGGTCATGAAGTATCTGGTGACCGGCGAACTGCTGGATCACGGCCGCCCGCCCGTGCTGACGCTCCTGGCGTTGCTGGGCGCCGCCTGGATCCTGTGGAACTTCTACCGGTCGCGCAGCACGACGCCGGCGCACGCCCTGGTGCTGAGCGGCGCGCTGCTGTGGCTGCTGGTCTTCTTCGGACGTGCGACGTGGGGGCCGCTGCTACTGCTACTGGGCGCGACGCGGGACCTGCACCTGCACCGCACCATCGGGGCGGTACAGGTTTTTCTGGTTCTGCTGGCGGCGATCGGACTGACCGCCGTCATCAGCCAGTTATCGCAACGCGTGCACATCGCAGCGGCACTGCTGGTTGCTGTGGCAGCGTTCGCGCCGATGTTATATGAGCGCTCCAGGTACCTGGCGGGCAACGAGTCCGGGGGCTACCAGATCGCCGCGGCGTACGCGGCAGAGCAGAACCTCGCTGAGCGCGTCATCGCCGATGTGCGGCAGCGCGGCGGTCGCGTGTACGCCGGATTGGGCACCACGTGGGGTGCGCGGTTCGCGGTCGGTCCCGTGCCGTTTTTCGCCCTGCTGAACATGAGCCTGGTGCCGCAAACGTCGGCCAGCTACAACATGCTGGCGTTGACTGCTGACCTGGTGCCGCAATTCGACGAAACGCGCCCGGCGCACTACCGGGTCTTCGATATCCGTAGCGTGGTGGCGCCGCGCGAGGTCGCCGGCGGATTACCGAAGTTCCTGACTCCGGTCGAATCCGTAGGCCGGGTCCGGATTCTGGATGCGCCCGGAGGCGGCTATTTCGACGTAGTGGATGTGGCCGCCTGGAGTCCCGTCAATAAGGAGAACTTCTTCGACCTCAACAGTCGCTGGCTGCAAAGCGACTGGCCCGAGAGGAAAGCCTACGTGCGGCTGAATCTTCCCGGGGCCGCTCCGGCAGGTGTGCCACGGCTTCCGGATGGGCCTCTTCCGCAAACGGCCGCGGCGCCGGAGAGCAGCGCCGGCACCATCGCGAATGAGCGGCAAGACGCCGAGGTGTATCGCGCCGGCCTCGAGATCGCGCGCCCAAGTTTCGCCCTGTTCAAGATGACCTGGCATCCCAACTGGGCGGCGTACGTGGATGGGAAGTCCTCTACTACGGCCATGCTGTCGCCGGGATTCATCGGTGTTCCCATGACGGCCGGTCGCCACCAGTTGCTGCTCCGATACGAGCCGGGGATGTGGAAACTGTGGATGGCGCTCGGCGGCTTGTTGGTCGCAGCGGGGTTGGCGGTGGCGGAACGCAGAGGATACCTGGCGCGCGTGGTGCCGGCCAGCGTAATGGTAGCGCCCGTGCCGGTCCCGGCAAGTGCGCCGGCGGCCGTCAAGACGACACGGCGGCTGACGTCCCGCCATCAGTAAACTCGATAAATCCATTCCCTACGGCCTCGCGTAATAGTTATCGAGGAGAGGGAACCATGAACGAGCAAGACAACGTCAGCCTGATTCGAAAAATCTACGCAGCCTTTGCCGCCGGCGATGCACAAACCATACTGGATAGCGTCACCGACAACGCACAGTGGATCAACCACGGTCCAGCCACCGTCCCGTACGCTGGATCGCGCGCGGGTAAGAGCGCAAATCGCCGAGTTCTTTCAAGCTATCGCGAGCTCGACCACGGGCGGGAAAGTCACGGCCGAGAACTTCGTCGCCCAGGGGGACACGGTGGTCGCGACCGGCCGTTATCAGGCGACTGTACGTAACACCGGCGCGGAGATCGACACGCCGATCGCCCACTTCTTCACCGTACGCAACGGGAAAATCGAAAAGTGGGTGGGCTTCTCCGACAGTGCCCACGTCGCCGACGCCCACACAGGTAAAGCTGCGGCGGGCCGTTGAACTCGATGCGCTATTGATGTTCGGTGCGCTTCTGCCGGGCGAAGAAGTCGAGCATCGCAGCGAAGGCGGGAGCGGCCACGCCGACGTGGCTTCCGCCCGGTACTTCCACGTAGACGATGTCGGCGCCGGCTTTCTTGCCGGCTTCCACCATGTTGCGCGATTGCGTGACGGAGACCGTGCGGTCGTCGTCGCCATGCACCACGTACTCCGGGATGTTGCGGATCTTTACCATGCCCGCAGTGGATCCGCCGCCCGAGATGGGACCGAGTGCGGCAAAAAGGTCGGGATGGTCCATGGCGATGCTCCACGTACCGTAGGCGCCCATGGAATGCCCCATGAGATAGATGCGAGCCCCATCTACCTTGTAATTGCGCTCCACATCCGCCATCACGTCGAGCACGTCCTGCTCCGCGTTGCCCCGGTACATGGAAGCGGAATCGCGGCCCTTGGGACACGCCACGATGAAGCCCACGCGTTCCGCCTCGCGCTTCAGAAGGCCGTTGTCGTACGAATCGAACAGACTGTTTTCGTCGCCGCCCATGCCGTGTAGCGCGACCAGTAGCGGCGTGGCTTTCGACGCATCGTAAGACTCGGGAATGAAGAGCCGGTAAGGCTGAAGCGTCTGATCCACGGCCGAACGGTATGCCCGGCGGGAGTCGCCGTGCTTCCCGGCGAACGGGTCCTTGCCGGCATCGAGCGCGCCGAGAATCGAGTTCGCCGCGGCAAACTCCTCGCGGAAATTCACGCGCGCCGGATTGATCTCGCCTGCGTCGGCGCGTTCGTACAGCGCCATGACATATTCGGCGCTGGCCAGGCCATCCTTCTTCGGAGCCTTGGCGAGGCGGCCGCGCAGGCGCTGTACGCTGTCGGCGAGCGTGTCGATATGCAGGGGCAGGGCCTTCACGAATGCGCCGCGCGCGCTAGCGGCGGGAGCTTCTCCATCGGCGGCCAGGCGCACCTCGATCGTGTAATCGCCGGCCGGCATCTCGGGCAGTGCGGCGCGGGTGGTGAAGGGCGTTGCCGCCGGGTTGATTGCGACCGGCGCGCCCAGGGGCCTCGGGCTGGAGCCCTCATTCTTGCCCGGAACCAGAACCAGCGACGCGCTCAGTTTGATGTCCACGACGTGCGGCGTCGTGTAGAGCGGCGTGAGCGTGACGGCGACTTGCGCGCCGGGCTCGACGATGGCGTGGTCGAGTTTGCCCTGCAGCGAGGAGACGAACTCAAACGCCGGCGTCCACGGCACGTTCCGCATCACTGCCAGGCCCTGGTATAAAGACCGGATCGCGTCGCCGTACTTGCCGGCCTGGTTGGCCTGCTGCGCCTCGCGCGAGAGTTCGTCGGCCTTATGGCGCTGGTCGTCCGTCAGTTGGAGAGTCGCCTTCTGAGTGTTGTAGGTGACCGAGGTACGCAGGACCATCCCGGCGTCCTGTGCGGAAAGCACCAGTCCAAAACAGAAGGGCAGCAGAAGGCGTTTCATAAGAGTCTCCGCGTCAGCGTACCTTATAAAATAACACCGTAGAGCCGGCCTCACCGCTATCGCAGCCACTTCAGGTACACCGGCAGACTATGCAACTGATCCACATGGTCTGGCGCCGAATTGCCGGCGTAACCGATCAGAAGGAACTTGCCGGCGCGCGCCTCACTGAGTTGTTGCAGGCCCATCGGCCCCCACTTCAGGACGGGACGGCGTACCAGATTCAACTGCTTCAAGAGGTAGTCCGCCGTTTCCGTAGTGCTGGCGAAAGTGCCGGGAAAAATCTCAGAGTGCGTCACGATCGCACGCTTGCGGCCAGCGATCGCATCGCGCGCCAGTTGCTGCCAGATCGCCAGATTTTCGTCGCCGATCTTCGATTCCAGCGGACCCGGTTTTCCGTCCACGTAATCGGTGTGAATGCCGTCGATCATCAGCGCGGCATCCACGCGAGCATAAGAGTCGGGCGCTTTCAGAATCTGGCGGATGGCACCGCACCCGGCGCTCCAGCCGCCCAACATGACACGCCCGAAATCCACGCCCGCTTTGGTTTCGGCTTCCTTCAGCAGGGCGGGGAAGCGCGCCGGATCTTCGAACAGGCGCGCGTAGGCGGCGGAGCCGGACCCGGCTTGCACCGCGACCACCGCCACCTTGTTCTGGGCGGCCGCTAGTTCGGGCAGCCACGTGCCGCCGTGGAAGAAGAACAGGACCGGCACGCCATTCGCGGTCTTCATCCCGGCGGGCAAAAACAGCTCACCCAACGCGAGTTTTTCGCGGTGGCCGGGAGGTGTTTCCTCCTTCAGCCGCGAGTGTAGCCGCGTGTGTTCCACCATCGGCGAAGCGTTCTGTGATTGCTGCGCATATACCGCGCCGAGCGCCACTGCGCAGGTGAGCAGCAACCGCATGGAACCCAAATCAGCGCCCTCTGGTGGCTGCGTTGTCTTTCGCCAGATGGCTATGATGCCTGCCGTAACTGAAGTACACGATAAGGCCAATCACTAGCCACACGATCAGGCGCGCCCAGTTGATCCAGCCTAGCTTGTACATCATGTAGCCGTTGAAGGCGATGCCGAGAAGTGGAACCAGCGGCACCCAGGGAGTCCGAAACGGCCTCGCCTGTCCCGGGTTTGTCTTCCGCAGGACCATTATGGCTATGCATACGATGACAAAGGCAAGCAGCGTGCCAATATTCACCATTTTCCCTATGTCATCTATCGGCGTGACGCTGCCCACGATGGCAGCGATAAGCCCGACTAGAATCGTATTCTTCCACGGAGTCCTGAACTTGGGATGAACGGCTGCAAAAAAACCCTGGGGCAGCAGGCCGTCTTTGGCCATCGAATAGAGCACTCTCGTCTGACCCAACATCATTACAAGCATCACGCTGGTGAGACCGGCCAGCGCGCCTACTGTAATTACGTGCGATGCAGTGGTCAACCCGCGGTCCAGAAACGCCCGCGCGATCGGCGCTTCGATATTGATGTCGCGCCAGGGCACCATTCCGGTCAGCACCGACGCCACCAGAATGTAAAGCGCCGTGCATACCACCAGGGATGTAATGATACCGATCGGCAAATCCCTTTGCGGATTCTTGGCTTCCTGCGCAGTGGTCGACACGGCGTCGAATCCAATATATGCAAAGAAGATATAGGCCGCCCCCGCTCCTATGCCCGAAAACCCGTAGGGGGCGAAGGAACTCCAGTCATGTCCCCAGTTCTCCGTGTTTACATATTTGAACCCCATCCAGATGACGAACAGCACGACGGCAACCTTGACCACCACGATGGTAGCGTTGAAACGGGCGCTCTCTTTGATCCCGACCACCAGAATAGCGGTGATCAGCAGGGCGATAATGAATGCGGGCAGATTAAACCCGAATTCAACCCCGAAAATAGTCGGCGCGTTCAGCAACTCCCTCGCTCGCTGCGCCAACACCGGCGACTGCGTGCCCATTACCTCGGTCACCTTAGTGAGAAACGCCTGTGTGCCCGGCACGAGACTCGGGTCCGCGGCCTGCGCCATTTGTCGCGCCACGATATTCTCCGCTGTCTTCAACGCGGTCCAATGGTCGTAAGCCAGCCAGAGCGGCATTTTGATGTTGAATATGTTCAGCAGCTCGATAAAGTGGTTTGACCAGCCGGACGAGACGGTGCTCGCACCCATCGCGTACTCCAGCGTCAGGTCCCAACCGATGATCCATGCCAAGAGTTCTCCCAAAGTTGCATAGGCGTATGTGTATGCACTTCCCGCGAGCGGAATCATCGCAGCGAATTCGGCATAGCAAAGACCGGCGAAAGCACAGCCCAAACCGGACAACACAAACGACAGCATCAGCCCGGGTCCCGCGTAGTGCGCGCCCAGTCCCGACAGCACGAAAATGCCCGCGCCGATGATGGCTCCAACGCCGAGCGCCGTCAACTGAAACGGTCCAAGCGTCCGCTTCAGGCTGTGCTCGCCGGATTCGTGAGCTTCTTTCACCAGCCGGTCCAACGATTTCGTCGCAAAGAGATTACTGCTCATATGGTTGCCTTCTTTCGCCAAATAAAGTAAACGGGTAGGCCCAAAAGCACGATGATGAGACCAGGCCACGTGTAGTTCGGTTTATACATCAATAGCAAAACTTCGATCAGGCCCGCTGCCAGCATATAAATCGCGGGTAGCACGGGGTACCCGAAGGCCTTGTACGGCCGCTCCAGATCCGGGCGTGTGCGACGTAGCACGAACAGGCCGCCAATCGTCAGAATATAGAAGAGCAGCACAGCAAAGATAACATAGTCGAGCAGATCGTTGTAACGCCCGCTTAAGGTCAGCAGTGAAGCCCAAATGCATTGGACGGTCAGGGAGAAGACCGGCGCGTGGGTTTTGGGGTTAAGCGTCTCCGCCCGGCTGAAGAACAGTTTATCCTTGGCCATCGCGTAATACACGCGCGCGCCAGAGAGCGTCAAGCCGTTGATGCAGCCGAACGTGGAGATCATGATGGCCGCCGCCATGATCTGCACTGCCACCGGTCCGAACATGCTAGCGGCTGCCGCAGCGGCCACGCGGTCATTCTCGGCGTGCTGGATCGCATCGAAGGTCAGCACGTTCAGATAGACCAGGTTGGTCGCGATGTACAGCGCCGAGACGATGGCCACGCCGAGGGCCAGCGAGAGCGGCAGGTTGCGCCTCGGATTGCGCACCTCGCCGGCCGTGAAGGTGACATTGTTCCACGCATCGGAGCTGAACAGCGAGCCCACCATGGCGACGCCGACCAGTCGCACGGAATCGAAATTCCACCCGGCCCCGCGCCAGAAATCCGTGAAGTTGCTGGCCACCGCGGCGGGGTTGCGACCCACCAGAAAGCCCGCCGCCACAAGGCCCAGCAGCGCACCGATCTTCGCAAACGTGAATACGTTCTGCACCATCGCACCCGTGCGGATGCCATAAGTGTTACTCCAGGTGAGGAAGACGATGACGGCGATGGCGAGCAGTTGCTGTGTAGTGACGCCGATGCCGCCGCTTCCCACCAGGTAATTCCGATCGCTGATCGACGGAAAAAAGATGCCGGTATATTTGGCGAAAGCCACCGCCACCGCCGCGATGGTGCCTGTCTGAATCACCGCGAACATCGTCCAGCCGAAAAGGAACCCGGCCAGCGGTCCAAATGCTTCCCTCAGGTAGATGTACTGCCCGCCCGCGTGCGGCATCGCGGCCGCCAGTTCGCCGTAGCTCAGCGCGGCGATCAGGGTGAGGGCAGCGGTGGCGAACCAGGTCATCATCATCAGGCCCGGCGATTGCACCTGGCGCGAAATATCCGCGGCCACGATGAACACGCCCGACCCGATCATGGAGCCCATCACCAGCGTGGTGGAGTCGATCAGGCCGAGCCCTTTGATCAGGCCGTTTTCACGAGTTGTTGCCATTGTTCCATCCGTTCTCGCAGGGAGTGAGCCGTGCTTCGGTCGGGAAGCAGGCCGGCGATCACGGCCACCGAATCGGCGCCGGCCCTCAATACGTCAACTGCGTTTTCTTGCGTGATGCCGCCGATGGCAACCAGCGGCTTTTCGATCAGCGACCGGCACCGGCGGACCTCTTCGACTCCGGTGACGGGGTCCGGATTGAGCTTGGACGCCGTGGCGAAAACCGGACCGAGCGCCACGTAATCCACCGGTTCGCCGCCTGCTGCGCAGAGTTGCGTCACGTTGTGGCTGGAGAAACCAATCGCCGCATCCGGGCCCATCAGGTGGCGCGCATCGCGTGGAGGCAGATCGTCCTGGCCGACATGGAGCCCGGCCTCCAGCAGCAGCGCGAAATCGGCGCGGTCGTTCACGAACAGGGCGGCCCCGGCTTCGCGGCACAGGCGCGCCACGGTGCACGCAGATTCGAAAAAGCCGCGGCTCCAGTGCCCCTTATGGCGAATTTGTAGAATGCCCGCGCCTCCATCCAGAAACGCGGCGGCGGCAGTTTCCAGCGCGATCTCGCGTCGTTCGAGCGATTCCGTATCGAGAATCGGGTAGACCCGGGGAAGCCTCATTGATAGCTGATTGGATTATGATACCCCGGCGAGGTGGGTCTTGCCGGCTGCAAGGGGATTATTTCACTGCCGAGAACACCTCGGCGGGGTTCGGCATGCCGCGGCGCGCGAACAGAATCTTGCCGTCGCGGCCGATCAGGTAGACCGTGCGCTTCACAATCAGCCCGTTCGCGTGGTAAGCCTCCGCCACTTTTTGCCTCTCGTCCACCAGCAGTGGGAAGGGGAACTGGAATTTCTTTCGGAAATTGGCGTGGTGGCGCGCGTTTTGCGGATTGACGCCGAAAACTTCCACCCCGCGGGCCGTCGCCTGGCTCCAGTCGTCGCGGAACTGGCAGAGTTGCTTGGTGCAGCCCGGCGTGTCGTCGCCCGGGTAGAACACCAGCACCACGCAGCGTCCGCGCAGCGCGGAAAGCCTTACGGTGCGGCCCGCATCGTCTGAAACGGAGAAATCGGGAGCGGCGGCGCCCACCGGAAGAGGATCGGAAAACAGCCACGAAAGCATCATTGCACCGCGATTTTGACTTCGTTACTGTAAGCGCTGCCGCTCGTAATCACCAGCGGCAGAGTCCCGGAAGCAAGTCCGGGAGGAATCTGCACGTCCACCTGATAGAGTCCCACGAAGCCGGGCGCCAGTCCACTGAAAGAGGGCGTTACGGCCGTAGCGCCCAGGTACACCGTGGGCGTAACTGTGGTGCGGGCCAGCCCTCCGGAAACTTTGGTTGGCCCCAGGCCCGTGCAGTAAATCTCGATGTAATCGCCCGCACTCACCGGCGTCGTGAGCGCGCTCATCAGCGTTCCGGTGTGCACCACCGCGCCGCTGAAAATGCCAGGCTGCGCGGACACGAGGTTGATCGTGGCCGAGATCTTCAAGCCGGATGGAGAGGTCACCGTGAGGACATTTGTGCCAAGCGGGGTTTCCGCAGATACATCGAAGTTGACCTGTGTATCGCTCGCGTAGAATGGCTGCACGTCCACCCCGTTTAACAAAATGGTGGCGCCGCCCAGATTGACGCCGAACAACGTGGCCAGCGAACCGGGCGCCACGCCCGCCGCAAATGAAGCGGCATTCACCACGCCCGAAATCACCGGCACCGCGCTGCCGGCGTTCAGTGTCAGGCTGACGGTGGGCGCGTTCTCGACGGAGAGTTTGAGCTGGCTGACAGGGTCCCCGCCAGGCGTCCATTGGAAACTGACCAAACCCGTAGCATCAGTGGTCGCGATAGCGGGCGTCACGTTTCCGCTCGAAGCAGCCGCCACGATGCGCGCCCCGGGATAGGGCAGTCCGTTGGCGTCGGTCAACTGCACCGCCACGTTTCCTGAAAAGGGATTGCTGATTGCTTTCCGCAGCGTGAGTTGCGACGGCGCCGCAACCTGCACGCGTGCGAAGGCAACTTCGTAACTGGCATCCGCGGGAGTTGCCAGCAGTTCCTCTACGCCCGCCTTGATTCCCGAGACGGCAAAAGTCGCGATCGTGGCCCCGGCGGCAACGGTCACCTGCGCGGGCACTTGCACAAAGCCGGCAGGCGCCGCCAGCCGCACTACCAAGTCCGCTGTGGGCGGCGTTTGCAGGGAAATCGTGGCGTTCGCACTACTCCCGGCCACCACGCCCGCCGCCGGGAACAGCGACAGCCGCAAGCTGTGGTTCAATGTGGTATCCGCAGTGCCCACATTGGTGGAGAATTTGGTGTATGCCGCTACGAACTGCTGGCGATAGGTTTCCACCTGCTGCACATCGTTGGTCAGCGACGAGTTCGGTGTGCCCGAAGGTACCACCAGAATGAATCCGAAACGGAAGCGGTGCTGCGCCACCGTGTAGTCCGGAGTGCGCCGGCCCACCGCCTGTATGACATCGTTGACGCTGATATTCAGGCGCGTCCCGGTAAAGCCGACGCCGCTCTGCGGATGGCCCAAGGGTGAAACGCTCGGGTTCAACGCGACGAACGTGTCGGCAACATCGCTCGCCGGAGAAAAGCCCATCAGATATCGATCGAGCGGCGCGAAGCCCTGCGTGACCGCCGCGGTCACGAAATGCCCCGACCCGAGGTCGGTGATCTGCTCACCTTCATCCAACGATGCCTCCGAGTCGTACACAAAACTCCAGTGCGCGCCGCCGTATCCGATCATCGGCTTGGCGTTCGAGCCCGCGGGATCGGGAATGCTCGCGAAAGCCAGAAACAAGTGGCCCGATTCATGCCCCAATACCGTGAGCGGAGTATCCTGCGCCGCCGCCCGCACCGGCACCGTCGCGTTGACATCCGCCGGATAGTAATCCAGCCGCCCCATGTTCATGACACTCCGCAGCCGCGCCGCCGACCCGTACTGCTGGCCATAATCCTGCTGCGCCACGCTGTAACCGGTGCCGCTCGATCGAACCGTGGCCTCGTAAGCCAGCGCGCCCGGCATCGCGTCGATGCTCATGTTGTTGTAAACCACCAGGTAATCGTAGGCGTCCTCATGGGTCTGGTAGAACTTCTGGGCGAGGCTCACGATGTCGATATCTACCGTGTTGCCGAAACGCTCTACCACGGCCGCGGAGTATTCCGCCGAAACGTCGTTGAGGAAGGAAACCACGCTGGTGCCGGGCTGCGCGAATCCCGGCGCGATCCCCACCACGGCGCTGGTGGGATTGACGGCGGAGTAAGAGAACTGGATGCTACCGTCCACGTACAGGCGCACCTGAAATGTTTGCGGCGCACCGGGACCATATTCCACCACGTTCACCCAACTGAAAACCACGTGGCTCGCGTCCGCAAAGAAGCGCACGCTGCCGCCGGGTTGCGAAGGGTCGAGATCGTCGAACAGCGGAGAGATCCGCGGCGGTCCGCCGGTCATGCGGCCCACCGAACGGCTGCTGCTGGCGGTTTCCGCAGCGGTGAAAGTCAGGTTGCCGTCGGAGTTAAGGAATACTTGCCGGTAAGTCGTGCCATAAAACGAAAACGCGAACGGCAAGTCAAACTGGCGAGCATCGTCATCGCCCAACGCGATCACTGGACTCCCCTGCGCGGCGGCGCTGCCATCGTAGCCGAGTCCCGAATATGCGTAGCGATAGCGCGCAACACCCGCGGCCACGGGCGTGAAAGTCAGGGTCGCGGCGTTGAGATCGAACTGATTGAGCTTTTCCACCACGCCATCGCTGTCTTCGATAATCGCCACATTTCCGATGTCGCGATTCGTCGAGGCGGCAGGTGCGGCGGCGAGCGCCCGCATTCGCGTGGCGCGCGCCCGCTGGGCCTGTCGATGCAGAAACATCACTTCAGCCGGCGTCGTATCGCTGGTGCCGCAACCGGCCGTCTCGTGACGCGCGGCGAGAGGCGAAACACTGACCGCAAGCGCAAGACAAACCATCCCGAGGCGAAGCATAAAGAGGTACTCTTATTCTCACACGCCGCCACCGGCAATGCTTTACACAGGTTTACAGGCACGCGCCGCCGCTTCTCGTAACTTTTCAACCCTTACGCCGTCTTATCCAGTGAGAGCAGATGGAGGCCGCGACAAAGAGGCGCTCCACCGCTAAATCGCGGGCCTGTCGACGACCGGCCTGTTACTTGACTGACCAGAAAGACGAGGTAATTCCGATGCTGAATCGAGTTGTGTCTCTATGCAGTTCCTTGGTGGTGATTCTGTCCGTAGTGGCCTTCGCCCTAGGCGTCTGGTGGACTTTCACCAGCACGATCAGCGAAGGCGATGGCCTGTTCATGATGTTCGGTTGGTGCGTGTGCGCGATGGTGTTCTTATATCGCGCGATGGACCCCGCATATCTGGACCCGATCTCGATCATCAAGTCGCGGTAGTCACCGGCTGGCGGCGCCCTCCGGCAGGAAGTAGAACACAATCGCCATGATGAAGTAGACCGCCAGCAATTGCACGCCTTCGATCCAATTCGACTCGCCGTCGGAGGCGATCTGCCCCGTAATCAAAACCGACAAGAAAATCGCCAGCACCTCGGCCGGTGTGAACATCAGATCCATCGGCCGGGGCCCGATGAAGTGGCTCGCGATCACCAGCAACGGCGCCACCAGCAGTGCGATCTGCAGGCAGCTGCCGATGGCGATACCCATCGAAAGCTCCATCCGGTTCTTCATCGCCAGCATCACCGCGGTGCTGTGCTCCGCGGCGTTGCCCACAATCGCCACCACAATCACGCCGATGAAGACGTTCGTCATCCCTAACGCCGTCGCGGCCTCTTGTACCGACCCCACCAGAATCTCGCTGACCCATACGATCAGCAGCGTGGCGCCCGCCAGCGTGAGTATCGAACGTTTCAGGCTCCACGCGCCGGCCGCGGATTCGGCCGCGTGCTCACCTTCTCCGGCGAAGAGTTGCTTGTGCGTCCCTAGCGAAAACACCAGGTGCAGCCCGTACGCGGCCAGCAGCACCATGGAGATAGCCAGGCTGAGACGGTCCTCGCGAATCCCGGCATCCGGTCCGGCCAGGGCGTGGAATGCCGCCGGCATGACCAGCGCGATCGCCGCCAGTGTGAGCAGGGTTGCCTGCGCCCGCGCGCCGGTGATGTTGAACTTCTGATGCTTATGTTTGAGTCCTCCGGCCAGCACCGCCGCGCCCAGAACCAACAGGATGTTCCCGATGATAGACCCGGTGAGCGAAGCTTTGACCACGGAATACAGCCCGTGTCGCAGCGCCATGACCGCAATGATAAGTTCCGCCGCATTGCCGAACGTGGCGTTCAACAAGCCGCCGATACCCTCGCCCGTGTGATGCGCCAGTTGCTCCGTCGCGCGCCCGAGCCAACCTGCCAACGGGACCGTTGCCAGGCACGCGGCGATGAAAATCACCGTGTGCGCGCCAGGCATCAGAAATTCGAGCCCCACCGCTATTGGAACGAAGATCAGTAGCCAGTTGAGCATCCAGCCTCAATTACCGCGATGGATTGAATACCAGCGTGCTCTTGGCGTCCACCTTGCCGAACTGCATGGGATAGCTCCGGGCATTGTAGTAATCCTCCCACTGGTCCTTATAGTGGCTGGACAGAATCTGGCCGGATTGTCCGATCGGGATGTTGAACAGCGAGCGATCCCAATCGCCCAGATCGGCGTTCATACGCATCGAAGGCGCGAGTGTCCGGGTGGTCTGCTTCACGGTGGTGGTTGACCCGCTCATGGGCACCGGTCCGATATCGAAGTACTTGCCAACCAGGGGCACCTCGTGCAGGACAGCGTTGTTGATGGAAATGCGCAGGTATTCGCCGTATTGCCAGCGCTTGGGGTCGCGGCCCTGTATCCGCCGGCCCTCCTCCACCGCATCGGCCAGCGAGCGCAGCAGCATATCGTCGTAATCGCCGAACCATCCGGCGGGGCGTTCCCTCAGCAGCCGCTCCACCACCACCGGAGCCAGATTGAACTCGTAGGCCAGCCCGGTCGCGGCGGACGCGTTCTCGGCGATCGCGCGCCGCACGTGCTGGTAGGCCAGCGTGACCAGGAACGGCGCGGCAAGGTCCTTATCCATCTGGCCGTTCCATGTGCGCAGCAGGCCTACCGCGGGGTCCAGGCCGGGATTGTGTGCGTTGCGCTTGTCATACGCCTTCACCAGTTGGCCCGCCAGAAAATGGCTGAACGCCGAATAGATGTCCTTCTGCACCGCCAGCATGTCTCCGGCGCGCCATCCATTGTGCGCGGAGAGCAGCGCGCGAATCTGTTGGGCGCGGTAAGGCGGTGCAAAGTTGCCGTTGACCGGGTAGGGGAAGTCCGCGGGAAACGTATTCTGGTTGGCCGAAACGATCATTCCGCTCGGCGGATTATACACGCCCGGCAACTCGTCGAACGGAATGTAGCCGTCCCATTCGAAGTTGCCCGACGAGCCATCTACGGGTATGTCGCCGCGGTAATTGCGGCGCCGCGGCAGCGATCCTGCCGCGTGGTAGCCGATATTGCCATCCACGTCGGCATACACGAAATTCGATCCCGGCCCCGGCAGGCGCGAAATCGCCGACGTGAACTCTCTCCAGTTCTGCGCGCGGTCCACGTCGATGAAAGGATATTGCAGCATCCCGGGCTCGGCGGCAGTCCAGCGCAGTGCCAGCCGCTGATTGCCTTCGGAAAGAAAGATGGGACCGTGGCGCGTCACCCAGACGGTCATATCCACGGCAGCCTGCCCCTTGACTCGGATGATCTCGCGCTCGCCGCGCGCCTGCTCCACCTGGCCGCGGAAAAGATAACGACCCGTGCGGTCATCGAGCTTTTCAGCGTAGAGGTCCTGGACGTCGAAATGCAGGTTCGTAATGCCCCAAGCGATCCGCTGGTTGTGCCCCACCACGACACCCGGCGCGCCCGGCAGCGCCACACCCGCCACATTTATGCCGGGAGCTTCCAGGTGGGTCATGTACCATATGCCGGGCAGCGAATACTCCAGGTGCATATCGCTCGAAAGCAGCGGCTTGCCCGACGCCGTACGGCTACCCGCCAGTGCCCAGGAATTGGAACCCGGACTGGAGTCGCCCAGCCCGTGCATCGGATAAAGGAACTCCACCTTGGCGCGATCGCCTTGTACGATCAGGTTGTTCTTGACAATTTCGTCTTTCCACGTGGTGGTCAGGTTGCGGTACATGTGCAGGCACAGCAGCAGGCAATCCACCACGCTCCACGGCCGCGGCTGGTAATCGAGCAGCGTGAATTCCACCGGAAGGTTGTTGAGGTGTGTGGAGATGAACTGGTTGACGCCGCGCGTGTAGGCGGCGAACGCGGCGCGGTCGGTCGCCGGCAGCGTGACGTAGGCATTCTCGGCGATGCGCCGCAGCCTCAGCTTGCGCGATTCGCGGTCGCTGTCCAGCAAACGAGGACCCAGAACCTCCGCCAGCGAACCGCCCGCGAAGCGGCGAAGGGCGTCCATCTGAAACAGACGGTCCTGCGCCGTCACGTAGCCTTGCGCGAAAAAAGCGTCCTCAAGGCTGGCAGCGCGGATGTGTGGCTCTCCGTGTGTATCGAAGTTCACAGTGACGCTCGCCGCCAAGGGTGCGTCGATGGAGCCGGAACGCTGCGGCAGCGGCCGCCAGACGTACCAATAGACCAAAGCCAGGCCGGCAGCCAGCACGAGGGCGATCGCAATGTTTACTGCTTTAACTGCGCGTGAAACCAGAGAGTGAGTCATCAAAGGGGCGTTAACTCTTCAATGATAGCCCGTCGAACGGAGTAAATTCGGAAGGTTAATCCCACGCGCTGGGGATCTCATCCTGTGTTTTTCCGAGATGCGGTGAATGCCCCCAAAAAAAAGGGCGCCTCCCGGGATACTTAGGAGCGCGCCCATCTACGTAACGGAGTTAGTTGGTTACCTATTAAGACGACTCTCGGCCGATTTGGTTAGAGTTTCCGCTAGAATAATTTCGGGGACCGTGACCGAACCTTCCTTACGCCTGCTGCTCGTCGTATTGCTTATCGCCATCAACGGCTTCTTCGCGGGGGCTGAAGTATCGTTGCTTTCTGTGCGCCATTCGCGGTTGCGCACCATGGCCGCCGAAGGCAACGCCGGAGCCCAGGCGGCGCTCAATCTGCTATCCAATCCGGGGCGCCTGCTTTCCGTGACCCAGGTCGGCGTTACGCTGGCCAGTCTCGGTTTGGGGTGGGCCGGCGAGGACACTCTCTACGGAATTCTGGCCGGGCTGTTTGCACCGTTGAACACACCACTCACTGCTAAGTATCTTCACGGCTTCTGCTTTCTTCTTTCGTTCCTCACCATCAGTTTTTTTCACGTGGTGCTGGGCGAAGTCGTGCCCAAGAACCTGGCGATGGCCAAGGCCGACCGCCTGGCCGCGCTCACCGCGCCGCCTCTCCTGCTCTTCTATCGCGCCATGCTCGCCTTCGTGGTGGTGATTGAGCGCTCGGCGGGCGCCATCACGCGCGCTCTCCACTTGAAAGGTGGCGGGCACGGCAGCGTACACACCGCCGAGGAACTCAAGCTGATCGTCTCCGGCAGCCGCGGTTTGGGATACCTGCCCGAAGCCCAGGAGGATATGATCCATCGCGTGCTCGACCTCAGTGCGATCTCCGTCCGCGAAATCATGGTGCCGCGCAACGACATCGTCTCGATTTCCATCGAAGCCTCACTCGATGAAGTGCTGCACACCATGATCGAGCAGCAGCATTCCCGTCTGCCCGTGTATGAAGGAACTCCGGAAAAGATTATCGGTCTGCTGCACTACAAAGATCTCCTGCCGGTTTGGGAAGACCGGCGGACCGCCATCCGCAGCGGCCGTTCCAGCCGCGCCTTCCGCATCGGCCGCCTGCTGCGCCCCGCCATGTTCGTCCCCGAAACCAAGCCCGCTTCGCAGATGTTCGATGAGTTCCGCACCGGCCGCTCTCACCTGGCCATGGTGGTGGATGAGTTCGGCACCATCATCGGCATGCTGACCGTGGAAGACGTGCTCGAACAGATCGTGGGCCGCATCGAAGACGAGCACGATGAAAAAGTGGAACGCCGCGGCGTCGAGACCGATGACGTGGAGCTCGACGGAACCGTGCGCATTCGCGACCTGGAAAGCGAGTACGGCATAGAGATTCCGCCGGACGCCGGTTTCGAAACCCTGGCAGGGTTCCTGCTGTTTCGCCTGGGCGACATTCCGCAAGCCGGCGCCACCGTCGAGTACCACGGCCGTCGCTTCACCGTGCTGGACATGGAGCGCAATCGCATCGCGCGCGTACGAGTTGAAAAGTTACCCGCCGCATGACCTCATCTTTCAATCCACCCGGCCATCCGCGCTAGGATTAGGTTAGACATGTTGGGGATCGAGCGGTCGGCGGCGCGTTACACCTGGACAGCGGCGATAGTGCTCCTGCTTCTCTGGCTGATCTACCTGGTACGCTCCACGCTGTTCGTCTTCACCCTGGCGCTGCTCTTCGCTTACCTTCTATCTCCGCTCGTGAACCTGCTGGATCGAGCCCTCCCCAGGAAAGGCACGCGGACCCTTGCGCTAGCGCTGTCCTACCTCATCTTTGTAGGCGTCGTCGTTCTCGTCGCGATTGAGATTGGCACGCGCGTGCTGTCTCAGGCTCAAACCCTTGCCGTCAATTTTCCCGACATGATCGCGAAACTCGAGCAGCCGTCCCCGCTCGCGCCGGCAGTCGTCAACTCTATCAAGGCC
Source organism: uncultured Solibacteraceae bacterium (assembly GCA_963805775.1). Lineage (GTDB taxonomy): Bacteria > Acidobacteriota > Terriglobia > Bryobacterales > Bryobacteraceae > Solibacter. The sequence continues at coordinate 491,269 of CAWDWK010000022.1, read as the reverse complement.
CAGGTGATCGCCGGTATACGCGCCGAATGGGCGCAGCGCAGCAGCGACGTCATGCACGCGCTTCCCGCTGCCGGGCTGCATTTTCTCTCTGTGGCCAGCAATCTGATTTATGTGGTGATCGTTCCCGTCCTGGCGTTCTTCTTCCTCAAGGATGGCGACCTCATTCGCCAGCACACGCTCGAAACGCTCGACGCGGGTCCGTTGCGCGGCATGGTGGAGAGCGTGATCGCCGACATACACCTCCTGTTGGCACACTACATGCGCGCCCTGGTCTTGCTTTCCCTCGCCACGTTCACGGCTTACTCCATCTACTTCACCATCATGGGCGTGCCGTTCGGCGTCCTGTTGGCGGTGATCGCCATGGGCCTCGAGTTTATCCCCATGATCGGCCCCCTGACCGCCGCTGCCATCATCCTGCTGGTCACCCTGGTCTCGGGCGCGCACTTTTGGGCTGTCATCATCTTCATCGTGGCCTACCGTATGTTCCAGGATTACTTCCTCTCTCCACATGTAATGGGTCAGGGCGTGCAACTACATCCATTACTGGTCCTGCTCGGTGTCTTCGGGGGCGCGGAAGTGGCCGGTGTCGCCGGAAGTTTCCTTTCCGTACCGGTGCTGGCGATGGCCCGGATCCTGTACGTCAGAACCCGCCGTTCGCGAGTCACCGCTCCCGTCGGGCCGCCCCTCCTGACGCGATGAAACGCGCGCTCTGGATCGCCCTGCTGGCGTGGCCGGCCTCGGCCCACGTGATGAGCATGAGTTCCGGCGATCTCGCCATTCTCGGCGCGCACGCCCATTACGAATTGCGCATGCCGCTTTACGAAGTGGCCCACGTGGCGAACCCGGAGCGCACCTTGCTTGAACACATCCGCTTCGCCGGCGCCCGTCTTGTGCGGAGCGAGTGCCGCGCCGAGCCCGCGCACGACACTTACATCTGTACCGCGGACTACGAGTTCGCCGCGCCGGTGGACCGCGTGGACGTCGAGTGTAGCTTCGCCGCCGTTACCGTCCCCAACCACGTGCACCTGCTCCGCGCCACGCTCGACGAGAAACGCGACGAGGCGATTTTCGATATCGGTTTCACCCGCGCCACGCTCCGCTTCCGGCCGCCCACCGCCGCCGAAATCGCCGTCACGCAGGCCGGCGCCGGCTTCGTGCGCGCGCTCGGCGGCACTGTGCAGGTGCTGTTTCTGGCAGCCCTCGTGCTGGCCGCGCGCTCGCGCCGCGAACTGCTCGCCATCGCAGCCATGTTCCTCGTCGGACAAGCAGCCAGCGTGCTGACCATGACCCACGCCGCCTGGCAGCCCGCGCCACGATTTGTGGAGGCCGCCACAGCGCTGGCGGTGGCCTATCTGGCGGTGGAGATCCTGCTACTCCCCGAGGCCGGCGCGCGCTGGCTCGTTGCGGGAGTCCTGGGTGGGCTGCATGGCCTCTACTTCCGCCTCTTCGTGCAGACTACGGAATACGCCCCGGCGCTCGTCTTGCTGGGCGCAGCCTTGGCGGAGGTCGCCGCCATCGCAGTGCTTGCGCTCGTCCTTTCGCGATTGGGCCGCCTGGCGAAAGCGTTCCGCCCCGTGCAGGTCGCCGCCTCGGCGCTCCTCGTCTTCGGAATGGTCTGGTTCCTCCTCCGCCTGCGAAGCTGAGCCTTGTTTACCTCCCCAAAATCTCCTCATAAACCTCGAACGCCGCCTTGCCGAACAGCACGAAGATCACCTGCTCCACCCTCGTATCCGGCCGTTCCAGATGCTGCCGCACTTCCCGTATGGCAATCTCCGCCGCTTCCTCCAACGGGTAGCCGTACACTCCGGTACTGATCGCCGGAAAGCTGATCGTCCGCACCGCCCGCTCCTCCGCCAGTTCCAGGCACTTGCGGTAACACCCGGCGAGCAACTCCGCTTCCCCCCGCCGTCCATCGCGATACACCGGACCCACCGCGTGGAACACGTACTTCGCCGGCAGATTGCCCGCACCCGTCGCCACCGCGCTGCCCGTGGGACATCCGCCGAATCCAGCCAGCTCGCGCATGATCGCCGGCCCGCCCGCGCGGTGGATCGCTCCATCCACACCGCCTCCGCCCGCCAGCGCGGAATTCGCCGCGTTCGCCATGGCGTCCACCGCGACCCGCGTGATGTCGCCCTCCAGCAGAACGATCTTTCTTCCCGTAGAGCTCGTCCAGTCCATACTATCTATTACAATCATTTCATGACCAGGCGAGAACTTCTGGCGGCCGGCGCGGCATTTGCCACCTGCGCAACCCCTCTGATGGCGGCAAAGACCCACATCGATAAATCGCGCATCAGCGCGATCACCGACGAGATCGGTCTCAGCACCGAGGAGTCCATCGCGTTCGCGCATCACTACGGGATGCAGAATGTGGAGATCCGCAATCCTCCCGGCAAGCGGGAATATTTCACCCTGCCCGAACCCGAAATCAAGGCCGATGCCGACCTCTTCGCCAAAGAGGGCCTCAAGGTCACGTTCGTCAATACCAGCCTGCTCAAATTCACCTGGCCGGGCACAGAGGCCGCACGCCGCCGCACCGAAACGCCCGAAGCCCGCGACAAGCGCCTCGCCGCCGAAAAATTGCGCTGGGACCAACGCGGGGAAGATCTCCAGAGGGCGATCCGCTGCGCCCACATCATGGGCTGCGACAAAGTGCGCGTCTTCGCCGGCAGCCGCGTGGCCGATCCCTCGACGGTCTACCAGATGATCGCCGACACCCTGGGTGAAATGTCCAAAGTGGCGGAGCGGGAGAAGGTCTACCTCCTGCTGGAAAACGAAGGCTCGCAGAGCGTGGCCACCGCCGCCGAGCTCGCCGACGTCATGAAGCTGATTCCCTCCAAATGGGTGGGCTATAACTGGGACCCGCACAACGCCTACGGCAAGGAGAAAGCCTACCCTGAAGGCTACTCTCTTCTCCCCAAGGAGCGTATGCTGAATCTGCAGATCAAGGGGAAGGGCGTGATGCCGGAGAGCCCCGAGAAAGAGGACTGGCGTGCCATCTTCGCCGCCCTCAACAACGATGGCTACGAGGGCAAGGTCGGCCTCGAAACCCATCTCTTCGACGGCACACTGATCACCGCCGCTCACAAATCCATGGACGAGATTATGAAGATCGTGCGCGAGGTCTGAGCGAGGCTTGATCATGCGAAATAATTTTCTCGCCGCGTTTGGCGTTGGCCTCGCGATCATCGCCCTCGCAATAGGCGGCATCTTCCTGATGCAGCGCGGCGACCGCATTGAACTTCCGGGCAAAATCCTCAAAGTGCGCACCGCACCCCTGGACGAAGACAGCTCCATCGCCGTCATCGATTTCCGCATGACCAATCCCTCGGACATCCTCTTCGAGGTGCGCACCGTAACCGTGGAGATGGACGATAATCAGGGTAAGAGCTACCTGGGTCAGACAGTCAGCGAAATGGACGCTCAGCGTCTCTTCGAAGCGTTGCCGGTGCTTGGGACGAAATTCAACCCGACCCTGCTCTCGCGCGAACGGCTCGGGGCTCATAAATCGGCGGACCGCATGATCGCGGCGCGATTCCAGGCGCCGATGGCTATGCTCGATAGCCGCAAGCAGTTCGTCGTACGGATAGAGGAAGTCGATGGCAAGTCGTTCGAGTACGTGGAGCAGCGCTAGAGCCCTTCTGGCGCTCGCAGTATGTGTTCCGGCATTCGGTCTCCGGATGCCCGCCGGAAGCGAAATCCAGATTCGACTCAAAACTAAAGTAGCCACGCCCACGTCCAAGCCCAAAGATCTCGTGGAAGCCGTGGTGATTGCACCCGTCATGGTGGAGGGCCAGTTCGTCATCCCCGCCGGCGCGGTGGTCCGCGGCGACGTCGAAAAAACCACGCAATCCACCAAGCCAGACGAACGGAGCACCCTGCTGCTCGCCTTCAACGAAATTGAAATCGGCGGCACGAAGCTCAAATTGGCGGCACGCGTCGCCGCCGTAGAAAACGCCCGCGAGAGTGTCGACGAGCAGGGCCAAATCACCGGCATCGTCGCCAGCGAAACCATCAGCGGACGCCTCGACGCCGGCTTGAACAAGCTGGCGGAGCGCTCCTCCGGATTTGCCGATATCCTGAACACCGTAAAAAAAGCCGTCCTCAAGGAACCCGAGAGCGACATCACTTACGATGCGGGAGTTGAAATGGCGCTGGCCCTCACCGCCCCGCTGGATTTGAAAGCCCCCTCCGGCCCCGGTCCCGCGGCCAAATTGAAACCCATCGCCGGCGAGAACTCCCTCATCGACCTGGTGGCGCGCCAGCCCTTCCAGACCATCGCGCAGAAGCCTCCCAAACCGAGCGACATCACCAATATCATGCTCGTGGGCACCCTCGAAGAAGTGCAGCAGGCGTTCAAGGATGCCGGGTGGTCCAACGCGGGAGCCCTCACCACCGAGGCCAAACTGGAAACCTTCCGCGCCATCGCCGAGCAGCGCGGATACAAGGAAGCGCCGGTCTCAGTCCTCCTGCTGGAAGGCAGGCCGCCCGACCTGGTCTTCGAGAAGATCAACAACACCTTCGCGCGCCGGCATCACCTTCGCGTGTGGAAGCGGCCCGAGACCTTCGAAGGCAAACCCGTTTGGGTGGTCGCCGCCACCCACGATACCGGCATCGATTTCTCCGAGCAGAACCGCACCTTCATCCACAAAATCGATTCGCAGATCGATGGAGAGCGCGCGAAAGTGGTCAACGACCTGTTGTTCACCGGGCGCGTGCGCTCCGTCGCGCTGGTCGACCGCCCGGCCGTTCCCCAGCACGGTCAGAACGCCACCGGAGACAACGTGGAGACCGACGGCAAGATGGCCATCCTGGTCTTGTAGGACAGGCCTCCTGGCCTGTCCCCCCCACGTTCACTTCCTCAACAAAGCGTAGTGTGGATCCAGCGAAACCTTCAACGGAGCCGCCTTCAGTGCCACCGTAAACGTCACTGGCACTTCGGCCGACCGCACCCAATGCGTCATCGTCCGTCCCTTCGCAATCGCAATCTCCACCGGCACCGCTGCCGTGAAATCCTGATCCACGCCCGATTGCGTCACCGTTCCCACCAGCCTCACGTTCGGCGCCGCGCCCTTTACCGTCCACGTGAGCTTGAGCGTCGGTATGCCCGTCCCGTAAACCCACTGTTCGAAGAAAGTCTCCAGCTTCGGATCGTCGGATTTCGGTGGCAGAAACTCCGCGGCCAGCAGCCGGAACTCCTCGGTGGTGATGTCCTTCCGGTCGTACCGTTTGCTGAGTTCCACCAGCAGCGACAGGAAGCGCTCGTCGCCCATGCGGGCGCGCAGCATCTGCATAATCCAACTTCCCTTGCCGTACGTGATGGCACGCCAGCCGCGCGGTTCCTGAGAAGTTTCGAGGCGCGTGCCCAACACGATCGGACCCGCGGAATCCACCACTTGTCCCGCTTCGTTCTTGGCAAGCAGGGCCTCGCGATAGCCGTCCAGCATGCTCTCCACAGCCCGTGTGCCGCGCCGTTTTTCCAGGTACAGCAGCGCCGAGCAGTTGGCCAGCGCCTCCATCAACCAGTTGTCGCGGTACGTGGCCGGCGTGACCCGGTTGCCCCACCATTGGTGCGCCACTTCGTGTGCCTGCAGCACGTCCTGGAAGAACAGCGCGGTGGAGGCGGTCCCCCCGACACGCGTGCCCGGCACCGCGGACAGGTATGCCAGCGTGGAAAGGTAGATCAATCCCGGGAATCCCTGTCCGAATGTGCCTGGGATCGGCGAGACCGTCAGGTGCGGCAACGCCGGAGGCCCGAACCGCGATGCCATGAACTCCATGGCGGCCCCCACTTCCCCGGCCAGCGTTTGCAAGTGTTCGATCGGGCTAGGCGCCCGCGGCTCGATCGGCGGTGTGGGCTCCACGTTGTCCGGCCGGCGGCGCGAAATGCCGCCCGGTGGAAATGTCATCGGCGGCAGGACGGGAGCGCGCGGTTGCAGCGAATTTTCCAGTTTGCGATTCGCGCACACGTCCACCACGTATCCTCCGTGCTCTACCTTCGCGTGTTCGTAATCGCCCAGGTTGAACGCGGCGATCCGGACCGGCGCGCTGGTGCGGCGGCGCACCACGCGCTCGTCGCCTTCCACCCGGTCGTCTACCGTATCCCCGACGCTCACCAGATCCAAAGTCCGCGGGAAGTGGAAAGTGAGATCGTAGTTGGCGAAACGATGACCGCTCGCCGGATACCAGTTGCTACGCGAACTGACGAAGTACACATGTTGTCCGGCATCGTGGATGACCTTGCCCGAATGCCGGAACTCGAACTCGTACTCGCGCCCGGCGTGCAACGGTTCCGCCGGCGCCACCAGGAACAGACTGTCGCCTCCGCGCGCCAGGTTTAACCGCGCGCTTTCGGTTTGCAGCACCTCCGCGGGCACGCCATCCACGCGCACCTCCGTAACCGACATCTCGCGCGCGATTTCGAACGCCGCCACGGGCACCGACGCCGCTGTCACTCTCACCTTCACGCGTGAAATCACATTCAAGGTGAGGTCCGGCGTCACCGTCGCATCGATCCGGTAATCGCCCAGTTGCGGATCGTGTACCGGCGCTGTCGGATTCTTGCGCGACGATCGCGCCGGGAAACTGGTCCAGGTGTCGAAGTAGAGCCGGTTTTCCCGCGTCGTGAGCTGCCCCACCAGAATCTGCTCGATGTTGTCCGGGTCGTAGACCACGTCGAAGTTGCCGAGTTTGCTGCTTTGGAACATGCCCGCGAACAGATTGTCCGCCCCCGCCGGTTTTCCCATCAGATCGAGCGTCAGCCTCACCTGATAGCTCGTGCCCAGGTTGCGCAGCACTGGGGTCCACTGTTCATCGAGCACGGGTGCCATCTCCGGTACCTTGCGATTCGCCGGGTTGTTGCCCATCTGGCTCTTGAGCTGCTCGTAAACGTCGCCGGTGAACATCAGCAGCGCCGCGCGAACGTGTACATCCAGATTCGGCGCATCGATGAAGGTGGCCAGCGAACGGCGCTCGGCACGATCGGGCGGCAGCACGATCACCTCGCCATCGCCCCCTTCCACATCGGTCGAGAACACCGCCGCGATCCTGCGCCCCGCCACCGGCTTGCTGAAAATCAGATAACCGTCGGTCAGATATACCCGAATGTCTTCCTTGATCAACGTCAGGTCGCGTACCCGGTAGCACTCCTCGCGGTCGAACCCGCCCTCACGCACTGCGCGTGCGATATCGCCGGCCGTCTCGCCAAACGCCGGGAAGGAAAGCAGGCATGCCAAAGCCAGAACCAAGCGCACCATGATCCCTAGTCTACAACTCCAATCCGAGCCGCGACCGTTAGGGAGCGTGCCCGCCTGTCAAGGCCGCTGCAACAGCACCCCGTTTGCCACCACCCTGGCGGACGCCCCTGCCGATCCCGCCGCCCAGAAAAGCGTAACCAACCCCCACGGTTCGTCGAAGCGCGTCTGGCTGTCCGCAATGATTCCGGCCATCTTCTTCTGCAACTGCTCGCGCCGCCTGGCAAACTCGGTGCTGCCCGCCAACTTTGCCGGATCCGCGCCCGCGAGAAACTGCTGCATCGCGAGAATCTCCTTACCCGCCGCCACCATCGCCTCCGCCCACCAGGCGATCGTGTAGACGTCGCCGCGCAGATACGCCGTGATCGCCGCCCCGCTCGACTCGGTAAGATGCAATCCCACCAGGCCCGCAAGCCCATCGACCGGACCCATAGCCGCCGCGTCCGTCCAATGCTGATCCAGCAGCGCGTACCGACACCTGTCCCTATCGCCGGTGTTAGGATCGATCAGCGCACGCATCGCCCTCCGGCCAAGATCCAGGTAATGCGGCAAATCCCAAAGCTGGGCCGGCGATTGAAAGAAAAGCGAGCGGCACGCGTCATCGTCAAACTCCGTGCGGATCAAACAGGTCGAAGGACCTCCGCCCGGAAACTGCTTCACGTAGCCTGCCGTCTCCTGGCCGTTCACCAGGTTCATCGCCGCGCACCATTTGAGATATTGAGCCAGCTCCGCCGCATTGGTCGTGTCGTGGAACGCGAAATGAAAGTTGTGGCTGCTAAGCCCCGGCATGTTGACCGTGTTGCTGACGCGGTACGTGGCGGTCAGCAGCATCGATTCGAACATCGCCTGGCGCAGGGCCTCGCTGTGGCGGTCGGGCTCCACCTCCGCGTTGATCCGCTTCCCCGTCGCGCTGTCCGCGATCGTCAGGTAGCCGGTACCGGGATCCTTCACCACCACGCACTGGCGAATCAGTTCGCTCAGCGAAATCAGATTCACCAGCCCCAGCAGATTCAGTTTGAAAACGGTCTGGCTCTTGCGCATCGTGGTCAGCACGCTGCTCACCAGCTTCACGCCCGGAGCCAGGTCGGCGCCTTCCTTGCCCATTTCGAGCGCCGTGAGACCCGAAAGATCCGCCTGCAGCGCCCTGTTCACCGCCGCGCTCGCCGCCGCATCCAGCAGCGCCGGCCGGATTTCGTACTGAAAGGCCGCCTCGTCGTCCGTGATCTGGCTGAGTGCCAGATCGAGCGACGCCTGCAAACTATGGTCGAGACCGTCCTTGATCGCGCCCGTCAGCGTCGCGATCTCATCCGCCGACAGCCCCCCGTCCCCAAAGAGCTTTTGAGTGGCGTCACCCGTCGGATCGGTGGTGATTGCACCGATCAGCGACGTCAACAAATCCGTGCTCCCGACCGTCGCCGATACCCCGCCCGACGCGGATAAATCGGTCCTCAGCGCCGTCCCCTGCTGCTTGTAGAAACTGAGTTCGATGATTTCGTTCGAAGTCCGCCGCAGCCGGACCTGGTACGACCCCGTGATACTGAAGGACGCCGACACCCCCGCCATCACGCCCGTCTGAACCGCCACCGTCCCGGTGTTCAGCGGCAGGGCCACCGAAGCCAGCGGATTCGGCGCAGCCGTCACGCAGAAGCCGCCCGAGATCTTCAAGCTTCCCTTGCCCGACACCGTGCAGACATCATTCAAGCCCAGAAGCTTCAAATCGTCCACGCCGGCCGGGATCACGAATCCCGAAATGGCCTTGCCCGTCGCTTCGCCCAGGGTCGGTTCGCCGTTGCCCAGCGGGAACGCCTTGCAGTACTCGATCGCGATCCCGCCGTTCGCGTCGATCCCGAATGTCAACTCCCCCGACGAACCGCTCACGCCCAGGTCCAGCGCGCCCTGCAATGCCAGCGACACGTAGCCTGTCTGGTCCGGCACCGTGCATGCAATCTGGAACGGCTCGTCGTCGAACAGGTCCGAGCCCTTCGTCGAGTTTGCCCGTATGCCGGGATGAAACGACGGTGTTAGGTCGATCGCGGGCTGCGTGTTGCCCAACTGGAACTCGTGCTGCAGCGTGAGCTGGAACGAGATCGGGCTCGGCGTTGCCGCGCTGAGTAGTTTCGGCGCCCGTTCAATGAAGTCCGGGGCCACCGTCAAATGCAATAGTTCCGACTTTGCATACGGCAACCACGAAGAGGGCTGCGAAAGATCGAGTTTCACACTCGGAACCGAATTTCCAAGATCGTCAGTGAGTTGAATGTCCGCCATGGCTGCTTGTCCTCGAGTGATTAGATTCCCTTCGCCAGGAATCCTCCGTCCACCGGAATCGTCTGGCCGGTAAGAAACGACGAAGCGTCGCTCGCCAGAAAGATCGCGCATCCCACCAGTTCATTTACATCGCCCACCCGCCCCATCGGCGTCCGCCCGATAATCGACGAGATGCGCTCCGGAATATCCAGTGCCTTCGTATTCAGCGGCGTGCGGAACACCCCGGGCGCGATCGCATTCACGCGGACCCCCTGCGTGGCCCACTCGCACGCCAGGCTCTTGGTCAGCATATGCACGCCCGCCTTGCTGGCCGCATACACCGCCACTTCGACGAAACTGACAAACGTGGTCATCGAGCACGTGTTGATAATCGATCCCCGCTGCTGCTTGAGCATCTGGCGCCCGAAAATCTGGTTGGCGCGGAAGGTGCCGTTCAGGTTGATATCGATCACCTTGTTCCACTCCTCCTCCGGCAGTTCGGCGGTCGGCATCTTCTTAAGCGCGCCGGAAGTCACCATCAGGACATCCACCTGCCCGTACGCCAGCACCACCTCATCGCAAAGCCGCTGCAGGCTGGCCCGATCCTGCACGTCGCTGGTCAGTCGCAGCGTGCGCGCGCCCAGCGCTTCGAGTTCGGCCGCCGTGGAATCCACCTTGGCCTGATCGCGGCTGCTCGCGATCGTGGTGGCTCCCGCCTGCGCGAATCCCCGGGCGATCGCCAGTCCGATTCCGCTCGTCCCGCCCAGTACCACGGCTACACGATTCTTCAGGGAAAACAGTTCGAGTGCATTCATTGGGGTTAGACTCAAATATACAACGCGAATCTCAACCCGGAGAATCAGGTGCAATTCCTCACTCTGCAACGCGAAAGCTGGGACGAGCCCGGCGTACTCTACGATGGCGAAATCGTCGGACTGAAAGGCGCGGGTTTCGACGACCTGCTCTCCGTAATCGCCGGCGGCGCCGACGCCATGGATCGCGTCTCGCGCTGGCTCTACAGCCCTCCCCACGGCGAACGTCTCAACCCTGCCAAAACCCGGCTACGTGCCCCCATCCCCAAACCGCCCAAGATTGTCTGCATCGGCCTGAACTACCGCGACCACGCCGCCGAAGCCAAATTGGCGGTCCCCGACGTGCCCACCGTGTTCGCCAAATACACCAATTCTGTGACCGGTCACATGCACCCCATCGTGCTGCCCAAAAACTCGGTCAAGCCCGATTACGAGGCGGAGTTCGCCGTGGTCATCGGCAAAACCGGCCGCCACATCCCGGAAGCGCGCTGGCGCGACTACGTCTTCGGCTACACCATCGTCAACGACGTCAGCGCGCGCGATTTTCAACTCCAGACCAGCCAGTGGACCATGGGGAAAACCTTCGACACTTTCGCCCCCATGGGCCCCGTCGTCGTGACCGCCGATGAGATCGAAGATCCGCACAACCTCGCCATTTCGCTCACTCTCAACGGTGAGCTGATGCAGAATTCCAACACTTCTAATCTGATCTTCAACGTGCCACAGCTCATCGCGTTCCTTTCCAGCGTGATGACCCTCCAGCCCGGCGACATCATCTCGACCGGTACCCCGGCCGGCGTCGGATTCGCCCGCAAGCCGCCCCGCTGGCTAAAGCCCGGAGACGAAGTCGCCATAGAAGTGCAAGGCATCGGCCGCCTCGTCAATCCCGTAGTCGCCGAAGGAGCCTAAATCTCCGAGCGTGCCGACCTGCTAGAATCAATACGGGCGTGCGCCCGTAGCTCAGTTGGATAGAGTGGCTGACTTCGAATCAGTAGGTCGGGAGTTCGAATCTCTCCGGGCGCACCATATTTTCAATCATTTACAGCCTTAGTCCGCGTGCGAGAGATGCCAAGTTTACCCATCATGGCGTTGAGCGTGGTTCGCGGCATGCCGAGCCGGACGGCGGCCTTACTAACCACCCAGCCAGTTTCACCGAGTATTCGGAGGAGGTGCGCTCTTTCAACAAACTCCAGGGTACTATCACCGGGAGCCTCGGTTACGTCGGGCTTTATCTCGGCCAAGGGAGCCCGCAGGCTCGAACCCTGTGTCAGGATGACCGCGCGTTCGATGAAATTCTCGAGTTCACGCACGTTTCCCGGCCAGGACCATTTAACCAGTGCCTGAAGCGCATCCTGGGGAATCGTATCGATCTGCTTGCCCATCTCCCGGGCGTACTTTTGCAAGAAGTGCCGGGCGAGTATCGGGATGTCCTCGGGATGATCGCGCAAGGGAGAGGTCGTGATGGGGAAGACTTTCAGGCGGTAGTAGAGATCGCTTCTGAAGAGCTTGTCTCCCATCATTTGAGTCAGATTGCGATTCGTGGCGGCTACCAGCCGGACGTCGATAGGAATCGTCTTCGTCCCACCCAACCGCTCGAACGCCTTCTCCTGCAATGCACGGAGCAACTTGGGCTGCAAGTCCAGCGGAATGTCCCCGACCTCATCCAGAAACAGCGTTCCACGATTCGCCATTTCAAACCGGCCGATCTTTTGCGACAAGGCTCCGGTGAAGGCTCCCCGCTCATAGCCGAACAACTCGCTTTCCAGCAGCCCGGTCGGAATCGCGGCGCAGTTCAACGTGACGAAAGGGCGGTCGCGGCGCGGACTCATCTGGTGTACGGCGCGTGCAACAAGTTCCTTGCCGGTGCCGGTTTCGCCGAGGATCAACACCGTGGCATTGGTCGGAGCCACGAGTTCAATCTGACCGAGGATGCGGTTCATCGCCGCGCTGCGGCCGACGATCTCGACGAATTCGCTCTTCAGTACGACTAACTCCTCCTTGTACTCACCCGTCTCTTCCCCGGCCGGTTGCTGGTCAAACGCGCTCAGTTCCTGTACGAAGCTGATCCAGCGAAATGGCGAGAGTTTCAAGACCGCGGTCGCTACCAGGACTTGAACGCGGGATCCGTCCTTGCGGATCAATTCCTTTTCAAACGGCGCACAAGCGCCAAATCTCAAGCCTTCTTCATGTGCCAGCTCGTCGAGCGCGAAATATTCTGGTGGGGTGAGGTCAGGCCACTGCAGACGGCCCGATAACAAGTCTTCGCGAGTGTAGCCGACCAGTTCGAGAAACGCGTCATTGGCTTCAGGAATGCGGTCGAACTCGCCCGACACGATACCGGCGATCAAGGTGTCGGTCGATATTGGCCGGAGACGAGAGCGCTTGCCGCGCAGTTTCTCATCGCGCTCGCGCCGTTCGCTGAAATCGCGTACCACTCTTGCGAAACCCTGCAACTTGCCGCGTTCGTCCTTTAGGGCGACGGTGACTACGTTGCCCCAGAACCGCGCTCCGTCCTGCCTCATGCACCAGACTTCGCTGCCGAAGTGGCCCTCCGAAATGGACCGCCTCAGATCTTCGGCGACATTCACCGACAGCTCTTCTTCCGATGGGTAGAGCACCGAAACATGTTGACCCAGGATTTCGGCCACCGTATAACCGTAGATGCGTTCCGCGCCCGAATACCACGCCACCACGCTGCCGTCGACGTTCAAAAGGAATATCGCGTAATCCTGGACCCAGGCAGGAATCTCGCTGCCTGAGGACGCGGCGCCGGCGTGTCTGTCGCGGAGCAGAAGGAGGTGGCGCACCGGTAGGACGTTGCCTTTTACCGTGTACTCCACCTGTCGCGACTTGCCATCGGGACCGACCAGGCTAAGCGTACCCTCCTGCTTCCCGCGTTCCAAAAAGGCCTGCCAAAGCTCGGATATCTGGGGTCTGAAGCTCGGGTCGGCGAAGTCGTCCAAGCTGCGGCCAATGATATCTTCGCGCGGCACACCGAGCAACCTTCCAGCTCCGGAGCTCGCGTCCAGAGAGTGGCGATCGTTGTCTGCGATCAGAATGGGCGTAGCGGGATGATAGACAATCACGCGCAACAGGGCTTCGAGTTCTCTAGGACCGTTTTCAACAAGCCATGTGGCTTGCTGCTGTGAGGCCGCGGAGGGCATACGGCTCTTCTCCTTGACCCGTCGATCCGGGAACCCGCGCGGTTTGCACACAGGGCAGTGTTCCGCAAGAATCGCAGGAAGCCAAGAAATGGCGGTGTAGTGATGATACCACCTGCCGATGCCCTCGTTCTCATTTTTGACCGTATTTGGTCACATGACGCAGCGCCGCCGCACTTCCTGCTCCTAAACTGCGGCAAACACACCGAAGACCGGACCGCGTTCGACGGGGAGCAGCGTGCCTTATTACCCGCCGAGATAAGGAGATTCAACATATGCTTTGGACCATCGCGGTAATTCTGTTAGTCCTCTGGGCCCTCGGCCTGACCACCGCTTATACTGCATCCGGTTTGATCCACATCCTACTGGTGCTTGCGATCGTAGTCGTGCTGATTCGTGTGATTCAAGGACGGCGCGCGATTTAACTAATTCGAGGAACGATGCATGCGTGGATTTCGGGGGCAGTCACGCATCGTCAGCCGGCCGGGACTGTGCCCCCCGCTCTGATTCACCCCTTCGATTGGTCGGTTTCGTCTGCCCTTATCACCCTCCTGTTTGCGTCCATCTTTAAGGTCCTCCCGGCAGTGTTGCTGCAGTGGCGTGACGTCCTATGACTAAACTCAGCGACTCTCTGTTTCTTCCGGCGTCAGAACCACCCTCGCCGCAGCCGTGCGGTACGTTGCGTATAGGTAGATAGGCGGCGGTGCTTGCTACAAACTCCTCCTTGCTCTGACGCTTGACCATATCCGGTCACGTGACCACCTGGCGTTAGGCCCTGACGGCTGCAAGGCGCCTGTTTCCGATAGCAGCGTTGGAGTTAGCCGCTTTTGCCGTCATTAAAGCCTCGGGCAGCCACATGCACTACTCAGGGTGTCGCAGGGTTTCCTCCGACAGAAGAGGGATAAAAGATGAAACTGATTATGGTTGCTGCTCTGGCCGTTGCTCCGCTCCTGGCCGTGGATAAAGAATCGGTAAAGCGGTTGGAGGAGTCTGCTGCGGTGTTCTCCGAGGTCATGGCGACGCCGGACAAGGGCATTCCGCAGGAAATGCTCGAGAACGCGCACTGCATCGTGATTGTCCCGGGCTTGAAGACAGCGGCGTTTGTATTCGGCGGCAAGTACGGCAAGGGCTACCTGTCCTGCCGCAACAAAAGCGGGTCGGGATGGTCGGCTCCGGCCACGGTCCGTATCGAAGGCGGCAGTGTCGGCTTCCAGATTGGCGGTTCGGAGACGGACCTGATCATGTTGGTCATGAACGAACGCGGCGCGGATAAACTGCTCTCCAGCAAGTTCACCTTGGGCGCGGAAGGTTCGGTTGCGGCCGGCCCGGTTGGCCGTACGGCAACCGCACAGACCGATGCGCAGATGCACGCGGAGATTCTTTCCTGGTCACGATCGCAGGGCCTGTTTGCGGGCCTCGCCCTCGAAGGCGCCACACTCCGTCAGGATCAGGACGACAACGTCAAACTCTACGGCCGAAGACTTCAGAACAGGGAGATCGTCACCTCGGGCATGGCGGCGCCCAAGTCCGCGGCGAGACTCCTCAACCTCCTCAACAAGTATTCGGCAAGCGAGCGCAAGACTGTCTCGCAGGTCAACCGTTAGGCAACACAGAAAGATGATTCGGATCTCAATATGAAGACAATTACCGCATTTCTGCTCGTAGTCGGAGTTCTATCGGCGCAGGCCACACAGGCGCCGAATCCTACTCAACAATCAACCGGGAACATGGCCGCCGCGGGCTCCGTCCCCATCTATCGCGTGACCGTGGTCGCGCGCAGCATGAAGGCCATCAACTACAACCATCGCAGCGGATCCACCGAGGTCGGCTTCCGCGGCACGGGGTTGATGCCGGGCGCCACGGGCGAAGCCAAGGTTGAGAGTAAGCAAGGAGTCATCAAAATCAACGCCGACATGCAGAAGCTGGAACCGGCGACCAAATTTGGCCCTGAGTATCTCACCTACGTGATGTGGGCAATCACTCCCGAAGGCCGCGCCACCAACGTTGGCGAAGTGCTGTTGAATGGCGGCAAGAGCAAACTCGACGCCACCACGGAACTTCAGTCCTTCGGACTGATCGTCACGGCGGAGCCTTACTTCGCGGTGACTCAACCGAGCGACGTTGTGGTGATGGAGAATTTCGTCAAACGCGAAACCACGGGCACAATCGAAGAACTCGATGCCAAGTTCGAGCTGCTGCAGCGGGGACAGTACACGCTCAATGTGAATCCCGCCGAACTCAAGCCGCGCGTCCTGGATCGCAAAGTGCCGCTCGAACTTTACGAGGCGCGTAACGCGGTACAAATTGCCCGCTGGACAGGCGCGGAGCGCTACGCGGCCGACACCTACCAGAAGGCCGTGAACGGACTGACCAATGCAGAGGGCTACCTGAAAGGCAAGTCCGGCAGCAAGCCGATCGGGACCGTGGCACGCGAAGCCGTGCAGATGGCCGAGGACGCTCGCATCATCACGGTGAAAAAGATCGAGGGAGAGGTTCTGGCAAGTGAACGCCAGTTGGGAGCCGAACGGGAAGCGCGCGCCGAAAGCGCACGGGTCGACGCGGAGCGCGAGACCAGGCGCGTCGCGGAACAAGCCACGCTGTCGCAGGCCGCCGCACGAATGGACGCGCAGCGCGTCGCTCGTGAACACGACGCCGAAAACGCAGCTGCCAAGGCGGAAGCAGACCGCGTGAAGAGCGAGAGCGAAGCGCGTATTGCCAGCGCGCAGTCCGAGGCGGACCGTCTGAAGCGTGAGAGTGAGGCACAGGCAACGGCTGCGCAAACAGAGGCGGATCGTCTGAAGCGTGAGAGTGAGGCACAGGCAACGGCTGCCCAAACAGAGGCGGATCGCCTGAAGCGTCAGAATGAGGCGCAGGCGATGGCGGCACAGAACGAGGCGGATCGCCTGAAGGCCGAGAACGAGGCGCAGCGGGTTGCCGCTAAGGCCGCTTCCGACCGCGCCGCGGATGACAAGGCCCAGGCCGAAACCGAGAAGGCTCAATTGCGCGCCCAGCTCCTGGTCCAGTTCAATACCGTCTTACAGACACGCGACACGGCCCGCGGTCTCATCGTGAACATGTCGGACGTTTTGTTCGATACCGGCAAATACACGCTCCGCGCAGGAGCACGTGAGAAACTGGCGCGGGTTGCCGGAATTCTCGCGGGACACCCCGGACTGCAGATGCAGGTGGAAGGATACACCGATAGCGTCGGCAGCGAAGCCTCCAATCAAAAGCTCTCCGAACATCGTGCGGCCTCGGTCCGCGACTATCTGACGGGCACCGGAATTCCGGCGGCTTCCGTCACGGCGAAGGGCCTGGGCGAGACCCTGCCGGTAGCCACGAACGCCACCGCCAGCGGGCGCCAGCAGAATCGGCGCGTTGAATTGGTCGTCTCGGGCGACATCATCGGCGGCTTGATGCAGCCTGCGGCCATCGTGGCCGGGCAGTAAAGGAGAATGTCATGAACTGGGATCAAATTGAAGGCAAGTGGAAGCAGCTTACCGGGTCTGCCCAGGAGCAATGGGGCAAACTCACAAGCGATGATCTGGCAACCCTAACCGGACAAAAGGACCAACTGGTCGGGAAGATCCAGGAACGTTATGGGATAGCCAAAGCCGAAGCGGAAGAACAGGCTGAAAAGTGGTCCGGGGCGCTGCAAGCGGCAAATCAGGAAAGCGCTGCAACCCGGTTGTAGAAGAGTAACGCGGAGAGCCCACCGTACCCCGGTGGGCCTCTGCGCTTGAGAAGGTATGGTTTCCGTATGTCGATGACAATCGTTAAGAGGATTTCGCTCCCCGTGCTGATGACCGGTTCCCTCTTTGCACGCTTCGCCAGGGTCCTCATTCCGATCGCTAGCTCCACAGTCGATCCGCCGATCGCTCCCGATTCCATTCCGGCGTCGGCTCGAAATAACCCGGCTCCAGAAGGTGCTGCTTGACCACCGCTTCGTTCAGCGTGACCCCCAGCCCCGGCTTGTCCGGAACCGCGATGAATCCCTTCTTGACGATCTTTTCCCCGCCTTCCACCAGGTCGCTCCACCACGGCACGTCCACCGAGTGGTTCTCCAGCACCAGGAAGTTCTCCGTCGCGGCCGCGCAGTGTACGTTCGCCATGCAGGAAATCGGCGTCCCCGCAAAGTGCATCGCCATCGGCACGCCGAGTTCTTCCGCCGCGTCACCGATCTTCTTGGTCTCCAGAATCCCCCCGGAAGTCGCCAGGTCCGGATGAATGATGTCCACCGCGTGCGCCCGGCACAATTCGATGAAGTTCTCTTTCAGGTAGATGTCCTCTCCCGTGCAGATGGGAATGTCCACAGCGTCCGCAATCTGCTTCAACTGCTCCGTACGCTGCCACGGAATCATGTCTTCCAGCCACGCCATGTTGTATTTCGTCAGCGCCTTGCCCAGCCGTATGCAGCTGTTCACGCCCAGGTGTCCGAAATGGTCGGACGAGAGCGGAATGTCCATCCCCACCATTTCGCGCACCTGCGCCACGTAGTCGCACATCAGCTGGACGCCCTTTTCCGTAATCTCCATGCCCGTGAACATGTGCTGCGTCATCGGATTGGAGTTGACCTTGTTCCCCACCGGCATGGTCAGCGCGCCCGGAGTATCCGCCACCAGATCCACCCCCAGGTCCATCTTCAGCCACGTGAACCCTTCGTCGCGCCTCCCTTTCAAGCGCTGGCCGTATACCTTGGGATCGTTCGATTCCGTGGTGTCCGCGTAGCATCGTATACTGTCGCGGAACTTGCCGCCCAGCATCTGGTACACCGGTACGTTGTATGCCTTACCCGCCAGGTCCCACAACGCCATCTCGATCGCGCACACTCCGCCGCCTTGCCGCGAATGCCCGCCGAACTGTTTGATCTTGCGGAAAATCTTATCGATGTTGCACGGGTTCTCGCCCAGAATCCGGCTCTTCAGAAAGAGTGCGTACGTCTTGCTCGCCCCGTCGCGCACCTCGCCGAGGCCGTAAATTCCCTGGTTGGTGTCGATCCGTATAATCGGGCACGTCATGGGGGCGCCGCGCACCGTCAGTGCACGCATATCCGTAATCTTCAGGTCCGAAGGTTTGGAATTCGTGTTAGTGTTTTGCGGCAGCGCGTCCAGCGTCTCGTCCGCCCAAAACCCGAGCCCCAGCGCTCCCGCCGCGCCTTTCAAAAATGACCGTCGCGGGTGTGTACCGTTTTCAAATGCCATGGCGACCAACTTCCTTTCTGCTGCGGTAATAGTGTATCCACGCGCAACCCCGAACGCCACCACCCTTTACCTCTCCGCTGTCTCCGCGTTGCCTTTGCCTTTGACTTTCTCCATGTCTTCTCTGCGCTTATCTCCGCGTCTCAGCGTCTCCGCGTCAAATCCAATTCCTCGAATTCCCCAGACTCCCGCCCCCCGGTGACCGAACCTTTATTTTTCTTTTCCTCCTGCCCTCAATCACTTACCTTCTCCTCGCTCAAACCCCCAAACTCCCTCGTGCTAATTTCGAATTGTGAGAGGTCGCGCGCACCACACCGCGCGGCCGCAACAAGTTTTCATACTGGCCAGTATGCGTTGCGTTTGTGGTGGTGCTGACTTCCTGTAGGCCCTTAAAAGCTTAACGGTCGTTCCCCTACGTGGAGGAGACCGGCGGGAAGATCTTCCGTTCGAACGGATAATCGCCGGTGGATGTTCGGATAGCGTTTGTCGCCGACCCACCGGATACAGAGGTTGAGAATCGAAACGAGGGGACGCTCGATGTGCTCAAGGTAATAAGCACGGTTCCTACGTCTTCGTAGATTCCAGCCAAATCACTGGCGGCCGGACCACGCCCGGCAAACACCCGGAAACCCCCGGCCGCCGCAACGTCTCAGCAAGACCCCTTCGGCAAGCCCGAAGTGTCTCTCAACCCACCCGGCGTCCGCACGACCGGTAAATCTCCATCATGACCTTCATATCCCGCAAACCCTCTTCGCCCGAAGCCCTCAACTCGCCCCCGTGCAGGATGGTCTCCGCCAGGTGATCCGCTTCCCGCGTGAACTGCGCCGGGTCCTTCTCCGTATTCGGCTCGTCGATCGCCGGTTCCCCCTGAATCCGCGCCGTCAGTCGCAGCCCCTCGTACCCGAAGGCCGGCTCCACGTGCATCATCCCTTTCGATCCGTGCACTCGATAGAACCCCGGCATGTTCGCCCCGTACGTCGTGCTGCAGCTCGCCACCACACCCGAGGGGAACTTCATGCTCCACGCGAGATTCTCTTCCACCTCGTTGAACCGCCCATCCTGATCCACCACGCTCCAGGTCGCCTGTATATTTCCCGGCTCCTCCCCGGTCATAAAACGGCACGCATTCAGCGAGTACACTCCCATGTCCATCAGCGGACCCCCGCCCGCCAGCTTCATGTTCACCCGCCACTCCCCCGCGCGGATGTTGAACCCGTTGGCGCTTTCAATCGCCTGAATTTTGCCCAGCTTCCCGCTCCTCACCAGTTCACGCGCGCGCAGCGTCATCGGCTCGAATTGCAGGCGGTACGCGATCATCAGCTTGCGATTCGCCTTTCGGGACGCGTCGATCATCGCCTGCGCGTCGGCTACTGTGGTCGCCATCGGCTTCTCGCACAGCACATGTTTGCCCGCCTTCGCCGCGCGAATCGTGTACTCCGCGTGCATGCTGTTGGGCAGCGCCACGTACACCGCGTCGATATCCTTGTTCTCTGCAATCGCGTCGTAATTGTCGTAGCTGTAGATGTTTTTCGCCGGGATGCCGTACTCCGCCGCCATCTTCTCGGCCTTATCCCGGTGCCCGCTCACCAGCGCCGTCACCCGCGCCAGTTTGGATGTCTTCAGGCTCGGCGCCAGATGCTGCATCGAGATGCGCCCCAGCCCCACCATGGCGTACCCGATCTTGCGCTCGCCTTCCTGCGCCCGCGCCGCCAGCGCGCCCGCCGCCAGTCCCCCCAATTGCCGCCGCGTGTAGTGCATCCCTGTCGCCTCCAGAGACACAATACCATTCAGCCGCGACCGTGAGGGAGCGGTCACTACTACCTCACTTCGCCTTGATGGCGAAATCCCACACCTGGATGTTCAGCTTGTTTTCCGTGTACTCCACCACTGCGTACTCACCTGGCTCAAGCTTTTCTTTAGGCCAGATCTTGTAAAGGCCGCCATCTACTTCCTTTTTCAGGATGTCCACCATGGTCGGCTCCTCCACAATCTCGTTCACCACCGGCATTGTGGTCACGTTCTCCACAATGCGCACCGCGCCCTTCGTGGTCAGTTTGGCAATGCCGAAACGCTCCGGCTCGGAGAGCTGTATGTAGAACTCCTGCTCCGGGTCGGAAAATACGTTCAGCGAATGCGCCCCCTGTATCTCCAGCGTCGCCTTTCCGCTGACCACCGGAATCGGCGCCAGCTTCTTCAAAACCGACCGGCCTTTATTGGTATGGACAGTCGACTCGGCCTGCTTCATCACCTGAACTTCCTGGCCGAGCAGCCAGTAGGCGCCGGGGTCCTGCGGGATCTTCATCTTCTCTTTTTCCAGCTCCCGCTCCGCCTTCTCCTCCGCTGCCACCGCTTTGGAGTCTTCGTCCAGCTTCGACTGCCGTTCCGCCGCCTCACTTTGGGTTCGTTTTACATCCACCAGTTCCAGTGGGACGTCCTCCCAATCGCTCCGCTCCACGCTATAAAAATGCACACGGTCAGGCAACACTTGATATTCCCGGACAATATGATAGCTGCCATCCTTCATGTACAACTTGAGGTTTGCCGCCCACGCGGCGCAGGCCAGAATCACGAGAGCCGTCACGAACTTCCACATATATCTAGAGACTACGATACCGCTCCGCCGGTTTCCGCGCTAAGAATTGACGAACTCGGGCGTCCTCTCTTTCGTATAGGGGTACAAGAAGGGCCATAATAGATCCTTGAGGTCCCACTCATTTATGTCGCGATTTAAGTCGATTCTTTCGGTGATTCTTTGCTTTGCCATCACGCTGCCCGTCTTTGCCCAGACCTCGGAAGTCAAGGGCAGCTCCAATCGTTTTGTTTCCTGGGTCGCCAGGGACTACCTGCCCACACCCGTGGCCCACATCAATTTCGAGGATTCTGCGCGGATAGAGCGTCTGATACGCGCCGGTCGCATCTACCTGTCCCTGCGCGATGCCATTGCCTTGGCCCTCGAGAACAATCTCGATATCGAGGTGGCGCGCCTCAATCCTAAGCTCCAGCAAGCCAACCTGCAGCGTGCCAGCGCAGGCGCCCTGCTTCGCAACGTGAGCAACAGCATCTCCACCGGACCGTCGTCGGCTTCCCTCGGAGTACTGGCGGGCGCCAATGCGCTCGGCTCCACCGGCGCCACCTCCAGCAGCAGTACCGGCGGCGTACTCAGCGGTCTCAGCGTCCAATTGGCCGGCTCCGCCATCCCCAATCTGGACCCCACCGTCTTCATCAACGCCCAATACCAGCACCAGACTTCACCCCTCACCAGCACCTTCACCACCGGCACCAACTTCCTGGTAACGTCCTATTCCAACGCAAATTTCGGCGTCCAGCAGGGCTTCCTCACCGGCACTCAGGTCACCCTCGGCATGGGCAACACGCTCGGTTACCGGCAGAATTCCCCGAACAACGATTTCAACCCCGTGGACCAGGGCGCCCTCAGCTTCTCGATTACCCAGAACCTGCTCAACGGCTTCGGCCTCGCCGTCAACAACCGCGCTATCCGTATCGCGAAGAACCAGTTGCACATCTCCGACTTGACCTTCAAACAGCAGGTGATCGCCACCGTAAATAACGTGGTCGGCCTGTATTGGGATCTCGTGTCGTTTAATGACAGCCTCAGGGTCAGGCAGCAGACCCTCGAACTGAACCGCCAGCTATATGTCGACAACAAACGCCGCGCTGAGCTCGGTGCCCTCGCCGAGATCGACATCGTCCAGGCTGAAGCCGAAATGAAGAGCAGCCAGCAGGACGTCGTCAGCGGAGAAACCCAGGTATTGCAGCAGGAAATGATCCTCAAGAGCGCCATCACTCGCGGAGGCTTTAACAATCCGGCGGTGGTTGGCGCGCGCATTGTTCCCACCGATCACTTCGATGTGCCCGCGCAAGATCCCATCCAGCCCATCCAGGACATGGTCGGCGAAGCCTTTCAGAAGCGTCCGGAAATCGAACAAAGCCAGCTCGGTCTGGAAGATGCCCGCATCAATATGTTGGGTACCAAGAACAACCTGCTGCCCAACCTCAGCGTTTTCCTCAACCTCTCCAACAGCGGTCTGGCCGGAAGTACCAACGACCTGCCGGTGCCGGTTCTCTCGCCGACCACGGGCCAGATTCTTGGTTACCGGCAACGCACCAACGCAGACGTAAATAGCTTTTTCCTGGGCGGTTATGGCTCATTCTTAAGCCAATTGTTTAATCGCAATTTCCCCAACTACAGCGCCGGTTTTCAGCTCAATATCCCCATCCGCAATCGCGCCGCACAGGCCGACTTGATCACCGACGAACTGAACTACCGCCAGTCGCAGATTCAGGACAAGCAGTTGCAGAACAACGTCAAACTGAACGTGATCAACGCTCAGATCGCGCTCAAGCAGGCGCGCGCCGCCTACGAAACCGCCGTCGAGGCCCGCAAGCTACAGGAGCAGGTCCTGGCCGGCGAAAAGCGCAAATATGAGCTGGGCACCTCCACTCTTTTCAACGTGATCCAGATACAGCGCGACACCACTACCCGCGAACTCGCCGAAGTGGATTCGCGCAGCCAGTACGTCAAGGCGCAAACCTCGCTCGATAACGTCATGGGCAAGACGCTGGAGGTCCAGAACGTGGATATCGGCCAAGCCCTCAACGGCATCGTCACCCGCGAACCGGACATGATCCCAGCCGTCCAGTCGAACGGCCAGCACCGGTAATCGTGGGGCGGACCCCCTGGTCCGCGCGGGTCCCCCTGGACCCGCTCTTGTCCGCGATCGCTTACTTCGTCAGCAGCTCGTCGAAGTAGCTCTTCAGCAGTTCGGGTTGAGGGATGGGCGCCAGCAGTTGCCGCTTGCCCTTGTAGACCACCACCATGGTCGGCGTCTGGTTCAACTGATCCTGCCGGCCGGTGGCCATGTCGTCAGCCACTGTATCGTCCAGGTGCGCGTCGCCCTGCACCAGGGCGCGGACCTTATCCATAACGGCGGGCGGCAGCACCTGGGCCACCTGC
The DNA here is from genome assembly GCA_963805775.1 of uncultured Solibacteraceae bacterium. Taxonomy (GTDB): domain Bacteria; phylum Acidobacteriota; class Terriglobia; order Bryobacterales; family Bryobacteraceae; genus Solibacter. Next base: position 467,623 of record CAWDWK010000022.1, on the reverse strand, counting down.
GTTCCGATGTCGCCGGAGACGGCCCAAGCGGCTTGCGTCCGGAAAATCTGGTTGACCACGATGTCGTAGTACCCCAGTGTTCCCGCAGCGTTCGCGTAGCGCGCCGCAAGCTTCGCGTACGGATGCTGCGGCAAAGGGTAATCGCGGTGTACCAGTTTCACCTTCCCGGTGCTTACATAGTTGGCGATGAACCACGGCATCACTTGCAGGAAGACCGTGGCGCAGTGCGGACACTCGTAATCGGTGTAGAGTTCGGCGGTAATGGGCGCCAGAACGCTGCCGGATTCCTTGTAGTTGCGCACCGGCTTGGGCGCCGGTCTGGCTGACTGTGGCGCCGGGGCTGCCGCGACCAGGGCGGGCACGGGCGGCGGCGCTTCCACCGGCTTGACGATGGCCACCGCCGCGGGCGGGGCGGGAACGCTCGACTTGACGCAGCCTGCGCCGGAGCAAGGCGCGGGAGCCAGCAGGAACAGGCCGATGCCGGTAATCGACGCTGCGGCCGCGGCCCACGTCCATCGCGTGCGCCGGACCCGGTAAGCCTTTTGCCGCTCGCGGAAACGCACCAACGCGCGTGCCGCGTTTGGCTGCCACGTCGGCGGCGGGTTTAATGCTTCCATGCAGCGATCCACCCATTGCTCATTCATTTCATCGTTCTCCATATCGTTGGACAAACTCCTTTCGGAACGCCTGCTGCGCCCGGCTGATCAACGTGCCGACGGATGCCGGATTCAGTTCCAGGGCCGCCGCCGTTTCCGCATAACTGAGTCCACCGGCGCGCAACAGCAGCAACTCGGCCTGCCGTGGATCCAGCGCCCCCAGTACCGCACGGACATGCTCCTGCATTTCGGCGGCGGCCCGGACCTGCTCCGGATCGCGTGCGCCGGGCGTCGCGTCCGACATTCGCTCGTGGTGGTTGCTGCGCAGGCGACTGCGTAGTTCGTTCAAGCCAATGCGGACCGCCGTCCGGTGCAGCCAGCCGCCCGCCCGTTCGCCCTGCGCCCCGGGCGTCCGCCAGAACTTCCACAGCACCTCGACGGCGAGCTCCTCCGCGCGTGCCGGGTCGCGTATGACACGGGCAATCACGCGGGCGATGCGCGCGTAATGAGCGTGAAACACCGCTTCGAAATCGAACGGGCGCGGGGGAGCTTCCATCGTGGCAACAGCTTTGCTGCGTTCGTTCACGATACCTTAACACCGGCCGCGCACTGTTTGTGACACCGGCGAGCAAACTTTTGCAATTCGCCTCCACTCTTTCCCGGCGCTCCGCGTCATACCCTCAGAATCTATGCGTAAATGGCTGGTGTTCCTGCTGGCATGCGGCGCGCTTCATGCGGCCATCATCAAAGGCTCCGTCGTGGAAAACCAGACCGGCAAGGCGCTGGCGCGTACCCTGATTTCCATCCAGCCGCTGCCCGGCAGCGCCGGCCCTACCGGGAGCGTTCGCACCAATACCTACGGCATGTTCGAGTTCATCGACCTGCCGGCGGGCGCGTACCTCATCCATGCCGCGCGTCGCGGCTTCATGACCGTGCAGTACGGCCAGAAGAACTGGCGCGCGGCCGGCCAGGCTGTCGTGCTGGACGGGGACCAGTCCACCTTCCTGACCATCCGCATGCCGCGCTTCTCTTCCATTTCCGGTGTCATCGTGGACGAAAACGATGTCGGCCTGCCGGAACACGAAGTCGTGGCGATGAGCAATACCCGTCCGCCGCGCATGATGGCGAAAGCGCAGGCCGACGATCGCGGTATGTACCGCATTTCCGGGCTCGACCCCGGCGCGTACCTTGTCCGCACGCTGGGCCGCGCCTACGAGGAAGGCGGATACCTGCCCACTTTCTACCGCGAAACCGCGCGCGTGGATGAGGCCGGCATGGTGGAAACGCTGCTCGATCAGGACACCACCAACGTCAAGGTCAGGCCGTTTCCCGGAAAGCTGTACACTATCGCCGGGACCGTATCCAATTCGATGAACACGCCGGTGGTGGTGACCCTGGTCTCCGATGTCGGCCGCGAGATGCTCACCACGGGCCGCGATTTCCAGTTCTTCGCCAAGGCGCCGGGCCCTTACGAACTCTACGCCGAGGGACAACCGGATCGGCGCGGAGTGTTGGGGGCGTACGTCCCGCTGGCACTGGAACACGACATGACCGGAATGCGCGTCAACCTCCTGCCCATGGCCGGCGTGTTCTTCGACATCGTAAACACACAAGGTGGACACCTCACCGACCCCAGCGCGGTCAAAATACTGGTGCGTCGCATCGATCTCGCGGGCGAAGGGGAGGTGGCAACCCTGCGCCTCAACAACACTTCCGCACAACTGGTGCAGGGAAGATGGCAGGTGATGCTGGCGCCGTCTTCGTCCTATGTGGCCACCGATTTTCGCGGTCCCAAGGGCGAGCGTCCCGAGGGCAGCCGCGCCGACGGTTGGAATGAGATCGCGGTGAACAACAATTGCAGCGTGCGCATCGTGCTCTCCGACCAACCCGGTGCCGTGCACGGCACGGTGACCATGGGCGCCCACGAGGCGGCAGGCGGCGCTCCGGTGTTTCTGGAAGCTTACGATGAAGTCACTCGGAAACGCGTCGTGGATTTGCACTCCACCCGCACCGACATGCGTGGACAATATAACTTCGTTGGCCTCGCGCCGGGCACGTACCGCATGGTGAGCACGTTCGAATACCAATCTCCCCAGCCCGGCGATATCGACGCCATGAATCCGCGCATCTTCAAGGTGGAGGAAGGCCGCGACCAGCAGCAGGACCTGGACGTGTGGGTGATCCGGTAGCTGTAAAGCTCGTATCGCCCGGCGTGAACGTGGTGTAAATTCTTCGGAGCAGTAATTCAATTTCACCGCGAAACTTCGCTTGTCCTACTAGAACAGGAGGACCTAACGCGATGTTCCGTATTTATTCTCTCCCGGCCCTGATGGCCGGGAGCATTCTATCGGCGGCGACGATACCGGCGCCGCAATCCTTTCGGCTGCCTCTAGCATTCGAGCAGAACCGCGGGCAAGCTCCGCCACAAGTGAAATGGATGGGGCAAGGCTCGAGTTATCGTGTATTACTTGGCAGCGAGGGCGCGACATTCCTGCTCCCGGATAAGAACGACACGCGGGCTATGGCAGGACGACGGCCGGTTCCCGTGGACTTTTCGTTACGAATGAAATACAGCGTGATGCGCATGAAGCTGCCAGGCGGGCGGCCGTGGACAAATATCTCGGGCGCGGAGCCCACAGGCGGCGTCAGCAACTATCTCAGCCAAACCGATTTGAAAAGCTGGATTTCGAATGTCCCGCAGTATGAGCGCGTGAAGGTGGCGGGCGTGTATGAGGGCGTCGATTTGATGTTATACACCAAAGGCGGCGATTTGGAATACGACTTTGTGGTCGCGCCCGGAGCGGATCCGAAGCGGATCCAGGTGGTCTTTGAGGGCACTAGCGGGATGCGCGTCGATGAGAAGTCGGGCGATCTGGTGGTTACGGCGCGGGACGGTTCCGAGCTGAGGCAGTTCCGCCCGAAGGTGTACCAGCAGATTGGAAACAAGCGCGTGGAGATTGCAAGCGGCTACCGCATGCTCGGCCCCGGCCGCGCGGGATTTGAGCTGGCGGCTTATGACCGGAAACGTGAATTGGTGATTGACCCGACCGTCGATTTCACAACGTTCTTTGGCGGCAACAGCTCGGATGAACCGGCGGCGATCGCGGTGGATAGAGACGGACTCACTTATGTCACGGGAGGAACCTTCTCGCGAAACTTTCCCTCAACCAACGGCACAGGCTGGGAGGATTGTATGGTTTTCGACTTCGGCGGCTTTTGCAGCACGGGGTCCAATATCTTCGTCGCCAAATTGGACCCCCTGGGGAAGGTTATCTTCGCAACCTACGGCGGCGTGGGCAGCGGAGCCGGAATCGCAGTGGATTCCACGGGCGTGTATGTCACAGGAGAGCAGGCTCCCGCGGACGGCGATCAGCTTATATTCCACGACAACCTCAACGGCGACATCTTCGTCTGGCGGCTAAATATCAACGGCCAAGGCGGCCAACCCGGTTACTTCAAGGTCTTCGGTGGGGAACAGACAGATTTCGGAAGTGCCATCGCCTTGGATTCCAACCACATTCCCTGGATCGCCGGAGCGACGTACTCCACGTCCAATCGTTCGAGCGGCAACATAATCGTCTTCAACCTGTTTCCCGACGGCGGATTCCGGCATGAAATCGATTTCGCCAGCAACGGCGAGGACGTTGCCCTGGGGATCGCGATAGACCCGAGCGACCGGCCATGGATCACGGGCAAGACCTGCGGCGACGGTTTTCCGACGACCGACGGAATCTTGCATCGGATGAATCACTGCGGTGTGTTTGTGTTGCAACTCGAAACATCGGGAGCCGAGCGAATGGGCATGGTTGTCGGCGGCGTGGATGGCGATGACGTGGGCGTGGCGATTGCGCCCAACGGCGACAACGACGCGTACGTGACCGGCTATGCGAACTCCACGAACTTTCCGACAACCCAGGGTGCGTTTCAGACGGCCAAGGCTACTCCGGGGACGCAGGGATTTGTGATGCAAGTGGATTCAGCGACATTTCAGGGTCGCATCATTCACTCGACGTTTCTGAGCTCCGACGGATCGACGATTCCCTACGCGATCGTGAACAACGATGCCAGGGGAGTGTTCGTTGCCGGCTCGACAAGTTCGTCTCATTTGCCGGGCGGCCCGGTTTTGACACCGAATCCGACGGCGGGCTTTGTCACCAAATTTTCGGTCGATCTCTCGCAGGTCCGGTATACGCAGCTTCTGGGGCTTGTCGTGAGCGGAGTTACGCTGCGCAAGATAGTGCCGGACGCTCCGGAAATCTACACCACCGGATGGCGCTACACGGGAGGGCATGACTTCGATCACGAAGACGCGTTTGTCGTGAAGCTTGAGGACGATACGCCGGCGAGCGCGATCGTCAGTCTGCCGGCGAATGTAGCTGGTCCATCGTTTACCGTGAGCTGGGCCGGATCAGCCACATTAATGAGTATCGCGACGTATGACGTCTTTGTTTCCGACAATGGTGGACCATTCACCCCATTTCAGACGGCGACCGCGGCGACCTCGGCGACGTTCACGGGCGTGGCGGGACATACGTACGGTTTCTTCAGTATTGCGACGGATCTGGCGGGAAACAGGGAGCCGATGAAGACAGCGCCGGATGCGGTGGTGACGCTCGGGCCGGCGCCTCCCACGATCGTATGTACGGGCTGCTATTTCGTGACGAACGGCGTGCGCGCGACGCTGGCATTTAACGTAAGTGTGGCGGGAAGCGGCAGCACGTTTACCTTCACTTCGCGCAACTCCACACAGGCCATCCAGTTTGTGAGCACCACGGTTTCACAGATTTCAGCAACCGGCAGTTTCGCCACGTTTTCCGGCGCAGGCACCCTGAACGGACAACCGGGTTACACGTTCACGGTGAGTGCGACCGACGGCGGTGCCGCCGGGTCGGGTCTGGATACAGTCTTGATCCAGCTATTTGGACCGAATAACTTCACTTATAACGCGCCGGCCACGATTGCGGGCGGCGACATCGTGGTGCATCAGTAGGAGCGATCAGAAAATGAAGAAAAGATACTGCATTCTCTTTTTACTGGCAGGTCTGACGAGCGGTCTGCTCCGGGCGGACGACCTCACTTACACGGTTGGGAAAGACATAGGCGCCGGGCAGACCCGGTATCAGTTCACGCTGACGAACACCGGAGACACCGGTGGTACGCTCTTCGATCTGTTCCTGGAACTGCCCCTCGACATCACCAACATCAACACAGCGTCGATCGGTGTGCCCGCGGGGTGGGGCGATCCTGCAGGCGGTCTGCTGTTCTTCGGGCCCGACGTGAACCCTGCCACTTCTTTCATCGAGTGGACCGCGGATTTCAGTGGCGCCCACGACGTGGCGATCGGCAGCTCGCTAGCGGGGTTCTCTGTTACAACCCTGCAGCCGATCGACGGACCGATTCTGTTCGCACTGAATGATTCCACAAGCTTCGGCACCGCCGTGCAAGCCCCCGTGCCGGAACCCGGATCATTCATCCTGCTGCTTACGGTCGCCGTCGCGCTGGCTGTTCGCGTTCGACACTACAAGCTCCGCAAGCTGAAGCCGCCGTCCACGTTGAGTATCTGGCCCGTAGAGTAATCGAGCAGCCCATCGGCGATGGCGCGGACAGCCTTGGCGACGTCGCAGCCTTCGCCCATGCGGCGCTGGGGGAGCAGGCCGGCGGCGATCTTTTCTTCGTACACCTGTTCCACCTTGGCGATCATATCGGTGCGGATGATGCCGGGGCGGATCTCGAAGACCTTGATGCCCAGCTCCGCCAGGCGCTGAGCATACAGCGCGACAGTCATGCTGAGGGCCGCCTTGGAGATGCAATACTCGCCGCGATTCACGCTGGCGGTGTAGGCCGAAATGGACGTCACAAAGGCGATGCGGCCATCGCCGTTTTCGGCCATCCAGCAGGCGGCCTGCTGGGTGAGGAAGTGGGGGCCTTTCAAGTTGGTGGCGATCAGTTCGTCGAAGCTCTCTTCGGTCGCTTCCAGCAGATCGCGGCGTTCGCGGGGCGCCATGCCGGCGTTGTTGACCAACAGGTCGAGCTTTTCAAAACGCTGGCGGGCGAAGGCGAGCAGCGCCGCGCGATCTTCCCGGCTGCCGATTTCGCATTGAAAAATCTCGCAGCCGGTGTCCTCGCGCAGCGAATCCGCCGCATCCTTACGCCCGCGGTAAGTGGCAATCACACGATGGGTCTTCGCAAGCTCCGTTGCGATGGCGCGGCCGATTCCACGGCTGCCGCCGGTAACAATCGCGGTGGGTTGTATCATCAAAAACTGGTCGGGTTGTCGAGCACGAACGTGAGCCGGGTCTCCGACGGAATGCGCACGCGCTGGCCGCCGAGCACCACCTGCGAACCCGCGCCCGCCGCTGCGCCGGCGCCGGCTCCGATGGCCGCGCCCTTGCCGCCGCCTGCGATGGCGCCGATGATGGCGCCCACGGCCGCCGTGCCGCCCGCCACCTTCGCCGTCTTCTCGCCCTGCGAGCCGCTCTCCTTATTGATGCTCTGCGTGTTGATATCCACGAAGTGCCCGTTGATGCTGACCGATTGCAGCGAGAGCGTGAGGTCGGCCTTGCCCGTGAGCTTGCCGGAATCCTTGGAATCCACCAGTTTGACCACCGCATCGGCCCCGCGCGGAATCACCGTCTGGCCGTTCAGCATCACCGGTTGATCCATGCTGGCTCGGAAGGTCTGGCCCACCTTGTTGGTCTCCGAATCCACTGACTCGATCATGCGGATGGTGATGTTCGTCCCGGCGGGCAGCGTGCCGCTGACCGGGGGCGCAGGCTGGGAAGTGGAACTGGAAACGGACGCGGAAGCGTCGGGCCGCATCACGTTATCCGTATTGCGGTGCAAGATCGGGCGGTCCGGGTCGGAGTCCGGGTCGTTGCTCGAACTCGTATCGGCCCTGCGCAGTGTGGGCCCGCTATTGGAGTCGGCGCTCGTGCTCGAACTCCCGGGGGCTCTCCGCAGAGTAGGCCCGTTGGAATATCCGCCCGAGTTTCGGCTGGAGTTATCCACATAGTTGCCGCTAAACTCGATACGGATAATGTCTGAGACATCGACGGTCCGCACATTAATGCCATCGTCGATGCGTACGGTGCGGGCGGTGCCGCCTAAGTAGGTGCCATTGATCACGCGGCCGTTCTTCAGCGTGATGGTGTCGGCAAACCCGAGAGTTGCAGCACAAGCTAGAGCGATTCCTGCATAAATCAAGCGCATAATCATCCCCTTGGATTTCTGACTACATTGTACGACGCGGGAAGACGTCGAAAGGTTTACGCCTGATTGGTGTCCAGATGAATCGTTTTTGTAAAGCTTCGGCCGTGCTCCAGGCCCTCCTGATAGAGCTGTTCGCGTTGCGCGGCGTTGGGCTCCCCGTCGTGCACGTGCAAGTATTCCAAGCCTTTACCGGCCACATAGGTACCGGCGTACGCGATGGCGCCTTTGGGGATCAGCCCGCCGCCCAGTGGGATGTGGCTCACCAGTTCGCGCGCCAGGGCCCGCCACCCGAAGGCGCCGCCGGCAATTGCTAACACCGCGCCCTTTTGATGGCCCAGCCCGACATCTTTGCCGCAGGCGGCGGCAATCTGGAACGCCATGCGCACCTGGTTGGCGGTGAGGAAGGCGGTATCGGAAGCGAACTCGCCGAACGCCCAGGGGAGTTCGATCAGGCTCGGCACCACGTTGGGAAGGGCCGTGGCGATGGCGAACAGCGCATTTTCGCGCGACACCATGTGGATGATGCGCTCCACCACCGGCCGCCGAAAGGGCAGGAACTGGCGCCCCAGGGCGAGATCCAGCTCCCCCTTATCGTGCAGAATCTCGTGCAAGGTAGTCTCGGCATGGCCGCGGTGGAAGGTATACGACCCGGCGGGGCAGGGAAGTCCGGGTTCGTAGAGTACGATATCCACGTTGGATGGCACTTCGGCATCGTTGGCGCGATGCAGTTGCGTCATTCGCTGGCGCCACTCCGGACGCGGCAGGGTGGAGGGGGCCAGGAACTCCTCCATTTCCGCATAGGCGCTGCTGCCGTCGGCCACCAGGCCGATGTGGACGGGAATTTCCGCCTGGTTACGGATTTCGTCCGCGCTGAGCAGAGAGAAGGCGGCCCTGGCTTGTTTGAGGAGTTTGATCATAAGAGAGTCATTGGGGACGCTGGGCGCCGGTGAGGCGAAACATGACGTGCAGCCCCTTACGCCATTCTACCGCCAGGCCGATGCGCTCCACTTCAATGCCGGGTGCGAAATAGCTCAATAGAGTCTCTGTGGCAGGGTGAAACTCAAGCGAAGGAGACACCAGCAGGAGGCGCGGCGCGTCGGGGCGCAGTTCGATGCCGGGGAAGTAGCCGTTGGCGGAAAACTCGCGCCGGTCCAGGTGCCACTTGACGCGCACCCAGTAGTCGAGCGCCTGCAGCGGCAGGTGCAGGTCGGCGCTCGCCTTTAATTCCACCACGGTGAGGCGGCCGGTGTGGTCCACGGCCAGCAGATCGAGGACGCCACGATCGCCGCCGGCAAACGCGGGCACCTGCCCGTAGATGGGGTCGCGGCGCAGCGTGGCATCCAGGGTCTCGATTTCGGCGCGGGCCTGCGATTCCAACCACGCCTCGGGATACTGGCGGTAGAGCGGGTGAGCGGTATCGGCACCGGCTGAGCGGGCGCGATCGAGTTCTTCGGCGAGGCGTGCGATTTCCGGCGCGTGATGGTCGCGGGCGGGGCGGCGCGCGCTGAGTCCGAAGATCAGGTCGCGGCCGGAGAGTTCGGCGAACTCGATGCCGCGTACGCGCAGGCTGGTGCGTCCATCGTGTTTGGGAATGCGCTCCACGCCGGGAAGGGCGGCGATCTGCTGCCAGGGTTCGGCGATGTTGGGCGCGGGACGGCGGCAGGGGTCGAGGCGCGTGTCCAGATTGCCGTAGTCCGAGGGGTCGGCGCGCAGGATGGCGTCGTCGTGAGTGTAGGTGAAGAGCTCGAAGCGGGCGGACTGGGCATCGAGACAGAGCACGCGCAGTGCGGCGGCGCGCTCGTGGCCGGCGGGGATGTAGAGCGCGAGTCCTTCGACGGCGACACGGCGCTCGCGCGTACGGAGATAGGTGAGCCAGATGAGGCCGAAGGAGAGCACGGCGGCGGCGTCGCCCTCGGGCGGGCAGGCGATCGCGGCCCACCCGTGCTGGCCGTGCTTCAGGTAGGCGCGCGGGAAGGCGGGGGAGAGCGAATGTTCGAGATCGGCTTCGGCGCTGACCTCCGCCAGGGTCCACTCCGGGAACTGGCGGCGCAGGAAGAGGCGGAAGCGCTCGCGGAACACCAGGCGGCCGCTGCGCTTGCTGAGTTCCACGCCGGAGCGGCGGCCGAGATCGAGCAGGAACATCTGGCCTTCGCGGCGGGCGAAGTGTTCCACGGTCAGGGCGAGGCGCGCGTTGGTGGCTTCGGTAACGGCGGTGAGACGACGGCTCCAGTTGCGCGTGCGGTCCCAGGCCTGAAGGGTGAGGCGCGAGCCGCGCATTTCAAGCGCGTAGTTTTCGGTGGTGAGGGCGAGTAGTTCCTCGCCGGGTTCCAGGAGGGCGGGCTGGCGCGCGCTCTTCAGGAAATCCTCAATATGGGCGCGGATCTGCGCCAGGTCGCGGGTGACGGCGGTCTTCATGCGGCGAACACAGCTTCAATGTAACCGACGGCGCGCTCGCGTGGAGCCTGCCGCTTCTCCCCCCTGGCCTCCGCCCCCATGCCCCGCTATGCTAGCTTGAAAGCTGAAATGCAACTTTCTTATGTTCTGAAATCCAGTGTCTGGATCAGCGCCCTCTGTCTGTGCGCGCACGGGCAGACCACCACGCCCGGCACTGCCTCTGCCGCCGGCGAATCCAAGGGCCTGCCGCCACGCATCTCTCCGGCCGAGTATCAGGCCCATGCGCAGGCGGGCACGGTGACCATCGCGGCCGAATTCACGGGACACTCCATCGCCACGCCGCAAGGGAACACTCTCTCCACGGAAGATTATCTGGTGGTGGAGACCGGATTTTTCGGTCCGGAAGGGGCGCGGCTCAAGGTAAGCGCCGACGACTTTTCGCTGCGCATCAACGGCAAGAAGGTGCCCCTGCCCAGCCAGCCGTTCGGGCGGATGGCGAGTTCCCTGAAAGATCCCGAGTGGGAGCCGCCTGCCGAGAAGAAGTCAAAAAGTGGCATGAGCACCGGCGGAGGCGGCGGTGGCCAGGGACAAAACGACCCGCCGCCCTCGCCGCCCAAGATGCCGTTCCCGGAGCGCCGCGCCATGGAACAGCGGGTGCAAAAAGCCCTGCTGCCGGAAGGCGATCGGGCGCTCCCCGTCGCCGGTCTGATTTTCTTCCAGTACGGTGGGAAGACGAAGGGCATGAAGTCGCTCGAGCTGATCTATGAAGGTGCCGCGGGAAAAGCGACGCTCAAACTTCAGCCGTAAGCTGGCCGCCGCGCATCAGTGATATAGTTTTTTCACGATGCCAAGAAAAACTTTCGGGTCCGCTTTCGCCGCGCTGCTATGGACGGCGCTGGCGGCGGCCAACCTCAGCGCGCAACACGCCTCGCTACCTCCGCTTCCTGCGCCTTTGGCAGTGCCGAAACCAGGGCCGGCGACCGACGCCCCGTATGCTCCCCTGCCCATCGTGCAAGGCGGGGTAGTTGTGCCGTTGTATCCGGCCGGCTCGCCGTTCCTTAAGGCCGAGCGAGTCCGCGAGCCCGAGCAGTACAACATGAGCCAGTCGGTGCCCGGGCGCATCAACAGCATCGTCAACATTCACAATCCTTCGATCGAGGTCCACACGGTGGATCGCGGCCTGAACACCGGCGCGGCGGTGATTCTGGTGGCGGGCGGCGGGCATAATACGCTGAACGTCGGCACGGAGAGCGCCGATTTCGTGCCCTTCTTTTATAACTACGGGGTCAACACGATCATCCTGCGGAATCGACTGCGGAAGGACGGTTACGACGTGCAGAAAGACGCGGTGAACGATGCGCAGCAGGCCATCCGGCTGGTGCGCGCGTACTCGAAGGAATGGGGCATCGATCCGAATAAGATCGGCATCATGGGCTTCTCGGCGGGCGCGGAACTGGCGGCTCCGTCGGCGGTTTTGTTCGCGGACTTCGACAAGAAGAATAGCGACACCGGCGATCCACTTTCGGGAATCTCTTCGCGGCCCGACTTCGTGGGGATCATCTATCCCGGCCCCACGCCGTTCGCGCGCAATCGCACGGCGCCGCCGATTCCGCGCAATGTGCCGCCCGCGTTCCTGGTCTGCGCGGGGTCGGGGGACCGGGTCCATGCGGTCTGGACGATCGAATATTTCAACGCGATGCTCGCGGCCGGCGTGCCGAATGTCGAGATGCACATTTACGGCAATGGTCGGCATCCCGGGGACCCGTTGCCCGATGGCAGCCGCATGACGGGCGGACTGACGGACCGCAATGACACGCCATTCGGCACGTGGCAATTCCGCTATATCGAGTGGTTCCGCGAGCTCGGCTTCCTGCAGAAGCCCGGCGTGGAGACCAAAGCTGCCAGGGATATTGCGGCGTTTGTGAATGCGCCGGCGCGGTGAACAGGTTGGCACATCTCTTGGACACTGGTGGGACACGACCATCGCTTGCGTAGTCTGTCATGCTTCGCAAAGAGCACTGTAGTTGACAGACGACAAAAAGCGATCGTCTGTCCCACCCAAACCTATTGATCCGTCTTTTTCGCCGCCGGCGGGCGGAAGCTGCGTTCCACCATATCGTTGACATCGGTGGAAACAGGGCCGTCGCGCCACAGCCAGCGCATCATTTCCGGCAGAATCATGCCGCCGAACTTCTGCCCGTGAAGATTCATGCTCCACGAGTAGTTCACGTCATAACCCTTCTGCGTGAGAGCTTTCATCAGGCGTACGTTCTGGTAAAACCAATCGCGCTTTTCATCGTAAGCTCCGCCGGCGCGCAGGCCGCGATTGTCGTTGCGCCCGTCGCACAGGAAAATCCGAATCGGCTTCTTCTCGCTCGCCAGCACGCGCTCCGGATACACATATCCGCCCTGCAAATTCACGAAGCTCCCGACGTTGCTCAGGACCTTGCGGAAATCGTTGGGGCGCTCCCACGCCACGGCGAACGCGGCGATCGCGCCGGAACTCGATCCCCCGATCCCATGCTGTTCCGGGTCCTTCGAAATGTTGTAGTCCTTATAAAGCGCCGGCATCAGCTCTTCGGTGATCACGCGCGCGTACTTGTCGTCGGGCGTGTTGTACTCGATGCCGCGATTGGTGGTGCCGTCGCCCCAGCCAGTCTGCGGGCTGGGCTCCACCTGATCGGGACGGCGCCCCGGATTGATGAAGACTCCGATCATCACCGGGATCTCGCGCCGGTAGATCAGGTTGTCCATCACATTCTGCGTTCGGAGATCGCCATTCTCGTCCTTGAACGCCTGCCCGTCCTGAAACACCATGAGGCTGGCCGGCACGGCCGCGTCGTACTGGGCGGGCACGTATACCCAATAGGTGTGCTGCGTCCCCGGGTATACGTTGCTCGGTAGCGTGTACGGCCCCCGGATCTCGCCCTTCGGCACGCCCTCCTGAGGCATCGAGTCGGGGCCGAGGCGGTATTGCGAATTGGGATTCGGGCCAGGGGGCATCGGCGGCGGAGCCCCTCTTCCGCCCCGTCCCGCCGCGGGTTGCGCCGTTGTCGTCTGGGCCTGGGAAGGTGGTGCCTGCGCGAAGGCTATGAGGGCCGGACCCGCCACCGCCAGGGCAAGAAAGAACGCACTCGTTTTCTTCAAGGAGATTCACCTCCACCGCATGGACTCGACGATTATATACGATCCGCGGCGGAGGTCGCGATTATTCCGGTGGCGCAAAATACCCGCGCCGCCAGAAAAGGTGCAATGCTTTCTGCAGCCCCGCTCCGATCAGCTCGACCTTCACCTTCCGGTACTTGCCGTCGTTCTGCGGATTGTTGGAAGAGTAGCCGATCATGTACTGATTGCGGAACTCCCGGCTGATGCGCTCGATGGCGTCGGGGAGGTCTTTCATGCTGTGTGCCCACAGCGCCTGCCCACCGGTAAGCGCGGCCAGTTTCTCGAGCAAACGAGGCCGCTCGAAGAGGCCTACCGAATACACCCGCACATCGGATTCCACCACCATGCTTTTGACTTCGGATTCCGAATAGCGGCTGTTGTTGTCACCGCCGTCCGTGAGCACAAACAGCGCACGCCTGGCGTTCTTCGCGGTTTTCATACGCTGCAGGCCGAGGCAGATAGCGTCGTGCAGCGCGGTCCAGCCGATCGGTTGCAAGGCGCCCAGTTCCCTCAGGATGTCGTTGGGTTCGTGCGTAAAGCCGGTTACCATGCTGGGTTTGTCCGCGAAGCTCAGCAGGAAGTACTCGTCGCCGGGCATATTGCTCTCGAGGAACTGCTGGATGGCCGCCACCGACCGGTCCATGCGATTCTTCATGCTGCTGCTGGTGTCGAAGATGAAACCCACCGATACAGGGCCTTCCTCCTTGGAGAGGCTGACGATTCTCTGCTCGACGTCATCCTCAAAAACGCGGAAAACGTCGGGGCGGAGATTGTCGACAGGTTTGTCCGTGGGATCCAGGACCGTGATCGGCACCAGGATCATCTTGACATCCATCCGGATGTTGGCGTTCGCGGGGGGTCGCTTCTCGCGAGTTTTGAGTGTGACGTTTGGCTGGTCCTGGGAAAATAACCCGGCCGGAATCGCGCCGGGCAGGAGGATCGAGAGGATGATGGAGGCGGAGAAAATTCGAAGAACGCGCCGGATCCAGATGCGTCCGGGCGGAACTGCGCCTCCGGCGACCTGATTCACTGTCGGACACCGCATTAAAGCACCTGTTTTGAATATGATCGTTTGACGGCTAGTATAGTACGATTCCGCGCGCGTGCACCAGAACGAAGGGGTGAAATGGGTTCAAAGTATTGAACCCACTACGCTTTGTTTGGAATCGAAATACGAGCCGTACGGATCAATCCAGGACAGGTGCCCTGTTGCGAGCGGTTACCGCTTTACGATCCTTACGTTTGTCCCGCCCCCAAAATCGGCAGCGGCGCCGGCCCGGCGGGTAGCCGGGAACGGCAAAGTCGAAACATCCACCAGATCCGCCATCACGACGGCCGGCATGTCCTCAGACTCCTTGAAGAAGCTAAGGCACTCCTGCGCTTCATCGTAATCCACTCGGATCAGGTCGCCGCAGCGCACCTGCCCGGTCGCGATCAGGTTGGAGAGAGGCTGCACTACGTTGCGTTCGACGGCGCGTTTGAGGTGGCGCGCGCCGTACTTCATATCGGTGCCTTCCAGAAGCAGGAAGTCCCTGGCCGGGTCGGTGAACATCACCACGAACGGCACCGAGGTAGGTGCACTGAAAATGCGGCGCTGCACGTCGTTCAATTCGATGGTCAGAATCTTGCGAAGCTCAGTGGTGCCCAGCGGCCGAAACACTACGGTCCGGTCGATGCGGTTCATGAACTCCGGCGTAAACTTACGCCGCGCGGCTTCCAGTGCGGCCCGCGCAATCTTCGCGGATGTTTCCGCATCCACAATTCCGTTGGCGTGCTGCTGCTCCGCCTGAATGGCGGCAAACCCCAGGCCCGGCCGCAGGATGGCGTTCATTTCCGCCGCTCCCAGATTGCCGGTCAGGAAGATCAGCGACTGCGAGAAATCCACGCGATTATTGTCGCCCGTGGTCAGCGTGGCCTTGTCCAGTATACCGAGCAGCAGGTTCCACAATGTATCGCTGGCTTTCTCAATCTCGTCGAAGAGGACGAAACTCAGCTTCACCTGGTCGGTGTGATACTGATTCAGCGTTTCCTGGCGAAGCACGGGGTGGGTCTCGCGATGTCCCAGGTATCCGGGAGGCGAACCCACCAGCTTGGCGATTTCGTGGCTGTGCTGGAACTCGGCGCAATCGATCTTAATCACCGCCTTCGCGTCGCCCACCAGGCTCTCCGCCACCGCTTCCACCATACGAGTTTTCCCCGAGCCGGTCGGGCCCAGGAAGAGAAGAATTCCGACCGGTCGTCCGGTACTGGACAGTCCGGCCAGATAAGTCTGATAAATGCGAAGCACCTGCTGGATGGCTTCCTCCTGGCCGATAACTTTCTTCCGCAGGTCGCCTTCGAGACGCTCCGCCTCACGTCCGGTTTGAGCTGGATTCAATAGTTTTCTTGTGCGTACCATGTTCCTGCTCCCACTCTGTTTTTTGGGATGCTCCGTGGTAGGCGGCGGCGCAAAATTAGTTCCTTATAGGCCAGGAGTATCCCCAAAAATTGCAGCAAATCTTCTCCTGACAATTTGCGCCTGTGGTCGCGGAACACGTGATGCCGGCCCTTTAGGTCTTACTCTGGTCCAGCGCCGGCAGAAGGATTTTGAACGACGTGCCGTTGTCCGGCTCGCTCTGAAACACGATGTGACCACCGCCCTGCTGGACCAGTCCGTACACAGTGGACAGTCCGAGCCCGGTTCCCTTTCCTGGTTCCTTGGTGGTGTAAAACGGCTCGAACACGTGATTGCTTACCTCTTCGGACATGCCCGTGCCGGTGTCGGCGACGGATAACTGGACGTAACTTCCCGGTTTGACTCCGGGTATCACAGTGGCGCCGGCGGCAAGATCGATGTTAGACGTTGAAATGGTCAGGGTCCCCCCGTGCGGCATAGCGTCACGAGCGTTCATGACAAGATTCAGAACGATCTGATGCACCTGGCCCGCATCTGCGTGTACGGCCCCCAGGGAGGAGTCCAGATTAGTGACGAGTTCAATGCGTTCGCCAATCACCTGGCGGAACATGCGCTCGTCCTTTGCGATCAGGGTGTTCAGATTCAGGACCTCCGGCTGGAAGCCAGGCTGGCCGCTGAACGCCAACAACCGGTGCGTCAGGCCGACTCCTTTTTCGGCAGCTCTGCGGATCTCGCTGAGGCCGATATAGGCGGTGTCCGACGGGTTGCTCTTCGCGAGCAGTTCCTCGTTGCAATTCCCGATCACGGTCAGCAGCTTGTTGAAATCGCGCGCCAGACCTCCCGCCAGGCGGCCAATGCTCTCCAGTTTCTGCGCCTGCCGAAATTGTGCCTCGAGACGTTTGAAGTCCGTAATGTCGCGGCCGAGATTCGCCGTCATGGCGTTTTTCCCCTCGGAATCGCGCAAGCTTGTGCTGTCCCAGGCGATCCAGGGGTGATCGCCTGCCGGCCCGACCAGCGGACTCTCAAAATGGACGGGGCGCCGCGGCTCCGTGTTTGTCGCCGCAATGGCTGCCCGAACCCGGCCGCGTTCCCCGGCGGGGATCATCAGATCTATCCAGTTTTTCTCGAGCACATCGGCTAGGCGCCAACCGGTGAGTTCGAGCAGATGATCGTTGCAGAAGGCGATCTGCCCGTCGGGGTGGAGCATCACCACCATCAATGGCAGATGCTCCATCAGGTGTAACATTCGCTGTTCGGAGGCATCGAACGCCATTTCGGAAAGCTTCAGTTCGGTGATCTCGCGAGTGGATCCCCAGATGCGCCGCAGCATGCCCTCTTCCACGATGCCCCACTGGCTGCGCAGCATATATCTGGGTTTGTCATTCTGCCCGAACGGTCCCGTTTCCACGGTGCTGAACCGGTACCCGGAGCGGATCGCATGCAGGGTAGCGTTGCGTACGCTTGGGTTCGACAGCCGCTCCAGTTCGTGGATGGGGCGGCCGATCAGTTCCTTCACTGTTTTGGCCCCGAGCAGGCGTACCAGTGCATCGTTGCATTCCGCGAGATAGCCATCCCGATAAATGCGATCCAACTGTTCCTGCTCCGGAAGCGACGTGGGAACGGGCGGTTCGAATTCGATGCGCCACATGGCATCGGGGTTCAGCGCGATGAAAGCGCGATGCCGCTCTTCGCTTTGGCGAAGCTGTTCCCCCCGCTGCTTACGCTCCAGTTCCGCCGCGGCACGGTCCGCGAAGGCTTCCAGGATCGTCCTCGGAATTTCCGGATCGGCAATGGGACTGCGATAGACGGTCATCATCAGGCCTAGCGAATGCCCTCCGGAGTTCAGCAGGGGGACACCCGCGCATGCTTCGGCGCCCAGCCTCGCCAGTAGCGGGTCGTCGGGATAGCGTCCCCGCGCGTGTGTGCGGCAAAGACACGGTTTGCCAAGAGCGACTTGTGCGGACGCGCTGCCTGCCAGTTCGTGTTCAAACCCGTCGGGCAGGTCCGGGCAGCTCGCCAACATCTTTACGCGCTCAGTCTGGCCGCCCAGAAACTCGCCTATGTAGACGCAGTCGGCCTGCAACACCTCGGCCAGGTGTTCCACTATCGAGTGGAAAAACTCGACGCCGATGGTAGCCGATACCCGATTGGCAATTTGGAGGACCCGGCGGTCGGTCTCAAGATGGCTGCGGTCGGCGGCTCGCTCGGTTTGGGCGCTCTTTGTCATTTGTCCCTGTACCGCCAGTCCGCTCGATGTGGGTGAGGCGATGCCGCCGGCCACCTTCGAACGGCGAGGTTCGGGCATTTGCCCATCCGGATAGCGCTCCCGGGCCAATGCCCTATGGAGGTCTCTCTCCAAACTTTCCGCGATTTAGAGGGCATCAACCCGGGTGCATATAGGTGATGCGGAGGATGGCGCGACGGATGGAAAATTTTCTCCCGCTGAATAAGCTTGGAGGTGCGCTAGACCGCGTCGTGCCCCGCTCTTTTGTGCGCAATCGCACGTTTCTCGAGAGGTAGGGTGAGCCTGATGGTCAGTTCTTTCGCCTCGCCGCTGTGAACATGCGTCACGCCGCCGTGGGCCTCTACGATCCGCTTTGCCTTCGCGAGGGACAGGGCTGTGCCGCCTTCGACTCCCGGACGGGTCGCGCGGTTCTTCCGGAACGGGTTGAAGAGAGACCGCAGGGCGCCGGCCGAGATGCCGGATCCATCGGTCCGCAGCCAGATTGTCGCTTTGCCCGCCCGCGATTCGACGCCGATTTCAATCCTGCTTCCCGGACGGGAGAATTTGACGGTACTGGCCAACAGGCCGTCGAGCGCATGGTAGATCTTCACCGGATCAACAGACAAAGGGGGCAGGGGCGCCTTACCATCGAAATCCATTACCAACCTGACCCTCTTCCGGTCCGCGGCCGCCTGACTCATCGAGACGGCCTGATTCAGCAGCGGCTGAATCTCCGCGGCTTTAATGTCGAGCCGCATCTCTCCGGATTCAATACTAGCCAGTTCAATGACGTCGTCAATCAGCCGCAGCATCGAGCGGCTTGACGAATCAATCGACTGCAGCATCGCGAGGTGTGGTTCGTCGAGGACGGCGCCGGCATCCTCCAGCAGATACTGACCCGCGGCCAGGATTCCACTGATCGGGTTGCGGAGATCGTGCGCCGCAATCTCCAGCAATTGGATCGGGTTGAACGCGGCACGTTTCCGGATTCCCGCTGACGCTTCCTCAATCCGCCGCGGAGGAGTTCGGTCAGGTCGTTGTACGCTGTTCTTCCGGGTACGCATCTCATCGCTCCCCATCGGAGCCGGAACTCTCGTCTCGGGCGAACAGCCGACGCCCGATCTCAACCGAAGATTCCCTCGAACCGTTCAGATATCTTAACACAGGATATTAAATATAACAGGAACCTATTATCGCTGATAGGATTTTGAGGCGAAAAATAAAGAGCTAACGAATATAGGCCCCGGCGTGCGAGTCCATATCCGGCTGTGAGAGCTTACAGGGTATCTCGGGATCCTCGTCCGGTAGCTGGTCATGCGAACCATCGGCCAGGACTTCGAACCAAACTCCTTCCCCAAATCGCTGCAAGAGTACGTGCCGTCCATTGCGGAAGCGGATCGCATCGCGATTGGAGCCTGCCTCCGCACCCAACTGAACGCAGTTCACGTGCTCGACGGCGTCGATACCGAACTCGCTCCGTATCTCGCTCGGAACAGAGTTGACCCGAAGGCGCGTTCCGGGGGAAACCCTAACCGCGGCGGCTACGCCGGGGCGCCGGCGACGATCGATCCGAAACTTCCAGGCCGACCACCAGGACCGGCGGTTGCCGATTTTGCACCGCACGCCTTTTGCAGCCATCTCCAGTGGAGACGCCAAGCCGATCGATCCCGTGCGAAACCGGTAGGTGACAAGTATTTCCCCCGCCACCGCGACGCGACGCGGGGCTTCCTGCAATGAGAAATCGGGCATCATGCATCCTCCGATACGTGCTTGCGGGCGGGCATTCAGCCGCTTTTTTTACGCTCCCTCGCGCTCGCGGCCCGGTTACCGGGGCCGCGCGCGTCAGCAAGCGGTACTTGTTCTCATTCTCCGCCCTGATATGGGAGATGCCCGCGGTTGGGAAACGACGGAAAAAATGTACCGCGGCGGCCTCAGTTTGCGGGGGTTTGCGGTTCTCTCCGTGCCTGGTAACCGGGACGGGCCAGCACGCGATAACCTTTTCCGGCTGGGGCTGCTATCTCAACTTTGACGCTGCGAAAACCGTGATTCGGATTGGGCGCGGGGTAATAGTAGGCGGTGTAAGATCTGCCGATATCTTCGCGGACGGACGTGAAGGCTTCGACCTGCTGCTGCCAGTTTCGCGCGCAATAGAGTTTTCCGCCGGAGCGCGTCGTAAGCTTCTGAAGGGCGCCGTACAGAACGGGGTCTTGCGCCGCATCCCGGCTGGAGATTATATAAATCGGAATGCCTTCATTCTCGGCGACCCGCCCGACGTCATCGGGGCCGATCGCACTGGCATTGTCGGGACCATTGGAGAATACTACGATGTCTTTGCGGCCGGGCACCTGGGCGGCATCGCGTAACGTCAGCAGTATCGAGTTAAACAGCGCCGTGTCGTCGCCTGCCGAAATATTGCTCAGGCCCGCCCTGGCCGTGACATGATCTTGTGTAAGCGGAGCAGCACGAAAAAGATTGCGGCTGAAAGTATAAATGGCCACTGCATCCATGGGAGCGAGCCGCCTTGTGAAGTCCCTGATGGCGTCGCACACGTAAGGGAAGCTGTTGTACATGCGGTTGCTGGTGTCGAACAGGATGAACACATTGGTGGACGCAGATCCGGGCGCATCGTTGGTGAGGCGGGAAAGCGTGCTCCCTTCCGCGAAGGCAGCAATCTTCTGCTGGATGCCGTCCTCGTATATGCGGATATCTTCCGGTTTTAGTCCGGTGATGGGGCCGCCTTTCTTATCCGCGACGCTAAAGGTCAGCACCACCATGTTGACGTCCACCCGGTAGAGCGCGCCGCCGTCGCCCCGGCTGATTAGCAAAGGCGCCCCGGCCGAGAGGATTAAGACCGGCACTACACATTTGGTCAAGGAACGTAACATGGCTTAATTTCAATTCGTACTTACGGCCGGCCTTTTCAGGCCATGGCCTCCGACCGGAGAGTTACCAGTGAGCCGTCTCCACCGGCCGGACAGGCCATGAGACTGTCATCCCGTGTTATTAACCTGCCACGGATTGACTTACTGCGGCGAGCGTGAGGCTGTGCCTGAAGTAATGTCGCCGGCGCCGAACACGCGAATATGAACACGACGGGCGAGGCGGTTCATTTCTGCCCGGCTCGGCTTAGTCTGATCAATAGCCGTCATATCGGCCACCATTCCTTCCGGCGGCGCCTCTTGCCCCATTCCAATCATGTGAATGGAGTGCAACGGAACCTTCTGCTGGACGAGATAACGCTGCACAGCCTCCGCTCGCCTGCGGCTCAATCCCAGGTTGTATTCCGGCGAGCCGACCTTGGAGGTGAAGCCGACGAGTTCGATTACGGTGCGCGGCTGCGCCAACGCCTTCTGCGCCATAATATCCAGTGCGGCCTTGGCCTGGGGCGTGAGCGTAGCTTTGTTGAAGGCGAAGGTCACATCACCCGATTCCACGAGTTGGAAGTTCAGAGCATTCGCTACCCCTGCACCCAGAGTTTCGATTGCGGCGGAGTTCTTGGCGCCCGTAGCCTCCGTTTCCTCCATCGCGCGTGATGCAGTCCCCTGGGCCTCATGGGCTGCCTGCGCTACCTCATTGATCTTCTGGTCGGTAGTGTCCAGGCGTTCGTTGATCTGAGACATATCGCTTTTCCGCTGGTTGTTGAGATAAGCGATTCTATCGTCGGTTTGCTTTTGCAGTTTGCTAACTCTGGCGTTCACTGGGCTGACTTGCTGGCTCACGTATTTTTTCGTGGCGCAACCGGAGGTGGCCAGCATTAGGATCGGCACAGCGACCGTCCAGATAATAGCGTGTCGTAACTTGAACATTTATAACCTCCCTATCGGCTTGACGGGGTAACGCCGCTGTGGGATCAAGCTCCCGGATGAAAACTTATGATCGAGGGTCTAACTTACCCACCTAAAGCGGATCCATACCGCCGTAATACGTTCGACTCCCATGCTGCATGTTTGCGCCATGTTTTGGGGATACTTGACGTAACCAATGCAATAGGGGAAAACCCGGTAGGACGGTGGGACGGCAGGCCCCGATAATAAATTGCACCCGTTTCCAGGCGGTAACATCGGCGAGTTCATGCGCTGGTCACATTGCATCGCGATGGCTACTTTGGCACTTTCCTTACCATGTCTCGCCCAGGAGTGGGAGGTGGGCGCCGCGGGTGGGTACGGATGGTATAACAATCCTTCCATCGTCACTCCCACCGGATCGATTCAATCCGGATTCGCTCCCAAGGGAGCGGTTGGCGCGGTCTTGGGACAGAACATGTACGAATATATCGGGGGCGAAGTTCGATATCTGTTTCAGTTCGGAGGTCCGCGCCTCCAGCTCAACGGTAACGACCTCAGCGCCACCGGGTACTCGAATCTCATCACCTACGACTTCCTGTTCCACCTGACGAACCGCGAGTCGAGGTTCCGGCCATACGTGGCAGGCGGAGCCGGCGTCAAGATATACACCGGCGGTCAGCTCAGCTTCGCGAGCCGGCAGTTCCCCGGGTCCGCTGTACTGGTTCCGGATAACCAGGTGGAGGCCGCCATCAGTGTCGGAGCTGGTTTGAAGTACAGGGTTCACCGGCACGTGCTTCTGCGCCTGGATTTTCGTACTTACATGACCCCTTTCCCGGACCAGATCCTGAGGCCCACAGGTATATCGCAGGTTCACGGCTGGGTGTACAACTTCGTTCCCCTCGGTGGAGTGAGTTTCGTATTCTGAGCCGCGATCGCTTTGACCCCGTAAGAGGGCCTAGGGAGAATTTTGCATCCCGTCCGCGAAGACCAGAATCACGACCCTGTGTGGGGGTTAGTGCACAAATGAGAGCGCCGATATCGTGGGTGGTGGGATGAGTCGCACCATGGTCGCCGGAAAGGTCGGCGCTCTGACGCCGACGGAGGCGCTGGCTCTCGCAACCGAAGCCTACATCTACGGCTACCCGCTAGTCTCGATGGAGATGACGCGGCGAGTGATGACCAATACTGAGAAAGAGAATGGGGCCGAGGTGCCGATGGGCCAGTTCGGGTCATTGCGAACGTACCCGGACGCGTCCTTCCACACCGTCACGGCACCCAACGCGGACACGCTCTACTCGATCGCATGGCTCGACCTTTCGCGCGAACCGTATGTGTTGAGCATTCCCGACAGCAAGGGCCGCTACTACCTGATGCCCATGCTGGACGCCTGGACGAACGTTTTTGAGGCGCCCGGCAAGCGTACCACTGGAACCGGGCCGCAGAAGTGCGCGATCACGGGGCCGGGTTGGAAAGGCTCGCTCCCAGCCGCCGTTACGCAGTATAGGTCGCCCACCAGCCTGGTGTGGATCCTGGGCCGCACTTACTGTACCGGAGCGCCGCCGGACTACAAAGAGGTGCACGCCTTTCAGGACCAACTTTCGCTGGTGCCGCTCAGCGCGTACGGTAAGCCCTATACGGCGCCAGCCGGCGTGGTGGATCCGACGATCGACATGCATACGCCGGTTCGGGACCAGGTGAACCGTTTGGATGGCGTCGAGTTCTTCAAGTTGATGGCGGAACTGATGAAGAACAACCCGCCGGCGAGCGCGGATGCCCCCATGGTAAGTCGCATGGCGATGATCGGGATAGTGCCCGGGCAGAGCTTCGACGTCACGAAGCTGGAGCCGGCCGAGGCCGCGGCCGTCCGTGATGTTCCCAAGACAGCGTTGCAGAATATCGTGGCCCACAGGAAGGACTCGGGCACCGCGAAAAACGGATGGGTTATTTCGAAGCCAACCGGCCTTTACGGTACCGGCTATCTCCAGCGTGCGAGCATTGCGTTTTTCGGCCTCGGCGTCAACCTCCCGCAGGATGCCGTTTATCCGGTCTCGGAGTTCACCGCCGAAGGCACGCCTTACAGCGGCGCCAACAAATACGTGCTTCACTTTGTCAAGGGCGAACTGCCGCCGGTCAAGGCCTTCTGGTCGTTGACCATGTATGACGCCGGCTACTTCTTTGTGGCCAATCCGCTGAACCGCTATACGCTCAGCCAACGCGACCAGCTTAGATTCAACTCGGACGGGTCCGTAGACTTGTATCTCCAGGCCGATAACCCGGGCGAGGAGCGGGAATCCAACTGGCTGCCGGCGCCGAAAGATAAGTTCCTGCTGATGCTACGCCTGTACTGGCCGAAGGAAGATCCGCCGTCCGTCCTTGACGGCACCTGGAACCCGCCCGCCATACGAAAAGTCGCCTGAGTGCGACTGGACCGGCGGGGTCCGTGTGTGCGCTCACATTTCTTATGCAAGGCATGTCGCTCATGCCGTTTGTTCTTTTCGTCGCGGCGCTGATCGCCGCGAGCGACGCGGGATTCCGTATTGGGCGAAGGACACGGACGAAATCTTCCCAGGCGGCGAAGTCGGAGTTAGGCGTGGTCGAAGGCGGCATCCTTGCTTTGCTCGGCCTGCTGCTCGGATTTACCATGTCAATGGCCGTGGCCCGATACGAAGCGCGCAGGCAACTCGTGTTGGAAGAGGCTAATGCGATCGGAACTTCCTACCTGCGGACGCGGCTCCTTCCCACCCCGG
Organism: uncultured Solibacteraceae bacterium; assembly: GCA_963805775.1. Classification (GTDB taxonomy): domain Bacteria; phylum Acidobacteriota; class Terriglobia; order Bryobacterales; family Bryobacteraceae; genus Solibacter. The sequence goes on along the minus strand of CAWDWK010000022.1, from coordinate 443,108 downwards.
AAGGGACGGAGATCGCCCGTCTTCTGCGTGAATACGTTGCGCTGCGGCTTGAGTATGCCGGCATTCGAGACGAGCCCGATCGTCTGCTCGCTATTCGGGCAAAGACGGCCCGGTTGCAGAATGACCTCTGGAACCGGGCCGTCTCTTATGCAGGGAAAGCCCCCAACCCTTTTATGGCGGGGTTACTTATCCAATCCTTGAACCAGGCGATTGACCTGGAGTCGGAACGTTGGATGGCTTTTCAAAACCGCGTGCCTCCGACGGTGATCTACGTGAACGGGATTGTCGCCGTCTTCGCAGCCATCATCGTTGGATTTGCTTTCGGCGTTGATGGCCGGCGCTACCTGTTCCCGACTTCCCTGCTGGCGCTCGCTATCGCGGTGGTACTTGCCGTCATCGTAGATCTCGACCTTTCCCGGAAGGGTTTCATCCAGATAAGTCAACAGCCTATGCTCGATTTACAACGCCAGTTGCAGACATCCCAAGAGTAAGCCGGCGATTACCGCTTGCGGGTGTGGATGGCGGATGCAACAGCGCGTCGCGGAGGTTCGGAGACACGTGGCGATCCGGACGCGACGCCCGCGAGTTCCATACGCGGGAAGTCCCCCCTCCGGCCATCGGCGGAATCCTGGCACGCCAGGCAATAAGAGGTCCAGGGTACCGCTTTCAAACGCTTCTCGGGGATCTCACATTCGCACCGGAAGCAAACGCCATAAGTGCCTTCCGCGATCCGCTGGAGCGCCGTTCGGACGCTTTGCAGCCTGCCGAAATCGGACTCGATCCGGCAGATGGCCAAGTCGCGTTCGGTTGCGCGTTGGATACAATCCAGCGCATCCGGAGCGTTTTCGATGGCGATATCGTCACGCTTCAAAAGTGCGTCTTCGGTGCCGTCCAGAATGCCATGGAGGACCTGTTCGAAATGTCTGAGTGCCGAGCGTTGCATTTAATATCCGCCTCCCCTTACCCCGCCTAAGGATGCCGGTAACCCTCCGTGCGGCGCAAAATCTCTTTAGTAATTTTTGTCCGCAAGTCTTCGGTCCACTTAACCTGCCTTGGCGGAAATAGTAGGCCATTCGAGCAGAACGGTTCATCAAGCGATCAGGTGGCATGTCGATGCTGTTAGAGGTGGTCGAACGCGCCCGGCGCCGTCTGTTGTGGAACGCGCTGGCATTCCAGCTTGCCTTTGCCGTCATCGCGGCGTTTGTGGTGCTGGCTCTGCTCCTGTTTGTGGGTACAGACCAGTTCGGCTGGCGCTGGGTGATTATTCTGCCGGCAGTATCGCTGTGTGCCGGGATGTGGATCGCACACCGGCGGTTGCCCGGAGCGTACCCCACTGCACAGCTCTTGGATTGCCGGCTGAAGCTATCGGACGCCCTGTCCACAGCCCTGTTCTTCGCGCGTCCGCATCCACCACGGCAATGCGATGAGGGTGCGAGACAGGCGCAGTTGGCGCAGGCTAACCGTATCGCCGCCGGGGCCGATATCCGCGAGGCGGTACCTATAAGGATGCCGCGCATCATTTATCTGGCGGCCCTCCCGGCCGTCATCGCTGCCGGGCTGTTTGCGTGGCGCTACCAGTTCTACGCACACCTCGATCTGCGTGCGCCTATGACCAACATCGTAGCGGCGCTTCTCAAGGATGTCCGGACGGAACTTGCGAAACTGAAGGACGAGGTGCACCGGCAGGACGCGCCGGAACCGCCGGACCCACCCGCGGGCGAGCAGCCCGAGAAGCCGGCCGCTGCCGCCGAGGCCAGCCAGAGCGAGCACGCCAGCCCCTCGAATACGCGCGACTCCGTCTCCACCACTTCCGCCAAAGGCTCCGCCTCGCGGCAGCAGACGGAAGTGGCGGATAACACCATGGCGGAAGACAAGGGAGACGGAGAATCGCAGCCGGGGCAACAGTCACCGGACGATCGGGCGAATTCCCAAAACGATCAGTCGAATCGACAGGCCGATGGAAAGCGGCAACAACAAGGAAAAGGCAACCAGGGGGAGTCTTCCTCCGGCGCCAGTACGAGCACGCTTTCCAACATCAAGAATTCCATCGCGAATCTCTTATCGGCTCTAAGTCCCAAGTCCGGCGGATCCGGCCAACAGCAAAAACAGCAGCAGCAGATGTCCAAGGCTCAGGGCAGCCGTTCGAAGGGGAACAATCAAAAGGAAGGCGCGCAGGGTTCCGGTTCGGACAACCCAGAAGCAGGAGAAGGCTCTCAACAGCCGGGAACTGGAAAGTCGGCGGGAGGTGTTCAATCCGCCGGTACACCGTCCGAGAAGCAACCAGGCAACGGCGCGGGACGGGACGATGGCGCCAAAGACATCCAACTGTCACAGCAACTGGAAGCGATGGGCAAACTTAGCGTGCTGCTTGGCAAACGCTCTGAAAACATCACCGGCGAATTCACCGCGGAAGCGACGCCCGGACCGCAGCGATTGACTACGGCTTACGAACGACGCGGCGCACAACACACCACGGTTCAAGCCACAGCCGAGCGCGATGACGTGTCCCTTGCATCGCAGGAATACGTGCAGAAGTACTTCGAGCTGGTCCGAAAGTCGGGTGCGCCGTCAAGGCGTCCGGACCGGACGGCAGCCGGTCCCAATCGCCGCCCTCGCGCCGCGAGGTGAAACGGCGCCCGAAATCCCCGATTATATTTGGACTTAAGCTCCTGTTTTCGCATCTAACTTAATGTGGGGAGAGAACTAGGCTCGCAACATCACTCCGCGGTGCTCACACCGCATGTGCCCGGCGTTCCGGAAGACCATGACTCGATCTGGAGGGCGGTCGAACGGATTCGCACCAGCAGCACGATGAGCGGCTGCAACAGGTTAGTGCAACTGTTGCGGTTTGTCGTGGGTTCCACGCTGAAGGGCGAAGCGATGTACTTGAAGGAAACCACCATCGGCGTAGCCGTATTCGGGCGCAGCCCCGATTACGATCCGAAGGTCGACACCATTGTACGCAGCCAGGCTTGGCGGCTTCGCGCCAAGTTGAAGAAATATTATGCCTTGGAAGGCAAGGACGATACCTTGGTCATCGATCTTCCGTTGGGACACTATGTACCTGTGTTCACGGTGCGGCAGCCGCCTGGGGCGGGGTCAGAGTAATGACGGAGTGCCGGAGAAAACTTTGCATCAGCGTACCGCAAGGCCGCATCGGACCACTTATACAGTCCTAAGCACGATTTTTGGCGGATAGCCGCCCGGAGAAGTCAACGGTATGAACACGAACATGAGCGATATGTTTTCGATCGACCGGAGATTCTCCGTATTCACATGTATCCCGCCACAATTCCGCTACCAGGAGTTCCTCATAATCCCGCCATCATTCCAAACTGTCTTGGGGTCTTCTTAGGCGCCTCAGCGGCCCGGGCGCAATACCCGGGCGTCGACCGTGTCCAACCGGACCGGGGAGACTGACGCCGATCTTAGCCCTGCAACTCCGCTAAGAGTTACCCGCCGAGCAGGGTCACTTAGTATGTCCTTTACCAGGCTCCACGGGCCTTCCCCATCTGATGCCGTCCGGGGTCGCGCTGCGATTCGCGCTGCCTCGTGGCTTCGCCGCAAAATATCCCGGCCGAGTGTGGACTTTCAGGTCGCCGTGATTGGGGTCTGACGCCGTAACCGAGATCTCGTGATACTGGCCATCTTCGGCGCCCGAGAATCCGAGCGTGTACTGCCGGCGAACGTCGGCGGCAATCTCCTCACAGACCGCGGTGGTGTCCGCTACCGCCGCCGGGAAAAAGGATTGTCCGCCAGTGACATCGGCGATGTGCTTCAGGACGCCCGGGTTCTGGTCCTTGTTAGCCGGGTCGAAGAGTCCTATGGGGTAGACGACCGCCCCGGAATCCACTAATGCCGCGAGCGTTTCCGCCAGGCTCGCCCGGCTGGAATTGTCGCCTCCATCGGTGATGACCAGCAGGACTCTTCTGCCATGGGTCGCGTGGTCGAGGAATTGTGAGTCAGCCAGCAGAATCGCATCGTACAAGGCTGTGGTACCTCCGAGATCGAACTTCGAGATTGCGATTTCGAGCTCCTTGATACTGTCCGTGAATGGTTTGTTATCGGGCAGCCCTAATCGCGCGCGCTGGTTGAAGTGCACCACGAACATCTGGTCTTTTTTGTTACTCGCGCGCGCGAACGCCAGCGCGGCCGCAATTACCTGCTCCCTCTTTGGAGCCATGCTGGCGCTGTTATCGATCACAATACCGGCGGTCACCGGCGCATCTTCACCGCTAAATACGGTGATTGGCTGCTCCTTTTTGTCGATCGTCAGGCGAAACGCTTCCTGGCCGAGCCCGACGACGTTGTGTCCATTTTTATCCGTCACACGGACACTTAATTGGACAAGGTTTACATCGGCGCGAATCGTAGTTTGCGCATCGCTTACCGCAGCGGTGCGCAAGAAGACTAATCCCGCGAATAATACGCGACTTAGCCGCATGGCGCACACCCCCACTGTATGTTGATGAACCTTTGCGCCGGATGAAACAGAATTTATCCGATTCGTCGCTCGCAGATAACCCCAAGAAGTAGGTCGCTGGCTGCACCGGGTCCATCTTCCCAGACAGAGCCGCCACCGGGCTCGGCTGGCGGGGAGGAGTTTATGAAAACTTGCTTGCGCTTGACGTGTGTTGCGATGATCGCGCTAGCCACGGCTACGGCTCAGCCGCAGACCTTCCCGCTGGCCTCCCGGGGTGTCCCGGTGAGGGGTGAGATCACGTCCACTTCCTCCCTCGCCGGCTCTCTAACAGTCGAACTGGCTTCTAACGGAACGGAAGTTTCCGAGACTGCGAATGTAAATGGAGACGGGACGTTCGAGTTTCGCTCGGCCTCTCCGGGTACGCATTGGCTTCGAGTGGTCGCCGGCAATAGCGTCATCCACGAAGAGATAGTCAACATCTCAGGTCCCGGGCAGACCCTCTCGATTAGCCTCAAAGATCAGCCAAGCGCCAACCGCTCCGCCGGAACCAGTATCTCCATGCGGCAACTTACTCATAAGGTCCCCCGGCAGGCGCAGAAGGCATTCGACAGGGGCGAGCAGTTACTGGCTAAAGACGACCAGCCCGCGGCCGCGGAGCTCTTCCGCCAGGCGGTCGCGCTCGATCCGGAGTTCTCCGATGCTTATAACGAACTGGGAGCGGCAGAGGCCAATATGGGCAAGTTGCCCGAGGCTGCCGAGCAGTTCCAGAAAGCCATCAACCTGGTGCCGGAACATCGCCTGGCTTTGCCCAACCTGAGCATCGTGCTGGCCAAAATGAAGCGCTATCACGAGGCCGGCGAAGTGGCGCGGCGCGCCTTGCAACTGGTCCCCGGCGCAGGCCCGAAAATGCATTACATACTGGCCTTCGGTCTGATGGCCGATCACGCGGAACCTCAGGAGGCCATCACCAACCTGAAGATCGCCTCCAGCGAAATTCCCAAAGCCCACATTGTAGCCGCCGACGTGCTTGTACAGTGCGGCCGCAAGGACGAGGCCGTTCAGGAGTTGGAAGAATATCTCCGCGTTCAGCCGTCCGACGATCCCGAGCGTCCCAAGGTGCAGGCTCGCCTGGCAGAGTTGAAGCACTAAGCTGGCGCATGTCATCCAAGGGCGCACGCGCTGCGCGCCCCTCCGCGTCAGCAAAGAGCGCGCCCCCAGGCCGATGGAACCCGCGACTCACGCACCCGATCAAAATACGCTGCTTGCCATGAAGAGGAACCTACTGGCCGGCGAGCGTACCTTGATGGCGTGGATTCGTACGTCGATTTCCATGATCGGCTTCGGCTTCACCGTCGCGAAACTCTTTCAAGCGCTGGCCGACAAGAACATCCTGATCAAAGGCCCGGCCGGAAGGACCTGGAGCGCCGAAGGCGTGGGCATGACGCTAATTGCGCTGGGCACTTTCGCCTTGGTCTTTGCAATTATCGACTACCACCGCGAATTGAAGCTCTTGCGCGCCGCAGGCTTGGAATCGCGATTCAGCCTGCCCCTGGCCGTGGCATCGGTGCTCGCCATTCTCGGCCTGATGGCCCTGCTCTCGCTGGCTGAGAGCCTCTGAGCGTTATGCCGGCTCTCACCTTCGCCGCGGCCTTGCTGCTTGCCAGCGCATTCCTGCTGGCTCGCTACTGCCGCCGGTTTACCCCCCGGGATAAACGCAGATGGCAGGCGCTCTCGGCGGGTGTGGCGGTGGCTTACGTTTTTGTCAACGTCATACCCGAACTGGAAGAGCACCGGCCCATCGTCGCGGGAACAGCCATGGAACTGGTGCTCAGCGCCGAAAAGCGCATCTATGTTTGGGCGCTCGCAGGCTGCATCGCCTTTGCGGGATTGCGCAGACTTGAGTACTACAAGCCGGGAGATCCGCGCCGATCGAATCGCGCCGCCCTGGTGTATTGGGGCGTGATGGCGGGCTACGCGCTCTACACACTGCTGCTCGGCTACCTGCTGATCCATCGCGAGGAAGATACGCTGCTGTCGCTCGAGCTATTTGTCTTCGCCATGGGGCTTCACCTTTTCATGCTGGATCACGAACTGGTCGAGAAGTTTGAATGTCGCTACGCACCGTACGGCGGATACCTGCTCGCATTTTGCGTAATTGCGGGATGGGTGTTGGGGTCGCTGCATGCGTTCTCGGACTCCCTCACTTCCCGTCTGTTTGCCTTCATCGTCGGCGGCGTGGTGATGTCGGCCGCCAACGAGGAGTTGCCTGGTGAAGGGAGCGGGCGATTCTGGTGGTTCGTTGGCGGTGCCAGCTTCTACGCCACGCTCCTCATGCTGATTTGAACGTAAAGTCAAACTTTTTGGATCGCACTTTTTCTCGGGGCATCTGGCGTAGAGTTCGGATCGCACGCCCCGGAATTCGCCGAAGTATGGCCGCTCGACGCGCCCTCTTCTCTTAATTAAAGGGTCGAACCGGCTGGGGCGATCTCGAGCACTAAGAGAGGGAATCAACGTGGCAAAGTTAACCGAATACAAGCCAGGAACTGCGTTTCCAGGAGTGATCTCCCGGACCGCGGACGAATCGACTCCGGCGTGGCCGGAACCCTTACGCGCCAAGCAGGGCTCGCCCAACGTCCTTTTCATCGTGGAGGACGACACCGGATTCGGGCAGCTCGGCTGCTATGGCAGTCCGATCCAAACCCCCAACCTCGACGAGTTGGCGAAGAACGGCCTGCGCTTTAACAATATGCACACCACGGCGCTGTGCTCGCCCACGCGCTCCTGCATACTGACCGGCCGCAATCATCACTCGAACGCCATGTCCTGCATTACGGAAGGCTCCACCGGCTATCCCTGCGGCAACGGTTACATCCCATTCGAGAACGGCTTTCTTTCCGAGACGCTCTTGCAACATGGTTACAACACGTTCGCGATCGGCAAGTGGCACCTCACACCAGCGGACCAAGCCTCGGCGGCAGGGCCGTACGACCGCTGGCCATTGGGCCGCGGGTTTGAACGCTACTACGGATTTCTGGGCGGCGACACGCACCAGTACTACCCCGAACTGGTTTACGACAATCACAGCGTAGAGCCTCCGAAAACGCCGGAAGAGGGCTACCACCTGACAGCGGATCTGGTCGATAAGGCGATCAGCTTTGTCGCTGATGCGAAACAGGTAGCTCCGGACAAGCCGTTCTTCCTGTACTTCTGTCCGGGCGCCACGCATGCCCCGCATCACGTGCCCAAGGAATGGGCCGACAAGTACAAGGGCCAGTTCGACGACGGCTGGGACGCCTATCGCGAAAAGGTATTCGCCCGGCAGAAGGAACTGGGCATCGTCCCGAAGGATGCCGAACTCTCGCGCCACGATCCCGACGTTCAGGAATGGAAGACGCTCAGCGCGGACGAGAAGAAGCTGTACGCCCGCATGATGGAAGTCTTCGCGGGGTTCCTGACTCACACCGACCACCAGTACGGGCGTCTTTTCAATTTTCTGAAAACCATCGGCGCGTGGGACAACACACTGATCATGTTCGTCTCCGACAACGGCGCCAGCGCCGAGGGCGGGCCGCACGGATCGGTCAACGAAAACAAATTCTTCAACAACGTTCCGGACTCGTTGGAGGAAAATCTCAAGAAGATCGACCAGTTGGGCGGCCCCGAAACCTTCAACCACTATCCCTGGGGCTGGGCGCACGCCGGCAACACGCCCTTCCGGCGCTGGAAGCGCGAGACCTATCGCGGCGGCGTCAGCGACCCGTTCATCGTGCACTGGCCGAAGGGCATGAAAGCCAGGGGAGAAATCCGCAACCAGTACGCGCACGCCATCGACATGGTGCCCACCGTGCTCGACGCCCTGGGCATCGAAGCCCCAGAGACGATCAGGGGCGTCACGCAGTCGCCCATTCAAGGTCTCAGTTTTGCTCACGTGTTCGATCAACCGAAGGCGGAAAGCAAGCGCCATACCCAATACTTCGAAATGATGGGCCACCGCTCGATTTACCACGATGGCTGGCGCGCAGTGTGCCCGTGGCCGGGGCCTTCCTTCAAAGAGGCGGGAATGGGATTCGGTACGCCCATCACGGCGGAGAAGCTAACCGAACTCGACGCCAAGCACTGGGAACTCTACCAGATCGACAAAGACTGGGCCGAGAATCACGACGTGGCCGCGAAGTACCGCGACAAGCTCATTGAGATGGTCGCTACCTGGTACGTGGAAGCCGGCAAGTACGGCGTACTGCCGATCGATAGCCGCGGCGTTCAGCGCATCGCAGAACCTCGGCCGCAGATCGCGGTCGCTCGCAAGAGCTACGCCTACTATCCCGCGACCCAGGCGGTACCGATGAACGCTGGTCCCAATCTCCTGAACCGGGCATACAGCATCACCGCCGATGTGGAGATCCCTAAGGGTGGAGCGGAGGGCGTCCTGCTGTCGGCCGGAGATGTCCAAGGCGGCTACAGCTTCTTCATTAAGGGCGGCAAACTCCGCTACCTCTACAACTATGTGGGCAGCGATGTATATACCATCGAATCCAAGGCTGCCATCCCGGAGGGCCGTCACAGCCTGCGCCTCGAATTCGAGCTGACGGGCAAGCCAGACATTCCCCATGGCAAGGGCGCCCCCGGGCGCGCCCAGCTCTACGCCGACGGGAAGCTGGTTGGGCAAGGCGATATTCCCCTGACCATGCCCCTTTGTCTTGGCCTGGGCGGCGGCACTACGTGCGGCGCCGATTCCGGTGCGCCGGTCACACCTGATTACAAGCCACCGTTCGCATTCACCGGCACGATCTACAACGTGACGGTGGATGTCAGCGGCGATCTGGTTAAAGACCACGAAGCTGAGATGCGCGTCGTGATGGCGCGCCAGTAAGGACGCTGCAAGCCGTGCCGGGCGGCCCCTTCCATGCCGCCCCTTCCTGCCCGGCGCCCAGGGTTTCGATATGAACATACCCAATTCCCCGAGACGAATCCGCCGGCGGTGGTTCGGCCTTCCGACCCCGAGAGAGCCTGGTTCGGCTCGAGGCTGGACGGCACGGACCGACGCCCGCATGCACGTCCTCTTCGTGATCGCGGTGGTCGTCGTTCTCTTGCGATCATGGGGCTGCGGCGGGTCGCCCGCAACTGTGAGATTATGGACACATCAACACGAGTCCACAGGCGAACTCCATGAACCGCAATCTCACCAGCATCACTTACCAGGGTTTTCGCACCGGCGATGGCTGGGAAGTGGCCGTGGCGAGACTCGGCCAACCTTTGCGCCTGCTCGACCTGCCCCGCCGGCAGGGCGAACTGCGCCTTGATTCTTCTCACCGACTATCTGGGCGACCCGGCGCGCGCCGAGGACCTGCACCAGGAATTCGCCTCGTTGACGATCGACCGCTTCACTGAGGACTGGGAACTGAGTGCAAGCGACATCGAGAACGCGATCATGGAAGTGGAGATCCTACGTGCCCGCTGGCGGATTGCGCTCATGCGAGGATAACTGTCAGGGCTTACTGCGTTGGCGCGTAGTATCCCGACCGGAAGGATGCCCGCAGCGGCGGCAGGCCTTTGGGCCGCTCCAGCTTCACCACGATTTTGTGGTACTTGCCATCGCGCTTCTGCTGCGCTGGCGCGAAGCCCAGCAAGTATTGATTGCGCAGCGCCATGCCGATTTTTGAGGCGACGTCGGCCAGCTCATTCAAGTCGTCGATTTCGAACAGACGTCCGCCGCTCTGGCTGGCGATCTCGTCCAGCAGTGCCGGCCCCGCGAGCTCTTCGGGACTTCTGCCTCGTACACCGAAGGGCTCTTCAATGCCGATGGAATACACCTGCGCATCGCCTTCCTTTACGCGGTTCTTGACTTCGCGCATGCTATAGCGGCTGCAATTGTCTCCGCCATCGGAGATTATCAGGATCGCTTTACGGCTGTGCTTGGCGTGCTTCATCTGGTCCATCGCAAGATAGATTGCGTCCAGCAGCGCCGTGCGTCCGTGCGATTGGGTGTAGAGCATGCGGCTCTGAATCTCTTCGATCCGGCTCCCGAAACCGACCGCCAGTTGAGCGCGGTCGTTGAAGACAATCAGCGAGAATTCATCCTCCGGATTCGCAGTGTGCAGGAACGCAGTTACCGCGGCGCGCGATTTTTGCAGCTTCGGCCCCATGCTGCCGCTGCAATCGAAAACCAGGGCGATCGAGACCGGAGCATCTTCCGCCGCAAAATGCGTGATCACCTGTTCGACTTTGTCTTCGAAGAGTCTGAAATGTTCCTTTTCGAGACCGGTTATCAGGCGATCGTGGTGGTCGGTGACCATCACTGGAATCAACACCAGATCGGAATCCACGCTGATGTGGGTGGCGGCGCGGTTGGCGCTGCCCTGCGCATCGGGCCGGGTTCCGGTCCTCGGTTCTATGGAAACTACGGGATCCTGAGCGAGCGCCGGGCTCGCCCCAAGATAGATGAAGGCACAACACAATATTGGCAGTATGAAAGCAAATACGTAAGAATAACGTCGAATAATTCCCACCTTGCACCCCCTAGTCAAATCGATGCAGGTGAGGATGCGGAGAGGCATCTCTTGGGGTTGCGTTCCCTATTGATTCCGGGATGCGTTAGCCCCAAATGGTGAGTCGGGGCCGCGAATATCGAAATCCTGTGACTATGTCGGGGCGGAATCTTTCAGAACCCAACATCCGTCTCGATCTCACTCGCAGGAGGAAATGGAAATGTCCGAAAAAAATTCACTCGTGGTGGTCTACGGTTCTCACTCAAATGCGGAAGCCGCAATCAAAGAGCTGCAGAAATCCGGCTTCGACATCAAGAAATTATCGATTCTCGGCAAGGAATACCACACCGAGGAACATGTGGTCGGCTATTACAATGCAGGCGACCGCATGAAGTACTGGGGTAAGATGGGAGCCTTTTGGGGAGGCGTTTGGGGCCTGTTGGTCGGCGCCGCCTTCTTCGTCATCCCGGGAGTGGGACCGGTGTTGATTGCCGGGCCGCTGGTGGCGTGGGTGGTGGGCGCGTTGGAAGGGGCCGTTGTAGTGGGTGGTCTAAGTGCACTCGGTGCCGGGTTGTATAGCATCGGGATCCCGAAAGACAGCATCCTTCGATACGAGACCGCGATCCAAGCCGATAAGTTCCTCCTGGTAGTGCATGGAACCGCGGACGAGATGATGAAAGCGAAGAATCTTCTGAAGATCACCAGTCCGGAAGAGTCCAACATCCATTTCGTGGACGAAGCGGTGCTGACGAGCGCATCGTAAGCAGCTCACGCCGCGGAGATGGAACCCTGTCGATGGCGGGGTTCCGTGTCCGCGGCAGCTTACTGGCATTCGTGCAATCCTTCGGACGTTTCGCGGAGACTTTGCCACGACTGATGGAAGCCGGCGGCCAGGTCGTGCCAGTTGCGCGAATCCTCCCTCTGCAGCTGCTGGATATCCGCCTTCAGCCGGGCGTGGCGCTGTTCCATTTTCCTTCCGTGAGTCTGCAGCTTCGATTCCATTCCGGGCGAGTCAGTCCTGGAGACTGCTCGCGACCGCTCCGCGCTGTGACGACTCAGTGAGCCCGAGGAGGCCAGCGTGGCGGTCAAGTCGGCACGGTATTTCCGCATCTGGACCTCGACTTCGCGGAGTTGATCTTCGAACGCGGCCGCAGCGTCCACGCTCGCGCGGGCTGCCTTTTCGTGCAGCTCCGATTCGTAGATGGCGAGCGTGTCGAGATGATCCAGAACACACAGAGCGAGATCTTCGTTGACATCCGCGATGTCCCGCTCCACTTCCACAACGCCCCTGCCGGATGCGATCGCGGCACGGGCGCCCTTTTCGCACCGCGTGATCTCGAGAAGGCGCGCCTCGAGCTCGGTACGCAATATGAGCAGACGTGCCTGCAGGCGTTCCCTTTCCGCACGGAGTTCCATCCGGCCGGCGCGGATGGCGGACTCGAGGCGATCCTTTCCTTCGCCGGCCGTCCAGGCGGCTTTGTCCGATTCGTGATCGAGGAGTTCCTCCAGCCATGCGATTTTGCTCTTGATGCCCTCAATCGAGGCGCGCAGTGCTACCTCGCACTGGTCGCCTCGCATTGGCCTGCGCACAGTCAGGCCGCGCATTTCGAACTCTTCCGCCACACGCTCCGCAAAGCGATTTTCCACCATTACCAGCAGGGCGGAATCGCCGTGCTGCAATCCGACTCGGACTGCCCCGGCGCCGCCATCCGGCCAAGCCTCGGCAGAATCATACATGGGGCGGAGGCACCCGATCAAGGCTGCGGTCAGAGCCTTGGCGGCCGTCCCGCCGATGGTTTCGGCCCTGTCGCTGATCTCACGAACGCGGGGGCCGCCTTCCTCGTCGCCGTCGACTAGCGTATAGCAGGTCAGGTCGATCCAGCCTTCCCGGTTCAGCCGTTTCAATTCCCTTAGTGCACCCGAGGCGGCATCGCGCGAGTTAGTGACTAAGACGATGATCTCGATGCACGCCATAAGGAGCGCTATTGCGAGAGTCCGCAGCCGGGCAGCGACAACCTCAGGTTCTTCTGCGCGTTGAGCCGTTCCGTGGCCCCGCAATCGATTGCGGCCTGTGGCATGCGTCCGGTTCTTCCGTCCGAGCCCGTGTACCGGACTTCGTTGTCCTGCACCCAGACGGCGACCGCCTGCCGGAGCTGGCCATTCTTCGGCACAATCGAGAAGGTCGCGTGGCCATCGCCGCCGTCGCCCTGCCAGTTATACTCACGGATCACGGGATGCGCGGGTTGAGGCGGAGGGGACGGAGGCATAAGGAAAACTCGGGACGGAGAAGGTTGGTTTCCGTCGCCATATGCAGGAGGCGATACGGAATCGGCGAAGAACGGCTCGTCCCAGCCAGTGTCCCCATAGCCCCAGCCGGAAAAACCGGTGCCGTTGTTCCATCCCTGCCCGAATCCGTTGCCAAAGCGGTTTCCAAAAAAGCGGCTGCCGCGACCGGCGCCGGAACCAAAACCGAAGCCGAAACCGGGGTGTGCTGCGCCCCCACCGTGCGCGCCGCCGCCACCGCCACCGCCGCCGCGTTGCGCGGCCAGATCGGACGGGATGACGCCGCCGATCAACATTGCAGCTACAAGTAAAGCTCTCATCGACATTTTCCTCCTGACCTTCCTGGACCGTATCGCTACGGATTTCTAACAACCTCGCAAGACGAAAGATGCGGGCTTCCAGCGGGGAGGTGGCAAATGTTGACGCGGGAGAGGTTTCCGTGTAACCCCACGTTTCGCACCACCAGGCCGGGGGCCGCATCGAGGTTCACAAGGCATTCTGACCATGAATTCGCGGCGCATTCCAGCCCCCTTGTGCTGTATGCCGCGCACCGATTTGTATGAAAAGAAACCGGCCGGGTAGACGCCGGTAACATCGCGTACGTTTCACCCCGGACTGAACAGCGAAGGTTGTCAGTCGCCTCACTTATTTGCACTATGTGCGAATGGGTGAAATCCGGGGCAAGATACTGGATCCCTGCGCGTTTTGGGTGTTACCATCCGAAGTGCATGGTCAGTAGCAAACTCGCAATCGCCAGTTGTTTTGGCGTTGCTTCGCTCCTTTTCATCGGTTTTTGCATTTCAGCGAAGGCCGCAAATCCGGATTCAACCGCACGGGAACGTGAAACCGCCGCCGAAAAGTTCGTGGCCCAGAAAGTTCAGGTCTGGCAAGAGCGCCTGAACCTCAAAGACTGGAATATCACCTTTGAACTGGTTCGCCCGGACAAACTGGAACCTAAGACCTTGGGCAACATCAAGTGGGACAGTGATGTGAAAACCGCCAAGATCCAGGTGCTTTCCTCCTACGACTACCAACTTCCCTACCACGAGATGCTCGACGATATGGAGTTCACCGTGGTCCACGAAATGGTGCATCTGCACCTAGCCTCCCTGCCGCGCAGCGATGCCAGCCGTCGCGTCGAAGAGCATGCGGTGAACGAACTAGCCGCCGCGCTGCTGAGACTCGCCAAGCATTAAATCGTAAACCTTCCATCCGCCGCGGCCCTGTTCCGGAATGGGACATAATCCGCCGCATGATGACCCGGCAGCGGTTACGCGTCTGTGCCCTCGTTGTTTACAGCGACAGCACGACCGGGAGCAAGGCCGATCGGCGGATCGAGGGTTTATCACCCCCTCTATTACAATTCGATGCGCCAATACGCCGCCGGGGACCCAAATCCCAGGCTAAACGGACCGCGGCGGGGACACGCCTGCGCGGTCCCGGCGGCGGCTGTCTGGTTACACGTGTTGCTTCCTCCGAGCCTACCCGTCAAATAAAAAAGCACTTCTGCACCATAACCGGGCATCGTGAGAGAAGTGCTGGGGAGTTGTGTCTCAGGAGTAACCGGACTGTTGACTGCGAGGACAAGGACGTTCCTCGTGTCGTTTGCATGCCTGCTTTTGCTGACACCGGCGCTTCTGGCACAGTCCCTTATTACCGGCGGCTTGGCCGGAACCGTCACCGACCCGTCCGGCGCAGTCATACCAGGCGCGAGCGTCCTGCTGAAAAATGCCGGGACGGGAGCCAGCCAGGAGAGGACGACTGACGCACAAGGGTTCTACCGCTTTCCGCTCCTGTCGCCGGGAAGTTACACAGTCACTGCGAACTCACTCAACTTCGCCGAAACAGTTAGGACCGCGCGGGTGTCGGTCGGACAGATCAACGTCGTGGATGTGCAGTTGTCATTGCAGACCGCCGTGGTGTCCATCGACGTCCACGAACAAGTGGTAACCATCCAGCCCGCCAGCCCCAATATCTCGCACAACGTCGGTGCGAATCCGCTCGCTAACGTGCCGAACCCCGGCAACGATCTGACGTTCTATGCGCTGCTCAGCCCGGGCGTCGAAATGAGCACCAACGGCGGATTCGGCAATTTTTCGACGTTCGGGCTGCCGGCCTTGTCGAATACGTTCACCCTTAATGGCGGCATCAATAACGATGTCTTCTCCAACATTGGCAACACTGGCGCGACCGACCTGATGCTCGGGTTTAACGCCATCGGTGAGGTTACAGTTGTGAATAACGCCTACACCGGACAGTACGGCGGACTTGCCGGGTCGCAAGTGAACTACGTCTTCAAGTCAGGCACGAACAACTACCACGGCAATGCGATTTATTTCTGGAACGGGCGCGTCATGAATGCCAACAACTGGTTCAATAACCAGAGTGGCGATCCCCGGCCGTTTTCCAACGTGAACACGTGGGCCACCAGCGTCGGGGGACCCCTCCCCAAACAGCAGAACAAGACTTTCTATTTCTTCGACTATGAAGGGACCCGCATCGTTCTACCCACCAACACGCTGGCGAAGATTCCGAGTCCCGCAATTTGCCGCCGCCACGCTAAACAATCTAAGTGTGACCGGCCAAACCCAGGCGGTATCTTTTTACCAGAACATTTTCAAGTTATATGCGGGCGCCGCCGGTGCGAGCACAGCGATCCCGGTTCCAGGAGGTGGGTGCGGCACCTTCACCCTGCTGGGGCCCGGCGTACCCTGCGCGCTGCAGTTCCGCTCCAACGCAGGGAACTTCACGAACGAGTATGTCTGGACGGCACGCGTGGATCGCAACCTCGGCAACAACGACCGAATATTCGTCGCGTTGCAGCGCGACAACGGAACGCAGGCCACCTATACCGACCCGATCAGCCCGATCTTCAACGTCTTCAGCCCGCAGCCTACGTTGAGCGGGCAGATCAGTGAGAATCATACGTTCAGCGGCGCCGTGGTCAACCAATTGATACTTACCGGGCAGTACTACAGCGCGCGCTTTGGACCGCCGGATGAAGCCGCGGTGCTGGCCGTGTTTCCCACGGTGATTCGCTTTGGTGCGGCCCGGTTCAATAACATAGGCGGTATGGGCAATAACTATCCCCAGGGCCGGAATGTCACGCAGTACCAGCTCATCGACGATTTGAGTTGGACGGCGGGTGCGCATAACTTGAAGTTCGGAGTGAACTTCCACCGCGCCGATATGAGCGATCTGGATTTCCAGATATTTCAGCACGGACTTATCTCGGAGCCTACCCTCCAGGAATTTCTACAATGGGGGTGGCGCGAGCACCTTCCTGCAGCAGAATTTCCCGACGGTAAACGAAGCTCCGTTCGCATCGTACAACCTGGGCATTTACGCGCAGGATGACTGGCGGGTAAGCCCGCGGTTGAGCCTGACCCTGACCCTGCGTGGAGACCACAACTCCAACCCGGTTTGTCAGGTGAACTGCTTCGCCAACCTCGTGGCGCCGTTCACTTCGCTTCCGCATGACCCAAACGTGCCTTACAACCAGGTAATTCAGGACGAACCTGCATCGTGCGCTCTCCGCCACCAACGCGGTCATCTGGCAGCCGCGGTTCGGTTTCGCCTGGACACCTACTAAGAAAGGCGACTCTGGTAGTGCGCGGCGGCTTTGGCATCTTCGGCGACGTATTTCCCTTACAGGTGGCCGGCATGATGGCCTCCAATACCCCCAATCTCAACAGCTTTACCGTCACCAACGGGAAGATCACGCCAGGCGCACCGGGCAGCCTTTTCCAGGTCGCCGCCGCCGCCAACCAATCGCTGCTGACCGGCTTCAACAGCGGAGGCACGGTGGACTCCATCACCGCCAGCAACCCCTTCTTCAACCTCCCAACTTCACTACGATGGACTCTGTTTACCGGCAGGCGCGGTACGAAGAGTGGAACCTGGAAGTGCAAAAGCAGTTGCCGTGGGATCTGGTGGCCAGCGCCAATTTCGTGGGCAACCACGGTTATCACGAAGTGGTGCAAAACAGCGGAGTCAACGCCTTTTTCCCCGATTTCGTGGGACTGCCGCCAACCGCGCCGGACCGCCGCTTCGGGACAGTTATGCAGTTGATGACCGGAGCCGTTTCCAACTATACCGGCCTGGTAATCAGCCTGCGAAGGAGGATGGCGCAGGGACTGCAATTAGGCTTCGGCTACACCTTTAGCCACGCATTGGACGAGGTTTCCAATGCCGGCTACTACCAATACGACCTGAATACAGATCGCAGCCTTCTGTTCCCCCAAAACCCCAACAACATCCGGCAGTATAACTACGGCAACGCCGACTACGACGTGCGCCACTACATATCGGCGAACTATGTGTGGGACGATGTGTTCCGCCACATCTTCAAGAAAGGTGGGCCGAATGCTGCTGGTCGGCGGTTGGACCATTGCCGGAACCGTGTTTTACCGGACCGGGCAGCCGTTCACCGTGCTGGATAGCGCGGCCAGCTTCGCTCTTGCTCGCCAATAATTTCCTAAACCTGGCGATCTTCGCTACCCCGATACAGCCCGGTTATAACAGCTGCGGAACGGCGGCGATTAATCCGGATACGCCCTGTCCCGCTCTAACTCAGTTTGCGCAGCCATCAGCACCAGCAGTCCAACCGCTTTCGGCAACCAGACCCGGAATCAATACCGCGGACCGGGGTACTTCAATACCGACATGTCCATCATGAAGAACTTCAAGATTCCTCGCTGGGAGGCAGCCAGGTTCGGCGTGGGATTCCAGTTCTTCAACCTCTTCAATCACCCGAACTTCGACAAGCCGGTCAACGACATTGCGCAAGGTCAGGGTGTCTTTGGCACCATCCAAGAGTTGGTATCCGCTCCGACCAGCATTTTCGGATCCTTTGTGGGTGCGGATGCGTCCGTCCGCATCATTCAACTGCGGGCGCAGTTCGTGTTCTGATTAGCGATCACGGTTCCTTCGCCGCTTCCAGGTCGCCCTTTTGCACCGCATTCTTGAAGACTTCGTAGTCGCGCTCGGTTTGATTGGCATACGCCACCGAGAACGCGGCGATCGCTTTGTCAAACGTGTCGGCCCCGTGCAGGTACCCGCCGATCATCGCCGCCTCCCCGCTGCGGGCGTGGGCGCGCGCCAGGGTCCAGCCGCACCATTCACCGAAGTGGATCATGTCGGTCGAACTAAGCTGTTCGACCACCGGTCTCAGCTTCAGGTCGCGCAACTGCCGTACGTAGAAATGCCGTCCGCTTTTGCCTGTGCTCCAGCCGAGGAAGATGTCAGCGTCCGATTGCATCAACCGATATCCGTTCACCACGCGTTCGCCGTGGTTGGCAAACACACTCTCTCCCGCGTAAGCTTCCAGCACGGAGGCGCGCGCCTCCCTCGCCTGAAGGAATAGCGGCGCATTGGCGGAGTCCATCAGTAGGATCACGGCGCAGAACATGCCTACACTGCCGACACCATCCACTTTGACGGCAATGTCCTTGAACTCGAAACGATCGAGGAGGACGCGCGCGGAGAGCGGCAGGCCTTCCCGGTATGAGGCGAAGCAATCCCGCACCCTGGCAAGGAACTCGTCGTGGCCCGTCTCGGCGCGCCAGTGAACGATGGCCGGCGGATTGTCCTGGATGGTTGGCGATCCCCTCAGGTTCGCGAGCCTGGGAAAATCATCCTCGAACGCGCTCCGCTCCCGCTCCCGCGAACGCGCTACCCGCTTATTCAACCGGCGGCGCAACTCGTCCTCGTGAATCCCGGTCTGGAATTCCGCGGCGTCGAGGCTCGCGTACCAGACGTCCAGCGCCCGCATTTTGCCGTATTCGATCACGTGCTCGCGATAGGAGCGCGCGCAGGCGCGGGCCGCATCCACGCCACTTATGTCGCCGAGCCCATTTTCCCGGCACGCCAGCACGAAGCTGGCGGCCAGCCGCTTGAGGTCCCACTCCCACGGCGCGGGCAGCGTCTCATCGAGGTCGTGGAGGTCGAAGATTACGCGCCGCTGCGCCGTGTCGATGCCGCGGAAGTTCAGCAAGTGCGCGTCGCCGCATGCCTGCACGCGGATCCCGGTGTTGGGCGTCGCCGCCAGGTCCGCCGCCATGTTCAGCGCCGCCCCGCGATAGAAGGCGAACGGCGATTGGAGCATTCGCCCATGGCGAACCGGCACGAGCTCCCGGATGCGCCCTTCATCGGCCTGTTTGACCAAAGCCACCGGGTCCGAGCGGTCGCGCGGCGGTTTCCATTCGGCGTGGGAGCTGCGCGGACACTGATCGCGCAAGGCCTTACCCATTGCCACGAGTTCAGCGCGGGAACGATGTGCGGCGAAGGCAGATGTATTGATGGGGACAGGTTGCCGGAAGTTCGGTGGGTCCGGCCCCCCTGCTGGTTCCATGCTTCGTCACCAGGCGAAGCCGAGCGTGATCGTGATCAGGGTTGTGGCGATGTTCTTAGTCGGCGCATAGTGATAGCGCGATTCGACATAGAACTTATAACCTTCGTCATTGATCCGGATGGTGAAGCCCATCCCTCCATTGCCTCCGAAGGCGGTAGAACCGGCGCTGATCAAGGTTTGATCCTGACTTACAATTCCATTGACGCAGCCGTATCCCAAATACAACCACGACGGCCCGCACACGGTGGCCGTGCCCACATCAACCTGCCTGGAGAGGGAGACGCGGCGGTAGTACGCGCCTCCGCCGCCAATCCAATACCACCCGAAGGTTCTGCCCTGCAAACGGTACCGGTAATTTGCGGTTACGGCGAAGAGGTTGCTGGATGCGCTGATGTCCCGTGCGTTAGCAATCAGGTCGATCGGACGAAAGGTTTCCCTGTTGACCGGCAGGCCGGCCCACATGAATTGCCCGACGAACGAATGATGGCGGTTGAAGTTATAGCCCGCGCCCACCACTGCGTTCAGGCTCGAGCCCACAATTGACGCCGTCGGGTTGAGCGGCACGTTCAGGCCCGTGCCTAAATTAGTATTGAGTTTGCTTCCGGTCTCGCTCTCTTGCGCCTGGAGTGTCTGGGTACAGAGAGCGCCCATGAAAGCTATTGCCAGCGACAGGGTAATCCTGACCCCCACAGACCACCTCCCCCTTACCCGTTTGCTTGATGCTGGCGCGGTTGGTTCGACGCATTATTTGCGCCACTATGACTCTTCGGCTCGGGGAATCACCGATTACGTCCAAAAGATCTGATGGCTTCGCTCTTGCGGAGTGGCTCGCGGAGTACGGCAGTACGATTCACTACATCCGGCCGTCTTGTTCAAGTCGCGCCCTTTGCTCTTTACAGGGAATTGGATAAGCCCTACAATCACGACGAAGGGCTGGCATCGCTTCCGCGCCGTGCGGGGGGAGTTGTGCGATGCCTCAGGCATAAGAATTCTTATGGCGCTAGAGGGAGGGGTCGCCCGGCAGGAATCCCGGCGGGCGGGCGAACCAGCGCATGTGTCGGGGCCGGCGAATGCTGCTTCAACCGGCGGACAGCACGCGCTGGAACGGTTCCCGAATCGCCTGCCGCGAGAAAACGGCACAGCCTTTCCGGTTGTGCGACCCGCGGCGCCTGCCTTCGACAGCATGCTTGCGCGCAAGCCCAGGATGTGGCCCAGCTTGACGGGAGGACCGCGCCGTGGCGCAGAAACACGATGATTTCGAAACCAGCGTGAGCCGGCGGTCGAGGGCAGGAGCTGCGCGCGCAAAGGCAACGCCGCAAAGAGACAAACCCGGAAATCTGTCTCCGGAAGCGACCGAGCGGCTGGTTCAAGAGTTTCGTGTTCACCAGGTTGAGCTAGAGGCTCAAAACGAAGAGTTACGCCGCGTACAGGGAGAACTGCGCACCTCGCGCGAGCGCTATATGGAACTGTACGATTTTGCGCCGGCAGGGTATTTCACGCTGGACCGAGACGCGTCGATTCTGGAAGCGAACCTCACCGGGGCGCGGCTGTTGGGTGTAGAGAGAAGCGCTTTGCTGGAACAACGCTTTAGCCACTACGTCGCCCGGGAAGACCGGGATCGGTTTCACTTGTATTACGGGCAGCTTGGCAGATCAGGGAGCACGCTGGAAACGGAAATCCGGCTGGCTCCGCGGGGCGGTCTCGAATTCTACGCCCGATTGGAAGGTGCGCCGGTGCGGGCGGCCGCGGGACTTCCCGGCCACTGCATGCTGGCGGTGAGCGATATCAGCAGTAGCAAACGCCTTGAGGAATGGATGCGCCAACTGCACGCCCAATTGGAGACGGAGGTTGCGCAGCGTACCCTGCAGCTGAATGCGGCGAACCAGCGGTTGCAGGAAGAGCTTGCCGAGCGGGTGCGGACGGAGCAGGCGCTGCGTGAGAGCGAAGAGCGTTTCCGAAACATGGCTGACACTGCGCCGGTGATGATCTGGGTGACCGGCCCGGACATGGTCGTCTCCTTTTTCAATAAGACGTGGCTGACGTTTACCGGCCACACGCTGCAGGAAGATTTGCAGCAGGCGTGGAGTGAGAGCGTGCATCCCGAGGACCTGCGCCGGTGCCTGGACAGCTACACTGCAGCGTTGAAAAACCGCCGGGATTTTCGCATCGATTACCGCCTGCGCCGGGCGGACGGAGAGTATCGATGGATATTGTGCAGCGGGGTTCCCCGCTTCGCACCCGGCGGTGTTTTCGCCGGCTTTATCGGATCGGACATCGACATCACGGATGTGAGACGTGCGCAGGCCCAGGCCTTCGAGAGGCAAAAGTTGGAGAGCCTGGGGGTGTTGAGCAACGGAATCGCGCACGATTTTAATAACATGCTGGGCAGTATCCTGGCGGAAACGGAACTGCAACTGGCGGAGGCCCCGGCAGATTCGCCCGTGCGTGACGGGGTAGAGAAGATCAAGGCGGTGGCGGTTCGCGCCGCGGAGATTGTACGTGAGTTGATGGCTTATGCCGGACAGGAAAATCCGGTATTCGAGCCGGTAGATCTTTCCAGCCTGGTCAGCGAGATGCTTGAGCTCCTGAAGATTTCCATCTCCAAGAGTGCTGTGTTGAAAGTTGATCTCCCCTCGAACCTTCCCACGGTGCGTGGCAACGCGGCGCAGATCCGGCAGGTCTTCATGAACCTGATTACCAACGCGTCCGAAGCGCTGGAAGAGAAAGAAGGGGTCATCTCGGTGAGCCTGGCGACGGTGAAAGCGGGCTCGAGCCAGTCCGAGGAGGAAACGTCAGGACTTCCCGAGGGCGAGTACGTCCGGTTGGTGGTTGCCGATAGTGGTTGCGGCATGACGCCGGAGATTCAAGCCAAAATTTTCGATCCGTTTTTCACCACCAAATTCGCGGGCCGCGGCCTGGGTCTCGGCGCCGTGCAGGGAATTGTGCGCAGCCACGGCGGCACCATCCGGTTGACCAGCGCGCCCGGCCAGGGTTCGCGTTTCGATATCCTGCTGCCATGCGCCCAGAACGTCGAAGGCGGCGCGGACAGCGAGGTGCACAGCTCGGATGTCGGCGTGGAAAGCGAGGGCGGCACCGTGCTTGTGGTGGAAGACGAGGAAACGCTGTGCCAGGCCGTTGCGAAGCTGCTCCGCAAGAAGGGTTATTCTGTTTTAGAGGCAGGCGACGGTCTCACCGCCCTCAGTCTCTTCAAGGCCAATCAACGGGCGATCGACCTGGTTCTGCTGGATTTGACCCTGCCGGGTATTTCCGGCCGGGATGTCCTGTCCGAACTGCGGCGGATCCAGCCTGACGTGAAGGTAATCCTCACCAGCGCGTATAGCCAGCAGGTGGCAACTTCCTCCCTCGGCGGACAGCAGCCAAAGCTCTTTCTGCGTAAACCCTACCGTTTTAGCGAGCTCATCGCACTGCTTGAAGACCTTTTCCGGCAGAATCAGGCCGGCGTCGATGGGTGAAACTGCCTTTAACTTATGGCCCCCCAAGGCCCATTAGAGCCATCGTGCTTCTGTATGGGGGGGACTCATATGGAAGCCATCCAGTTCGAGAACTTCAAGCAGATTATAGAAGACCTTCTGAGGGGACAGGAAGATCCGCTAGGGCGTCGTGACGAGATCGCCGTCGAAAGCACACCCGATACACTCGATCAGGTTCAAAAGGCTGCCGACCGTGCGCTGGCCATCCGGCAGCTCGAGCTGGATTCCAGCCGGTTGCGGGGTTTGCGGGACGCCCTGGCACGTATCGAGGACGGCACCTACGGTACATGCCTGCGATGCGATGGCGAGATCAGCCTGAAGCGGTTGAAGGCTGTTCCCTGGGCCGCATACTGCCTCGCGTGCCAGGAAGCCGCCGACAACGAAGAGAGCGAGGCAGCGGAACGGGAGGAGTTGACCGCGGGGATGATCGGAACGCACTAAAATTTAATAAATCCCGCTCGGGGCGACTGGATCGGGCTGACACGTAAAGCGGCAGAGGCGCGGAACCCATCCAGGAAGGCAGGAACACGGAATGCGAAAATATCAGAGCAAAAGGGCAATGGCGGAGAACTTGGCGCGCGCGGTTCCGGATCAGGCGGCCCCGGAACAAGCGGGTGATAACCCGGCAGTGGCACAATTCACCAAGGAATCCATCGAAAGGCTGGCGTACCAATATTGGCTGGACCGGGGGTGCCCGAGCGGGTCGGCCGAGGAAGACTGGTACCAGGCCGAGCGGGCCCTGCTGGCGGCGGAGACGGATCGCGGCGAGGTCCGGCCAGCCGTGGCAGGAGCGGTAATGAGAGCCGGCGGCTGACCGGCTCTCCGAAGATTATCTCCGAAGAATTGGCGCGGCACCGCCTCCAACCGCTGTGACCCTGACCAGCAATGCCGACAAAACTACAACGACCTTCGCCGGACTATTTGGAGAAGTTACTGAAGCCTTTTCCGCCGCCAGTCAAGATGTAACACAGCTCCCTCACGATTGCGCCTCGGAATGAGCGCCCGCATGCGTGCGAGGCGAGCGGACGGCAAGCACATCCCGATTATTTCACGGGTTCTCACGATCGCGGCTCTGATTGGCCTTCCGGAGTAGGTTGCTCCGGCTGCGCCGGTAGCAGAATCCTGAAGCGCGCTCCCTTACCTGGCTGCGATTCAACGCCGATGTAGCCGCTATGGTGGCGGATGATTCCATATACCGTGGAGAGACCGAGACCCGTGCCCTTGCCTTGTTCCTTTGTCGTGTAGAACGGCTCGAACAAGTGACTGCGAACTTCCGCGGTAATCCCGCTACCTGTGTCGGCAACCACTAACTCGACGTACTTTCCCGGCGGGGCTTCCGAGAAGTGCGGATCTCCATCACTAACATCGCGGTTTAAGGTAGCGATGATCAGGGTGCCCCCCTGGGGCATGGCATCGCGGGCATTCACGATCAGGTTGAGAAGCACCTGGCGGATTTGACCGGCGTCGGCGCGGACCGGATCGAGCGACGGATCCAGGCGGGTGATCAGGCGGACATCATCCCCGATGAGGCGCCGCACCATTTCCTCGTCATCGGCGATCAGCGCGGTCAGATCGAGCTGTTCCGGCCGCGGAACCTCACGGCGGCTGAAAGCCAGAAGGCGGTGAGTGAGAGCGGCCCCCTGCTCCGCCGCCTCGGAGATCGCGGTAAGACCGGCATACGCGGGGTCCGAAGGCTCTGCTTTCTCGAGAAGTACGCTGCTGTAGCCGGTAATGACAGCCAGCAGGTTATTGAAGTCGTGGGCGACTCCGCCGGCCAATCTTCCAAGGCTCTCGAGCTGCTGTGCCTGCCGGAACTGCGCCTCCAGCATTTTGTATTCGCTGATGTCGCGTCCCACGTTGGCTGAGACAACGATCTTGCCGTCGGCATCGCGCAAGCTGGTGCTATCCCAGGCGACCCACCATCGCGTGCCCTGCGGACCGAGCAGGGTACTCTCATAATGCGTCGGACCCTCGACCTGGAGCTTGGCGGATTCAAATGCCGTCCGTGCTTTGCCGCGGTCCTCGAGGGGCACCATCAGATCGAACCAGTCCTTACCGATCGCGTCCTCGGCAGTCCAGCCGGTCAGCCGGTACAGATGCTTATTGCAGTAGGCGACGGTGCCATTCTCATGCAGCATCACTACCAGCAGGTTCAGTGTCTCCACCAGATCCGTCAGGCGCTGTTCGGAGGCATCCAGCTCGCGCTCGATCGTCTTGAGATCCGTAATGTCGCGGCTGGTTCCCCAGGCGCGCAGCAGCATACCGTTTTCGACGATGCCCCACTGAGTGCGCACGATGTGGCGCGTGGTCCCGTCGCGGGCCTCCGGCGTGGTCTCCACGGTGCTGAAGCGGTACCCGGAGCGAATCGCGTGGAGAGCGGCCTCGCGTACGCTCGCGTTGGTGATGGGCGCCAGGTCGCTGATGCGCCAGCCAGTCAACTGAGCGGCTTTCTCCAGGCCGAACTGGCGGGCCAGGGCGTCGTTGCATTCCGCAAGATAGCCGTATTGATAGATCTGGTCGATCTGCTGCTCCTCCGGAAGTGCGATGGATATGGGCTTTTCGAACTCGATGCGCCACATGGCGTCAGAGTTGAGCGAGACAAATGCCCGGTAGCGTTGCTCGCTCTCGCGCAGGCGCTCTTCATCCTGCTTGCGCTCGAGCTCCGCGGCGGCGCGCGGCGCGAAGATCTCCAATATCGATTTCGCGTCGCGGAGGTTCGCCACGCTTCTGCGGTAGACTGCCATGAGCACGCCGGCGGGAGTGCCTTCGGAAGTAGTCAGCGGAACCCCGGCGAAGGCTTCCGCGTGCAGGCGTGCGAGGGCCTGGTCTGAAGGGAAGCGATGCTGCGCTTCCGCGCGGCAGAGCACCGGCTTGCCGAGGGCTATTTGCGCGGAGGCGCTGCCTGCCAGCGGGTACTCGACGCTGAGCGATTCTTCTCCCGCGAAGGCAGCCAGAGTCTTGACCCGTTCACTCTGGCCGCCGGCGAATTCTCCCACGTAGACACAGTCGGCAGCCAGGGCTGCCGCGAGATGTTTCGCGATCGCATGGAAAAAATCACTTCCGATAGTTGCGGAAACCCGGCGGGCGATCTGCAGAACGTTGCGTTTATTGTGGCTGATGTCAATCCGCCCGGTAGCCATTGCCTGCCTTTTCACCTGCCGGTGAAAACACCCGGCTGGAGGGCCGCTGTCCGCAGCCCCGTGACGGAGGATGCCGGGTGTTCCACAGGCTAACTGGCGCGGGTGTAGGCCGCCTGGTTGTACCGGGCAGTCTGTGTCAGCGTGCCGACGCCTTTTCGTCCACAGTGCGAGGAAATGCGCGAACGCATCTCCATCCTGGCCCGTCTCAACCGGGATTTCGCCGCCGGGACCGAAAGACCGAGCTTGCCGGCCACGTCAAACATCGACAATTGATGTACGTCGCGGAGCAGCATTACATTCCGAAGCAGCGGTGGGATCCGGGAGATTTCCCTCCGCAGGAGAACCCCTACTTCGCTTAAGCCGAGTTGGCCCTCCGGGTCCGGACTCTGGCCGACCACCTCGAGGCGAACATTGGATTCGGTGGGTTCGTCCAGATACACGAAGCGCACATTCCGCTCATCGCGAATGCGCATGAGGCATTGGTTCTCTACGATGCGGCTCAACCATGCGCCGAAAGTACCTTCCCCACGGTACTGTTCCAGACGCTGGAAGGCTTTCCAAAAGGCGTTCTGGCACTCGTCTTCGGCGTCGCTGCGATCACGAATCATCAGGCGGGCCCTCTTCAGACAGGCGCTGCGATGCCGCTGGATCAATTCGCCGAAAGCCAGAGTGTCCCCCTTCCGGGAGCGTTCGACCAAAACCTCGTCACTGGCAACGCAATCCACGGCTGCCTCTTCGGCAGGCGCTTGCGTCGCGGTCTCAGGAGCAAATGCGGAACCGTTGATAGAGGCCGGTATGAATTCCTGAATTGGTAAGTACTGGTTTGATGGCGAGCACATGCACAAGGGAAACGCACGCTGGGGACCAAGCCTGTTCTCACTTGTGTTAAACCTGAAATCAATGACTTGGAAAGAAGTGCCAGTGGAAGTTCTAGAACGTTTAGTCCATTACTGAACGCCGCGATCTATTTGGGTTGCACACTTTCGTGCGCTCTAAACAGAATGGAACTGAAAGTTGTAATAGAACTTACTAAGCCGGGCGAGGTGGTTTGAAAATCTACGGGGCTCCGCGTGTCTTGGTCTTGGGTTTTCCGATATCGGCGTCTACTTCGTACTTTTCGAGACGGTAAGCGAGGGCTCTACGGCTCATATTCAGGTACCGCGCGGCGCGGGTCTGATTGCCTGCCGATTTCTTTAAGGCCTGCAGGATCAAATCCTTCTCGAGAGCCTCGAGGCTGATCCCGCCCTCCGGCAAGGCCATGGGCATGGCTTCGCCCTGCTGCGCAGCCGGGGACTGCAGGAAATCCGGGAGGTCTGCCGAGGTGATTTCGGAGTCCCTGGCAAGCAAAACGAGACGCTCCACGGCATTTTCCAACTGCCGCACATTGCCGGGCCATTCGTAGTTGGTGAAACAGGCAAGCAGATCGGGGGACATTACAAGCTCGGGCCGGTTATGCTTGACCCTGCTCTTATCGAAGAAGTGCTGCACCAGAATCGGGATGTCGCCGAGGCGTTCACGAAGCGGCGGAAGATTGATCGGGACAACCAGAAGGCGATAGTACAGATCTTCGCGGAAGCTGCCAGCTTTGACCATGCTTCCCAGTTCCCGGTGGGTGGCGGCCACGATTCGCACGTCCACCTTGGTGGGGCTTGTAGCGCCGATCTTTTCGATCTCGCGCTCTTGAATCAAACGCAGGATCCGGACCTGCAACTCCAGGGGCATCTCGCCGATTTCATCGAGAAGTACGGTGCCGCCGTCGGCTATTTCGACCTTGCCTTTCTTGTGAGTGAACGCGCCGGTGAAAGAGCCTTTCACGTGTCCGAACAGCTCCGATTCTAATAACTCCCTTGGGATGGCGCCGCAGTTGATAGTCATGAACGGCCGTTCGCGGCGGGAACTGCGAAGGTGGATGGCCTTGGCGACCAGTTCCTTCCCGGTTCCGGTTTCGCCGTAGATCAGAACGGTGGCGTCGGTTGATGCGACTCGCGCGGCTACGTCCAAGGCCCGCAGCAAAGAGGCGGAGGAACCGATGATGGCTTCAAACCCGTATTTCTCGTCCAGGCAACTGCGGAGAACCTGAACCTCCTCCAGCAAACGGTGGTGTTCCAGCGACCTCTTGACCAGCGTTTTGAGTTCGTAGGGGTGAATCGGTTTGGTCAGATAATCATAGGCCCCGGCCTTCATGGCTTCGACTGCGGTCTGCACGGTGCCATAGGCCGTCATTACGATTACGGCAGTTTCGGGATAGTCCAGCCGTACCTTTTTGAGGAGTTCGATTCCGGAGACTCCCGGAAGGTGGAGGTCCGTTATGACGAGATTCGGCGAATGCTTCTCCAGAATGGAGATCGCCTCCTCGGCGGTGGAAGCGGACGTGGTCTCGTAGCCTTCGCGTTCGAGCTGAACGTTCATCACCTTTCGAAGGCTCTCGTCGTCTTCAACGATCAGTATTCTTCCGGAGCTCATAACGGTCATTTCGGGGCTACGGGATCGAACTGCAAGGCCCATAGGAATTCAAAATCAGACACCACGCCATTTCGCATCTCAAATGTTCTCACGATGCGGACCGGCTGCAAAGGGTTTTATTTACCGCTTTGCACCAATCGTGTGCGGTCCCGTATGCCCGGACGCCCTCGGGAGGGTCACGGAGGCGCGCGACCATTCTGTAAGGAAGCTCACATTCAGGAGTCTGACGCGATATGGAAGGGGTCCGCGCCGAAGGAACATTTAGGTCTCCAGGAAAGAGACTGCATCAAGGCACATTGGAGAAGGTTACTTTGGCATCGAATAATCGCACGGGGTAACTGGAGGGGAAGTGCCTGCACACAACACCGATCCGGAAACCGTGAGGCTGCGGCAAGCCCACAATCCGAACACGCCCTGGAAAAAATGGGGACCTTACCTGACCGAGAGGCAGTGGGGGACCGTGCGCGAAGACTACAGCAAGGACGGAAATGCCTGGGAGTATTTCACTCACGACCAGGCGCGATCCCGCGCGTATCACTGGGGTGAGGATGGCCTGGCCGGCATCAGCGACGAGCAACAGTTGCTCTGCTTCGCCCTGGCCCTCTGGAATGGCCGCGACCCGATTCTCAAGGAGCGGCTTTTTGGCCTTACTAATAGCGAAGGCAACCACGGAGAGGACGTCAAGGAGTATTACTTCTATCTGGACAGTACGCCGACCCACTCGTACATGAAGTACCTCTATAAGTATCCGCAGGCGCCCTTCCCCTACGACGACCTTGTGCGGACCAATGGACGCCGCAGCCGGAGCGAGATGGAATATGAGCTGCTGGATACCGGAGTATTCGATCGCGATCGCTACTTCGACGTATTTGTGGAGTACGCCAAGAATAGACCCGAGGACATTCTGGTTCAGATCAGCGTGTGCAATCGCGGGCCCGAGCCCGCGACTCTCCATGTGCTTCCGACCCTCTGGTTCCGCAACGCCTGGACGTGGTGGCCCGGCGCGATCAAGCCGGCACTGACACAGGTTTCGGGCAAGACGGGAACGCGCACGCTGGCCGCTGTGCACGCCGAACTGGGAGACCGGTTCCTGTATTGCGAGACCGAAGTTCCCCTGCTATTCACGGAGAACGAGACCAACAACGAGCGGATTTTCGGCACGCCCAATGCGAGCCCGTATGTCAAGGACGGGATCAACAACTACATCGTCGGGGGAAAGCAGGATGCAGTCAACCCGAAGCCCTTCGGAACGAAGGCGTCGGCGCACTACGAACTTACGGTGGGCGCCGGGAGAACAGCCACTATCTGGCTGCGCCTGAGCGACCAGACGCCCGCCGAGATGGCCGAGCCGTTCGGGAACCAGTTCGCGCAAATCATGCAGACCCGGCGGCGCGAAGCGGACGATTTCTACCGCTCGATCACGCCGGACCGGCTTAGCACGGACGAAGCCCGGGTGATGCGCCAGGCATTGTCCGGCATGCTCTGGACCAAGCAATATTTCGGTTTAGACGTGGACAAATGGCTGAACGAGCACGGCGCCGACCCCATGCGTCAGGAGTCGCGGCAAATGCGGAACAGCCAATGGTTCCACATGGTCAACCGGCATGTCATCTCAATGCCGGACAAGTGGGAGTATCCCTGGTATGCCGCCTGGGACCTGGCTTTCCATGCGATTGCACTCTCCACGGTGGACATAGAGTTCGCGAAGGAACAGCTCGACCTGTTGTTGCAGGACTTCTTCCTGCACCCGAGCGGTCAGATTCCGGCCTACGAATGGAACTTCAGCGATGTCAATCCGCCGGTGCACGCCTGGGCCACGATCTTCCTCTACCGAACCGAGCAGGCTCTCCACGGAGAAGGCGACGTGGACTTTCTCAAGCGGTCCTTTCGCAAGCTGATGTTGAACTTCACGTGGTGGGTGAACCGCAAAGACCGCTTCGGAAAGAACGTGTTTGAGGGAGGTTTCCTGGGGCTGGACAATATCGGCGTTTTTGACCGGAGCGCGCCGCTGCCCGGCGGCGGTCATCTTGAGCAGGCGGACGGCACCGCGTGGATGGCACTGTTCTGCCAGAACATGCTAGAGATGGCCGTGGAACTGGCGGCGTACGACGCGAGCTACGCGGAGATGGCGACGAAGTTCATCGACCACTTCCTTTGGATCGCCAAAGCCATGAATCACGTGGGGCCCAACGGGATGTGGGACGAAGAGGACGGGTTCTACTACGACGTGCTGCGTTACCCCGATGGACGCGCCACCAGGTTAAAGGTCCGTTCGATGGTGGGATTACTTCCGCTTTGCGCGGTTACTGTGGTGGAACCGTGGCAGCGCGAGCGGGTTCCACAAGCGGTGGCCGTGCTGCGCGAGCGACTGCAGCGAATGCCGGAACTCTTCGAGTGCATCCATCGCACCGGTCCAGGGCACCTCGGTGTGGACGACCGCGGCATCATTGCCGTGGTGAATGAAGAGCGGCTGCGACGGATTCTCGCCTGCTTGCTCGACGAGAATGAATTCCTGAGTCCTTATGGGATCAGGGCGCTCTCTCGCTATCACGCGGACCATCCGTACGTGTTCACGGTGGAAGGCCAGGAGCACCGCGTGAACTATCTTCCTGCCGAATCGGACTCGGGTATGTTCGGCGGTAACTCCAATTGGCGCGGTCCTGTGTGGATGCCGGTAAATGCGCTGATAATCCGCGCGCTGATGTCGTATTACCTCTACTACGGCGATAACTTCAAAGTTGAGTGTCCCACCGGTTCCGGCACTAAGATGAACCTGTTCGAGGTCGCCCACGAAATTGCCGACAGGTTAACGCGGATTTTCCTGCGGGATGAGTCCGGACGGCGTCCGGTTTACGGCGGTACGCAGAAATTTCAGACCGATCGCAACTGGAAAGACTACATTCTGTTCTACGAGTATTTCCACGGCGACAACGGCGCCGGGCTGGGCGCAAGCCACCAGACTGGCTGGACCGGAGCCGTGGCGAAGTTAATCGAGATCTTCGGCCGCCTCGACGCGGAACACTTCCTTGCGACCGGCAGGAAAGGTGCGTTTGTGCGGGAGGAAAGAAAAATGGAGCATGCAAATCGTGGTGAAAGAAGCTAAGCAATTTTTCGCGGTGGGGCTGAGCCTTTTGGTCGCGGTCTCATCTTACGGATATCAAAGCTCAGAGGAGACTATTGCGGGCGGCGCCACCGAGGGCGCCCCAATGAGCGCGAGCGACGTGGAGGCATTAGTGGCTCCAATCGCACTGTACCCGGATGCGCTGGTTGCGCAGATACTGGCGGCGGCTACGTTTCCAGATCAGGTGGCGGTTGCCGATTACTGGCTGCGGCAAAATCACCACCTGACGGGAACAGCGCTCATGCAGGCCGTCGACAAACAATCGTGGGATGCGAGTGTGAAGGCACTTACCGAATTTCCGACAGTCCTCGACAAACTGGCGAAGAATCTTGTCTGGACTTCCTCGCTGGGAGAAGCGTATCACAACCAACCGTCCGACGTAATGGCGGCCATCCAGAGGCTGCGCGCCAAGGCCAAGGCCGCGGGCAATCTCAAATCGACTCCACAGATGAGGGTGGTGCAACAATCGCCGTCGACCATCGTAATCGAACCCGCGAACCCGCAAGTGGTCTATGTCCCGGAATACAATTCGACCGTAATTTACGGCACACCGTATTACACACCGGGGTACACCGCGGGAGACGTGGTGGCAGCCGGGGTGATCGGGTTCGGGGCTGGAATCGCCCTGGGTGAGTTTGCGGGCGGTGGTTGTTGCGGATGGGGGTGGAACTCCTGGAATTGCGACTGGACCGGTGGCGCAGTGGTTTACAACCACAATAACTTCTACGGTAACTCCGCATGGCACGGTGGATACTATAACGGCGCCTATCATGATGGCTACGGCTATCACAACGCCTACAACAGGGCTACGGCCAATAGCTTCAGCGGCAGCGCGAACAGGATAAACAATTTCAACCGGGAGGAGGACCGGAACTTGAGTGCGAATCGCCTCAACTCCTGGAGCCACGACGAAGGCGCATTCGGAAAATCGAATGCCTTCAGCGGACTGGGCGATCGCTTCGGTGGGCTTGGCGGTTGGGAATCGCGGGCCAACAGCTTCCGCGGCTGGGGAAGCATGCGCGCCGGTGGTTTCCGCGGTGGACGGTTCGGCGGTGGCGGTTTCGGTGGTGGGGGTTTCCGCCGTGGAGGTTTCCATGGCGGTGGGTTCCGACGTTAGACGGCCGAAGTGGAAGGATACCTATGTCGTACTTACCTACGAGTCACAAAATCTTAATCCTCACGTTTCTTGTCTTAGTGGCGTCCTGTAGCAGGACGGGGAAGTCTTCAGCGGACAACACGGTTCCGCAAAAGACGGTTCCGATGACTTTCACAACCCCGTCCGAGGCAGGCGCGGCGTTGCTGGCGGCGGCGCAGTCCGGCGACCAGTCCACCTGGCTGGAGATCTTCGGCCCGGAGGGAAAGGAAATCCTGTTCACGGGAGATGCGTCGCAAGATGCGGCGAATCTCCGGGATTTCGTTGCGGCGTACACGCGAATGAACCGCTGGGGAGCGATCAAGGCCGGCGGCCAGACGCTATACATCGGTCCGGACAATTATGCATTTCCGATTCCATTAGGCCAGAATTCGGCGGGTCGATGGTATTTCGATACCGCGGCCGGCAAGGACGAGATATTGGCCCGCCGGATCGGCAAGAACGAGTTGACCGCAATCGAGGCTTGCGATGCCGCGGCCAATGCGCAAAGGCACAGTCAGGCGGCGAGCACGCTCGGCCGGTTCGGCGACTTCGGGAAAGCTGTGACTGCCGGCGGCGATCATCCGGCGCTGTTCAACGGCTATTACTATCGGATCCTCAACAAGCCGGGCGGTTTCGCCGTTCTCGCCTATCCCGCAGAATACAGGAATTCGGGGATCATGACCTTCATCGTTGGCAAGGACGGCACGGTCTACCAGAGAGACTTGGGCGAAAAGACCGCGGACGTGGCCTCGGCCATGACCGGATTTAATCGCGAGCGACGGCTGGACCCCGGCTATGCCGCACACCGGCACCGCATCGCGATCCAGGCAGTAACCAAGTTTTTGTGCCGCTTCGTACCTAAACATTTTTTGAATCCAGTGATTTGGATCCGCATCGCGATTTGCGTGGGATCTTTTAACCCGAACGGTGTTACAACCACAGAAGAAGTAGTGGTTCGCAATACTGTTGTAACAAATAATACGCCGGGGATTTCGCGGGTTTTGTCTTCCGTAGAACCCGGTGCACCACTCACCCCCGAAGCGCTATCCGTGCTCCCGGAGGAATTGTGCGGCGACCTTGAGAATGCCTTGATCATGCTGGATATGGACCGTGTGACGGCGCTGATCCGGCGGATAGCGGAATGCTATCCGGCAGTAGGTGGCATCATGGCAACCCTCTCAGACAACCTGGCCTATACTTCCATGCTGCGCGCTATCGTGGCTCGGAAATTCACACTAGCGGAGGGCCGGCCGTGAACGACAACAGAACCATACTGGTGGTGGACGACGATTCCCAGTCGCTTCGCCTGTTGACTGATACCCTGACGGGTGCGGGCTACCGTGTACGGCCGGCGGATAGCGGCGAACTGGCGCTGGCCTCAGTAGGAGCCGTTGCGCCGGAACTGATTCTGCTTGATATCCGCATGCCAGGCATGGACGGTTTCGAAGTCTGCCGCCGGCTGAAGGCGAATCAGAAAAGCCGCGGGATCCCGGTAGTGTTCCTCAGCGCGGCCGGACAGGTGGAAGACCGGGTGCATGCCCTCAGGCTTGGCGCCGCCGACTTTATATCGAAACCGTTTCAGGCTCCTGAACTGCTGGCGCGGGTCCACATACACATGGAGCTGGGCCTGCTACGCGCCCAGTTGGAGCAGCAGGTTGCGGAGCGGACAGCCGAGCTGCGCCTCGCGAATGAACGCCTGTGCCTGGAACTCGAGGAGCGCCGGCGCGCCGAGCACGAATTGAGGGAGAGCGAAGAGCGTTTTCGGAGTGTCGCGAATCGCGCGCCTGTCGGCATTTGGGTGCTGGACGCGGACCAGGGGGTCACGTTCTTCAACCGCCGGGCCCTGGCTTTCCTGGGCCGGAAGATGGCGGACCAATGCGCCCGCCAGTGGACCGACTTCGTGCATCCCGACGATCTGGAGGAGGTCTCTTCCAAGTATCGTTCGGCGGTAGTTGGCCGACGAAGCTTCAGGATCGAGTGCCGGGTGCGCCGCATCACGGGAAAGTACCGCTGGATGCTGCACACGGGAGTTCCGCGTTCCATCGGCGGCATGTATTCCGGCTATATCGGCACCAGCCTCGACATTACCGATCTGAAGCGTGCGCACGAACGGATGATCGTGAACCAAAAGCTGGAGAGCCTGGGCGTGCTATCCGCCGGCGTGGCTCACGACTTCAACAACCTGCTGGGAACCATCATGGCCGAGTCGGACCTTGCACTGACCGATCTTGCGGAGGATGCGCCCTCGCGTGCAAACGTCGAGCGCATCGCGGCAATCGCGACCCGGGCATCGGAGATCGTGAATCTGTTGATGACTTATGCCGGCGATCGCGACCTGGCGATCGAGGCGGTCGACCTGTCCAAGATTACGGCGGAGGTGCTCTTTCTGATGAGGCCGCCGCTGAGCAAAACGGCCGTTATCGATGTCAACCTGGCCAAGGATCTGCCGGTAGTGCAGGCGAACATGGCGCAGATCCGGCAGGTTGTTCTGAATCTCATTACGAACGCGTCGGAAGCTCTCAAGGGCAAGGGTGGGAAGATCACGGTCAGGACCGGGCTGGTGCACATCGGGAAGGCCGCTGCCGCCAAGCGCAAGATCGACCTGCCGTGGGGCGATTACTGTTTTCTGGAGGTGTCCGACACGGGCTGCGGCATGACCGCGCAGACACAGAGCAAGGCCTTCGACCCGTTCTATACCACCAAGTTCGTCGGGCGTGGTTTGGGCCTTGCCGTGGTGCAGGGGATTCTGCGCTCGCACGGGGGCGCCATCACGGTAGTGAGCGCGCCGGGGAACGGCTCGACATTTGAGATTCTACTGCCGCGCGCCGGCAAGCGCACCGTGGTGCGGAGACCGGCAAGTACCGATATCGAACAGCCGCCTATTAGAAAAGTATCCGATGCCTGCCCGGTGTGATGGGCCGGCCGGGTATTTGAAATTACTTTTTCTCGAAGGCGATTTTGAGCAGGTTGGTAAACCGTCCGGCGGTACGATCCAGTTCGCCGGGCGATGCTTTCCATGGTTCTTCCCACGCGGACCAGAGAATCACTCGGGCCCGCGGATCCACCAGAAAGACC
The DNA here is from genome assembly GCA_963805775.1 of uncultured Solibacteraceae bacterium. GTDB lineage: Bacteria > Acidobacteriota > Terriglobia > Bryobacterales > Bryobacteraceae > Solibacter. The sequence continues at coordinate 407,140 of CAWDWK010000022.1, read as the reverse complement.
GTGCCGGGATGCTTGGCGACAGTCGTAGGCTCTGGCCTGGGAGCGGTTGCGCGTCCCTCAGGCGCCGCATGTGCGCCGGGAGCCGGCGGATAGGTGCGTGTCAACCAGGCCCAGAAGGAGTCGTCCACCGATTCAGTCAGTACGGCGTCGGCACTGGAGGGCTCCAACACCACCCACATCACGCGGCTGCTGGTAAGCCGGCTGGCAAGGTGCTGATCCAGACCGTTAGCCATTTCCAAAATATAGACTGTACGAAACCGGGGAGAAAGGGGCGCGGGGTCGCCGGCTGTCAGGGGGGCGCACAACAAAGTGGTCGTAAGTAAAAGATCGAGGATTTTCATGGAAATGTCACGGGCACTCGCATGTTGAAGCGCCTGCTTGGAGCGATGCGTGAGACGGGTGCACGGTTCACGATTTCCAGTCAATCAAAAGATCCCGCAGTCGAGGGGCGCGGATTTGCGACGGAGCCCGGCGGCAGTCATCCAATCAAGCGGGGGGTGGAACATCATGCTTGAACGGGCACGAGAAGTTGTCCAACGCCTGCTGGGGAGCCGTGACGAACCATTGCGGAAGGCCGAATCCTCGGGCGAACATCACAACGGCCAAGGCTCCTCATCCGATCACACAGATGCTTTCGACCGTTTCCTGCAGGACTATAAAGCACACATCGACGAAGAGTTCGAAGAGAGTCCGCAGGTCAGACAGCCCCAGCCGCGCATGTGCGGCCCACAGGGTTCGCCTTCTGCACCCACGCGGAAGTGAGTACATGCCGCACCTCCTGGCGATTGAATGGCTTTGCCAAAAGGTCATAACCTCCGAGATTCAGCACTTCGGCCCAGAGGGAGACGTCGGCGAGTCTCGACGAGACGATCAGGAGGGGCGGTTCCAAAGAAGCTGAAGTTCGATTGAGTATTTCGACCCAATTTCCGTCCGGTAGTTTGCATTCGCATAGGACGACGCCGAACGGCTCCATATCCAAGTACTTGGCCGCTTCGTGGCACGTCCACGCCGCCGTTAGAACGAAGGGCAACTGATCGACTATTTCGAGCAGCGCGTTGTGATCGTTCTCATCGGGACTCACCGAGAGAATTGGGATTCGGCGGCGCGGCCCCAGTGTGCAATCGTCCGCACGGCTTTGAGGGTCATCCACCTTTTCGAGCGATAGTTCTGCTGGTACCGCAAACTCGGCTGCCGCCATTCTGTCTCCTTCACACCCTGGTTTCAAAGCCCAATACGGAGGTCGATGCTGTCTCGCCAACGTGGAGTCATTTTTTTTCGAAATTTTTGCTGACGGCCGATTTTGAATCTGGAGAGGCGCTTTGGCATCGGGGGTCTGCAGTGCTAAAACGTAAGCCGGGGGGCTTCCCGCCGTACCAGAAGCTTCAGGCGTTGGTGCGAATCACAGTGATCGCGATGGCGGTCGCCACCCATCCGCTGCACGCGCAACCGCAGGACGACGGCAGGGGCGGGGGCGAGGTTTTCGCGCTGAGTGGGGTGGCAGCCGGCGGCCTCGGAACCCGCGCAGTACTCGGAGGCGGCGCGGGGACCAACATCACACGCTACATCATGGCGTTGGCAGAGACATCCGTCATTCCCCTCAACAACCAGACCTTGCTCCCTAATGGGGCTGTCAGTGTTCGGGGCTCGGACCTGTTCGATTTCAATGTCGCCCTCCAGGTTCAGGTTCCGATCAAGCGATGGGCCCCGTACGGCATGATCGGAACGGCGGTGCTGATGAATCCTTACACCGCAGGGATTCCAGGTCCGGCTGGGACGATTGCGTATGTGGGGGAACGGCATTCCAAGTTCGGCCTGGAATACGGCCTTGGGTGCCGGTATTATGTCAGGGATAACTGGGGTGTCCGCGCGGAGTATCGATATACGTCATCCGCGCGCAACTTCAATCGCGTACTCGGCGGTGTGTTTTACAGGTTTGAAGGTGTGGGGTTATTCACACTGCTCCCTGCCTTGAGCCGGCAGTTGAGGAGATGAATGAGGAGCTTCGGCTTTGGAAGCTCGGCGAACCGGTTTGAGTAAATCGCGCACTACACCGAGCAGTGACTTCATGGAGAACGGTTTCGGCAGGAGGGGAAACCGGCCGCGACGTGCATCGTTTTCGCAGTAGCCTGACATCAGCAAGACCGGCAAGGCGGGGTTCTCCGCCTGGAGATGGTTCGCCAGCGTGCACCCATCCATCACGGGCATTCTGACGTCGCTCACCAGGAGGTCGATTTCCCCTTGATGAGAACGAGAGAGGTCGATAGCGTCCGGGCCGCTTCCGGCCGTCAGCACAGAGAAACCATCGTTCTCAAGCATCAGGGCGACCATCTCTCGAAGCATCGGTTCGTCGTCTACGACAAGAACTGTAGGCACATTGCCCTCTCACTTCGGACCGATGCAGGTTTTGCATCCGGGATTCCAAAAGAAGGTGCGCAATCGCCCCTTGCGCCGGTTAGTCTTGCGAAACCCGCGCCGCCTTAGTTTGCGAGGAGCTTCTGGTAGTTCGAGTTCTGCACAGTGACCCTGAGACGGCGGGACGGTATGCTCAGGACCTCGGTGACAGGGCAGTTCGTACCGTCGGGGAGGCTATCGAAGAGCACTTCGAGAGCGATTGGTTCCGACGGTCTATCCATGTAAGTGTTCACGTTTAGTCTCTGCATCCGTCTGTCCGCCGGTTGGAAGTCGAATGCCAGGGAGTCTCCGGGCTTGAGATAGTTGTCAAACTGGAGTTCAACCGTTCCCGGTCCGGTTTGACCGATAGACGCGTTGCCCCGGCCAAAGGCTTTTTCCATGAGCTGCGCAGAGGGCGGAAAGTAAGAGTGGATCAACGTCTTGGCCTGTTCCAGGAACTCAACTACCTCGTCCTTCGCTCGCTCCTCGATTCTCCCGATCATGCTGCGCGAGGCTCTTCCCTGGGCAGGCGATCCAGCAGGAGTTCTCTGTACCCTCCCGTCAGGACCGTAATGGCAGAGCGACTCTTCGGTCTTCCTAACCTCATTATCGAAGCTGACCTGGATCTGCTCCGTCCAGGTATACTGGCGGAGTTCGGCCTGGTTCCGTGTCACCGACTCTTTCACGGCCGTCAGTCTTTGCTGGGCGGCCGGGCTCATGCCTTGTCCAGCGACCTGCGGCCCGAAAGACGTCACGGCAATCGCTGCAAGTATAATTATCCCCGCTTTCATTTGCAGTCCTCTCTGTTGCGCTCGATGCGCAGTGCATACCAGGGCGTTATTTCCACGGGTTGCGCACCGTGCAGCGGTGTCTTGGCCCGATATTTTGCGCCATCGGCTGACCTGTCGAATCGTTAATGGGAGAAGCCCGACCCGACTTACGTGATTCGACTTATTCGTAATCTCATCGCTCCGTACCGCTGGACTCTCGGGATTGTATTTGTCGCGATGCTGGTGGAAACGGCGATGAGCCTGGCCGGTCCGTGGCCGCTCAAGATCGTGCTCGATAATGTGGTGGGCGCACACCATCTGCCAGGGTGGTTGGAAGGTGTGGTGAGACACGTGACCGGCGGCGCCGGCAAGATGCAGATTGCCGCGCTGGCAGCCATTGGTTTTGTGGCGATCGCCGCAATCAGCGGCCTGGCGTCTTACGTGGATAACTACTATACGGAGAGTGTGGGCCAATGGGTTGCGCACGACTTACACCTGCGGGCTTACCACCACCTGCAACGCCTTTCGTTACGCTATTACGAAAGTCACCAGATCGGCGTGATCCTGAGCACGCTGACCACGGACATCGCGACGATTCAGAGCTTCGCATCCTCCGGAACGCTCGGCATGCTGGTGGACCTCTTCACCATCGCCGGCATGCTGGGGCTGATGTTCTGGTTGAACTTCGACTTCGCGATGGTGGCCGTCGGGGTGATGCCGTTCCTGCTGCTATTCGTCTTCCGCTTCAAGAAAGCGGTCAAGAAGGCGACGAAGGAGGTTCGCAAGAACCAGAGCCAAATCGTCACCGTGGCGGAGCAGGGCCTCGAATCGGAGAGGGTGGTGAAGGCGTTTGGCACACAGACGTTCGAGGAGTCGCGACTTAAGGACGTTAGTTGGGCAACAGTGCAATCGGCGCTCAAGGCCAGGCAGGTGAAATCGCTGCTCTCGCCTGTGGTGAGTGTAATGACGGCCGCCTGCGTGGGATTCGTGCTGTGGCGGGGAGCGGGGCTCATCCTGGCGGGCGCCATGACGGTGGGTGTCCTGACCATCTTTCTCTCTTACCTCGGCAAGTTCTTTAAGCCCGTGCAAGACCTGGCGAAAATGACCAACACGATCGCGCAAACCGCCGTGGGCGTGGAACGCATCCGGGCGATTCTCGAAGCCGACGACGTGATTCCGGAGCGGTCCAGTGCGTTTGAACCCAAGAACCTGCGGGCAGATCAAATTCGATGGCGTGGCCTTCGCGTACGGCAAAGACGCCCAGGTGCTGCGCGATGTCAATTTTGTGATTGAGGAGGGCCAGATGGTTGGGATTGTCGGTCCGACAGGAAGCGGCAAATCGACCGTAGTGAGCCTGATCCCACGGTTCTACGACACGACGGCGGGAGCGGTGACAATCGACGGGACCGACATCCGCGATTATACGATCACCGGACTTCGCCAGTACATCGGATTCGTGCTGCAGGATACGGTACTGTTTCATGGGACGATCGCCGAGAACATCGCCTATGGCAAACCGGACGCTACGCCGGATGAGATCGTCCACGCCGCCGAACTCGCCAACGCGCGGGAATTCATCGAAGAGATGCCGCTGGGATTCGACACGATGGTGGGCGACCAGGGGCTGACGCTGTCCGGCGGCCAGCGGCAGAGGATTGGCATCGCGCGGGCCGTGATCCGCGATACGCCGATCCTGATCCTGGACGAACCGACGGCGGCGCTCGACGCCGAATCCGAAGGACGGGTGGTGGAGGCGCTGGAACGGCTCATGAGGGGCCGCACCGTGATCATGATCGCGCACCGCCTGAGCACCATCCGCGATGCCAATCCGATCATCGTCCTGAAAGACGGCACCGTGGCCGAGAGCGGCACTCACGAACGGTTATTGTCGCTGGGAGGCGTTTACGCCGAGCTCTATCAAAAACAGTTCGAACCGGCGCCGGCCAGAACCTGATTGCTGCCAAGGAGGCAATATGTCGCGTTCTTTGATCGTACTGCCCGATGAAACGGCGCAGCCCATTCTGGAAGCCATAGACGGGGCAAAGGGATCCCTGCTGATCAAGATGTTCGTGTTCTCGGATCCCGCGCTGCTGAAAGCGGTGACCGGCGCGCACGGTCGCGGCGTCAAGGTGAGGCTGATGCTGAATCCCGCGCGCCGCAGCGGCGAGGTGGAGAATGAGGAAACCCGGAAACAACTGACCGCCGCCGGCATAGACGTGATCGATAGCAATCCGGCTTTCGACCTGACTCATGAAAAATCGATGGTGGTCGATGGCGCGACGGCCTTCGTCAAGTCACTCAATTGGGAAACCAAGAACTTCACCGAGACACGCGACTACGCCATCGTCACCAGGCACAAGCACGAAGTCGACGAGATGATCGACTGCTTCGAAGCCGACTGGAACCGCAAGGAGTTCCGGCCGCCCGGGAATTCCAATCTGATCTGGTGCAACAGTTATGGCCGGGAGAAGATCGCGCACTTCATCGACCAGGCGAAACATAGCTTGTTTCTGCAGAACGAGCGCTACCAGGATGCGATCATCATCGAACGGCTGGTGCGCGCGGAGGGCAGGGGAGTGAAGGTCCACGTGATGGCACGCCCGCCGCATACGCTCAAGAAGGAAAAGCTGATCGAGGGTGTTGGCGGCCTGCGCATCATGGACGACGTGGGCATCAAGATTCATAAACTGAGGCATTTGAAACTGCACGGCAAAATGCTTCTGGCCGACGGGTGCCGGGCGATTATCGGCTCCATCAACCTGACGCCCGGCAGCTTTGACAGCCGGCGCGAACTGGCAATCGAGGTGCGTGACGACGACATTGTGGAACGCCTGCAGAAGGTGGCGCAGCAGGACTGGGAGAACTCGCACCCTATCGACCTGACGGATGAAGGACTGATGTCGGACCTCGAGGATCGCAAGGAGGGCGTGGATTCACTGGCGTTGCACGGGAAATAGAGTTAGTTGACAGACGACATAAACCGATCGTCTGTCCTACGGCATTCTTTCTCGGTACAGAATCACCACGGAGCGGGGGCCGGCACGATAGCTTCCACCGGCGACGGGCCGCGCCGCACGCCAATCCACGATGTCCTCCGGCGAGGGCAAGAACGTATCGATCCAGCGGCGCCAAGGTTCGACGATGCCTACCGTCGGCAGTTCGAAGTCGAGCGGCTCCCAGTACGCATTCAGGATCAGGTAAAACGACAACGGCTCGTTCGGCAGGTCCGCGCTGAATGCCAGGCAGTGCGACCAGGGGCCCCAGTCCGGCTGCAGGAGTTTCACGCCGTGCCAGGCTCGCTTCGAGTTGTGCAACAACTCGTTCAGAGTGGTGCGCTCATTCTCGGCCTCCAGGTCGCGCAACATGCGCCGCGCAATCAGCAACCGGACGAAGCGGTGCAGGTCGGCGTGCTTCTCGAGCAACCCCCAGTCGAACCAGCTAATCTCGTTGTCCTGGCAATATGCATTGTTGTTGCCGAGCTGCGAGCGCCGCACCTCATCGCCCATCACGATCATGGGAACGCCCAGCGAGATTAGCGTGATGACCAGAAAGTTCTTCACCTGGCGGTTGCGCAGGGTTTCGATCCCCGGATCGTCCGTCGGTCCCTCGACGCCGCAGTTCCAGCTCCGATTGTCGTTGGCGCCGTCGCGGTTGCCTTCGCCATTCGGAGAGTTGTGTTTCTGGTCGTAGGAGACGAGGTCATTGAGCGTAAATCCGTCGTGGCAAGTGACGAAATTGATGCTCTGTTCGGCTTCGCGCGCCTTGTGAGCGTAGAGATCCGGGCTCCCCAGGAAGCGATCGGCAAAGCGGGCGACTGAGTCATCGTTCCCGCGAACGAAGTCCCGTACATCATCGCGAAACTTGCCGTTCCACTCTCGCCAGCTATCGCCGACGAAGCTGCCCACCTGATAGAGTCCGGCGGCGTCCCAGGCTTCGGCGATGAACTTCGTGCCCGCCAGCACCGCGTCGGACTCGATATCCCAGAGCACCGGCGGATTGGACATCGGGCACCCCGTAGAATCGCGCGCCAGAATCGAGGCGAGGTCGAAGCGGAATCCATCCACGTGCATTTCCTCCACCCAATACCGGAGGCTATCCACAATCATGCGGCGGACGATGGGCTCGTTGGCATTCAGCGTATTACCGGTGCCGCTGAAATTTGCGTAGCGCGACTGGTCCGGGTCGAGGATGTAGTAGGCGCTGTTGTCCAGCCCGCGAAAACACAACGTGGGCCCGCGATGATCGCCTTCGGCGGTGTGATTGTAGACCACATCGAGAATTACCTCGAGGCCCGCGCGGTGCAGCGCCTTGACCATATCGCGGAACTCTCTCACGGGGCCGGGCGGATCGCGGCGCGAACTGTAGGCCTGGTGCGGCGCGAAAAACGAGACCGGCGCGTATCCCCAGTAATTCGGGTGGTCAGGCGGAGCATCCTGCGCGTCGTACTGGAAGACGGGCATCAGCTCCACAGCCGTAATACCGAGCCCTTTCAAATAGGGAATCTTTTCGACCAGGCCGGCATAGGTCCCGCGTATGTTCTCCGCCAGCCCGGAACTGGGATGGCGGGTGAAACCCCGGACGTGCATTTCGTAGATGACGATGCGCGAGCATGGGCGGCACAGCGGCGTATCGCCCTCCCAATCGTACCCGTGCGGATCCACGATAACGCTTTTCATCGCGGTGGCGGTGTTGTCGCCGACGGTGCGAGCGGCCTCGCGGCTGTAGTGCCGGGGAACAACCACACTGCGGCCGTACGGGTCGAGGAGAACTTTGGTGGGATCGAAGCGCAGCCCCCGCGTCGGGTCGGACGGCCCGTACACCCGGTAGCCGTAGAGTTGCCCGGGTTGCGCACCGGGCACGAACGCATGCCAGTAATGATAAGTACGGTTGGCGGCGGAATCGAAGCGAATCACGCGCGCGGGAGTGGGGTCGTCGTCGCAATCGAAGAACAACAACTCCACGGCGGTAGCGTAGCGGGAAAAAATGCTGAAGTTGACCCCGCCGTCGACGACCGTCGCACCGATGGGAGCGCTGCGGCCAATGTCTTCAGCGGACGGGCACGCTGGCGATACTGGATTGGCAAGGCTGCTGCTGGTCATCATGAATCTCGATTATTTGCACCCGGTCCGGTGAGCCCGCCCTTTTTGCGCCTTTCGTCAACTGGCGCAGCCATTCGAAAGCATGCGCGTTCAGCAGGTCGTCTGTAGCGCGCCAGCGCCAATTGGCTCCGCCGCTGCCGGGGACACTGACGCTCGCATCCGGCGACAAATTGAGCAGATCCAGGAGCGGAGCCATCGCCAGCGCGGCCCGGGATGCCCACGCCAATCGCATCAGTGACGGCGCGGCGTCAGCAGCTTCGCCCTCGGGCCGCCTCAGATACTGCCACAGATTCCGCCGCTGGTGAGTGGGCAGTTTTTCACACCAGGCGCGGGTTGTGGGGTTGTCATTGGTACCGGTATAGGCCACCGTATTCACGACGTAATTCTCGGGGCGATGTGGATTATCGGTATGGCCGTCGAATGCAAGCTGGAGCACGCGCGTGCCGGGAGCCTCGATCTGGTCGAGGAGGTGCCGGACGTCGGCCGTGATCATTCCCAGATCTTCGGCGATGAGTGGCAACCAGCCGAATTCCTCCCGTACTGCCGCAAAAATCCCGGCGCCGGGACCCTGCACCCATTGGCCGCACCGTGCCGAAGGCGCTCCGGCGGGAACGTGCCATGCCGCCGCGAAGCCGCGGAAGTGATCCAGGCGGACGACATCCACCTGGGCCAGCGCGGCGCGAAAACGGTCGATGAACCACTTATAACCGTCCTCGCGAAGGGCGTCCCAGTTATAAACCGGATGGCCCCACACTTGTCCCAGTGAGCTGAGACAGTCGGGCGGCACGCCGGCCACCACGCGCGGGCGCCGGTTGTCGTCCAGCAGGAAGTATTCCGGTCTGGCCCAGACGTCGCTCGAATCCGCGGAGACGAAGAAAGGCAACTCGCCGATCAGTTGCACACCGCGGGCGTGGGCGTAGTCCTTCAGGCTGCGTGCGCGGCGAAAGAGCAGGAACTGCGCAAAACTGATTTTGTCGATGAGTGCCGCCAGTTCGCGGCGGGCCTGCTCCATAGCGGCCGGCGTGCGCAGGACGAACTCCGAGGGCCACTCGAGATAATGGACGCCGCCGAATTTCGCTTTCAGCGCGCGGAAAAGTGCGTGATCGTCCAGCCAGTAGGCGTGCTCCTGACGGAAGCTCTCGAAATCGTCTTTCAAGTCCTGGCGGGCGCCGCCGCTGTAATTGGCCCATGCAACGTCGAGCAGATAGTGCTTGAAGGGGACCACGACGTCGTAGTCGATGAATGCGGAAGAGAAGGAACAGCCCTCGCAATCGCTGGTCCGCAGCAGTTCGTCCTGGATCAGGAAATCCGGACTGATCGAAAGCCAGTTTGCGGCAAACGAGGAAGAACACTGGTACGGTGGGCTGCCGTATTCTGGCGGCCCCAGTTGCAGTGCGTGCCACCAGTTCTGGCCGGATGCCTGGAGGCGGTCAATCCAATCGAAAGCGGCGGGCCCGACATCGCCGATGCCGTACGGCGAGGGCAGGGAAGTGACGGGCAGGAGCAAGCCTGAGCCGCGATAATCCTCCGGGAACAGGGGAATGTTCTCGGGGGTGATTTCTGGGTCTATCATCGTTTTTCCGTGGAGTTCAAAGCGTTCTTCACGATTTCCCGGGCCTCGCCCAGGATGACCGCCAGGTGAGCCTCATCGTGAAAGCTCTCCGCATAGATCCTGTAGATGTTTCCTGAGGCGGAAGGACGGACGGCAAACCAACCGGTTGCGGCCACCACTTTCAGTCCACCGATCTGCGCATCGTTTCCGGGCGCTCGCGTGAGCTTGGCGAGAATCGGTTGGCCGGCGAGGTGCGATTCCCGGACAGCCGCGGGCGACAGTCTCTCCAGCCGCACCTTTTCTTCCGCCGTGGCCGGCGCATCGATGCGCGTGTAGCAAGGCGTGCCGAACTCGGCGGTCAACTCGCGGTAGTGCTCGCCGGGATCTTTGCCGGTGCGCGCGGTGATTTCCGCGGCTAACAGGTTCATCAGGGGGCCGTCCTTATCGGTGGTCCAAACGGCGCCGTCATGCCGCAGGAAAGTCGCCCCGGAGCTCTCTTCGCCGCCGAAACAGAATGAGCCGTTGCACAGGCCCGGCGCGAACCACTTGAAATCCGGCGGCACTTCGCACAAGCGCCGGCCCAGCTTTCGCACTACCTTGTCGATGATGCCGCTGCTGACCAGCGTCTTACCTACAGCCGCGTCCCTCCGCCACTTGGGGCGGTGCGTCAGCAGGTAGCGGATCGCTACCGCAAGGTAATGGTTGGCGTCCATCAGGCCGGCGGCAGGAGTCACGATGCCATGCCGGTCCGAATCCGGATCGTTGCCGAAGGCCAGCCGGTACTGGTCTTTCAGGCTCACCAGGCGCGCCATGGCATAGCCGCTGGAACAATCCATGCGGATCTTGCCGGCCTGATCCACGTTCATGAAAGAGAACGTGGGGTCGATCACGGGGTTGACGATCGCGATCTCCAGTCCGTAGATGGAGTTGATGGGCTCCCAGTAAGGCTCGGCGGCTCCGCCTAGGGGATCCACCGCGAGATGCAGGCTGGCGCCGCGGATGGCTTCCATGTCCACCACGTTCCGCAGGTCGCGGACATACGGCATGACGAAGTCTTCCTGGTGGGTTGTGGCCGCCAGGATCGCAGTCATTACCGGCACGCGCTTCACTCCCGAGTTGTGGTTGCGGAGCAGTTCGTTGGCTCTCGCCTCCACCCAATGCGCGGCGTTCGTATCGGCGGGGCCGCCGTTCGGCGGATTGTATTTGAGACCGCCATCTTCCGGCGGGTCCTGGGAAGGCGTGATGACAATGCCATCGGCCAAGCCCTCATTGCGGCCCCGGTTGTGGACCAGAATGGCATGGGAGATGACGGGCGCCGGCGTCACACCGTCGTCCCGCTGGATCACGGTCTCGACGCCGTTAGCCGCCAGGACTCCGAGAGCGGTGCGCTGTGCCGGCCCGGAGAGCGCGTGAGTGTCGCGCCCCATGTACAGCGGGCCATCGATGTGCTCGACGCGATAGCGGAAATCGCAAATCGCCTGCGTAATCGCCAGAATGTGGGATTCCGTGAAGCTGCCCCTCAGCGGTGACCCCCGGTGTCCGCTGCTGCCGAAATTGACTATTTGGTTCGGATCGTCCAGGTCTGGCGCGCGCTCGAAATATTCACGTTCCAACCGGGGCACGTCGATTAGCATCGCCGCTGTGGCTGGTTGGCCGGCGAGCGGCGAGACTGTCGCGTGAGTTTCTACCGCAGTGGGCACCCTTCCACCTTCCATGAATAGGCATTACGCGTCTTCTTGAGCCTTGATGGGTCCAACCGCGCGGAGAGTCATTTTTTTTGAGGAGATGCCGGGCTAGATAGGGCGGAAGGCGGTCTGCAACGGAACGGTTGGCGCCTCCCCTATGCGAGCGTGGCCCGGCGAGGCCGTTATCGCAGTAGGCGCAGGGCGCCTCGGGGCTGCGTTCGCGAATTGAGCAACATGGGCGCCGGTAGCTCACTCCTGCAGCGAGGATTGCGCCTATAGATTGTGCCAAGCTCAATCGACATGACATTTCACACTTAGTGGCTCTTGACTTGCACGCCTGTGCCACCGGAGGACGGCGCGTGCCGGTGGCGCCGGATAATTCGATTCACCACGCCGCGGAGCAGGGGATAGGGCAGCAATGCGAGGAGTGCTGCAACTATTAAGGACTGACCGGGATAAATCTCGCGAAATACGACCCATTCGTAAATCAGATCGATAGCCACCGCGATGAGGAAGACTTTGCTCAGCTCCCTCCAACCTTCCCTCAGTAAGTCGCGGCGCTCCACGGGATTACTGAGAACGGTCCAACCGTAGGCAGGGCGTCCGGACCGGGCATCCCTCAAGCCGGCACGGCACGCGATAATCGCCGCTGATAGCGGCTGGAGGATCAACCGAAACGCGAACGGTCCGTGCACCCGGCCGATTAGGTCGGGCAACAGCTGTCTCAGGCGTTCTTCCATGGCTTAGTCCCGTCACTCCGGTTCCGGTGGCGCCAACGCGGTCGGGTCGGCCTGCCAGATGGCGAATATGTTCCCCTCCGGGTCCGCCGCGATCGCATACCATGCCGTCTTGGGCACGGCTGTCTTCCGGCGCAATAAGACGCCTCCCAACTTCTCCGCTTGCGCAATCGCGTTGTCGATCGAGGGCACGCTCACGTAATGAATCCAGGTATGGAGGGCGCGAATCGGCCGATAGGTCAATCCACCGCTATCGATTTGCCGGCCGAACAGACCGCGGTAAAACTCATCCAGTTTTGCCGGGTTCTCGGCGCAGATCTCAAAATGCGTGACTGGGCAGGACAAAATTGCCCTCTCAGCGGTCACGATTCGATTTCGCCGCCACTTGTGTCATTAAATTTCGAGAGTTCCATGACTACCGTGGTACCCCTGGGACTTCCGCCGCCCCGGCCCTTCCGTGCATCATGTTCATGAGCATTCCGCACCAGAAGCGGAGATGTTAACTTTAGTTTGCAGTCAGTACCTGCCCGGTACTCTGCTATCTTTTCGTGAAGTCGTCTATTGCTGGAAACTGAAATAGATGACGTTGCCGATTACAGTAGCCATGGCCACGATTTTGATGGTGAGCCTGGGCATACTACTCCTGGTCCGCCTGCTGGGGTCCGACAATCCGGTACTGCCGGTCACGACAGAATGGCTGACCGAGCTCTCCACCGACCGCTATCTCCCTATGCTGCGCCTGCTGGACGACGCCGACTTCCAGTTTTTGCGGTCGCAGAAGGGTTTCACTACGGAAATGGAAAGCAGCCTGCGCCGCCAGCGAGTGCATGCCTTTCGCGGCTATCTGCGCCTGCTGGAGGCGGATTTCGCGCGCGCCGCGGCCGCGCTGCAAGTGATTCTGGCTCATTCGGCATGCGACCGTCCGGAATTGGCGTTTTTGGTGTTTCAACGTCGATTGACGTTTGCGGTCGCCTTAATTGGCATCCACTTCGAGCTCGTGCTGTTCCGCGCGGGACTGGCCGGAGCGGATGTTTCCAGCCTGATCCGTTTGTTCGATGGCGTGCGCCTGGAACTCCGTACGCTGGTTCCCACCTCTTCGGCGCTGGTAGCGTAGTTCCGACGCGATTCCCTGGCCCGCGGCCGGCCGCTAATATAGCGTTCGTTGCGTGAATTCCAGCCCTATAGTTTCTCGCCGGTTCTGCCGATCAATGGTTCATGCCAACTGATCCCATCATCATCCTTCTTCCCGGCAGCTTCTTCGAGTGGTTATTCGGCGCCGGGGATTAAGTCTGCGGCGCGTGCAGCCTGCCTATTAGTGCGGCGCGGCTCTTGCGCCTTTTATACTAAATAGTGTGAGTGCGCCGGCTCCCTACAAGTACATTCTTTCGCTCCCCGAGCGCGTCATCCGCTCGCTCGGCGCGCTTTCCGGCGGATTATTGCGCGAACTCGGCAACGTAGCGCTACCCGCCGGCGTGCGCCGGACTACCCTGTATCGAACCATGGTCGACGTAGCGCTACGCTTCCTGATTGAGGAGGTCGGGCAGGTGGAAGGCGTGTACCCGTCGGAGGGACGCCTGGCCGAGAACTTCCTCCTCAAACGGACCGCCAGTCACGGCATAGAACTGCTCGGCATTCTCGCGTTCCATGCTTCGCCCGTCTGGGTGCTGGCCGCGCTTGCCGATGCTACCGGAGGTGGCCGGAAACTGATCGTGGAAATCAGCCAAGCCCTCAAAGAAGAGGGGCTGCTTCCGGGCGACGCCCGTTTCGAAACCATGGAGCAGGTGCTGCACGGCCTCGAGAAGACCAGCGACCATATGGCCACCACGCTGAACCTGCCTCCCGTTAACATCGCCGGCCTGCGCCGCGAATGGGAGCAGCTCAAGCAGGAAATGGCCACCATCCCACCGAAGAAGATCCCGGCGCTAGAGCGCATAGAGGGCGTCTGGGAAGATCTCCAGGTCACGGCGAAACAGCAGGAGAGGTCGGTATTCGTGATGTCGTCGCTGCTGGCGGTTTCCACAGTGGCGCACGTCCCGGCCAACGTCCTGTGGCTGTCGCGTGCCGCCCGTTCCGCGGTGCGCAGGACCGGACGCGTGCTCGGCGACACGGTTCTGGATCACTACACAGCCGCGCTGGGAGAAATCGGGCGAACCGGCTTCTTCGCCTACTGGTCGCGGGAATTCCGCCCCTACCTGCGCGGGGCGGCCGAGCAGTTCGCTCCGGCCCACGAATCGCTAACCGAGCGGCTCCTGAAACGCTGAGTTGCCTGTCGCGCGCTAATTGCCGGTCGCCGCACTCAGCGTATAGCCGCCGTGGCTGGTATAGTCGCCGAAAGGTTTCGCCACCACGAAGTAGGTGCCGGCCGCGAGGCTGTGAGTGACGCGGGCGTTGGTATTACCGCCGCTGTCGTCGTCTTCATCGATAACCGCGCCATTGGAATCGAGCAGCACCAGGTACGCGTCAAAATCGCTGGAGTTGAGGCGCAGATCGATGGTAGCGTCCGCCGCCAGGTTCAACAGGTAGAGATCGGCGAAAGTGTTGTCGGTGTACTGGCATCCGGTGTAGGTGATGACTCCTGTAACCGTTGTTCCCGGCATCAACGTAGTTTTCGGAGTGCAGAACGGAGGCCGCGGGCCGGTAACGGTGCGTAAGTCGACTTCACAATCAGAGGATCGTTCGACCCGTAAGTATTGTCGTCACTGCGCACCCGGTTGCCGTTGACGTCGTAGAGAGTCAGATAGCCATCCACCTCGCTCGAAGTCATCACAGCAAGCACCGGCGCATCCGCCGACAGGGTGAAGGTGTAGTAATCCACCGGCTGGCCGTTGGCGCCGGTGCAACTGCGCGAACCGAGGCGCTGGATGTAGCCGCCATTCAGATCGAGCGATTGAGCAAAGGTACAAGTCGGTATGTCGTGCGCCGTGAACTTAGCGGTGAGCTGGTAATTCCCGGCGCCGGAGTTGGCGGCGCTTACCACCGTGTACGCGCCGGCCGGCAGATCGGCGGTGACGTGGGCCCCAGTGAGGCCGTCTACTTCGTCATCCCGCACGATTACATTGCGTTTCAGGCGGGCAATCCGCTGCCCTGCGCGGCCGGTGTGCTGAATGCCGGCGATCAGTTGAGTACCGCCCTCACCGAGGCGAGTTGCCGCACCAGCTTGGGCCAAACCTTTGAGGGTTTCGGCCTGTAAGAGGATCCACCAGGGTTAGTGTCGCGCGCGCACGATTCGTTTCACGCTGCATAAATCATGTCCTACCCCATCAGCGTGATACTCTGTCATTCGGAGCATTATGGCCATCACCCGCGAAAAGACACAGCTCATGAGTGGCTCTGAGATCGACCGGACCCTGGTGCGGCTGGCACACGAGATCCTGGAGAAGACGAAAGATCTGGATAAACTGGCCTTTATTGGCATCCGGCGCCGCGGCGTTCCGCTGGCCCAACGGCTCTCGGCGAAGATCCAGAGTCTGGAAGAGCGGAACGTGCCGGTGGGCATTCTCGACATCAACCTTTATCGTGACGATTTGAGCACGGTCGACGTCAAGCCGGTGGTCAGCGCCACCGAGATTCCCTTCAGCGTGGAAGGCAAGGACATCATCCTGATGGACGATGTGCTGTACACCGGCCGCACCATCCGCGCCGCGCTCGACGCGCTGTTCGACCACGGCCGTCCGGCCCGCGTGCAACTGCTGGTATTGATCGATCGCGGCCACCGCGAATTGCCCATCGAGGCGCGCTTCATCGGGCGCAAGGTGCAGACCACCGATATCGAGATTATCGAAGTCAAGTTCCAGGAGATCGACGGCATGGAGAAGGTCCTGATGGTGGAAAGGGCCGGGTAAAAAGCCATGCATGCCGGATTGCTCGGGATCGAGGAGTTGGACCGCGCCGAGATCGAAGCCATCCTGGCGCGCGCCAAAGATTTTCAGCCGATGCAGAGCCAGAGCTTAAAAAAACTGGACACGCTGCGCGGCAAAATGATCGTCAATCTGTTCTACGAAGCGTCCACCCGCACGCGGACCAGCTTTGAGATCGCCGCGAAGCGCCTGGGCGCGGACGCGGTGTCTATCACGGCGTCGGGCTCCAGCGTCAGCAAGGGCGAATCGCTGGTGGACACGCTGAATACCCTGGGCGCAATGCGGCCGGACGCCATAGTGATGCGCCACGCGGCTAGCGGCGCGCCGCACTTTCTGGCGCGCCACCTGCCCACGCCCATCATCAACGCCGGCGACGGCACCCACGAACATCCCACGCAGGCCCTGCTCGACGCGCGCACCATATTGGATCGCTGCGGGCAACTGGACGGCCTCAAGGTGGCCATCATCGGCGACATCGCGCACAGCCGCGTGGCGCGCAGCAACGTGCACCTGCTCTCCAAATTCGGCGCGGAGATCGTGCTCTGCGGTCCGGCGTCGCTGCTGCCGGTGGAGTTGACTCAGCTCGCTCCGGGCGTTCGCCTGACTACGGACATCCGCGACGCCATCAAGGACGCCGATGTGATCATGATGCTGCGTGTGCAACTGGAGCGGCAGCACGAGGCGAGTTTTCCGGCGAGCGAGTATTTCCGCTTCTACGGCCTGCAACTGGACCACATGGACCTAGCCAGGCCGGAAGCCATCGTGATGCACCCGGGACCCATCAATCGCGGGCGGGAACTTTCCAGCGAGGTGGCGGATTTCCAGCGGTCGGTGATCCTCAACCAGGTGGAGAACGGAATCGCGGTGCGCATGGCGGTACTGGAGAAAGTGATTGGATAGCATGCCGATCGTGATCAGGAACGGAAGGGTGATCGACCCGTCGTCGAACACGGACCGCGTGGCGGACGTGCTGATTGTGGACGGGCGCGTCGCGGGTGTCGCGCCAAACCTCTCCTCGCCGAAGGCGGAGGTGTTCGACGCCACGGGAATGATCGTGGCGCCGGGCTTCATCGATATGCACGTCCACCTGCGCGAGCCGGGGTTCGAGCACGCCGAGACCATCGAGAGCGGGTCGCGGGCGGCGGCGGCGGGCGGGTTCAGCTCGGTCTGCTGCATGCCGAACACCAAGCCGGTGAACGATAGCGCCATGGTGACGAGCTACATCGTGGAGCGCGCGCGCAGCAAGGCGGTGGTCAACGTGTTTCCCATCGGCGCCATCACCAAGGGGAGCGCGGGCGAGGAACTGGCGGCGATCGGCGCCATGAAAGCGGCGGGCGCGGTGGCCATCAGCGACGACGGCCTGCCTGTGATGAATGCGCGGGTCATGCGCCGCGCCATGGAATTCGCGCGCAGCTACGATCTGCCGATCATCCAGCACTGCGAAGATCTCAACCTGAGCGCCGGCGGCGATATGCACGAGGGCGTACAGAGCGTCCGCTGGGGACTGCGCGGGATTCCGGCGGCCAGCGAGGACGTGATGGTGGCCCGCGACCTGGTGCTGGCGCAGCTCACCGGAGCGCGCTATCACGTGGCGCACATTTCGACGCGCAACGCCGTCGCCATGGTGGATTACGGCCGCAAACAGGGACTGCCGGTGACCTGCGAAACGTCGCCGCATCACTTCGCCCTGACCGACGCCGAAATGGCGCCGTACGACAGCAATTACAAGATGAAGCCGCCATTGCGCTCGTGCGGCCATCGCGACGCCATTGTGGACGGCCTGGCGGAGGGGACCATCAGCGCGATCGCCACCGACCACGCGCCGCACCCGGGCTCGGAGAAGATGCAGGAATTCGAGCGCTGTCCGTTCGGCATCATCGGCCTGGAAACGGCGCTTGCCCTGGCGCTGGAAGAACTGGTGACGCCGGGGAAGATCGCCCTCTCCCGCGTGGTGGAGTTGTTCACCACGGGTCCGGAATCGGTGATGCGGCTGGGACGCGGCACGCTGGCGCCGGGCGCGCCGGGCGACGTGACGGTGTTCAGTACAGATGTCGAGTGGACCTACGACGTGAATCAATCCGCCTCGCGCAGCCGCAATTCCCCGTTCCACGGCAGAACGTTCCACGGCGGTCCCATGGCGACCGTAGTGGATGGGCAACTGAAGTGGCGCCGGTAGCCGGCGCACACACTGCCAGCTCAAATCGCAGGCCTGCTCGTTTCGAGAATGCGCGAACGATGTTTGACGGGCCGTTATGCTATTTGGTCGGCATAGCGGCGGCGGTCACTCCCCGACCCCTGCCATACCACCGTGCGTACGGGTCGTAAACGGCGGTTCGAGTTACGCTAACAGTCCTCGAACAATGACGGAAGCCCCAGCGATTTGAAGTAGGCATTTGAAAGCCCAACAGCCAGGGCTTTGGCCTTCGCGAGGTACCAAGGGCCGCGACCGCTGCCAGCGGTATTAGTCGTCAGCCGGTTTAACGCGCTGGGTCCCGTTGCGCAGCAGCCGCCGGGCTCCCGGTTGAATTCGTAGACGGTCACGTCGTTGCCCAGCAGGGCCGGGTAGAACGCGGCTGCGAGGCCGGTGGGCCCCCCGCCGACTACCGCAACTTTGCGATCCATAGGCGGCAGTCTGCGCGCCACGATCCGCACGGCCACGGTGTCGAAGCGGTCGGACTCGTAGATGGTATCGGCGATGCTGCGGTGCACCTCGCGCATGTTGACGGCGGAATCGAAGGTGCGGCGCCGGCAGCGGTTGTCGCTGAGGTGCTGGCAGACGCGGCCGGTTGAACCGGGCAACGAGTTATCCATCACGACGGCTTCGAATGCCTCTTCGATGCGGCCTTCCTTATAGAGCTGAAGGAGAGGGGGGCGACGGGAGATCTACGGTTTCGGCGGCTGTCGGAGGCGGGGTGCGGCATCGATGCGGTATTGGAGTTTGGAAAAAGAGTTGGCGTGTTGGGTGAGGGAATATCCGAGGGGCGAACCGTTGTTCTTGCGGCGTTAGACCTCTAAAATAAGTTCGAGTTCGACCGGTGAACCGAGTGGAAGACTCGCGACACCAATGACAAGTCGCGAAGATACGGTCTTTTCGCCCAGGACATCCCGAAGCAACTCCGACGCCGCGTCGGCGACCTTCGCGTGGTCAGTAAACCCCGGCGTCGCGGCGACGTACACGCCGAGCCTGACGACGCGGCTCACGCGGTTCAAGGAACCTAGCTGTTTTCGCGTGAGCGCCAGCGCATTGAGCGCGGCTGTGTGCGCGGCTTTCCGGCCCGCGGTCACGTCGAGATCTTTACCCACGACGCCAACTATTGCGGCTGCGTGGCCCGAGGTGGCGAGCATCCCGCTCAGGAAAAGGAGATTGCCCGTCTGGACGGCAGGTACGTACGCGCCGAAAGGCATTGGCGCCTCCGGCAATTGAATGCCGAGTTGGGCAAGGCGGTCCTCCGCGGTGGTCGAGTTTGCTGACACGATGAAACCTCCATTCCATTACCAATGGCCGAAATGAGCGCCGGCGTCGACGTAGAGGATGTGACCCGTAACCGTCGCGGCGTCCGTCAGGTACATGACCGCGTCCGTGATGTCCTCGACCGTCGAAGGCCGACCCATCGGCGACAGGCTTTCCATCACAGACTGGGGAGTTTCCCGGTGAAGCGGCGTGTAGACGG
Source organism: uncultured Solibacteraceae bacterium (assembly GCA_963805775.1). GTDB lineage: Bacteria > Acidobacteriota > Terriglobia > Bryobacterales > Bryobacteraceae > Solibacter. Next base: position 387,378 of record CAWDWK010000022.1, on the reverse strand, counting down.
TGCCGGGCGCGACAGCGTTTACGCGGATGTTGTCTTTCGCGTACTCCATTGCAAGGTGCTGGGTGATGGTTTCCAGACCGCCTTTCGTGATCATCGGCACGGCCGCCGTGACGCCCCGGATTGGGTTGCGAGCAAGGGCCGCGGTGATGGTCACGATGCTCCCGCCGGTCTTTTGCGCGAGCATCTGCCTGACGGAAAGTTGGGTGACGTACAGGAAACCCTCGACGTTCGTGGAGATGAGCGACTTGAAGTCTTCGGCCGTGTAGTCCGTGAACGGCTTGGTGAAGTAGATGCCGGCATTATTGACCAGCACGTCGATCGAGTTAAAGCGGGACAGCGCCGTCTCGACGATGCGGACAGCTGTTGCCGGGTCGCCGATATCACCGTCCACCAGAGCGACGTTGTTAGAAGCGGCAATCTCGCTGGATCGGGTCATCTTCCGCGAACTGGCAACCACGTTGAAACCCCGTTTGAGAAACGCTTTCACGATTCCCGCGCCGATTCCCTGGGAGGCTCCGGTGACGATGGCTGTCTTCGGTGGAAGGCTCATAGTTTCATGGGACTCGATTCTACATGGAACCTTGTCTCTATGCAATCGTCAGGCTCCAGGAGTCCCGACACCAGCAAACGGATCTCAATGGCACCGGGCGGGGTTGTGAACGCTAACCCCACACATCGGGAGCTAAATCCCCTGATGGCGGGACTATACTCGATCTAGGGAAACGCTATGGCTGAACGGGTCTTGTCTCTTCTTCCCGTCGTCCTCGCCATCATTTCCAGTCTGGTGGTCGCCGGATTTGTGCGCCAACACCAGGGGGATTATCCAGTCGAACTGGTGACTCTTCAGATCGTGATGGTTGCGGCGGCATTGTTGGCGACCGCTCCACAGCGTTGGCTGCGCCTGGGTGCGTTTCTGGTTCTATTGTTCGGTGTGCTCATAGCAGGCATGTCGGTCGGTATGTTCTATATTCCGACGTTGACGGCAGCGGGTTGGAACCTGGCGACGCGGCTGGGCGATCAGGCCACTCCAAGTTTTCTGGACACCAAACCTCAAAACGGCGTGATCTACACTGAGTCAGAACTAGACGCCATGAAATACCGGCAGAGCCGATAACTTGTCGCTGACATGGGACATCTCATTCCGCGCCGGTTTCACATCTGAAGACGTGTTGACTGCAAGCCGTTTTGAAGAATAGGATGGTAGCGCAGTTGGAGACGGCTGTGCCCAGGGTTCAGCTCATCACATTATTGCTAGTGTTTGTAGCGGCGTCGCCAGTTGCCGGCATTGCAATATGGTCAATTAGTCACACAGTGATTGAACTCTCCGATCCGTGCGCAAGCTGGGGCTATCCGCCGGGGCCCGTGTATATGCACGTCGGGCCACACGACGCCTGCCGTGAACCTAGCGTACACACCGAGTCAAAGGCCCGTGCCGCGATCAGAGCCGCCATAGTGCCAGGAGGCTTGTTGCTGGCCGCGACGCTGGCTGTGGCGGGTGCAGCGCTTTCACATAGGAGATTGGTGATCGCGGCGGGAATTGGTATGCTCGTCGAAACCCTCGTGGTTTTTACCATAGCCCCGCTGACCTTGGTCGTGGGTGTGAGCTTCCTTCTGCTCTCCAAACGCTTACAGGCCAGTTGATGAGGCTTTCACAATCCAGACGAAATGGAGTGCCAAGCGCTTGAGCGGTGAGCAGTCGACTCAGTAGTGCGATAAGGGCGTTCGATTCAGTGCAGCTTGGATCAGCGTGGCCGCGTAGGCGTTGTCCACGCTGACCGGCGTTGTGAAGGTCATGCCGCGCCGCCAACCCGGCGGAGCCTCGGGGTGAACCCCGGTGAGGATCACCCAGCCGGTTCCGAATGTTCCTTCCACGATCGCGGGGGTTCCGTCGGGGTACTTGCCGACAACCGCACCCCATCCGGTAAACTGCGGGCCGTCCTCCCAGTACTGATCGAGCGTTGGTGCTCCGGCACCGGCAATCGCCACTGCTGTTTTGCGGATGCCCCGGTCTTCTGCGGAGTAAAAACCGAACCTGACACCCGAGGCCAGATTCAAACCGTTATAGCCGGAGTTCCCGGCAAAGAATCCACCCGCGCAGATTCCGAGGTAATTCAATCCATTTTGTATCGCGTTGCGAATGTTCGCAGTCGTGTTCGAATCCAGGCTGTTGCCGATGTGGATGAAATTTCCACCCGGGACAATCAGCAGGCGATATTGCCGGATCTGCGGTTCGCCCATCGTGTTCAAGCGTGAAGAATTCGCCGTCGAATAGAGAAGATGGTTATTGTTCAGGATGGTTTTGAGAGCCGCGACATCGCCAGGAGAAGTCCCGGTTCCATCGAACAGGAGGATGGGAGCAATGCCGCCTTCGTCGCTGCTACGGACCCCGCAGGCGGTCAAGGCCGTTGAAATCAGAACCAGGGAAGCAACGATGAGAAGCCGACACGGAGTGTGCATTTGAATCATTCGATCGCTGAAAACGCTCCTGACGTTCGCGGCTCGGATGGGGTGCTTCCGTCACGGCAGGGCGAATGCCACGTAGGCGCCCCGGATGGGGACTTGCGTTGCCGGGGTCAGTCCCACTTGTGCGGCGGCGCAGAAGACTATGTATTGCTTGCCGGCGATCTCGTAGACGGCGGGCATGCCTTCCAGGGCTGCGTCGAGTTCCTTTTCCCAGAGCACCTTGCCGCTCTCCACGTCGAAGGCTCTCACCTTGCGATCGCGGGTGCCGGTGAAGATCAGGCCTCCCGCGGTCACTACCGGACCCACTTTGGGGTAATGCGTGCCGGTGTTCTTGAAGCCCTTGGCGGCGAGCTCGGGGACTTCTCCCAACGGGATCTTCCATTTGATGGTTCCCTGATTCAGGTCGTAGGCCGTCATCGAGGTCCAGGGGGGAGCGATGGCGCCGAGTCCATCGCTTGCGATCATGAAGCCGAAGCCGCTTTCGTAGCGGACCTCGGGATCTTCCGTGCCGGGCTTGCCTTTCGGTTCCAGCTTGAGCAGGCTGGGAAGATCTTTCGACACCACGACGAGGACGCCCTGTGCGGGATCGACCGCGGCGCCGCCCCAGTTGGCTCCGCCGTTGTTGCCCGGCATCTGTATGGTGCCGCGGCGGGCGGGCGGCGTGAACAGGCCTTCGTTGCGGGCACTGAGGATTTCGTCTCGGAAGCGCGCGCGATCCTGCGGGCTGAGGAACGGGCTGAGATCGTCCACCGTAAAGGTCTGGCGCGCGAAGGGCGGCGGCTTCGTGGGGAAGGGCTGCATGTCCCAGGCCTTCTCGCCGGGCATGTCGGAGGCGGGCACGCGGCGCTCTTCGATGGGCCACAAGGGCTGGCCGGTCACGCGGTCGAAGACCCAGACGAAACCCTGTTTGCTGACCTGCGCCACGGCGTCGATCGTCTTGCCGTCGTGACGTACGGTGAGGAGTTTCGGAGCGGTGGCGTCGTCGTAGTCCCAGATGTCGTGGTGAACCATCTGGAAATGCCAGAGGCGCTTGCCGGTGCGGGCATCGAGCGCGAGCAGGCAATCGCCGAAGAGATTTGCGCCCAGGCGGTCGGCGCCGTAGAAATTGTACTTGGCGCTGGCGGTGGGCGCGTAGAGGATGCCGCGTTTGGCGTCGAGCGACATTTCGCCCCAGACGTTGGCGCCGCCGACGATCTTCCACGCGTCCTTGGGCCAGGTCTCGTAGCCGAACTCGCCGGGATGCGGGATGGTGTGGAACGTCCAGGCCAATTTGCCGGTGCGCACGTCAAAGGCGCGTATGTCACCGGGGGCCGATCCGTAGCCCTGATTGGTCGCCGAGCCGAGGATCAGCAGGTCTTCGAAGACGCGGCCGGGGGTAGTGGACTGCACCAAGGAGATGGTCTTGGGATCGCGGCCGAGTCCCTGTTTGAGATCGACGCTGCCGTCTTCGCCAAACGACGCGATCGGCTTTCCGGTGCGGGCGTCGATGGCGCGGAGGAAATGGTTGCTGGCGAACAGCAGACGCCGGTCGGAGCGATCTTTGCTTTCCCAGTAGTTGATGCCGCGATTGGTGATGAGCTTCGTTTCGGGGCCGGGTGAATAGCGCCAGACCTCTTTTCCGGTGGATGCGTTGAGTGCGACGATGGAGGGGCCCTTGGCCAGGACATACATCATGTCGTCGACGACGACCGGGTTGAAGGAGTATTTCGCACCGTCGCCGGTAGGGAACTGCCAGGCGATCTGCAACTGGCTGACATTGGCGCGCGTGACCTGGTGGAGCGCGGAGTACTGGGCGGAATCGGCGCTACCTGAATAGTCGCGCCAGGTTTGGTATGTCTGACCGAAGGCGGCGGTCGATATGAGGCAGGTACAGACGAGTAGGGAGCGATGCAAGCGATCTCCTCCAGGGGAATGACCATCAAGATATCATGTCGGGAGGGGGAGCACATGGACGCAATTGCGCGACTCGAAGCGGCCCGAGACCGGACGCTGGCGTACTTCGACTTGGGCGAGGAGCAACTTGCCCTGACTTATGCGCCGGGTAAATGGTCCGTCAGATGTCTTTTGCATCACCTGGCGGATGCGGAGACCGTGCTTTACGACCGCATACGCCGGACGATCAGCGAGCCCAGGCAGGTGCTGTGGGCCTTTGATCAGGACCGGTGGGCGACGGGCCTCGATTACTGGAGCATGCCGCTCGATTTGTCGCGGCGGATCTACGACGCGGTGCGGGCCGGCGTGATCTATCAGGCGCGTATGCACTACGAGCCGCGCGGTCACCTGGAGTATGTCCACAGCGAAACCGGCGTTCGGACGCTGAAGGAGGAGTTCGACAAAGTTGCGTGGCACAATGAGCACCATCTCGCGCAGATCGAGACGGCGCTCAAAGCTTCCTGAGAAAGCCCATGTCCAGCATCCACTCCTGAAAGCGATCGGGCCAGCCGGAGACGGGGAGTTGGGCGAAGGCGGGGGTGCGGCCGGTCATGCCGAAGCCGTGGCCGCCGCGATTGTAGACGTGGAGTTCCACGGGAACTCCGGCTTTGCGTATGGAGGCGTAATAGTCGGCGCTGGCGGGCGCGAGGTTATCGTCGTTGTTGACCACGATGAACGTCGCGGGAGTTTCCTTGGTGACGGTGAGGTTCGCGGCCTTACCGCCGGGATAAGCGAGGACGGCGAAATCGGGGCGCGAGCTCTGGCGTTCCACGGGGTCGGCGGAGTCGGACTTGCCGCGGTCCCAGCGGGTCTCGGCGTAGGCCGCCAGTTCGCCGCCGGCGGAGAAGCCCATGATGCCGACGTGGGCGGTGTCCACGCTCCACTCGCGGGCGCGAGAGCGCACGGTGCGGATGGCGCGCTGCGCGTCGGCGAGCGATTCCACATCGACCTTGTAGTGGAAGTCTTTGGTGTTGGCCAGACGGCTCTTGAGGATGAAGGCGGCAATCCCCATACTGTTGAGGCGGTGGGCGACGTTGGCGCCTTCGAGATCCATCACGAGGTAGTTGTGGCCGCCGCCGGGACAGATCACGTACGCGGCTCCGGTGGATTTTTCTTTCGGCGGCAGGAAGACTGTGATCGACGGTTGATGGATGTTGCGAACGCGGTGGAAGCCGTCGGTGGTGGGGATCCACTCTTCCTTGGCGGAGACGCCTTCGGAGCCGGGGGCTCCGTGGGGCCAGAGGGCGATCTCGGGGGCTTTGAGATCGATGGCGTTGGGGTCGGCGGCGTGGGCCGGCGCGCAAAGGAGTAGGGTGCAGAGAAGTGCCGTGCGCATGAGGGAATTATCCCATCCACACGCCGTTGCCGCGCATGGCGAGGTTAGCCACGTGTCCGGCGTGCGCGGCAGAGACGCCGATTTCGACGTGGGCGTTGGGAGTGGCGCGGGTACGGACGCAGTCGAGGAAGTTTCGCATGTGGGGGAGGGTGCCGTCCTGTTTGGATTTCACTTCGAGGATGGCGTTGGAGGGCTCGGGCTTTTCGCTGTAGCCCGGCATTTCGGCGTAGACGGCGAAACCTCCGCGCCACAGGCGCATGGCCGCTTTAGTGCCGCGAATCATCAGGCCGCCGCCTTCGATGTAGCCGAGCAGGGCGCTATCGAATTCGACTACGACGTTGCCCGGATAGGCGAGGGCGGCACTCATGGTGTCGGGCGTCTGACGCTGCACGAGGACGGCTTTGAGTCCGGTGGCAGTGGCGCGCGTGGGCATGTCGGCGTTCATGATCCAGTGGGCGACGTCCACCCAGTGGACGAAGAGATCGGTCATGGCGCCGCCGCCGAAATCCCAATACCAGCGCCAGTTGCCGAATTGATCGGGGTCGAACGGGCGGTCGGCAGCGGAGCCGAGGAAGCGCTTCCAATCGAGCTTGGACATGTCGAAGGAGGGCACGCGGCCCATCGACGGGATGTGGTTCTGGAACCAGTAGGTGCGGATCATGGTGACCTGGCCGAGGCGGCCATCGAGGATTTCCTGGCGGGCCTGGGCGAAGTGCTCCCAACTGCGCTGCTGCAGGCCGATCTGCACGACGCGTTTGGATTCGCGCACGGTGGCGATGAGCGGGGCGCCCTCGGCGATGGAGTGGGTGACGGGCTTCTCGCAGTAGACGTCTTTGCCGGCGCGCACGGCGGCGATGGTGATGGGCACGTGCCAGTGGTCGGGTGTGCCGATGACGACGGCATCGATATCTTTGCGGTCGAGGATGTCGCGGTAGTCGAGGCAGTCGGTGGCGTCGGGGGTGGCGAACTTGGATTTGGCTTCCAGGCGGCGCGGCTGGTAGACGTCGCAGCAGGCGACGATTTCGTTTTGTTCGGCGAGCTTCAATTGGGTCAGGAGATACTGGCCGCGTCCGCCGGTGCCGATGGCGCCGATACGTATGCGGTCGTTGGCGCCCAGGATTCGGCCGTACGACGCGGCGGTGGCGAGCGCGGCGCGGACGAACTGGCGGCGATGGGGAGCATCTGAGGAGTTCATAGTCGATTGAAGTATACAATGTGGCGGGGTCCTCGGCCTGTGTTTGTGCTATTCAGATGTATTCGGAGGATCGAAAGCGACAGGCCGGGAGGCCTGTCGTACAGGAGGCGATGATTTATGGGGGAGCAGGGGTTGGATCGGCGGAGTTTTCTCGCGGGGGCGGCGGGGGTGGCGGCTGCTGGTGCGCAGACGCCTGATGGGCGGCGGCCGAACATTCTGCATATTATGACCGACCAACAGCAGTGGGCGACTATTGCCGGGCGGTCGGGATGCCGCACTCCGAACATCGACCGGCTGGCGCGGGAGGGGATGCTGTTCGAACGGAGCTATACGCCGTCGGCGGTATGCTGTCCGGCTCGCGCCATGCTGCTGAGCGGCGCTTATCACTGGCACAACGGTGTGTACAACCAAGTGCACTCGCCGCCCTCCGTGCATCGCGACATGAATCCCGATGTGGTGCTCTACTCGCAGCGACTGCGCGAGGCGGGATACCGGCAGGGATACATCGGCAAGTGGCACGCGAGCTACCTGCGCACTCCGCTCGATTTCGGTTTTGACGAAGTGGCGGGGATCAACGGTTGCGATCCCGCGCTACTGCAGAAGATGGACTTGAATCCCGACGGCGTGCCGCGATCCACGGAGCGGTTGAAGGTGACCAACGAACGCATGATGCGCTGGCCGGGGTCGGAGCCTTTTGCAATGTGGGGGTACAGGGAGGGTCCGGAGGAGGCTACGCCGGAGTGGCGCAATGCGGAGCTGGCGTCACGCATGATGGCGCGGTTCGCCAAGGGCGCGCAGCCGTGGCATGTGGAAGTACATTTTGTGGAGCCGCACGATCCGTACTTGCCGCTGAAGCAGTACCTGGATCGCTACGATCCCCGCTCGATCGCGGTGCCGAGGAGTTTCGCCGACACCTTCGCGGGAAAGCCCGGACTGCATCGCCGCGAGTCGGAAACGTGGGGCGCGGTGACGGAAGACGATGTGCGGCAGAGCCGCGCGCACTACTACGCGTACACGGAGCAGGTGGATGCGCAGATCGGGAGGGTGCTGAAGGCGCTCGACGAGACGGGGCAGGCGGATCGCACGCTGGTGGCATTCACTGTGGACCACGGCGATATGGTGGGCGCACACCGCATGTGGCTCAAGGGCTGGCTGCCGTATGAGGAGTGCTACCGCGTGCCGATGATTGTGCGCTGGCCGGGAAAGACGGAGGCGGGATCGAAGACCTCGCGACTGGTGCAGACGCACGATCTGGCGCACACGTACGTGGCGGCGGCGGGTGCTCGGGCGCTGCCCTTTGCCGATGGCGTTCCGTTGCAGAGGCTGTTGGCGAATCCGGGTGGGGCGGCGTGGCGCGATGACATTCTGTGCGCGTATTACGGCGGCGAGTTCCTGTACACGCAGCGGATCGCCATCACGGACCGGTTCAAGTATGTGTTCAACGGGTTCGATTTCGACGAGATGTACGATCTGGAGCGAGATCCCGATGAGATGCGCAATGTGGTGAACGAGACGGAGTACGAGAGGGCGACCGCCGACATGCGGGCGCGGCTCTATGAGATGATGGCGCGCTTTCACGATCCTTATGGCGACGCTCCGGAGAAATATTCATCGGACCGTTATTGCGCGTCGCGCTATCTGCCGCGCGGGCGGCGGGCGTAGACTTGCGAGGGTCGGGCGTCGAGTGAGACTCGACGCGGCACGCACGAGTGCGTGCGCCACGGTATTACTGCCAGGGGGCGGGGGAGAGCCAGTCCATCGGGGTTTCGCCGATAGGGGCGCCGGGCGGGGCGTCGGGTGCGGGCATCACTCGCTGGGTATCGGCGGGACGTTCCAGGAAGCGCTTGATGTCGGCGGCGAGTTGGCGGTGCTGCGCCTGTTCCGATTCGCCTTGCGGCGGGGCGGCGCGCAGGCGCGTGGCTAGCTTATCGAGCTTGAAAGCGGCCATTGCGCGCACCTGGCCGTTGGGCGAGCCGGTGGCGAGCCAAGTGACGCGATCCACGAAGACGCGCTCCTCGGCGCGGCGGATCTCGGCTTCGTAGGGCGTGTCGGCGGGCGCGTCGAAAGTGGCCTTCGCCAGACGGTCGATGACTTCCTCCAGTCCGGGCAGCGTGGGATCGACGGCGTGCTGCGCGACCATGCGCGCGGCGCGGTCGAGCTGCAGCGTGAAGCCGATGGTCACGTCCGCCGCAACGGTGGCTGGACTCAGCGGATCGAAGGCGTCGCCGGTGGTGCGCGGGAAGAGTTCGCGATGGCGGCCGAAGCCCGGCGGGCGAGCCGGGATGGCGTCCAGCACCTGTTTGGGCACGACGAGCTCGGCGGGCTTCAGGGTACTGGCCAGTGCCTCCAAGGCCTTGCGCTGGTTGACGGCGCTCTCCCACTTAACGGCGGTGCGGTCGTCGCCGCGCATGGCGTAGATGTAATCCTGGCCGGCCACCAAGGAGGCGGCTGACTCCACCGCGAAGCGGTGATACATGAAGATGGGGACCAGCGGCTCTTCGATGGTGGCCATGGGCGCGCCGCTGCGGATGGTGTGTTCGCCGAGGCGGTTGAGCGCGGCGCGGCGGACCTTCATGAGGCGGCTGAGCTCATCGGCCTGATTGACGCCGTTGGACCACTGATCGACGCGCGGGTTGAGCTCGGTGTCCTGGTTGGTCATATAACGCAGGTCTGTGGCCCAGGCGTCGTTGAGGATTTTGTTGAGTGCGGCAGGCTCGTCGCCCTTGGGCAGCACGCGGTAGCCGTAGTTGATAGCGACCTTGTCCCATTCGCCGATGCGCTGCGGGTAGGCTTCAGAGATATCGATGGTCCCATCGGCGCGGAGTTTCTCAAGCGGATGCGGATAGTCCATCACGGAAATCCAGCCTTGGCTGCTGTCGTAGTAGTTGTGGCCGAGGCCCAGGGTGTGGCCGACTTCGTGGGCGGCGAGCTGGCGGATGCGGGAGAGGGCGGTCTGGTAGAGGATGGGGGGGTTCTCGTTGCCTGTGTCGTAGGGGGAGAGCAGGCCCTCGAAAATGAGGTAGTCCTGGCGGTCGCGCAGGGAGCCGAGGGTGACGGTGGCCTTGATGATCTCACCGGTGCGCGGATCGGCGACGGTGCCGCCCATGCTCCAGCCACGGGTGGAACGGTGGACCCAGTTGATCATGTTGTAGCGGATGTCCATGGGATCGGCGCCATCGGGGAGGACGGCCACCTGGAAGGCGTTACGAAATCCGGCGGCTTCGAAGGCCTGGTTCCACCAACTGGCGCCTTCGACGAGGGCTTTGCGCACGTCTTCGGGCGCGCCGGGGTCGACCCAATATTGGATGGGCTTGACGGCTTCGCTGATGGCGGCGGAGGGGTCCTTCTTTTCGAGGCGGTGGCGGCGCAGGTAGCGCTTGACCATGGGCTCGCCGATGGGGGTGCTGTAGTCCACGTAGGCGAGGCCGCCGTAGCCGGCGCGCGGATCGTCGTAGCGCGGTTCGTAGTTGCCGTCGGGCAGTTCGACGAGGGAATAGTGTTCGCGGAGGGTGACGGCTTCAGCGGTAGGAGTGACGCTGGCGACGGTACCGGAGAAGAGTCCGCCGCCGCGCCCGCCGCGTCCGCCTGCGGGTGCGCCGGCCGCGCCAGTGGGAGCGGCGACGACGATGGGGGGCGGTCCCTGGGCGGGTCCGGCGCCGCCGCCGCGTCCTCCGCCGGACTCATTGGTGAACGTAAGGGTGACTTCGATCTCGGTGTTTTTGGGGAAGGCTTTGGTGCGCGGCAGGTAGACGGCGCTGCGCGTGCGATCGACGCGGTAGGCTGCGGGGCCGGCGCCGAGCGAGCTTCCGGCGCCGTGTCCGTCGCGGAGGAAAAAGTCGGTGGCATCGACCAGGGCGCGGCCGTTGCTTTCGGCGGCGACGGCGAAGCCCCAGAGGACGCTCTTGGCGAAGGAATCCTCCACGGAGCGGCGTTCCGCGGGATTGGCGCTCGAGGAGCGGAAGTTCTCATTGCCCTGCACCATGAGGATGCGAGGTCCGACGCGCTCGAAGGAGACGATCTTGCCGTTGCCTTCCTGTCCGCGATCGAGGCCGATGTCGTTGGAGCCGAGTCCGGCGGCGAGGCCCGTGGCGTAGAGCACCGGGGTGTCGAAGCGGGGGATCTCGAGGTAGAGATTGCCGGTACGCTCTTCCCAGTAGACGGGGAAGTAGCCGTCGAGCTTCTGCATGCCTGCAGTGCGGTCCTCGATGGAGGGGATGCGGCCGGGCGGCTGTGCGGCGGCGCCGCCTCCGCGACCGCCCTGTTGGGCGTGCAGCGAGGCGAGCAGACAGAGCGCAGGGAAAACGGTGGAAGTTCGAAACATCGGGGAGAAACCTCAGGAAACTATTGTATACGGGCCAGCGATGGCTGCGGAGAGGTGGCAAGTTCCAGCCCGAAAGATAATGACAATCGGAAGGCACAAAGAAGGGGCGCTCAGTATATACTGACCAGAACCTGGAGGTCCAGCCTTTGGACATTCCGGAAGATAGATTTTCGTGGAGGGGATTTACGCATGGCAAAGCCGGTACTTGGAGCGTTCAACCAGGGGCTCACCCCGACGATCGCTTGTTTCAACAAAGCAACTACGCCTCTTGGCTTCGAACTCGGAGACCTGGTGACGGCGATGCAGATCTATATCGACGAACACGTGGCGCCAGTATGGGGGACGCCAGCGAAACTGGTGGAAAGTACAGATTTCGTGAAAGGCGCCTGGGCAGTCGTATTCCTCGATAACGCTGACCAGCCGGGAGCTCTCGCGTATCACGATCTGACGCCGGACGGGCTGCCGCAATCCAAGGTCTTCGTGAAGACCACGCTCGACGATCATGAGCTGGTGAGCGTCTCGGCGTCGCACGAACTGGTAGAGATGCTGGTCGATCCCGGCACGAACCTGATGACGACGGGGCCGGATGCCAAGACGATCTACGCATATGAGAGTGCGGATCCCGTGGAGTCGCTCTTCTTCGACGTCCAGGGAATGAGCATGAGCGATTTCATATACCCGTCGTATTTCGAAACCTTTCACAAAACGGGGTCGGTGCAATTCGACCAGATGAACAAGGTGAAGAAGCCGTTTCAGATTCTGTCGGGCGGATACCAGATTGTGTTCAAGAGCGGGAAATGGAGCCAGGTCTTCGGTTCGGTCAAGAAGGAGAAGGCCTTTGCGAAGGAAGATCGCCGGGGCCACCGCAGCGAAATGCGCAAGGCGAAGCAATTGTTGCCGGCGGATATTAAGAAGATCAAGCGGTTGGAACGCGCGGGCTGACGGGCACCGACGCGCACATTTCGGCTAACATCGCTGAATGGAAAGCAACCGACTCGAAGCCTTCAGCGACGGCGTGCTCGCCATCATCATCACGATCATGGTGCTGGAACTGAAGGTGCCCCGTGGTGTCGATCTCGCGGCGCTGCGGTCTTTGCTACCCGTTTTCTCGAGTTACGTGTTGAGTTTTATCTACGTCGGCATCTACTGGAACAACCATCACCACCTGTTCCATTCGACGAAGCACGTAAGCGCCGCCATCCTGTGGGCGAATCTGCACCTGTTGTTCTGGCTGTCGCTGTTTCCCCTCGCGACGGCGTGGATGGGTGAGAACCATGCGGCTCCGACGCCCTCGGCGGTCTATGGCCTCGTGCTTCTGATGGCGGCCATCGCCTACTACTTGTTGCAGTGCGCCATCATCGCGCACGAGGGACGCAATTCGCTGCTTGCCAGGGCGCTAGGCCGCGACTGGAAAGGCAAGCTCTCGCCGGCGGTCTACCTCGCTGCCATGCCGCTGGCGTTCGTCAGCACCTGGATCTCGAGCGCGTTGTACGTGTTCATTGCCCTCTTGTGGTTGATTCCCGACCGCCGGATCGAGCGCGCGCTCGAAAACGAATCGTGAGAAAACTCGCAGTTGTGGTATCCTGACTCCCATTGTGGAGGGTAACTTTGCAGCCAGCGACGACGACGGATAGCGCGCCGAATCCCGGTATTATCTTTGAGACTTTGTTAGCCCACCAGCGCTCCGCGGCGCTGCGGACGGCGATTGAACTGAATGTGTTTCGCGCCGTGGGGGAAGGTCCCGCGGACGCGGCGACGCTGGCCGCGCGATGCTCCACGTCGCAGCGAGGCATGCGCATTCTGTGCGATTTCCTCTGCATCATCGGATTGCTTGCGAAGCAGGATGGCGTGTATAGCCACACGCCGACCAGCGGCATGTTCCTGGATCCGCGCTCGCCGGCATCGCTGCATGCGACGGCGCACTTTCTGGGCCTGACCGAGATGAGGAGTTCGTACGATCAGCTAACGGAGGTGGTCCGCACCGGCCACACCGTGCTTCCGGGAGAGGGCAGTGTCGAGCCGGACAACCCGATCTGGGTGGATTTCGCGCACAGCATGGCGCCCATGATGGCGCCGCTGGCCGGACCGCTGGGCAACATCGTGCTGCAGGGCCGTACGGGGCCGCTGCGGATTCTCGACATCGCCGCCGGGCACGGCCTGTTCGGCATCGAAATCGCGAAGCAGCATCCGGAGGCGCGGATCGTGGCGCAGGATTGGGCGCGCGTGCTGGATGTGGCGTGCGCGAATGCGGCCAAGGCGGGCGTGGGCGAGCGTTACGAGCGCTTGCCGGGCAGCGCGTTTGAAGTGGATTTCGGCGGTCCTTACGATGCGGTGCTGTTGACCAACTTCCTGCATCACTTCGATGTGCCGACGTGCGTGGGGCTGCTGAAGAAGGTGCGTGCCGCGCTGAAGCCCGGCGGCGTGTCGGCTACGTTGGAATTCGTGCCCAATGAAGATCGTATTACGCCATCCACGGCAGCGGGCTTCAGCCTCACCATGCTGATTTCGACACCGGGCGGCGATGCTTACACTTTCAGCGAATTGGAGGCCATGCATCGAGAGGCGGGCTTCAGCGGGATCGAGGCGCACCCGGTGCCGCACAGCCCGCACACTGTGGTTACGGGGATTGCGGGGTAGTAAGACAGGCCTCCTGGCCTGTCTTTGCGGTGGGGCAGCGCGAACGTACAACACGACACAGGACAGGCCGGGAGGCAGCCGGGAGGCCTGTCCCACCTTGACTTCGCGATCCGGCTGAACCAAACTCGCGGAAGAGGTAGAAACTATGAATCGCCGCGAATTCCTGAGCGCCGGGACTGCCGGACTGGGTTTGTCCGCTAGCGTGCTGGCGGAGCAGCTTGCGGACCAGAAGCCGAAGCGCGTGGGCATCATTGGTCCGGGGTGGTATGGCAAGAGCGACCTGTTCCGCCTGATTCAGGTGTCGCCCGTCGAAGTGGTTTCGATGTGCGACGTCGACAAGCAGATGCTCTCGCAGGCCGCGGAGATGGTGGCCGGGCGGCAGGCATCGAAGAAGACGCCGCGGCTATTCAGCGATTATCGGGAGATGCTCAAGGAGAAGGACCTGGACATTTGCCTGGTGGATACGCCGGACCACTGGCACGCGCTGCCCATGATCGCCGCCGTACAGTCCGGCGCCGACGTGTGGGTGCAGAAGCCGATCTCGGTGGACGTGGTGGAGGGGCAGAGCATGGTGGCCGCGGCGCGCAAGTATGGACGCGTGGTGCAGGTGGGCACACAGCGGCGCAGCACGCCGCACCTGATGGAAGCGCGCGACAAGATCATCCGTGAAGGCAAGCTGGGCAAGGTGGGGCTGGTGGAAATCTACTCCTACGGCGGAGGCGGCGGACAGGATCCGCCGGAAACAGAGCCGCCCGCCAGCCTGGACTACGAAATGTGGACCGGCCCAGCGCCCATGCTGCCCTTCATCCGCGGCAAGCATCCGAGGGGCTGGCGGTCCTATATGGAGTACGGCAACGGGACCTTGGGCGACATGGGAATACACATGTTCGATATGACGCGCTGGTTCCTGGACCTGGGATGGCCGAAACGCATCAGCTCTTCGGGGGGCATCCTGGTGAAGACCGGGCGGAAGGCGAATATCGCCGACACGCAGACGGTGATCTTCGATTACGACGAGGTCAAGGTGGTCTGGCAGCACCGCTACTGGGGAGGTCCGGCGCCGGATCCGAAATATCCTTGGGGCGCGACGTTGTATGGAGAGAAGGGAACGCTCAAGGCGAGCGTCTTCAGCTACGACTTCACGCCGGTGGGGCAGGGAGCTGCGATTCACAAGGATGTGACCTACGAGTTGGAGCAGTACCCGGAGGACAAGACGGAACCGCAGTTGGAGAAACACTGTGCCCCGGCGATCCGCGGGCACATGAGGGATTTTCTCGCGGCCATCGCTACTCGCGGCCGCCCGGTGGCGGACATCGAGCAGGGTTACATTTCCACGTCGTGCTGCATTCTGGGGAATATGGCGTTGAAGTTGGGCCGGACACTGGCGTGGGACGCGGCGGCGGGGCGTGTCGTGCAGGACGATGAGGCCAACCGGCTGCTGCGCCGTCCGTACCGCCAGCCTTGGGTGCATCCCGAGCCTGGCGAGGTCTGACAGCTAAGTACTCACGTCCGGAACTACGTTGACGTATCGAAGCACCGCTTGCTGACGCGCGCGGCTCGGATCGGAGCCGCGACCGTGAGGAAACGGTTGCCGCGGAATACGCGAATGTACGGAAGCGTGCAGGTTTTTGCGGCGATTTTAGGATATTCAGATATAATACTGATGAATATATAATGACAACGGATAAAATATCCGATCTCGGGCAGACCCGCGACCGGCTGAAGCTGGGGGGCGGGCTCGATCGCGCCGCGAAGCAGCACAAGAGCGGAAAGCTTACCGCGCGCGAACGTGTGACCCTGTTGCTGGACCGGGACTCTTTCCAGGAAGCGGGATTGTTCGCCAAACACAACGGTAAATTCTTTGGCATGGCGGATAAAGATCTGCCTGCCGATGGCGCGGTCACCGGGCGCGGACGAATCGCGGGACGGCCGGTGCATGTGGCCAGCCAGGATTTCACGGTCGCCGGCGGATCGGCGGGCGAGGTGCACGCCAACAAAATCGCCGACACCATGAAGGCGTCGATGAAGACCGGGACGCCGTTCGTTTTCATCAACGATTCGGGCGGCGCGCGCGTGCAGGAAGGCGTCGCCAGCCTCTCGGGGTACGCGCGCATCTTTCACCAGAACGTGATGCTATCCGGCGTGGTGCCGCAGATTTCGATGATCTGCGGACCCTGCGCGGGCGGCGCGGCGTACAGCCCGGCGCTGACCGATTTCATCATACAGACGCGGGACGGGCTGATCTTTATCACGGGGCCCACGGTAATCAAACAGGTGACCGGCGAGATTGTGTCGGCGCAGGAACTGGGCGGCGTGCGCGCGCAGATGAACAAATCCGGCGTGGTGCACTTCGTGGCGGAGAACGACGTGGAGGCTATGCAGATCTGCAAACGGCTGCTCTCGTTTTTGCCCTCGAACAATACGGAGGATCCGCCGCGCGCCGAACCCGATGAGAGCAACATGTGCGAACCGCGGCTCAACACCGTGGTGCCGCTCGAGGCCAAGACCGGGTACGATGTGCGCGACGTGATTTCGCTGATTGTGGACCGCGCCGATTTCCTGGAAGTGCAGGCCGAATTCGCGCGCAACCTGGTGGTGGGGTTCGGGCGGATTCGCGGGGCCACGGTGGGCATTGTGGCCAATCAGCCGAAGGTGCTGGCGGGGGCGCTGGATATCGATGCTTCGGATAAGGGCGCGGGCTTCGTGCGCTTTTGCAACGCGTTCAATATTCCGCTGGTGACGTTCGTGGACATCCCGGGATTCCTGCCCGGCGTGGATCAGGAGTACGGCGGCATCATCCGTCACGGTGCCAAACTGCTGTTCGCGTACTCGGCGGCGACGGTGCCGAAGATCACGGTAATTCTGCGCAAAGCTTACGGCGGCGGCTACATCGCGATGTGCGCCAAAGATCTGGGCGCGGATTGCACCCTGGCGTGGCCTTCGGCGGAAATCGCCGTGATGGGTGCTGAGGCCGCGGTGGAGATTGTTTACCACAGCGACCTGAAGGACGCCGAGAATTCCGAAGCCAGGCGGCAGGAACTGATTCAGGAGTACCGCGAGACGTTTTACACGCCGTATGTCGCCGCCGGGTACCGGCTGGTGGACGACATCATCGAGCCGGCGCAGACGCGGGGCTATCTGGCGGAGGCGCTCGACGCGCTTTCCACCAAGCGCGACTGGCGTCCGGAAAAGAAGCACGGGTTGATCCCGTTATGAGCGGCGAGAAGCAAATACCCGCTCTGCATCAGGCGATTGTGGCAGGCGCCGTCAAGGCCACATTGGGGGAACGAGCCATCGTGCGCCAGATTGTGGAAGTGTCCGCGCCAGGGATGGGCGACCACGTCCATGCGCTGGGACACGGGATTCGCACATTTTGGCGAAGCTGGACCGGAAGGCAAACCAACGGGAGCTCGATTACAGATGAAACTACGGATTGACATCGAAAAGACGAGCTACGAAGTGACGGTCGAGTTCCTTGAAGATGGCCACAACGGGCACCGCCACTGGCAACCGGGTGAAATCTCCATCCCCGACTCCGTCACCAGGCCGCGCCCGCTGCTCAAGTTGCTCGAAGATACGTTCTGCCGTTCGCCAATTGCCGGACGCATCACCGCGGTACTGGCGGTAAACGGCCAGGCCCTCCGCAAGAACGAGCCGGTGTTGGTGATCGAGGCCATGAAGATGGAGATCCAGATCGGTCCGGCGGTGGACGGCGTACTGAAATCGATTCGGGTGAAGCCTGGCGAGGCGGTGAGCACGGGGCAATTGCTGTTCGAACTGAACTGATCTGCCAGAGTTCAGTTTCAGCAGATTAATGGTGCAACGCCTCCGCGATCGGGCCGAGCGCCAAGGCCGGCAGGAAACACACGGCCCCTACCAGCAGGACGGTCGCGAATACCAGGATTCCGAAAGTGGCGGAATCGGCTGGCAGCGTCCCGGCCGTCTTCGGCCAGCGTCGCTGGGCTGCGAATCGCCCTGCCAGCGCCAACGCTAACGCGGCCAGACCGAAGCGTCCGGCCAGCATGGCGAGGGCCGTGGTCGCATTGTAGAAGACGCTGTTGGCGTTCAGGCCGGCCATGTTCTGTCCGTTATTGGACATGGACGAGGCGTAGGCGAAGAGCACTTCGGTGAAGCCTCGGGTCCCGACATTGGTGACCAGGCCAGCCCGTCCGGCACTCGTGGCGATCGCCACCGCGGTCAACACCAGCACTACCGCCGGGGTGAGCAGCGCATCAAGGACAGCCAGCCCGCTTTCCGCAGCCGTGATTTTCTTGCCAAGGTATTCCGGCGCTCGGCCGGTCATCAGGCCTCCCAGAAGCACGGCGACCGAGGCGATCATGATCATGCTGTACAGGCCCGTGCCCAGACCTCCGAAGACGATTTCGCCCACCAGCATGTTGCCCAGGGGTACCAGAATGCCCAAGGGCCGGTAGGAACCGTGCATCGAATTGTAGGAGCCGGTGGCTCCATTCGACGTGACCACCGCCGCGAGAACGGAGCCGCCGATGCCGAAGCGTACTTCCTTCCCCTCGATGTTCCCGCCGGAGACGTGGAGCTTGGCGAGTTGCGGCGGGGTCGCGATTTCGGCGAAATCACAAAGTGCCAGACCGCCAACGAACAACACCTCCATCACCGCTAGCAATACCCGGCCTGCACGAGGGTTGCCGGTCATGTGCCCGAACGTCACAGTAAGCGAGGCAGGCAGCACGGCGATGGCCAGCAACGCGAGGAAATTGACCAGGGGCGTGGGGTTCTCATAAGGATGGGCGCCGTTGGCATTGAAGAAGCCGCCGCCGTTGGTTCCCAGGTTCTTGATGAACTCCAGCGCGGCCACCGGTCCCTGAGGGATGGTCTGAATCACACCCTCCAAAGTGTGAACCTGCTTGTAAGGCGCCAGATTGAGCGGCACGCCCTGCCAGATCAAGGCCAGGCTGCCGATCACGGCCGCCGGCAAAAGGACCCAAAGCAGCGCTCGTATGAGGTCCACCCAGAAGTTACCGATTGTTGCCGAGCGGGCCCGGGCGAAACCCCGGATGAAGGCGATTCCGAGGGCAAGTCCGGCCGCGCCTGCCAGGAAGTTTTGCGAGACCAAACCGAGTAATTGGGTCAGGTAGCGGAGCGTAGTTTCACCGCCATAAGCCTGCCAGGTGGTGGTTGTGGAGAAACTTATCGCGGTGTTCGCCGCGAGGTCCGCGGTCATTGGTGTGGTCAGATAGCTACTGGCGGGACCGCCCGGGAGCCAGCGTTGAGCCAGCAGCAGAAGGAACAGGCCCGCCGTGCTGACGGCGCTGAATAGCAGGAAACACCGCGTATATTCACCCGCGGACATTTCGTGGCGTGCGTCGGCTCCCAACCAACGGTAGAGCAGCGACTCCGCCGGGCGAAGGACGGGATCAAAGAGGGTGCGTTTCCGCTCGAACACCTGGGCCAGATAGAGGCCTACTGGCTGAGCGAGTCCGACGACGAGTGCTAGAAAGACGAGGTATTCCAGCCAGCGCATAAGGCGCGTTGTTCAATTTCAGGCTAAGCGGCGCGGCGTGAAGAAGTCGTTGGGAAAGGATAAGGATTCCATAATGTCGAGGGATGATTTCGTTGGCGAGAAGCCGGTCCAGGCGGACCCGCGCGGACCGGGTCCGCCCCCACCCAGGTACTTAGACGGCTTGACACAGCCGCTTAAAGAGCGCGTAATGAATAATGACAGGGGGCAGCATGTCTCTACGTCTCTGGGCGCTCGCAGTCGCGGCGCTTCTCTTGTGGATTGCCCCAGCGGCGGGCGCAGTTGCGCCCCAGCGGTTGACCTGGGAAGAACTCCCCCAGTTGGTCGGCAAACACGTTTCCATCCCCTTGTATAATGGCGGGGCCGTAGCCGGCAAGGTGATCGAAGTTCAGAGTGACGCGCTGCTGGTTGACGTGTCCAAGAGCACCGATCCGGTGGCGTATCCCAAGGGTCCGCTGCGCGTGCCGCGAGCTACACTGCACGTGCTGGAACTACATGGGAAGGGCTTCAGGCGGCGGGCCGACGGCACGATGAATCCCCGCATCACCACCATCCGGATCATTCACTGAAGGCGCGGAGTTCGCGCAACGCGTCGCCGGCGATCCAGCGTGCAGTAGGGGAATCGATCACGCGGATGTTTTCGGCGGCGGCGATGGCGGCGCGGCGCAGGCGCAAATTGCGCTTGCCGATGGCGCGCAGCGCCCAGTTCACCGCCTTCTTTACCAGGTTGCGCGGGTCGGTGGCGGCGGCCGCGATTAGCGGCAGCAGCGCTTCGAAGTCCTCGTCCGGGGCCTCCTTGGCCTTGACAGCGAGGCCTGCCATGAGCGCAAATGCGGCGCGGCGGACGAACTCGCGTTTTGCGCAGGCCCATTCCGTCGCCGCCGCCCAGGCGAAGGGCGTGTAGCGGAAGAGGTTCTGGCAGGCCTGATCGCAGACATCCCAGGCATCGAAATCGCGCGCCCAACGGTCCATCTGGCGACGGGTGACGCGTGCCGGTTCGTCGACTATGGTCGCCAGGATGCGAGCCTCATGCACGCCCGAGGCCCACAATTCCGCGGCGAGAGAATGGCTGCGGCCAACCTGCCTGGCGAGGCGCCGAATCTCCGCCACCGGAACTCCGAGCGTGCCGGCGGTGTTGATGCCGTAGCGCGCCATGCCCTCGACATTCCGCGGATTCGCCTGCGCGCGCAGGGCGGCCAGAATCTCAGGCGCCGTCATCGGGGTACTCCACGCCCAGCAGGAACAGACCTTTGGCGGGGGCGGTGGCGCCGCAGCGCGCGGGCAGTTCCGTGACGCAGGTTAAGTTGCCGCGTCCGGCCTCGATCAGGGTGCCCACCATATTGCGCACCATATGTTTCAGGAAGCCGCTGCCACGCACACGGTAGATCAGGCGCCCTTCGGCGCGCTCCAGCACCGATGAGAAGACGGTGCGCACTTTGGACTTGCCTTCGGAATCGTGCACGTCGGAAGCGGCAAAGGCGCTGAAATCGTGCTCGCCTTCGAAGACGCGGGCGAACCCGGCCATGCGTTCCTCGTCGAGGGGGTATGGATGATGGTACACGTACGGCCACTCGAAGGGGCTGCAAACCTCGTCGCGGAAGATACGGTACTCGTAGGTCTTGGCCACGGCATCGAAGCGCGGGTGAAAATCGGCATGCACCTCCCAAGTGGAAAGCACGCGGATCCCCGGAGGCAGCAGACGATTGACGGCGCGCCGCAAATTCGGCAGCGGGATGGGGTTTTCGATGCTGAACGCCGCCACCTGCCCCAGCGCGTGCACCCCGGCATCGGTGCGTCCGCTGCCGGCCACGTGAACACGGCTTGCCCTCCATGCCGGAGACGATTTCTTCCAACAGGCCCTGGATAGTTGGCAGGCCGGGCTGCACCTGCCAGCCGTGAAACGGGGCGCCGTCGTAGGCGAGTTGGATGCGTATGCGGCGCATTACGCCGGACGCGAACCGGGCTTGACCACGGGAATTCCCTCGCGGCACTGCGGGCACTCTTCGGGACTGTGGGCCGCCACCTGCAGACGTGGCGAGCGCCACGCGCGGCACGCCGACGGAAGCCGCACCGCCGCTGCGGTCGATAATTGAGCCGGCAGCGAGTACTCGGGCTCCGGCGGCGTGCAGGGCCTCAATCACGTCGCGGGTACTGCCGCCGGTGGTGATGACGTCTTCGACAACCACCGCGGTCTCGCCGGGCTGCACCGTGAATCCGCGACGCAGCAGCATATTGCGGGTTTCCGGATCGCGTTCCGTGAACAGGAACGGAACGTTCAAGGCGCGCGCCACTTCGTGGCCGATGATCAGCCCGCCGAGCGCCGGAGACACCACCACGGCGATGGGTTCATGCACAATGGCGCGCAATTCCGCCGCCAAACTTCGTCCCAAGTGCTCCGCGGCTGAGGGGTGGCGCAGCACCAGGGCGCATTGCAGGTAGTTCGGGCTGTGCAATCCGCTGGTTAGGCGGAAATGCCCGTCAAGGTATGCACCGGTGGCACGGAACAAGTCGAGAACGGATTCAGCTTGCGGCGTCACAAAGGCCTACTATACCATTGAAGTTATACAAGACAGACCAAGGTCCTCGTAAGGGTGGTAGGAGGTTTATTCCATGATCGGTTCCAGATCTTATATTGCGGTGCTCTGCGCGATGCTGCTCGCCGCGCCGGCGGGCGGCTTTGCTGCCGACCCGCCACAACCCCAGCCGGGGCAGTCCGGCGGGAGTGAGCAGCTTCCTTTAGGAGCGCCGGTCGCTGAGCGATCGGGCATCGTGGGCAAGATCACCAACCCGTACCGTCCGGTCACGGCGCCGCCGAACAACCTGGCCAACACGTCGCGCCTGGATTCGCTGCTGCGTGCCGGCAATCTCTATCTCTCCTTGCAGGATACGATCGCGCTGGCGCTGGAAAACAACCTGGACATCGCCATACAGCGCTACGGACCACTGCTGGCGGACGCGGCGCTGCGGCAGGCGCTGGCGGGCGGTTCGGCGCGCGGCGTTTCCACCAGCGTGCTGAGCGGACCTTCCAGCGCATCGGTCTCCAGTTCCGGTACTACGGCCGGCACGAACAACAGCGCGGGCGCGATTTCCAGCAACGCCACCGCGAGCGCCGTGGGTTCGGCCGTGATCTCCTCCGGTGGACCGGCGATCCCCAGCCTGGACCCGATGATCACCGGCACTCTGAACTGGGCGCATTTGACCACGCCACAGAGCAGCGCATTCCTTACCGGCACCAATTCACTGATCCAGCGCCAGGCGGTGAGCAACGTCGCCATCCAGCAGAGCTTCCTGACGGGTACCGCCGTTAGCCTCGGGTTGAACAACACGTCGGTCAACAGCAACAATCCGCGCAGCGATTTCAGCCCGGCCACTACCTCGTCGCTCAGCCTTGGCCTCACCCAGCACCTGTTCCAGGGTTTCGGCCCGGGCGTCAACTCGCGGCAGATCCGCATTGCCAAGAACAATCGCGAGGTCAGCGATCTTACATTTAAGCTCCAGGTGGAGACGACCGTGGCCGCGGTGATGGAACTCTACTGGGACCTGGTTTCTTTCAACGAATCCGTGCAGGTGGCGCGGGACGCGCTGGGCGCCTCACAACATCTGTTGGAGGATAACCGCAAGCAGGTGGAAGTGGGCACGCTGGCGCAGATCGAGGTGGTCCGCGCCGAGGCCGAGATCGCCTCCGCCGAGCAGGCCTTACTGGTGGCCCAGACGCGCGCCCTTCAGCAGGAGACCATTCTGAAGACGGCGCTCAGCCGGACGGGCGTCGCCAGCCCCTCAATCGCCTCCGCGCATATCATCACCACGGACCGCATACAGATTCCGGCTGTGGAACCGATAACGCCGATCCAGGACATGAACGCGCTCGCCATCTCTTCGCGCCCCGAGCTGGCGCAGAGCCGCATCCAACTGGTCAACCAGGAACTGACCGTGCGGGGATCGAAAAACGGCTTGCTGCCCACGCTGGACCTGGTCGCGAATGTCAGTAATGGCGCACTGGCCGGCGATATTAATCCGCTTCCCGCCCTGCCCGGGTCGCCGCACTCCAATACCGCCTTCTTCATCGGCGGCTACGGTACCGTGTTGTCGCAGTTGTTCGCGCGCAACTTCCCTAACTACTCGATTGGTTTGAACCTCAATATCCCCATCCGCAACCGCTCGGCACAGGCGCAGGTGATCTCCGACGAGCTTACTTACCGGCAGCAGGAACTCTCGCTGCAGCGCCTGCAAAATCAGGTGCTGGTGGATGTGCAGAACGGCATGATCGGAGTTTCGCAGGCGCGCGCGCAGTACCAGGCCGCCCAGAAGGCCCAGGTCCTGCAGTTGCAGACGCTGGATGCGGAACAGAAGAAGCTGGCGCTGGGCGCCTCCACCATCTACAACGTGATTCTGGCGGAGCGTGACCTGGTGACCGCGCAATCGAACCTGGTGGCCGCGGAGGCAGCGTATTCCAAAGCGCGTGTGGAACTGGATCGCGCGACCGGGCAGATTCTGTATAACAACAACGTGTCAGTCGATGAAGCTGCTAAGGGTGTGGTGTCGCGTCCGCCGAGCCGGATTCCGGATACGCCGCCCGCCGGTTCGCAACCGCAGCAGCGATAGGCAATCGCGAATGGCAAGTGCAGGATGTGCAATACGAAGTTGACACGTCTGTGCCAATTTTGCGTACACCTTCCGCCGCGCTGGGCATCGAGGGGTTTACCTAAGTCTCAAACTTTGAAGGAGATGCTTGTTTGGCGTGGCAATTGCTATTGGTAGGGCGTGACTAACTTAGAACAGGCCATCGAAGAGACGATTGACCCCCGCTTCCGACTTCTCGCCTATGAGTCACCTCGCCTAGTCGCCTTCTAGTGTTCCTCGATATCCCCACAATCGTCTCTTCCGGCCTGAGCCTTTAACGGCGCAGGGCTGCCCCATTCTCGATTACGATAGAGAGATGGCCCAAGGTATGTTCGAGGTGGCGTGTCCCTGCTGCGACGCGATCCTGAAGATTGATCCGGAGACGCGTGCCGTAATTGCGCACACGGTTCCGGTGAAGCCTCCGCTGATCGACGATCTTGCCGCCGAAGTGGCCAAGCTCAAAGGTGCGGGCGACCGTCGCGAGCAACTCTTTCAAAAGCAATTTGAGGCGGAGAAATCGCACGGCAAGGTGCTGGAGAAGAAATTCGACGAGCTTTTTAAGCGGGCGAAGGAGAACCCCGACACCAAGCCGCCTACGCGCGATATCGATCTATAGACAGCAGGCACTATAGAAGCTAAAGCAGTTGACAGACGACAAAAGGCGATCGTCTGTCCTACTATGGGCACACCAGGAGGTTTTCGGCAAAGCCCCAGTCTTCATCCACCCACTGGCGTTCCAGCCGGAAGCCGGCGGCGCCCGCCATGGTTTCTACCTGCTCCAGATAGAATTTGTGGCAGGCCTCGGTGCAGATGGTCTCGCCTGCCGCGAAATCCACAATCAGGTCTGCCTTGCGTATGCTGACAATCTGGTAGACGCGGGAGCGCAGGTGCATCTCGATGCGCTGCGCCTCTTCGTGATAGCGGATGACGTGGGCGAACTGGCGTAGATCGAAATCGCCCTGCAATTCGCGGTTGATGCGGCCCAGCAGGTTCAGGTTGAAGGCGGCGGTGACGCCAGTGGAGTCGTCGTAGGCATCCAACAGTCGCGCGGTGGACTTCACCAGGTCCGTGCCCAGCAGCAGGGCGTCGCCGGGAGAGAGCACCTGGCGTATGGAGTCCACAAAATCGATGGCATCCGCGGGTTCAAAGTTGCCGATCGTGCTGCCAAGGAAGAGCACGAGCAATCGTTCACCGGGCGCGCGCCGGCCGGCAACCTCACGGAGGCCATCGAGGTAATTCATCTCCAGGGGAACCACGTCACCGAGAGGGCTCAGGTCCTGCGCGCAGTGCGCCAGCGCGTGGGCCGATACGTCGATGGGATAATAGGTCACGCTCTGCCGCTTCCGTGCAGACTCCAGGATGGTGCGGGTTTTCGCTCCCGAGCCGCTGCCCAGTTCGGCGATCATCAGGCGCGAGGGCAGGCTATCCAGCAGCTCGTCCGCGTGTGCCTCGATGATGCGGGCGTCGGCGCGGGTGAGTCCGTATTCGGGCAGGAAAGTGATGGCTTCGAAGAGCGCCGAGCCGATGTCGTCGTAGAGATAGCGGCAGGGCAGCGTCTTCTGCTCGGGCTGTGTCAGGCCGGCCCGTACGTCGCGCGCGAACTGGGTGTCCAACGCTTGAGCGAACATCAGGATCTCACCATGCGGAAAGTCGCGTAGACGTAAGGATACGACGGACGGAACCAATTGCGAAAGGTGGGCCGCAGAAAACATTCCGCGGTGCGCGGCGAGGCTCCTTTGAGGACGTAATGGGCGCCATCGAAGAAGGGTTCAGAGTAGTTTCGGTAGAACGGAAACGGTGCGAAGCCGGGGAAGGGTGCAAACACCGTCGACGTCCACTCCCAGCCGTTGCCCGCCAGTTGCATGGGCCGGTGTGTGCCGTCGTCATCGGCGGTTACAGGGATGGGGTCCCAGTAGCGAAAATTCCGGTTGCTGGAGCGCCGCGAATCGCAGGCCGCACGATGGAATTCGGCTTCGGTCGGAAGGCGCATGCCGCGCCACCGGGCGTACGCCGTAGCCTGTTCGTGCGTCACGTACACCGGCGCGTCGAGGGGCAGCGGATATTCGGAGAACATGCCGCGGAACTGCCAGCCGTCGCCGCGATCGGCCCAGAAAAATGGCGGATCGGCACCCTGCCTGACGAACTCCAGGTACTCGCCATTGGTGACCTTGTACTGCGCCACCGAAAACGCGGGGACTTCCACCGTATGCACCTCGAATTCGTTATCCCAGCCGAAAGTGCCATTGGGCGTCAGGCCCAGCGTGGCAGGCCCCGCGGGAATGGGGAGAAGCTCCGTCGGGCCGGGCCCGCGTTCCGTGGGACGCCAGCCGGGCCGTCCCTGGTGGGGCGGCACCTTCTTTGCGTAATCCAACTGATGCAAAATGTAGGCGAATGTCTCGGCGTGCATCAGGCGGTGCTCGACGGCCACGTGCAGGAGTTGCTCCGGAATATCGTCCATCAGTTCGTCGATGATTTCGCGCGTGCGCTGCTGGTAGTGCTCCACCTCGGTGAGGGAGGGCCAATCGGTAGGTTGGTCGTTGGGCAACTCGCCGGGCGGCGGATCGATGCCGAAGGCGAAGAGGCGGTCGAACGACTCGTGGAATGCCGGAACGTCCAGCGCGTAGCGCGCGATCAGGTTCCAATCGAAGGCATCCATGTGCCCCTGGTAAAAGATGATGCGATGGCGCTCCCCGATGGGGCGCGCGTATAGCGAGCCGGGGCGGACCATGCGGAACAGCGCGTCAGTCTGCTCGCGGGCCTGCTGAAGAGCGCGGCCTGATTCAAGTGTGGTCCGCATAAACCGCCCTTTCAGTTTACAGAAGCCTCGATGGCCCTGCTGTATGATTTCTCTCACAGGGATGAGAAGCGCTGTACGCTACCCCAGGTCCAGCGGCGCGCCGATGTACGGCTTGTACCCGTTCTGCCGCATCACTTCGTGCGCGGTGTCCACCGTGTCGGGCAGTACGTAAAAGAAGGCACCGGCGCGCACTGAACGAAAGATCACGCCGCCGCGGTACTCATCTGCCTCGACGCCGTAATCCACGCTCGCAGCGGTGAAGATCTCCTCCAGCCGCAAGGAGTCCTTCAGCTTCTTGCCGATGTAGATCAGGACCGGCTCTTTACCTTCGAAGTAAGATGCGTCTTGCTTCACTCCACCAGTGTATCCGGAAGCATTCTCGAGTAAACTAATCTCAATATGCTGGCTCGTGCTGCTGTCTGTTTGGTTTTATCGCTGCTGCCCGCCGGCGCCGCGGATTGGAATCCGCGACTGGCTGCGCAGTATCTGGATTCCCGTCAGAAGGACTGGTTCGTTTGGCCGCGGGCGAACGCCGGCGCTAAGCCATGCGTCTCCTGCCATACGGGAGTCACCTACCTGCTGGCACGGCCTGCGCTGCGTCAAGCGCTGGGCGAAGATACACCCACGGTGTACGAAACCGGCCTGTTGGCCTCGCTGCGTTCGCGCATAGATCTGAAGGAACCCGCGGCGTCGCCGGGGCTGGGCGTGGAATCCATCCTGGCCGCCCGCTTTCTGTCGACCGGTGAGGCCGTCGACCGCATGTGGGCGTTGCAGGTGCATGACGGCGCCGCGAAAGGCTCATGGAACTGGTTCGCGCTCGACCGCGATCCCTGGGAGATGCCGGACTCGCGCTTTTATGGCGCCGCGCTGGCTGCCACGGCTGTACCGGCGAAAGACCACGGCCGGCCGGAGGCGCAGGAACTCGTTGCCTACCTGCGACGCGAGCAGGCGGCGCAGCCACTGCACAATCGCCTGATGCTGCTTTGGGCGTCCGCCGGATTCCCGGAGGTGCTGCCGGCAGCGGAGCGGCGCCCACTCGTGGAGGAAATCTGGAAGAGGCAGCAGGCCGATGGCAGTTGGACCATGGACTCCCTGGGTCCGTTCCCGGCGCACCCGAAGGCGCCGCGGACGGAGGGTGGCAGCGCGTACGCCACCGCTTTCACCGCTTACGTGATGCAGCAGGCCGGCGGGGATCCGGCGAGCCCCAAACTCGCGCGCGCCCTCGCCTGGCTGCGCACGCGCCAGAATCCGGAGTGCGGCTGCTGGGAATCGGTCTCCATGAACGAGAAATACGAACCAGGCTCTATGCAGCTCAAGTTTATGGATGACGCTGCGACGTCATACGCCGTGCTGGTGCTGTTGGGCGCGGGCGCACCGTCCGCGAATTAGTCGGGATGCAGCGGTGTTTTCGTTGGTGGCCTTCACCGCGTTCTTATGCCATCAACACGCGTGCCAGTAGCGCCTGCGCTTCGCGCTGAATGGTGTGCAGCTTGTCTTCGCCCACGAAGCTCTCCGCGTAGAGCTTGTAGACATCTTCCGTGCCCGAAGGACGGGCGGCGAACCATCCGTGGGCGGTGGACACTTTCAATCCGCCGAGGGCGGCGCCGTTGCCGGGCGCCGTGGTCAGCATCGCTACGATAGGGTCGCCGGCCAGTTCGCCGGCGCTGACCTGTTGGGGCGAGAGCTTGGCGAGCAGCGCCTTCTGCTCCGTGGACGCCGGGGCATCGATGCGCTGATAGAGCGGCGCTCCGAATTGCTCCGTCAGGGCGTCGTAAATCTCGCCCGGATCCTTGCCGGTGCGCGCCGTCATCTCCGCGGCCAGCAATCCCATGATGATGCCGTCCTTGTCGGTGGTCCACACGTGTCCGTTGCGCCGCAGGAAGGACGCGCCTGCGCTCTCCTCGCCGCCGAAACCGAGCGAGCCATCGAGCAGGCCGTCGACAAACCACTTGAAGCCGACCGGCACTTCCACCAGTCGGCGGCCCAGCTGCGCGGCGACCCGATCGATCATGCTGCTGGAGACCAGGGTCTTGCCGACGCCCGCATCCGCGCGCCAGCCGGGGCGGTTCGCGAAAAGATAGGAGATGGCGGCAGCCAGGTAGTGATTGGGATTCATCAGGCCGGCACTGCGCGTGACAATGCCGTGGCGATCGTGGTCGGTGTCGCAGGCGAATGCGAGATCGTACTTGTCCTTGAGTGCGATCAGACCCGCCATGGCATAAGGAGATGAGCAATCCATGCGGATCTTGCCATCCCAATCGACGCTCATAAAGCGGAAGGTGGGGTCGGGGTGATCGTTCTGTATGGTGAGGCGTAAGCCGTAGCGTTCGGAGATGCGCGCCCAATAGGCCAGGCCGGCGCCGCCCAGGGGGTCCGCGCAGAGATTGAGGCGCGCGTCGCGGATGGCGTCCATGTCGATGACCGCGCCGAGATCGTTGACGTACGCCGAGAGGTAATCGTGGCGATGCGTGGTGTCGGCGGCAAGCGCCTGGCTGTAGGGCACGCGGTGCACCTCGCGCAGCGCGGCGGCGAGAAGCTGGTTGGCGCAATCCTGAATCCAACGGGTGGCGCCGGTATCGGCCGGACCGCCATTCGGCGGATTGTACTTAAAGCCACCATCGGCCGGCGGATTGTGAGACGGCGTAATTACGATTCCGTCCGCGAGGCCCGCTGTGCGACCGTGGTTATAAGTCAGCACCGCGTGGGAGAGCGCGGGAGTAGGAGTGTAGCCGAGCGCATCGTCCACCATGACTTCTACGCCGTTGGCCGCGAGCACTTCGAGCGCGCTCACGAAGGCCGGCTCGGAGAGCGCATGCGTGTCTTTGGCGAGGAACAGCGGGCCATCCGCGCCATTGGCCGCACGGTACTGGCAGATGGACTGGGTGATCGCCAGGATGTGTCCTTCATTGAACGAACGATCGAACGAAGAGCCTCGATGCCCGGAGGTTCCGAAGCTGACGGGCGCATCGGGAGCGGTGCGGTAGTAGGCGGTGATCAGACGGGGGACGTCGACCAGCATGGAGGACGCCGGCGGCTTGCCGGCAAGAGGAGCGAGGGCCACCACACTAAGGTACGAGCATTGCCGCCCCTCGCGCAATCATGTTAGCTTGGAAATTAAAGATTTAGGGCACCATTTCACGCAATTCTATTCCGAAGGAGAGAACACTCACATGCCATTAGTCTCAATGCGGCAGCTTCTTGACGAGGCAGCCAAAGGCGGGTACGGAGTTGGCGCGTTCAACGTCAACGACATGGAACAGATTCAGGCGATCATGGAGGCGGCAACGGAAACTCAGTCGCCGGTGATCGTGCAGGCGAGCCGCGGTGCGCGCGCCTATTCGCAGGATCGATTCCTATATCACCTGATGATTGCGGCGACCGAAGTCTATCCGGATCTGCCGATCGTGCTGCACCAGGATCACGGCAATAGCGTGGCCACCTGCAAGAGCGCCATCGATATGGGCTTCACCAGCGTGATGATGGACGGCTCGCTGATGGAAGACGGCAAGACGCCGTCGAGCTTCGAATACAACGTGAAGGTGACGCGCGAAGTGGTGGAACTGGCGCACGCCAAGGGCGTCACAGTGGAAGGCGAGATCGGCTGCCTGGGCGGGATCGAAGACGGTCACGGCGCGGGCGGCAGCGGATTGGAGCACCTGACGGATCCGGACCAGGCGGTGGAGTTCGTGAAGCAGACGGGCGTGGACGCGCTGGCGATCGCCATCGGCACCAGCCACGGCGCTTACAAGTTCAGCAGCAAACCGACCGGCGCAACGCTCAAGATGGAGCGCCTGATCGAGATCCACAACAAGCTGCCGAACGTCCACCTGGTGATGCACGGTTCTTCGAGTGTCCCCAAGGACCTGCAGGACATCATCAATCAGTACGGCGGCAAGTTGAAGCCCACGTGGGGCGTGCCGGTGGAAGAGATCCAGCTCGGCATCCGCAACGGCGTGCGCAAGATCAACGTGGATACCGACAACCGCCTGGCGATGACGGGCGCGATCCGCAAGGTGTTCGCGGAGAAGCCGGAAGAGTTCGATTTGCGCGCTTATATGAAGCCGGCGCGCGAGGCGATGAAGAAGGTTGTGGCGCTGCGCATGACGCAGTTCGGCCAGGCCGGCCACTCCAAGGACTACAAGCCGATTCCGATGGCGGACATGGCCGCAACGTATAAGAAGGAAGCAGTCACGGTCTAAGTGTTGTATGGGCAAGCTAAAGCATGCCCCACCTGCTGCAGTGGTGGGGCATGCTTTAGCTTGCCGGCGTCCGCTAGTGGCCGGGCTTATCGCGCGGCGGCTGGTAGGCGTAGAAATCTTCGGTAAAACGCGGCTCGTAGGCCGATAGCAGTTCGCGTACGCGCGCGGCCGAAGGGGATTTCACAATCAGTCCGGCGTGGTGATCCTGCACCAGGCGCCAGACAACTTCCGCATCGTTGTAAGCCGAGGTATCGGGATGCTCCTGACGCGCGAGGGAAATCAGCAGCGCCGCGTAATCCCGATTCACTTCGGGCGGCCGGTATCCGCCTTTCGCGCCCGCCACCTCCACCTTGGCCCACTCCGCCCAAAGGTTCAAGCCCGTCGCAGCTTCCACGAGTTCCACGATGTGAGCACCGCCCACACGCGCCGAAGTCTCCAGGAAATAGATGCGCCCGTCCGATCTCGCCTTAATGAATTCGGTGTGCGATACGCCGCGGACCATGCCGAGCGCCGTCATCACGCGCTGATTTTCGGCCACCAGGCGCAGAGCATCGTCGCTCTCGCGCTCCAGAATTCTGGTAGTGAAGATGCCCCCGCCGTGCGAGACTTCCATCGGCGGGCGCCCGTAGCCGGAGGCAATGGCGAACACCACCTGCCGTTCGGAAACGATGCAATCGACGTGGAAGATATCGCCCGCGATAAACTGCTCCAGCAAATAGTGTGACTGCATATCACCGAGCGTCTCGACGGCGGGCCACAATTCGCCCTCGCGCTGAATCTTCTTGATGCCGATGGCGCCGGCCATGGAGCGTGGTTTGAGCACCCACGGGGCGGGTGTATTCTCCATGAAGCAGTGGAGTGCGTCGTAATTGAGCACGTGGACGAAGTCCGGGACGTTGATGCCGGCCTCGCGTGCCTTCATGCGCATGGCGAGCTTGTCGCGGAAGTGGCGGACGGTAATGTCGCCCATCCCGGGCAGGCGCAGGTGCTCGCGCAGGGCCGCGGCCAGTTCCACGTCGAAATCGTCGAGCGCCACGATGCGATCGAAGACGCGGGTGCGCACCAGATAGCTCACTGCCCTGACGGTGTCTGCGCGGTTCCACTCGTGGTTCTGGTCGGGCATGTAAAAGATCTCGTCGATGTGGTCCGCCGGCCACTCGGCCTTGCCCTGAAGACTCTGGGTGGTCAGCAGCACGACGCCGCATCCCTGGCGCTTGGCCTCGCGCAGGAATTCGTGGCCCTTTTCATAGCTGGCAAGACACAGAAACGTCATCCTGGCTCTCCTGAATTCTCCTCCTGCGGCGCGCGCGGGAACAGGTATTGCAGCACCTCGCCGAAGCGGTCTCCCCAGGCGCGTTCATTGTGGCCGGCGCCCGGCACCACAGTGCACCGCAGATCGACGCCTTCGCGCCACCCCTTTTCCACCAGGGCATCGCGCAGCAATCTCAGATCGGCGATGCCGGCCTGGGGTGCGTCGCCTTCTTCCGTGCCCGAATCCAGCCAGATGCGCGCCCGCGTGTCCGATTTGTAGGCCCGTACCATTTCCAGAATAGATCGATTGTCCCACCATACCGATGGCGACAGAACGGCGAGCCGGCCGAAGACGCGCGGGTACAGCAGGCCAGTCTCCAGCGAGACGAGGGCGCCCAGCGAGGATCCGCCGACGCCGTTGTTCGCGGCCGATCGGCGCGTGCGGTACTCGCGGTCGATGAAGGGCTTCAGCTCTTGCGCCATCATCTTGGCGTAGCGATCTCCCTTGCCGCCCTTCCGGCGGTGCGGATCTTTGGTGGGCGTGTACTCGGAGATGCGCCGGACGCCGGTATTGTAGATTCCCACGACGATCAGGGGCTGGATAGCGCCGCGCAGAATCAGTTCGTCCGCGGTGATGTCGGCGCGCCAATCCTGGCCGCCGAAAGCGGTATGGGGATCGAAAAGATTCTGCCCGTCCTGCAGATAAAGCACAGAACACGCTGCAGAGCTGGAGTCGTATCCCGGTGGAAGGTAAACGGCGATATCGCGTGGGGTGGAGAGATAGCGCGAAGCGAAACGGGGATGCAGGCGGATGCGCCGCTGGTCTTTGGCTCGAATTTCGGACAACGCACCAGTGTAAGCCATCGTCAACAAGACTTGCCCGTACCTGTTACCAACCGCTAGGATGGCGTGGGGATGCAAAGACAATACATCAAGTGGCACAGCCCGTCTCTTCACCGCGAGATGGAGTTGCTCGCCTTTGGCGACCGCGGATTTCCCGTCGTGGTGTTCCCGACCTCCGGCGGCCGTTTCTGGGAGTATGAAGATCGCGGCATGGTGAACGCCCTGCGCCCGAAAATCGATCGCGGAGAACTCCAGATAATCTGCGTGGACACGGTGGATCAGGAGTCGTGGTACAACCGTTCGATCCATCCGGCGGACCGCCTGCACCGGCAGAACGCCTTCGATGCCTACCTGGCCAACGAGGTGGTGCCCTTCGTGCAACAGCGCACCAGTTGGCCGCGGATGGGCACCACCGGGTGCAGTTTCGGCGGCTACCATGCCATAAACTTCGCACTGCGCCATCCCGATCTGGTGACCTACGCGGTCAGCATGTCCGGCGCATTCGACATCCCGCGGCGTTTCTTGGACGGTCACTATGATGACAACGCCTACTTGCACAGTCCGCTCGACTATCTGCCCGGTCTATATGATCCCTGGTTCCTCGAACGTATCCGGGCAAACTACTACGTGCTCGCGATCGGCAACCAGGATCCGCTGTTCGACCAGAACGTGAAGCTGGCTCACGTTCTGGGTAGCAAGGCGATTCCGCACGTGATGGACGTGTGGGAGGGATTTGGCCACGATTGGCCGTGGTGGTACAAAATGGCAGAGAAGTTTTTTCTTTAAGGAGACGGCATGGCGAAAATCGCGGTGCTTTACGGCATGGAAGAATCCTTTCCGCCGGCATTGGTGGATCACATCAACGCGCGCGGGGTCAACGGAGTCACCGCCGAGCATCTCAAGGTGGGCGGCGTGCAGATGGCGGATCCCAGCGGCTACGACGTGATTGTGGACCGCATCTCGCACGACATTCCGTTTTACCGTTCCTTCCTGAAGAATGCCGTGCTGACCGGCACGAAGGTGATCAACAACCCGTTCTGGTGGAGCGCCGACGATAAGTTTTTCAACTACGCGCTGGCCGCGAAATTGGGCGTGGCCGTGCCTCCCACGGTGCTGCTGCCGCACAAGAAGAACCCCACCGGCACCACCGACCGGAGCATGCGCAACCTGATTTACCCGCTGGATTGGGACGGCATTTTCCGCTATGTCGGATTCCCGGCGTTCCTCAAGCCGCACGATGGCGGCGGCTGGAAGAACGTGTATAAGGTGGACACGCCGGAGGAGCTATTCGCCGCGTACGATGAGAGCGAACAGCTCTGCATGACGCTGCAGGGGGCGGTCAAATTCCAGGAGTATTTTCGCTGCTACGTGATCGATCAGGAGAAGGTCCACGTCATGCGCTACGATCCCGGGCAGCCGCATCATTTACGCTATGTGCCGGGCAATCCACCGCCCTCGGCGGCGCTGGGCGAACGCATGGTTGCGGATGCACTGACGCTCTGCCGCGCCTTGGGGTATGACCTGAACACGGTGGAGTTCGCAGTCGAAGATGGCGTACCGTACGCGATCGATTTTATGAATCCGGCGCCGGACGCGGGTTTGGAATCGGTGGGGCCGGAGAATTTCCGGTGGATCGTAGAGGCGGTGGCGGACATGGCGATCGCCAGGGCGCTCGCGCCGCCGGCGGCGCTGGAATATCGATGGGCGAAGTTCTTGGGGGGCGCAGCCGCGGCGGTCGCTTTGTAGGAGGGAATCATGAGCGGAGTTTCGAATCTGAGACCGAGTCTGAATATCGGCATCGAAGAGGAATACCAGACCGTGGATCCCGTGACCCGGGATCTTCGTTCGCATATCCACGCGGAGATCGTGCAAAAGGGCAAGATGATCCTGGAAGAGCGGGTCAAGCCGGAAATGCACCAGTCCGTGGTGGAGATCGGCACCGGCGTCTGCAAAAACACCAAAGAAGCGAGGGACGAAGTCCGCATGATCCGCCAGCAGATCATCACACTGGCGCGGCAGAACGGATTGCGCCTGGCGGCCGGTGGCACACACCCCTTCGCACAGTGGAGAGACCAGGAGATCTACCCGGACGACCGCTACCGCGTGATCGTGGAAGACCTCAAGATGGTGGCGCGCGCCAACCTGATATTTGGACTCCACGTCCACATCGGTGTCGAAGATCGCGAGACGGCAATTCAACTGATGAACGGCGCACGCTACTTCCTGCCGCACCTGCTCGCGCTCTCGGCGAACTCCCCGTTCTGGGTGGGCATGGAGACCGGCTTGCGTTCGTACCGCTGCAAAGTGTTCGACAAGTTCCCGCGCACCAACATCCCGGACCTCTATTCGAGCTGGAGCGAATTCGAGAATTACGTGAACCTGCTGATTCATACCAACTGCATCGACAACGCCAAGAAGATCTGGTGGGACATCCGCCCCCACCCTCACTTCCCCACGTTGGAATTCCGCGTCTGCGACATGCCCATGCGGCTGGAAGAGAGCATTGCGATTGCGGCGCTGTGCCAGGCCATCATCGCCAAGCTCTACCGCCTGCACGAGCAGAACCAGAGTTTCCGCCACTACAGCCGCGCGCTCATCATGGAGAACAAGTGGCGCGCCGCGCGCTACGGGCTGGACGGCAAGATGATCGATTTCGGCAAGCAGACCGAAGCACCCGCCCGCCAGTTGATCGGAGAGATCCTGGAGTTCGTGGACGACGTAGTGGACGAATTGGGCAGCCGCGAAGAGATCGACTATGTCCACGAGATTCTGAAGCACGGCAACGGCGCGGATCGTCAACTGCGTGTATATCACGACACCGGCGATTTCAAAAGGGTAGTGGATTACATGATTGAAGAAACCGAGTTTGGACTCTTCGCGCCGGACCGCGCCGCGGCGGGAGAGGCACAATGACCCAGGTGAGAACGCTGCTGAAGGAGACTCCTTTCGACCCCGCCTTCCTGCCGGGAGCGCGCAACGCGATCGTGAGCTGCCTCCGCATACAGCCCAGCGAGAAAGTGACCTTGATCACGGACTACGCCTGTCTGGAGATCGGCGCCGCGCTGGCGGCGGAACTGGAGGCGCTCGGCCTGAGCTATCACGCTTTCGTACTGGAAGACCTGGCGCCGCGCCCGCTGACGGACATGCCCGCCGAAATCCTGGCCGACATGGAAACCAGCGACGTCAGCATCTTCGCGGTGAAGGCGCAGCCCAATGAATTGCGCACGCGCATGCAGATGACGGACGTGGTCAATCGCCGCAAAATGCGTCACGCGCACATGGTGAATATCGACCGGCGCATCATGCTGGAAGGGATGCGCGCCGATTTCGCCGAAGTGGACCGCATCAGCACGCAGGTCTGGCAGATGGCTTCCGCCGCGCGCGAGATCCGCGCCACCAATCCCGCGGGCACCGACATCGTAGGACGGTTTTCGCCGCACCTCAAATGGCTGAAGACCAGCGGCATCATCAGCCCCAACAAGTGGGGCAATCTGCCTGGCGGGGAAACGTTCACTACCCCGGAGCGCGTGGACGGCCGCTTCGTCATCGATGGCGTAGTGGGCGATTACCTCTGCGAAAAGTACGGCGATCTGCGCGAAACTCCGCTAACCATCGAAGTGGTGGAAAGCCGCCTTCGCGAAGCTCACAGTGCCAACAAGGAACTGGAAGCCGAGTTCTGGCGCTACTGCCACACCGACGAGAACAGCGACCGCGTGGGCGAGTTCGCCATCGGCACCAACACCGCCGTCCACGAAGTGATCGGCAACATTCTCCAGGACGAAAAGATCCCCGGCATTCACATTGCGTTCGGCAACCCTTACGGCGCGCACACCGGGGCGGACTGGTACTCGGCGACCCATATCGACGTCGTGGGCCGCAATTTCGACATCTGGATCGACGGCCGCCAGATCATGCGCGGCGGAGCATTCCTGCTTGATTCCCTCCCATCGCCGGCGCTTTAACCAGGATTTCTCGGACGCGAAGTACGCACGCTTTCTGGCCCTGCTCGAGCAGCGCTGCGGCGAGCCGGTGCCCTTTCGCCACAGCGAAACGCCGTGCTTTATACCGGGCAGCCTGATCGACACCATGGCACGCTACGGGCGCGAGATGGTGGAGCAGTTGCTCGCCAACCCGCGGTACGAGCGCGATTCGCGTGCCGCGATTCCTCCCCGGTACAACGTTCCCAACGAAGACGCCGTGCCCCTGTTCGTACAGGCGGATTTCGGCCTCGACGCGGAACTGCGCCCGCGGTTGGTGGAGATCCAGGGCTTTCCAACGTTGTACGCCTACCAGCCCTTGCTCGCGGAATCCTACCGCGCAGCGTACGGAATCGACGTGAGCTTGAGCGCGCTGCCCGATGGGTTGGACGCGCACGCATACCACGCGCTGCTGCGCCAGGCGATCGTGGGGCGGCACGATCCCGAGAACGTTGTGCTGCTGGAGATCGACCCCGCGCACCAGAAGACGCGCCACGATTTTCTGCTGACCGAACAGGACTACGGCGTGCGCGCCGTGGATATCAGCAGCGTGGTGAAGCAGGGCAATCGCCTGTTCTACCATCGCGACGGCAGGCTGACGCCGATCCGGCGCATCTACAATCGCGCCATCGTGGACGAATTGGAGCGCAGGCGGATTCCCATGGCCTTCGATTTCCGCGACGAGCTGGACGTGGAATGGGCGGGGCACCCCAACTGGTTTTTCCGTCTCAGTAAATTTTCGTTGCCCTACCTGGATCACCCGGCGGTGCCACGCACGCAATTCCTCGACCGCGCGCAGGATATCGAGCGGCCCGAGGACTACGTTTTGAAGCCACTTTACTCGTTCGCCGGCGCGGGCGTGATCGTGGGGCCCACTACCGCACAATTGAAGGCGGTTCCGACCGAGCAGCGCAGTCAATATATCTTGCAGGAGCGCGTGGATTTCCGGCCGGTGGTGGAGACGCCGTTTGGCCCCACTAAGATGGAGATTCGCATTATGTACATTTGGGCCGACGGGCTGCGCCCGGTGAACACCATCATCCGCATGGGCCGCGGTGCGCAGATGGGCGTGGATCACAATAAAGGCACCGCCTGGGTAGGCGCCTCGGCGGGGTTCATCGATCACTCGCTGCGAAAAACCACTCCCTTACTGTCGTGGCTCTGATGGCGATGTGACGCTCTCCCATCGGAGCCGCGACCATGAGGGAGCGGTCTTCCCCCTACCCCTTAGCCGCCATCGCACGCGCCTGCGATTCGACTCGCGCAAAAAACACGAATCTCCCCGCAATCGCGGCGGCGACCAGGGCCACCGCCGCCATCATGAATGCGGCGGCGTAGCCGAACTGATGCGCCACCCAACCCGCCGCGAAGGAACTCACCCCGACGAAGAGATCGTAGAAAGCGCTGAGGATGCCGACTGCGGAGCCGCGCTCGGCACTCGGCGTGCGCCGCAGCACGGTAGAAGCGATCGAAGCCCAGGGAAAGGAAAAGCCGAAACCGAGCAGCGCCGTAGCGCCCACCGCGGCCACCGGACCCGGACCACCAGCCAGCACCAGTAGACCCACTGCCATCAGTATCAGGCCTCCGAAGTAGGTGATGAAGGGTTCGATACGGTCGGGCAATCCGCCGAGAAAGAAGCGCGAGAGCAGGATCATGCCGGCATACGCGGAGAAGGCGACGGGGCCGGAGTTACCGTGCGATTTCAGATGCAGGATGAGAAAGCCCGTGATCACGGGGTACTGCACGTTGACGAAGCCGATGGCGATGCCCGGCGCGAGGATGGAGCGGGGCAGCCATTTGCGGGCCGCCGGATGGGGTTCCGGATGGTAGTCCTCGCGCACCCGCATCAAGGTCACGAAGGCGACCACCGCGGCGGCCACCTGCAGTAGCGCGGCGTGCTGAAACGAGCCGAGCCACTGGCCCACCACGGGACCCGCCGAAATCCCGCCCCAGATGCCCGAGCTCAAATAGCCGAGTGCCTGTGCGCTTCGCTCGATTCCAGCCACCTCCACCGCCCAGGCGGCCGCACCGGTGTAAAGGCAGGCCTCCCCCATTCCCTGAAAAATGCGGGCCAGGTACGGACCGGTCATGCCAAGCGGCAGCAGGTAGATTCCGCCGGCGCACGCGCAGCAAATTAGCCCGGCGAGGAAAGAGATCTTGCGACCGCGGCGATCCGCCAGCGGGCCCGCAATCAGGCGGCCGAGGAGCGCGACGAAAGAGAATATGCCGATCACCAGCCCGACATCCTGGTCCGACCCGCCAAGGTCGTAACGAATGTGCGGCGCCAATTGTGGCAGCACCGTTCCGATCCCCAGAAATCCCAGAAAGGTGGCGCCCACCAGAGCCCAGAATTGTGCGCTGAAGCCCCGCGCGGAAAAGGACATTTATCTTTCCAGAGTGACACACATAGAAAGCTGTAGACAATCTACAGCCTCGGGTGTAGAGTAAATTTCATGAGCCGCATCGATCTGTTGCAAGGCACGCTCGGCATGCTGATCCTGCGTGCCCTGCAGTGGGGACCGCAGCACGGCTACGGCATCAGCCAGGCCATTCGCTCCCAATCCTCCCAGGTGCTCCAGGTGGAAACCGGATCGCTCTATCCTGCCCTGCACCGTTTAGAGAAGCAGGGATGGGTGCGCACGGAATGGCGCCAGACCGAGGCCAATCAGCGCGCTAAATACTACAGCCTGACGCCGGCGGGCAGGAAACACTTGACCGAGGAACATGCGCGCTGGAAGCAGATGGTGCGAGCCATCGGCAACATCATGGACACCGCTCCGGCAAAGGGGGACTCATGAAGTGGACGCGTCGAAATCGGGATCGCGAGTTGGATGAGGAGATCCGCAGCCACATCCGCATGGCGATTGAAGACCGCGTACGGCAGGGCGAAGACGGCGAGAGGGCGCGCGCCGAGGTGCTGAAGGAGTTCGGCAGCGTGGCGGGCACCATGGAAGACACACGCACCGTCTGGGGCGGGCAGTGGCTCGAACAATTGGCTTTCGATCTGCGTTACGCCGCGCGCAGCCTCTCGCGGACTCCCGGCTTTGCGCTGGCGGCAGTGCTCTCGCTGGCCATCGGAATCGGCGCCACCACGACGCTGTTCAGCGTGCTCCAGCACGTGGCCTGGCGGCCTTTGCCGTACCGCGACCCCGCGAAACTCGCCATCGTGTGGAATCTGGACCCGCGATTGGCGAATCCCCAGGCGCCGGCATCGTATCCGGACTGGCAGGACTGGCGCCGCCAGGGCAAGGGCTTTGAAGGACTGGCGGCATTTCGCAATCGTCCGGGAAAACACTGCGCCTGAACGATCGAGCCTGTGTGGTCGTGGGCGTGCTCCCACCCGGCGAGCCTTGGATCAACGATCAGGTCTATCAGCCGTTCGGTTACCGAGCGAATGCCGATCGCGCGAGTTGGGAGTTCACCGTGATCGGCCGGCTCGCGCCAGGTATATCTCTGCAAGCGGCTCAAGCGGATTTGAAAGAGCTCGCCGCTATGCTTGACAAAGCCTATCCTGGGACGGACAAAGGCATCGGATTTGCTTTGACACCGGCGAGTAGTTGGGTGGCCGGCGACAATACGCGCCGAGCGCTCTGGGTGCTCGTGCGCGCCGTCAGCTTTCTCCTTCTCATTGCCTGCCTGAACATGGCCAACCTGTTGCTGGCGCGTGGCACCGCCCGGCAGCGAGAGATCGCCGTCCGCATCGCTCTGGGTGCAGGACGCGCACGCTTGATCCGCTTCGTGATGATGGAATCGCTTCTCCTCAGCATCTTCGGCGCGTTGCTTGGCCTGGCATTGGCTTACGGCACGTTGCGAGGGCTCCAGGCATTGGAGGTACAAGGAATACCGCGTCTGGCCGACGCCGGCCTCAATCCATGGGTGCTTGGATTCTCCGTCTTGATTGCCATTCTGACCGGCGTGCTCTCCGGAATCGCGCCTGCATTGCAGACTCCCGCGAATGACACGGCGAATACCATGCGCGATGCCGATCATCAAACCGGCAGCCGCGAACAAGGCCGTTTGCAGGCACTGCTGGTGACTGCCGAGGTAGCGGTTTCCTTTCTCCTGCTGGTAGGTGCCGGTCTGCTGATCCGCAGCTTTACCGAGCTCATGAATGTGAACCTTGGCTTCCAAACCGACAACCGCCTTGTTTTCTCCGAAAGTATGCCCGGGTCGTATCATCGAAACGGAGTCGGCAAGCAGTTTGTGGACCGCTTCCTCCAGCGTCTTTCTGCCGTTCCGCAGGTGGTGGCGGCCGGTGCCATCAGCAGCCGGCCCATAGAGGGAGCGGATACTGGCATGAGTATCGTTGCCG
This sequence comes from uncultured Solibacteraceae bacterium, assembly GCA_963805775.1. GTDB lineage: Bacteria > Acidobacteriota > Terriglobia > Bryobacterales > Bryobacteraceae > Solibacter. The sequence continues at coordinate 345,998 of CAWDWK010000022.1, read as the reverse complement.
TTGTTGCCAACCATAGCGGCGCCCAAGGACCACCTCCTTGGGCCGGATGGCGATTCGTCTCGCCCGGTTACTTTCATGCCGTCGGCCTGCCGCTGCTCCGCGGCAGGGGCTTTGATGAGCGCGATAAGCCCATCGAGGCCGATCGCGGCCAACCGGCCCCACCCCGCCGGGTTGTGATCAGTCAACGCCTGGCCCAATTACTGTTTGGTAACGAAGATGGCGTCGGCAAACACGTCGCTCTCTGGAGCAACGGCAACTTTGATGCAGAAGTGATCGGCACAGTGGCGGACAGCCGTGAACGCGGGCCTGCCTCGGGCCCCACTCTCACTGTCTATCTCCCCTATGGGCGGAATGCCGTCGTTTCGGAGTTCGTTCTACACACGCGTGACAACCCGCTCGCCTTCGCTCACACCGTGCGTGCCATCGTCGCCGAGCTCGACTCCAATCTTCCAGTGACAGGCCTTCGCTCGTTTGAAGAAGTGGTCCACCGTTCCCTCTCGGCTCAGCGGTTCAACGTGATTCTTCTGGCGGCATTCGGCGGTCTTGCACTGCTCCTGGCCGTTACCGGCATCTATGGCGTTGTCGCTTACACCATGAACCGTCGCGTCGCCGAGATCGGCTTGCGCGTGGCCTTGGGCGCCAGCCGTGCCAACGTCCTCGGCATAGTTCTAAGGCAAGGTATGCGCCCGGCTCTTGCCGGCATGCTACTTGGAGCAGTGGGCGCATGGTGGTTGTCGCGCTATCTTGAGACGCTACTGTTCGGCATCAAGCCCTTCGACGTTTTCACCTACGTCACGGTAGCCGCGCTCCTGATAGCAACTGCTCTCCTGGCCTGCGTATTGCCTGGCCGCCGTGCCATGCGTATCGATCCAGCGGGCGCGCTACGGATGGAGTAGCGCATCCACCATTTTCGTAACTGGCAGCTCCAGGATAGCCTCCCTGACGGCGCAGTGGCGATCTGAGGTATAGGGGGCGCCCGGCATCTCGCCCTGTTTTCAGGGTTTCGCGTTGAAGTTGCAAACGGCGACCCGGAAATCGAGGTCTCACGCCTACCCTCAGCGAGGCCGCATCCCTGCTCCTAGAATTTGTATCCCGCCCAAAACGCGATGTAGTTTAGATTCCTCCCCGGCATCGTGTCCCTGAGGAACCGCCCGGCATAGAAGATTCCGTAGTCGGCCTGCAGATACGCATGCCGGTCGATTTGCCAGTGGACTTCCACACCGGGTCTGTATCCGACAAATCGTGCGCGGCTGTTCCCGGCAGCCCGGATCAGGAAACCGGGAACGTTGTACACGCCGTCGAATACGCTTTCGCGCCAGTAGAGAACCAGGTCGGTCATGAACGACACGTTGTGCGGGAACACGATCTGAGCACGCGGGTGTGCATCGATGAAGTTCATCGCCCCCGGCCCGGTATCGGCTATTATGCCGAAATAGTTTCCGATCGGAAATAGTGAGAAGAACGTTCCCAGGGTCGATGTCGTTGGATTGTCACCGCTAGAGATGTCGGCCCGGAGGCTGAATCTCGGAGTAAGCGGCAGGTTTGGCAATCGGTACCCCGTCTCCGAAGCAAAGGTCCACGCCCGGATGTTGTTCGCCCCGAAGCTGCCCCACTGCCAGACGCCTTCATAGTCGAAATCCCACCCGGGCTCCGTTTCGGCGATCGGGCGCGACAGCCGCGAGCCCACACTGTACCGCAGTTCGTTGGCGGTACCGCGATTGTATGTGGCCTGCTTGCGCGCGATGCCCAAATAGTAGAGATCCAGCGTAAGGTCGTGGCGAAGAGCGCGGGTGCCGTATATGCCCCAGAACGCCGTCCGGTGGTCGGGAGGGTTGTCGAAGTATCCGAAATTGTCGAGATCCGGCCGAACGGCCCATCCGTCGATGCGCCACGATCCCTTCTGGCCCATGAGCTTGAACCCGTCAAAGCTTTGCCGGACGTTGGGCCCCTGCCGAACGGACACCAGACGGCCGGAACCGTAATTCAACTCTTGCCGGCCGGCTCTGAATGCAATCCAGTTCTGTTCTCCTCCGGCACAAACATCCAGGAATCCCTTCTCAAAGTCGAGTCTCTTCTCGTCTATCGGTCTAGGACCGCCCTGACGGAACGTCTCAATTCCGCTCTTCAGTTGAATAAACGAGCGAAAATGCTTGCCGTAATGAATATCGGCGTAAGCCATATACCGTTGCAGAAAGAACGCGTTCTGGATAGGTTGCTGGCCCCAGTTATCGTTCCCGATCCTCTCGAAGTCTTGCCGAACCCAAGCTCCAAAGCTTACGTACCAGTCGTCGAGATGGTCCCGCAGGCGTATGTACTTAAGCGGATCCCAGAAGTCATTCCGGAGGGCGGGGTCCCGCAGAAAGCTCCAGTCCTCGTCTTCCGTTAATAATTTGTAAGTCCGATTTGGGACCACCGGTCCGGCACTCCAGCACGGCTGGGCATGGACAGACGCCACTTCGATCAGCAAAACGTAGGGCAGCAGAACGGCAGCGATTCGCACGCGGTCTCCACGTTCCGACGCCTACTTCTGCGAAGCGTGGATCTCCGCAATATAGCCGCCGGGGAATTGCACCATGGCCGCGCTTCGCTGGTCGGCCGTATACGGAGCGACTAGCGTCGTTGCTCCCGCGGACTTTGCCTTCGCGAGCGTCTCGGGAAGGTTTGCGACTTCATATCCGGTGGTCTCACGGCCGTATGGATACGGAAGGTGGCCGTCCGTCACCAGTTCGGTCAGCTTGCCGAACTTTGAATCTACCCGGACCCGCCGGTAGGTGTCACCAGGGCGGCCGATCTCGACTCCAGGAGCATGCGTGTTATCTGAGACGACCTTGCCGTGAGAGAGCGATAAGAAGCTACGAAGGAACGCCTCACTGCGATCCGGCGACACGTAGACACGATTTTCCGGAATCGTCTGGAGCGGCGTATAGGAGGGTGCAGTGGTGTGCCAGTAAAGTTGGGTATTGACTCCGCCGGGCCACTGGATGATGGCGTCCCGTCCGATCGGATCTTTGAACGGACTCACCAACACGTCCGCGCCGGTTGCCCGCGCCGCGCGAACCGCCTCGTCGAGATCCGTTACCAGGAATCCTGTCCGCTCCACACCGAACGGGTATGGAATCGGCGTCTTGAATCCGAAAACGGAGATTGTTCCCGCCGGCGTAAGCACGAGCTGCGACATGGTGCTGCTTGGCGTCGGCGTCACGGTGAAGACACCCTGCTTTGAGGTCGTGCCGCCAAACGTGGCCACCAGGCTGGCCACGAAGCGGTCGAAATCGTCCGGGGAGACGTAGACGTGCGCGGTGTCGTATTGCGGACCGACTGCTACGTTCGGAGTCGCCGCGAGGGTCCGGGCGAACGAGGGAGTGCCCGTCAGCAGGGACAGGCGGAGACCTCCCCAACTTGCCAGGAGGGCAACAGCTATGAACGACAGATAATTGACAGTGCGCAATCGGAAGCTCCTTTTCCGGTGGCCGGCAACCGGTTCTAGAAGGCCCAGCAGAGGCAGCCAAATCCATTATCCGCAATGGTATGAGAATGCGCCCGACCATGAGCGTGTACATCGCGCGTCCCCGATCGCGTCAACACCGGGACCATAGCCGGCCGGGCGTAACCGCCATAAGTGCGAACCGGAGACCACTCAGGCAGCACGGGCGGGGGCGGCGGAGCCAGGCTGCTGAACTCCTCGGCGGCGTACACCGGCCGGCCGCCGACGATGGTCAATACCGATTCCAGTTGTTTGATCTCTTCGTCGGGTACTGAGAAGTAGTCGGCGGAAAGGACGGCGAGGTCCGCCAGTTGCCCTGGGACGATGGCGCCCTTCTTACCGTCCTCGCCGGAAAACCAGCTGCTGCCGACGGTCCACAGTCTTAAGGCGTCCATGCGGCTCTGGCGGTTTGCCTCCGGGTACATCGCGAGGCCGCCGATGGTCTTGCCGGTCACCAACCAGTACAGCGAGACGAACGGGTTGTAGCTCGCCACACGTGTCGCATCCGTTCCGGCACCTACCGGGATGCCCATTTGCAGCATCTCCGTCACGGGCGGTGTGCGTCGCAAGGCGGCATCGCCATATCGGTCCCGAAAGTAATCACCCTGGAAGGCGATACGGTCCTGAATCGCGATGCCGCCGCCCATGGCCCGGATGCGCTCCATATTCCGGGAAGAAATTGTCTCCGCGTGATCGATGAACCAGTGCAGGCCGTTGAGCGGCACGTCCCGATTTACCTGCTCGTAAACATCGAGCGCCCGGGTGATGGTTTCGTCGTACGTGGCATGCAGCCGGAATGGCCAGCGGTTCTTTGCCAGCAGCGTTACGACCGGCTTCAATTCCTGCTCCATCGACGACGGAAGGTCCGGGCGGGGCTGAAGGAAATCTTCGAAATCGGCAGCGGAAAACACCAGCATCTCTCCCGCGCCGTTGTGGCGGTAATAGTCGTCCCCCTGGCCGGGGCTCACCATCCGGATCCACTCCTGGAAGTCGGCAAACTCTCCCTTGGGATTCTGGGTGAACAGGTTGTATGCGATCCGGACGGTCATCTCGCCGTTCTTGTGGAGCTGCTCGATGACTTGGTAGTCTTCCGGGTACTTCTGAAATCCCCCTCCCGCATCGATGACACTGGTGATGCCCAGGCGATTCAACTCGCGCATGAAATGGCGGCTCGAATTCGCCTGATATTCCGGCGGCAGCTTGGGGCCCTTCGCCAGCGTTGCATACAGGATCATGGCGTTGGGATGGGCAATGAGGATCCCGGTCGGGTTTCCGGAAGCGTCGTGCTCGATCTCTCCCGCGGGCGGATTCGGCGACTCCCTGTTGTAGCCGACCGCGCGCAAGGCGGCGCGGTTCAGCAGCGCGCGGTCGTAGAGGTGGAGAACAAACACCGGGGTGTCCGGAGCGGCTTCGTTCAGTTCCCGAAGCGTCGGCATACGACGCTCGGCAAACTGGAATTCCGACCAGCCGCCTACCACGCGTACCCATTGCCCGGGCGGTGTCCTCTGTGCTTGCTCCCGGAGCATGCGCAGCCCGTCGGCGAGCGAAGGCACTCCATCCCAGCGCAGCTCCAGGTTGTAGTTCAAGCCTCCACGGATCAGGTGGAGATGCGAGTCGTTGAGCCCTGGGATTACAGTACGGCGATTGAGGTTGATGACCTCCGTCTGCGAGCCGCGGTGCGCCATGACCTCTTCACTGGTACCGACGGCCATGAAGCGGCCGCCGCGAATCGCCACAGCTTGCGCCATGGAGCGGCGATCGTCCTGAGTGGCAATGCGGCCGTTATAAATCAGTAGATCCGCATCTTGTGGGGCCATGAGATCCTCCGCGATTCAGTGCTGCAGGACCGCGACTTGCGGTTCGTACTCGGGAAACTCTGTGGCAGGCGCACCATGCACCATCGTGTATACGTACTCGACGCCGGCGCCGTACGCTCCGAAGTGCTGCTTCACCACGTCCATCACCGCGTCGTATGTATCCTTATGCGCCCAGTCCCGCTGCAATTCGAGCATCACCGTAAGCGCCATCACCGGTTTGGCGCCGGCCTGTACTACACGCCGCATCGCGTTGTCGTGGGCCAGCTGGCTCACGTCCCCGCAGCAATCTTCGGCAACATAGATTTCGTAGCCATCATGAATGGCCTGAATTGTCGGCAGGGCGACACAGGTTTCCGTCCACAGACCGCAGAGGACGATCTTCTTCTTTCCCGTCTTCGCGATCGCTGCGACAAAATTCCGATCGTCCCACGCGTTCATCGAGGAGCGTTCGATGATGTCGTGATGCGGAAAGATCGCCCGCAGCTGAGGCCACATGTTGCCGCTGAAGCTTTTGGTTTCGACAGTGCTGAGAACAACAGGCAGGTCGAAGATGCGCGTCGCTTTCGCTAAGGCCACCGTCGAATTGATGATGGACTGCCGGTCGAAATTGGATGTTCCAAACAGCATTTGCGGTTGGTGATCGATGAATGCAACGACGCAGTTGTCAGGCGTCAGCAGGCCTTTTTCACTCCGCTTCGCAAAGCCGTTGTTCCGGGGCATGGTAATTGTCTCCTTGTCGGGTCATGAGGTTTTTGGACGAGGTGCCCCACAACCCAGACTCAGCCGTCTCTGGTAGAAGTGATCGTTCGCGAATTGGTCCGATGCTTTTTTTTGCTGGGAATGAGGTTTGCGTGCGTCGATGCCGGATCGATCCTTTGCATTCGGGCGGAAAGACGGAAATGTTCAGGAATCAGCGGTTTGCGGCATTTGGTTTGCCCCAGAACGGTTAAGTACCCTGTGACGGGCGGGTCGCCCGGTTCTCAGGTACATTGGTGTGAGGGTAGAACTCATCGAACGGAGGGATCCAGGCATGCCCCTGACTTCAGACGAAAAACTGTTGGCGCTTAGCCGCGACGTGCTCAAAGGGTTCGAGAAAGTGGATGGGGGTATTCATTCAGGTTTCCGACCTGCTCATGCAAAAGGTATTCTGCTGGCAGGAATATTCACGCCGTCGCCAGAAGCTTCCACGCTTACAGCCGCACCACACATCAACCGGCATTCCACGCCGGTGACGGTGCGATTCTCGGATTTCGCGGGAATCCCAACTGTGCCCGATAATGATCCTCAAAATGCCAGTCCTCGCGGTTGTGCGATCCGCTTCCACCTTGCCGAGCACATTCATACCGACATCGTTGCTCATTCGGTGGACAATTTCCCCGCACACACCGCGGAGGAGTTTCTGGACTTCCTGAACGCGTTGATTGCCACCGATCCGGCCGGACCGCATCCGAATGCCATCGAGCAGTTTCTGGGTACACATCCCGCCGCCCTGACGTTTGTGCAGATTCCCAAGCCGATCCCGACCAGTTTCGCCAGGGAGTCGTTTTTCGCAGTTTCTGCATTCAAGTTCACCAACGCGCAGGGCGTTAGCCGCTACGGGCGCTATCGGGTGCTGCCGGTAGCAGGCGGTGAACACTTGGACGAGGCGGGGGCGGCGGCACAGACGCCAAATTTCCTCTTCGATGAAATCCAGGAGCGGGTTGCGAAGGGCCCGGTTAAATTTCGCATCGTGCTACAACTGGCTGAGGATGGCGACACCGTTGACGACGCCACTGTTCGCTGGCCTGAGGATCGTCCACAGCGCTCGTTCGGCGAAATCAGTTTGACGGAGATTACACCGGACAACGCACGCGCGCAGCAACAAATCATCTTCGATCCCATTCCGCGAGTTGACGGCATCGAGGCCTCGGCGGATCCACTGTTTGAGCCTCGGGCAAATGTCTATCTAATGGCGGGGAGAAGGCGCAGATCCGCCGGAAACCCTTAGAGCATCCGCATTTGTGCGGACGGCGTTTGGAAGAGAACGTACGCTTCGGCAGATACAAACCTTGCATGGTAGCGCTAAAGGGGATGGAGAATTTGTCTGCCTTGTGGTGAAGGGGCGCCATAAAGCCGCCTGGAAAGCTGCCGCTCGAGATACAGGCATATACCGACCGTGAGTGCGACCGACGTCCATGAGGCCAATATCGGGACCCCGATCACGAAAGCCTTCTGTCTTAGAGCCAATATCCAAGCGGCGGTGAGGATGCCGCCTGCCGCAGTCGCTGCGAGGCGCTCACACTGCGATCGAGGCAGGCTCGTCGCACAAGATGCGCGAACACTCAATGCAAATGGGAAGGCCACGATCAAATCGATGAAGTAATGCTCGCCCAGCCCTAACGTCGCTAAAAGCGTGAGGGCAAGAAAGGTGCAGGCCAGGAACCTCACCCGGAACGCAAACGGGCGAGAGTTGGAGACCACCAACAGCGCCCATGCCGCGTGCAGAGAAGGCATGCAGTTGCGGGCAGCGTTGCTCAACGGGCGGACGAAGTCGATGCGCATCTCTGACGGCAAAGGGGGGATCGCTGGGTACGCTCCGGGAAATGCGTATTTGGGACCGACAGCCGGATACACGAAATATAATATCCACCCGATTGCGGCGGAAACAGCGAACTGGGTCACAATGTTCGACGGGCTCAGCTTTGGATTGGCAATTTGAAGTGCGCAGAAGGCAGCCATTACGACAGGCAGCAAACCGTAGGCCAGCGACGACAGCGAGTTCACAATTGGCCAGTTCGCGAATAGGCGCCCCAGTAGAAAGCTGCCTGATGTTCCAAAACTGCAGTCGAAGGCGTACAAATAAGTATCGAATGTTCTCGGCGCCGCGCCGACGGTTGCCATAAAGAAGAAGCCCGCCACGAGCGAGAAAGTCAAGAGCAGGGCGGCAGCGGCAAATGGATTCCAAACGTCACGATCCCCGGGCCCTCGCGGCCCGCGAATACCGAGTCCCACCAGGCTGGCAAGGCCCAGTGATGCGGCCAAGGACAGAGACAATTCGAAGGCGTTTTGACAAGCTGCAACCGTTACCAAAAAAATGACTGTGGACAGACACCCGTCGAGAAACAACTCATACCGTCTTGGTCTCGTACCCAAGCGAATTAGGAAGATCCCGGCCAACGTCAGCGTCAAAAGTGCCGGCCGATGGATTAAGTTGGCCCCTTGTGGCAGTTCAAAGAACATCGTGATTACCGCCAACACGATGAGCAGGAAAATCTTCAACGCTTGAACCACCGGGGAGTGTGAGCACAATCGGCAGTGTGAGGTCGAATTCATCTACATGAGCTGGTCATTTTCTCCGCGGCGTCGGGCCACTTATCAACAATGTCGGAGCGACGAAATCGCTACCAGACCCAATGTGACAGGGAGGAAATGATTAAAGCCAGTATATTACGATAATAAGGTATTATTATATGTTATATTGCCGAATGCGAAGGTCGTTTCCACCGAAACAGTCCTTGCTTCGTCATCACACGGATCGGTCCAGGTGAACTACGATTTCGGCCGGAACAGCAGCACTTCTGGCATGATGCTCAGGAAAGCGTCTTTGCAACTCGAGGGTCGCACGTCGTACCCGCTCCAGATCGTGTTCACCGTCCGCGGAATCGCGGTCACGTCATCGGGAAGGTGCTCCGAGGCGATCGCCATTCTTGGATGATGCCTGCGAATGGTCTCCACGGCCCCCCTCAGCGCCGCCTTTTCCGCACCCTCGATATCCATCTTGATGAAATCCACCCGCTGTAGCCCCAACTCATCTCTCAGGATATCGATGGTTGTGAGTGGCACCTTCACTTTCTTCTTTTGGTCTCGCCCAAACACAAAGCTGTCGCCGGTTGTGTTGCCGTCTGCCCCTTCGGCCAGTTCAAGGACGTCTGGGTGGTCCCATACACCTTTTGGCACCACGATCACGCGGCCGCCTGCAATCTCCTTTTCGAAGTTCAGCCGCAGACATTCTACGGTTCTCGGTGCGGGTTCGATCGCAACCACAAGCCGCGCGCCGCGATCTAGCGCGGTCCGCGTGAATACGCCAACGTTGGCGCCGCAATCGAGTACCACGTCTCCGGATTTCACCGCCACTTCCCCGTTGTCGTAGATTTCCAGCTTCTGTTCGCCGAGCGTGAACTTGAGAAACCTGTCGCCGCGCACGGTCCAGTACTGCCCCATGGGCGTGGCAACGAGTTCGAAGCCGCGTGGATCGGTCCGGATCACTTTGCTGGCAATGCCGATCTCCTCACCGGCCTTCGCCATGTTCACCAGCAGGGAATGGCTATTGACCGCATCATGGAACGAACATCCCTGGCATCTGCCGGCCGCCCATACCACCGCGAGGCGCGCCGGCGACCACACGATCGTCGTTAAAGTGGCGAGCGCAAATACTAACAGGCAGATCTTCAGGACTTGATGGAGAGTTCGCATCGTTTTATACACCTCGCAGGTTCTTCCATACCATTTTCGATATTTAGTTCCGAATAGGGGATACTGCCTTTGGTAAATGCCTTAGGTTATGAGAGCGGTGCTGTGCGAACTACTCGCCTGGGATAGACGAAAGGGATGTATGCGATTTCAGCGAACACCGCCTGACAATCGAGATGGAGTCCCCGGGATCGGGATGGGGCCGGTCAGTCGGTGATGAGCGCGCCGGCCGCCTCGGCTTGGCGCGATTCGGCTGCGAGCATGCGATGCCGCGCGACACCGCACCAGACGAGCGTGAAAATCGAGAACGTCCATGCAAAAGCGGACGAGTGGAACATGGGTGTGCCGAATCGAACCGCGACAATCCAAGTAACGGTTAGAGCCAAACCGGCGACGATGCTTTGCTTCCATTCGGGCCGCGAGCGGAGCGTCCCTGGTGCACAGACCGACTGGAGAACCAGCGCGTAGGGGACTGCGGCGACCAGATCGATCATATAGTGTTCGCCGAAGCCGATGCAGGCTAGGATCGTGAGAACCATGTACAGGGCCGAGCTGGTTTGAACCCAACGCGGAAGCCGCACGCAATTCCAAAAAATCAGTAAAGCACAGCCCAGATGCATCGACGGGATGGCATTGCGCGCGCCCTCTCGAAGCGTTATCAGGTGTAGGCCTACGGCATGTGGCAAGTGGTTCGGAAAGGCCGTGCCGAAAGCGTAGAAAGGTCCCGCGGCCGGCAAGATGTTGTACAGGATATAAACCGCCGCGCCCCCGCCAATGAATGCGGGCAGCACGCGGATCGTCAGTGACTTCGCACCGCTCCGCTGGTAGGCGTACAGCAGGCTTACCGCTAGGGGCAGGGATTCGTAAACCAGGGCACACGTCCTGAAAAGCCACGGATGGTGAGCGAGGAACCGACCTGTCCAGGCGCAGATCGGAATACCGTAGCCCTGGTCCGCTGTATAGAGATAGAGATCATACGTCTGCGGATGGAGCCGGGTGGTGAGGTTGAGGACGGCGGCGATCAGCAGCGCGCTATATCCGAAGACGCTTCCCGCCAGAAGCGTATTGAGCTTTTCATTTTGCGCTTTGCCGCGCAGGCGTAGTACCTGAACCGCCATCACGGTGAGGCTGGACAGCCCGGGGAATGCGCCGCAGGCAATCACGCCGGACCACGCCGGTCGGAATTTGCCGCTGAACAGCACGAAGCTGGCGATAGATAGGGCGCCAAGAGTAAATGTCCATATCCGCTCCTTGAGGCTGGGTCGGGTTGCCATGTGAATGCAAAACGCGCCTAGTAGACAGTAGGGGAGAAACGGCGTCTCGAGCAAGTTGGCAAAGTTCCGGCCAATGGCAAGATATCCTTGCGTAGCCAGGACCACAAAAGCGAACAGAGCCGGAATCGCTGCGAAGACGGATGGGGACACCAAGGCCGGTGGGGACTCCGCGACGGCGATGGACTCGCCGGCTCGGGCTAGCGTTGGTACTCGTTCTGCACGGTCGTCTGCCATGATGGGGGCCTATGGTGCAAGGCAAATCGCAATTAGAAACAACAGTATCGGCGTCCAAAGGACATGGCGTTCTAGCTGGCGAGCGGAGCGGCCACAAAAACTGAAACCATTTTCACGAGGTCGCATGGATACGTACTCCTCCGATAGCCGTCGTCGGCAGGCATGCGGACACGACGGGCCGCATGAAGGACAGTCAGTAACAAGATAAACAGGTCCTATAAATTCCGATTATACTCGAGACGTCAACCCCTCGTTGGTCACTTTTTCGCAACCCATTCGGAGGCATAGCCGACTCGTACACCGGCCCCAAACGGCCATCTGGGAACAGTGGGGTCGGCCGATCATTTGAGGACGGGTCGCGAAGGGCCGGGTTAAGTTTCGCATCGTGGTGCAACTGGCTCCGGGCAAATGTCTACCTAATCGCGGGGAGAAGGCGTAGATCCGCCGGAAACCCGTAGAGCATCCGCAACTGTCCGGATACGGTCTTCTCCGGGGCGCGATATACTGGCCGCTGAAAGAGGACCGATGGCAAACTCCTCCTTATCGCGGCGCGACCTAATGAAAGCGGCGGGCACGCTGGCGGGCGGTTCCCTGCTGGCCGGCTGCGGCCGACAGCCCGCGATGTCCGGGACAAAAGAGGGCGGCGCGCAGCCTGGCGGTCCGGCGGATTACACCTTGACCATCGCGGTCACGCCGGTGGAGCTGGCCGCGAATCGCATCATCTCGACGGCTACCTACAACGGCCAATTCCCCGGGCCGCTGCTGCGCTTCAAGGAGGGCCAAAAGGTCACCATCGACATCCACAACCAGACGGACACTCCCGAGCAATTGCACTGGCACGGACAGTTTGTTTCCACCGATGTCGATGGCTCGGCGGAAGAAGGCACGCCGTTCATCCCCGCACACGGAAGCCGCCGCATCGCGTTCGCCCCAAAGCCTTCGGGATATCGCTTTTACCACACGCATGTCCGCGCGGGGGTAAATCTGAGCGCGGGTCAGTATACGGGGTTAGTCGGCCCGGTATATATCGAGCCGAAAAACAACCCCGGCAACTACGATCGCGAGGTGTTCCTCACGCTGAAGGAATTCGGGCCGACGTTGAGCCGCGGCGGCGATATGGCGATGGATTTTCTGATGCCGGCGACGACCGTAAAGGAACTGAAAGATGCGGGGGAGAATGCCATGAACGCCTCGCTGGCCAAAGGCATGCCGCATGGATTCGAAGTCGGATACGACAGCTTCACAATTAACGGACGAATGTTGGGAAGCGGCGAACCGATACGGGTGAAGCAAGGCGAGCGGGTACTCTTCCACTTCCTGAACGGGAGCGCGACCGAGATCCGCAGTCTCGCGCTGCCCGGACATAGCTTCACGGTAGTGGCCATGGACGGCAACGCGATTCCGGCGCCGGTAACCGTGCCGGGATTGTGGATCGGCACGGCGGAACGCGTGTCGGCAATTGTCGAGATGAATCACCCCGGTATCTGGATCATGGGCGATATGGCGAATGACGACCGGCAGCACGGCATGGGTACGGTGGTGGAATATGCCGGACAAAAGGGCAAACCGCTGTGGGCGGCGCCCAGCCCGTTCCATTGGAACTACGCGCAGTTCGGAAAGGCGGGGGCGGCCGTTCCCGCGCCGGATCAGGTTTTTGAAATGACCTTTGCCAAACAGAACGCGGCCCAAGGCGGCTTCAACCGGTGGACCATCAACGACGTCGCGTTTGCGGAAGATCGGATGCAGCCGATGTTTCGCGTGCAGCAGGGCAAACGGTATCGCCTGCGCATGCGTAACGCAAGCGACGACATACATCCGATCCACCTTCACCGCCACAGTTTCGAACTGACGCGTGTGGCAGGGCAAGCAGTATCGGGCGTCGTCAAGGACGTTGTCATGCTCGGCGGCTACCAGGAGATGGAGGTTGATTTCGTGGCGGACAATCCCGGGCTGACGCTGTTCCACTGTCATCAGCAGGTGCACATGGACTTCGGCTTCATGGCTCTGTTCGATTACGACCGATAGCGGCTTTTCCAGTCTGGCGAGTCCGGCATAGATGGTGGACGGCCACGCGCGGGCAATAAGCGTTACAACGGGTGATTTCAGGGCGTTTTGACCCACCAACGCAACGTGGAATCAGCATGAAGGTGTATTGTGCTATAGGATTATATATTAGCTGTCCGGAGACGGAAGCGTCCGAACCGGAACGCGTATAATCTATGCCTGACAACAGCTTTGACGTAGTCTCCAAAATCGAGATGCCGGAAGTGCACAATGCCGTGCAGCAGGCGTTGAAAGAGGTCCAGCAGCGCTTCGACCTCAAAGACTCGCACTCCACCATCGAGTTCAACGAGAAGGATTCGAAGATCCTGCTGCACAGCAAGGACGAGTTCAAGCTTAAGGCGGTGGTGGACATCCTGCAGTCCAAACTGATCAAGCGTCAGGTGCCGCTGAAGGGTTTGACCTATGGCGAGATCATTCCTTCGGCGGGGTCCACGGTCAAGCAGGAGATCACCATGCAGCAGGGAATCCCCATCGAGAAGGCCCGCGACCTGGTGAAGAAGATCAAGGACAGCAAGCTGAAAGTGCAGGCTTCCATCTCGGGCGATTTCGTGCGCGTCGCCAGCAAAGACCGCGACACTCTGCAATCGGCGATCAAGCTGCTGCGCGACACCGATTTCGGCATCGACCTGCAATTCACCAACTACCGCACGAACTGACGTGCCGCGCCGAATCGAGTCGCACACCCTCGCCGGTCCCGCCGGCGACCTGGAAGCGCTGCTCGAAGAGCCCGAGGATGGCGCGCCGCGTATGTGCGCGGTGGTTTGCCATCCCCACCCGCTCTTCGGCGGCACGCTGCACAACAAGGTGGTCTACCGCCTGGCGCGCGGATTGCGCCGCGCTGGTATTGTCGTGCTGCGCTTCAATTTCCGCGGCGTGGGCCGCAGTGCGGGCGAGCACGCGCATCTGGAAGGCGAGATCGAAGACGCGCGCGCGGCACTCCGATGGCTCCGCGAACGCTATCCCGAACTGCCATACGCGCTCGCGGGATTCTCTTTCGGCTCGCGCGTCATTACGCGATTGGGATGCGTTGCCGAAGGCGCCGCCTTCCTCATGCCGGCCGGGTTCCCGACGCGCTGGGGTCCGCCCGACTACCTGGAGAACTGCCCGGCGCCAAAAATCTTCATACAGAGCACTCACGATCAATATGGTCCCCGCGCGGAATTGGAAGCGATGTACGAGCGTTTCGCCGCGCCGAAGCAACTCCACTGGATCGAAGCTACGGACCACTTCTTCGCGGGCGGGCTGGAAGCGCTGGAAGAGCAGGCGAAAGTGTCTGCCTTTTACAATCCACCCGCCATCGTGTCATCCTAAGCGATTCGTATGGACATTATCACCGGCAACGTCGGCTGGATCGAAGTCATCTGTGGACCCATGTTTTCGGGTAAAAGCGAGGAGTTGATCCGGCGCCTGCGACGCGCCATGATCGCCCGCAAACGCGTAGAAGTCTTCAAGCCGACCATCGATAATCGCTATTCCGACAATGAAATTGTCTCCCACGGCGATCTGCGCATGAACTCGCAGGTGGTATCCAGCGCCACCGAAATCACCGGGCGCATCGACTGGCGCAGCGAGGTGGTGGGCATCGACGAGGCCAATTTCATGGGGCCTCAACTCGTGGACATCGCACAGCGGCTGGCCGATAGCGGCAAACAGGTGATCATCTCCGGCCTCGACACGGACTACCTCGGACGTCCGTTCGCGCCCATCCCGGACCTGCTGGCTCACGCCGAATCCATCACCAAGACGCTCGCCATTTGCGTGCGCTGCGGGAATCCCGCCAAGCACACGCAGCGGCTGCGCGGGTCCGACGATTTGATCGTGGTGGGCGCGTCCGATATGTATGAAGCGCGGTGCCGCAGATGCTTCGAGCCCGGCATACCGAAGCAGACCGAGCTCGAATTTGTGAAGGCCAGGCGTCAGGAAAGAAGCTGACGCGTGACTCTGGCACCGCAGTTGACAGACGACACAAAGCGATCGTCTGTCCTACTTTGCGTTTACCAGTTAAAGCGCAGGCCCAATTGCAGCAGGCGCTGATCGCGCGAACTGGTGGGGGTGAGCGGGGCTGGAGTCGTGATGTTGCCCGCCGCGTCCACCGTCGCTGTAGTGTTGAGGGCGATGACGTTCAGCCGGTTGCCCAGATTGGTGGTCTCCGCCAGGAACTCCACGCTCTTCTTTTCGGTCACCGGGAACAGGCGCGAGTAGCGCGCGTTGATCTCCGCGACCCAGCCAGCCCGGATGGTGTCGCGGCCGACGAATAACGGGCGCTGGAACGTGCTGCTTTCGGTCGAATCGCCGTTCAACACGCGGTTGCTGCCCACGTTGAAAAGATCGCCGCTCGACATCACGATGCCGAACGAAAGCCGGTTATGGTTGGCCAGGTAGTTGGCCGTCTTGTTGCTCAGTTTCCATTCCGGCATCAGCACGCCTGTCATGTTGAACACGTGCCGCTTGTCGGTCAGCGAATCGCCGCGGTCACGGCGCCGGTTGGTCGGGTCGCTCAGCAGGTTCGCGCCGGCATCGATGTTGTTCTGTTCCGGCGCATCGTCGATGGCGTGCGACCACGTGTACGTGGCGAAGACTTCGTAGCCGCTCGCCAGTTGCTTGCGCACCGTCAGGTTCAGCCCGTTGTATGAGGAGTCGCCCACGGATTCCGCCGAGGTGATGTTGCCGAAGCCCGGGTAGTAGCGCCCCGTGCCGAAGATCGGACGCCCGTCCGCCAGGAACGTCCCGCTGGGCACCACGTTGATGTTGCGGTACACCGGCAGGCGCCTGCCCGCGGTGTAGAGATAAGAGGCGGTCACCGCCGTGGTCGGCGTGAGCTCGCGCGTGATTGAGAAGTTCGCGTTGATCGAATACAAGTTCGCGAAATCCGGCGAGATAGTGGTGATGTCCGTGCTCCCGGTGACGCCCGCCGGGGGAGCCGTGAACACGTTCGGGAAGCTCGGCGCGAAGCTCGTGGCCGGTGTCGCCGAGAGCGTGAAGAACGCCGGATTGCCGTTGAGCGAGATCGCCCGGCGATACTGATCCGTTTGCGGCGCATCGTAGAAGATGCCCGAACTCGCGCGGATCACGGTCTTCTGGTCCTTGCCCAGGCCGTAGGCGAATCCCAGGCGCGGGCCGAAATTGTTCTTGTCGGTACGGAATTTCTGCGAGAACGCGAACGGCGAAGTCTTGTCCGCCGACGGCATCTGGTAGAGGTCGTAGCGCAGGCCGTAAGTCACCGTAAGATTGCGCACCGGCTTCCAGGAATCCTGCGCGAAGAAATTGGTGAAGAGCGAATTGTAATCGAGCGAGGGGTTGCCCACAATCTGGCTGAAGCTCGAGTAACCCTTGGGCGCGGACCCGTTCACCGCCGCCAGGTAAGCCGCAATGGTAGGGAAGTTATACTGCGCATAAGTCGCCTGCACCTGCGTGTCGCGAATGGCGTGCGTGCTGGCTCCGAACTTGAAGGAATGCGAACCGCGGATGTAGCTGAAATTGTCGGCCAGTTCCGGGGTGGTCTCCTGGTAGACGAAGCCCGCGCCGCTCGGGCCGCCGAAGTTGGCGATGCCGGTGACGGTAAGTACCGGGCCCGTGCCGGAAGCGGCGAAGCTGTTCTGCAATTGGCCGCGGTACGCCACCTGTCCGCGAAGTTCGTTGACGATGTGGTCGTTGACGATGGAGACTAACTGCACCGCCCCCACGTGCGAGCGATCCACGAAGTTATACGATTGCGACACCAGGTTGAGACCGCCGATGGTGCCGTTGTTATATGGTGAATCGTTGGCGTGATGCAGATAGCGCACCGAGAGGTGATTCTTAGCATTGATCTGCCAGTCGCCCTTTCCCATGTAGAAATACACGCTCTGGCGGAAGGGAATCGGGTCGCCGTAGCTGGCGGGCAGGCCGAGCGCCGCGATGTTGGCCGCGCTCACCGTCACCACGCCCGGCAGGTCGCGCTTCACGTGCTCGAAGGCGCCAAAGAAGAAGAGCTTATCCTTGATGATCCGCCCGCCGCCGTCTACCGAGTAGGAATCCACGTTGACCTCAGGATCGAGCGCTGTGCTCGCCAGCAGCTTGGGCCGCGCGCTGAAATCCGTGCGGCGGAACAGGTACGCGCCTTCGCCGTGAAAATCGTTGGCGCCGCTCTTCGTGATGGTGTTGAACACCGCCCCTACGGTATTGCCGAACTCCGGCGCGAAGCCGTTGGACACCTGCTGCACTTCCGCCACGTAGATGTCGGAGATGGGAATCAGGCGGATGCCCACGCGGTCGCTCTCCGTGTTGTTGCTGCCGTCCAGTTCATAGTAGATGCGACCGTTGAAGCCGTTTGCGTTGATCTTTCGCGGCACGCCGAATTCCGTGTTGGCGCGGCCGCTCACGTTGGGTTGGAACAGAATGAAATTGTATGGATTGCGCGATACCAGGGGCAGGTTGCGCGTCATATTCTCGTCCAACGTGCTGCCCAGGTCGATGCGGCTCGGTTCGGTGATCGCGGCCGACGCGCTTACGTCCACCATCGTGGTAGTGCCGGCGACGCTCACCGCAATGTCCGTCGTCGCGATGGCGCCCGCGCTAAGCACGATGCCGGTTCGGCGCGCTGTGCCGAATCCGGCGGCCTGCACTTCGATCTCGTAGGTGCCCAGCGGCAGCACCGTGAAGCGGTACAGTCCCGTATCTCCCGTTTTCGCTGACTGCTTAAAGCCGGTGTCGGTATTGGTTATCTGCACGGTCGCGCCTGAAACGGCGGCGCCGGACGGATCCGTCACCGTCCCCGTAATCTCTCCGTTGATGGCGGCTGCCTGTCCAAACACGTTGGCCGCCAGCACCAGGCCGAGTGCTATTACGAATACACTTAGTTTCCAGTTGTTACGCATTGTCTAACCTCACCCTTCTTTGACGAAACTTGCCTTATAGATGTCACGAGTTTGGCGTCGGTTGCAACTCATTGACTCTACGCAATTCGGGAAACAAGCGGCTCCACAATACCACAATCAGAATTGTCCCCAAACCGCCTGCCACCACGGCCGGCACCGTTCCCCACCACGCCGCCGTGACACCCGATTCGAACTGCCCTACCTCGTTCGACGTTCCGATGAAAACCATGTTGACCGCGCTCACGCGCCCGCGCATTTCGTCCGGCGTCGAAATCTGCACCAGAGTGTGGCGGACCACAACGCTCACCATGTCGCACGCGCCCATCAGCACCAGAACGGCCACCGACAGCGCTACATTCCGCGAGAGGCCGAACACCACCGTGCACGCGCCGAAGCCTGCAACGCAGCACAGCATGATCGTCCCCGCGTGCCGCTTGAGTGGCCGGTGCGCCAGAATCATCGCCATGATCACCGCGCCCGTCCCGGGTGAGCCGCGCAGAATGCCCAACCCGGTCGCGCCTACTTTCAGAATGTCCCTGGCGTACACCGGCATCAGCGCCACAGCTCCGCCCAGCAGCACCGCGAACATGTCCAGCGAGACCGCGCCCAGCGTCATCTTCGCGCGCCAAAGATAGCGTAGCCCTTCCAGCAGCACTCCCGGACGGGCGATACCGCGCGGACGCTGCACGGCCTGTACGCGGATCCGGCCCATCAACACCATTCCGCACACACACGACACCACCGATCCCGCATATACCGGCGCCGGACTTCCGGTCAGCCCGTATACCAGTCCGCCCACCATCGGGCCCACCACCATCGCGCCCTGAAAAACGCCCGATCCCAGGGCCACCGCGCTCGGGAACACTTCTTCCGGTACAACTAACGGCAGGAACGCCTGCGCCGCCGGACCGTTGAAGCTGCGCACCACGCCGTTCAACACCAGGACCACGTAAACCGGCCACACCGACGTGAGGCCGCGCAGCGTCAATGCCAACAGCAGCGCCGATATCGCCGCGAAGGCCACGTAGCAGCACTGTAAAATGCGTTGCCGCGGAAAACGGTCCGCCGTCTGGCCCGCCACCAGGAACAGCAGGATCCCCGGCAGGAACTGCGCCAGGCCCACCAATCCCAGGTCCAACGCGCGGTGCGTCAGCGCGTAGATCTGCCAGCCCACCGCCACCGCCTGCATCTCGCTGGCGATGGTGGCCAGCATTCGCGCCGTCATGTAGAAGCGGAAATTCGAATACTGAAACGCGACGCGGCCGCGTGCTGGTGACATAGGTTGCGCCCAGTAGGACAGACCATCGCCTTGCGTGGTCTGTCAACTAATCTTCTGTCACTAATCTACTGATAGTGCGGCTGATCGCTGCGGAACGGGCTCGCCGGCAGGCCGACCTGGTTTACCAGATTGCAAACCGGATCATCCGCCCACGCATACCGCACCACCGCCGGACTCGTCACCTGCGCGCTGGTTACCAGGAGCGTATTGCCATCCACCTTCACGTCGCCCGGCACATACTTTCCATCCGCGCCCGCAATCTCGAAGCCCGTGATCGCGCCGCCGCCGCGGGCCTGCATGCCGTCGCCGTGCGTCAGGTATACACGCATCGCGCCGTTCTCCGGCGTCGCCACCTGGAACATCGGTCCCGAGTATTCAATGGGCTCCTTGTAGGTCAACGCGCGCGCCGCCAGGGCCAGGCGCAGACCCACGTCCTGTTTGTTCTTCGGATGAATGTCACGCGATTCGCCGATGTCGATGATCACCGCCATCCCCGTATTCGCCAGGCGTAGCGTCTCGGTCTGCGATTCGCGAAGCACCGGCCAGTACACGTTGCTCTTGTAGTTCGCCAGTTGCACAAAGAGGAACGGGAAATCGCCCTGTCCCCAGCGATTGCGCCAGTCTTGGATCATGGCGCCGAAGAGGCGACGGTATTTGTAAGCCTCGCGCTCGCTCGCGTTGCTTTCGCCCTGATACCAGATCGCCCCGCGTATGCCGTACGGCACCAGCGGCGCGATCATTCCGTTGTACAGCCCGGACGGTGTGTTGGGATGCCCCGGTCCTTGCGGCGCCGCCGGCCGGTTCGGCGGTGTTCGTCCCGCAGCCCTCGCCTCTTCCGCGGCTTTGTTCCACGCTGCCAGCGTCACAGTGTCGTACTTATCCTTGGCCGCCGGATAGTCGGCCAGCGCCTTGTCCCAATAGTCCGTGACATACTTCAACGCCGGATCGGACGCGATGGCTTCCTTCGATGTCCACGATTGCGCAGGAGTCCCGCCCCAATCGCTCTCGATCAGCCCCATAGGCACGTGGAGATCCTGCTGCAAGTGCCGCCCGAAGAAATACTCCACCGCGGAGAAACTTTTAACGGATGCCGGCGAGCAGACCTGCCACGTCCCGACCACGTCCTCCGCCGGCTGCTCGGCCACCAAGTGCTTCACCTGAAAAAGGTGGATCATCGGATAGTCCGCACGAGCGATTTCTTCGTCGTGATTGACCGCCGTCTGCAAGCGGAACTCCATGTTGGATTGCCCCGAGCCCAGCCATACTTCGCCCACCAGAACGTCTTTGATGGTGGCGCCATTGATGGTCATATCGAGCGGACCGGCAGCTACCAGCGGCTTCAGCCAGGCAGTCCACTTGCCGTTTTCGGCGGCCTTCACGGTTACGCTCTGTCCCTGGAAATCCACTTTCACCGATTCGAAGGGGTCGGCCGAGCCCCATAGGCGCACCGGCATTCCCTGCTGCAGCACCATGTGGTCTGAGATCAACGCCGGCAGCTTGACCGCGGCTTGCAGCGCGCACGCGAGCGTAACCAGTCCCAGCAGTTTTCCGATTCTGGACATTCATACCTCCATCAGTTGTTAACTTCCGATTCTATCGCGCTTGACGGCCCGGGGAAGGGAGAACAAGAAGAATGAGCGCCGCCGATGAACGCCGATGAACGCCGATAAGTAATCTTGGTTTTATCGGCGTTCATCGGCGTTCATCGGCGGCCCATTTTCTTCTGCTTTCTGTCCAACCGAGAAGCGCGCCCTCACTTCGGCGCCCACGCTCACCAACTTGCCTGTCAGCGCATCGATCGGGCACCATACGGTCCGCGCTTTCGCCAGCAGGATGCCGTCACTGGCGCGCAGCATTTCCGTGTGCCGTTCGAACCTGATGCGCGTGGCGGCACCCACCCACGTCTTCGCGAGGATCACGTCGCCCAGGCGTGCGGGCTGTTTGTAATCGATCTCGTGGCGTACCACGATCCACAGGAACTTTTCCTGCTCCGCGGCGCTCGCCACCGCCCGCCAGTGCGCGATAGCGATCTCCTGTACCCACCGCAGATAGACCACATTGTTGACGTGGCCGAGCCCATCGATATCCGCGGGCTCCACGTCGATCGGCATTTCGAACGCATCACTCAATCCACACCGCCACTCCGCCGGGCGGCACGCTCTGCGTTCCCAGCAGCAACGGTGTTCCCGCCCGCGCCGGAATCACCTGCGGCGTGGAGGTAAAGTTGGTCGCCACCCAGAAGCCGTCGCGCCAGTCCACCACGAAGTCCGACTTCAAACTCGCCGGAGCCGCACCGGCGTTGGTGTACAGCTTGTGCAGCAGCGCCCTTTCCAGGTCGCCGTTCAGCGTGTCCACACCGATGTAAGTCACCGTGCCTTTGCCAAGCTTGCGCGTCACTGCGGCTGCTTTGCCAGCGTAGAACTGGTCCGCGTACGTGGCCAGGGTCGTCGTGCCCGGCTGCGGCTCCAATACGTCGCCCCACGATCCCCACGCGTAGCGCGCGCCGTCGGCCGTCACGTGCCCCTCGATGGTCCCCGGCAGTACGTCATAGATCGGCAGCCTGGCGCCGATCAATCCGTAGAGCCGCTCCGCCCACAGCGTCTCCGGGAAATGTCCGCGACGATCCTTTTGGCCCGACCGCGCAGTCAGTACCAGGTTCCCGCCCTTCTCCGCATACACCGTCCACTTCGCCACCAGCGCCTCGTCCACCAGTTGATAGGCCGGCGCCACCACGAACGGATAGCTGCTCAGGTCGCGATCTTCCGTCACCACGTCCACCGGCGCCATCATGCTCTTCAGCGCGCGGTAGTGTTTCATCCAGTGCTCCACCGTATCCCATCGCGTAGTCTGTTTGTGTATGTCGATGTCCCAGCGATTGTCGAAGTTGATCAGGAACGCGGTGCGCCGCTTCGCGTACGCGGCCGGCTCCTTCGCATCCGTCCGATATTTGGCGCGCAGGCTGATTACGTCGCGCATGGCCTCGGCGTACTCGCGGCCGCCCGGCGAAGGGGTGACGCCGTCGGTTTCCACCAGCCCCTTGTGATACTGTTCGTTGCCGATTAGCGGCTGCCGGTAGCGGTAAGTGCACACTATGCGCGCACCGGCGCCGAACGCGCGCAGAATCCACATGTGGATCGCACCGGGCTGCGGCCAGGGATTGATGGCGCCCCAGTTGACCTGGCCCGGCTGTAACTCCATCAGGCCGGAAATGCCGTTGATGGGCCGCATGAAATCGTGCATGAAACTCTGGATGGCGCCGTTGCCCAGCCGGAAACCGAGCGGCCCGTTTTCCGGGAAAAGGTCGCCATGTACGGGATAGTGCGTCCAACTGAAAAGGTCCAGATCCTTCGTGGAAAGCGTCGGGTCGATGTCGCCGTGCATCGCCATGAAGTTGGTGGTGATCCATTGATCGGCGCCGTACTTGCGCAGCAGGCCGGCCTGCATGCGCAGATAGCCGGCCGCCTCCTGTGCGAACCAGCGGCTGAAATCCAACTGCGCGTGCGGATTCGGCAGGCCGGGGTGATCGAGTTGGTTGGGGATCTCGATCTGATCGAAACTCTGGTACACCATCGACCAGAAGGCGGTCCCCCAATCGGTGTTGAGCCGGTCGATGGTGCCGTACTTCTCGCGCAGCCAGTCGCGGAAGCGCAGCGTGGCCGCGGGCGAGTAGGAATACTGCTTATCGTAGTGGCTCAGCTCGTTGTCGAGCTGCCATCCCCAGACGCGCTTGTCGTGCCCGAAACGTTTGGCGAGTTCGGTGATGACCTTGGCGGTGTACTCGCGATACACCGGCGAACTCCAGTCGCCCTGCTCCCGACCGCCGTGATTCATGCGACGTCCCGCTGCGTCCACCATCAGGATCTCGGGATGCTTGCGCGAGAGCCAGATGGGCGGCGCCGCGGTAGGCGTGCAGAGTATGACCCTCATACCATTCTGCGCGGCGAGAGCGACGTTTTTCTCCAGCCAGTCGAACTGGTACTTGCCCTCCTCGGGCTCCATGAAGGCCCACGCGAACTCGCCCATGTGGACGAATTCCATGCCGAGCTTACGCATGTTGGTCATGTCGCGCGACCACTGGCTCTCGGGCCAGGCTTCTGGATAGTAGTAGACGCCGATGGTCATCAGATCGGCGCGCGGAAACCAATCGGGCGCGGCGGCCGGAGTGAGGCTGGGGATCATAAGAGCGAGCGCTAACAGAGCGCGCAGCGATTTCATGGAGTTGATTGTCGGTGGTCTCACGCGGCGACGCAAGCGTGCAGGTCGACGTGGCGCACTCTTGCGTAATGCCGCAAAACTAACCGTCAGACCCCTAACTTCACCACTCTCCCAGCGGGCAAAATCACATTCTGCACCCGCCCGTTGAAGCGAACCATAGCCTTCGTAGCAGCAGGAGACCGCAGCGCGGCGGTAGTCAGTTTCCCGGACTTCCATGTCATATCCACCGTCACGTTACCGCGCGCCTTGAGTCCGGTTACCGACCCCTCCGACCACACCTGGGGCAGTGCCGGCAGCAAATCGATTTCCCCGGCCTGCGATTGCAGCAGCATCTCCGCAATACCCGCAGTGGCGCCGAAGTTTCCGTCGATCTGGAATGGCGGGTGCGTGTCGAAGAGATTGGAATATACCCCGCCACCCTTGCCGTAATCGATGTTATTCCCTTTGCCGGTGATGTGTAGCAGGTTGCGCAGCAGATGGTGCGCATGATCGCCATCCAGTAACCGGGCCCAGAAATTGATTCGCCACGCCATGGCCCATCCCGTGGATTGATCGCCGCGCGCGGTCAGCGACACCTTGGCGGCGTTGGCCAATTCCGGCGTTTCCACCGGGGAAATCTGCCGCCCGGGATGCAGCGCGAACAGGTGCGATACGTGGCGGTGCTCGTCGCGAATATCATCGCGGTCTTCCGGCCATTCCTGTAACTGTCCCCACGCTCCGATCTTTGGCTTCAACAGTCTATCCCGGAGCTGTGCCACCTTCTGCCGGTAATCCGCATCGACGCCGAGTACCGACGCCGCTTCCATGTAATTCGTGAAAAGATCCCAGACAATTTCCTGATCGTAGGTCACGCCTGGCTCTTCAGGGCCATGCTCCGGGCTCCAGCCGTCCGGCGTCACTAACGCTCCATCGGCGCGCGCCACCAGGTGGTCCTCCCAAAATTGAGTTACTTCCTTGAGCACCGGGTAAGCTGTTTTTCGCAGGAATTCCAGGTCGCGCGTGAACGCGTAGTGCTCCCAGTAATGTTGCGCGTACCAGGCGGAACCGGGAGGATTCCACTTGAAGCTCCCGGCGCCGAAAATGTTGTTCTCGGTCTGCACCGTCCAACCGCGCACATTGGGGTAGTGGTGCCGCGTCGCCTCGGCACGCACTCCACGCAGGCTGTTGACGTAATCGAAGAACGGCACGGCGCATTCGGAAAGATTAGTCGGCTCGGCCAGCCAGTAGTTCATCTGAATGTTGATGTTGGAATGATAGTCGCTGCGCCACGGCGGATTGTTGGAGTTATTCCACAATCCCTGGAGGTTGGCCGGCAGGCTGCCCGGCCGCGAGGAGGAGATCAGCAGGTAGCGGCCGTATTGAAAGAAGAGCGCCTCCAGTTCACCGTCCTCCGCGCCGTCGCGATAGCGGACCAGCCGTTCGTCGGTCGGCAGGTCGGCCGCGGTGCTTACTAAGTTAAGTGACACGCGGCGGAAAAGCGCCTGGTAATCGGCTACGTGCGCCGCGCGCAACACGGCGTACGGCTTGGCAGCGGCGGCCCGCAGTTGGCCCGCGATTCGTTCGTGCGGCGCATCGCCGCGCCACTCCCGCGCGCGGTCCGCCAGATAATTGGTGCCCGCCGCCACGAAGATGGTGAGTGTATCCGCATTCTCTATATGAAGCTGGCCGTCGGCAGTCGCCGTGATATGTCCTCCGCTGTTAACTAACTGGACCTCCGTTTCATACTGTAAACCGTTGGCCAGTTTGCCGCCGGCTGTCAGTAGATTGCCCGCCGCCGTGGTCGGCGCCGCATGGGCGTCGCTCAGCTTCAAAGTGCCACTGTAAGCGCCGGGCTTGTCCGCTGTGTAGCGTAACACCAACACCTGTTGCGGAGCGCTGGCAAGATACTCGCGACGGTAAGCGATTCCATCCGCCGAGTAAGCGATTCCGTGAATCGCCGTGTCGATGTCCAGCCGCCGTTCGTAGCCCTGCGGCGCACCGTGCGTCAGATCCAGCCACAAGTCGCCCAGGTTCTGGTAACTTCCCGTATCTTTTTCGTCACCGGTCCAAAGCGAGATTTCGTTGAGTTGCAAGTGCTCGTGGCGTGCATCGCCAAAGATCATGGCACCGAGCCGCCCGTTTCCGATCGGTAGCGCTTGGCTCTGCCAGTCCTCGGCCGGTTGATTGTAGTGCAGGGCGAGGCGCTGGCCGGACGCAGTGGCAGCCAAGGCTAATGAGACCAGAAATGCACGCGAAATAAGATTCATTATATTTTCTATTGTGCACCTTTCGCGGCCGGGCGGTGACTGCCCGAATCAACGTACGATTTTCCCCTCCAGAAAGTGCTGTCCCAGAGATATACCGTTCTTAATTGTGAGTAATGGTACCTAATATACCAAAGCCCAATAGCGCGACGAGTACTGGCTCCACTTATAATCGGAGATATATGTCCATTAGTCTTGACAAAGCGACCTTAGAAGCGGCGCTGATGGGTTACCAGCAGCACCTGCAGCAGATTGAGGCGAAGATGGCGGACTTGCGGCGCTTGATCGGACACACGAATTCCGGAGCGTCGGCCCCGGCCGTCAAGCGCGCGCGTAAGGCCACTCGTGGAAAACAGAAGCACAGGATGAGCCCCGAGGGGAGAGCGCGTATCGCGGCGGCGCAGCGCGCACGCTGGGCTAAGGCCAAGAAGGGCTAATAGTCCGAGACCGGCTTCCCCGAGGCTTACCCGCGGGCCCGTGCGGCGTTACGGCGCGCTCGCCACAGGCAAGCTGCGCCCGCCAGGAAGAGCCCCGCCGAGATCCACTGCGATGTGTCGAGAGGGCCGCCCATCAAATTGCCCTGTTCGTGTACCCGGAAGAACTCCACCGTGAAACGCGCCGTCGCGTACAGCATCAGGTACGCCCCGATAATTACTCCCTCGCCGTGCGGTTTGCGGAACCGCCAGTAGAGTAATCCGAAAATAACAAACTCCGCGAAGGCTTCGTAGAGTTGTGTCGGGTGTAACCGGACATTGAGCGGAACGCCCACCAGTTCATGCGCCGCCGGATTCGTAAAGGTCACCGCCCACGGCCGGTCGCACTCTACACCCCAGCAGCAACCCGCCGAAAAGCAGCCAAGGCGCCCGATGCCATGACCCAGTGCGATGGCCGGCGCAAACACATCCGCGGTCTTCCAGCCGGGCAGCTTGGTCTTCCGCATGTACCACACCGACACCCCCAGCGCGGCGAGCAGCCCGCCGTAGAAGACACCGCCCGCCTGTAGCGTGGAGAGGGAAAAGATCTCGCCGGGATGCTGCGTGTAATAGGGGATATCCACCAGAAACATCATCAGCTTGGCGCCGGCAATCGCCGCCAGCGCGCAGTAGATGCCCAGATTGGTGATCGCGTCCGCACTCAGGCCCGACTGCCGGGCAAGACGTCCCGCCAGCCAGAGTGCCGTCAAGAACGCGATAGCCACCAGCACGCCATAGGTGTGCAACCAAGATAAACCGAGGACTTCAGGGTACATTTGCCGCCTGCCGCTTCGGCCTTAGTAAGTCCATCAGCAATAGCCCGCTGCCGATGACGATCGCCGAATCCGCCACGTTAAACGTGTGCCAGTGATACTCGCTGATATAAAAGTCCAGAAAGTCCGTAACCCGCCCGTATATCGCACGATCAAACACGTTGCCCGCAGCACCGCCCAGAATCAGCGTCAGTCCCCAGAAGGAATTGCGATCCATCCTTTGCGCGTTCCACAGCATGACAGCCACAAATATGACCGCGGCGGCCGAGGCCACGATTAGCAGCGTAGTGCGCCACTCGCTGGTGGAATCGTTCATGATGCCGAACGCCATCCCGCGATTCTCCGAGTGCACGATGTTAAATAACCCCGGAATCACGCGCACCGTGTCCATTGACGAGATCTTGCTCTCCACGACCCACTTACTGAGGCGGTCGAGGGCGAATACCGCCGCGGCGATTCCGTACGCCTTTACCCGCAGGTCAGCCATTGATGATCTCGTGGACCGCGGCGGCGCATGCCAGACAGATGGTGGGGAAACTCGGGTCGCCGCCGACATCCATAGTGTATTTCCAGCAGCGCTCGCATTTGTCTCCGGCCGCACGCTCCACTCTTACTCCGAGCTCGTCGCCTTCGCCCCGTTCCAATTCCACCTGCGACACGATGAACAGTCCGGGCAGTTCCTTCGCGTACTGCTCCAGCAGCGCGTAGAGGTCGCCATTCGCGGAAAGTCGCACGCGGGCTTCCAGCGGCGCCCCGATCAGTTTCTCGTTGCGCGCGGTATCCAGATGTTTCAGTACAACATCCCTTACTGGTATGAGACGGTCCCAGTTGGCGGTGCGTTTCCGCGCGGTATCGTCCAGCCCTGCTGCGAGTTCGGCGGCCTCCGGAAAGTACGCCATGTGAACGCTTTCCGCGCGCCCCATGTGGCCCCAGACCTCTTCGGCGGTGAAGCTCATCAACGGCGCCAGAAGGCGCACGAACGCATCCAGCAGCCGGTACAGCGCGGTCTGCGCACTGCGCCGCGCTTTCGATTTCGGCGCCGAGGTGTAGAGCCGGTCCTTCAACACATCGAAGTACACGGCGCTCAGATCCACCGTGCAGAAGGCATAGACCGCGTGATACACCTTGTGGAACTCGAAATTCTCGTACCAGTTGCGGCAGCGCGCCACCAGGTCTTCGGCGCGCAATAGCATCCACTGGTCCAACTCCGCCATTTCACCCGCCGGCACCGCATCGCGCGCGGCGTCGAAATCCGCCAGGTTGCCCAGCATGTAGCGGAACGTGTTGCGCAGCTTGCGATACGCATCCACCAGGCGCGTCAGAATCGTGGGCGACATGCGCACGTCTTCGTTGAACTCCACCGACGCCGTCCACAGCCGCAGAATGTCGGCGCCGTGATCTTTGATGACCGTCTCCGGCTCGATGGAGTTGCCCAGCGACTTGTGCATCGCCTTGCCTTCGCCATCCAGCACCCAGCCGTTCAGCAGGCACTCGCGGTACGGCGCGCTCCCGCGCAAGCCCGTGCCCACCAGCAGTGAACTGTGGAACCAGCCGCGATACTGGTCGCCGCCTTCCAGATACACATCCGCCGGCCAGGGCAGGCCGAAGCCATCGTTGAGCACCGCCAGGTGGCTCGATCCCGAATCGAACCACACGTCCAGAATGTCGGTCTCCTTCGCGAATTCCGTGCCGGCGCACTTAGCGCACGTGTGCCCCGCCGGAAGTAACTCCGCCGCACTGCGTTCGTACCAGATATCCGCCGTGTGCTCGGCAAAAAGCGCGACGATGCCGTCCAGAATCTTGCGGTCCGTCACCGGCTCGCGGCAGCCCTCGCAGTAGAACACGATGATCGGCACGCCCCACACGCGCTGCCGCGAGATACACCAGTCGGGGCGCACCGCGATCATGTTGGAGATGCGCTCCTGCCCCCACTCCGGCATCCACTTCACGCGCTTGATGGATTCCAGCGCGTCCTGGCGGAAATGATTCAACTCCATGCCGATGAACCACTGCTCGGTGGCGCGGAAGATCACCGGGTTGTGGCAGCGCCAGCAGTGCGGATAAGAGTGCGCCAGCTTCTCCATGCCCAGCAGCGCTCCCGCTTCTTGCAAAAGCTCCATCACGATGGGGTTGCCTTCCCACACCGTCTTGCCGATCAATTCGTCCGGAAGATGTCCCGGCGCGCCCTCCGCGCGGAAAAATCGCCCCGCCGCATCAACCGGACAGAACGTCGCGATGCCGTACTTCTGCCCGATGGCGTAGTCTTCCTGTCCGTGTCCGGGCGCGGTGTGGACCGCCCCGGTGCCCTGTTCGAGCGTCACGTGGTCGGCCAGGATGCCGAGCGAATCGCGCTCGAAAAGCGGATGGCGGAACACCGCGCCTTCGATCTTCGCGCCCTGAAATGTCGCGATGGTCCGATAGTCGTGCCAGCCGAGTTTTTCCGCCGTGACCTTCACCAGGTCCGACGCCACCAGGTACACCGCACCCGCCACGTCCACCGCCGCGTACTCGTAGCGCGGATTGTAGGCGATCGCCATGTTCGCCGGGATGGTCCAAGGCGTGGTGGTCCAGATCACCGCGTAGACGTTGCGCCCGGCCAGTGCCGGATCGATCGCCGCCGGGTCCGACGTCAGCGCGAACCGCACCCAGATCGACGGGCTGGTGTGGTCGGCATACTCCACCTCCGCTTCGGCCAGCGCCGTGCGGTCCTTGATGCACCAGTGCACCGGCTTCAAGCCTTTGTACACGTAACCGCGATCCAGGAAATCCACGAACGCGCCGGCGATCACGCTCTGATACTTCGCGCTCATCGTGAGATATGGATCTTCCCAGCGCCCCAGCACACCCAGCCGCTTGAAATCCTGCCGCTGGATGTCGACATACTTTTCGGCGTACTTGCGGCAGGCGCGGCGGATCTGTACCGCGGTCATCTGCGCTTTCTTCGAACCGAGTTCGCTATCGACCTTGATCTCGATGGGCAGGCCGTGGCAATCCCAGCCCGGAACGTAAGGCGAATCGAAGCCCGCCATAGTCTTCGACTTGACCACAAAATCTTTCAGGATTTTGTTGAATGCGGTGCCCAGGTGAATGCGCCCGTTGGCGTATGGCGGCCCGTCGTGCAGCACGTACGTGGGCCGGCCGGCACGCGAGGCGCGAATCTTGTGATACAGCTTCTCCTGCTCCCACCGCGCCAGCATCTTCGGCTCGGCCTGCGGCAGGTTGGCCTTCATGGAGAAAGCGGTTGTTGGCAGATTGATCGTCTGCTTCAGCACTACGTTTTGCGGATCCATTGTAGGGGTAACTTCCATGGTACCAAGTAGAGCAGCGGCAGACTCCGCCGTTTACCGGAACAGGCCCTTGTCAACACGACTCAGCCGTGATCCAATCAAACGAAAGCAGCCAAGGAGGCACATGGCGACTACACAAACCGCTCCGGGAATTGAAACCGAGCGGACTCCGGCCGGCACAACAGCGGTACCCAAACGCTACCTGGCGCTGGATGCCTATCGTGGGTTTATCATGTTCATCCTCGTCTCGGGAGGATTCGGTCTGAGGGCGCTGGCTCGAAACCGGCCGGCTTTCTCTTGGATCGGCGAACAGTTCGACCACAAGCCCTGGGAGTGGATCGCGTTCTGGGATCTCATCCAGCCGGCGTTCATGTTCATGGTGGGCGTGGCCATGCCCTTCGCACTGGCCATCCGCAGGGCACAGGGAGCCACCGGCCGCCAGCTCTTCTGGCACGTCGCCGTGCGCAGTTTCCGCCTGATCCTCATGAGCCAGATTTTAATGTCCATCTCCGCCGGACGACTACACTTCCAACTCATCAATGTTCTGGCGCAGATCGGGCTCACTTACTTCCTCTGCTATCTCATCATGCAGCTCGAGTTCCGCTGGCAGGCGGCGATTGCCGCAGGCCTCCTGATCGGGCATTGGGCTTTGTTTGTCACCTTCCCCGGAACGGAGGGTCCCTTCCTGTCGAAGACCACCAACATCGGGGCGGTCCTTGATACGTTCGTGTTCGGGCATATGAACCCGGACTACTGGACCAACCTCAACTTTGTTACAAGCACCGTGACCACGCTGTTCGGCGTCTGGACCGGCTGGCTGCTGCAAAGCCCGAGATCGCAGGGCTACAAGATGCGGGTGATGGGGATCTCGGCCATCGCCTGTCTGGCGGTCGGTTTTCTCATTCACCCATGGAACCCCATCGTCAAACGGATCTGCACGAGCTCGTTTACGATTTACAGCACCGGATGGGTGCTCCTGATGCTTCTCGCGTTCTTTTGGTTAGTCGAAGTGAAGGGCTACACCAAGTGGACCTTTCCGTTTGTCGTCGTCGGCGCGAACTCGATTTTCATCTACTCGGTGGAACAAGTTCTGCGTTCCTGGCTGAACCGCGCCGTCGGGGTGTTTACTTTCCGGTTCACGTTCCTCGGCGATTTTGCGCCCGTCGCCCAAGCCTGTTCGGTTCTGCTGGTGATGTGGTGCATGTGTTACTGGCTTTATCGGCGCAAGATCTTTTTCAGGCTCTGATCGCCCAGTCCCGGACAAGCAGTCCCATATCCGGACACCAGCGCCATCCCACCTCCTGCAATCACAGTTCGATGCGTCCGGCACGCCGCGTGCCTATCCGGTAGCATGTGGATGATCGATGAATTCTGAACAACTCAAACCCTATCGTGTGCTAGTCTGCGACGATCAACCCGACGTGCTCGAAGCGCTGCGCCTGCTCCTCAAGGGCCAGGGCTGGCAGGCGGTCACGGCGGATTCGCCGCAGCGGCTGCTGGAAACCGCGCGTGGCTGCGGCCCCTTTGACCTAATTCTTACCGATCTCAATTACACGCGCGATACTACTTCCGGACAGGAAGGCATGGACCTGCTGGCCAGCCTCGAGGCGCAGGGCAACAGCGTTCCCGTCGTGGTGATGACCGCATGGGGCAATGTGGATCTCGCGGTGGAAGCCATGCGCCGCGGCGCCTGCGATTTCGTGCAGAAACCGTGGGACAACAACCGCCTGCTGGCCACAATACGGAAACAGGCCGAGCCTGTGCGCAGGCGAAAGAGCGAACTGGAGATCGCGGCCAACGTCCAGCAGAAGCTCTTCCCGCGCAAACTGCGCCGGCTGGAATCGCTGGATTATGCCGGCCATTGCATGCCGGCGCGCGAAGTGGGCGGCGATTATTACGACTTTTTGGAAATGCCCGGCCGCACCCTCGGCTTCGTTCTCGGGGATGTTTCCGGTAAAGGCGTTCCGGCCGCGCTGCTGATGGCGAATCTGCAGGCCTGCTTCCGTAGCCAGACGCCAAACGCGCTGCTGCGTCCCGCCGAAGTACTGTCCACCGTGAATCGCCATTTTTTCGGTTCCACCGCCGCCGAACGGTTTGCCACGCTGGTCTTCGCCATCTACGACGATGCCACGCGACAGATACGCTACGTAAACTGCGCGCACTGTCCGCCGCTATTGCTGCGCGCCGGCGGCGAGCTCGAAATTCTCGACTCTACCGCCACCATGCTGGGTGCCTTCGAACACTGGAGTTGCACCGAAGCCGTGACCACCTTGAACCCGGGCGACACCATGCTGCTGTATTCCGACGGTGTCACTGAGGCGGGTGCGGATGGCGGCGACGAATTCGGCCAGGAGCGGCTGATTCACACGCTGCGTGTCAACCAGTCGCAGCCCGCCGAAGCGCTGGTACAAGCCATCGTGGACGACGTCAACGAGTTCAGCGGGGCGGCGCGGAGCGACGATGTGACAGTGGTGGCCCTGCGGGGGCTGTAAGGGTGGGACAGACGATCGCCTTTTGTCGTCACTCTGCGATGGTCTGTCCCACCGGTGTTCCGCTCAGTTGGCACGGAGGGCGATGGAGGGATCGATTCGCGAAGCGCGGCGCGCGGGGAAATAACCGGCGGCCACGGCTACCAGCGTGAGAACCACCGGCATCGCCAGGAACGTCAGCGGGTCGGTCGCCGTCACTCCGAAGAGCAATCCACCAAGCGCTCGCGCCAGCACACGGGACGCGATGGAGCCGATCAGCATGCCGGCGGCGGCCAGCCCCAACGTCTGCAGGATGATCCCTGCCTGAAGGCGCGACGCGGAAGCGCCTAACGCCATGC
Source organism: uncultured Solibacteraceae bacterium (assembly GCA_963805775.1). Classification (GTDB taxonomy): domain Bacteria; phylum Acidobacteriota; class Terriglobia; order Bryobacterales; family Bryobacteraceae; genus Solibacter. Next base: position 312,723 of record CAWDWK010000022.1, on the reverse strand, counting down.
GGATGCCGATTTCCTGCGTGCGCTGATTGACCCCGTATGAGACCACGCCGTATATCCCGAGCGATGCGAGGAGCAGGGCGAAGATGGCGAATCCGCCAAGCAACAGCACCACGAAGCGCCGGGGTGAGACGGCCTTATCCACGAGTTGCTGCAGCGGTCGAAGGTCTTTTCCAGGAAGGTTCGGAGCGATCGGCCTTAGCGCGGCCCGCACACCGGCGGCGAGTTCTCCCGGAGGCGTCGAGGATCGCACTACCAAGTCTGCCGAGGACCAATCGTTGCATTGTCGAATTGGCAGGTACATCTCCATTCCGGATGCCTGCTCGAGCGCGAGGTGGCGCACATCGCCGACCACGCCCACGACATGCCGCTCGCCGCAAGCGCGCATGATTTGGCCGATAGCACTCTGACCAGGCCAGAGCGTGCGCGCCAGGGTCTGATTGATCACGATCACGGGTTCGCTGGCGGGTACATCTCTCTCGGAGATATCGCGCCCGTCGATCAGCGAGATTCCCAGGGCCTTCAGGTAGCCATCGCTCACCACGCGCACAAACGCGCTGGGGAATTTACCTGGCGGGTATACCTGCCCCTTCGCCGGCGCGCCCCAGGTTCGATTGCGCCCCAGCGGAAGCGCATCGGTGAGTCCGGCGGCGGTCACGCCCGGGATGTCTCGAACGCGACGCAGCACTTCGTCGAAGTAGGCATTCTGTTTGGCCTGCGTGGAGTAACTGGCATCGGGGTCCACGCGGATGGTGGAGGCTTGTTCCGGCCGGAAGCCGAGGTTCACATCCAGCACGCGCAGAAAGCTCCGCACCAGCAGTCCCGCGCTGACCAGCAGCACGCAAGCAAATGCGATCTCCGCAACTACCAGGCCGCCGCGAATCCAGTTGCGGCTCTTGCCCGCCGTGGAACCGCGCGCGGTATCCTTCAGCACGTCGTGGAGGGCTGTGGCGGGGACCTGAAGAGCGGGAGCGAGGCCGAAGATGACACCGGTCAGAACGGCTGCCAGCAGGCAGAAGGCGAGGACCGTGACATCGGTGTGGACACTGCCCAGAAGCGGGATGCTCAACGCTTCGAGGTGCGCCATGATATACGTTCCGCCGCTGGCCAGGATCACGCCGAGCACCGCGCCGCAACAGGATAGCGCGATACCCTCGGTCAGCATCTGGCGAATCAGCCTGCCCCGTCCCGCGCCCAGCGCCGTGCGGATGGCAATCTCTTTTTGGCGCGTTGCCGTCCGCGCCAGCAGCAGGTTGGAGAGGTTCGCGCAGACGATCAGCATGACCACGCCGACCGCGCACACCAGCACCAGCAGGGCCGGGCGTATACGGCCGCTGACATGTTCCGCCAGCGGGGTGAGCTTGCCTTCAAAATCGTTGCGCTCCGGATGAGCGCGCGTGATCTGGTCGGCCAGGATCTTCATCTCGGCCTGGGCGCTGCCGATGGCGACACCGGGTTTCAGCCGGCCGATGATGGCCATGGTATTGCCCCATCGGTTGGTCTCATTGCTGAGCGGAAACGGAAAATACAGATCGAAGTGGCTGCCGGGGGCGAAGACCGCGGCCATATCGAACGAGGCCGGCAATACGCCGGCCACCGTAACGGGCTCATCGTTGATGGTGAGTTTACGGCCGACCAGTCCGGGATCGGACCCGAAGCGCCTCGCCCATAGACCATAGCTCAAGAGCACGGCCTTGGGTCCGTGCCATTTGCATTCGTCGGCGGTAAACAATCTGCCGAGCTGGGGTTGAATCCCGAGCACCTGGAAAAAATTCTCCGACACCGGTACGCCGCTGAGGCGCTCCGGTTCGCCACCACCGCTCAACAGATTGTCGCCGACACCGTAAAAGGCGAAGTAGGCGGCAAGGTCGGTAAAGGACCGGTTGCGCTCGCGCAGATCGAGCAGGTGGCCCACCTGGGTGGTCTGGCCGGAGAGGCCGCTGGTGTCGTGGTTGGCGATCCAGACGAGCCGCTCGGGCTCATGAAACGGCAGCGGCCGAAGCAGCAGGGTATCGACGACGCTGAATACTGTGGCGCTGGCGCCGATGCCGAGTCCTACGATGAGGATGGCGAAGGTGGTGAATCCGGAGTCGCGGCGCAGCGTTCGAAAGGTGTAGCGCAGATCTTGCAGAATGCTGTCTGGTGCGGGCACACGGCGAGTGTCGGACATAGTTGCCTACTGATCTATATACTGCCGCACGGCGAGATGGTTACGCGGCGGGTTGAGAATTTCCGTCCTGCCGCAACTTCCGGCCGATGGCTTCCACGTCGAAGACGCAGCCGCCCCAGGTGCCGCCGCTGGTGTCCTGCAACATTGCCCACAGGCGGGTAGCGTCCGGCAGGCGTGGATCGGGCGCCAGGTCGTCGCGCAGGGGGCGGGCGGCGAGCTCGCGCGCGCCTGCTTCGGCGTTGCCCTTCACCACCAGGTTGACCGAGCCTTCCAGCTTCCCTCGGTCGATTACGATTTCAATTTCGTCGCCTTCGCGCACCCTGCCCAGCGGACCACCCGCCAGGGCTTCCGGCGTCACGTGTCCGATGCAGGCGCCGGTGGAAACTCCGCTGAAGCGGGCGTCGGTGATCACGGCCACGTGTTTGCCGAACGCCAGATACTTCAGCGACGACGTGATCTGATAAATCTCTTCCATGCCCGAGCCCATCGGACCGCGGCACATCAGTACCAGAACGTCGCCCGCCACGATGCCGCCGCTCTTGATGGCGGCAACGGCCGTCTCTTCGCTGCGGAATACGCGGGCCGGGCCCTTCATGCGGTAGATGCCGTCTTCGCCTACGACGCTCGGGTCGATGGACGTGCTCTTGATGACGGATCCGCCGGGCGCGAGATTTCCCTTGGGGAAGGTCACGGTGGAGGTCAGCCCGCGGCGGCGGGCTCCCGCCGGGTCCATGATGACGTCGTCGGGATCTATGCCGTCGCGTTCGCGGAGTATGCGGCGCAGCGTGGCGCGGCGTTCCGATTGCTCCCACCAATCCAGCGTCTCGCCCAGTGCCTGGCCGGAGACGGTGAGCGCGCCGGTCTCCAGCAGGCCCGCGCGGCGCAAATGGAGCATGACTTCGGGAACGCCGCCGGCCAGGAAGACCTGCACGGTGGGGAACATTCGCGGACCATTGGGGAGAGCATCGACCAGGCGCGGCACCTGGCAATTGATGCGATGCCAATCGTCCACCGTGGGTCGCGTGAGGCCGGCGGAAAACGCGATCGCCGGGAGATGCAGGATGAGATTCGTGGATCCGCCGAATGCGGCGTGGGTCACCATGGCGTTGTGCAGGCTGGCGGCGGTCAGTACATCGCGCATGACGAGGCCCCGCGCTTCGAGCGCCAGCGCGGCGCGCGCCGAGCGTCGTGCCATGTCGGTCCAGATGGTGTGGCCCGAGGGCGCGAGCGCGGAATGCGTGAGCGACATACCGAGGGCTTCGCCCACTACCTGCGCGGTGGCCGCAGTGCCGAGGAACTGGCAGCCGCCTCCGGGCGAAGCGCAGGAGCGGCACATGGCTTCCGCCGCGTCCTCCAGCGTGATCATTCCGTGGGCGAAGCGCGCGCCCACCGATTGCACCTTGCCCGCGTCCTCGCCCTCTTCGGGCAATAGCGTCACCCCGCCGGGAATCAGCACGCCCGGCAGATCGCGCGCGCCGGCCAGCGCCATCATCATCGCGGGGAGGCCCTTGTCGCACGTGGCGACGCCGAGCACGCCGCGGCGCGTGGGCAGGGAGCGGATCAGGCGTCCGAAGATGCTGGCCGCGTCGTTGCGGTAGGGCAGGGAATCGAACATGCCGGTGGTGCCCTGCGTGCGGCCGTCGCAGGGGTCGGTGCAGTAGGCAGCAAAGGGCACTGCGCCCAGGCTCTTCAGCTCTTTCGCGGCGGCGTCCATGAGTAGCGCCACTTCCCAGTGGCCGGTGTGATACCCGAGGGCGACGGGCGTGCCATCGGCGGCGCGAATGCCGCCGTGGGTGCTCAGGATGAGAAACTCCCTGCCGCCGAGCAGGGCGGGGTCCCACCCCATGCCGGCATTCTGCGTCCAGCCGAAGAGGTCGCCGGAGGGCCGGTGGAGCAGCATTTCCGGCGTTACGGGAGCGGAGCCTTGCGGTCCGCGCGCTTTGGACGGCACATCGAAGATTGAGGAGTCACCGGAATCGAGAATACGTTCTGACGCGATGGGCATGCGGTCTGATCGTAGCAAACCGTGCGCGCATGGTGCCGGGAGCGCACGCCATGGTGGGGCGGACGCCCCCGTCCGCAGCCGACGCCCCCGTCGGCTTGCTTCGCTCTCTTCCGCTACTCCCTAATTCTTGATCGTGAGCAGGGCGCCTGACGGCGAGCTGAGTCCGCCGATCTTGGCGACTACCGCCGCGTCGCCGTCCGGCATGGGGGACGGCACCGTCACATTGAATTGATACAGACCCGTCGCGGTAAGTCCGGCGAAGACGACGTTCGCGCTGGCGGTGCCGATGGTGATCACCGGCGTCTCGATCAGGGGTGCGGCGCCGGATTGGACCTGGCCGTTCACCGCTTTTGGATTGGTGGCGCCGAAGCCGTTGCCGTACATCACAATCACCTCGCCGGGCGCCGCGGGCGTACCGGCGGGCGAGGACGTGGTGCTGCCGATGAACGCGTTATTCGCGTGAGTCGCGGCGAGGTGCCCGGCCGCGTCGGCCAGGAACAACGAGGGGGCCACGGCCTGTGCCGTCACATTCGCCGTGCTGCTGGTCAATGTGTTGCCGGACACTACCTGCACCGTGATCGGCCCGCTCGCCGGCAGATCGGTCGGCGTCAGCAAATTAATCTGCACCGGGCTGATGTAATAGATGTACGCCGCTTCGCCGTTGACCGTAACGCCCACGCCGTCCAGTGCAGTCGGTAGGGCCTTGCCGGTGGAACCGAAATCGGCGGTCGCCCAGAGCCGCTTCGTGGCCGCCAGGTTGGTGCCCTTGATGGTGACGTAAGTATTGGCGGCGATCCCGGCCGTGGGCTGCGCGGCGTTAGTGACGGCGGCGCTGCTTATGTTGGGGTTCGCCGAGATGCTGCCCAGCAGTCCATGCTTCTCTCCGCCGGGGCCCGCCGTAAAGTACAGCGTATCCTTGTCGCCGCCGCTGGAACCATTGCCGAAGTACAGAGCCCACAGGCCGGGAATGGCAATATTCTTGCCGTTCGCGTCCTGCAAGGTGCCTGCGAACGCGCCCGTGGTCGGATCATAAGCGTTGATCAGGCCGTCGCCGAAATTGCCTACCAGCAGGTCGTTGGCGAATTTGCCGAAGGTGGCCGGAGCGATGGCAAGACCCCACGGCGAATTCAAGGCACTGTTGGTGCCGCCCACAACCAGCGATTGGAGTAGCTTCCCTGTGGTATCGAACACGTCCACGTAGCCGTTGCCCGCGCCCGCGACGTCGAACTTCTTGTTCGCATCCTGCTTCGCATAGGCCACATAGAGTTTGCCGTTGATGTTCCAGATGTTAAACGGAGCGAAGCCCGCGGGAATCTTGGAATCGGTAAACGAACCGGCGGCCAGGGTGACCGGCTTGAACTGGGCATCGAAGACATCGATCCCGCCGGATTTGAAATTGGCGGCGAAGAGTTGTACCGTCGGTGTGGTGACGAGAGCCAGGCCTTTGTAGACGGCGGTCGCCGAATTGTCCATCTGCACGAATGCCTGCGTGGCATCGGCGCCACTCGCCCAGGCGGAAAGTACGCCGTCCTCGGTGACGAAAATGAAGCCTGCCGCCGCCGCGGCCTTCCCGGGCGCGGTGACCGGGAAGGTCGGAGGCGTGGTCGCGGTGGCGGTGTTAGCCACGATGCCCGTGCACGGGCCCTTGGGAACGCCTCCCGCGCCTGGCACCGTCGGCTGCGTGGTGGCGTTGGGAGTTCCAAGAGGAGTGGTGTTGGTCGCGTTGACGGTATAGATGGTCGAGAGGCCCGTGCCCGCATCGCAGACCCAGAAAGGACTGGTCGCGGAGGCAACCAGGCCCCACACATTGACCAGCCGCGAATCAATGAAATCGGCTGCCGGAGTTACGGTCGATGCCGCGTCGGCAACCAGGTTGTGAACGTAGTAACCGGTCGCCGCGGGCAGCAGTTGTGGAGCGAGTGTCAGAAACAGGCTTGCAATTACTTTCTTCATGGCTCCAACAGCATACAGCAGGAGGCTGGTGGGACAACAGGCGTCAAAACGCAATTAAGAGGCGATTTTACAAGGAAGGCGGACTATTTTACATTTCCGTGCGTCAGATTCCCTATGTCCCGCTGCGCTATCCTGATACAAACTCCTGGAGGGAAGCATGCTGCTTCGTGACCTGCTGTACGCTCTCCGTACGCTGCGCAAGAGCCCCATTTTTGCGGCCACCGCCATTCTTACCATCGCTCTCGGCATCGGCGCCGCCACCGCGATCTTCAGCGTGACCAATGCCGTCCTGCTGCGCCCGCTTCCCTACAAGAATCCCGACCGCCTGGTGTTCGCCCTCTCCGACATGCGCAAGCGCAACGTGAAGGACTTCCCGTTCTCTAACGCCGATTTCCTCGACTTGCGCAACGGCTCCAAAGCCGTCTTCCAGGATGTGGCCGCCGTACAGACCTTCCGCAACGTCGTGCCCCGCGAGGACGGCGCGCCGGAACTGGTCCATGGAGCCGCGGTCAGCACCAACTTCTTTTCCATGATGGGCGCCTCAACCGTCCTGGGCCGCGGATTCATCGACGCCGATGGCGTGCCGCAGCCCCCGCCGCCTCCCGGCGCCGCACCGGGCGCCGTGCCTGCCGTCCCCGCCGTCCTCCTCATCTCCTACGATTACTGGCAGCGCCGCTTCGGCGGCAGGCCGGACGTCCTGGGCAAGAGCCTGCCGGCGGCGGCGCCGGGCGGCGGCACAGTAATCGCCGGCGTCCTGGCCCCGGGATTCGAACTCCTCTTCCCGCCCGATACCAATACGGAGCGCCTGCCCGATATCTGGTTTGCTATGCGCATCCCTTACGACAACGTCAATCGCAACCAGGTGCAGCATCGCGTGATCGCCCGCCTTAAGGATGGCGTGACAATCGAACAAGCGCAGTCCGCCGTTGACCGCATCTCCGCCGAAACGCGCAAGAACTTCCTCATCTCCGGCACCGCCGGCTACGCCATACGCCTCGAGCCGATGCACGCGCACATCGTGGAAGAAGTGCGCCCCGCGCTGCTGGCCCTGATGGGCGCCGTTGTATTCCTGCTGCTGATCGCCTGCGCCAACGTCGCCAACCTGCTGCTGGTGCGCGCCTCCCTGCGCGAGCGCGAACTCGCCGTGCGCACCGCCATGGGCGGCAGCCGTTGGGCACTGGTACGGCAGACGCTGGCGGAAGCCGTCGTCCTCGCGCTCGCCGGCGCCGGCTTCGGATTGGCGCTCGCCTACGCCGGTATCCAGGAACTCCGCGCGCTCGCTCCGCCCACCCTGCCGCGCCTCGACGCTATCGCTATCGATCCGGTGGTCATCGTCTTCACCGCGATCGCCGCGCTCCTCGCCGCCGCGCTCTTCGGCATCGTCCCCGCCCTGCGCGCCTCGCGCCCCGATATCGCCATCGTCCTCCGCGGCAGCAGCCGCACCACCGGACTTGGCAACGCCGGCATGCTGCGCAACGTCGTGGTGGTCGCCGAAGTGGCGCTCTCCTTCGTGCTCCTGATCGGCAGCGGCCTGATGGTGCGCAGCTTCATCGCGCTCCAGCGCATCGATCCCGGTTTCGATTCGCACCACCTGCTGACGTTTCTCACCCTCGGCGGCCGTCGCGGCGCCCAGCCCCCGCAGCGCGCGGCCTGGGTGCGCGACCTGGCGAACAAGTTGCGCGCGATTCCCGGTGTGAAGACCGTCACCGCCGCCAGCCCGTTCCCCCTGGCCGGACCCTTCTTCCCCATACGATGGGGCCTCGCCCCCGCGCTCACCGACCCCAGCAAGTTCCAGGCCGTGGATAACCTCTTCGTCCTGCCCGGCTACTTCGAAACCATGCACACTCCCCTGATCGCCGGCCGCGGCTTCACGGACGCCGATAACGCGCCCGACCGCGATGCGGTTATCGTGGATCAACTGCTCGCCGCCAAAGCCTTCCCCAACGAATCCGCCGTCGGCAAGCGCATCCTGATCCGCACGCGTAAACTCGTACCCGAGTGGGTGGAGATCATCGGCGTGGCCGCCCACGTACGCGGCAACTCGCTGGCGGTTCCCGGCCGCGAGCAGGTCTACATAATGGATGGCTACGTGGATCACGGACGCGTCAACCGCTGGGCGCTGCGCGTGAACGGCGACCCGGCGCAATTCGCCGGCGCCGTCCGCGCCGCCGTCGCCCAACACGATTCGAATATGGTGCTGATGGAAATGCAGCCCATGGACACGCTGGTGGAGGTGGCGCAGGCCGGCACGCGATTCCAACTCCTGTTGATCGGCGTGTTCGCCGTCATCGCGGCGGTCCTGGCCGGTGTCGGACTTTATGGTGTGCTGGCCACGCTGGTGCGCCAGCGCACCGCCGAAATCGGTGTCCGCATGGCGCTCGGTGCCGCCCCGGCCGGTATCTTCCAGTTAATTGTGGGCCACGGACTGCGTCTCAGCGCGGCCGGAATTCTTGCCGGTCTGGCGGTCGCCGCGCTGCTGACCCGCGTCATGAGCAGCATGTTGATCGGCGTTAAGTCCACCGATCCGCTGACTTATGTCGCGATGGCAGCGCTGTTTTTTGCCATCGCCGCGATCGCTTCGTGGCTCCCGGCGCGTCGCGCCGCGGCGCTCGATCCGACGGTGGCGCTGCGCGGGGAATGAGTGCGCCGTAATTATTTACTTTCGCCGGCCGAGCGGTCGATGGTTTCCGCAGCCACATTCGACACGCCGAGCAGAACCAGTTGGGAGTCGTAACTATGCATGTAGCCGAACCCCGGAGTGGTGCCCGTCTTGGGGTCGGCGTCGCCCTTACGGATGTGCTCGAAGCGCCCGACCACCGTGGCGGTGACCTTGTAAAGAGCACACCGGGAGCACGCAGGGCCGCTTTTCGGCAGATATTTCTTGTCGAGATACTCCTGCATCTTGCGGAACTGGCGGTCCTTGCGGAGCGTTTCATTCGCCCCTTCGCCTGCGGTGTCGAGCCCCGCAAGCCAAATAAAGGTGGAACAGCTATCGTCGCGCAGCAGGTTGGTCGCAAGGCCGGTCTGCACGACTGCGCGAACTTCGACTACTTTGCCCTGGAATCGCTCCGGCGACGCGGCAAGCTCGCAGAGCGTGGTTCCGATCGGCGGCGAGCCCACCGAACCCGCACCGGCTACATGATTTTCATCGACCTGGCCCGGCAACGCCGCGGCGCAGGTTGCAAGCACCGCGGTAACCAGGAGTAGTGAGAGCCAGTCCGATCGATTCACTTGATTGCCTCGTCTGTTCCGCCGGCTGCCGCCATTTCGTCCCTGTGAGGCCAAGGCCGGCTGCGGAGAGCCGGCCTCTAAAGTGCACGTGGTCAGAACCTCAGCTTGAGGCTGCCCTGCACTTCACGGGAGTTGGACACGCCCACCGGGGAACCGAAACCGAGCAGGGGGCTGGGAGTGACCGACAGGCTGGGGCTGCCCCACAGCGTGCCGATTTCGGTGACGTTCATGTGATTTAGCAGGTTGAAGGCGTCCACCGAGAATATCAGCCTGGCGCGCTCGCCGAAGGGAAAGGCGCGCGAAAGCCGAAGGTCGATACTCTCCGTACCCGGCCCCTGCATAGTGTTGCGGCCCAGTGTGCCCGGCCGATCCGAGTTGGGGTTGCCGTCGCCATTCGCGTCGCTGCCTGCGAAGACGGTGTTGAAACGGCCGCTTTGCACGGTCACTACGGAATTGAACTGCAGTCCGCGAATGAGGCGCACCTTCTGGGGAATCTCCGCCATCCACCCTAATGTCAGCCTGTGCGGAACGTGCTGGCGGGATACGCCGAATTCCAGCGCCGGGTTCCATTCGGGATCGTCGGCAAAGTTGGCGATCGAGTCTCCGTTGGACATGGTTTTGGAGAACGTGTAACTTGCCTGAAAGCCAAATCCCTTGGCAAACCTTCTGGAAATTTCGACGGTAGCTCCGTTATAGTCCGATACGCCGCAGTTCGTGGCTGCGATATAGTCGCCCATGTCGGCATACTTCCGCGCTCCGTAGTAAGGCTTGCCGCTGGCCAGTGTGTCGGTCTGCACGGCGTTCAAGTTGGCGCCATACCCGATCAGGTCGCGGGCCGCCACAGACTGGTAGCCCAGAGAAACCACCACACCGTGGAATTCGTGTTCAATCTGAAAACTGCCGTTGCGCGCGTATGGGGTCTTCATTTCACGGTCCAGGGTGTTCGCCATTCCGTTCCGCGTGGGAGCCGGATATTGGCCGGTGCGCAGGAAGGTGATGGCCGCGGCCTGTGCGGCGGGCCCGCTGACAGTGTTTTGGTCGAAGCGGCCGGCGAGCGGCAGGGAATTGGGAAAGAGCAGTTGAGCGTCGGGGAGATTTCCCTTGCTGGCAAACTCGGTGGAGGTGAAGAGCTGGGCGATGCTGTTGGCCAGGCGGCTGGCGAAAATCCCATAGCCGCCGCGAATCACCGTTCCGCGGCCCAACGCATAGGCGAACCCCGCTCGCGGCTGAAAGCCGGTCCAGTCCCTGCCCGTGTGGTATTGGGAAGGGAAGGTCTCGAAATCGTTGCGGATTCCATAAGTCAAACTTAGTTTCCCGATCTTCCATTCGTCCTGCAGGAAGAAGCCGTAACTACCGTGGGTCATCTGCCAGTTAGTGGCACTTTGCCAGCTGGTGGGAACGGTCTGCTTCCAGGTAAGATCGGCGGGCGGTGCCGAGGCCGCTCCCTTCACCGTGGGAAACCAGAACAGCACGGGCGACATAGTGCTGAACGCGGTCAGGCTGGGAAAGATGATTCGCGCCGGAAAGAACAGGGGATAAATGGTGGAATCGTCCAGGCCGGCGAAATCGAAACCCGCCTTGATGTCGTGGCCGCGCTTGGAGAAAGTGAGGTTGTCGGTGAACTGGCGGCGCGTTTCCGCGTAGTATGAAGGGTCGGAGGTGCTCTTACCCATGGCAATCAGGTTGGAGATCTCCAGGTTCGGTTCGCTGACTACCGGCTGATAGTCGAACGTCCGCCTGGCCCATTGAACGCGGGCTTCATTCACCGTGCGGCTGCTGAGGACGGATAGCGCGCTTCCCACCAGCGTCTGGTCCTGCAAATCGGTATTTCGGGCTGCGCTGGAGGTCGGCGCCCCGCGGCCGAACAACCCGGGGAAACGAAGCGCCTCGGCAGTTTGGAAGTTATAGCGGGCCATCACCGAGTTTGCCTGGCTGATCTGGTAATTCACCTTGATCATCGCCAGATCGTAATCGCTGGTTCGCTCCTGGTTGTTCGTTTCCTTCGACAGTCCGTACTGCGTCCTGACCGCGTTGATCAATTCCAGGTTATTTTGCACCACCTGCGGCACGGCGTTCGACTGCACACGACGCTGTCCTTCCCAGTTCGCAAAGAAGAAAGCCCGGTCTCTTGTGATTGGCCCGCCGAGGGTGACGCCGTACTGATTCTGTTTCAGGGCGCTCGCGGACGCGGTGTTCAACGACGGCCGCGCGTTCAGGATGTCGTTGGTGCCGTAGTAATAAACGGAACCGTGGAACGAATTCTCGCCCGACTTAGTAACAATATTTACAAAACCAACTAATGCGCCGCCATACTGGGGCAAGTAAGTGGTAGCAAGCACGCGGAATTCGCCCGCTGCCTCCTGCGACGGCGTCGCCCGCGGAAGGCCAGTCATCGTCTGAATGTTATCGGCGCCATCCACCTGCAAAACGGTATTCAACTCCGACTGGCCACCGAACGACAGCCGGGGCACCGCGGATGCGCCCACGCCCGTATCGGGTTCTTTGAATGGGCCGCCGCCGACATTTTCCCGCCCCTGGGCAGCTGCCCCAGTAAGCTTCACAAAATCGACGAAGTTGCGCCCCCGGTTGGGTAGCATATCGATTTCCTGGCTGCGAACCACCCGGCTGCGGTCGCCGCTGGTGGCATCGATGAGTGGTTCATGGTAGACAACCGTGAGTTCCCGCTCTTCTTCGGCCGTCATGGTCACACCCAGGACCGTCGTCCCGCCGACGCTGAGCACAATGGCTTCCACCGTGCGAGGGGGAAAGCGATTCGCGGTGGCGCGCAGAAAGTACTCGCCGGGATCCAGATTGGAGACGACATAGTTACCAGCGCTATCGGTGGTTACGGTACGCGATACGCCCGTGGCCGTGGCCGTCACAACGACGACTGCGCCCTGGATTGGAGCCCGATCCGGATCGCTTACTACGCCGGAAAGTGTGCTCTTGGCGGTCTGTGCATGGACGCGTCCGGAAAACACCGCCAACGCCAGCACCAATGCCAATAATATGTTTGTGGGTTTGCTCCTCATTTGTGAGGCCTCCTTTGTATTCACCGGGGGCTTAAGTTACAAATGTTGCCCCCGATTATCGACCGGAATCCAATGTTTACGGTTGGCCGGACCCGGTGAACTGCAAAGCGCAGTCTCATCCGAGTTTCGGTGATCGAATTGAAATTATAGAGATTACATTCCCTTAGTTACAAGGTCGCGACGTACTGGCAGATAACTAACCCAATAACTATCTGAATGTAGTAGTGATAGTTATTAAGGCTAAGTTGAAGCTGTTGTGGACTCCAGGAGGAGTGTTGCGAAATGGCACGAAGGAATTAGGGAAGTGTCGTAAGATGCACCAGTCAGCGTCGCGCGTGTGGTAGACGTCTACCTAGCCCATCCGAGCTATTGCGCCTTCCACTGGAGACGAGCGCCCTCGTGCAGTACCAATCACCGGTACCGGAAAACCATGATCGAGAGGAACCCGTACGGCGATGGAGCCGGCCCGGACGGACCGCTATTCGGTCTCGTCCGGCCCGGCCAGCAAATCGCCCAGGCGGTCCAGGCGCCGTTCCCATGTCGAGCGGCGATCGCCAATCCACTGCAGCGCCACGTTAAGCCCGGCGGTTTCGATGCGGCAGGTGCGCACTCTCCCCACTTTTTCGGTTTGCACCAGGCCGCTTTCCTCCAACACCTGAAGGTGTTGGACTACGGCGGCCAGGCTCATGTCAAAGGGCTCCGCCAGCCGCGACACCGATATCGGTCCCTGGCTGACCTTCTCCAGAATCGCCCGCCGCGTGGCGTCGCCGAGCGCGTGGAAAACGCGTTCGATATCGGGCTTCTTGCGATGCATCGGCTAGCCCGGGAACTCCCGGGTCAACCGCGCCATGAGCTTGCGCCATCCCTCCTCACGCATTTCCGGGCCGTCCGCGCCTTCGAAAAATGCTCCCTGGTGCGTCAGAATCAGCTCGGTGCCGGTTTCCGACGGCAGGAATTCCACCGTGGCCAGGGACGCCGAGATGCACTTCTCACCTACGGTCATGGTCGAAGCGAATACCACGCGGCGGTTGGGGATGATGTCCTGATAAATGGTCTGGTTCGTACACGCGAACCCCTTCAGCGGGGTGCCTTCTTTGAAGCGAAAACGCGCGCGTTCCGTGCCGCCCACTCGAAAGTCCAGCTCATACTGCTCCACTTCGTGCCCCTCGCCTTCGACGAACCAGCGTCGCTTCCTGGTTGGATCGGCGAAAGCCGCAAATACGCGTTCCGGAACGGCCGCATAATCGCGCTCAATGACGAATGTGCTGTGAATTACGGATCGTTGTTCCATAGTTAAGCCTCCACTTGAGTATCCGTCGCCGCATGTAGATTGTCAAGTGAATACTTAAGTAATCTTTGAGCGCCGCACGATATTATAAAGTATGAGGCCACCTTATTGGACTCTGCTGGCGCTCATCCCACTGGCAGCGGTTTGCGCTCAGGATCCGCGCGAGCTGGTACGGCTCTCGATCGCGCAAGACCAGCTCGACTGGGTACGCATGAAGGACTATACCTGGCAGGCGCGGTCGGTCGAGCGGCACTTCGACCCCCACGGCAAGGTTGAATCCACCAAACGGGAAGCCTGGGAAACCCTGATTCTGGACGGCGAGCCGCACCGCCTCACAGTGGAGCGGGACGGCAAGCCGCTCACCCCGGACGAACTGCGCATCGAGCACAAGAAACTCGACCAGGCCGTGAAGAAATTGAGTGCCGAAACTCCAGCCGAAAAACAGCGCCGGATGCAGGAATCGGAAGCGTCCCGCAAACGCGAGTTTGCTTTCCTCTCCGAAATTCCCGATCTGTTCGACCTGCGCCTGGAAGGCGAATCCACTGTGGACGGCCGGCCCGTCTGGGTGGTCTCCGGCACTCCGCGGCCGGGCGCCCAACCCAAAAGCCGCGACGCCAAAATGCTGCTCAAAGTTCGCGGACGAATGTGGATCGACAAGGCGACTCACCAGTGGGCGAAGGTCGAAGTGGAGACCACCGATACCATTTCGTGGGGCCTGTTCCTGGCGCGCCTCAATCGCGGAGCCAAACTGACCTTCGAACAGACGGAAGTGAATTCCGAGCTCTGGCTGCCCAAGCGCCTCTACCTGACTGGGAACGGCCGCGTAGGCCTGCTCAAAAGGCTCTCCGAGGATCAGGAAATCCAGTGGAGCAATTATCGGAAGTTCTCGGTGGACTCCAAGATAGTCACCGAGCAACAGGCGAGCCCCAAAAACTGAGATGGGTATGAAGTGCCTGGTCGCGATGCTTCTCTTCTCCGGGGGCGCCCTGGCACAGCAATACGAAATTGGGGCGAGCATCGGGTACGGAGTTTACCGAAACGGCACCATCTTTTCGGACTCCGGCAGCGCGCAGGCGGGCATCCGCAATCGCTTTGCGGCCGGCATTGTTCTCGCCGACGATTTCTCCAATTACGTCGCCGCCGAGTTTCGCTACATCTATCACGACGGCCACCCGTTCCTTCAGGCGCCCAATGTAAAAGTCGACATACAGGGCCAGTCCGATACCCTGACGCCGGAGTTGCTGTTCCATTTCAAAAAGCGCGATCATCGCTGGCGGCCGTTCCTCATCGGAGGCGTCGGCGCGAAGGAATATATCGTCGCCGGACCGGAACCATTCCCCCAGCCGATTCCGCAAATAGCCAGCCTCACCACGAACGACGTGTGGAAGGTCGTCTTCAGCGTGGGTGGCGGCGTCAAGTTCCGCCCCATGCCGCACATGCTGCTGCGGGCCGAGTTGCTGGACTATCTCACCACCTTCCCCAGGGGACAGATCGTTCCCGCCCCGCACAATACGGCGCGCGGAGTCTTTCAGCAAATCACTCCCCTCTTCGGCATCGCCTACACCTTTTGAGGCGGCACTATGGCCGGAACCATCCGGGCCCTACGCGCAGATGACGGCTAATGGAGTCCGGCACCACAAGAAACAGGAATAGCCCGACCAGGGCGTGCACGATACCTAGCAGGTACAGGTTGCGTGTGTGCCGGTAAAGCCGCGTAGCGCACCAGCCCAGCGGGAGCGTGATTGCCATGAGGAAAGGGTTGGGCGCGTGGGCAGCGCAAAACAACAGCGCGGCCAGAAGAGACGCGGAGCGCGTGGAAAGAGCGGCGTCGAAGCGATTTAGGAAGTAGCCGTTCAACGCGTACTGCTGGCCGAGCCCCCAAGGCAGGTATGCGGCCAGCGCCAAAAGAACGTCCACCAAACCGATCCGGCGGATGGTGCCCGACATCATGCCTGCCCCCAACAGCGCCACCGCGATCAGGATCAGTACCGGTCCCAATTCGCATAGCTGGCCGGCCAGGTCGCGCAGTTGGAATCCCAGTGAGCGCGGGCTCTCGCGACGCACCAGGTGCGAGAAAATCATTAGGGCCGGGATGGCGATCCAGCCGGCAGGATGCACCGCGCGCAGCTTCCAGATGTATGCCATGATGAGGCCGAACAGCAGTAGCGGCTCCAGCAGGGCCAGTTTGCGCATGGCAGCCTCAGAAGAAGAAATGCTTGGTCCAATCCACCATCATGTGCAACGCGGCGGAAGAGAGAACTGTGGACGCCTTGCGGAAAACCGCGCCGTAAGCCACGCCGGCGATGGTGGCTAGAATCATGTACCGCCAGTTGGGCAAGGGCTGCGGTCCGTTGTCCAGGTGTGCGCAGCCGAAAATGAACGCGGCAGCAAACAGCGTGCGGGCATTCGCGCCGAAACGCAGCATCAGCAGGTTCTGGATCAGCGAACGGAAGAGAATCTCCTCCGGCAGCGCCGTGCCGGCGAAAATGATGCCAACCGCGGAGATCATTCGTCCGGCGGATTGAGTCGGCAGGTGCGGGAGGGGAATGAATCCGATGGCGATCCCCACCACGGCGAGCACCGGCGCGACGATGGCGAACCCGGCCAGCGGAAGCCAGTAATCCCGGCTGTGACGCGGCAGGTTGAATTGCAGGCCGGGAACCGCACGGAATCCCACGAAGAGTATCAGCGCGAGCAGGATGGCGATGCCGTACGCCACGCTGTGCAGAAAGCCCTGCGCCGCACGGGGAACGAGGTGGGCGCCCGCGGAGAATTCGAGCGGCAGCCACAATAGCAGCACCGTGAGGAAGTCCAGCGCCGTGGGACGCGAGACCGCGCCGGCGCCCTGCGCGTAGGCGCACAAAACCGGCAATGCCATGTAGGCAAGCACCATCAGCGCAAGCGGCAGGTTCCAGGCGCCGGCCAGCGCGGCCGCGCCGCTGAAGACTGCGCTCAGGAGCAGCGGCGCAGCCCAGATACGGGCGGGCCTGCGTAGCAGCGTCACCTTCAGGAACCGCTTCGGCGCGCTCGCCAGCAACGCCAATATGGCCGCGAGCAACAGGGCCAGAACTGCGATCTGCTCCATAGAATTATCTTGCCATTCGCCGTTGTGGCGCACGCGGTGTCGCCCGCCTCGCGTACGTCCTCCGCGCACCCGTCATTTTTCGATTGCCCGCATGGCATTCCGGAAGGCATGGAAGAGCTTGAAGTCCGGCCCGTCGGTGCGATCCTCCGGGTGCCACTGCACAGCAAGCACGAAACCATCGCCCGGCAATTCCAGCGCCTCCGGTACGTGATCCGGCGCCCGCGCGACCACTGCGAGTTCACTCGCCACCCGGTCCACGCACTGATGGTGGCGTGAATTCACAGCGTATTCGTTCGCTCCCAGGATCGATTCGAGCCTGCTCGGCGATGCAATGGTTATCTCGTGAGCTACCTGCTGCCGCGGGCAACGGTGTCCCTCAATATGCTGGACCAGGGTTCCTCCCAGGAAAGCATTCAGCAGTTGCATGCCGCGGCAAATCGCCAGCACCGGGAGACCGCGGTTCAGCGCCTGTCGTAAGAGAGTGCACTCCAGGGTGTCTCGATCATGGTCTGCTCCCTCCGTCCTCGGGTCCCGCGGAGCGCCGTACAGCGACGGGTCGATATCGGAACCGCCTGCGAGCAACAGGCCATCCAGACCATCCACCGTGGTCGCATTCTCATCCGGTTCAATACTCGCGGCCTTTAGCGCACTGCGGTATGGAGCGCGCTTACTTTCCGGCGTGCCCCTGCCAAATGGCAGGGCGACTCTGATCGGGTGTGGAGTCATGCGTGAAACCTGGATCGACATCCAGTATGCCGTGCGCCTGCCCCATCACACAAACTCAGTGGGCGACGTCCGTTCTGCCCGGCTCTCGTCTTAAGGGAGGGCGCTACACTGAGCATGAGTCGCTGTTAAACGTGGACGCGCTTCGTACCGATGCGCGTTCAGTTCGATTCTCCGGCCGGCCAGTTCAGGACCACCGTTATGGATGCATCAGTGGACGTTTCACTGATAATGAGAAAGCGCCCATCGGGCGCGATGTCCCAGCTCATCGGTCCGGTGCGGATTCTGGTATCGGCGATATCGGTCTGGAACAATGCGTGCGGTTCGCCGGACTTGAATACGGGGTTGGCGGTGACGTCGACAGCCATCATCTGTGAATCAGGCGAGATGTAGAACAACTCCTTGCCATCACGACGCCAACGCGGCATGACGCCGCCGCCCTTCGACACGAGCCAACGACCGCCACTTGGGGAGGGGGGAAACGGAATCGCGTAGATCTCGCTCAGGCCGGACTCGTTGGACGTGTAGGCCACCCAGTGGCCGTCGGGCGAAAACTGCCCCTGGTCTTCATTCCCCGAACTCTGAACCACCACAAACGGCTTTCGGTCGCCGTCCATCGGAATCGCCAGCAGGTCCGCCGCGGTTCCCGGATTCAATTGCGCGTACATGAGGAACCGGCCGTCCGGCGACCAGCTCTTCGGCACCATCAAGCGCTCCCCGGGAGTCAGCAACTCCGGGACGCCCGCTCCGCTTGCCAGCTTGCGATAAATCCCCCCGCTGCTGCCAAAAGCGACATAGCGGCCGTCGGGAGACCAGACGGGATCCTGGCCGACACTTCCGAAGGTAATTTGCGTGGCCGATCCTCCGGCGAACTCCAGTACGCGAATTCCGCTATGGTCGCCCACCAACCGTCGGCCATCCGGCGAGATCGCTACTACCGCACCGGCGTCGCCGGCGATCCCGAGGTTCCTGCCTGTTCGGTCCTGCCAGGTGTACTGCCTGCTGGCATGTTGGCCCGATACGAAAGCCAGCAATCCCCGGCTGGAGGCCCAGCGCCCGGACGACCCCTCCACTGGCTGCGCAACCGGGGATGCACTGCCCGCCGGCTCGAGACGCCGGGTGTCGAAAGGCAAGGCCATCAGCCTTCCGTTGCGCGCGAAAAGCACCTGTCCCATCCGGCTGCCGGGCATCGGTTCCACAAACTCGGGGTTGGAAAAATCTGGCAGGACCTGCCGTGACTCCGCGCTGGCAATCGAATTCAGCCAAATCCCCGAACCGGCCGACCCAGGAACACGATTGCGCCGGACCAGGTAGTGCTCGCCATCGGGCAGGAAAAATGGATAGGTTTCGGTGATTCCCGGCTGGTGAGGGACGTCCGACGGCGCTCCACCGGTAGCCGAAACTCGCTGCACGCGTCCCAAAGCGTCACTCGAGAACAAGATGTCGCCGTTGCGATTCCAGATTCCGCCCATCCCGCCAAGTGCGTCGCAGAGCGTCTGCACGGGGCCGCCCGAACGCTCGATCTTCTTCAACTTAGCGTCCGCGAAGAACCCGATATGCCGGCTATCGGGAGACCAGAACGTACTTTCGGCGCCATCCGTTCCGGCAAGCGGAGTGAATTCGAGCGCATCCAAGCCGCGGATCCAGATCTGCTGTTTCCCTTCCTTAACAAGGATCGTCGCGATCTGGCGCCCGTCCGGTGAGACTTGCACCCCCCGGAACCGCGATTTCCCGGGAAGGAGAACGCTCATCCGGACCGCAGCCGGTCGCGGCGGCACTTCGCTGAAGTGCAGGAACGCGACCCCAATCAGGACTAAGGCAAGCAGGCCGAACACGGCGCCGGTTAGCCGATACCGCGGACGGGCGGGGGCGGGCGCCGGAATCGCCGGTACGGTGCTCAGTTCCAACTCAAGATCGCGCGCGGACTGCCAGCGGTCATCGGGAGCCGCCTCGAGGCACCTCCGCACCAGGCGGTCGAGAGCCGGCGGCAGCGCGGCTGCCGGCGTGGAAGACGGTCTATTACCGGTGGCCATTTCATAAAGGACAAGACCGAACGTGTAAATGTCGGTACGCGTATCCGTCGCCCGCCCGTCGAACTGCTCCGGCGCCATATACGCCGGCGTGCCCATACGCTCCCACTCGGCTGTGGAGTGAACGTCCTCGAACGATCTCGACAACCCGAAGTCCAACAGCTTCACGCCGGACTTCGTCAGCATGATATTGGCAGGCTTCAAATCGCGATGTACAATACCCCTGGCGTGCGCGGCGGCGAGCGCACTCGCAATCTGCGCTCCGTATTCCACGGCTTGTTCCAGCGGAAGCTTGCCGCGCAGTAATCGCACGGCCAGGGTCTCCCCTTCCACCAGCTCCATGACAAGGTAGGCTGGTCCAACATCGTGCAGCGTACAGATATGGGGGTGATTCAACCGGGCGAAGGCGCGGGCTTCACGCTCGAAGCGCTCACTAAACCCCTCCGCCGGAATCTTGATGGCGACGCTGCGGTGAAGGCGGGTATCGGTGGCGCGGAAGACGCGTCCCATGCCGCCCTGCCCCAGCGGCGTCTCGATCCGGTACGGGCCGAGAACGGCGGGCGGCGGGCCGCGGTCGTCAGCGTCGACGGGCGGGGGAGCTTCATCCAGCGGGCTGGCCTGGCGGCTCGCCGCCACCATCTTCTCGACTGTCTCGCGCAAAGCGGGATCGGCAGCTGCCAGCAGGGCCGCGCGGTCGGCCGGGCACTCTTCGATATCCGAGAAGAGCCGTTCGATCTGCTGCCATCGCTCTGGTGTCAAGGGTGTCTGGTCAACCATCATACTGCACGCGCCGGCCAGGCTTACCCCTGTTTGCGCAAAATCCCGCCGGAACCTGGAAGACGCCCTCCGGATTTCGCGCTGCTAGAATGGACGGTTGCGTACGTTTCCATGAGCGAACTCGACCAGGTCGAAACCACCCGGCTGCTGCGGGATTGGGCGAAAGGCGACCGCGCGGCGCTCGATATCCTCGCCCCGCGGGTATATAAGGAGCTGCGCCGGGTAGCGGGAAACCTGATGCATGTCGAACAAGGCGGGCGCACTCTCACCGCCACGGCGTTGGTCCACGAGGCTTACTTAAGGCTGGTGGATGCCAGTGGGGTTGAGGTGGAGCACCGGGCGCATTTTCTCGCCTTGGCGGCGAAGGTGATGCGCCAGATCCTGCTCGACAAAGCGCGCCGCCGCCACGCGGGCAGACGCGGAGGCGGGGCGATCCGCGTGGATTTGGACGCCGTGGCGGAGGTCCTGGCGGGTGAGACAAGGGACCGTGCATTGATCGCCCTCGACGACGCACTGGAAGAACTGGCTCGCGTAGACGAACGTCGCGCCCGGGTGGTAGAGATGCGCTACTTCGGCGGATTGAGCGTCGAGGAGACCGCGACCGCGCTGCACGTTTCCGCCGATACCGTGATGCGCGACTGGAAGATCGCACGCGCGTGGCTGACGGCGCGGATCGGCGGCTGAGCACCACCCCACACTTATTTTTTTTTCTAAGCATGCCAGTTTTCATCTCCGAACTGCGCAACAGGGACGAAGGCAGGCGCGAATGGAAGCACTGGGCACCAAGGTGGCCAGGACGATTCCGCGGCCTGCCGGTTCAAAAACCACTCAGAGGAGACATGACATGAAAACGAATTTCGTCCGCATTCTCGCGCTTTCCGCAATCGCCGCGGCGGTGGGTTCAGCGCAACAGGTTGATGCAGCAGAGGCCCATGCCCAAAAGGCTGGCGCGGGAGCCCCGATCGCGGGCGTGTGGGATGTAGCCGTCACGGTAGTGAATTGCCAGACGGGCGCGCTCATCCGCAACGTCCGTTCCGTGCAAATGTTCCAGCCCGACGGCGCGTTCTCCGAAACCACCAACACCGGGACGCGCGGATCGAGCATTGGATACTGGTACCGTCAGGAAGGGCAGCTATATGGCGCAAACTACTTCTTCTTCCGGTACAACGCGGATGGAAGCTTTGCCTCCTTTGCCAAAGCCGTCAACACAATCACGCTCAGCTCCGACGGAAGCCAGTTCAGCGTCACGGCAACGATTCAGGATTACGACGCGAACAACACCCTGCTGACAACAGGCTGCGTCACGCAAACAGCGAAAAGGCTCTGAACCGCGGCGCGTATTTCGTTTAGCAGTCGGTTGCGCTGCTGTGCTAACTCAATTCGGACCGCTCGTACCGTACGGTATTTCTGGGTCCAATTCCAACCCACTGGAGACGCGGCCATACCAACGGCGAGTATCTGGATGACCCGAAGTTTTACCCGTTCTGGGAGCGCGTGGAGGAGATCGGGGCCCCGATCTATCTCCATCCGGCGGACCCCCTCTCGAGTTATCCCGCCATTGCCGGATACGACGTGCTGAAGCGCGCCATGTGGGAATGGGGGGTGTAGACGGGTTCGCATGCGCTGCGCCTGCTCTTCGGCGGCGTTTTCGAGGTTCCGGCACCCACTCTAGACTGAATGCGAATTTCCTGCCAAGCCCGTCGAGTCGATCACGGGGCGATACGTGGCGCGCGACGAAAGCAGCTTCGCAGGGTTGCCATCGTGATCCCGCGACCATCGATGCGTCGAACCCGTCCTCCGCTGTCTCCGCGCTTTTGACCTCCTCTCCTCAGCGTCTTCCTCCGCCCCTCCGCGTCTCCGCGTCAGATGACATCCTCGGATCTGAAAACCGCCCCCAACCGAGTGACACCGACACCGAACACAAACTCCAAAAATATTCGCCGTCCATTTCCAACAAGATACGGACATCCACCCCCGAATGCCCGATATCGCCGTTCTACCGTGAAGTAGGACAGGCCTCCTGGCCTGTCCATCCGAGCGCAGCTCGGTGTCCGGAGCCCCTTATGTCCACTCTGCGTCAAATCGAAGCGAATCGTCGCAACGCCCAAAAGTCCACCGGCCCCACCTCTGTCACAGGCAAGGCCGCTTCCTCCATGAATGCCCTCAAAACCGGCATCCACGCCAAGTCCCTCGTCCTCCCATCCGAAAACCCCGCCGAGCTAGACGAACTCGTCGAGGACTCCTACCGCAGCTTCCATCCCACCACCCCCGAAGCCCGCAGCCTGGTCGACGAGTTCATCTACTGCGAATGGAGCCTCCGCCGCCTTCGTGCCGCCGAAACCGAATCGTGGCAACATCAGGATCACACCTCATTCAGCGGTCCCCAGAAGTTCCCCCTCGGATATTCCGCCTCAGTACATTCGAACTCCTTCACCAGACTCCAGTACCGCATGGACGCCACGCGCCGCGCCCGAGAACGCGCCCTCCAGTCCCTCAAACAACTCCAGGCCGATGCCGCTGCCGCCCCCGCGCCCGATCCACTGCCCGAGCCGCCCGAGCTGCCGGCACCGCCCTCCCTAACCCCCTCACCCCGAACCACTTTGCCCATAATTGGCTTCGTTCTGCCAACCCCCTCCGCTGCCCCACCCGCGGCCGCGCCCGCACCCCTGGACCCTGGTCCCCGTCCTGAGGGTTTACACTGAATCTGATGATCCCCGCCGATCTCAAACCGCGTGTGCACGCCCTACTCGGTCCGCGGGGCTACCTCGACCGGCCCCAGGACCTCGCGCTCTACGAATACGACGGCGGCGTCGACAAGCACGCTCCCGACCTGGTCGCTTTCCCGCGCACCACTGCGGAAGTCGCCGGGCTCGTCAAACTGGCGCAGGAATTCGGCGTGCCGTTCGTGGGACGCGGCGCGGGTACGGGACTTTCCGGCGGCGCGATTCCCCGCGAGGGCGGCCTGATGATCGCCTTTGCCCGCATGAATCGCATCCTGGAAGTGGACCTGGAAAACGAGCGTGTCGTGGTGCAGCCCGGAGTGGTCAATCTCGATATCACCCTCGCCGTGCAGGGCAGCGGATATTTCTATGCGCCCGATCCTTCCAGCCAGCGCGCCTGCACCATTGGCGGCAATGTTGCCGAGAACGCCGGCGGACCGCACACGCTCGCCTACGGCGTCACCACCAATCACGTACTGGGACTGGAGCTCGTCATGCCCGACGGCAGCGTGGTCGAAACCGGCGGCAAAGCTTCCGACCTGCCGGGCTACGACCTCACCGGCCTGCTCACCGGCAGCGAGGGCACCATGGTGCTCGTTACCAAGATCATTGTCCGGCTGATGCGCAAGCCGGAGATCGTCAAAACCATTCTGGCC
Source organism: uncultured Solibacteraceae bacterium (assembly GCA_963805775.1). Lineage (GTDB taxonomy): Bacteria > Acidobacteriota > Terriglobia > Bryobacterales > Bryobacteraceae > Solibacter. Next base: position 289,056 of record CAWDWK010000022.1, on the reverse strand, counting down.
ATTTTTGAATCCAGCGAGGACGCCGGCCGCACCGTGGCCGAGATCACCGCGCGCGCCATTACGCCGGTCGCCGTGGAGATGCTCGACGGGGTCATGCTGCGCATGGTGGAAGAGGCCACCCACGCGGGCTACCCGATGGATGCCGCGGCTGTGCTGTTGATCGAGCTGGAAGGCATACGCGAGGCTGTCGAGGAACAGGTGGAACAGGTGCGCCAGGCCTGCACCGTCTGCGCCGCGCGCGAGTTCCGCGTGGCCCGTACGGCAGAAGAGCGCGACCTGTTGTGGAAGGGCCGCAAGAACGCATTCGGCGCCGTGGGCCGCGTCAGCCCGACATATTATGTCCAGGATGGAGTGGTGCCGCGCACGCAGATCGCGCCCACGCTGCACTTCATCGGCGAGGTGGCGTTGAAGTACGGGCTTACCATCAGCAACATCTTCCATGCGGGCGACGGCAACATGCACCCCATCATTCTGTTTGACGCGCGCAAGCCCGGCGACATCGGAAAGGCGCGCGCGGCCGGCGAAGACATCCTCTCCTGGTGCATTGACTGCGGCGGCTCCATCACCGGCGAACATGGCGTCGGCATGGAGAAGAACGAGTTGATGGCGAAGTTGTTCCCGCCCGAAACCCTGGAAACCATCCACAAGCTGAAGATGCTCTTCGACCCCACCGAGCGGCTTAACCCGGGGAAAGTGCTGCCCACCGGGCGCGGATGCCTCGAAATCCGGCAGTCGCCGCTCACCACCGGCTCGATGGTCTATTAAAGGCACTAACACTCTCGTGGGTTCCTGCCGATAAGAGGTGCATGAAGCGCCTCCATCTTCCTTTGCTGGCAGTCAGTTTCCTGACTGCGGCGATGGCACAACGTGTGGGCGCTCCAACCGACGACTTGACCAAGCTCGGGGTGGATGAGCTGTTCAGCGTGCAAGTGACGTCGGTGGGTCGCAAAGCGCAGCAGATTTCCAAGTCTCCGGCTTCGGTTTTCGTGCTGACCGCAGAGGATATTCGCAGGTCCGGCGGCACGTCGATTCCCGAAGCGCTTCAGTGGGTGCCGGGCTTGACCGTTCTTTCCGTGGACGGCCGCTCCTGGGCGGTATCCATACGCGGATCGGCGCGGATGTATGCCGACAAGATTCTGGTCATGATCGACGGACGTTCGCTCTATACGCCGCTGTTTTCCGGAGTCATTTGGGACGCCATCGATGTCCAGATGAACGATATAGAGCAGATTGAAGTGGTTCGGGGTCCGGGGGCCGTGATGTGGGGCCCCAACGCAGTGAACGGAATGATTAACGTGATCACCAAACGGGCGCAGCAGACGAAGGGAGGCCAGGTTAGCGCGTCCACCGGCAATGAAAACCGCGGCGGGCTGGAATCCCGATGGGGCGCGGCTCCCAGCGACAAGATCGCCTACCGGGTTTGGGGCAAACTCGATTACCGGACTCCCGCCTACGACTCGCCCGGCGTGTTCCACCTCCGCGCGTTTTCCTATCTTGATCCCGACATCCGCAATCTGGATACCGCTACCGGGCGCATGGGTTTTCGCGTGGATGGGCAGCCCAATGAGAAGGACCGATGGATGATTCAGGGCAACCTTTTCAAGACCGACCGGCAGGATCCGGCAGCTATCCAGGGCGTCCAGCCGGTCGTCAGTCGTTTGCAGGCACACTCGGACTATAGTGGCGGCTATTTGCAGACGCGCTGGACGCGAACCGGTGCAAACGGCAGTGAATCCGTGGTGCAGCTCTCCTACGATCGAAACGATATGGACTATTCCACTGTCGCCGGAGTCATGCAGAACCTGACCTTCGACTTCCAAAAACGCATGCAGACCGGGGAGGGAAACGAAGTCTATTGGGGCGCTGGCTTCCAGCAATACTGGGACCAGAGTGTTTTCCGTCAATACATCAGTTTCAACCCGAGCGGGGAAGTGATCCGGTCCGGCGACGTCGTCTTGCGCGACGAGTGGCAGGCGGTGCCCGGGCTGCTGACGGCGTCTGCCGGGGTCCGCGTCGATTTCATTTCGTACGGCGACGTCGAATATCAACCCAGTATCCGTTTGTTGTACACTCCGACGCCCCGTCAATCGGCATGGTTCGCAGTTTCACGCGCGGTGCGCACACCCAATCGCGCCGACCGGGACATGGTCGTCAATTCCGGCAATATTCTGATGCCGGGACTGGGGATTCCAGTGACGGTGCTCGGTACCGGCTCCAAATCCATGAAATCGGAGGTGGCCAGAACTGCTGAAGCCGGATACCGTTTCCAGTCTGGCCAGCGATGGTCGCTGGATGCTTCCGCTTTCTTCAGCGTTTACGAACGCTTGCGCTCCATAGATTTCGCGGTGGCGCCGCAGTTGGTGATTTCAGCTTCCGGGCTGTCCCTGCTCCTTCCGATGCACCCGGCGAACTCGGGCGCCGGTCATTCTTTCGGCGGGGAAGTTTCGTCCACCATTCAGATGCGGCGGGGATGGCGTTTGATTCCCGGCTATTCCTATGTCAAGGACGACCGGTGGTTGCCCGAGTCCTCTCCGGTCTACACCTATTCCTGGGACCACGTGCCGTCGGATCTCCGCCACCAGGGAACCGTGCGCTCGCAGCACGACCTGGCGCGAAACTGGCAGCTCGACCTGATGGCTCGCGCCCGCTCGCGCGATCTCACGTATGGCCTGCCCGGAGTCATGCTGATCGACGCCCGCCTGAACTGGCATCCGGCGCGTGGTACGGAAATCGGCTTTACGCTGCACAACCTGGCCAATCGCCAGGTCTTCGAGACCTTTTCCGAAGGCGTCGGTCCGGCAATTCCGATACGCCGGACCTTCCTCGTGCAGTGGGTGCAGCGTTTCTAAACGGCGATGTCTATGGGGAACTGGTCATATCGCGCCCTGGTGAAGACAGCTGCCACGCTGAGTCTCCTGGCCACTGCGTCGGCGCAGCGGGTGGGTGCGCCCACCGACGATTTGACCAGGCTCGGGGTGGATGAGCTGTTCAGTGTGCAAGTGACGTCCGTGGGGCGCAAGGCGCAGGAGATTTCCAAGTCTCCGGCCTCGGTGTTCGTGCTGACGGCTGAGGATATCCGCAGGTCCGGCGCGACGTCGATTCCCGAAGCGCTCCGCCTGGTGCCGGGCCTGACGGTCCTCTCGCTCGATGATCGCTCCTATGCCGTCTCCATACGTGGATCGGCGAGAATGTATGCCGACAAGATTCTGGTCATGATCGACGGACGTTCGCTCTATACGCCGCTGTTTTCCGGAGTCATCTGGGACGCCATCGATGTTCCCATGAGCGACATCGAGCAGATCGAAGTTGTCAGGGGTCCGGGGGCCGTGATGTGGGGTCCCAATGCCGTGAACGGAATGATCAACGTGATCACCAAGAAAGCGCAACAGACGAAGGGCGCCCAGGTGACGGCTTCGGCGGGTAATGAAACCCCCACTCTGGAAACCCGATGGGGCGCGGCTCCGAATGACAAAATCGCCTATCGGATCTGGGGCAAGCTCGACGACCGGACTCCGGCCTACGGCTCCCCTGGCCAATACTACTTCGACACGTTTTCTTATCGGGACCCCTCCATACGGAATCTCGATACGGCCACCGGTCGCATGGGATTCCGTCTGGATGGCCAACCCAATGAAGCGGACCAGTGGATGATTCAGGGCGACTTGTACAAGACCGGCCGGCAGGATCCGGTGGCGTACCCTGCCGTCCAGCCCTCCGTGGACCGTATGCAGGCGCATACCGAGTACAACGGCGGCTATTTGCAGGCACACTGGACACGCACCAGTTCGACCGGCAGTGAATCTGAGGTTCAATTCTCTTACGACCGCAACAACATCGACTATCCCTATTTCGGCGGCACGCTGCAGAACCTGACTTTCGACTTCCAAAGGCGCGTTCAGACCGGGGTGCGGAACGAAATCTACTGGGGCGCCGGCTTCCAGCAATACCGGGACGATACCTATTCCAATCGTTTCGTCGGCTTCAATCCGGCTGCCTCTGTTTTTCGTTCCGGCGACATCGTCCTGCGCGACGAATGGCAGGCGGTGCCGGGGCGCGTGATAGTGTCCGCCGGAATCCGCCTCGATTACAATTCCTATCGCGACATTGAATATCAACCCAGTGTCCGCCTCCTTTACACTCCGAAACCCAATCACTCGGCCTGGCTGGGGGGTCCCGCGCGGTGCGCACGCCAAACCGTGTCGATCGCGATATTTCGTTTGACATCGGCAGCATGGAGGTGTTTGGACTACCGATGACGTTGATCAACCACGGTTCTAGATCGATGCGATCGGAGGTTGCCAGAACCGCCGAGGGCGGCTACCGTTACCAGTCCGGCCAGCGATGGTCGGTGGATACTTCCATCTTTTACACCCTGTATGAACGGCTGCGCTCGATTGACCAGGGTCCGCCCCAACTGGTCCTGGGCACTAATGGCATTTCGCTGCAGGTCCCGATGCATATGGCGAACTCGGGCGCCGGGCGGTCCTACGGCGGGGAAGTCTCGGCGACAGTCGAGGCGCGGCCCCGGTGGCGCCTGATTCCCTCCTACTCCTACGTAAAGGATGACCGCTGGCTACCCGCCGACTCCTTCTACACTTATGTTTGGGACCATACGCCGTCGGACTTGCGCCACCAGGGAGCGCTGCGATCCCAGCACGACCTGGCGGGAAACCTGCAACTCGACCTGATGGCGCGCCTCCGCTCGCGCGATCTCACTTATGGCCTCCCCGGCGTCCTGCTGATCGATGCCCGCCTGAACTGGCATCCCGTGCACGCCACGGAGATCAGTTTTTCGTTACGCAATCTGACTGACAAGCACGTCTTTGAAACCGTTTCGGAAGGGGCCACGCCCGCCATCCCCACCCGCAGAACCTTTCTTGTGCAGTGGGTGCAGCGGTTTTAGGGCCTATATGAAGAACCTGCACATCTCGCGATGGTGGCTCGGCGCCGGCTTGATCGCCCTGCTGGCGGGACTTGCCTCCGCAGCCGCCGATCCCGAGGACGAGTTGAAGGCGGCCACCGTGCTGACCTTCGTCCGCCACACGGTATGGCTGCAGGGTGACCTCACGGGGCCGATTACCATCGGCGTATTGGGCCGACTATCCATGATTCGTACGCTGCAGCGGACGTTGGATGGAAAGACCGCAAACAATCGCGCCCTCCGTATTGTGGATGCCAGGGTCGCGGCGGAATTGTCCTCCTGCCAGGTGCTCTACCTGGCCACGGACGACAACAGCGCGGTTCGCCAGACTTTGGCCGGGGTGCGGTCCGCGCACGCGCTCACCATCGGAGAGACTGGCCGGTTCCTGGAAGATGGCGGCGCCGTCAACCTGTTGTTCGTGGACGGCCACATGAGTTTCGAAGTCAGCGTGGAGGCCCTGGACCGCGCCGGCGTGAGCATCAGCTCCACGCTGTTGCGCTACGGCCAGATCAAAGTGAGGCCGCGCGCATGAAGCGCTACTCCTCGCTGCGCCGGAAACTGATGGCGCTGATCGCGGGCGGCGGGATCGTCTCCGCACTGATCGCCGCCGCCGGGTTTTCGTGGCTCGACGTCAACCGGTTTTGGCAAAATACCAACGCGCGAATTGTGGCGATTGCGAGCATCGTGGCGGACCAGGTGGAGCCCGCCATTGTGCTCGGCGACCGCAAGGCGGCGGCCGAAATCCTCAGTTCCCTTCGCGCCGACCCTTCGATCCGCGATGCCGTGCTCTACGACCCCCGCGGCCTATGTTTTGCCCGGGCGAACGAGCGCTCGGCATCCTGCCCGGTGTTGCCGCCCGACGGACTGCATCGTGAGCACGGCGCGGTGTTTCTGGCCCGCTCGATCCGCGCCGACGGCGAACGGCAGGGCACGCTGGTCATCTGGGCCGGCGTTCCTTCCATGGCGGAGGTGCTGCGCCAGTACCTCGGAGGCGCCGCACTGATCATCGCGCTCAGCCTGGTGGTGGCGGCGATTCTCGCCGTCGTGCTGCAAGCCCGCGTGTCGACGCCCATTCTGGCGATTGCACAGGTGGCGGAACGCATTTCCCAGACCCATCGGTTCCAGGACCGTGTGGAGGTGACGTCCGGCGACGAACTGGGGGTGCTTGCCCAATCCTTCAACAGCATGTTGAACGAAATCGCGCGCCGCGATGCCAAACTCGAGCAGGAGATCGTCGAGCGCCAGCGAGTGAACGAGGAATTGCGCTCCGCCAAAGAGCGTGCCGAGGAAGCCGCCCGTTTGAAGAGCGAGTTTCTGGCCAACATGAGCCATGAGATCCGCACTCCCATGAATGGTGTGGCCGGCATGATCAGCCTCGTGCTGGACCGCACGCAGGATCCTGAAGCACGCGAGCAGCTGCTGGTGGCACAAAACGCCGCGCAGGCGTTGATTACCATCCTCAACGACATCCTCGACCTTTCCAAGATCGAAGCCGGCAAACTGACCATCGAAGCCATACCCTGCGACCTTCCGGCCATGGCCCGGGATTGCCTCCGTATGTTCGAGTTCGCCGTACGCCAGAAGCCGCTCGACCTTCGTCTCGTCGTGGACCCGGGCTGTCCGGTCTGGGTTCGCGCCGATCCGGTCCGGTTGCGCCAGGTTCTGCTCAACCTGGTCGGCAATGCGGTCAAGTTCACCTCTGCGGGATCTGTCACTGTGACCCTCGCACCGCAAGCCGGCGACCTGATCCGCTTCGAAGTGTGCGATACCGGAATCGGCATTGCCGCCGACAAACTGCACGCGATCTTCGACGCTTTCACGCAGGCCGACGGGTCGCATACCCGGCAGTTCGGCGGCACAGGCCTCGGGTTGACGATTACGCGCCGACTGGTGCAGCTGATGGGCGGCAAGCTCTGGGCCGAGAGCGAACCAGGGCAGGGAAGCCGTTTCGTTGTCGAGTTGGCGCTGGCGGGCGCCTCCGCGCCCCAGCAGAAGGCAACCCCGCCACCGGCCGTGGCGCCCGCCGCGGGTTTCCGCGTGCTGGTGGCGGAGGATAACCCGATTAACCAAAAGGTGATCTGCTCTATGCTTCGCCGCCAGGGCTGGAACGTTACCCTGGCGGTCAACGGCGTGGAGGCGTGCCGCAACTTCCTGGAAAACAGCTATGACCTGGTGCTGCTGGATGTGCAGATGCCGGAAATGGACGGCCTGGAAGCCGCGCGGCGCATACGTGCCGAGGAAGTGAGCCGCGGCTCGGCGCGAACACCCATCTTGGCGTTAACAGCCCATGCATCCGAGTCGCAGCGTGAACAGTGTCTGGAGCACGGCATGGACTCCGTGATCACCAAGCCGGTCAACCTGCCGGGTTTGCTGCGGGAGATCACCGCCGTAGTGGGGTGTACGGTGTAACGCGCTATGCGCGGCGGCGCATCTCGGCCCGGGCCTCCGCTTCGGCCGTGCGAGCGCGCTCGGTTTCGCGCTTATCGTGCAGCTTTTTGCCTTTGGCGACGGCGATTTCACACTTGATTCGCCCGTTCTTCAGGTAAATCTTGATCGGGATCAGGGCCAATCCCTTTTCCCGCGTGATGCTCAACAGTTTGTCGATTTCGCGCCGGTGCAGCAGCAACTTGCGATTACGCACCGGCGGGTGGTTCTCGCGATTCCCGTGTGAATACTGGCTGATGTGCGCATTGATCAGCCACGCTTCGTTGCTCAACACTCCGGCGTAGGATTCCTTCAGCTGGACCTTGCCGTCTTTGGCCGCCTTCACCTCGGTGCCGGTGAGCACCATGCCGCACTCGAAGCGCTCCAGCAGGAAATAATTGTGGAAGGCCTGGCGGTTATCGCTGAGGATTTTTAGGGTCGAGTCTTTCTTGTCAGCCAAATTGACCTCAACGCGCGGAAGCCTAACGGCGTCAATAGGTTTAGGATGATTCCGACGTGGGACTTCAGGTCTATTTTATCACGGGCCCGGTTGAATAGGCCTGGAATGCGCCGAAATATGTATCTTTTCAATCGCTTAACAGCGATAGTGGTGACCGCCGTGCTACTCGGCCCCATGCTTCCGCTGGAAGCGAAGACGAAGAAGGGCGACAAATACCTGGCCGATGGGCGAGCCCACGAACTAAAGAAAGAGTGGGACGCGGCGCTCGCGGACTACGAAAAGGCGCTTTCCGAAGACCCAGCCGAGATCGTCTACCAGATGGCGTCTACTAAGGTCCACTTCCAGGCCGCCCAATCCCACATCGACAAAGGACTCAAACTGCGTTCACAGGGGCAACTCGGCGACGCCCTGGTCGAATTCCAAAAGGCGTATGCGATCAATCCGGGCTCGGCGGCGGCCACCCAGGAAATCCGCCGCACCACGGAGATGATCGAGCGGGAACGTAAACGCGTGCAGGAGACCGGGAAAGAGTCCAGCCCCAAGGAACGCGCCCTGACCGAGGGCGACAAAGCCAGAAAAGAAACCGAAGAACGCATATCCAGCATTTTGCCGGTTCCCCAGTTAAAGCCTATCGATGCCAGCCCGATCCACCTCCGCATGAACGGTTCCGCCAAGCTGCTGTTTGAAACCGTCGCCAAAGTAGCAAATATTAACGTCCTGTGGGACCCGGAATACCAGCCGCAGGTTCGCGGCAATATCCCAGTGGAATTCGAGAACTCCACCCTCGAAGAGGCGTTGGATTATCTGGCGGTCATCACCAAGAGCTACTGGAAGCCGCTCTCTTCCAACACCATCTTCATCACGATGGACAACCCCAACAAGCGGCGCGACTACGAAGAGCAGGTGGCCAAAGTCTTCTATCTGCAGAATGTCAACACGCCGCAGGAGCTCCAGGAAATCGTCAACGCGGTGCGCTCGGTGGCCGACATCCAGCGTTTCTTCCCCTACAACGCGCAGAACGCCATCATCGCCAAAGGCAGCGCCGACCAGGTGGCCCTGGCCGAAAAGATCCTGCACGATCTGGATAAGCCCAAGAGCGAAGTCGTGGTGGACATTATCGTGATGGAAGCCAGCTCGGTGTATTCGCGGCAACTCACCGCGGCCATCGCCTCCACCGGCCTGAACGTCCCCGTGAATTTTACTCCTCGCACCGGGCTGCAGGTGGTCACCAATACCAACACGACGACTACGGGAACCACCGACACTACGGGCACAACCACCACCGGTACCACTTCCACCACGGCGACCGGCACCACCACCGGTACGACCGCTACCGGCACGGCCATTCCTCTATCGAACCTGGGCCACCTCTCTTCGGCGGATTTTTCCACTATCATCCCGGGCGCGCTCCTCCAAGCTGTACTGAGCGACGCCAATACGCGAGTGTTGCAATCGCCGCAACTGCGCGCCGTGGATAACGTGAAGGCGACGCTGAAAATCGGCGACCGCGAGCCTACCGCCACCGGCAGTTTCCAGCCGGGCATCGGCGGCGTCGGCATCAATCCGCTGGTCAACACGCAGTTCACCTTCATCGATGTCGGCGTCAACGTGGAAATCACGCCCCGCGTGCATGAAAATGGCGATGTCTCCCTGCACGTGGATCTGGACATTTCGAGCGTGACCGGCTATGTCAACCTGGGCGGCATCAACCAGCCGATCATCGGCCAGCGCAAAATCTCGCACGATATCCGCATGCCTGAGGGCGCTGTGCAACTTCTGGGAGGCCTTACCAAATACCAGGAGACCAAGACGAAAACCGGCATTCCAGGCCTGGCCAACGTTCCGATCCTTGGCAAGCTGTTCAGCGGTGAGAGCATCGACCGCGAGCGCCAGGAACTGATGATCGCGCTGATCCCGCACATCGTGCGGCGGCCGGAATACACGGCAGAAAATCTGCGCGGTATCGCCGTGGGCAACCAGCAGTCGGTGCATCTGAATTATGGCCGTCGAGCGGATGCCGCGCCGGCGCCGGCGGCCGCTCCTAAGAAGGACGGTCCGCCTGCCGCGAATCCACCTGCCGCCAATCCGCCGGTGGCCGCCGTGAATCCGACCCTGCCCCCGGCTACCGTCAGTCCGACCCTGCCGCCGGCCACCGCTCCGCCGACAGGCGCTCCGGGGTTGGCCCCACCGGCTACCGCTCCGCCGTTGACGGCGCCGCCCGCTGCTCCGGGCGCCGCGCAGCCCGCCGCTTCGCCTGACGCGCCCAAACCAACGGGCAACGCCGTAGTCCGCTTCCTGCCGCCGCAGGTGGAAACCGCGCCGCAGGGCATGGTGACTGTGGCGCTCATTATTGAGAACGCGACCGATGCCGCTTCGGCCCCGCTGCAAGTCACCTTCGACCCCAAGGTGGTCAAGTTGAACGACGCCGGCCGCGGCGATTTCTTCTCCAGCGACGGGCAGATTCCGGTGTTCACCAAGAACATACAGAACGACGCCGGGGCAGCCGCCATGAACCTCAATCGACTGCCCAATGTCCCGGGCGTTTCCGGCTCCGGCGTGCTGACCACGCTGATCTTTCAAGCGGTCGCCAAGGGCACAGCGACGGTGACCGTTCCCAATCTCACAGTGCGCAACACACAAGGGCAGGTAATCTACTCCGGCAGCCCACAGGTGACGATAAACGTAAAGTAATATGCGCCGCAAGAATCAAAGAGGACTTACCCTGGTCGAGCTGATCGTGGCGTTCACGATCATGCTGATTCTCACGACGATGTCGGTGCCGCTGGCTCGCTCCAAGGTGCGCGCGATGCGCGAGCGCGATCTGCGCAACGACCTGCGCGAGATGCGCGGGGCCATCGATAAGTACAAGGATTACGCCGATCTTGGCTATCTCGGCCCCCAGAAGCTCGGCACGAATAACTGGCCCGAGACCCTGGATATCCTGGTGGAAGGCGTGAAGCTGCCGGGCCCGGACGGCAAGAAGATGCGTTTCCTGCGCCGCATCCCGCCGGATCCGTTCACCGGAAAAACCGAATGGGGCCTGCGCAGCGACCAGGACGACCCGAAGTCGCTGAGTTGGGGCGGCCAATGCGTATTCGATGTGTACAGCAAGACACAGGAGAAGGCAGCCGATGGAAAGTCCTACGCGGAATGGTAAGCTCGTGAACCGACCCGCTCGGCCCGCCATGGGGCGGCGCGGTTTCACCTTTGTCGAGTTGATGGTGGTGATCACGATCATCGTGATTCTGATCTCGATGGCGATCCCCATTTACAACCGGTCGATCATCCGAGCCAAGGAGAGCGTGCTGGCGAATAACCTCTTCACTCTTCGTACGGTGATCGATCAGTATTCTTACGACAAGGGGAAAGCTCCACAAGCCCTGCAGGATCTGGTCACCGAGGGCTACCTCCAGAAGTTACCCGTCGACCCGATGACAGGAAACAATCAGAGTTGGAAGACTGTAATGGAAGACGCCAGCCAGAGCGTGTCGCAATCCGAGCCCGGCATTTTCGACGTGCACAGTGGCTCCGATAAAACGGGACTCGACGGAGTCGCGTATTCGGAGAAGTGAGCCCGCGCGGAACTATTCCCTGTCTTCGGCGTATAAGTTACATGACCAAAACGATGCTGTTATTGTGTCTGCCGGCGCTTGCCCTGGCGGCGGATGTCTCCGGCCATTGGAATCTGCACCTTGTGCGATTCGGGGAAGAGTTCGCCGCGGCCCGCGTTGAGCTGAAGGCCGAAGGCAACAAGGTGACCGGGACGCTGAACGAGCTGAAACTGGAAGGCACCCTGGATAACGATCGCGTACACATCACCGCAATCCGTCCCGACGGTAAGGAATGGGGCAAGTTCGAAGGCCGCGTTACCGGCGATGCAATCGACGGCACGGTCAAACAGGGAGAAGACGAGTTTGCGTGGAAGGCGCGGCGGGCGAATGAGAGTTCCGCGTCGCCGAAAACGCACGTTTTCGAACCGACCGTATTCCAGCGTCAATTTGCCGGCACGATTGCGCCGGTGCTGCACATCAATCCGGGCGACACGATTCAGACGACGACGGTGGACGCGGGCGGCAAGGATGCCAAGGGCGTGCGGCGTTCCATGGGAGGCAACCCGGAGACCGGCCCGTTTTACGTGGAAGGCGCCATGCCAGGAGATACTCTGGCGATCGAGTTCCACCGCATCCGTCTCAATCGCGATTCCGCCGGCAGCGGCGATCGCATTGTGCCGAGCGCCGTGCTGCCCAACTATTATCGCAACGCGAAATTCGACGACAAGTTCGATAGCGAATGGAAGCTCGACCGGTCAGCGGGTGTCGGCATGCTGGCGAAGCCCACGGAACGGTTGAAGAATTTCCGCGTTCCACTGCAACCGATGCTGGGTTGCGTGGGCGTGGCGCCGCCCAACAATCAGGCGTTCCGCTCCGGCTGGCTCGGATCGTGGGGCGGCAACATGGATTTCAACGGACTGCGCGAAGGGACTACTGTGTACCTGCCGGTTTATCAGGAAGGCGCGCTGCTGTTTGTGGGCGACGGACATGCGCTCGAAGGCGACGGAGAACTGAATGGCGACGCGCTAGAGACCTCGATGGACGTGGAATTCACGGTGAAGCTCATTAGGGGCCAGAGCACACAGGCGCCGCGGTTTGAGAACAGCGAGTATCTGATGGCGTCCGGCATCGGCGGTTCACTGCAGGACGCCTTGCAGCAGGCCACTACGGAACTGGCTCGATGGCTGGAGCGCGATTATAAGCTTTCGCCGAACGAGTCGAACGTCGTCCTGGGGACGTCGATCCGGTACGAGATCGCCGAGGTGGTGGATCCGCAGGTGCATGTCGTGGCCAAGGTGAGCAAGGCGGTGCTCGCGACGCTGAAGTAGTGCAGCCTGCTAACCTAATCTGTTGATGAATCGATTTCTGCCGGCAGCCGCAGCGCTTTTGTTGGCGGGGTGCGGCTTCGTTGGCGACCCCTTGCCTCCGCTAGCCAATGTTCCTCCGCGAGTGAGCGACTTGGCGGCCATACAGCGCGGCGGCCACATTATCGCGCAGTTCTCCGTTCCCGCCAAGACGACCGAAGGACATCCGATTCCGGCGCCGGTGCGGCTGGATCTGCGGGCCGGCACGGCGGAGCGCTTCGAGGAGAACGAATGGGCGGCTGCAGCCCGGCAGATTCCCCCCGGCGCGATGGAAAACGGGATCGCCCGCTACGAGATTCCGGCGGCGGATTGGACCGGTAAGGAAGTGATTTTCGGCGTGCGCGTGGTGGCTGGCAACGGCAAGCAGTCGGGCTGGTCGAATTTTGTGGTGGTGCCGGTCGTGGCGCCGCCGGAGAAGCCCACCGCCATCACGCCGGTCGTCACGGAGCAGGGCATTCACCTGACCTGGCAGGGGCGCGGCTCGGAGTTTCGCGTCCTCCGCAAGATCGACGACGGGGACTACGCGGCGGTCGGTAGCGTGAAAACGCCGGAGTATACCGACGCCGGTACTGAATTCGGCAAGCGCTACACGTACCTGGTGCAAAGCATCGTCGAGTTGGGAAATTCCAAGCAGGCGGAAAGCGACTTGTCGGCCGAAGCTTCGATTGTTCCGCGCGACATTTTCCCGCCCGCGGCGCCGAAGGGCGTGCAGGCTTCGAACGCGCCCAACTCGATTGAGCTCAATTGGGAGCGAAACACGGAAGAGGATTTGAACGGTTACCGCGTCTATCGCGCCGAGGGCAACGGGGCGCTGGAGAAGATCGCCGACGTCTCGGTGGTGCCCAGTTATTCGGATCGCAAGGTGGAACATGGCAAGACGTACCGGTACGCGATTACCGCGGTAGACCAGGCGGGAAACGAGAGTCCCCGCTCGGCCACGATAGAAGTGGCAATAACGCCATAGACTTGGCGAATACACCGCATATTAGTGGTGGTCTCAAGTACTGCTATTAATTGAAGTTAATGTGATTATCGGTAGGCTATTAGTGTATACTGGATTTTATGATTATTTCCATGCGTCCACATGCCACCCGAGAAGAGATCGACCACGTTTGCGAGCGCATCGCGGAGTTCGGGTATAAGGTGCACTCGATCGAGGGCGAAGAACGGGTAGTGATCGGCGTGGTGGGGGTGGGCGATGTGACGGCCTGCCTGGAATCGCTCGAAGCCACGCCGGGAGTGGAGAAGGCGATGCGCATCTCCGCGCCGTACAAGTTCGTCAGCAAGGAATTCCGCAAGGGCCGGTCGGTGATCAAGGTCAACGGGTGTGAAATCGGCGGCGACCAGTTCGTGATGATAGCGGGACCGTGCTCGGTGGAGAGCGAAAAGCAGATCATGGAGACGGCCGAAGGTGTGGCAGCGGCCGGCGCGAAGATTTTGCGCGGCGGCGCCTTCAAACCGCGGACGTCGCCCTACGATTTCCAAGGCTTGGAACTGGAAGGGCTGAAGCTGCTGCGCAAGGCCAAGGAGCGCACGGGACTCGGCATCATCACGGAAATCATGAGCGATCGCGATGTGGAGATGGTGGCCGAATATACCGACTGCATGCAGGTAGGCGCCCGTAATATGCAGAATTTCGCGCTGCTGAAATCGCTCGGCGGCTGCGGCCGTCCGGTGCTGCTGAAGCGCGGTATGAGTTCCACGATTAAGGAATTGCTGATGTCCGCCGAGTACATTGTGGCGCACGGCAACTCCAACGTGATTCTGTGCGAGCGCGGCATACGGACGTTCGAGACCGCGACGCGCAATACCTGCGATATCGCGGCGGTGCCGGTGTTGAACGAGATGACGCATCTGCCGGTGGTTCTGGATCCCAGCCACGCTACGGGCAAGCGCAGCCTGATTCCGTCGCTTTCGCGGGCCGGCGTGGCGATCGGCGCGGACGGGTTGATTGTGGAAGTTCATCCGTGTCCGGAGAAGGCGGTTAGCGACGGAGCCCAATCGCTCACGCTGGCCGATTTCGCGCGGATGATGAACGAACTGAAGCCGTACATCCGGCTGTGGGACGAGGCGCGCGCCAGAGAATTCGCGGCTGTGTGATACTCGATTAGTGACTCCTAAAACCCGCGCGTGGCTGCTCATCCTGCTGATTACGGCACTCTGCGGTTCCACGCTTTGGGGCGTGATCTGGTATCGTTCGCGTTCCATCACTCCCGCCGCCATGCTCAAGCGCCTGCCGACCGATGACGCGGTGGTGTTGTACATCGATTTCAGCCGTTTGCGTGCCGGGGGCATTCTGCAAATGCTGGATGGTTCCAAGGTGGGCGAAGACCCTGAATACCAGAGCTTCGTGAGCAAAACCGATTTCGATTACATGCAGGATCTGGATGCCGCGATGGTGGCATTCGTGCCCAAGGGCAAGTACATGCTGCTGAGAGGCCGGTTCGATTGGAAGAGCCTCAAGAGGTATGTGCTGGGGAACGGCGGCAAGTGCAACAACTCGTTCTGTAAGCTGGCTGGGAGTTCGCCCGAAAAGCGGATTTCGTTCTTCCCGATGCAAACCAGCCTGATGGCGATGGCGGTAAGCGACGACGATGTGGCGGCGCTGCGCATGAATAATGTGGATACGCGAGCGGATGCGGAAATTCCTAACGCGCCGATCTGGCTTTCGATTCCGCCTTCGGTAGTGAGATCCGGGCAGAGTCTGCCGGCGGGCACACAAATGTTTGCGCGCAGCCTGGAGCACGCCCAGTCGGTTACGCTGGCGATAGCTCCGGAAGGCGATCGTTTCGCCGCCAAACTGAGCGTACGTTGCGCCAGCGATGCCGACGCAAACTCACTGGCAGCCGACCTGACGAAGACTACCGGACTGCTGCGTGAACTGATCGAGCGGGAACACCAGGCGGCGAACCCGGCCGACCTGAGCGGTTTTCTCACTTCGGGTACATTTAAGAGCGAAAAGGCCCGGGTGTCGGGTTACTGGCCGATCTCGCGCGCACTCATCGAGAATCTTCTGGGCGGAAGCTAAGAAGTTATAGCCGCCGATGAACGCCGATAAACGCCGATAAAACAAAGATGCTTATCCGCGTTCATCGGCGTTCATCGGCGGCCCATCTGCTTTATCCTTTCAGATCGCGGAAGGCTTCTTCGATTTCGTGCTTGGCTTCGGGCGTGGGGACAGTTAGCGGGAGGCGCGGCGGACCGCCGTAGTAACCGTTGAGGTCCATGGCGTATTTGAGTCCTGGAACGCCGTACTTCGAGGTCACGAGAGCTGCAGCGCGGCCGATGCGGTTCTGCCAATCCAGACCGGCGGCTTCCTCGCGAGTGCGGTAGGCTTCCCAGATGGCGATCACCGAATACGGTGCGGCGTTGGCGTAGGCGAGGATGGCCCCGCAGGCGCCCATCAGGAACGACGGCCACAATGTGGGCGCGGAGCCCACAAGAACCTGGAAGCCGTGCTTCACCTCCCGAATCAACTGCATGACCTTTTCCAGGTTGCCCGAGCTTTCCTTGATGGCGATGATGTTGGGATGCTCGCTCAGGCAGACCACCGCCTCTACTGAAATATCGACGCCGGTGGTCTGCGGCCAGTTGTAGATGATCAGTGGGATTTTGGACTGGTCGGCCACGGCGCGGAAGTAGAGCATCTGCGCTTCGTTGCGGTTGATCAGGTTCTTATAGTAATGAGGAGTGCGGACCATTGCCGCCTTGTAGCCCATTTCGGCGGCGCGATTGGTGAGGAGCACGGTTTCGCGCACGCTTTCCACGCCGGTGCCCGCGATCAGCAGCTTCTCCGGCGCGGCATATTTGGCAACCTGTTCCCAGAGGGTGAACTTTTCATCGGGCATGAGCATCACGCTCTCGCCTGTCGAACCGATGACGACGTACCCGGAGAGCGTGGTGAGGTTCCACTTCTCCACGTTGTGCTGAATCTTGGAAATATAAATGTTGCCGTTGTGATCGAATGGCGTTGTGATTGGTGGGAAGATACCTTGTAGCTTCATGTCGGATGTAATTCCAAAATAGCACCTGGCACCGCGGGGATGGGCTCACATGTTCTCTCTAGAAATCGATTGCGATCCGGAAGACAGGGATCTGCTGATTGCCGAGTTGTGGGAGCAGGGCTCGGCCGGCATCGTGGAATTAAATGCAAGAACGGTCCGCGCGTTCTTCGAGGACGATGTGAATCGGGCGGCGTTGTTGAACCTTTTCCCGGGCGCGCGGCAGCGCGAAGAAGAAGCGCGCGATTGGGTCCAGTCTTCGCGCGATCTGTTGCAACCCATGGAAGTGGGGCGCCGTTTCTTTCTGGTGCCGGAATGGCGAGACGACGCGGCGCCGGAAGGCCGCTTTCGTATCACGGTGAACCCGGGGATGGCGTTCGGTACCGGAGTCCACGAGACCACGCGATTGTGTATGGAGGCGCTGGAAGATTATCTGCAGCCCGGGATGAGCGTGCTGGACGTAGGTACCGGGTCGGGCATACTGGCGAAGGCGGCGAAGTTGCTGGGGGCAGGGAACGTGACCGCATGCGATATCGACCCGGTGGCCGTGGAGATTGCCGGGCAGGGATTCGTGGGTTCGGTGGATGCGGTGGCGGCGGGCGCCGTAGACATAGTGATGGCGAACATCAGTCCGGAGGCGATTGCGGCGCTGGCCGGCGACCTAGTGCGGGTGCGCAAAGGCGGCGGCGGCGTGCTGCTGGCAAGTGGTTTTGAAGTACATGAAGTAGAACAGGTGCGGGCGGCGCTGCCGGAGGCCCGCGAAGTGCGGCACAAGGGCAAGTGGGCCCTGATCGTGGTGTAGATAGTGTAAGTAGGCCTCGGGGTTTTTCGATTGCTACCCTGGTAAGGTGCGCACTTTCTTCCACGTCGACATGGACGCGTTCTTCGTCTCGGTGGAAGAGTTGTACGACGCTTCCCTGAAGGGCAAACCTGTGGTGGTGGGCGGGCGGCCCGATGAGCGCGGAGTGGTCTCGGCGGCCTCTTACGCGGCGCGCAAATTCGGCGTGCATTCGGCGATGCCGCTGCGTACGGCGTACAAGATGTGCCCGCAGGCGGTCTTCGTGGACGGTCATCCGGAGCGCTATCGCGAGTACTCGCACAAAGTTCACGATGTGCTGCTGGCGTTCTCTCCGTTAGTGGAAATGGCGTCGATCGACGAGGCCTACCTCGATATCACCGGCACGGAGCGGCTCTACGGTCCACCGCTAAAGGCCGCGCATCTGCTGCATGAACGCATGAAAACGGCGACCAACCTGAATTGCTCGATCGGCATCGCGGCGTCGCGCCTGGTGGCCAAAATCAGCTCGGACCAGGCGAAGCCGAACGGCGTGCTCTGGATTATCCCGGGACAGGAGGCGGCGTTTCTGGCGCCGCTCGATGTCAGGAAAGTTCCCGGGGTCGGCAAGGTGACGGAGAAGAATCTGCACGCGGTAGGCATACGCAAGGTGGGCGACCTGGCGCGCCTGGACGAGGCGTTCCTGACGGAGCGCTTCGGAAAGTGGGGACTGGCGCTGGCTGGAAAATCGCGCGGGCTCGATGCCGGCGGCTGGTTCGACAGTGAGATCGGCGAAGACGAAGGTCCGAAATCGATCAGTCACGAGCACACCTTCAATGAAGACACGGCGAATCTGGAGCAGATCGAATCCACCCTGGCGCGTCTCTCGGAGATGGTGGGCCGGAGGCTGCGCGAGCACAAACTGCAGGCGCGTACGCTGCAACTGAAGCTGCGGTATTCGGATTTTTCCACCATCACGCGCGCGCACTCCGTGACGCGGGCCACCGATCTGGACACCGAAATCTTCGACGAGATCCGTGAGTTGTTCCGGCGCAACTGGAAAGCGGGTGCGGCGGTGCGCCTTCTCGGCGTGCAGGCGGCCGGATGGGCCGAAGGCGGCGAACAGATGGACCTGTTGGGCGAAGCGCGGCACGAAAAGTGGAAGCAGACGCTGGCGGCGGCGGACCGTATGCGCGACAAGTTTGGCGAGTCCGCTGTTTCGCTGGCGTCGTCCCTGAAGGGCAAGTTCAAGGAACGCACTCACGAGAATCCGGCATCGCTACCCGGCAAGAAACCCTGAACCATAGCGGCGTCACAGGTGCTAAACTACACGAAATGCGTCAAGCAATGCGCTTCCGGTCGCAGGCGGCGGGCGTCGAATTTGTATCGAAAATCACATGAACGGAGCGCCCAAACCGGAAGACGGATCCAGATTGTCCAATCTGGAACCGGAGATCCGCTCTGCGATCGAGAGCCGGGTCGACCAGGAACTCGCCATGCGTGCCATTCAGGGCTCGATGGTGTATTTCGCGGTGTGCATCGTGGTGGGAATGTCCACGCCCTATTACGTGGGACATCCGACCGCACTGATATCAGCCGGATGTCTTACCCTGTTGGCGGGTGGCCTGCGGCTGCTCACCGCGCGTCGTGTGCGGAGCCGGCCGGAGGGCGTGGTTTCCCGCACCGCGCCGATCTTCAGGGGAACTACCTATGCAACGTTCATCGTGTGGGGGTTTTTCTGCGCGTGGACGATCCACTGGTACGGCGTGGAGTGGACGGGGATCTTCCTCTTGCTGTGTACCGCAGTCCTGGGCGGTGGGGCCTCCTATTCCCTGGCACCGGACATTAACCTCGCTTCCCGTTGTCTCATCATTCTGATTGGTCCCGTCATCGTTTCGACCTTTCTCCTGGAGGACCGGCGGTATCTCGGGCTGGCCGCGCTGGCGGGAATCTACCTGGCTTATCTGCTGGCGCGGACCAGGAGCGCTTGGCGAGCGTTTTGGGAAGCCGGCGTGTCGGCGGAGCGGGAGAGACTGCTGGGGTCGGCCGAACGTAAGCGGGCGGAGACGGAGCGTGCCAGTCTGGTTGCCGCTGTGGAACAGACTGCCGAGCAGATCGTGATCACCGACGCGAAGGGGAACATCCAATACTGCAACCCTTCCTTCGAGAGACTGACGGGATACTCGCGGAGCGAAGTGATTGGACGTAATCCACGGTTCCTGAAGTCCGGCAGGCAGGACGCGCAATTCTATCGAGACTTGTGGACCACGATTGTCGGCGGCGGAATCTGGACCGGAGGGTTTATCAACCACAAGAAAGACGGCACGGTTTTCCATGCGGAAGGCACGATTTCGCCGATTCACGACGCCGCTGGAAACCTTACCGGTTTTGTTTCGGCAACGCGGGACGTGACCGACCGCCTGCGCCTGGAAGATCAGTTGCGGCACGCCCAGAAAATGGAAGGGATTGGCCGCCTGGCGGGCGGCATCGCGCACGATTTCAATAATCTCCTCACCGTGATTGCCGGATACAGCGGCTTGCTGGAGGAAAAGCTATCGGACGACGACCCGCGTGTGGATTACGCGCGGCAGATCAGCAAGGCTTCCGAACAGGCTGCCAGCCTGACCAAACAGCTGCTCACGTTCAGTCGCAAGCAACTCA
Organism: uncultured Solibacteraceae bacterium; assembly: GCA_963805775.1. Taxonomy (GTDB): domain Bacteria; phylum Acidobacteriota; class Terriglobia; order Bryobacterales; family Bryobacteraceae; genus Solibacter. The sequence goes on along the minus strand of CAWDWK010000022.1, from coordinate 268,899 downwards.
TCAAACCGAAGCCCCTCGACCTGAACGTCCTGGTGTCGGGAATGCAGCAACTGGTGCAGCGCCTGGTCGGCGAGGATATCGTCGTGACCACGGCTTTGGCGGAATCGTTGGGAATGGTACGGGCGGATGCCGACCAGATGAGCCAGATCCTCATCAACCTGGCAGCCAATGCGCGGGATGCCATGCCCGGCGGCGGCAGACTGAAGATTCGTACGGCCAACCTGGCAGCGGGGGAAATCCCCGCCGCAACGGATGCAGGGGCTTTGTCCGGCCCGGCCGTGTTGCTCGCCGTGAGCGACACCGGGGTCGGCATGAGCTACGAGACCCGGCAGAACATCTTCGAACCATTCTTCACGACTAAGGAACGAGGAAGGGGAACCGGGCTGGGTTTGTCAACGGTCTACGGCATCGTCAAGCAAAACGGCGGGTATATCGATGTGCAGAGCGAGCCGGGCCAGGGTGCGACGTTTTCGATCTACCTCCCGCGCATCGACGAGGTTCCCGTTGTCCACGGCGGTGATGAAGCCGCCGTCCCGCGCGTGCGTGGCTCGGAAACTATCCTGGTGGTGGAAGATCATGAAGGTGTTCGCAGCCTGATCGTGGGGACCCTGGAATTATGCGGCTTTCAGGTTCTGCAGGCCGCCGACGGGCTGGAGGCGCTGCTTCAGGCCCAACAGCATGCGGGGACGATCGACCTGCTGCTGACCGACGTGATTATGCCCGGTATGAACGGGAAGGAAATGGCCGATCAGATGGCGGCGTCGCGGCCCGGGATCAAGGTGCTGTTCATTTCTGGATACAGCGGAGACGTGATTGCCCACCACGGCGTGCTGGACGCGGGCGTAGCCTATCTGCCCAAGCCATTCACGCCGGATACGCTGGCCGCCAAAGTGCGGGAAATGCTCGGGTCGGAGGGCCGATCGCGGCCGCTGGGCGCTTAGAGGGTCTCTTTCCTATGCGGGATGGCCCTTCGTTCCGCTGACGATCACGACCTCAGCCGGGAAGCTCATCCCGCCATCTGTAGAGTACTCGCGAAGCGCTTCGATCGACTCACGCTTCAATTCGGTTAACCGATCGCCGGACAGCGCGGCGACCTTTTCGCGAAGCTTCTCAGACATTTCGCATCGCAGTGTCCAGAAGTTTTCGACTGAGACCGGCGCTTGAATTGTAAATTGCAACAGGCGCTCGGAGGGGGCTTTGGCGCCGGCATCGACGAGAATATCCCGTAACTTACCTGGCGCGGCAAAGTAGAAGGCGTCCCGATCATCGGGCGCCGGCGGCGGCGAATCGACATATCGATCGATGACTCGCTGTAGGGCGTAGAAGAAAGGATTTGTATCGGCGGAATGCCAGACCGCCAGGGCCAGTTTCCGTCCGGGCTTGAGTACTCTCAACATCTCGCGAGCCGCGTCAGCGGGAGAAGGAAAGAACATCGCCCCGAAGCGGCTGACCACCGCATCGAAGGTATCGGCGGGGAATGGAAGACGGTCTGCAAAGGCGACGTCGAATTGTGCGTGCTGGAAGCCAAGATGGTCTGACGCCCGGCGAGCGGCTGCCACCATGTCCGGGATCGGATCGACCCCAACGACTTTGCCCTCGGGTCCGACCAAGGCCGCCAGGCTCAAGGCAGGCTCCCCGGGACCGGTGGCAATGTCGAGAACGGTGTCTCGAGTGGCGATTTGGCCGTCCTCGATCAGAGCTTGCGTGACGGGCGCAAACATCTGCCGGATTATTTCGCGGTGCTTCTCCCAGTGTGGGGCGGCGCCACTCCACCGATTGATTACGGTCTGGTCGGGATGCATTTATGCAAGTATAGCTACGTCCGGGCTTCGCCCGGACGTGGACAAACCGGGAGGCCTGTCCTACTCGCTACGGAGGGCGATGGCGGGGTCGACCTGGGCGGCTCGGCGGGCGGGCAGCCAGACCGCGATGAAGGAGACGGCGCTGAGGATCACGGGCACGGCGATGAACACAGCGAGATCCCTTTCCTTCACGCCGAATAAGAAGGTAGCCATGACGCGAGTCAGGCCAAGGGCAGAGGCGATACCGATGATCACTCCGGCGAGCGCCAGGCGCATGCCCTGAAAAAGCACGAGTTTGAGGACGTGGCCGGTTTCGGCGCCGAGCGCCATGCGGATGCCGATCTCCTGGCTGCGCTGCTGCACGGAGTAAGCCATCAGGCCGTAGACGCCGAGGGCCGCGAGGAAGAGCGCCGCGGCGCCGAATATGGTCATCAAGAGCATGTTGAAACGCTGGCGCGAGGTCGACCTGGTGATGACTTCGTCCATGGTACGAACGTCGGAGACGGGGAGGCCGCTGGCCTGGCGCAGTTGCTCCTGGATGGCGGAACTCAGGGTGAAGGGATTGACGCGCGTGCGCACCACCCACTTCAACGGCGTAATGCGCACGTTGAGGGCGTTGAGGGCGTCGGGCACCTGGGCGTTGGGAACGTACATGGTGGGATTGGGATCGTTGTCCAGGCCGCCGCGAACGTCGCCGACGATGCCGATGATCTGGCGCGGAGTTTCGGCTGCGAGCTCGGACATGATTCCCTTGCCGATCCAAATCTTGTCGGCGAGCGGATCAGCTTTGGGCCAAAAGCGCTTTGCCATGGCCTGGTTGATGACTACCACCGGTGCGGCTGCGCCATCGTCGCGTTCGGTAAAGACGCGGCCGCCGACAACGGGAATCTTGAATACCGCGAAATAGCCGGGTGAAACCGTCAGCCACGAACCTCCGCCGTGGAATGGTCCGTCTTTGAGAGGCCGGCCCACCACCAGGAACGGCAGGCCGTAGCCGCCTTCCAACGGGACGCAGCAGGTGGCGCTGGCAAGAGTGACGCCGGGCAGCGCGTTGATGCGCGCCACGGCATCCTGCACCAGGCGCTCGATGCCCGCCGACTTGGCGAAGCGCTGACCTGTAAGCGACATTCGCATGGTCAGCACGTTCTCCGCGTCGAAGCCCGGGTTGACTGCGCCTAAAGCGATGGAAGTCCGGATAAGCAGGGCCGCGCCGATCAGCAGCACTACGGCCAGGGCGATTTCGCTGACGGCGAGCAGCGTCCGCGCCTTGTTCTGACGGAAGCCTGTACCGGAGCGACCGCTGTTTTCCTTGAGCGTGGCGGCCAAATCGGGTCGCGAGGTTTGCAGGGCGGGAATCAGGCCGAAGACAAGGCCGGTGGCCACGGCAACGAGAATCGTGAAGACGAGAACTCGCCAATCCAGGCCGACCAGGGCGCCTTCCTGCCCGACGCGGGGAAGGTTGGCGGTATTCACGGTGAGCAGGGCGCGAATTCCAACCAGGCCTGCCGCGGAACCGACTACTGCTCCGGCCAGGGACAGGAGGACGCTTTCCGTGAGCAGTTGACGAACGATGCGGGCGCGGCCCGCTCCCATGGCTACGCGGATGGCCATTTCGCGGCGGCGGCCGACGGCGCGGGCCAGAAGGAGATTGGCCACGTTGGCGCATGCAATCAGCAGGACCAGAGTCACCGCGCCCACCAGCACAAGGAGCGACGAACGAACGTTGCTGACCAGGGCTTCGCGGATGGGCTCCACGCTGAAGCCCTGGTTGGCCTGCAGCGCGGTGGGGAATTTGCGGCGAAAATCCGCGGCGGAAACCTGGAGGCGGGCTTTGGCCTGCTCCACGGTGACACCGGGTTTGAGGCGGCCTCCGGCGTTGAAATAGTGGCCCTGGTCCTTGGTGTTGGGGTCGAGTTGAAAGGCCACCCAGACGTCGGGCGCGGGGCCGAACTCGCGGAAGTCGAAGGCGGCGCCGATGATGCCGATCACCACGTGGGGATCGCCGCCGAGCGAGATGGTCTTGCCGAGAATTTGAGGGTCGCTGCCAAAGCGACGCTGCCAGCAACTCTCGCTCAGAAGCACGACTTTTTCGCCGTGCGGGAGGTCCTCCTGCTGGGTGAATGTGCGGCCTCGTACGACCGGCGCGCCGAAGAGACGAAAATAATCGGCACTCACCTGGGCGGACTGTAGCTGCTCGGGAAATACGCCGCCTGTCAGATTGACCACCCCGGTGCGAAACGCAGCGACGTCCTGCACCACGCTGGTTTGTTCCCGCCAGTGCTGGAATTTGGCGGGCGATGCACCGGTCCCGGAGCCTCCGGGTGAGGTATTCAGGAAGAGGACGAGACGGTCGGGGTCGGGGAAGGGCGCTGGTTTGAGCAGAACCGAATTGACGACGGAGAAGATGGCAGTATTGGTTCCGATGCCAAGCGCCAAGGCCAGCACGGCGGCGAAGGTGAAGCCCGGACTTTGCCGGAAGGCTCGCAGCGAGTGTTTTAGATCCTGGAGTAGTGTTTCCATGGTTACGGGTCCCTCTCGGCTTAAGGTATAGACGCGGGAAGAGAGGAGAAGTTCCGCTAGGGTAAGGCCACAACGGGTAGTTTGCGGATGTGGCGGATGGGGGAGAGGGTGAGCCACAGACAGGAGAAGGCGTAGCCAAGCGTGCCGATCAGCATGGTCTGGCGGAGCCCGATGGTTTGCGCGATGGCGCCGCCGGCCAGGGCTCCGAGGGGGAGCGCGCTCCAGAATAGCAGGTGGTCGGCGGAACTCACGCGGCCCAGCAGATGATCCGGGGCGATGGCCTGGCGCAGGCTGGTGGCGTTAATGCTGTAGATGGGCCACGCCATGTCGCCGAGTTGTGCGGCGATGAGAAACACGGCGCAGAGCATGACCGGGCCGCGAGCGAGGGGGACCAGGAGCATGGAGACGCCGATCATCCATGCGGCGCCGATCAGAGTATGGCCCAGGCCGAAGCGATGGAGCAGGCGCGCGGCCAGCAGCGCGCCGATCAGGTTGCTGACTCCGCCCACCGAGATGATGATGCCCAGCAGTACCGGGGTAATGTGGAGTTCGCGCACTGTGAACAGAAAGTATAAGCCGCCCATCAGGCCGGCGAAGAATGCGCCCGTGGCGGTGCGTTGCAGCAGCGCGCGGAGCAGGGGATTGCGCCACGAGACGGAGAGGCCTTCGGCGATTTCGCGGCCGATGTGGGGCGTGGCGCTGGGTTCCGGCGGCGGCTCCGGTTTACGAATCAGCCAGACGGAAACGGCGGAGCAGATGAATGACACGGCATCCAGGAGGATCGCCATCGGCGCGGTGATCAGTTGCACCAGTAGACCCGTGAGGCCGGGGCCCGAGATGTCGGCGATGGACTCGGTGAGCGCCAACTTGCTGTTGGCTTCCACAAGGTCGGCACGGTTCACCAGGGACGGCACATAGGCCTGGTAGCTGACGTCGAAGAGCACGGTGAATATGCCGGTCACCGTCGCGACCACGTAGAGGTGTGCCATGTTCAGACGGTGCAGTGCGGCGGCGAGGGGAATGGTCCCCAGCAGGACGGCGCGGGCGAGATCGGTGGCGATCAGGATGGGGCGGCGGCGCAGGCGGTCCGCCCAGGCTCCGGCGATGAGGCCGAAGACGAGGACTCCGGCGCCGCTCGATCCGGCGAGGAATCCCATCTGCAGGGGGGACGCTCCCAGGACGAAGGCTGCGGTGAGCGGGATGCCGACGCTGGTGATGGTGGAGCCGATTTTGGAGATGGCCTGGCCGCTCCACAGCTTGAGGAAGTTGCGGTCGCGGGTGAGGCCGCCGAGAAGCATTTCCCAAGTGTCCCACGGCGGTGGCTGGAGATTTCAACGCACGGCGACGTTGACATTCTTCGAGGTGGCAATGCCGCCGACGGAGACGATGACGGTGGCGGGTCCCGGCGGCACGGTGTCGGGGATCTTCACATTGATCTGGAATATGCCGATGGGTTCCAGCGGAGCTGCGCCGGCGTACGAGATGGCGGCGGGTTGTCCGCCGATGGTCACGGTGACGGGCGCGACGGGGGTGGAGTACGGCGTCGAGAGGCTCAGGGCTCCCGGGACGAGTTGCGGGGAGATGGGTCCTTCGCCGGTACCGAAGAGGGAAATCACGCTTCCGCGCGGGGCGGAGTTGGCGGTGGAGTTGATCGACGAGTCCTGATTGACGACGGCGCCCTGGCCGGAGCCGGATTGATCGGCGGTAGCGAGGCCGGGGGCGGCGGCGGCCACGGGGACCTGAACGGGCGACGACACCGCGGTATCGGTCTGCACGATGACGGCGGTGGATTTTCCGGGCGTCACCCAATAGGGGACGAAGACGTTGATCTGCGTGGGCGTCATGGCGACGATGGCGCCAGGGTTCCCGTCGAAGAGGACCTTGGTTTGGTCCAGCACCCAGGGCACGCCATTGTTGACCAGAGCGTTGACTTGCAGACCGCTCGCGGCGAAGCCGGATCCGAAGATGGAGATCAATTCCCCGGGGGCGATGGCGCCGCCCGTGTAGCTGAGGGCGTTGACGATGGCGCCGCCCGCGATGGCGGCGGGTTTGACGGGAGTCAAGCCAGTGAGCTTGCGGATACGGGTGCCGTCGAGCAAGTAGAGATCGCCGTTGGGAGCGAAGACGCCGGAGGAGACGTTGAAGCGCGCCGATTGGGCGGGCCCGCCATCGCCGGAATATCCGGGATACGGTTGGCCGAGCGTGTAGGCGCCAGTGGGATTGACGAACTTGGTTCCCAGCCACGCGATGCCGTTGGTATCGACGGCGAGTGAGGGTACGTATCCAAAGAGCAGCGGGTTGGCGGTGCTGCCATAGACGGTGGTGAGGGTGCCGTCGTCATTGACGCGGAAGACATAGAAGGTGGGTGCGCCCAGGTACGTGCCGGTGAAGTAGATATTGCCCGCGGGGTCGGTGCCGAGGCCGCCGAGGGATGTGGGACCAAAGCCCGGGGGCGGGACGCCGGGCTGGGAGGGCATCGCGACAATGGTTTCCTGTTTGCCGTCCGGGGAGATGCGAATGAGGTTGATCAGGCCCATGAGATAGACCCGGCCCTTTGCATCGACGGCGATCTTGCCGGGGCCGAGTGTTTGCATAAACCCGGTCGGGGCAACCTTGCCATCGGACGTAATCACGTAGGAATTGCCGTCGAAACCCAGCATGTAGAGGCGACCCTGGTTGTCGGCCGTAATGAACGTGGGCGGGTCGATGTCCTGAGTGGTGTTGGGACCGACGGGCGAGGATGTGCCGCACTTGCCGGTGCCGGCGGCGGTGGTGAGCAGACCGTTGGCGCCGATCTTGCGGATGAGGCAGGAGCCGGTTTCCGCGATGAAGAGATCGCCGGTGCGGTTGAAGGCGATGGCGGCGGGATAGAGCAGCCAGGCATCGCGGGCGGGGGTGCCGTCGGGAGCGGGCCTAGGGGTGCCGCCGGCGAGCGTGATCAGGGTGGCTTGCGCGGTGACTTCGCGGACCACCGGGTTGGCAGGCAGGGTGTCTGTGAACGCGACGTTGCCGTGCGCGTCTGAGGCAATGCTGCCGGGGTGAATGGCAGTCATCAGGGGTGGGCCATCGGACGTTGGGGAGAATGCAGGTCCGCCGGCGATGGTGTTGACGATGCCGTTGGTATCGATGCGGCGGATGCGCAGTGCAGGGGTCCGGGAGGTGATCGCGGTATCGATGTAGTAGAGATTGCCCGCGCTGTCGGCGGCCATGCCGCCAATCCCGGTGATGAAAATATTGAGAGCGGGCTGGGTCTCATCGTCCACGGCAGTGCCATTGATGGGGGCCGGGCCATAGCCGGCAAAGCGAGTGATGATGCCGTCGGTGGCGATACGGCGAATATGGGTACCGGAGAAACCAGATTCCGAGAAGTAGATGTTGCCCTTGCCGTCGGCCGCAAGGAACCCCGGGGCGATTTGGGCAGCGAGGGCCGGTCCGTTGTCTCCGTCCATGCAATAAGGGCAATCGGGGCGGAGGACCCCGGCGAAGATTTCGAGTCGGCCGCTGGTGGTGACGCGGCGGATCACTTCGCTGTTGTAAGAAATGGTGAGGTAAACGTTGCCGGGGGGATCGACGGCCAGGTCGAAGATAGTGTTAAGGGAGCGTGAAAGGGCGGGCCCTTCGAGGTCCATGCCGAGTTCGAAGGGGACGCCGCTGCCGGCGATGGTGGTGATGATGCCTTTGGAATCGACGCGGCGGATGCGGTAGTTGGAGGTGTCGGCGAAGTAGAGGTTGCCCTGCCCGTCGAAGCGGGGGAGGGCGGGTTGGTTGAGCGCGGCGTTGAGGGCGGGGCCGCCGTCGCCGTTGAAGCCGGTGGTGCCGTTGCCGGCGAGAGTTTCGATGGTGCCGTCGGGGCGGATGCGGCGGATCACATTCGACGTTTGGTCGCACAGGACGATGTTGCCGGCGGGGTCGAACACGATGCCGCCGAGTTGCGTAAGGGAGACTTCCTGCGCGGGGACGCCGGAGCGGATCTTGCCGCCAGCAAAGGTATCGACCATCACTTGGGAGTAGAGGGGGGCGGCGGCTAAGACGAAGATGAGGAGGACGGATTTTGACCCGGGGCGTGGGTCATTGGGATACGACGCGTGCCGCGCCGGAGCCGGATCTAGAGGTAAAGTCATTGGGCCATCGGATTACATGGCAATTCGACCTCCACCGGCACCGCTTGCTGACGCCCGCGGCTCTGATCGGACTCGGCGCGCGCGGGTGCGCTTCCACCACATGACGACCCCGGTAATTACCTGCACCGCGGCCATCAGGCTGGCCAGCGACATTAGAAATTTGCTGGGGATGCCGAAGATATCGCCGGTGTGAATGGCGCGGTTCACGATCACCATGCGGGTGCCGGCGGGGGCGGTGCGCGAGCCTTCGGCGAAGAGGACGGCGCCGGAGTACTGGTCCACGATGACGCGGCTGCGTCCGCCGGGGGTGAGGTCTTCGGGGAAGCGGGAACGGATCTGGTACGTGCCTTTGGGTCCGGGGATGTTGATCTGGAAAGGAAAGGTTCCGGGGATGGCGGCGCGCGCGATGTCCATGGCTTGATCGGGCGTGATCGGTTTGGCGCCCGCGGGTGGGGCGGGCGGCGATCCCGGCGCTTGTGAGGGATGGGATCCGGTGAGGCTGTAGAACGCCGGCACAGTGGACTCCTCGAAACCGATCATCAGGCCGGTGATAGTGAGAACCAGGAGAAACGCCAGCGAGAAGATGCCGGAGGCGTTGTGCAGGTCGAACCAGAAACGGCGGCCGGTGGCGCGACGGTCGATGCCGATGCGTTTCACGGGCCACCACAGATAGATGCCCGAAATCAGCAGCACCAGCATGCCGACCCCTGCCCACGAGACGATCTTCTTGCCGGTGTCGGCCCGGTTGCGGATCAACAGGCGCAGATGCAGTTGGTGGACGTAGCCCAGGAAATCCTGGCCGCCGGGCCGGATGCCGAGGACTTCGCCGGTGTAGGGATTGATAGCCACGAGTCCGCGCCGGGTGGCGACGGCGGCGGAAATATTCGAGTCAGAGGAAAGCAGGAAGCCGGCGGGGCGTTCGCCGGGGAAGGCCTTCTGCACGGCGGCGCCGAGTTCGGCTAGCGAGAGACGGTGCGCGCCCGGCGTCACGTAGGAGAGGCGGGCATTCAGCAAGTGATCGATTTCGGGCTCGAAGGCCATAATGCAGCCGGTGACGCCGAGGATCAGAACGAAGACGCCTGCAATCAGGGCGAGGTAGAGGTGCACGTTGAACAGAAACTTACGCAACGGGTCCGCTCCTATCTGCCGGGGCGATAGATGCCGCCGCCGAGCGATCGCATCATCTTACCCCAAAGGGCCTGGCTGAGTTCGTCGGCATCGTCGGCGTGCACCGGCACTACTTCGACGTGCAGTCCGGCCATTTCGTCAGTTGTGGCGGGTCCCCATGTGATGCGCGCGGGCGGGTGGTTCGGGTTGCGCGGGTTGGCGGCCGAATTATCGTAGGTGAATTCCATCTCGATACGCGTGTCGGCGGGCAGGCGGATGGGAACGGCGTAGCGATACTGGCGCTGCCAGTCGAAATTCCAATCGGGGATGCGGAGAAGGGTGCGGCGTGTGCCGTCGGGGAGGACGGCGTAGGCGTACATAATTTTGCAGACGTAGTGGGCGTGCGGGATGATGCCGATGGCATCCACATCGACGGGGACGGTGAAGTGGTCGGTGACCTTGAAGGCGGGGTCGCCCGGCGCGATATCGATGCGGTTGGAGCCGAGCGGGACGTCCATGAGGCGGCGGGCCGGGGGCTGCGCGGCGAAGTAGAGGGCGATGCGGGTGCGATCGACTTCGGGCTTGCCGCTGGGGTGGTAGTGGATCTGGAGGACGAGATCGCCGGTTCCGTGGAAGAGCGAGGGGATGTCGTCAGGCATGCGGAAGGGGAGAGCGCCGGGGGTCCAGCCGCCGAGTCCGCGCGCCGGTAGGAATCCGGGGGTGCCGAAGCAGGGATAGCCGCCGCCGGTATCACGTTTGCGGGCGGAGCGCGTGGTGTCCTGGAAGACGATGACGTGGTGGACCACTTTGGTGTTGCCGGGCCGTATGTCGATGGCACGGACCCAGTGGTTGTTGGTGGCGGGCGCGGGGATGACGAAGCACTGATAGAGATCGGGGCCGTCGGCGGGGATGTTGAAGGGGGTACGCACGACCGTTTCCAGATCCGGCTTGCCGAGCGGCCAGCCTACGGGAACTTTCGGGGGCGGCGGAATCTCGTGCGGGTTGCCTTCGGGCGCTCCGGCGGCGGCCCAATTGGCGAGGAGTGCGATCTCGGCGGTGGAGAGCCTCGTTTCGTGTTGGAAGTGGGGTTCGGAAGGCAGCCACGGCGGCATGTAACGCTTGGCAGTGACGGTGGCGATCAGGCGGGCACGTTTGGCGGCAGCGGCGTAGGTGACGAGCGGGAAAGGAGCGACGCCGCCTTCGCGGTGGCAGGAGACGCAGCGCGAGTAGAGGATGGGCGCGACGTCGTGGGAGAAGGTGGGCGCAGTTGTGGAGAAGAAGAATGCCAGGAGTCCCGCGATGCCCATTTATACTATTGTGACGCACGGGGGAAGCCGGGTGGGTTCGAACACTATAATGTAGGTCAGATGGAGAGGATAAGCGTAGAATCCATACCGATTGTGGTCGGGCGGGAAGAAGACGGTCGATGGTGGGCCGCAGCCATGCTACGGATTGGATGGGAAGTCGCCAAGTCGGTCCTGGCCTGCTCGCGCAGATCGCCAAGAAGACTGGGCGGCAGCCTGAAGACTTTTAACCGGCACTGGACGTAGTCCCGTCCGCGAAGGGGTTGGACTTGCCGCCTGCGGTGCGGACTACGAGGCTGACCAGGCCGGCCGCCGTCACGCTCAGCAGCACCAGCAGGAAGAGACCAACGCGCAACGAGGTGAGTTCGGAGAGGAATCCGATGGCCGGCGGCCCGACGAGAAATCCGAGATAGCCCAGGCCGCTTACGGTGGCGACTCCGGCGCCTTCACTGACCTGCGCGATTCGGCCGCCGGCGGCAAACACCAGTGGGATGATCGAGGAGAATCCGGCTCCGGCGGCGGCGAATCCGGCGAGGGCCCAGTAGGGCGAGTGGACCAGCAGCGCGAAGGTGAGTCCGCCAGCCGCGATCCCTCCGCCGTAACGGATGGTGGCGGCGCGACCGATACGCAACGTGATGGCGTCGCCGCTCAAACGGAAGATCGCCATGGCAGCGGAGAAGACCGCATATCCTACAGGCGCAAGTCCCGCCCCCGCACCCAGCACTTGCTTGAGGTAGACGCCGGTCCAATCGGCGATCGCGCCTTCGGAGAGGAAGATGCAGAAGCCGATCGCGCTGAGCGCGAGGAGGGCGAGCGGAACATGTCGCAGGCTGGGACGGCCCGGCGTTGGTGTGATGGCGGTGCCGCCTCGTGTTTCGGCCAGCAGCGGTGTGGCCGCCAGGGCGAAGACCAAAAAGAGGATGGACGCCCAGATCAAGTGGGCGGCGGACGTTACGCCGCGTCCGGCGATGAAGGCTCCTGCGCCGGCGCCGGCGATGCCGCCGATACTGAACATGGCGTGGAAGCGGGAGATGGTCGGAGTGCCGAGCAGTTTTTCGGTGGCGACTGCCTGGGCGTTTATGGCTACGTCGTTGGCCCCGGCCATGGCGCCATAGAAGAGCAGCGCGGCGAAGAGCGACGCGGCGTCATATGCGAATGGGATCGCGAGCAGCGAGAGGCAAAAGCCGGCCGCGGTCCAGCGGGCGATCGCACGACTGCCGCGGCGCACCACCAGCGCGCCGCAGAGCGGGATCGCAGTGACGGATCCGATGGCAGTGCCCAACAGCGCGAGTCCCAGCGCGCCGTCGCCCAGGTGCAGCGCCGATTTCACCGAGGCGATGCGCGACACCCAGGTGGAGACCACGAGACCGTGCACCAGGAAGCACGCCATCACGCCCCAAAAGGCGCGGCGACGATCGGTGAGTTGGGTGGAGCGCGCGAGTTCGACGCGCCCCAGGTTGGGTTGGACCAATGCCTCGCCCATGTTTGCCCTCAGACGGCTGCGGATTGACTGGCGGTTTCCGCACCCGCGGTGGAGAGGGTAATGGTGTCGGTGCGGACCTTCTCCCATTCGCGCAGCGCGAAACCGTGTGTCGAAAAGTATGCTCGGATGCGTGCGCTGTTCCAGCCCAGCACGTCCTCAAGGACGGGCACCAGCACGGAAAGCGCATCGTCGCTCAGGATGCTCCTTCGCGCCACTTCGCGGATGTAGCGATTCTCGGAGACGGCGATGGTGAGACCGCCGATGTGATTCACGTGCAGCATGACGTGCAGATCGCTCGATCCATCGCCTACATAAACGATGCGGTCCTGGCCGATGCCGAGATGCGCGCGCAGTTCTTCCACCACGGCGACTTTTCCGTAGCCGGCGGGCAGGCGCACGATGGAGGCGATTTCGCCAGTTGCCGGATCGTAGCGGAAGCGGGTGCCGATGATGTGGGCGGGCGCCATTACGCCCTCCAGGGCGGATTGTACGATCTCTTGCGGCGCGGCGGAAACCACGTAACAGGAAAATTCGTGGCCGTCGATGTTGTTGAGCAGTTCCACCAGACGCGGGATATTGGCCTTCAGGCGGATGCGCTTGCCCACTTCGATGAGGTGCTCGCGGCGTACTTTGCGGTACTCGGGGTCATGCAAAAGAAGGTATGCCAGTTCGCCCCCCTGCTGCACCAGATGGATATCGGAAAGGCCTGCGACGCGCTGGCCAAAGTCGGAAATGCCAACCAGATCGGCCAGTACGTGACCGGAATCGTGAAAGCTGAGCGTCTGGTCAAAATCGCTGACCAGCAGATAGCGTTTCGAGGGTCCGTTGAAGTCCGTCATATTGAGTCTCCTTTTTTCCGTTCGTTAGCGTCTGGATCGGGGACGTCTCTGAGGAAAGCAACGTGGCAGCATCGCCCACACCGGTTCGATGAGTTTCGATTATAGCAGGTTGCATTATATTCCACAAAGCTGATATAACAGCTTTGCGATGCCGCGTACCGATTCCGCCATGCCGATGTACCGCAAAATACGCGAGCGGCTGGAGCGCGATATCGAGGGTGGGCGGTACGCGGCGGGAGAAAAATTTCCGAGCGAAGCCGCGCTGGTCCAGCGCTTCGGGGCATCGCGGATCACGGTGGGGCGCGCGGTTCGCGAGTTACAGGAACGTGGCCTCTTGGACCGCGTGGCGGGCTCGGGAACCTATGTGCGCGGCACAGCGCCGCGGCCAACCGAGGGCTTGCTGTTCGGGCTGGTGATTCCCGATCTGGGCGAGACGGAGATCTTCGAGCCGATCTGCCAGGGCATCGCTGCATCGCCCGAGGCGCGGGGCCACGCGCTGCTGTGGGGGCATGCGGACCAGGAAGTGGAGAGCCGCGAAGAGCAGGCGCTGGAGCTGGCGCGCTACTGCATCGCGCGCCCGGTGGCGGGCGTGTTCTTTGCGCCGCTGGAGTTCAGCGCGGCGAGCACGGAGGTCAACGCACGGGTGATCAAGTTGCTGCACACGGCAGGAATCGCGGTGGTGTTATTGGACCGCCGGCCGGAAGATTCGGGCGTACGGCGCGTGTGCGACCTGGTGGGTATCGACAATCATCGCGCCGGATATCTGGCGGCGGAGCACTTGTTGCGATTGGGTGCGCGGCGGGTAGGATTCGTGCGCGTGGAGGGCCAGGCGTCGACCGTGAAAGCGCGGATTCGCGGCTACCAGGATGCGCTGGCGGAGTTCGGGGGCGCGGGTCCTATTGTGAGCATGCGAGCGAATCACCCGATGGAGTGGAATGCCGAGGCCCGCCAGTGCGATGCGTTCGTCTGCGCTAACGACCGCGTGGCGGGGCGCTGGATGCAGACGCTGCTCGGGCACGGAGTGCGCATTCCGGACGATGTGCGGATTGTGGGCATCGACGATGTGAATTACGCGTCGCTGCTGCCAGTGCCGCTGACTACGGTACATCAACCCTGCCGTGAAATCGGAGAAGCGGCGCTGCGGGTCATGCTGGAGCGGCTGGAGCGGCCGAAGATGGCAGCTCGCGATGTGCTGCTGGATTGCACGCTGGTGATCCGCAGATCGTGCGGGGCTGGAATTCAATCATGAGAAATCGTGGTTCGGTTGGTTAAAGCACTAACGCGGCTGGGGCCGCAGCCTCCTCTGATGTATTCTGTACGAATGCAAGCACTCCAATCCGATCAAGCCAATTTCCTGCTCCACGGTGTTTACCTCCCGGGACTGAAGAACGAATCTCGCATCACGAAGAGCGTTATCGAAGCCATTCCGCTGGATGGAGGCGGCTATCGTCCGGATGAAGTCTCGAAGAGCGCCCTCGACCTGGCCTGGCACATTGCCGCGACGGAAATGCGCTTTCTGGAAGCCGTGGCAGAGGGCGAGTTCGATTTCACGCCCAGACCCAGACCCGAGTCCATCAGGAACTCCGCGGACCTAAGCGGTTGGTACACGGACAATTTCGAGCCGCATTTCGAAAAGCTGACTACCCTGACGAATGAACAGCTACTCAAGATTGTGGACTTCCGGGGTCTCTTCCAACTGCCGGCAGTCATGTACCTGAACTTCGTGCTGCATCATTCGATCCACCATCGCGGGCAGTTGTCGGTGTACCTGCGGCCGGCGGGTGGAAAAGTGCCCGCGATCTACGGCGAAAGCTACGACTCTGCGGAAGCTCGCAAGGCGGCCCAGAAGACCGCTTAGAGTACCGGCCAGGATCGTGCCGCGCGCTACTTCTCCTTGGATGCGGCGGGCGGCGGTTGCTGTGCGCTCGAGGGCGGCACGATCCCCTTAATTCGCATGTAGGTTACCAGGTTGCCGTAGTGCTCCATGGTGTGGGCGATGTTGAAATCCATGACGCCGAGTTTGGTGATCTTCATGCCGAAAAAGCTGACCATGTCGGCGGCATGGGCGTCAGTCAGGTTGGCGTATGCGGCGTCGCAATACGCGAAGGCATCTTTCAACGCGGGCACGATTTCGGCCTTGGTCGTTTTGGTTTTTTCAATATCCTTCGAGACGCTCTTTCCCTCGGCGGCGACGCCGCAGAACTCGTATTGCCCATCGGCCACGTGGGCGAACAATTGCGCGAATGTGCGGACTTCCTTAGTCGGCTGGTAGGACCACATTTCTTCCGGGACCTTGTCCACGGAACCAAGAATGTCCTTCTTGGCCATGGCATAGATATTCTTCGAAACAAGGGTTAGCGGATTCGCCGGCGTGTCCTGGGCGGACGCCACGGCGGCAAGCAAAACTAGCGCGGTCAAGAGTTTCATTTGATGTTCCTTTCGATCGAGGTGTTGCATCATTATTGCACTTTTCGCGAGGTAGCTCGCGGTTGTGCCGCGATCACGTTCGAGTACGCGTAAACGCCCAGCCCGATTACGGTAACCAGGCCGGCCAGCGATGCGCTGAAGTAAAATATCGAACTGTCCAGCGTCATAGGGAAGTCACTCAATAGATGGAAAGTGAACATCGCTGCCACCAGTGCGAAAAGCCCATACCGGAGAGCGAAAAGCATGACGCCGAAGGCCAGTAGCGGCACGGTGATGAAACCCAAAACCGGAGAGTTAGATCCCCAAAGGAAGGACGCGGACAGAATCGCTCCGGTGACACACGCGCCGAGCCATTTGTTGCGAAGTACCGTAGACGTCACGAACAGAAGGCAGAACAACCACGGCGTCTCCGAAGCGGTGGCGATAAGCACGCTTAGTATTCCCTGAACGGCGCGGCTAGCGCTGGAAGACAGCAGATAAGACCACCCCATTGCTCCAACGCCGAATTCCACCACGATCAGCAGCCGGACCACCAGAGTTACTGCCGCGCCGCACACCAGGCCGGCCAGCAGGTGGTGCACAACGACCGGGTCGCGAAACCGGCCGTTGAACAGCCGGGTCCATGCGATCAGCGCGCGCGGCCACCGCTTCCGCAATAGCGGCTCCAGGGCAAGGTAGCCGACAGCCGATGTCGCGCCGGTCCATAGCGTGTTTCCAACCATCGCGACGAAGACGATAAATCCCCGAGAGCCCCCAGGGTGAGGAGTCATCAGCAGGATACGGATGAACGCCGCCGCCACCATGACAAGCGCGAACCGGGTGGCGCCCCGCAAATCTCCACGGCCTCTACGCACGTTGTACCAGGCAAGCACTGAGATCAGGGTCAACAAAGTGACCGCGTACGCCACATAGGGATTAGCGGGCCCCGGGGCAGCCGGCTTGACGGCCTTGGAGTTCCGGACAGATTCGAAAAACACCGGCCGGCCGTGCCATGCGGCCGCCTCGATCCGCAGCGGGTCCGCCGTGCTTTTCTCCAGCCAGGCGGCGCGGGCATCGAAGGCCGCTGGTGGCGTCCATACCGGTGCGGCCGGTTCGAAACGCGCGGGATCCAGACCCGCTGCGTCAAACAGACCCTTCCAGTCGAACGTCGAGGAGCCTTCATTTGCCGGGGACAGTAACGGCGGGATCACGCTCAACGACTGGAGGCGCCGGTCGGCGTTGAGTCGAACCCTGGCCATCCCCGCCGCTGCGAGCGGTGGGTCCGCATCCATGGCAAACGGCTGGAACGGGTTCGAACTTATCATGGCGTTGGGGCTGGCGCGATACCAGAAATACCAGGGCGGGTCATGGGCAACACGCTCGCGAATGGCGGACCGGCCAAGTCGCATGAGAGTGTTCAGGGTCGCGTAATCGAACTCCAGGCCCGACGCGGTCCAGGGGAGCCGGCCGGGATATCCAAACCTCGCAAGAAGGTCGCGCGCGGTTTGTGCCATGGCACCGGGCTCGAGGTCGGCAGCAACGGGCGCAAGCATCGCGGTGGCGCCGGCGATCCATGCACCCAAGACGGTCGAGATCAACAGCGCGGCCAGGCACGCCGCTGCGACGCGGGGGCGCATGGTCTCCGCCGGCTCGGCCGCCGCCACCAGATCCGGAGATGGTGTCTCTCCCATCGCCAGCGCGGCCGCCAGCGGATCTCCGCCCGGTAGGGCGGCGGCGACGAACAATGCCGACTGGGGCCGGTTGGCGGGACTTGGATCCAGGCAGCGGGTGACGACGCGGTCGAGAGCGGGGTCGATATCGGCAATCAGGTCCGCCAGCGCCGGCGGCTGGGCTTGCCGGAGTTTTTTCAATTGCTCCCGATCCGCTGCCGGATATGGAGGCTCCCCGGCAAAAAGTTCAAACAGCAGCAGGCCCAGGGCGTAGAGGTCGCTGCGCTGGGTCACCTCCACTCCGGCCAGTTGTTCCGGCGCCATATAGGCGGGCGTTCCGCTCCGTACGTCGCTCGGCGAAATTTCGCCGGCTGTGCCTGCCAGGCCGAAATCGGTGATCAGGACTTGTCCCCGGCCATCGATCATGACGTTGCCTGGCTTCAGATCGCGATGGAGGACGCCCTTTTCGTGAGCGGCCGCCAGGCCCGCGCAAAGACGTCGTGCAATTTCGAGGGCTTTGGTTGAGGGCAGGCGGCCGATGCGGCGCAGAAGGGAAGCCAGGTCCTCGCCATCGATGTACTCCATGGTCAGAAACATCTGACCGCCGGCTTCGCCGATATCGTAAACGCGGCAGACGTTGGGATGGGAGATCTGGCGGGCCAGGCGCACCTCGGTGCGCAGGCGTTCGAGCGCGGCCTGACTTCCATTGAGCGCGTCGGGAAGAAACTTGAGGGCGACGGATTGGCCGAGCAGCAGGTCGGTGGCCCGATATACTTCACCCATGCCGCCTTTTCCCAGGCGGGCGGAGACGCGGTAGCGGTGCGAGAGAATGGTGCCCGGCGGGAAACGCCCCTCGTCGGCCGTTGAGGTGGGACTCAAACGTGCTGCCGCACCGTGCGGAAGTACTATCGTGGATGCCTCAGTGGATGACCGCGCAGGGGCTCCGCACTGCCCGCAGAAGTGATCGCTTGGCGGGACCTCGGCCTCGCAACGGGGGCACTGAGGCATGGTGTGTAGCAGTTTAGCATGGGCATCTGTGCCTTCAGATGCAATCTGAACTCTGTTCTTGGGGGATTAGACTGCGACAAGCCCGCCATCAACCGGCAGGTCGATACCAGAGATGAAGCTGCTCTCGTCTGACGCCAGGAAAAGCGCTGCAGCAGCGAAATTAGGCGTCTCAACCGGTCCTGGACTAATCACGTTCGCGCGAATTCCACGCTTTGCAATTTCCGCCGTCCACGTCCGGACGTAGGATCGAAGGGCCGCCTTGGTGGCAGAATAAGTCCCGTAGACGGGAATTCCTTTCTACCACGCCCCCGAGCCGTTGAGAATTTTGACAACTGTCTAATTGATGTGAGTGGCCGCGGGCGGATTCAGGATGGGTTGCGTCCACAGCCTGTTCTATGCCCACCAATCGGTTTGAAACTTGTAACGGCTCGAAACGGTGTTCGGAGAAAGGTCGGCCGCGCGCCAAGGTTTGCCGCTCCATAGGCTGTTGCGCGGCCGAGTCGCGAACTAATAATGCCGGGCTACACGCGGTGCCTTGCGAAACGAAGGCTCTCTCCTCGTGGCGATTTGTTGCTACGCCCGCTTCACCTTCTCCTTCGACGGGTCCGCGACGTATTCAAAAGTAGGCGCTTCATTCCATGGGCCGCGCGACTCGGCGCCATTGGAACTCGTGTGGTAATACACATTCACGGTCTCATCGGGTTTCACGTTGCCGAAGTATGGATCGGTGAGCTTACCGAGCGACTCCAGCGCTTTCATGAACATGTTGGTGTGCGCAATCTCACGCGTCAGCAAATGTACCAACGCCTTCTTACTGCCTTCGTCCGGGGCCATATTGACGAGCGCCTCATAGGTCTGACGCGCGCCCGCCTCCGCCGCTATATCGGCTCGCAGGTCCCGCACCACATCGCCCCCTTCGTTGATATAGCTTGCCGACCACGTCACGCCCAGGCTATCGAGGAAATGTGGTCCCTTGCCGCGTGCCGCAAACAGCGGACTGTCATTCGCTATATTCGGCTTGACGCCCTTCGTGTGGAGTTCGATCAATCTGCCTACCATCTCCAGATGTCCGAATTCTTCCACGGCGATATCCAGCAGCATGTCTTTGATTCCGGGATTATCGACGTGGAACGACTGCACGAAGTACTGACACGCTGCGGTCAACTCGCCGGTTGCACCGCCAAATTGCTCGAGCAAGTATTGGCCAAACCTGGGGTTCGGCTTATCGACCTGCACGGGCCTGAACAATTCTTTTTTGTGGAGAAACATACTCGTACCTCTTTCTGGTGGTTTCGGGCCGTGCCACCCGAGATGTTGTGAATTGCCGTAAGACTCAAAATAAATTCAGGCTTGGGACGCGGTCATCGACCACGTGGAGAGACCCTCCGGGTACTGACGGAAATCACTCTTCGCGGAGCACCACGATCGGGTCGATGCGGACGGCGCGGCGAGCGGGAATCCAACTGGCGGCGGCCGCGATGGCGCAGAGCAGCAGCGCGACCGCGGCGTACGTGCCGGGGTCGGTGGCAGCGACACCGTAGAGGATTTTGCTCATGGCGCCTGCCAGCAGCCACGCGGCGGAGAGGCCGAGTGCCAGACCCGCGGCGGAGAGCGATACGCCGCGCAGTACCACCATCGTCACCACACGTGCGGCGCTCGCGCCCAGCGCCATGCGGAGGCCGATCTCGCGGCTGCGCTGGGTCACGGTGTAGGACAGCAGGCCGTAAAGTCCCAGCGATGCCAACAGGAGCGCCAGCGCGGCGAAGGCCGTGAGCAGGGTCATCTGCTGGTGACGATCCTCTACATCCAGGGCAACGATTTCGTCCATGGTGGCGATCGCCGCGACGGGCTGCTCGGGGTCGGCTTCGACGATCACGCGGCGCACCGCCGAGGTCATGCTCGCAGGATCGCCGCCCGTGCGCAACACGAGGCTCTCGGGCAGGGCCCAGGTATCTTTGTACTGTTCGAAGGGGATGTAGACGCCCGGCTTCATGGCGAGTTCGTAGCCGCGCTCGTGAACGTCGTGCACTACGCCGACAATGGCGCGCCACACCGGCTGGCGCGCCCACATGGCGATGCGATGGCCGAGCGGGCTTTCCTTGGGGAAGTAGGTGCGCGCCAGGGTTTCGTTGATCACCACGACGGGTTCGGTTTGATCCGTGTCGCCGGCCTCTAACAGCCGACCTTCGACCAGGCGCACGCCGAGCGTCCGCAGATAATCGCCGCTGGTCACGCGCAGGAGGGCGTCTCCGGCAACGCCGGGGATGAGGTCGCGGCCTTCCACGCGATAGCTCTGCGTGTCGCCTTGACTGCGGAACGGGGGATTCGATGTGTATCCGACGTTCTCGACGCCGGGCAGCGCGCGCACGCCCTGCAGCACGCGATGGTAGAAGCCGATTCGTTTTGCCGGGTCCTGATACTTGGTGCGCGGCAGGGTGGTGCGCAGCGTGAGCAGCCGCTCGGGGCGAAAGCCGATATCGATGGCGCGCAGGCGCGCTACGGTCTGCAGCATCAGGCCGGCGCCCACCATAAGGACCAGGGCGGCGGCGACTTCGAGGACGACCAGCGCATCGCGCGTTCCAGCTGCAGCGCCGCCGATGCCGCCGCGCCCTCCCTGCTTGAGCGTGTCGTTCATCGAGACGCGCGACGCCTGCCACGCGGGCACGATGCTGAACCCCACACCGGTCAGTACCGAGAGCAGAAACGCAAAGCCGAGGACGCGCGCGTCCAGGGCGGGCGCGGCGCTGGCCGGCAGAGCGTTTGGCACCAGCGTCGCGAGAACTTTCATTCCCACCGGGGCGAGCAGCACGCCAAGCAGTCCGCCGGCGAGTGCGATTAGCGCGCCTTCAGCGATCATCTGCGTGACCAGGCGGATACGGCTGGCGCCGAGCGCGGAGCGCACCGCCATTTCGCGCCGCCGTCCGAGACCGCGCGCCAGGAGCAGTCCCGCAAGATTCGCGCAGGCGATCAGCAGGACACAACCCGCCGCACCCATCAAGACCAGGAGTTCGATGCGCGTATCGCCCACGGTCTCTTCGCGCATGGGAACTACCACGGCGCCGATTTTGCGGTCGTCGTCGGGATACTCCGTGGCGAGTTGGCCGGCGATGGCAGTCATGTTTTCGCTGGCCTGCGCGAGCGATACGCCCGGCTTGAGCCGCGCCACCACGTTGAGGTAGTGTGAGCCCCTGCTGACCATGTCGGAGGGAGCGAAGTGAATCGGAATCCAGAAATCCATCTTGCGGTTGCGGAAAGCGAAATCGCGCGGCATGACGCCGACGATGGTGTACTTCAGGCCGTTGATCAGGATCTCGCGGTTCACTACGGCGGGATCGCCGGCATAGCGGCGCTGCCAGAGCGCATCGCTGATGATGGCAACGGGTGCGCCTGTGCGGTCTTCGTCATCGGTGAAGGTGCGGCCGATCGACGGCTTGACACCGAGGACGTCGAAGAAATTGGCCGTCGCGGCGCGTCCCACCACCTGCTCGGGAGGGCCGTCGATGGTCAGGTTAGCGGAAGCGCCTCGCGTGGCGGCCATGTCGCTGAAGACGTGATTGCGCTTCTTCCAATCTACGAAGTTCCCCGGCGCGGGCGTGTTGCGGGGGAAACTGGCGGCGGTATTCTCCTCCCAGACCACCACTACGCGGTCGGGGTCGGCAAAGGGCAGCGGACGCAGGAGGACGGCGTCCACGGTGGAAAAGATTGCCGTGTTGGCGCCGATGCCCAGGGCTAGCGCGCCCACCGCCACGGCGGTGAACCCGGGCGCATGGCGCAGCAGCCTGAGGCCGTAACGTAGGTCGCTCCAGAGAGTTGCCATCGATCATGAATACTGGAGGACGGGGAAAAGGTTACAAGGGCATTTCCGCTAACTGTGGAATAAGACTACAGGGTATAATTATCGAGGAAAGGTCAGCATTTATGAAGATTCGTCCCGAAGATGCACTGGATTACCACTCGTCATCTCCCGCCGGCAAGCTTTCGGTGATTCCGACCAAGGCGTGCCGCACTCAGCGGGATCTCAGCCTGGCCTACACTCCGGGCGTCGCCGTTCCGTGCCTGGAGATCGAGCGCGACCCAAGCCTCGCTTACAAATATACGGCCAAGGGAAACCTGGTCGGTGTAGTCTCGAACGGCACCGCCGTGCTTGGACTGGGAAATATCGGGGCTTTGGCGGGCAAGCCGGTGATGGAAGGCAAAGCGGTTCTCTTCAAGCGATTTGCCGACATCGATGTGTTCGATATCGAGCTGGACACAAAGGACCCGGAGGAAATCATCCGCACCTGCCAGATTCTGGAGCCGACCTTCGGCGGAATCAACCTGGAAGACATACGGGCGCCGGAGTGCTTCTACATCGAAGAGACGCTGCGCAAGACCATGAAGATTCCGGTCTTCCACGACGACCAGCACGGCACGGCGATCATCAGCGGCGCGGGCCTGATCAACGCGCTGGAACTCGGCGGCAAAAAGATCGAAGAAATCAAGGTAGTCTTCAACGGCGCGGGCGCGGCGGCGATTTCCTGCGCTGCGCATTATGTCCGGCTGGGTGTGCGCCTGGAGAACATCGTGATGTGCGACACCAAGGGCGTGATCTTCGAGGGCCGCACGGAGCACATGAATCCGTACAAGGCGCGGTATGCGTCGAAGACGAGTGCGCGCACGCTGCAGGAAGCGATGGTGGGAGCCGACGTCTTCTTCGGGCTTTCCCAGGCGGGCTGCGTGACGCAGGACATGGTGCGCGGCATGGCGCCAGACCCGATCATTTTCGCGATGGCGAACCCGGATCCGGAAATCACTTACGAGGATGCAAAGGCCGCGCGGCCCGACGCCATCGTGGCCACCGGGCGCAGCGACTATCCGAACCAGGTGAACAACGTTCTGGGCTTTCCGTTCATCTTCCGTGGGGCGCTGGATGTACGCGCCACCACGATCAACGACGAGATGAAGCTGGCGGCGACCCTGGCGCTGGCGTCCCTCGCCAAGGAAGACGTGCCGGACAGCGTGCTGCGCGCCTACTCGATCGACCGGCTGAAGTTCGGGCGGGAGTACATCATTCCCAAGCCCTTCGACCCGCGCGTGCTGATCTGGGAGGCGTCGGCGGTGGCGCAGGCCGCCATGGAAACCGGTGTGGCGCAGCAACCCGTGGACCTGAAACAGTATCGCGAGGAACTCGAAAAGCGGCTAGGCAAGGCCGCCGAAGTGATGCGCGGCATGATCAATAAGGCGCAGCGGCAGCCCAAGCGGATCGTCTTCACGGAAGGGGAGGAAAGCAAGATTCTGCGCGCCTGCCAGATTCTGCTGGACGAGAAGATCGCGGTGCCGATCCTGCTGGGCAACCAGGCGAAGATCCGCGCCACCATCGAGGAGTTGCACCTGCATCTCAACGGCGTGCAGATTGTCGAGCCGAAGCGTTTCGCGCGGCTCGAGGAGTATACGGAGGAATTCTACAGCCTGCGTCACCGCAAGGGCATCACGCGGACGGAAGCCGAACAGACCATCCTGAACCCGACCACGTTCGGCAGCATGATGGTGCGGCTCAACGATGCCGATGCGCTGATCGGCGGGCTAACCACGCACTATCCAGACACCATACGGCCCGCGCTACAGGTGATCGACGTTCGTCCCGAGCTGCGCCGGGTGGCGGGCGTGTACGTGATGATCACGAAGAAGGGCGACATCTACTTCCTGGCCGATGCCACGGTAAACATCGAGCCGACGGCCGAGGACCTGGCCGAGATTGCGATTATGGCGGCCGAGAAGGCGCGGCGCTTCAACCAGGAGCCGCGTGTGGCCATGCTGAGCTTCTCCAACTTCGGCAGCACGCGCCATGCGCTCGCCGACAAGGTCCGGCGGGCGGTGGAGCTGGTCCGGCTGAAGGCGCCGGGGCTGATGATCGACGGCGAGATGCAGGCCGATACGGCGGTGACGCCGCAGATCATCGAAGAGACATACCCGTTCAGCACGCTGAAGGGCGGGGCGAATGTGCTGATCTTCCCGAATCTGGAATCGGGGAATATCGCTTACAAGCTGCTGCAGCGGGTGGGCGGCGCGGAGATGATCGGGCCGCTGTTGACGGGGCTGAGCCGCCCGGTGCATGTGTTGCAGCGCGGCAGCGAAGTCAATGACATCGTACACGTGGCCGCGGTCGCGGTGGTGGACGCGCAGGAAGTCGGCAAACCTTACGTCACGTTGACGGAGGCTGCAGCGGAGTAGTAGGACAGGCCATCGGGTTTCGTGGCCTGTCACGCTTCGCGAAAGCACGGCACACGAAAGCACGGCAGGTTGACAGACGACAAAAGGCGATCGTCTGTCCCACCAAACCTGCATTTGGCTACAATGAGCGCTATGAAAACGCTATCGCTCGGTCTGATTGCTGCCGCTCTCGTGGCCTCTTGCGCCTTTGCGGCGGATAACAAGGACGGCTGGATCAGCATGTTCGACGGTAAGACCCTGACGGGATGGAAGGCCAACCAGAATCCGGAATCGTGGACCGTGCGTGACGGCTGCATCACCGGGGATGGCGACGCCAGCCATCTTTTCTGGATGGTGCGGGAAGGCGAGAACCTCGAGTTCAAGGCCGAAGTGAAGATCGGTCACATGGGCAATTCCGGAATGTATTTCCGCACGGCATTCGGCCCCGGTTTTCCGAAAGGCTATGAAGCCCAGGTCAACACCAGCCACACCGACCCGGTGAAGACCGGCAGCCTGTACGGGTTTCACAAGATCTTCGACCAGTTGATTCCCGATGACGTTTGGGGCACGCAGCACATCATCGCGCAGGGCAACCACATCATCATCAAGGTGAACGACAAAGTGGTTACGGATTTCGTGGATGAGAAGAATACTTACACGAAAGGGTACTGCGCGCTGCAACAGCACAACAAAGGCAGCGTGGTGCAGTTCCGCAACCTGATGTTCAAGCCGTTGAAGTAAGCGGGCGGGTGGACAGCTGACAAAAGGCGATCGTCTGTCCCACCGAGTGTTCGAAGGGCTCTTCGCCGGAGACTACCAGGTTGGCGTACTTCTCGGTCGGGTAGACGAACCATTCAGCGCTGGGGCGGACGGTGCGTTCGTATTGTGCGCGGACGCTTTCGGGAGTCCGCCCGCGTTCCGCTACGTCGCGCGTCAGGCGGCGGTGATAGCAGACCTCCGGACGCGTCTGCACGTACACTTTGGTGTCGAGCATGGCGCGGAGTTCGGGCCAGTAGAGGACAAAGAGCCCCTCGACGATGAGGAACGAGGTGGGCTCGATGCGGCGCGTCTCCGCGGTGCGCGCGTAATCGGCGAAGGAGTAGACGGGCTCATCGAAGGCGCGCCCGCCCGCAATGGCGAGCAGATGTTCGTGCAGCAGTTCCCAATCCAGAGAATCGGGATGGTCGAAATTGACCTTCTTCCGTTCTTCGAGCGGAATGTCCTCCATGCCGCGATAGTAGGAATCGAGAGAAACAATTGAGGTCCCGGGCAGTCTTTGTACGAGCTGCTTTGCCAGTTCGGATTTCCCGGAGCTGGACGGACCCGCCACACCGATAATGTGCGATCGCATTAGTCTTCTGACGGGGGAGTCATTTCAGTGTACAACCCGAGGACGGCGGCGACAAGACCTTCGACGGTAAATACCTTGGCCTGCGCAGCGACTTCGATGCCGAGTTCGCGCGCGGTCTGTGTGGTAATGGGTCCGATGGATGCGACCGCGATGCCGCGCAGCGCGTCTGGTCCGGCGGCCTCCACGAGATTGCGCAGGGTGGAGGAACTCGTGAAGGTGAGGCAATCCGGGCGGTGTGCCAGGACTTCGCGGACCTGCTCCGCGAGATGCTCCGGCGGCACCGTGCGGTACGCCTCGACGACGTCCACGCGCGAGCCGCGGCGCCCGAGTTCGGCGGGAACGAGGTCGCGGGCCACGGCGGCGCGCGGCAGCAGGACTCGCTTTCCCTCCAGGGGATGCGCGGCGAAGGCTTCGAGCAGCGATTCGGCGACGTACTCTCGGCCCATCAAGTCCACTTTGAGGTGCAGGGCTTCGACGGCGGCTCGCGTGGCGGGCCCGATGGCGCAGATTTTGGCGCGGAGCTTGCGCAGGTCGTTTTCGCCGGCATCGAGGCGGTCGAGGAAGAAGCGCACGCCGTTGGCGCTGGTGAAGACCAGCCAGTCGTAGACGTCAAGCTGGGCGATGGCGCGATCGAGGGGGCCGGAGTCGGCAGGCGGGCGGAGTTCGATGGTGGGCAGCGAGATCACGCCGGCACCGAGGGCGCCGAGTCGCGAGCCGAGCGCGTCGGACTGCTCGCGGGCGCGCGTCACCACGATGCGTTTGCCGAAGAGCGGCAGGCGCTCGAACCAGTCCAACTTTTCGCGCAGGTGGACCACTTCGCCGACGATGATGGTGGCCGGCGGTTTCATTCCGCCGAGCATGCAGGGCAGGGAAGCGAGCGTGCCGGCGATGGTCTGCTGGTCCGGGCGGGTGGCCCAGCGCACGGCCATTGCGGGGGTTTCGGGCGCGCGGCCATGCGCGATCAATTGGCGGGCGATCTCAGGGAACGTGGTGAGTCCCATGAAGATCACGAGCGTTTCGGCGTGCCCGACTTTGGCCCAATCGATGGCCTGTACGGCGTGGCCTGTGACGAAGGTGACGGCGGACGTGTGCTCGCGATGGGTGAGCGGGACGCCAGTGTAGGCGGCGATGCCTAGCGGAGTGGTGACGCCGGGCACGATCTCAAACGGGATGCCGGCATCGGCGAGGGCTTCGGCTTCTTCGCCGCCGCGGCCGAAGATGAAGGGGTCGCCGCCTTTGAGGCGGACTACGGTGAGGCCGCGGCGCGCACGGTCGATAAGCATGCCGCAGATTTCGTCCTGCGAGAATTCGTGGGCGGACTTCTTTTTGCCGACGTAGACGCGTTCGGCGTGGGCCGGAGCGAGATCGAGGAGGGCGGAGTTGGCGAGGTGGTCGTAGAGAACCGCGTCGGCCTGCTGGAGGATGCGGCGGCCTTTGACGGTGATGAGCTCCGGATCGCCGGGGCCGGCGCCGATGAGGTAGACCTTCATGGGCATGGGACTGCGGGCTTTTGCCGCGTGGGGCAAACCGGGGACAGACAGCGAATTTCCGGCAAAAGGCGCCGGAAATTCATGTCAGTCCCCGGTTGGCAGGGCGCGGTCATGAGTAGACTGCCTGGAGGATCTGGCGGGCTCCGCGGTCGAGGAGGTCGGCGGCTACTCGTCCTCCGATTTCGGCGGCTTCCGCGGCAGGGCCTTCGGCTTCGGAGCGGATGACTTGCGTGCCGTCGGGGGCGGCCACAATTGCCACGATATGCAGACGGCTTTCAGACACTGTCGCGTAGGCTCCGATGGGGACCTGGCAGCCTCCGCCGAGCGCTCCGAGAACGGCGCGTTCGGCCAGCACGGCGGTGTGCGTTTCAGCGTGATCGAGCATGGCGACTTCGTCGAAGCCCGCTCGCGTTTCGATTGCCAGCGCACCTTGGCCTACGGCGGGACACATCTGTTCGGCGGGCAATATTTCGGCGATACGGTCTCCCCAGCCCAGGCGTTTCAGTCCGGCCGCGGCCAGCAGTATGGCGTCGTACTGGCCTTCGTCGAGTTTGCGCAGGCGCGTGTCGAGATTGCCGCGCACGGATTCCACCTGGAGATCTGGCCGGAGCTGGCGCAATTGCGCGGCGCGGCGGAGCGAACTGGTGCCGACCTTCGCGCCCAGGGGCAATTCTGCCAGCTTGCGGCCAACTACGGCGTCGCGCGGGTCTTCACGCTCGGGGACCGCCGCCAGCACGAGGCCTTCGGGCAACTCGGTGGGCAGGTCTTTCAGACTGTGCACGGCCAGGTGGGCGCGGCCATCGAGGAGCGCCTCTTCGATCTCTTTGGTGAAGAGGCCCTTGGTGCCGACCTTGGCGAGCGGGACGTCGGTGATTTTATCGCCGGTGGTCTTGATGATCTCGATGCGGCACTCGCGGCCGGCGGCGGAGAGTTGCGCGGCGACCCAATGGGCCTGCCATAAAGCGAGCTGCGAACCACGCGATGCGATGACTAGCATGAAATGAATCAGTCCTGTATGTGGAACGCCTTTCGAATGGTCGCGATGACGTGCGCGCCTTCGGGTTTGCCGGCGTGGAAGCGCAGTTCCGAGATGGGCCCGTGCGCGATTTTGTTGATGATGCCGTGGGTCAACGCGTCCAGCGCCTCTTCCTGCTGCGCGGTGAGCGGGCCGAGGCGGCGGCGCACCTTTTCGATCTCGCCGGTGCGAATCTGTTCGAGCTGCTCCTGGAGGCTGACGATGGTGGGCGTGACTTCGGCCACCTTGAGGCGCGCCATCATGCGCTCGACTTCCTCGACCACCAGCGTCTCGGCGTGGTCGGCCTCTTTCATGCGCTCGCGCAGGTTGGAGTTGACCACTTCCTGCAGGTCGTCGATATCGTAGAGGAAGACGTTGTCCAGGTCGTTGATGGAGGGCTCGATATTGCGCGGCACGGCGATATCGATGAGGAACATCGGCTTGTTGCGGCGGGCGGAGATGACGCGATGCATCTCTTCCTTGTGCAGGATGTAGTGGGGCGCGCCGGAACTGGCGATCAGGATATCCACCTCGGGCAGCATCGCAGTGAAGCGGGCGTACTCCACGGGCGTGCCCTGGAAGAGCTTCGCCATCTCAATGGCGCGTTCGTGGGTGCGATTGGTGACGAAAACGTGCGAGCATCCGGAACGGCGCAGGTGGCGCGCCGCGAGCTCGCTCATTTTTCCGGCGCCGACGATCATGACGGTGCGGTTGGTGAGCGAACCGAAGATTTTGCGTGCCAGTTCCACCGCGGCGTAGCTGACGGAGACCGCCATCTGCCCGATGCCGGTTTCGGAACGGACGCGCTTGGCCACGCTGAAGGAGCGGCTCATCAGGCCGTCGAGCCAGCCGCAGAGGGCTCCGCAATCCTTGGCCGCGGCGTAGGCGGCTTTGAGCTGCCCCAGAATTTGCGGCTCACCGACCACCATGGAATCGAGGCTGGCGGCGACGCGGAAAAGGTGGTGAATGGCGTCGCGGCCTTCGTGGCGGTAGAGGTGCGGGCCGATGCCGTCGGAGCTGACGGCTTTGTGATCGGCCAGGAAGAGATCGACTATGGCCCGCGGGTCGGCCGTGTCCTCCGTGGTGAGGGTGATCTCGACGCGGTTGCAGGTGGAGAGAATGACGGCCTCGCTGACGCCCAGGCGCGATTTCAAATCGGCCAGCGCGGCGGGCAGGGTGTCCTCACGGAAGGCCAGGCATTCCCGCACTTCGACGGGCGCCGTTTTGTGGCTCACTCCTGTGATCAGCAGCTTCATTGTTTCAGCAGGAGGCTTCCCAGGCGCGCGTGTGCGGCCCACGTCACGACGGAGAACCCCACGACGGTGAGGGTCATGATCGCAGCTTTGCGCCCGCGCCATCCCGCGGTGACACGCAGGCACACCATGGCGAGATAGGTTCCCCAGGTGAAGAAGGAAATCGCAATTTTCGGCTGGCGAATCCAATCGGCCTTCAATTCGATGAAAGCCCAGGTGCTGCCGGCGATGACGGCCAGGGTAATCAGCACGAATCCGATAGCCATGAACTTGGAAACCAGCTCGTCGAGCGTTCCCAGGGGAGGCAGGTGGTAATAGAATTTGTTCGGTTTCTTGGACTTGAGCTCGCGCTCCTGGAAGAGGTAGAGCACGGACGCCACCGCGGTGAAGGCCAGCGCGGCATAGCCCAGC
This sequence comes from uncultured Solibacteraceae bacterium, assembly GCA_963805775.1. Taxonomy (GTDB): domain Bacteria; phylum Acidobacteriota; class Terriglobia; order Bryobacterales; family Bryobacteraceae; genus Solibacter. Next base: position 238,930 of record CAWDWK010000022.1, on the reverse strand, counting down.
AGTACCAGCACGATATGGACGGTGAGCCAGGTGGTACGGACGATGGGGCTGCTCCATGCGCTCACGGGATTCCCCAGGGTGGCGACCAGCGCCATGACGAAGACCAGGGGGAAGATGAAAACGCTGAGGCTATCCACGTGATAGCGCAACTGTACGCCGAGATAGACTAGCGCGACAAGAAGGGCGCACATCGCGAGGGTCTCGTAGAAGTTGGCGATGGGGCAGCGATTGTTCACGATGCCCTCTTCGATGATGGAAACGAAGTGGAACACGGTGCCCAGGGTAAAGGCGGTGAAGGCGACGCGAAACAGGTGCTCGCGGCGGCGAACCAGGGTGAGAATGGCATGCAGCAAGCCGAGCGAATAGAACGCGGCGGCCACGCGAAGCCAGATGACGCTCATTTCTGCCATGGGCGTATAGGTGAGTTAGAGTCCGAAATTACATTATATCTCTATGGTGCTCCCTCCACTCGACGGTTATTCATACGGCGTCACTGTGAGCGCGCACACGAACGCCACGACGGCGTGGGGGTGCTTACCGCGTTTGCCGGAGTAATCTGGAACTGGGAGGGATGTTAGCGATGCCGACTGTTGCCGGAGTCTTTCGATCGCGCGAACGCGCCAAACACGCGGCGGTTGATCTGCGTGAGACTGGCCTGCGGAATGTGAACCTGGTGATTCCGGGCACCATTTCGTCGAAGGTGGAGGGAGTACCCACCATGGAGACGGAGCAACCCGGCATGGGAAAGGCTGTGGGCGGCGTTGTCGGCGGGGCCGTCGGGATGGCGGCCGGCATGGAGTTGGGTACGGCGGCAGCGACCATCCTGATTCCCGGTGTGGGACCGGTGCTGGCGGTGGGACTCGCGGCGGCGGCTATTCTGGGCGTCGGTGGAGTGGTGGGAGGCGCTGCGGCAGGGGCGGCTTTGGAGAAGGATTCCACGAGGGGTCTGCCGGCCGACGAACTCTTCGTTTACAAAGATGCTTTGAAGCAGGGGCGGTCGGTGATTTTCGTGGAAGCGTCCGATGAGGACGAGGCGGCGAAAGCCCGCGCGGTATTCGAGCACGCCGGTGCGGAAAGCATCGATGCCGCGCGCGAGGAATGGTGGATCGGATTGCGCAGCGCCGAAAAGGAACACTATCACGCCCTCGGCGGGCACTTTGAAAGCGCGGAGGAGGACTACCGGCGAGGCTTCGAGGCGGCCCTGAGGGAAAGTAACGGCGCGGAGACTGCGAAGCCGGCTGGGAACGAAGCCTACTGTTGCGGATACGACCGCGGCATCGAATACCACCGGCGACAGCGCGAACAGTAAGGTTGGGTACCCGCCGGGGGCGGAGCACTTACTTCAGCACGACGATCGGCACCTCTACCCGGAGCTTCATTATGGGTTGTATGGCAGTCAGCCGGAGGCGACCCGCTGACGCAGGCTGGAATTCGAAGTCGTAAGTTTCACCGGGCAAAAGTGCGACTCTGGCCAGGCCGCGGATTGCCTGAGACGGCGGCAGCGCTGCTCCGTCCTTGGCGATCGCACGCCAGGTTTCCGTATGGCCGTCACGATGCAGAGTGACCTGGAGACGCAGGGCAGGGGTGATGCCGATGATGCGGAAGCGGTAGCGCCCGCCGGCGATTAACTGGATTTGGGCCGGGGAAGCGCTGCCGTTGATCAGGAACGGGTCCTGATCATTGTCCGGGCCGCCGCGGCTCAGCACGAAGACTTTGTCCAATTCGGGTTCGAAGCGCTGGCCGGGTTCCAACACAATCAGCGGGCCATAGAGCCCGGTGCTGAGCTGAATATAGTCGTTCAGGTGCGTGTGGTAAATGAAGGTGCCTGCTCGTGGGGGCATAAAACGTGCGACGAAAGTCTCGCCTGGGCTAATGGGCGGTGTGATTTGCCTGCCGTCGCCGCCCCAGCCAGGAACACCATCGTAGTAGCTTTCGAGTTCAATGCCGTGCCAATGGACAGACGTGGGTTGGCTCAACTGGTTTTCGACCGCGATCTCGACTGGTTGGCCCCGTCTGAGAACGATGGGCGGGCCGGGCGCGGTGAACGCGTCGCCCCCGGTTTGTCTGTCCGTACCGCTTTCGACAAGCCTGTAGCCAAGGCCTGGAACGCCGTCGAAACTCACACCCTCGCGCCGCCCCACCACCAGCCGTAGATGGCGGGCACCAACCACCGGCACAGCGGTGATAGACGCCGCCGGAGTGACGGTGATACCGAGAACCAGACCAGCCATGTGACTTGAGGCATCGTGCGCTTCGTGATGCATGCCGGGTGGATCCGGAGTCTGCCGCAATTCCGGAGCGATATGAAATAGAGTGTGGCAGTGAAACAGCCAGTTACCGGGCCGTTCCGGCGTCCACGATAGAACCGCCGATGAACCTGGAACCAGCACCTCGGTGACGGCGCGGCGGCGGTCGGATAGGGGGAGCGCTGCCCAACGCTTCTCGTCGCCCGTGCCCTCGACGAGGAAATAGTGCCCATGGAGGTGCAAAGGGTGGTCTTTGTCCGTGGGGTTGACCCATTGCCACCGCACGGGCTTGCCGGCAGGAAGAATCAAGCGCTCTGTGTGGGGCCAGGACTTGCCGTTGATGACCCATGACTCACGGTCGGGCCTAGGCGGAGTCGCCTTGGGGTCGCCCTCCAGCAACCAGTGGCCAAGGACGAAAACTCTGTCTGTTGCGGCAGCGTCTGGCGTTGGGTCCACGATGAATGCCGCGGACAGTTGGCTATCGACGCCGTCTCGGCGGACAAGCGGTGTGCCCGTCGTGGAACCCCAGTAAAAATAGGCGCCGGGACGGACGGCTCGAAATTCGATTTCTCGCACGCCGCCCGGTGGAACCGTGACAGGTGTCGATTTGGCGCCCGTGTGCGAATGAAGTCCGCGAAGGGTGACAGGCTGCGACGGGAGCAGATTGCGCGCGAAGATGCGTATGCGGGTGCCAGCCGGAACGCGGATGAGCGGCCCCGGATTCAGCAACGGACGGCCCTCTTCAGCAAACGCCTGCACCGGGATTTCGGGACCATTTTCGCCTTCGGGATTCCAGGTGCCTTCGCGGACTTCGAGCCGGAGCGTCAAGACGCCGGAGGCCAGGTGCCCGGCGGGATGACGGTTGTCATTGGGCTGGACTACGGTTGGGACGCTGGCGAACGCCAGGCGTGCAACGGCAGTCAGGCACGCCACGGCAAGAGCCGGGTGCAGAACGCTGCCGGCGGACAGTAACATCCCTCCTCTCACTCGGCTTCGCATCAATTGAGCTTCCACGCGCTTACGTCAACGGAATAAGAGTTGCGATTGAGCTCGGGGCGCCGCTGGATAATCGCCTGAGCACGCTTCAAGCAGTCCGCCGCCTGCTTGCGGTGGCCGGTTTTCCGAAGAACAGCGGAGTACGCACTCAAGGTTTTCGCCAGGACCGGGCTATCGGGTCCGAACAGCGCCTCTCGCATCCGGGCTGCGGACTCGAAAAAGGAGGCCGCCTCGGAGAACCGGCGCTGGTCGGCCATCAGCCAGCCTAGTCCATCGAGAGTCTGGGCGGTATCCGGATGTGTTGAGGGCCAAGCCTCCCGCTGGATCTCCAAGGCGCTGCGGTATATCGCCTCAGATTCCACGTACTTTCCTTTTCTGCGCTCGATGTCGGCCAGGTTGGTGAGAGCCAGCGCGACGTATGGATGCCGGGGACCCAATGCTTTCTCGAGAATCAGGCGCCCGCGGAGGCAGTTTTCCTCGGCCTCTCGCCGCGTTGTCTCACTCGCCCCCAGTATCCTTCCGAAGTTGTTCAGCATCGCGCCTAAGAGCCAGTCGCATTCCGAGTTTCGTTCGCAGATGGCAATGCCTTCGCGCCAGGCGGAGGCTGCTTCCTGCTGCCTTCCCTCGCTCCTCAGCACCTCGGCCAATATGTTCAGGCTGCCGGCTACTGAGCGACTCTGGTACCCGTAGAGAGTTCTACCGATCTCAAGCGCCCTCCTATTCCACATCTTCGCGTCCTCGGTACGACCGTCGAGAACGCAGAGCACAGCCAAGGAGTGCAGCGAGGAAGCGACGCCAGGACTCATCTGTCCATAGAGGCTCTCATGCAATTGAAGCGCTTTGCGAAAGCCGGCTTCCGCCTCGCCGGTCCGGCCGAACCATAGAAGCGCGCTGGACCGATTGAACTCCAGGGCAGCGAGTGTTTCGGGATGCTTCGCGAGTTCGGCATCCTGGTACGCGCGCTGCCAGAAGTCAAGCGCCTCCGCCCGGTTGCCTGCTGCCCAGGACTCATATCCCATCCGCACAGAGTCTTCCCAGCCTCGCGTTGCCGGCAAATCCGAGCACCGCTACACACAAACAGATCGCCGTCATTACGTTAAGTCGTTTCATCCGACCTCCAACGAGCTCATGGAATTTGGCAGAATGGGTGTCAGGTTCCGGAAGCAAGAATGGAGCAGAGGGGCGCTTAAACTCCTTCAAAGGCGGCTTGAATCCGCTCAATTTGGATCAATAGTTCTCAATTAGCGCCTTCACCGAATGGAAACAAAAGAATTCGTAGAGTTCGGTCCCTTTCGTGCGGATCTGCGGCGCCGGATACTCACGCGAGACGGCGAAGCGGTGTCCCTGCCATCGAAGGCGCTTGATGTGCTTCTCGCACTGCTGGCACGACCCGGTAAAACCGTTTCGAAAGAGGAATTGATAAAAGAGGTTTGGCCGGACACCTTCGTGGAGGAAGGCAACCTCACCCAGATGGTTTTCCTGTTACGGAAGGCGCTGGGAGAATCCGACGGGGCGAAACCCCTCATCGTCACCGTGCCGCGGCAGGGTTACCGGTTTGTAGGCGAACTGTCGGACCGCACTGGCGACGAGGCCACCGGGGCCTCAACTAATCGGCCGCAGGCCGCGGCGGCGAAGCCTGGACTCAGGAGAATGTGGTGGACCGGTGCGGCGATCGCTCTAGTGTCGGGACTCAGCGGGTGGATGATCGGGCGTTATGACATTCGCCAATCCCAGATCCAATATCGTCCCATCCGTTACACGATCGCGCCGCCGGAAAATACGAGTTATCGTGTAGGGAGGATTTCCCCGGACGGTCGCTCGTTCGCTTTGATGGCCGTCGATGGTTCGGGCAATGGGCGGCTTTGGCTGCGCAAGCTCGAAGCTCTGGATGCCCAACCTCTGGCCACTGCCGAATTCTGGCCATTCTGGTCCCCCGACAGCCGGTTCATTGCATTTGCCCAAGATGGCAAGCTGAAAAAGATCGAGGCGTCCGGAGGGGCGCCGCAAACGATCTGTACGGCTGCCCTGGTCATTGGCGGCTCATGGAATCGGGATGGAACGATCCTCTTCAGCGATGGCGGCGTGATCCTCCAGGTTCCGGCCAAAGGCGGCGAAGCCAAACCCATAACGACGTTGGACGCTTCTCGCGGAGAGACCGCCCACCACTTTCCCGCTTTCCTGCCGGACGGACGGCACTTTCTGTACACCATTCACAGCGGCAAAAAGGAGAACGGCGGCATCTATCTGGGGTCGCTCGATTTGCCGGATGCTCGCATACACCTGCTCGACGACGTCTCCAACGCCGAATACGCTCCAGCATTGCCGCCGGACACGGGCTACCTGCTGTTCGTCAGGGCTGGAGCCCTGATGGCACAGCGATTCGCCGCCGGTCCTCTGCAACTCACGGGCGAGGCATTCCCCGTTGTGGAAAAGATCGACCAGAACCCAGGCAACCTAAGTGCTTCGTTCTCCGTGTCGGAGGACGGGGTGCTGATTGTCACTTCGACATACCCTGGCGACCAAATTACGTGGTTCGACCGGACAGGAAAACGCTTGGGAACTATCGGCAGGCCGGGCCTTCACGTGAATCCACAACTCTCGCCGGACGAATTGACGGTGGCCGCCGACGACATGGATGCCGAGAGGTTCTCGAGCGACATATCGCTCTTTCCGGTGCTACACGGGGCTGCCTCGCGACTAACGTTCGGCGGCTCGGGTCGCGCGGTCTGGTCGCCCGATGGCATCCGCATCGCGTTTGAGTCCTCAAACAACGCCTTGTATACGAAAACTTCCGCGGGCACGGAGAATGAGGGCCTGCTGCTCGAAGGGATGAACCTGCCGGACGACTACAGGCATCTCTGCGAGTGGTCACACGACGGGCGGTTCCTGATCTATTCACAAGAGGATGCAAAGACGGGATACGACCTTTGGATGCTGCCGCTGGGGGGGAATCGCAAGCCCAGGTCTTTTCTGCATGCCGACTACAACGAATGGTGTGGAACGCTCTCTCCGGACAGTAAATGGATTGCCTACGCCTCCGACGAATCGGGCAGAAGCGAAATTTACGTGCAGGCCTTTTCGGAGGACGGCACGGCCTCCGACAGGAAATGGCTGGTCTCCGACAGCGGCGGACACTGGCCAAGATGGCGGCGGGACGGTAAAGAACTGCTGTACTTGAGTGCCGACCGGGCGATTGTAGGCGCAGAGGTTAGAACAGGTTCAAGTTTTCAGCACGGCGCGCCACAGCGGTTGTTCGCCTCGGGAATTCGAACGCCGGATGGACGTTTCGACGTGACAGCCGATGGCCGGCGCTTCCTGATCCCTACTCAGGTTACCGAGGCCAACCCCGCGCCTGCGACAGTGATCGTAAACTGGACAAAGGGAATTAAGCCGTGAGCCGCCGTCCTGGCGGCAGCCTCGACACCGCATCCGGATGATGCGTGCCGGTCGCAATGTTGCTAAAACTGAAGACGGCATGCGAACGGTCATTCTCCACTATCACATCCCGAAAAACGGCGGGTCGACCGTCATCGAGATCTTAGGGCGCAGTTTTTGCGAAACGTTCGCCGCGTTTGATCACCCGAACAGCGAAGCCCACGTCACGCCTCGCGATCTGTTTTCGGTTCTCGAAAGCAATCCCCGTGTGAACGCGGTTTCGAGCCACCAGATCTTTTACCCGGTCCCGAAGGCGCCGGGGTTCCTCTTCTTCGATATCTGCCTTCTCCGCGATCCGATTGATCGAATCCGGTCGAACTACGATTATTTTCGCGTAAAACCGGTCAGGGGCCACTCGATTTCCGACCTCGCCAATCAACTCACGCTCGGTCAGTTCGCTCGCCGCCTGGTGGAGGAGATGCCGTGGACCGTTAACGACGTGCAGGTCAATCTGCTGGCCAACGGCCAGGTGAACGATCCGCCTCGTGGCACCGAAGACCTCGATAAGGCGACCGCGAGAATGCTCGAAACCTGCTTCCTCGGCGTGGTCGATCGCTTTGATGAGAGTCTGGTTGCCGGCCAGTATGGATTGAGCGTGCTGTTCCCGACTTTGAATTGCGTCCAGGCGCCGGTCAACGATTCCGCTAAGAAAGGCAGCACGCTTGCCGAACGGACGGAGCAGCTTAGAGAAGCCTGCGACGACGGCGTGTACGCGGAATTGCTGCGGCTGAATGCCATGGATTTCGAGTTTCTCCGCCGCGCGCGGGCTGAGGTCCGTCGTCGCTTCGAACTCGTCCCCGATCGGGAAGAGCGGCTGCGCCGGCTGAGGGAAGGCGTTTCCAAACTCGTGGCACGAGGGGAGATTGTCAATGAGGCGACAGCGGCTTCGGCGCCAGTTCCCCGGCCCAGCGAGGTCGCCGGCCGAAAGGCGCAATGGACGCCGCCGGCCACTCCGCCGCCTGGCGTGCTCACCAGGTTGATGCGCCGGGTGCGGTTCGCGATGAATCTCCGGATGATGCGGCCTGGAAGCGAGTTCCGGCAGCTGTTCGACGCGGATTACTACCGCGCGGCGTATCCCGACGTGGCCGCTTCGGGCGTGAATCCGTTCTGGCACTACGTCGACCGGGGCGCGTTCGAAGGCCGCAACCCGCATCCACTGTTCGACACCAGGTTCTATCTGAGTCAGTGCCCGCGAATGCCCGGCGTCAATGCATTGTGCGATTATCTGCGGCACGGTGACGCAAAAGGCCGCCGGCCGCATCCGCTATTCGATCCTGAATATTACATGCTCTGCAGTCCCGACGTTCGCCAGGTGCGGATGAATTCGCTATTCCATTACGTTCTCCACGGAGCCGCCGAAGGACGAAAACCCCACCCCTTGTTTGAGCCCGATTATTACAAGACCGTTTGCGCCGCCGCGCGAGATGGAGGAAATCCGCTGGTGCATTTCGTGGAAAGCAATGCGGCCGAATGTTGCAACCCGCATCCGTTGTTCGACTGTAAATCCTATCTGCGCGCGCATCCGGAAGCGAGTGGTAACGCTCTCGTGCATTATTTGACGCGCCCGCCGGATGCGTACGGTCCGTGCGAAGGCAGCCCGGGCACGTTCGATACAGCCCGCTTCACGATCCTGGGAGTGGACGTCCTGACCGTTTTTCCCGGTTCCGGATTCGACGCTTGCCCGGAAGCGAAGCAACAGCGAATTTACACGACGCTTCAAGCTTGCGCCGCGCGGGATGGTTTTTCAGATGAGATCGCCCTGGTCTGGCAGGATGCATGCGGCACAAAAAAGTTGCTCTGCGCGCCGCAGCAGCGACCGTTTTTCGAATGCGTGCGGTACGATCAGCTCGCCGCGCAAATCAACGGGAGACTGGCGATCCAGGACGACTGCAAAGGCGGACCGAACGGATCGGTAATCCGATGGCCTGCAAGTGGGCTACACTGGGGCCGTCATGAATCATCGACGTGCGTTTCTTCAGACCGTCGCGGGCGCTGGAGCCGCGGCCGCCGCTGCGCAGGCGACGCCCCAGGCCGCGGAATCCGACCGCCAGTATTGGGTTCGGACCATGGGGAAAGTGGCGGAACCTGTGTTGCGCAATCTGGCGGCGGGAACGCTGAAACGAAATATGCCGGTGGAGTGCGTCACCGGCGACGTCGCCGAGCGGCGCAAAGTGACGCACCTGGAGGCAATCGGACGGCTGCTGGCGCGGCATCGCGCCCTGGCTGGAGGCGGGGCTCGAGGCGGGTCCTGAACGCGATCTGCAACAGCGCTACGCGGGTCTGGCGCGGCAGGCGATCCGGGCGGGCACGGATCCGCAATCGCCAGACTTCCTCAATTTCCACGAAGGTTCGCAACCTTTGGTGGACTGCGGTTTTCTGGCGCAGGCGCTACTGCGTGCCCCCAACGAATTGTGGAAGAAGCTCGACCCCGCCACGCAGAAGAACCTGGCGGAGGGCCTGATTTCCGCGCGAGCGATCACGCCGGGGCAGAACAACTGGCTGCTCTTCGCCGCCACGGTGGAAGCCGCGCTGGCGATGATGGGGGAACGGTTCGACGCCATGCGCATCGATTACGCCGTGCGCGCACACCAGCAATGGTACGTGGGCGACGGGCTGTACGGCGACGGTCCGCGGTTTCACTGGGATTACTACAATAGCTTCGTGATTCAGCCGATGCTGCTGGACGTGCTGCGCAATATCGGCGCGCACGCGAAGACGTGGCAGGGGATGGTGCCGGACATACTGGCGCGCGCGCGGCGTTACGCGGCGATCCAGGAGCGGCTGATTTCGCCGGAGGGCACCTTCCCGGTGATCGGCCGCTCCATCTGCTATCGCACCGGGGCTTTCCAGTTACTGGCGCAAATGGCGCTGCTGGGCGAACTGCCCGCACCGCTGACGGGACCGCGTGTGCGCTCCGCGCTGACTGCGGTGATGAAGCGGCTGCTGGACGCGCCGGGGACCTTCGACGACAAAGGCTGGCTGACGGTGGGGTTCGCGGGACATCAGCCGCATTTGGGCGAGAGCTACATTTCGACCGGCAGTCTGTACCTCTGCGCGGGCGTGTTTCTGCCCCTGGGGTTGCGTCCCACCGATGCGTTCTGGAGCGGAGCGGCGGAGGACTGGACGGCGCGGCGCATCTGGCGCGGCGAGGATGCCCCGGCGGATCACGCGATCACGGTGTAGAAGACCGGAGATTTCAGGAGGCGAGCGTTTTCGGGCGCAGGAGCAGATCGTCCTGGCCGAACGAGAAATCGTTCACCACGCTGATGGAGTCCACCACGGCCTCGATCAACTCTTCGTTCTGCTTGACAGAGGCGCGCAGCGAAGCAAGCTCAGTGGTCTGGAAAGCAAGTTCCTCCTCCATTTTCGCGGCGCGCTCGCCGAGCAGTTTCAGCGAGGATTCAAGGCCGGCCAGACGGTCTGACCGCTCTGCCGAGGACGATTCAGGGCTCCCGTAGCGCAGTTCCAATCCTGAGGCGGTGAGGATCAACGTGGGACTAAGGCTGGCCGCGGCGCCCGGCGGCGTCATGTCGCGCATCAGGCCGACCAGTGAGAATAAGCGCTGCATGGCCTGTTCGAGCGAGGCGCTCTCTACCGCGGACGGCACCGCTCTGCTGGTGGTCTCCTTCTGCTGGAGCGTTTTGGTTTCGTAAGACTCGGTTTTTGCAGACTTCGGCATGATCGTTTCCGTCAAGGTGGGTCTGTGTGCGTACAGACGCCCTCGTGTTGAGTTTCGATCGTGGGGGTTCAACAGGTCAACCCACGGAGCTACTTACTTCGGATAGTTTTTTGCGGTAGGCGGTCCAGGACCCTGCTAACCTTCGTGGACTTGCCGGCGGAGGAGTTACGGTCACGCCGCCTGCACAAAGTCCGGCCGTATGCCAACATAGGTAGTAGTGGAGAAGTTCTTCGTTCAAAACTTTGGATGCCGGGCCACACAGGCAGACGGCGCCGCTCTCGAATCGTTACTTGCGGGCAAGGGACTTGCATCCACATGTGAACGCGCGGGGGCCGACCTTGTTGTGCTCAACACCTGCACTGTCACTTCGTCGGCGGATGACGACGTGCGGCAGACCATCCGGCGGGTGCATCGCGAAAATCCGGAGGCGCGGATCCTGGTCACGGGTTGTTACGCGCAGCGCGCCCCGGAGGAATTGGCATCAATGGCCGGAGTGGAGTGGGTGGTGGGCAATTCGCACAAAACCCAGATCGCCGAGATTGTGACGGCACCGCCCTACCATGGCAACATTCACATCGGCGATATCTTCGCGCAGCACGACTTTCTGTCGGCGCCGGTAGAGGACGCGGCGGGCGAGCGCACGCGTCCGAATCTGAAGATTCAGGATGGCTGCAACAATCGCTGCTCGTTTTGCATTATCCCGTTCGTGCGCGGACGCAGCCGCAGCGCACCCGCCGAACAGGTGATCGAACAGGTGCGCGGGCTGGCCGGGCGTTATCGCGAGATTGTGCTGAGCGGCATCAATCTGGGGCGATGGGGCCGGGAGCCGGGCAGCCGTATGCGGCTGGCCGACTTGCTGCGCCGGCTGCTGGCGGAAACGGATGTCGAACGCCTGCGCCTCAGCTCGGTGGAGCCGATGGATTTCTCCGACGACCTGCTGCACCTGATGAAGGACTCGCCGCGCATCGCCACGCACGTCCACGCGCCGCTGCAAAGCGGATGCGACCGCACGCTGCGCCGCATGCATCGCAAGTATCGTCCGCGGCATTACGCGGACCGCGTGCAGAAGGCGCGTACGCTGATGCCGGACGCGGCGATTGGCGCCGATGTGATGGTGGGCTTCCCGGGAGAGACCGACGCCGAATTCGAAGAGAGTCGGCAATTCATGGCGTCCATGCCGTTTACTTACCTGCACGTGTTCACTTACTCGGAGCGTCCGGGCACGCCGGCGGCGGAAGAGGCGGTGCAGGTGCCCATGGCGGTGCGTAAAGAGCGCAATCGTGTGCTGCGAGAGTTGGCGAGCGCTAAGAATCTGGCGTTCCGCGAACGCATGGTGGGAAGAACGCTTTCGGCCGTGACGCTGGCGGAGACTGGGACCGCGCTGACGGAGAATTATCTGAAGGTGGAACTGGCCGCGAGTCGCGAAGCGAACGCACTGATCGATGTGAAGATTGCCGGCGTGACGGATGCCGGTTTGCGGGAAGGCGCGCTGCCCATATTGCAGTAAGTGGGAGACAGTTTCCCGCTAAGGCGAGAAAAAATCAATTGGCCGCAGATGAACGCCGATAACACAAGCATTGCTTATCGGCGTTCATCGGCGGCCAATCATAAGTTAACGCTTTGCTGCGACCACTGCGTACGGTGTTTCCGCGTCCAGGTCGGGGAACTGGCGGCCCGCTCCCGTCTTGTCCACTACTTCGACGAAGTACATCAGCGCCCACTTCGGGTCGGCGAAGGATGACGGGATGCGCGCGGTGTAGTTGCCTGATTTCGCATCGAGCGTCATTTCGGCGGTCTGGTAATCCTCATATTGCGTGGCGTGCCGATAGCGCAGGCGAACCCACTTCACTCCGGCGGGGGCAGTCACTTGTGCCGTAATTTCCAGGCCGGGTCCGATGGGCAAGAGGCGGGCGCTGGGCGCGGGGCCGCCGGCCACGTGTAGCGCAAAGTGCACGGCCCCCGGCTTCGCCTGGGCTTTCTGGCGCTCGGCCTGCAGTTGTTCGAAGTTGCGGGCGAGTAGCTGGTACTCCTCCTTCCAGTGGCGGCTGAAGCCGACGGCGTGCGCGCCGAAGGCTAGGTTTTCGCTGTAGACATCGCCGGCGGCGGCCACCATTTGGCTCCAGGCGTCGAGCGCAGTCTTCTCGTAGCCGATCGCTTCATCGAAAGAGGCCAGATCGCCCGTCTCCTTATAGAGGTTGTAGCAGACCCCCGCCAGGAGGCGCTGCGAGTGATAGCGTGAGAGGGCCGCGAGAATCTTCAGGTCGGTGATGGTGGTGCGGAATTCCTTGCCGGCGCCGCTGCCATTGGCTTTTTCGGCCAGCGCGACCTGCGTCAGGATGCCGTCCGCCGCCTGCGCGAACCAGCGGCTGGTTTCTTCCGGCCGGCGCATGGCGGTATCGCTGCCCTGGACGATGCTCCTGGCTTCGTCGCGCACGTTGAGGAACTGCTGTATGTCGCTGCCCTCTTCGCCGGCGTACTCCGGCAGGCTGCCCTGGCGATTCATCTCCGCCCATCCACGCGTAGTGGGGAAGTTGGAATATCGATAGCTGGCGGCCACGATGTGCGGCAACACCTGGCTGGCCAGTTGCAGCGCCCTGCTCACGGGCGGACCGGCTTGCGGTCCGAAGCGCGCGGTGAATTCGTGCTCCCAAACTTCGGCCTGGGTTTCAGGATTGTAGGTCAGGCGGCCCCACAGGCGGTAGAACTGCCAGTAGCGCTCGAACTCGTAATCGTAGAAGCGGTACGCGGGGTTGAGGATTTCGAGCGGCTTCTCGTCGTGCGGCTCGCCCAGCATTTTGGTGGCGAGCATTTCGTTGATCTCGAAGCTGTCGCCATCGTAGAGGCGCGCGGTGGAAGCGAAGCGGCGCACGTAGTCCGGGTCGCCCCAGAGCAGCAGGCGGGTGGTGCCGCCGCTCCACAGTTGCCAGTGCACGCGATAGCGCTGCGGATAGCGCAGAAGATCGGCATAACTGTGACGACGGTTGCGTTGGTCCTCGGTATTGGTGTGCGTGGGGTGGAAGGGCAGCCCCATTTGCTCCATCCAGTATTTGGTGCTGATCTTGGCGTTCAGCCCGAGGTTGAGGGCATCTTCGATGACCGCGTCGGGGAGTCCCTTGGCGCGCAGATCGAGACGCAGCTTGGGGTGGGTCCGCTTGATGTCGGAGAAGACGTCGTGCCAGAAGGGCTCGATCTCTTCCTTCTTAAGTCCGGACTCGTCGTGCATGCGGAACTGTATGGCGTCGATTTCCGGGAAGACTTCGAGGAAGCGGCGGAGGGCGGCTTTGTTGTAGGTGGCGAGGTTGTCGGCCGTGACGCCCCAGACGAGGCCGGGCACGCGTTTGCCTGCATTCTGCGACGCGCCGGGAATGCCGCCGCCCTGCACGCCCCCGCGATAAATGTGGTCCCATATTCCGGCGGTCACATCGATGCCGCGCTGGTGCGCCAGACGGATCAGGGTTTGAAACGCTGCGGTGTTGCGCGCCTGTTCGGCCTTGGTGATGCCGACTAACTCGACGTCGGGAAATTCCTTCACGTCGAAGAAGTAGGGATACAGCGGCGCCATGAAGCCGCCGTTTTCGTAGCCGAAGATGACGACGAAGCTGTTGATGCGGTCGGCGGCCAGGGTATCGAAATAGCGCGTCCAGTGGGCCTCGTCGTACAGGCGGCTCTCGAAGTAGGCGCGCTGCATGGTGTACATGGAAATGCCGCGTTCGGCGAGGTAGGGCTTCTCGGTGGTGTTGCGGACGTACTGGAAGGGGTCGGCGGAGCTCCAGGCAACGCGGTCGGCGGTGTCGAGCGCGGCGTACATGAGTCCGCGCGCATCGGCCCCGCGGAGGGCGATGGTGGGCTTGTTTTGGTAGCGGCCCCGCCAGATGGTGAGGGCCTCGCGGCCGGCGGGCGCGGGAGCCTGCGAGTCCTGCAAGGCGGGCGATGCGCCGGTGCCGGCCAGGATGACGTAGTCGGCCTGCGCGGCGGATGCCGTGACTTCGAAGCCCTTGGCCCGCAGGGCGTCCCGCAGTTTGTCCAGCCCGTGACGGGCGGGCGGAGCGAGTTCGCCTTCGGCGATCAGTGCGACCTGGCGGGCGGCTATCGCGGGAAGCGAGAGCAGAAGGAGAACCGCAAGCGGGGCGAGTCTGCGCATGCCCACAGTTTACGCGGATTCAACGCAGGGCGGGGCCAATGGCGGCGTTATTTCGGCGGCGGGAGGATACGGAGGTCCGCCATTTCTTCGAGGCCGCAGGACGGACTGAGCTGACCCTCGGCTTTGGCGCGTTGGTACTCGACCTTGTACGAATCCGAGATCACAACGCGATGCCGCCGCAGGTCCGGGGAAAGGTGGTGGAAGATACCGGCGCCGTGTCCAATGAGTTCCATCGTTTGTACGACAATCTCGCCATAGTTCACGTTGAGCGTCATGACGGGGTTGTATGGATCAAACGCAGTGTTGAGGCACGACCGGGGGAAGATAACTCGATTGCGCTCGCCTGGCGGGGAGAACCCCAGAAGCTGGTAGTCGGGCGCCTGCGGCTCTTGCGATGCTCCGACGAAGCGATCCTGATCCAGGACGACGAGGGTGGCGGCGTGCCAGGCGTTGCTGAGTCCGGCGAGATAGAATTCGGTTCTCCCGTCATTGTCCAGGTCGCCGGCCTGGAGAGAATTGAGGTGTCCGCTATGCCAGTACGCGCCGATCAGGCGGCCATCGGGTTCAAGTAGAGCGACCTGGGATGGGTAGTACAAGTAGTGCGTCGTCGCTACCAGGACTACGTTGGCGCGGCCCCTGGCGCGTGGTGTCACCAGGAAACCCGCCAGGCCGAAGATCGGCGCGAAATCCTCGGCGCTGGTGCGGACGCGCTGGCGGTTCTCGAATCGCCAGCGTTCCACGCCGCGATCGTCGTAGCAAATCAGGGGTGTACTTTCCTGCCGGCTGACGACGGGGTGCGGGGCGAACAAGATCTCATTGCGGCCATCGCCGTCCAGATCGCCGATCCAGGTGTAGCGAGACGAGATCTCTGTTGAAGTGGCTTCCTGTAGCGGGAATGGGAACGTCTTGCGCCAGCACTCGCGCCCCTGTGTATCCAGCGCGATGAGAGTGTCGCGCTCAATCCGGTAGGAGACTGGTTCACGGTGCCAGTAATGGATGATAAGGAGCGCGAGCGCCATCAGTGCCGCGATACCCTGCCAGCCTGCAAGGCCCCTCCATGAGCGGTGCGGTGCAGCGGGTGGAGGCGCGGTGGTTTGCAATGTGCCGGAATGTTTCCAAGCGTCGAGTTCCGCAACATTCGCGAGCACGCGTCCCCGGCCGCCCGGCAGGCGATGAACGGGTAAGCCACGTTCCTGCTCCCAGATTTGTGCGGTTCGGAGTCCAACGCCGAGATACGCGGCGATCTCCTTCCACGAGGAAAGCTCACCGCCAGGCAATTCCACCACTACGACCAGGATGCTAGCACATGGCTCATCAGCCGCATAGCGGGTGGGAATCGCGCTCTTAACCCTCTCCGTACGTGTCTTTTGCGCTTGCCTGCGCTTCGTTGCGCTTGCGATCAGGCGGGTCTTAAGAGTCAGAATAGGTATAGAAGATCTTATATACTAATTTGTCCGGTGTCAAAAATGGAACGCCCTGAGAATTTCGACGCGATCGAGGATGCTTGGCGGAAGCGCGTGGAAAGCGCGCGTGAGCGTTACCTTGAGGCTGTCCGCAAGACGCACGAAGCCGAAAAGGAGTCGACGCCGTCTGATCGCGGTCATGCGCTTGAGCAGGCGCATCTCGCTGAACGCGAAGCGCTCGCCCAGTACCTGACTGTCTTGCGAATCTTCAAGGATCTCGTCTTGAAGGGGAGGATTCCACCGGAGGAGGAATCCTCTCAGCCTACTTAGCCGATCTTTTCCAGCAGTGGTATTCTTAAACCTCCAGCCCCACGTCGGGCTTCCGCTTCGTTTGCGCACGCGTACTGCGAGGTCCGCGCTCAAACAGAGGGGGAAGCAAGAACATGCATGAGGCTAGCGAAGCAAACGCCGTCAATTACGTCCTCACGCTGGACGAACTCAACACCCTTACCCGGGAGGGCGGCAAGCCGGCGGAAACGCTGATGAACGTGGTCGCGCTGATCGCCAGGCGCTTCCATACGGATGTCTGCTCGGCCTACCTTTTGGAACCCGACCGGGCGAACCTGGTGCTGGCCGCGACACTCGGCCTGCGTCGCGAGTGCATCGGCACGCTCCGCATGGCGCTGCACGAAGGGTTGGCCGGAATGGTGGCCGAACAGGTCCGTCCGGTGGCCGTGGAGGAGGTACGGAAGCATCCGCGTTTCAAGTTCTTCGGCGAAGCTGGCGAGGAAAACTATCACTCGTTCCTGGGTGTTCCGTTGATCGACTGCGGCGTGCTGCAGGGGGTGCTGGTGGTGCAGACCGTCGAGGCGCGCAGCTTCGCGGACGACGAAGTGCGGATGCTGTGTGAAGCCGCGGCGCAGGTGGCTCCGGTAGTCAGCGAGGCGCGCACGCTGGACCGCTTCATCGCTCCGGCGCAGGAGCGCCTCTGGGCGCTGGCGCGCAACCTCTGGTGGTGCTGGGACGCCGATACCACGAGCCTGTTCCGCGAGTTGGACCCGGCACGCTGGCGCGAGCTCAAGGGCAACCCCATCTCGCTGCTCAGCGAGATTCCGCTGGAAGCGCTGGAGCAGCGCGCGGCGGAAAGAAACCTGCACAGCCGCATCAACTATGCCTACCGCCGTTTGCAGGAATACCTGAAGGCTGACCGTACCTGGGGCGCCACACATGCGGGCGTGCTGCGGCCGCGGCCGGTTGCCTACTTTTCAGCGGAATTCGGGCTGCACCAGTCCGTCCCGATCTATTCGGGCGGCCTCGGGGTGCTGGCCGGCGATCACATCAAGAGCGCGTCCGACCTGGACATTCCCCTGGTCGGGATCGGCCTGTTTTACGGGCAGGGCTACTTCCGCCAGCGTCTCGACAGCGGAGGGTGGCAGCAGGAGGACTACATACAGGTGAACGTGGCGGAGATGCCCATGGAGCCGGCCATCGGTCCGAAGGGCGAACCCGTCACGGTGCAGATCGAAACCCGCCGCGGGATCATCTTCGCCAAAGTGTGGCGCATGAAGGTGGGACGGTGCGATCTTCTGCTGCTCGACACGGACGTAGATGGCAACGCGCCAGAGGACCGGGAACTGACGTCGCGGCTGTACGGCGGCGACGGGCGGGTGCGCATCCGCCAGGAACTGCTGCTGGGGATCGGCGGCTATCGGGCGCTGCGGGCCATGGGGATCACGCCCGGGGTGCTGCACATGAATGAAGGACACAGCGGGTTCGCCGTGCTGGAGGCGATCCGCTGCCGTATGGAGGACGAGGGGCTCAACTTCGACTCGGCGGCGCGCCGTGTGGCCAGGGAAGTGGCGTTCACCACCCACACTCCTGTGCCCGCCGGCCACGACCGGTTCGACGCGGGACTGATGGAAGAGCACCTGGGGCCGCTGCGCGAGTCGCTGGGACTTTCGGAGGACCGGCTGATGGCGCTGGGCCGCGAGAACCCCGGCAATCCGCACGAGATGTTCTGCATGACCGTACTGGGTCTCAAGCTGTCGAGGCGCGCGAATGCCGTTTCCGCGCTGCACGGCGAGGTCTCGCGCGAAATGTGGATGGGCCTGTTCCCGGGCCGCGCCGAAGACGCGGTTCCCATCGGCCACATCACCAACGGTGTTCACGTGCCTTCGTGGCTGGCCCCCCAGATGTTCCGCCTCTATGACCGCCACCTGGGCACGGACTGGCACAAGTATAGCGGCGAATCGCGCACCTGGGAGGGCATCGATAACATCGACGACGGTGAGTTGTGGGAAACCCACCTGAGCCTGAAGGCGCGCCTGCTCGCGTTCGTGCGGCAGCGCGCGGTGGAACAGGCGGAACGTCGCGGCGAATCGAAGGAAAAACTGCAGCGCCTCAGCCGCGTGCTCTCGCCGGACGCCCTGACCATCGGGTTTGCGCGGCGCTTCGCAACTTACAAACGCGCCAACATGGTGCTCAGCGACATCGAGCAGCTAGCGTCCATGGTCAACGATCCCAAGCGCCCGGTGCAGTTCGTCTTCGCCGGCAAGGCCCATCCGCTGGATGAACCCGGCAAGCGCGTCCTGCAGCAAGTGGCGCTGATGATGCGCGACACCCAACTCGGCGACAAGTTCGTCTTCGTGGAAGACTACGACATCAACGTGGGCCGGCATTTCGTGCGCGGCGTAGACGTCTGGCTGAACAATCCGCGGCGTCCGCTGGAGGCGTCGGGCACCAGCGGCCAGAAGGTGGTGCTGAACGGCGGCCTCAACCTCTCGGTGCTGGATGGCTGGTGGGCAGAGGCGTACGACGGGCTCAACGGCTTCGCCATCGGCACCGGGCGCACGCACTCCAACATGAACGTGCACGATTCACGCGACGGCGAAGACCTGTATCGCGTGCTGCGCGACGAAGTGATTCCGCTTTACTACCAGCGCGATCACGACGGCCTGCCGCGTGGCTGGATCAAACGCATGAAACGCACCATCCGCACGCTGGGCTGGCGCTTCAACGCCGACCGGATGGTGATGGATTATGCGCTGAAGTGCTACGTCCCCGCCGCCGGCGGCACATCGAGCAATATGTCGTGCAGCGCGTAGGGGCGGCGACACATCACTGGGAAATCGCTTTTCGCATGATGTGAAGGCTGGCGCCGACAGCGGAGTCGGAAATATCCTGCTCGTCCACGCTCCCGCTGACCGCCGCGTTGCGGCTCATGTTTTTGCTGCGTGTCAGCCTGGCGCCGGCGTCGGGAGAGTTCTGGGGGCGGCCCGTTTTGCTCGTGATGCCGCCCCTGCCCTCCCACGTCAGCGCAAAGGAAATGGTCGCCGGCGAACCGGAAGCTGTATGCCCGTGGATGGTGGCATTCAGCAATGCCCGGTTCAAATCCCTCGAGAAAACCGGTTGCGAACTACTGCCCAGGTCGGTGCCTAGATCGGCACCCTCGCAATAGTGGTACCGGTAGCGCGTGTAGGTGACTTCACCGGTTGCCCGCGGCGCGCTGGCCGAAACCACTGTCGTTCGGTTGGCGAACACGATCACCTCGTTAAGAATGCAGCCGTCGTCGGAGACGTAGATGAAGTTGGCGCTCGCGGCGGATGTGTGGGTAGTCGCCCCGATAGTTTCAGGTTCGGCGGCGATCAAAGAGGAAAGGGCCACGCAGACGCATGCGCTCGTGAGAAAACCCATGGTGTTCAGACCTCCCAACATGGGTGTAGCACCAATCGGCATGCGCCGATAGGGGCCGCGCGTGACTTCGGCGGCGGGCTGGATGTGAGCGGCGTTTCACGAGAGGAATCTGGTGGCGATCACCGCCAGCGTCCAACAGATCAGTGCTTTGCGTGTTTTGCGTCCACGTAGCGGTTTCGAACTCGCTCGGCGATGTGCACGCTCAGGATTGCTCGGAGGTACCATGCGGTTTTGCACTTTGAGCCCGCGCGGAGTCCTTTCGGGAAAACCGGAGCGAGCGTGGGGTGCGGTGCGGAGCGCGAATGTCCAGAACCCAGGCTGACAGAGTACATCGCTTGCGTCGCAAGCGGGGCGAAGTTGAATCACACGGCACGTCGATGCCTCTCGAATTCGGCCCGCGACCGCGGAATGCCTATCGTTTGCCCAATTTGAAAGAAGTCCGGAGGATTCACAAGGTCCCGTTTGCTGAGTACACCACCGTTCTAACGCCACAGACGCTGCGGGAAATCTTCGCGATTCTGCATTCCTCCCGGTTTGAGGCGAGAGCGACCGGGCATTCTTGGTTGTTCCGGGGCCAAGCCGACGAGAAATGGGGGCTTCAGTCCTCACTTGAGCGGGTGCTGCCACGGCCAGACCTCAACTTCCCCGATGTCGGATGGGGAGAGACAGTAGAGCAGGTACGTCTCCTCTGGGAATTCCAGCGGCGCGCGCACCATTTCATCACCGATCTGCCCGACAAAGACGACGACCTCGAGTGGCTTGCATTAATGCAGCATTACGGTGCGCCTACTCGCTTACTCGACTGCACCTTATCGCCGTATGTAGCCACGTTCTTTGCGAGTAGCGCTGGAATATCCGGCAGGGCCTCAGCCGTTTGGGCCTTTCACCTTCCGACACTTCGGGGCCAGGCCTATCGCACCGTGAGAACTGAGGACTCGAAGTTGGCCTTGTTCAACCCTTCTGACCGGGAGCATTTCAGGAAGGTCCTCCTTGCGGCACCACTTGAGTACCAAAGCCACCCGTTTGTCTTTCCGGTCGAGCCATTTCGAATGAACGAACGGCTGACGGCGCAGCAAGGGCGATTCTTGTGTCCGAGAGCTCTCCGATTTGGTTTCGAGACAAACCTAAAGGTCGCGCTCGCTGATGCGGTAGCACGACCGAACCTCCCGAGGCAGCCGCTGTACAAGATCATAATTCCTGCCGCGGCACGCTTAGGGCTCCTTGAAGAGCTGGACAAGATGAACATCAACGTTGCCACGCTTTTCCCCGGCCTGGAGGGCTTCGCGCGCTCGCTGCAAACGCAAATCGAGCTCGGGTTCTCTCGTGGTGCACGGTTTCGGATGATGAGCACTGCCACCTGAACGGGAAGTCGCCGTGTCGTACACTGGTGCTGAAAGTCGCTCGGGATGTGGACGGCGTTTCACAGGAGGAATCGCGCCTGAATGGATGAGCCACCATCCAGCCGTGTGCTACCTGTAGACTGGCAGGTGCCTGTACCGATGCTTCGGCCTATCAGTCGTGGCCGGGTGCTTCAGTATAGCGCCTATGTTCACGCCGATTCCCGCTTGATTCGAAGGGTAGGGAACCTGATCTCTGCGCCGGTGGAGCTAAACCCCTTGTACTGAAGCCCTCCCGGATGGTGAACGCCGTATGCGGAACGCAGAGTGCGAACTGACATATCGGCGATGGACTTGAAATCTACTGGACTCGCCAAGTCAACGAAGAAGTTCGGCGAGCCGTCGGGATCGGGTTCCGCGACAGGGGGGCAGTCGGGGCCCTCCACCCGATCCCAGCCATCGTCGAATACGTTTCGGCCGATAATACGGCCTCCGGGCGATTTATGTAGACGTTGCTCGTTGCCTCGATCCGCATTCCGAACTGCCCCTGCGATGCAAACTGAACGAAATAGTTTGCGCGTTTGGAAGACACGATTAGATATTCGTCTTCCGAGAGATCCGCAATGCACATCGCCAGATTGCCCTTGAACCGCTCCCACTCTTCTTTAGCGGATGCCTGCTCCTTCATGAGGCCTGACTCACTTCGCTTTAGGTCCAGCGCTACACGCCAACGTGCCTCCGCCGATGCTCCACCCCGTGATCTGACTTCGGCTAAAACTTCGTCGACAAATTCTGGATGAACTTCCACAACGTACAAGTCGGGCCAGTACGGGTATCTATCGAACAGCTTGAGCGCTTCGCCAAGCGAGTCGAAATAATCCGTCTGTTCGAGGAACCCGGCGATATCATCCGGCTCGCCATCATCGACGCAGTCGTCATACAGCGCCATCTCGTTCCTCACCATCCGGAATTGCCATCCTGTGTCGCCGTAGTGCTTGCCTTCGATGGCGAGGGATCCCCCATCGGCGCCCACCTGGACGACGATCTCCGTTGGAACCGAAGTGTTAACTCGTCCTGGAAGTGTCTCGCACGGCCCAACTCGAATTCCACTGCTAGGTCCGGCACTCGGATCCGCAATATCAGAGGCGGTTTGGACGCCTCCTCCATCGGCACTCGCTGCTTGGCTGTCCAACCTTCGGATCGGAATAGTTCGCGCAGCCTCAAATGCCAATCGGTTCTTCGTCCCCTTGGCCCCTACCCCAGAGAAGGCGATGACTCCCGGCAGAATACTGCTCTTCGATCGGTCCGTTACCACCATTTCCTCGCCGCCGTCGATCGTTATGGTGATCAGATCGCCTGCGGCGCGATCGGGTGAGGATGAGATCGCCCTAACCTCCAGACAGTGGTCACCAATGAGAATTTTGTCGCCCTTGTGAACTCCGAGTGATAGCGCCATGTTCGTCCTCCACTGCTCGGCCGATTCGCTGTTGATTTTCAGCCGCGTGTACAGATGGTCGCGTACGAAACGGAGGTCGTCTCGTTACCGTGACCGTGCCACATTGCCAGCGGCTACCAATCACCAGTGGAACTGCATGATCAGGGTGGCTGCCCCAGAAAGCTTCCGGGGAGCCGTCGGCCTCCAGGGTACAGGTTACCATCTGTCTCCCTCCTGCTTTGGACTTCGGCCGGCAACCCGTGTGAAAGGACAGATTGCAGTCAACGACGGGCCGCTACTGGTGGCACGGGTCGAGGTTGCAGCCTAGCGCCGGACTTAATTCGGTTGAGAGGGTAGAACTTGACGCCCAGCGCCGCGAAGGGAGCCAACCCCGAATGGACAAGCTATCTCTCCCCGACAGCCTGCGCTGTAATGGCGGCGCGCATTACCACGGCAACCTCGTTGACAACCGAAAGAAATACCTCCACCTTGTCGTTAAGATCGTCGTAATGCTGAGCGCAGTACTTCAGTTTCGTCGGATCGTCCACTTCGAACGTACGGTAGAACTCAGCAACGGAACAGATCTTTCGTTTGCATTCTACAAACTTGTCGTCACCGAGGGCGCGGATTGCCCGCTTCCGCAGGTAGCAATAGACTTCGGTTCCATTGAGATCGACGAGTCCTAGGAAATCTCCGTCTAGCTCGATGCCGTATTGGACCAAAGCCGCCGTGGTCCTCGAGTCCAAACCCAAGGATTTTAGCCCATTCAATAGCTGCTGGGCGGTTTGGACATGTTCCGGCGAATTCTTGGAGCATATCGACGCGAGCAGTTTCTCTTCGGTCATCAGCGCCTGAGGAGGTGCGGTGATTGTCTTCGTAGGCGCTATGTCAGGACCGGTGACTCGAGTGGTGACCTGCCCTCGATCGCCATTCTCGATATTGATCGTCACGACGTGGCGGGAACCCTCACGAATGCGCAGCAGGGTTTTCGGCACCACGATTCTGCCGACGTCCGGGAGTTCGTACAAACAAAGTTCAACAAGCCCTAACTTATGGGGAGCGCTCCCGATGGTTGTATTCATCCAGTTCACAATGCGTTCGGCGCTCGATCGAACGCAGTCTGTTGCTATTAGGAGTACAATCTCTCCTGCGCGGCGTAGTCGATCGAACACCTCCTCAAAGTCGTCATCGAGATCGATCGCAGAATCGGATGACGCCTGGCTCTGAACGAACTGGGCAACGGTTTCGTTCAAGCCGAGGCGTCGACCCTTTGGACTTGCTTTGCGAAGGCAATTCTCCATTTCGGTCGCGGGCATCTGGCTGACGGCCATGCCGTACTGCAATGTTTGTACGACGACCTGGCGAATCGCCTCCGGATTTCGCCAGAGCTTGGTTTCGACGATTATCAGTTGGCCGGTATCGGTGATTAACAGGTTGTCAATGAATCCCTGAGCACCGCCAAGGTCGACGGGGACCTCGCGGCCCAGCGTGAAGACGCCGGTGACTCGAGGACAAAAATCGGCAATAGGCAGGACGCCTGGCTGTTGATCGATGAGTTCTTGGAGGAAACACTCCTGGTAACTCTCCCGACCGGCGCTTCCAATGGGAATGCGCGCAAGCGCCGCAGTGTGCTTGTCGGAGACAACGAGGGGAGTGCCGAGTTTCATATGTCGTTCCTTCGCTGAATTCCGGACCTGTCAGTTGCGACTATCTTTGCAATTCAGGCTGGTGTTGCATAACGCCCTCAGCCCAACGAATTAGCCGGATTCTCGAAAGCACAGGTTAACCCAAGTTGCCGCAGAACGGGCAAAGGGCCAAATTGGCCACAAGCTGCGTATCGCGAGTGGATCGTCAGGGACTCGGACAGTGGCACAAAACGGCCTTCGAGGAGATTACTCCCGTGAAGTCCCGATTCCGGAATCCTGCGGTTCTTCCGCGTCCTGGGTAACGCCTTGTATCGATGGCCAGCGCGAGGTCATTGCGCGAAGTGCCGTCGCTCTCCAGGAGCTGAGCTACCAAGACCACGCCCCGCTTACATCTCGCGGCGGCCTTCCATGGCTTTCGACATAGTGACTTCGTCGGCGAATTCCAGATCGCTGCCCACCGGGACACCCATGGCGATGCGCATCACTTTGACGCCGAGCGGCTTGAGCAGGCGCGCCAGGTAGACCGCCGTGGCCTCGCCTTCCACCGTAGGATTGGTGGCCACGATCACTTCCTGAATCTCGCCCTGGCCGATACGCTCCACCAGGCTCTTGATCTTGAGCGATTCGGGGCCGAGCCCGCGCAGAGGCGAAAGTGAACCGTGCAGCACGTGATAGCGGCCTTCAAACCCGCGCGTGGTTTCGACGCCGATGATGTTGTGCGGCTCCTCCACCACGCAGACCACTTTCGGGTCGCGGTTCGGGTCGCTGCAGTACTGGCACAATTCGCTGTCGGCGATATTGTTGCAGACGCGGCAGAGGCCCAACTTATCCTTCACGTCGAGGATGGCCTGCGCGAGATGCTCGGCATCGTCGCGGTTGGCGCGCAGCACGTGGAACGCGATGCGCTGTGCCGACTTCTGTCCGATGCCGGGCAGACGCTTAAATTCCGTGATCAGACGCGCGAGCGGTTCGGCGAAATCCGGCATAGTTTAGAACAGACCAGGGGGCAGTCCCATGCCGCCGAGCAGGCCGGCCGTCTTCTGTTGGATCTGCGCCTCCACCTGCTTGACGGCTTCGCCGCAAGCGGCCAGGATCATGTCCTGCAACATCTCCACGTCGCCGGCGACCTCGGGGTCGATCTTGACGCTCAGCAGGTTCTTCTGGCCGTCCATGGCTACCGAGACCATGCCGCCGCCGGCGGTGGCGGTGACCTTGATCTGCGCGATGTCCTGCGCCATCTTCTCTTGCATCTGCTGCGCCTGGCGCATCATCTGCTGCATATTGCCGGGTAGTTTCACGTATCTACTCCTTGAGGTTGCGAACTTTGCGTACTTCGCCGCCGAAGATTTCGCGGAATCGCTGCACTTCCGGGTTGGCCAGCGCGCGGCCCGTGACTGCGTCCTCGGCTTCGTTTTTAGGTAGCGCGGAAGTGCCGATGGGCGCCGCGTCTGCGGCGGCTTCACCGGTGGTCAGCTTCATGCGCAACGGCCTGCCGAAAACTTCGCGGACGGCCTCCTCGAAGCCGCGATCCTTAAAATACAGGGCGTACGATTTCGGCGCCACGATGTTCAGGTCCCCGCCGGTGACGGTGAGCGAAGCGTTCTCCACCGCGTCGGCGAGGTGGGCGTGATTGTGTTCGTGCAGCCAGGCGTGCAGGCGTTCGCGCGGATCGCCCGCCGTCATCGGCGGAGCTTCGGCCTGGATCGTAAGTGTGCCGGCGCTTGAGGACTGCGGTTCCGGCGGCCCGGTGCCGGCCTTCTTGGCGCGATCCAGGTCGAACGGCGAAGGGCCGGCGGGGCGCGGCGGTGCAATGTCGCGCGCAGCCGCGGGCGTAGACGTCGACACGCGCGGCGGCGCTTGCGGAGAATGCGCCTGAGGCGCTGTCCGCGTAGGCGGTGCGGTCCGGTCGGTTCGCTCGGAGCCGGTGAGGCCCGCCAGCGCCTGCTCGATGGGCAGCAGCCGGCCGGCCTGCACCAGGCGGACCAGGCCGATCTCCAAGTGGAATCGCGGCTGCAGCGAAAATTGCAGGTCCTTAAAGAGATCGAGCGAGAGTTGCAGGTATCGCGTGAGGTCCTCTTCGGAGAAGCCCCCCGCGATGGCGGCGAGTTTTTCGCGCTGCGCCGTACTCGCGGCAACCAGGCGCGTGTCGGCGCCCGCAACCCGGGTGACCAGCAAATTGCGGAAGTAGCGCGACAACTCGCGGCTGAAATGCTGCAGGTTTTGCCCGTTGCATTCCAGTTCGTTCACCACTTCCAGCATGCTCCGCGAATCGCCCGCGGCGAGGGCCTGCGTGACCTTCTCCAGCGATTCGAGGGAGAACGCGCCGAGCAGCGCGCGCACTTCCGCGGCGTCCAGTTTGGACCCGCAGCAGGCGATCGCCTGGTCCAGCGCGGAGAGTGAATCGCGCACGCTGCCTTCCCCGGCGGCGGCCAGTATGGCCAGTGCTTCCGGATCGGCTTCGATGCCTTCCTGCTGGCAAATCCACGCCATACGCTGGATCAGGTCTTCGAAATCCACGCTGCGGAAACTGAAGTGCTGGCAGCGCGACGCGATGGTGGCGGGAATCTTGTGCGATTCCGTGGTGCAGAGCACGAAGACGGCCCATGGCGGAGGCTCTTCGATGGTTTTGAGCAGCGCGTTGAAGGCCTCGTTGGTGATCTGGTGGGCTTCGTCGATGATGAAAATCTTGTAACGGTCGCGCGCCGGCTGATAGCGCACATTCTCGCGCAGTTCGCGCATCTCGTTGATGCCGCGATTGCTGGCGGCGTCGATTTCGATGACGTCCACGGTGCCGCCGGCGGTGATTTCCTTACAGCTCGCGCATTCGCCGCACGGTGTCGCGGTGGGACCCTGAATGCAGTTGAGGCAGCGCGCCAGTATGCGCGCGATGGTGGTTTTGCCGGTGCCGCGCTGGCCGGAAAAGATGTAACCGTGCGCGATGCGGTTCTGCGCGATGGCGTTTTCCAGCGTGTTCTTGACGTGTTCCTGATTGACCACGTCCGCAAAAGATTGAGGGCGGTACTTTCTGGCGATTACCTGGTACATGGGGTGGGTATCCGGATGCCGCGCGGACGATTATGCCAGGCCCCGGGTAATCCGCGGCACACGAACCGCACCACTACCGTTGCTTCCTTCCGGACCTGGCGGGGTTTGCGGCCGTCCGTTGCACGAAGCCCGAGACCTGACAAGTATTAATGGTAGCATGGCCTCGCTTGGCGACTCTCGCTATGGGGCGGCGGCGAACACTACACTGACGTAAAACGTGTATTGCGTGCTCGATGGCAGCGAGGACAGAATGCCGCCCAAGGGGTCGACGATCTGCGAAAAATCGCCATTACGCTCTAAGGCAGTCGGCACGCCGACACCGGCCGAATCGCTGATCCACCGGATGGCTCCCCAGTCTGACTCCGGCGGCCGCCGCAAGCGATTGCGCCAATTTGCGGGAATCGTCCAGCAGCTGCGGCAATACCACTTGACGCATGGCATCCACCGTGGCCTGGCTGGGATTGAACGCAACCGAGTATTGCAGCCTCTGCAACGAGGATGGCAGGTGGAATCGCAGGGTTTCGAGCCTTTGGGCCGTATCGATGGCTGAGCCCGCGGCAATGGCAACGCTTGGCGGAATATAGTATCTGCGCAGCACCTGGCGGGTAAATGGAGTTGTCCTGGCGCAAACCCGTAGCCACCACGGTCGGGTTGGGCAGTCCGGCATCCTGCAACGCCTCCTTCACCTGTTGCTCAGTCGAATCCAGTGTGGCGGCAACAGCTGATGGTGAATGCCGCTTCGTCCGCCGCCAGCGCGAGTGTTCGGCTGGCCGGTGCACTGATGCCATCCGGCGTTTGCGCGCTGGCGAGGCAGGCAAAGACGATGAACAGAAGAAAGAGGGGTTTCATCCGATGCCTTTTACTGCGCGACGCTGAACGTGACGTTGGCGCTGAAGATGTACTGCGTTCCGGAGCCGGCGTTGCTGGAGGAAACCGGCAAAGACTGCGACGAACTGATCCAACTGGCATACGCGTATCCGCTGGCGTAGTACGATTCGCTCACTCCCCTTATACCTCCCAGTTTCAGGCCGGCGGCGGCGGCCAGCGTCTGGGCCTTTTTCTGCGCATCGGCGACGAGCTGCGGCAGCAGCGTCTGCCGCATGGCGTCAACCGTAGCCTGACTGGCATTCAGGGCAGCGGAATATTGGAAATTCTTAAGCAGGGCGGGCGGCTTGAGTCGCAGGGTCTCCATGATCTTCGCCGTGTCCTTCAGCCCGGCGGCGGGGACGCTGAAGGTGAACTGGTAGAGAACTTGGGTTTGGCTGCTGGCCGGGTTGGTGGAATAGTCGTAGCTCTGACCAAGAGAAGTGCCGGAGAGCGAGATGCCGGAGACGCCGGCATCCAGGAAGATCTGGGCGATCTGCTGCTGCGTGGCGTCGAGGCCAGCCGCCGCAACGATGCCGAAATCGGCTTCGTCCGCTGTCAGCGTGACCGTGCGGGTGACCGAAGTCGCCACGCCGTCGCCGGTCGACTGGGCGCAGGCGGTGAACGCGAAAAGCAATAGAAGACTCAAAAGTCTCATATGTGCGATTGTTGCACGAATGGGTCATAGCCGGCTGGAGCCACCGCCGGCCTTGCGCACTGAACCGTCGCGGTGTCGCGGACGCAGATTCAACGCAGAATCAGCAGCTTGCGCTATCGCGCTACAATTTGGTCTTACATGTCCCTCATCGTCGTTGGATCCGTTGCCTATGACGGCGTCGAAACGCCTCATGGAAAAGTTGACCGCATGCTCGGCGGAGCGTGCACGTACATCTCCCTCGCCGCCGCCTATCACACGGAGGTCAAAATCGTCGGCGTCGTCGGCGAAGATTTCGCCCAGGAAGATATCGACTTCCTGGCGTCCCGCAAAATCGATCTCACCGGCCTCGATCGCGTCGCCGGCAAGACGTTCTTCTGGGCCGGCAAGTACTCGCCCGATATGAACGATCGCGAAACGCTGCGCACAGATCTCAACGTCTTCGCCGATTTCAATCCCAAACTGCCCGAGAGTTACCGCACCGAGCCCTATCTTTTCCTCGGTAACATCCAGCCCGATTTGCAACGCAGCGTGCGCAACCAGATGAGCAAGGTCCGGCTCACCGGCGGCGACACCATGAACTACTGGATCAACGATTTCCGCCCGGCCCTCCTCGAAACCCTCAAGCAGTGGGACTTCCTCCTCATCAACGACAGCGAAGCCCGCCTGCTTTCCGGCGAGTACAACCTTCGCCGCGCCGCCTGCAGGATCATGGACATGGGACCGCACACCCTCGTAATCAAGCGCGGCGAGTATGGCGCTATCCTGTTCCGCCGCAACGAGCACTTCATGGTGCCGGGCTATCTGCTCGAAGACGTCTTCGACCCCACCGGCGCTGGCGATTGCTTCGCCGGCGGTTTCATCGGCTACCTGTCCGGCCAGGGCGTCTCGCCCTCTAACGGCGATCTCGAGTTCGCCGAGCTCCGGCGCGCCGTCATCTACGGTTCCGTCATGGGCAGCTTCTGCTGCGAGAAATTCGGGGTGGATCGCTTCCGCACCCTGACCCATGAAGAAATCGAGGCCCGTTATCAAGAGTTCAAAGACCACACCTCGTTCTAGCCCGTTCATCGTGCTCGCGGCGCTGGCCCTGGTCAGCGCCGGCGCCATCACCGTCTGCTATCTCAACGGCTGGATCCTCTACTACGGCGATGCCGAGGCGCACCTCAACATCGCCCGCCGCATGCTGGATTCGCGCACTCCGGGCTACGATCAGGTCGGTACGGTGTGGCTCCCGCTCCTGCACTGGTTGCTGCTCCCGTTCGCGCGCGTGAACGCACTGTGGGTGAACGGACTCGCCGGCGCCATTCCTTCCGCCATCGCCTTCATCCTCGCCGGCATGTTCCTTTACCTCGCGGCCTACCGCATCTTCGATTGCGCCTTCGCGGCCATCGCCGCCGCCGCCCTGTTCGCGCTCAATCCCAACGTCCTCTACCTGCAATCCATCCCCATGACGGAGATCATCTTCTCCGCCTGCCTGCTCGCGCTCCTCTACTTCACCGTGCGCTTTCGCGATACCCAGGGATGGGGCGCCGTCATAGGCGCGGGGATCGCTGCCTGCGCCGCCACCTTGACCCGCTACGAGGGCTGGTTTCTGCTGCCGTTCGCCGCCCTCTATTTCGTGATAGTAGCCCGGCGCAACCGAATCGCCGTCGCCGCGCTGTTCAGCTTCCTGGCCGCACTCGGCCCGCTCTTCGTCTTCTTTCACCACTGGTGGGTTGCCGGCGACGCACTCGCCTTCTATCGCGGACCCTACTCGCCCCGCGCCATTCAAGGCAGTGCCGATTATCCCGGCAGGAACGATTGGCGGGAAGCCGTCCTCTATTACCGCACCGCCGCGCAGCTCTGCGCCGGTCCCTGCCTGCCGCTGATTGCCATCGCCGGCGCGTTGGCCGCACTCTTCCGCCGCGCCTTCTGGCCACTCCTGCTGCTCGCCCTTCCCGGCATTTTCTACATCTGGAGCATGCGCTTCTCCGGCGGCACGCCGATCTTCATCCCCATCCTCAAGCCGTTTTCCTATTACAACAGCCGCTACGGACTGGCCATGATGCCGCTTTTCGCCCTCGCCGCCGCCGCACTCATTACCGTTGTCCCGCGCCCGGCCCGCGGCATCCTCGCCGTGCTCGCGGTCTGCGTCGCCGTCACCCCGTGGGTCATCCATCCCTCGCCCGCAAACTGGGTCACCTGGGAGGAATCGCGCGTCAATTCCGTGGCGCGCCGCGAATGGACCCGTCAGGCAGCCGACTACCTGCGCCCCCGATACATCCGCGGCTCCGGCATCTTCACCGGTTTCGGCGACCTCACCGGCATCTATCGAACCCTCGCCATCCCTCTGCATGACACCTTCACGCCGGATAACGGACTGCCGTTCGACGCCGCCGTAAACCGCCCCGAACTCTTCCTTCACGAGCCGTGGGTAGTCACCATGGGGGGCGCGGCCGCGCAGACCGCCGTGAATCGCGCCGCCCGCCTCGGCATCGTATATTCTTTGGAGAAGACCATCATAGTCAAGGACGCACCAGTGATCGAAATCTACCGCCGCTAGGTGGGGCGGACCCCCGGGTCCGCGCGGGTCCCCCTGGACCCGCTTCTTCGCTTTAAGGAGCACACATGGTACCGCATGAATTCGTCACCACCGCATTAGACCTGCCCGGCTATCGGGTGAAGCGCAACTTCGGCGTCGTCCGGGGAATCGTCGTTCGCTCGCGCTCCATCATAGGCACCATCGGCGCCGGCCTCCAAACCATGGTCGGCGGCAACATTTCCCTCTTCAGCAAACTCTGCGAGCAGACCCGTAACGACGCCTTCGATCTCATGCTCCAGCACGCCGAAGCCCTCGGCGCCAACGCCGTCATCTGCGTCCGCTACGACGCCACTGACATTATGCAGGGTGTCACCGAAGTGCTCTGCTACGGAACCGCCGTCGAAGTCGAGCGCCTCCACGAATGAAGATCCCCTTCACCAAAGCCCACGGCGCCAAAAACGACTTTCTCTTCACCTGGCGTCACGACGCGCCGGACCCCGCCGCCACCGATCACGCCGCCCTCGCGCGCGCCATCTGCGACCGCCACACCGGCATCGGCGCCGATGGTTGGATGCTCGTCGATCCCCCGTGCGACGCCGATGCCGAAGGCACCATCCAGCTCTACAACTCCGACGGCAGCATCGCCGAGATGTCGGGCAACGGCACGCGCTGTGCCGCCGCGTTCCTCATTCGCCACGGCCACGCCGCCGGAGTCGCCCGCGTCCGCACCGGCGCCGGCATCAAAACTCTGCGCCTCTTGAAGCGCCGCGCGCTCGAGTTCGAATTCGAAATGAACATGGGCCGCGCCGAACTCACCGCCGCCAGTTTCCAACTCCCCCTCTCCTCCGGACCGCGCGACGTCACCCTCCTCTGGGTCGGCAACCCGCAATGCGCCGTTCCCGTCGACCACTTCGATTTCGACTGGCGCGCCCTCGGCGCCGAAATCGAACGCCACCCGCACTTCCCCAACCGCACCAACGTGTCCTTCGTGAAGGCGGTCGATCAACACACCATCGACGTGCGCTTCTGGGAGCGCGGGGCAGGGGAGACCATGAGCAGCGGAACCGGCTCCACTGGCGCCGCCGCCATGGCTGTGGACCGCGGCATAGCGAGCTCGCCGGTACGCGTGCTAACCCCCGCCGGCCCCATCGATCTGCGCTTCGATGGCGACATCTACCTCACCGGTCCGGCCGAAATTATCGCGGAAGGTGAGTTCTTCATAGATTGATTGGGAGCCTCACTTTCTGCCATTTCTCCTGAAATAGTAAGTGAAGGAAGCCGTCACATAGGACCGCAGCGGAAATCCCGTAACGCGTTCGAACGGGTCACCCTCGCCCGCCAGCGCCAGCGTTTCCAGCGTCTGCCCTCCGTAACCGCTCGCGATAAACACGTTCACGCCGATGTCGATTCCTTTGCTTTCGAACGGCCGTACCACCGCGCCCCGGAATTCCCGCACCGGAACGGAATCGAATCCGTCACCCAGTGGCTTCTTGCCCACCACCT
The DNA here is from genome assembly GCA_963805775.1 of uncultured Solibacteraceae bacterium. GTDB lineage: Bacteria > Acidobacteriota > Terriglobia > Bryobacterales > Bryobacteraceae > Solibacter. The sequence continues at coordinate 206,331 of CAWDWK010000022.1, read as the reverse complement.
CATACTCCCCCCGCGCCACTAGGTGGAACGGCAATCGATCGATGGTTCCAAGCAAGCTCCATATCAGCCGCGGCGCTTCGGGTGTCGGCGCGCCGGTAATGCGGTCCCTCGCATCCGCCCGCGCGAACAGCGCCTGCAAGAAACCATGCCCGAAGTTGTGCCGAGCTGTGACGGAAATCGATCTCACCAGGCCCGGTCCTTCGTCCTCCTGCAATCCTGTATCGTTCGAAATTCGCGCGAGCTGTTGCGCCGTCGTCACGTGCGCCAGCGTCACCTTAAACTCTGTCCGCGCCACCGTCTTGCCGGCCACCAGTTGGTACGACCGCGCCTTGCTGACAATCGTGCCTCCGAAGATCGCCGTCGTCCCGATTCTCGGGTCGTTGACGTGAAACGCCTGCCCGTAGCTCAGCGATACGGTCGGCAAGAACCATCCCTTCTCCGGCGGCAGGAAACTCAGCGTGCCCTTGGGCGAGCTGATCATGACGCTCCGCGAAAATGAATCCCCCGGGCGGTACAAATCCTGGTTGTTCACCGTCACCTCGTCCCCGCGGTAGCCCACGTTGTAGTGGAGAAATCGCAATACGGTCCCATCCGCCGCCACATACGGACTGTAGAAGTTGATCGTGACATTGTTCGCCGTCACCGGCTGAAAGATCCCGGCATCGTTGGCCCGGTCCAGGTCGAGCGCGCGCGGCGCCTCGCGCCGGAAGTCCACTCCCGCCAGCAGCGAAAACGCTTTGCTATAACGCTCGGCGTACAGAACGTCCTCCGCATTCACATTGCGATGCTCGCTCTGCCGGATCCATCCGTCGCCGAAATCCGGTCGCACATCCAGCGTGTAATAGCGGTAGTATCCCGAGAACTGAAGCTGCCGCCGCTCCGTCAGGTGCCAGACGTCATTCAGGATCAGCGCGCCATTGGAAGTCTCTTCGCGCTGCCGGGAATCGATCGTGTCGCCGGGGACCTTCACGTCGATCGGAATCAGCCCCGGTTGATAGGCAAAACCGTAGTAGCCGATACCGTAAATCGTGAGATCGTGCTTACCCAGCGTGAAGACCTTCGACACGTTGCCCTTGTACTGCTTGCGATGTTCCAGACGCTCCAGGAATCCATTCCCGTACGACACTTCCAGTCCCACCCAAGCCTTGTTCGCCGGGTTGGACGGGCTCCAGCCGGTCACCAGGTTTAGATCGCGATAGTCGGCGCTCAACCGTACCATTGGTTCCAAACGGTCGCGAAGGCCAAATGTAATCGCCGAGTTTACCGAGTTGTTGCCCTCACGAACGTTGAAGGCTCCTCCATCCGCCTGCACCGTTTCAATCGCGATTGGAATAATCACGTTGGGGTCCGCGTACCCGTTACCGTGGGCGTTGGCAGGCAGATTGTTCTGGAACAAAAACCCGCCGACCTGGAAGAACATCGCAATCGGCTCGCCATGATCCCCGGCAACTCCCGGCACAAAATACTGCGGCGGTTTGATGCCACCCGCCGGGGATTCCACAGGCATCCCCGGAATCGAAACGGGCATTCCTGGTCTCCCAGGGTTCGCATCCAGGGTTTCGTCGCGAATCATCAGCCGCTGCGCCGGATCGGGTGCGAACACGCCCGCGTCGGACACATCGGCCGAGACGGTTACCGATTGGTTCTGCGAAGCGATCGCCGAAAACTGAAGATTCGCGCTGTTCTCGCCCTCTCCCACCGCGACGTTCTTGGTGAGGATCGGAAAGCCGTTGGATTCGGCGGTCAGACGGTATTCGCCCGCATCGAGCCCCCCGAACGAAAACTGTCCCTCGGTATTTGTCCTGGCCGCCCGCCGCGACGAGTCCGCGCGCCGCAACAGACTGATCGAGGCACCGGACACCGCACGGCCCTGCGGATCCGTCAGGCTCCCGGAAAGATCCGCCGCGGCAAGCGCCGCCGAACCGCAAAGCCACATCACAACCAACGCCTAGCGAGCGGCTCCTGCGTAGCACGATTTCACGAAACGTGATACTATCACAGTTTGCTACGATTCTCAACTTAGTAATACGCAAGATCGGTCCCATTTGGATTGAACGTGGGACAGACGATCGCTTTGTGTCGTCTGTCAACTATTTTCCTTTTAACCACCCCCTCAGAACCCTCTGAACCACCGCGTGACCAGGAAAACGATCACCGCCACCGCGCCTCCCGCAACGGAATCGGCCGCGTAATGATACCTTCCGGCAAACGTCCCGGCGCCTATTCCCGCTGCGATCGCCAAAAACGCCAACCCCACCGGCCACGGCGCCACGGACGCGAGCACCAGAGCCGCCCCCGTCGAGGCTGCCACGTGCGCGCTCGGAAAAGTGTTGGCATGAATGCTGGCATTCCGCAGAATCCACAGATTGAACCTGCGCACCGCAGTCGCAGGCAGCGCTTCCAGCCAGGGCTCCGCCAGCATCCGCGGAGGTAGTGTCTGCAGGAACGGCAATACGCCGTAGGAAAGATACGTCGATACCAGCACGACAATCCAGAATGAGTCAGCGTACCGCGCCAGCCGCAGCACATAGAGCGTGCCGATGCTCATTGGAACCATCGGGTAACAAAGCAGGTACGCCAGTTCGAGATAGGTAGCGATCCACAACCCCGCGCGGCCGTGCGAGAGCCACCGGAGCAGCGGCGCGACCATCCGCGCATCGAGCCGCTCCAGCCGGTCCTGGAACCGCTGATCCACTTTCATGAAGAACTCGCCCGCTTGCCAGTAGACCAGCAGCACGAGCGCCGCGGGCAGCCAGTCCCTCACCACCGAAGCGGCCAGCGCCGGCATCACTCGCGGCAAAAGGTAGGCAGCGGTCAGGGTCGCGCCAATCCCGGCAATGCCAAACACGGTCACCTTCGCCCGGCGCCGCGCCGGCAGCGCTCGTATCCATGCCAGCGAAACAAAGAAAGAGAAGACGACGATCTGGATCAACTCCGCTGCTCGCATACCCGCTTCGATCGTAGCGAATCGGAGTGCCGTGTTTCAGACCAACCTGACGTTGCGTTCGATCGTCTTGATCACCGAATCCATTCTCCCGTTCAATACCTGCTTTGCGAGGCTGAGGGTGAAGCCTTCGGCGGCATGGAATGGAATATGCGACGGCAACGACAGTGCATAAGGGTCCACCACCGCGTCCACCACGACTGGACCGCCCGTATACGCAAGCGCCTCGGCGAGCCCTTCTCTCACGTCGTCTGGTTCTTCGATGCGGATGCCTTTCGCACCCATCGCCTCGGCGACTCTAGCGAAATTCGGGTTCTTGAAATCGACGCCGAACGGCACCACGCCGGCTTCCTGCATCTCGATGTTGACGAAGTCCAGTGATTCATTGTTGAGGATGATTTGAACCACCGGCGTCTTCCGCTGGACTTGCGTCATCAGGTCGCCCAAGGCGAGCATCGTGAACCCTCCGTCTCCACACAGCGCGATCGTCTGACGGCCGGGATATGCGAGTTGCGCTCCAAATGCGTTGGGAGCTGCATTGGCCATGGAGGCCCATGAAAACGAGCCGAAGATCCGCCGGTACGTCCCGCCCTTCACGTGCCGCGCCAGCAAGATACAGGCCGTGCCTGTATCCGCGAAGAACAGCGCGTCGTCCGAAGCCAGCTCGCTCAATGTCGCAGCCAGGAATTCCGGCCGGATCGGCTTCATTCCCGGCCCTTTCTCGACGTAATGTTGCAAAAGCTCATGGAACGAGTCCGTCTCGGAAACGTGTTCGTCGAGAAAACGGCTGTCTGTCTTGTCGCGGACTTTGGCGAGCAAAGCGCCGACGGTCGGCTTGATGTCGCCGACCAGCCCCAAATCAACACCTGTGCGCCGTCCGATGTGCTTTGGGTTCCTGTCGATCTGGACTTTCTTGACGGCATCGCCCGGAAGAAATTCCGGGAATGGAAAGTCGGTGCCGAGCAGCAGGAGCAGGTCCGCATGATGAATGGCCTCATAGGCGGCCCGCACCTGTTCGGGGTTGACCACCCGCCCGGCGTAGAGGCATGCGGTATCGAAAAACTTATAAGGATTCAACTCTTCGAGCGCGGCGGTGTCCATGAGTTTGGTCTCGACATCTCCGGCGATGGCGATGATTGCAGCTCCTTCCTTGCGCGCGTCCATCAGGCCGTTGAAAAGGTGCGTTACCCCTGGGCCGGCCGTTCCGCACACCACCACGGCGTTGCCGCTGAGATAGGCATCGGCCACTGCCGCGAAGACGCCATATTCTTCATGACGAACGTGAATGTATTCGATCTTCCCATTTCGCCGTAACGCGTCGATCACTGGATTCAACGCGTCTCCGACGATTCCGTAGCATCGTTTGACACCGGCCTCCGCCAGCATCTCCCACATGACGTCCGCGACTTTTAGTGCCATGCAGAGTTACTCCTCTCCGCAACGATGCATACCTCAAAGGAGGAGGTCTAATATTTCGGCGGAAACCCGAGCGCCCATCCAAGCCGCGACCGTGAGGGAGCGGTGAACCTCACTCGTTGAAAAAGTTCCGGACCCGCGATGCCAATCCGCGCTACTACACGTCACGTGAAAAATCGTAGAAAACGCGAAACAGATTGCCATCAAGATCCTTGGCTGTAAATTCGAGCAACTTCCAAGGCTTTTCCTCCGGCTCGGAGACGATCCTTGCCTGCGTCTTTTTCCATTGCTCGCACAACTCATTCACCTCTGCCTTGCTCCTGAGGTTGAGCCAGATCATCAGTGGGCTGGCGTTCCCGTAGTGTTCTCTGAAGGAAGGATTGGTCAGAAACATTCTGCAGGACCCCCGCGAGATGCCCGCAATCCCGCCATCTTCGCCTCCCCAGTCTATTTGAAAACCAAGGCTCTTCACATAATATTCAGCAGCCTTATCGATATCGCTTACCGGTATTTCCGGGACCGCCACGGGAAAATCAAAAGACATTTGAGCTCCTTAGTTCAAAGTAACCTGCCGCGCAGACCCGTTTTGCAGCTCATGCGAGACCCAGGAAGGCTCGCATGTGATCCAACTCCGTTTCGAGGCCGCGCTTGAACGCGCGATCGCCCGGTGGCGATTCGACGTAGCCAAACTCGGACATGAGCACACCCTCCCGCACCGATAGATTGCCCCATCCAATGACGTGGTCCCGCCAAACCAGCGGCAGCGCGTAGTAACCGCGCTTTCGTTTGGTCGCCGGCGTGTAGGCTTCGAAACGGTAGACCCATCCCCAGAGGAACTCGAAGCGGCGACGATCCCAAACCACCGGGTCGAAAGGCGACAGCAGACGGACCCCGTCCTGCGATGCGCCATCGGACGGATCCTCTTCAGGCTGCCAATACCAATCCAATCCATTAATGCGCGTATGCGAAAGCCGCTGTTTCGCCCTCTGCAAGCCATCCTTCAAGTCACCGTGCCACTGCGGCACGGCAAAGCGCAGCCGGCGCAATAGGAACGACAGGCTCGGACCCGGCAGTGGCGCATATATTCGAACTGCCGTGTCGATCAGCCTGTCGATGCGCTGGCGCCGTGCATCCGCATCGGTCGGCCCCAAGCCGTGCTCGTGCGCGGTGTAGATCCGGACCCCACTCTCGCGCCGGGCCACGCGCAGCAGGCCGCGGTAGTGCATCGCGTCGAGCAGATGGGTCGTAGCGTTCGACTGGCCGCCCCAGTAGTTTCGCACCGCGCCATGCGCGAAATGGTCGTCTACCTCCCGCGGATGGACCGCGCCGCGTTCACGCACGAACTCCAACAGCCGCTCTGCCTGCTTCCTCCTGGCCGCGGGCCACGGGCCGCAGCCCTCGGCGGGAACACCGGCATCCGAGCGCGGATGCATCAGCGCCTGTAACGAATTGGTGACGAAGCCGTAGTTGACGAACACGTCTTCTTCGATTCCCAACTCCGCGTAGCGGCGTTCGAGGTCGCCCGCACGGTAATTCTGGACACGAAGTCGAAGTGTCAGGTCCTGGGCGCGCGCCGGCGCACGGATAGGGTCGGCTTGCACGAAGCCCAGTTTATGAAGGGCGCGCCTCAGCGTTGTGGGCCTGAACAGGCTGTTGGCGATCGCAAAGCGGCGCAGGTCATCCAGGGTGATCACCACGTACTCATTCTAGTCCGCCCAGGTCCGGCACAGCCCGCACGAAATCGGGTCAACCGTTACACGATACTAACGCCGAAGCGAGTTAACGTCGATCACCGCGCCCAAGCCATTGCGCTGGCTACTATCCTTCATGATCTGGGTGGACCGCGCCTCCAGCGCTTTGGCCCCGGACTTGTCACCGCCCTGGCGCAGGAAGGCCGCATAGTTGGCGAGGAGGGCAGCATATGACGGGTGGTCCGGCCCCAGACGCTTTTCCGCGATCTCGAGTGCACGGCGGATTCTCTGGCCTGCCTCCTCGCGATGACCGCTGCGGTTCTCCACGGATGCTAGATTGTTCAACATTCGCGCCAGCATCGGATGCTCTGGCCCCCAACGTTCTTCAATCATCGCCACTGCTTCCAGAAACAGGCGTCGGGCCTCCTCATATTTCCCTTCCAAAAAACGCACAACACCCAGGTTGTTTTTTGCGAGCGCAGTCTCGCCCGCAACCCTGGGATTTTTTTCCAACACGGCCAGGGCCTTGGTCAAGAGCGGGTCGGCCTCCTTGTATTTGCGGGTTTCGCAGAGGACCTCGGCCAAGCCATTCTGCGCAAAAGCAATGTGCAACTCGTCCGGCGGATCGGCCGCGGAGTAAATGGCCAGCGACTCTCGAAACAGCTTTTCTCCTGCTGCGCGTTGACCGGTTTCGACGTACCACGATCCAAGGTTCCCAAGCACCAGGGCATATTCCGACCCGGTTTTCCCGGTCGATTCCGCCGCCTCCTTGAGCGCTCGGCGATACGCGACCTCGGCCTCGGCGAATCGCCCCAACGCATCGTACATCGTCGCCACGGCATTCCAGGCGACCGCTCGACGTCTGTCGCGGCGGTCGAACTGATCAGCGGCTTCGGTTGCCAACCGGTATGAGGAGATCGCCCTGGCATAGTCGCCACTGGCGTCCGCCGCTGCTCCCTCTTCCATCCGCGTCCGCCAGTTGTCCGTTTGCGGGAACCCCACTACGGAAGTCAGAATGGCGATTGCAACCGCCAAAACTTGTTGTCGCATCGTTCGGCTCCTGCGCAGGTTTCACAGCGCTTCGCGAAGCCCCCCAAAAATGAAAAAGGCCGCCGCCATGTTTCCATGGCGGCGGCCTCCGAGAGCTTCGGTCAGCCGGTTTATATCTCAGCAGCGCTCGGCCTTGTTCCCTCCCGCCGGGCGCTACTGCCTCAGGTGCTGGCGCCCTGCTGCGAGCGCCCGTGGAACTTCACTTTCTTTTTCGTTATCTCCGCGATGACCGGAAGGCCGTCCTGAATGCTCAGACGTTCGATCTCTCCGTGCCGTAAATCGGTACAAAAGCGTATGAATTCGCGCCACGCGGGCGGTAATTCTGCTCCGGCGCGTACCGTCGTTCCCTCCACAAATAACATCGGCCGGTTCGATTCGGTCATGACTGCTGAAGATTTAGACGCCGCGGACAGCAAATTGTTGATAAGTTTTTTTGGGTGGCTTCGTCCGCGGTTTGTGCTCCCGCGCACTTCGTGCCGCGCAACCGGCGCCCCCCAGCCCTCAAACCGTGATGTAGCTATAGTGCCCTTCTACCTGCAACAGCGCGATAGCGGCGCCCATGGCTGCGATGACGAGGGCTCCCGGCTGAGTATGCGCAAGCATTTCCCTGACGATTTGTTCAGGCGATTGCGTCAGCTTGTCGCGCCGGATGAGCACCCGCACCTGTTCTTCCAGGGCGGTATGACAGCTCAGAAACTGCACGCCGCGCGCTTGCAGGGCTTGCATGCTCGTGTCCTGATAGAGGGAATCCGGATCGTCCGGATCTTTGGAGGTAGTTTTCCCCTTGCTTCTGTAGAAGAGGTTTTTCACTGCGGGCTTCCCGGTTGCCGGATCGATCACGCTCAGCCACTCGCCGATCCGGTACTTGTCCCAGACATAGTCGTCGTAGTTGAGCATGTTGGCGGGGCCGTGCAGTGCAGCCACGATCTTGATCTGATGCTCTGCGATGCCGAAGCCGAACTGCAGACCATTGAGAGAGTTCTTGACGCTGTTGAGGGCTTTCCCGTCGCCAATCTGCACGACGTCGAACACTTGCTTAATCCTGGCAGGCTCGTTCACGAGCTTCTGGAATTCAGCGAGTTTCCATTCCGAGGCTTTCCACACGAGCTGAGCCTCGGCTGCGCGAGGCATGCCGCTAAACAAGCCGAGTGCTGCGATGCCTGGCGTCGCACGAGATACAAACGATCTGCGGGTTGCGTTTTCGGTTCGCAAAGTATCCCTCAAATCTTAAGGAACAACTTCCGCCGGTACATCCAATAAAGCAGCGCCCAGTACACCAACAGCACCGCGATTCCCCGCGCGAACGGCTCGTATTCCGCGCCCGCAAACGCGAAGGCATGCGCGCCCAGGTGAATCCGGAACGAGTCCAGTATGAAGCGCTCCCACAGGTGTGCCATCAGGTACGCCGCAATCGAGTTGGCCCCGATCACCACCAGCGGGAATGCCCATTTGCGATATCCCTTCACCTCCGTCAGCCAGCAGAAGCCCGCCAGGAACAGGAAGCACAGGCCGCCGCTGAACAGCGTCCACGCCGGCGTCCAGATGCGTTTCACCACCGGACAGATTCCCGTGAAGTGCAGCAGCAGGCCCGCCGCTACGCCGATCGCCCCGGCCGCCAGCAGCCGCCGCATCGGAATCGACGGAGCGGAGTTGCGCAGCCACCGCCCCGCCGCCAGCCCCAGGATCATCGTGCCCAGTGTCGGAATGAAGCTCAGCGTCAGGTACCCGCCGCTGTTTGCGACGTACGGTTTCGCCGTCGGAAACAAATTCAGGAACCACACGTCGAACGCGTTGCCGAAATTGTTCCCCTTGTTCCAGTGCGCCGCGAAGCCCGAGAAGTATCCCACGGGCTGCGCCGGATACAGCGCCCATGCCAGCCAGTAACCGAACAGCAGCACCCCGAGCGCACCCCACTGCCAGCGCGGCGGACGGTACGCCAGCAGGAACAGTATCGGGTAGCCGAGTCCGATCTGCGACAGCGTATCTTCAAAAGTGTAGTAAGTCTGCGTGGCGTGCGTGGAGCGCAGAAACACCCCCAGCGCCACCAGCAGCAGGGATCGCCACAACGCGTGCACGAACATCGCGCGGAATGTCCCGCCTCGCGCAATGCGCGCCGCGATCGAGTAGGGCAGCGCCACCCCGACCAGAAACGAGAACCCCGGCTGGATCGTGTCGTGCAGCGAACACCCCGCCCACTCGACGTGCGTCTGGTGGTACGCCAGGAAATTCCAGAATCCGCTCCCCGGCAGCACCTGCGCCACCCGGGAAAGTTGCACTACCTCCGCCATCATCAGCAGCATGACGAAGCCGCGGTACGTATCTATAGCCAGATTGCGTGCCGGTTTTTCCAAACAACACCTCCCGCCGATCTCCTATAGCATCCATGACCTCACCCCCGTTGTCCAGCCTTACCTGTGAAGGAGTGAACCTGCTCCGCGGCCTGGTGGGCGTGGCGACGCGTTGATCGGCAGGATCGCCGCGCCCGTGGACACGCCGAATCGATTCGCGCTATCCCCGCAACTTTCTTCTGCTGATGAAATAAAGCCATCGAGTGGGTGAAAGCGGCGTCTGGTTGGCAATTGAGTTGTTGCCTTTCAACAGCAGGAGGAGAGCATATGGCTTCGCAATACAGAACCCCTATCAACAGATCGCGCCAGCACTTTTCGGCCGGCTTGATCATTCGACAGAAAGAGCCCGTTAATCTGGAGACACCCTTCGATCAGGTTGACTCGTATCTTACACAGAACGAGCTGTTCTACGTACGCAGTCATTTCACGGCGCCTGAACTGAATTCGGATTCTTACCGCCTGCAGATCGATGGCGCCGTAAAACATCCATTTTCACTCAATTACCGGGATTTGCGGGATATGCGGTCTGAGACCCGGATCGCAGCGTTAGAGTGCGCTGGCAATAGTCGGGTCTTTCTCGTCCCACAGGTTCCGGGAGCGCAGTGGGAACTTGGCGCAGTCGGCAACGCGGAATGGACTGGGGTGCCGCTTGCTACTTTGTTGGAACGCGCCGGTATCGAAGAAGACGTTTGCGAGATCGTCCTCGAGGGAGCGGATCACGGAATGCCCTCGGAACCGCCCCTACCGCCGGGGATGATTTCGTACGCCCGAAGTCTGCCACGACACAAGGCAACTCAGCCAGAAGTATTGATCGCGTACCAGATGAATGGCCGCGATCTGTCGAAGGATCACGGGCATCCCGTGCGCGCAATCGTCCCCGGCCATTATGGAATGGCTTCCGTCAAGTGGTTGACGAGTGTCCGAGCAGTACGAGAGCCGTTTCTCGGCTACTGGCAGACATCAGACTATGGTTACTGGGAGTATGCGGACGGGAAGCCGGTACGGCGCCCTTTGGGAGAAATTAAGGTGAAGTCTGAGATCATCCGGCCAACGGTTTACGAAAGGCTTGCGCCGAATCAGGCGTATACCATTACAGGCGCTTCGTGGGCGGGCGAGGCCGAGGTCGCCGAGACCGCGGTGAGCACTGACGGTGGTCTCACTTGGGCAAAAGCAGATTTCTTAGACCCGGTCCAACGATATGCCTGGTGCCGATGGAAATTTGATTGGACCACACCAAGGAAGCCGGGCCCGTACACACTGATGGCTCGCGCACAAGATGCCCGGGGTCGCACGCAACCTGACCAGCATGATCCGAGCTACGGAAGCTACGTGATCAATCATCCCCTCCCCATCGAGGTGTTCATAGAGGATGCAGGCGGCTCATTGTAAACCAGTCTCTTCCTTCCCTGTTTGGAATGCGCACGTTCAGGTTGGGAAGAGCTTTCGCCTGCCAACCAATCTCTCAATAACCGGCAGGCGGGCTAAATTTTGACCGCCTGACTTTTTCACTCCGTAACGAAATTGAAAATATCCGTACTCGTGTGGACCACCAGGTGGCCGAACCCGAGCAGTTTGCCCTCGGTAGGAAAGAACACGGCGCCGTCCGTCGATTCGCCCGGCATCAGTTTGGTCTGCACCAGCGCCAGCGCGCTAGCCGCCGCGGCAGCCTTCAACTTCACCGACCCCATGGCCAGCACGCTCTGGCGGCGCTGCTCGTACCCGTTAGTCGATTTCAGGTGCTGATTGCCGTAAATCGAATTCTCGTAGCTTGTGACCAGTTTGATCACATCGCTCCCCGACCCTCTTTGCTCCAGTACCTCCACCACGATCCGCGCCGGTGAGGCGCGCAGTACAGATCCGTCCAGGCGCTCGTAAGTGAAATCCTCGGGCCGAATAATATAAGGAGCCTTCGAACCGTTGGAAACCGCAACCTGCAGGATCACATAATCGTGCAGTCGCTGCGGTAGTGTGGCGAACATAATCGTCACTCCGGATTTCGTAAGTGTTTGATACTTAAGGCCGTTGGTCTCGAATTCGATGACCTGGGCGTGGCCGCGTCCTAGCCAAACGAAGAGCGCGAGGGCACATGCCCAGACAAGCCGGTTCATGAGACAATTCTACGATATAGGGGCAGCCCGTTTGAAAGAATTATACGATGCTCACTGAACACAGGCAGATCGCGAATGCGGGGATCCGGCCGAGTCGTCACGGCCTTGAGGAGCAGGGCTTCCGCAACCTCAATGTAGCGTACTGGAACCTCGGTACAGCGCAGTTGTTGGAGCATGCCATCCAGCGCAGGGAAGGAAATCTTGCCAGCGGCGGCTCGTTTGTCGTCCGCACCGGCCAGTTCACGGGGCGTTCGCCCAAGGACAAATTCATCGTACGCGACGAAACCACCGACGCTCATATCCAGTGGGGCGACGTCAACCAGCCGCTCTCCGAAGCCCACTTCGACCGGCTGTATTCCAGGATGATGGCCTTCTGGCAGGGCCACGACGTCTACGTACAGGATTGCTTCGTGGGCGCCGACACCGAATACGGAATGCCCATCCGTGTCGTCAGTCAGTTGGCCTGGCACAATCTCTTCGCGCGGCAGCTTTTTATCCGGCCCGACCCGGAAAAGACCGGCGATCACGCGCCGCAATTTTCCATCCTGTTCGCGCCCGATTTCGAGGCCAACCCCGCCGACGACGGCACCAACTCGGAAACCTGCATCGTCATCAATTTTAAGAAGCGCGTCGTCCTCATTTGCGGCACCAGCTACGCCGGCGAAATGAAGAAGTCCGCCTTCACAATCCTCAACTACCTGCTCCCCGATCGCGGCGTCTTCCCCATGCACTGCTCCGCCAACATGGGCGACGCGGGCGACGTGGCGCTCTTCTTCGGACTCTCCGGGACCGGCAAGACCACGCTTTCCGCCGACGCCGAACGCCGCCTCATCGGCGACGACGAGCACGGCTGGAGCGACAACGGCGTCTTCAATTTCGAGGGCGGCTGTTACGCCAAGTGCATACGCCTCTCCCGGGAAAACGAGCCGCAAATCTGGAACGCGATCCGCTTCGGCACCGTGCTCGAAAACGTTGCCATGGATTCCGAAACGCGCCTGCTCGATTTCAATTCCCAGGAGGTCACCGAGAACACGCGCGCCGCCTATCCGCTGAAGTTTATCGAAAACTCCGTCATTCCCAGCGTCGGCGGGCATCCCAACCACGTGATCTTCCTGACCGCCGATGCCTTCGGCGTGCTGCCGCCCATTTCCAAGCTCTCGCCGGAGCAGGCGATGTATCACTTCCTCAGCGGCTACACCGCCAAGGTCGCCGGCACCGAACGGGGGCTCGGCAAAGAGCCGCAGGCCACTTTCAGCGCGTGTTTCGGCGGTCCGTTTCTGCCGCGTCCGGCGGCCACCTACGCGTCGCTGCTCGGCGAGAAATTGCGCCGCCACGGCTCCCAGGTCTGGCTCGTGAATACCGGCTGGGCCGGCGGCGGGTTCGGCGTGGGAGAGCGCATGAAATTGCGCTACACCCGCGCCATGCTCAACGCAGCCCTCAACGGCTGGCTCAAGGACATGGCCACCGAGCGCCACCCCGTCTTTGGCGTCGCGGTGCCGAAAACCTGTCCTGGAGTGCCCGCCACCTTCCTCGACGCCCGCGGCATGTGGGCCGACAAAGTCGCTTACGACCGCGCGGCGCTCGATCTCGCCGCGCGCTTCAACAAAAACTTCGCCAAGTTTTCCGGCGTAGGCAAGGAGATCGCGGCGGCCGCGCCCGGTATGTAAGGACGGTCCCATGCTGCTTCCCGCCCATCTCGCGCTCTTCGCTCTGCTCGCCGCGAGCGCTCCCGCGATGGCGCAGGATCTCGACGCCGGACAGTCCGCCCTGCTCGAGAAAGCCCGCGAAGCAGCCCTGCGCTACTCCGCCTCGCTCCCCGATTTCATTTGCACCGAGGTGGTCCGCCGGACCGAAGATCCGCGCGGCAATGGCCGCTGGCGCGCGCTCGATTCGCTTACCGTCAAACTCAGCTATTCCGATCACAAGGAAGACTACAAGCTGATGCTGATCAACGGCAGGCCCACGGTGCTGGATTACCTCTACGCGGGCGGGGCGTTGAGCACCGGCGAATTCGGCACTCGCCTTCATTCGGTCTTCGATCCGCATTCGCAGGGAGATTTCCGCTGGAAGGGTTGGGGCACACTCCGCAAGCGCCGCGTCGCACGGTTCACTTACCGCATCGAACGCGAGCATTCGAACTTCCTCATTCAGTACGGTCCCGTACCCACCGGTCCGAATGCCATCGTCGTGGGCTACCGCGGCGAGGTTTACGTGGACGAGGAAACCCACATGGTGCTGCGCCTCACCCAGCAGGCCGAAATCCCGCCGTCGTTTCCCATCACCGCCAACGAATCCATAATCGACTACGAGTACGCCGCGGTGGGCGGCAAACCGTACCTGCTGCCCGTGCATGCCAACGTGAAGACCCGCAGCGGAATGTACGTGGCAGAGAACAGCGTGGAGTTTCGCGAGTACCGCAAGTTTCAAACCGAAGCCAGCATCACCTTCCAACCATAGGGGGACATCGGTTTTTCGTGGTCTGTCGGGATGGGCGTTCCGCCCGCGAAACTTCATGAAAAACTGCACGTGGGACGTGCAATGGTGGGGCGGACCCCCTGGTCCGCAGCCGACGCCCCCGTCGGTTTGCTTCGTGCGGAAACTGTCGCGTCATGCTGGTTTTTCGACCCTGTCGTTCTCTCTGCTTCTGTCTTACCCCTTCCTTCCCGTAATCAACCGCGCGCCGCGATTCCACGTGAAGTAGTTGTACACCCACTCCACAAACACCAGCAGACGATTGTCGAACTCCACCAGGTACATCAGGTGCACGAAGACCCACGTGAACCACGCCAGGAATCCGGCGATATGCACCTTGCCGAACTCGGCGACCGCCTTGTTGCGGCCGATCGTCGCCAGGTTGCCCTTATTGAAGTAATGGAACGGCGCAGGCGTCGCGCGACCGGCCGCGCGATCGCGTATCAACCGGGCGACGTACCTGCCCTGTTGCATAGCCACCGGAGCCACTCCGGGCAGCAGCTTGCCGCCCTGGTGGGTGAAGGCGGCCAGGTCGCCGATCACGAAGATCTCGGGATGTCCCGGAACCGTCAAGTCCGGCTGGACCAAAACCCGTCCCGCGCGATCGAGCGGCGCGCCGGCGCGTTCGGCCAGCACCTTTCCCATCCGCGATGCGCGCACTCCCGCCGCCCAAAGCACGGTGTGCGCGGCGATACGCTCCTCGTGTCCGCCCACCGAGATCGTGACGCCGCCCGCGTCGATCTGCGTCACCATGGCGTGGGTCCGGGGACGAACACCCAGCGAGATCAACTGGCTCTCCGCCTTCGCCGAAAGATCCGGCGGGAACGTCGGCAGCACGCGCGGCTCGCCCTCCACCAGAATGATGAAAGCTTCGCGTGGATTGATGTGGCGGAAATCGTGGCGCAGCGTGTCGTTGGCGATCTCACCCAGCGCGCCCGCCAGTTCGACACCCGTGGGTCCGCCGCCCACAATCACGAAGTTCAGCCAGGCACGACGCTCCTCGGGGTTCTGCGCGCGCTCCGCGCGTTCGAACGCGAACAATAAGCGGCTGCGGATCTCGGTAGCGTCTTCGATAGTCTTCAGCGCCGGCGCCAGCGCCTCCCACTGGTCGTTGCCGAAATAATGGTGGGTGGCCCCGGTAGCGATAACCAACTCGTCATACGGAACCTCGCCATCGCGCAGGATCACGCGCCGGTTGGCCACGTCGAGATCGATAGCTTCGCCCAGCAGCACTTCCGTATTCTGATGATTCTTGAGCACGACGCGCAAAGGCGAAGCGACTTCGCCGGGCGAAAGGCTACCCGTGGCCACCTGGTAGAGCAGGGGCTGGAACAGGTGAAAGTTCCGCCGGTCCACCATCGTGACCTCGACAGGTGCGCGCCCCAAAGCCTTGGCGACATACAACCCGCCAAAGCCGCCTCCGATAATGACTACCCTTTGCATTGAATCTTTGGATGCTCTGCGTCCGCCATCCGATGCTTTTGGACAACTGTGCACTGGCATACAGACGCAGTTTTGTTTTATACTCCGATTCGGACGCACGGGAGCTAAATCATGACGCAGGGAACAGTCCAGCTGGTCGCGGGTATTCTGGCCGTGGTGCTCATCGCCATTGTGATTCTTCGCCGCAAAGGCAAGAAGAAGGAAGAAGACGATTTCTAGTGCACACCGCGCAGCGCCGATTTCTCATTTTGGCCTGCGCCGCGGCCTGCTCCAGTGCCGCCGATGCTCCCGCGCTCGTGACCCGTATTCGCGAGCATATGCGCGAATACATTGCACACCTGCCCGACTACACTTGCCGCATCACCCTGGAACGCTTTAAGCGGCTCAAGGCGCGCGCTCCGTTCGAGCTGAGCGACCGCTTGCGGCTCGAAGTGGCATACACCGGCGGCCAGGAACTCTATTCGTGGCCCGGCGACGCCCGTTTCGAAACCGGAATCGACGCCCTCTTGCCGGGACATGGCATGGTTTCTAACGGCAGCTACGCGCTGCACATTCGCAATCTCTTTCTGCGCGACGTAGCGGAATTCGCCGCGCCCCGCGACGAGAAATGTGACGGTCGTCCCTGTGTCAGGTTGGATTTCGACATTCCCGCATCGCGCAGCGGCTACGCGCTGTCGGCGGGCAACCGCAGCGCGCCGGCTCCGCTGGTAGGGTCCGCCTGGTTTGATCCCGAGAGCCTCGACATCCTGCGCCTGGAAGTGCGCGTGGATGATGCGCCGCCCTCGGTACGCATCGCGTCCACGCGAGAGACCACGGAGTACATCCGCGCCCGCATCGGCGACGTCGAGTTCGTAATACCGGGATCGTCCGAGTTGTTGCTGCGCGATCGCGATGGCAGCGAATTGCTCAATCGTTCGCGCTTTGACCAATACCGCCGCTTTGCGGGAAGCTCCACCGTATCTTACGGGCCCCCGGGCGATGCCCCGGCGGCCGCCGCGCCACCCGAGCCCGCAGCGGCGCCGCTGGACGCGGGCATCGGAGAAGACGCAGCCATAGGCGACAGATTCACGGTCACCACAGCGAATGGTGTGCAGCTCCCCGGCCGCATCACCGACATGCGTCGCGTGGGCAAAAAATGGACGGTGGAATTGACCCTCCCCGGAATGGTGAGGCGCCTGACCCTCCCCGTGAAAGCCGGCACCAGAATAAGGTAACATTGTGGCGCACGCACTCTTGCGTGCCGCGTCGAGACTCATCTCGACGCCCGGGCGTCGGCAAGAGTGCCGACGCGGCACGCAAGAGTGCGTGCGCCACCTTATGCGCGACCGCTGGCGCTTGACCACGTGTATTCATGGGGAGTACGAACCAGGCCGGCTTTGACTGGATTGTTTTCGATGTATGCTCGAATGCGCTCGAAGCCGGCCACGTCGCGAACCCAGTGGTCGTAAGACTCCTTCTGCCAGAAAGGCTCGCCGGTCCGGTTCATCGCGCGATTCGCCTCGCGGGCAGTCGCGCCCTTCAGAGAGCGCATGAGGCGGCTCGGATCAACGTGTGGGTCGATCAGCATGTGGACGTGGTTAGGCATGATTACCCAGGCGTGCAGGTCGTAATGCCCGAGCCATTGTCCGGCCTGGAGAGACTCCATGATGATGCGAGCGATCTCGGGCATCCGAAGATACAGCGGGCCCTGGCGAGTAGTATCGAGGTACCGGTCCATGTACACGAATGCCTGCCTCGCCGGAAGTTTACCCGGCGGAGGAAAGCGCGAAGGCGGAACGGCTCCGTGCAGGTGCCATGTCAGGAAGAGCGCTTTTCCTTCGGGATATTCGTGAGGCAGGCGGCGCCGGGTCTCCATTCCTTCAGAAAGTGGAAACCCAGGTGGAGAATTCTCAGCCAACCTACTTCAAATTGAGCACTTCATTAAGCGAGCCCTGCCGGTAGCCTTCCAAATCCAGCGAGACGTACTTGAAGCCGAGCCTCTTGAAGATCTTCGTGAACCGCTGCGCCATCTCCATGGTCAACGCGCGCTCCATCTCATCCCGCGCGATTTCAATCCGCACCACCTCGCCGTGAAAACGCACGCGGAACTGGCGGAAGCCGAGCGCCTTGATCTCCTCTTCGCCGGTCTCCACCGTCTTCACATTCTGAATCGTCACCGGAGTTCCATACGGAATTCGAGAGCTCAAACACGCCGACGCGGGACGGTCCCACGTAGGCAGGTCGGCCAACCGCGAAAGTTCGCGGATCTCGGCCTTAGTGAGCCCTGCATCGGCCAGAGGAGCGGCCACCTGATGCTGGGCAGCGGCGCCCTGTCCCGGTCTGTAGTCGCCCAAGTCGTCCACATTTACCCCGTAGACGATGTGCTCGAAGCCGCGCTCGCGCCCGACCGCTTCCAGGCGCGTGAACAGTTCGTCCTTGCAGTGGAAACACCGGTCGGGACTATTGCGCACGTAGTCGGGATTTTCGAATTCGCGGGTCTCGACATATTCGTGAACGATGCCGAAGCGTGCCACGAAGGCCTCCGCATCGCGCTTGTGCGATTCCGGAAGCGAGGCGGAGTCCGCGGTGATGGCTACGGCGTTGTTCCCCAGGGCACGGTTCGCCGCCCACGCCAGATAGGCGGAATCGGTGCCACCCGAGAAGGCCACAATCACGCGGCCCATGGCGGAGAGGTTAGCCAGCAGCTTGCGCTCTTTTTCCTCGATCGCGCCGCGAAGTGTAAGGTCAACTAGTGTCGGCATGGCGGTGGGTGGGGTCCCCCCCACCCATATAGTTTACTGAAGCGGAAGCGTCTCCGTACCGTTGTCCGGAGCTTCCTCTGCTTCGGGCAGGACGCTGGCGGCGGCCACCTTGTCGCCTTCATCCAGGTTCACCAGACGGACGCCCTGCGTCGAGCGCCCAGCCTGGCGAATCGTGGAAGACTCAATACGGATCATCTTGCCGTTCTGGCTGACAATCATCACGTCCGAATCTTCCTTCACTAAAAGCACGCCCACCACACGCCCGGTCTTGCTGGTGGTCTTCATATTGATGACGCCCTTGCCGCCGCGCGAGGTCAGCCGGTAGGTATCAAGCGGCGTGCGCTTGCCGTATCCGTTTTCCGAAATCGATAGCAGCAGTCCCTCCTCTTCGGCCACTTCCATGCCGATCAGGTAATCGTCATCATCCAGGGTCATGGCGCGCACGCCACGGGCTTGCCGGCCCATCGGGCGCACGTCTTCCTCGCGGAAGCGGATCGCCTGGCCTTCGTGCGAAGCCAGGAACATGTAGTTGTTGCCGTGGGTGATCTTGGCGCCGATCAGTTCGTCGCCTTCATCCAGCGACACGGCGATAATGCCGCGCGACATCGGGTTGTCGAACTCGGTGAGCTCGCTCTTCTTGATCACGCCGTGCTTGGTGACCATCACGATGTACTGGTTGGCCACGAAATCCTTCACGCTAAGGAACGCCTTGGCCTCCTCGTCGGATTGCAGGTTGATCAGGTTCGTGAGGTGCTTGCCCTTGCCCGTCGTGGTGGCGTCGGGAATCTCATAGGCCTTCAGCCAGTAGACGCGGCCGCGCGTCGTGAAGATCAATAGGTAGCTGTGGGTCGAAGCGACAATCAGCCGTTCCACGAAATCTTCAGCGCGCGTGCCCATGCCGATGCGGCCCTTGCCGCCGCGGGTTTGCCGGCGGTAGGTATCCACGCTGGTGCGCTTGAGGTAGCCGCCGCGCGTCACCGTGATGGCGACATCTTCCACCGATACCAGGTCTTCGAGTTTGATTTCGCCGGTGTCCTCGATGATTTCGGTGCGGCGTTCGTCGCCGAAGCTCTTTTGGACGTCCTTGAGTTCCTTGACTATGAGAGTGCGCAGCACGGTATCGGAGGCCAGGATCTCCAGGTACTCGGCGATGCGGCGCTGTATGTCGGCCAGCTCGTCCAGTATCTTTTGCTGCTCCATCCCGGTGAGGCGCTGCAACTGCAGTTCGATGATGGCCTGCGCCTGCTTCTCGCTAAACTCGAAAGCAGCGATCAGGCCCTCGCGGGCTTCTCTCGGCACTTTCGCGGCGCGGATGATGCGAATGACTTCATCGAGGTGATCCAGCGCCTTCTGGAAGCCGAGCAAGATATGCTCGCGTTCGCGGGCCTTACGCAGTTCGAATTCGGTGCGCCGGCGGACCACTTCAATCCGGTGATCGATGAAGAATTTGATGCAATCGATCAGGCCGAGCTCGCGCGGCTGTCCGTTGACGATGGACAGCATGATGATGCCGAAGCCGATCTGAAGCTGGGTATGCTTGTAGAGGTTGTTGAGCACCACCTCAGCCTGTTCGCCGCGCTTGAGCTCGAACACGATGCGCATGCCATCGCGGTCGCTCTCATCGCGTATATCGCCGATGCCTTCAATCTTCTTTTCGTTGACCAGCGCCGACGCCGCCTCGATCAGGCGCGACTTGTTCACCTGGTAGGGAATCTCGGTGACGATGATCTGTTCGCGGTCTTTGGGCAGTTTCTCGATGGAAGCGCGCGCACGCAGTTTCAACTGGCCGCGACCCGTCATGTAGGCCTGCAGGATGCCCTGCCGCCCGAGAATGAAGCCTCCGGTCGGGAAATCGGGACCCTGCACAAACTCCATGATCTTCGCAAGCCCCGCGGTGGGGTGCTGGATCATATGGATCGTCGCGTTGATGACCTCGGTGAGGTTGTGCGGCGGGAAATTCGTCGCCATGCCGACGGCGATGCCGCTGCTCCCGTTGACCAGCAGATTCGGCACGCGCGTGGGCAGAACTTCGGGCTCCTGCTCGCTATCGTCGTAGTTGGGCTTGAAATCGACGGTTTCCTTGTCGATGTCTTCCAGCAGCGCCGTGGCAACTCTCGAAAGGCGCGCCTCGGTGTACCGCATGGCGGCGGGCGGATCGCCGTCGATCGAGCCGAAATTTCCCTGTCCGTCCACCAGCGGGTAGCGCATGGCGAAAGGCTGGGCCATGCGGACCAACGAATCGTAAATTGCGGAGTCCCCATGCGGGTGGTACTTGCCCATCACCTGGCCGGTGATTTTGGCGGATTTGGTGGTGGGCCGGTTGGGCGTGAGGCCCATTTCGGACATCCCGAACAGGATGCGCCGGTGTACCGGTTTGAGTCCGTCGCGGATATCGGGAAGGGCGCGGCCGATGATTACGCTCATCGCGTAATCAAGGTACGACCGCTGCATCTCGTCTTCGATATTGACGGGAATCAGATTTTTATTGCCGCCGTCGCTACCGCCCATTCCGGGCAAATTCGATTGCCCGTCCGGGGGTGGCGCAGGTGGCCCCTGGGGTGGTTGTTCCTGGTCTGCCAAGCTTACTCCTGAAAATGAGGTAAGTCTTATTGTACCAAGAATTTAGTCCGTAGGAAAGACCATCGCCTTTTGTGGTCTGGCCCCGTGTCTTTAGACTGTGGCGCACGCACTCTTGCGTGCCGCGTCGAGACTCATCTCGACGCCCCGCGTCGGCGAAAGTGCGTGCGCCACGGGGCGTCAGAACGTGAACCGCGTTTGGAATTCGATTCGCCGGTTGTTCGCGACGCTGCCGCCGGGGCCTCCGCCGCCCGGACCGCCGCCGCCGCCGAAGCCCGAGTTGATGCCGGTGGGCTGGCCGAACTGCGGCGAGGCGAGGTTGCCGACGAATCCGCCGGGGTTGTAGTGGTTGATCACGTTGTTGAACATCACCGAGAGCGTCAGGTTGAAGCGATGCTCGGTGAGATCGCCGCCCATGCCGCCCATACCGCCGCCTCCGCCGCCCGGTCCGCCGTCGCCGGGGGCTGGTTCTGAACCACGATCACCCTCGCGTTGATGGTGTCGGTGGATCGCCGTGCGGATAGACGCGCCGCTGCGTCGGCCATTTTCGTCTTGTCTCGCGGATGTTCCGGACCCCTCCGTTTGTGGCAACTGCGGAAAGCACATCCCAAGCCACCCAAACTCTATCCGAACGACGAATCGCGGCGCATTTTGCGCTAACGTAGTCAGCATGAATCGTCGTCAGCCCTGTCCCCGGTGCAGTGTAGAGTCCCTTTCCTCGGTACGTGGAGACGTTCGTCTGCATGCCGCAAATCTCCCTCCCCCGCTCGGTCCACAGACGGCGATCTCGGAACGGTCGCTAAAGCCGCCATTCGGTGAACCGCATTGGTTCTTGCCCTGGTTGGTGGCTTTTTGACCAGGCAGCGGACCATTCGCTCTCGCGCACGATCCGCTGGCTTCAAGTCCACGCCCATCGGAAGGTGAAGCGGGTTTGGAACTCGATTCGCCGGTTGTTGGCGGTGCTGCCGCCGGGACCTCCGCCTCCGCCGAAGCCCGAGTTGATGGCGGCGGGTTGGCCGAACTGCGGGAAGCGGGTTGCCCACGAATCCGCCGGGGTTGTAGCGGTTGATCACGTTGTGCTCATTGATCTTGGTCCTGAACGACGAGCCGCAGTGTATCTGCGCTAACGTGGTCGGTATGAATCGCCGTCATCCCTGTCCCCAGTGCAAGCACGGGAGGGTTCTACTCGGCCCCCGTGGCGAGTTCGGCCTGTGTGATAACTGCCAGACACTCATTCCATTGAGACAGCCACCAGCACGCTCGCCAATTACGCGCAGAGAATGGCTCGCCCTTGCGGCTCAGATCACAGGTATCAACGTATTAACGGTCTTCGATCACATACACGCCAGAGTGAGTCGCCAATCCAACGTCCATAGTCTTTGTGGAGCCGCATCGGGCGTCGGCTCAGCGTCCGGGCAATTGACCGTCGTCCGGCCCGCACCCGACTCGCTGCTAATCTCTGGGCTTAGACCCGATGTCGTGATCACGCCAGCACCGACTTTGTTACACAAGTTCCATGACAGACCTTCTATCTCCAACCTATCGCTTGGGCTTCGACGTTCTATTTGGCGTGCGCGGCGTCATCCAAAGACGGAGAGCGCGGTGTCAGTAGGGCGTCTACACTGGAAACAACAAAGATTCCCCATGGCCCCTGGGCTGTGGACAGTCTAGGGTCTCTTTCTTCCTGTCTGGAGACGTTCCATCGCAAATCACCCGCAACTCCGGAAGGGTTGGCTAAAGTCTCTATTCGGTTAACCACACTCGTTGTCACGCTTGCTGGCGGCTCTTTGGTCAGGCAGTGGACCGTTCGCTCTCGCGCACCGGTCCCACTGGTTTCAGATCCGCGTGCGTCAGAACGTGAACCGCGTTTGGAATTCGATTCGCCGGTTGTTGGCGACGCTGCCGCCGGGGCCTCCGCCGCCAGGGCCGCCGCCGCCGCCGAAGCCCGAGTTGATGCCGGTGGGCTGGCCGAACTGCGGCGAGGCGAGGTTGCCGACGAATCCGCCGGGGTTGTAGTGGTTGATCACGTTGTTGAACATCACCGAGAGCGTCAGGTTGAAGCGATGCTCGGTGAGATCGCCGCCCATGCCGCCCATGCCGCCGCGCGGGCCGCCGCCTCCGCCGCCCATGCGCATGCCGCCGCCGCCGCCCGGTCCACCGCCGCCAGGACCGCCGCGTCCACCACCGCCACCACCGCCACCGGGACCACCGCCGCCGGGACCACCACCGCCCTGCGTCATCGCGTTACCCGCGCCGCGGGGCGGACCAAACCCGAAGGTGCGAGCGATCCGCATGTTCAACGAAACCAGACCGGCGCCGGTCAGGTAGTCGCGCGGCACCAGGTTCGTGGCGAGCCCCGGGATGGGGCTGGTGCAGAAGCTGCCAACCGTAGTTTGTTCCACCGTGGCGCAACCCGCCGTGGCGAAGGTCGGCCGGGAGTTGGTCAACGTGTTGCCGTAAAGGTCGCGGCCGAGCTCAACGTCGTACGGAGCGCCGGATTGAATCGTCACGAACGGGCTCACGCGGATATTGAGCGGTGCGAGGATGGAACCAACCAGTTGGAAGCGATGGCGGCGTTCCAGGGCGGAGCGTCCCCAATCCTGCGCGAAGTCGTACGGATTGGTAGGCGTGCCGGGAAGATCGTTGGAGTGGTTGAACTGGTAGTTGCCGAAGAGGGAGACATTCTTGCTGAAGCGCGTGTTGAAGTTCGCCATCAGAATGTTCTGCCGCAGCATGCCGCCGGATTCGTACTCGAAGAGATTGCCCGCGGCCAGGCCATAGGGGCGCACACCGCTAGTCGGCTGTCCGGGAATGTAGGTGCCGGGAAGCGGGGTGTTGATGGGCACGACCTGCTCCAGGTGCAGAGCCTGGCTGTGAGTGTAGGTCACCGCCATGGTCGTGTTGCGCGGCAGCTGCCGCTCCACGCCGATGGCCGACTGCATGAGGTAGTCCGAGCGCAGGTTCGGATCGAGGCGATAGACGCTGTTCTGCGAGGGACTCAGGTTGGCGAGCGACGGAGCATTGGGGAACGTGTCGGGATTGGTGACCGTATAAGAAAGCTGGTTGATGCCGTTGAGCAGCAGCGCGTGCTCGATCACAGAGTCCTGTACCCGGTCGTAGAAGATGCCGAAGCCGCCCCGGACCACCGTCTTCTGGCGGCCGTTCTTGGAGGTTCCGGGCGCCCAGGCAAAGCCGAGGCGCGGCGCGAAATCGTGGTGCTCATTAATGTTGGTCTGCCATTCATAGCGCAGGCCGTAGCTGACGGTGAGGTTGGGACGCAAGCGCCAATCGTCCTGCGCAAACGCGCCGACATCGTACTGCACGATGCTCGAGTAGGGATTGCCGGTATCGATGCTGAACTGCGATGCGCCGCCGCCCAGTTGCCGGATCTGGGTGGGCGTGAACCCGGCCTTCTGGAGCATGAGAGTACGCGTATATTGATCCACCGCGGAGAGCGTGGTCAGGACGGGGTTGCCACTGGCGTCGGTGACGATATTGTCGTTGGCATCCAACATGGGGGCAGATCCGCCTAAGAAGGAGAACACGCCGCCAAAGCCGCTGGGCGACAGGCTCTGGTCGCTTTCACGGCGCGCCCGTACGCCGTAGCGGAACGTGTGGGTGTTGTGGGAGATGGAGGTGTTGTTCTGCAATTCGAAGTGCGGATGGGTATCGGTATTAGTGCCTTCGTTGGCGCCCCCGCTCGTGAATGCGCCGGACACGTTAATCTGCGGCAGCAGGTTGCCGATCTGGCTCGCGTAGGTGCGCGTGTATTGGAATCGCGTCTCGTTGACGATCTTGGGATTGACCACCCAGGTTTCGGTGAGCATCAGATTCTGATTGTTGCCGGTGGTGTTGTAGGCGGTGTCCGCGTAGGGCGGGGGCAGGCGGTAGCCGCCGACGCCCTGGTTCTCGCGCGAGTTCCAGTTGTACTCGAACCGCGCCACCAGGGTGTTGTTGGTGGATAGCTGGTAATCGAGACGCGGCGCCAGGGTGGTGCGTGTGTTGGGAGTGACGACGGCCTCCTGAATGTTCGATCGCAGGAGGGAATTAGGGTCCACGAAAACGGCGTTGACCAGCGCGTTATCGGTGATCTGGCGGCGGTTGAAGTCGAAGAAGAAGCTGGCGCGCTTACCGAGCGGGCCGCCGATGTTACCGGTGAACATGCGGCTGGAAAAATCCGGTTTGTTGGTGGAGACCGGGTTGCGGGAGTTGAGACCGCCCTCGCTGTCATTGAATCCCAGGCTGCCGCGAATCTTGTCGGTTCCCGGCTTGGTGAGAATTTCGATGCGGCCGAAACCGAGCTTGTCATATTCGGCGGAGAAGGGATTCTGATTGATGCGGATTTCGCGGATGGATTCCTTGGGCGGAAGCTGGCCCCCACTGAAGCCATCGATATAAATGGAGCCGCCGTTGGGTCCGGCGCCGGGTCCGGCAAGCGCCTGCAGCGCGTCGGACAGATCGTCGGGATCGTCGGGGAGGGCGGCGAGGTCCTCGCCGCGCAGCACTAGTGCGGTGGCGTTGTTGTCGGGTTCCACGCTGAGCGCGGTGGAGGACTGGTCGGCCACGGTGATCTCCTGCTTCGACGCGGCCACAATCATCTGGATGGGCACCACGACATTACCGCCGGCGGCCACGTTCACTGGTTTATTGACCGGCGCGAAGCCGGGGAAGCTGACGACGACGTTGTACTGTCCGGGAACCAGGCCCTGAAACACGTAGCTTCCGTCTACCTGGGTCTGCGCGGTACGGTTGACGCCCTTTCCGGTTAGCGTGACGTTGGCCGCGGGAATGACCCCGCCCGAATCGTCCGTCATGGTACCGCGGAGGGTTCCGGTACCTGGTTGGGCGACCGCGCTCGCAACCACCAGGGCGGCCGCCAGCGTGAGCGTACATAAGTGATGCAACTTGGGCATAGCTCTCCTCAAATTTTCCCTTCTACTTAGGTGTTGGACAAGTACAGTGGTGCGAGTTACATTACTGCCCGGTATCTCCGCCACCGCCCAGGTTCCAGCCGCTCATGATGTCGCGGGTGGCGGTGGGGGAGGCTGTCAGGAGGGGTTCGACCCCTGCAAGCAACATGATGGCAGTGACGCGTCCGCCTTCGGTTCCCTGGGTTGTGGAAACCATCACGGCGTCACCGGGTTTCAGTTCCGAAAGCGGCATGGCGGGGAGGTTATCCAGCATCTGGCTGACATCGCCGCCGCGGCCTCCGCCACCCGCTCCGCCGGGCATCCCGCCGCGGCCCGCGGACGGGGGGGCCGCAGCAGGCGTTTGTGATGCGCCGGGAGCGTAGCGGCGTGCCAACATCCGCGCCGCCTGTTCGGGCAGTTTGCGCATGGTGGAATCGGCGTCAACTTTGATGGTCAGCGGTTTCTTGGAAGCGAGGTCTTTGACGGTGAGCTCGCCTGTCTGGGGATTGATCGTGGTAACGGTCGCCGCGATCTGACGGAAGGTTCCGAAAGCGACCTTTTCCGCCTGTATCACGGGAGGCTCGTCGCCCTTGGCCGCGCTCTTATTGCCCAGGACCCGCAACTGGTCGCCGGTTTTGATTTCCGCGAAGCTGCTGGGTTTGGCGTCGGCGAAGCGGGCCGAATCGACGGAGTAACGATGATAAGAAGTCTTGTCGGAGGGCTGCACCATGAAGCTGCGCGATCCGCTCTTGATGGTAACGGTGTGGGCGGCGGAATCGATGGTGGTCACCGTGCCGGTGGTGCCGCGCTTTTTCCAATCTTCCTGATCTTTCTGCTGCAGGCCGGCGACATCGCTCTTGCTCATGATGAGAACGGCGGTGGCGACCCATGTTTTGGGATCGGACGGAGCGGGGCCGATGACGACGGCGCGATCCCCGGCGCTCAGCGTGGAAAGCTCGACCTTGCTACCCTTTTTGGGATCGGTCTCGCCCGGGGGGATGCGCAGAATCAGGGTGCGGTCGGTGGTGGTAACGTTGACGTCCTCGCCTTTATCGCCCTTTAAAGACAACTGCTTCGCGCCAGCGTCGACAGACGTGATGGTGCCCGAGATTTGGGCGCGATTGCCCGCCGGCGTGGACTGCGCCTCAGCGGATATAGCACCCGCGAGAGCCACGAGCGCTGCTAGGGCAGTAAAGAACCTTGATTGATTCCTTTGAGGCATTTGTATTGCTACATTCAAGGGGCGACCTGATAGAGGCAGCGGTTACTCACCCAAAAGGGCTATCGTACGCTAGCCCACAGTGGTTAGTTTACCCCGGTATTGTGGTTCAGAATGCGACACTGCTCGGGGACCCGGCGCCGGCGGACCTAGGACTCAAACTCCCCGAGCCATCCCAACGCCCGGAGGCCGGGCAGAAAGCAATATTCGCCTCCCCTGGTGATAACAAACCGGGACAATCCCGTGAGGCGCCTGGCAAGAGGACGGCTCGGAAAACTGTAGGCGTCCGCGTCGCTGTTCGCTCCCGAGACGGGATCTCTCGTGGTGCCCGCTCCGAAGAAGCTGCCATCGTTCATCCACTCCGATTGGACGAACTCGAACTGCCGCCCGAGATTGGCCCCAACAAAAGCGAAGATCAGTCCCCTTTCCACGCCATCGTCCTCGAGAACTCCATCCGGAAGCGGCGGTCCATACGAGGTCCCACGACGGATCATCCGGTGGATGCGAACCACGCCCGCCACGTCCGCGTCTCGCGGGTTCATCCGGCGAATGTGTGAGCCGCGCGGTGTGTGATAGCCGATCGCGTCGTCTTTCTGAAAGAGAAAGGCGTTGTTTCGGTGCGGGTCTGCGCCCAGTTCCGGATGGTCGTGCAGTGGACATAAGGTGAGAGGTGCGCCGCTGCGCCAGCGTCCCATCATTTTCGCTGCCACGAGTTCTTCGTCTTCCGGTCCGGAGCAGTTGGCCTTCAGATATTGGCGAAACGCGGCGACCCGTTGATGCAGTTTGCGAAAGACCACGTAACTTCCGTTACGCCCCAGGACATCCGGCTTCGGTATCGCCGCCACACCCCCCATCTCGTCGGGATAGCCGAGGACGAACTCGCCGGGTCTCAGCGGCTGTTCGTGGGGATTGGAGCCCGGAATACCCGATCCTTCAACCGTGGGATGACTGATCCCGTCCTTGAATCCAAAAGCTTCTTTTTCAGTCGGCAGGGCATGACAATTCTGCCTCCAGATCGCGGTAATGCCGGAGATCTTCTGGTATGCCTGGCGCGCCCGTGCGAGCGCCGCTTCCAGCCGCTCCGTATCCGGAGCGAGCGCAGTGAGTACGACGTGGACGTCAACCGACCCGAGCGGCTTCTCCCAATACTCGGGGCTGCTTTCACCTGTGTCGCCCAGCATTCCCGCGCGAGCTGCCATGCCCTGCTGAAACTCCGGAGAAAAACTGTCGAGGGATGCTTCCGGCACACCCAGAGCTTTGAAGCCCTGAAAGCTGAGTGCGACGCTCACCCAGGCATCGCCCGCCGGACTTTCCGGGTTTGCTGCCGATGCCACTACGGGGAGTATGCGGCGCATCAACTCGCGCCCGGCCTTGCGTTCGTCGATGCGAAACAGCACGTACGTCGCCGCATAGGGCGAGGGCCGGGGTCGCAGCACCCCGCTTTGAATGTCATTCAGTTCGAGCATCAGTTCCATTGCCACCTTTCCCGCCACGAATGTTAGGGTTCCTAAAAGCCGATCGACGCGACCACCTGCAGCGAATTTCCCTGAAACGTCGCCCGGTTCGCGAATTCCCTGCAGTACTTGAACCCAACTCTTATCCGCCTCAGTAAGATGCCTGGCACCGCCAAGCCGATGGCGTTGATCGCATACCGCTCGCAGATACCGCCGGGCTGATGGCGGGCCCGCCCAAGCAGACGCGAGAACCGGCAACACACCGCCGCGCCGGATGGCTCTGCCGATCACCTGGTGGCGATATTTTTCCAGAAGCTCTCCAGGCTTTCGTCGCCCCCGAACAGGGTGGTGAAGATCGTCGAGTCGGCCAGTAGGATGTCCCCGGCTCTCTCTCCAGCCGGCGGCATCCAGAGGAATGTGTTGAAATCTTTGTTTCCCGCTTCCACGAACGGATGGGGTCTCCCGACATCCACCGGCTGTCGGGCCAACACGTGGATCGCTTTCGCATCATCCGTGGTGACGGCATAATGTGGCAAATGCATATGGAAGTTGAAGGTAGGAACGCCGGTAAGCCATCCGCGGGTATCCAGGTCCCTGACCGTGTTGAGCGGAACGAGCCGGTTCGTTCCTGGAACCGTGGCCGGGCGGAGGCCCCACCGGTTTTCCACCGGCACCCCGAGCCCCTGCATGAGCGATCGCGTGTACTTGCCGAAACGCTGTTGCCGCGGAACCAGGGGATCGCCATGATGCGCGTACTCCATGGCGCGCTGCTTCAGATCGGCGGAACTGCCGACATCGTGGTGGGGTCCAATGACGAGACAAGTTCCTTCACGGCGCAGAAAATTCCGGACCGCCTCGATCTCTTCCGGCGAGGCCTCCTGTTCGGTGACGATATGATCCAGCCCGAACACCATGAGCGTGTCGGTGTCGCCCAGGATCCGCTCGTCCAGTGGTAATTTCCGGCCGGCCTGGTCGATGCGCTGGAAGTCTATGACCTCCGACCCGGTGACCGCCCCGACCACCTCCTGGAACCTCACGATGGAAAGATGGAACAGCTCCAGTGTTCCGGCAATGCCCTGCAGAAACATCTTTTCCGAGTACTCGGCCGTTTCGTAGACAGGCCACCCTACGCGGCGAACCTCAGTCATCGTCGAGAAGCGATTGTCCAGTTCCGTCGTATCGCGGTTGGCTTCCCACGGATAGCTCCAGGTCCAATAAACACTGAAACGCCGTTTCCCTCGAGTGTAGCTTCGGGGCGTGTGCAGATGGTTATAAGTTCGGGCTGAGCTGTTTGGCTGGCTCATCGTGCGACTCCTTTCCGGCTGCCGCGACTCGACGCAACCCATCGAACGCCGCGTACTTGTAAGCGTATGCGTAGGTGGGCGTATTCATTGACATGTTCGCAATCGTGTTTAGCGTGCCACCGCATCGGATTGCCATCTGGCCGATCCCGACAATTTCCGAGGCGATGTCCCCGATGCAGTGGACTCCAACCAGCCTTCGGGTCTCTCTCTGAAAAATCAGCTTCAGCAGCCCGCCGCGGCCGGCGATCGCGCCTCGCGGCGTGCGTCCGAGATCCGCCCGGCCGACTTCGTAATCAACGCCCTGCTCCCTGCATTGCTCTTCGGTCAGACCCGCTCCCGACGCTTCCGGCATCCCATACACCGCTGAGACCGGAGCCGGGTCTACGGTTCCCTCGAAAGGAATACCGAACGCATGACAGACCGCCGCCCGCCCCTGCTCCATGGCGATGGACGCGAGGGTGGGTCTCACCACGTCGCCGGCAGCATAGATTCCGTCCACGGTAGTCCGAAAGTTCCGGTCGACGGTGATTCGCCCGCGGGAGTCGCGGCTGATCCCCACGGCTTCCAGACCGAGGCCTTCCGTATTGGACATCCGCCCCGCCGCGAACAGGACCGTGTCCGGGTGAAGCACTCCGCCCGTGGATAGCTTCACCTCCAGCCCATCGCCCCTTGCTTCAACGCTCTCTGCCGTGGATCCGAAATAGACAGTGACGCCCCATTTGCGGAACAGGTCTCCCATCCAATCGGAGAGTTCGCCATCCATTACCGGGATCAACCGGCTGCCGAGGTCGGCTATCGCCACCTTTGCCCCGATCGCATGACAGATTGTCGCGAACTCCACCCCGACTGGCCCGCCGCCCACAATCAGGATGTCCCGGGGAGGACGTCCGCGATACAGGATCGTATCCGTATCGCAGACACCTGGGATGTCGAATAAAATATTCTTCGGACGGCGGGGCCGCGACCCTGTTGCGATCAGAAGCGTTTTCGCCCGCAGCTTGCGTTCCCGTCCATCGCTGCCGGCGACCATGACGGTGCCGTCTCGCTGCAGCGATGCCGCCCCTTCAATGTAGTCGACATGATTCCTGGCGATATTCTCCGCCGTACCCTCTTGCAGCAGGCCGCACACTTCCCTGGTCCGCTTGCGTATGACGTCGATGGCAACCTCCGCCGGCGCCGCGGTCCGCAAACCGTAGATGCCTCCCTCGCAAAGCCCGGAGAAGTAGAGGGCCGCCTCTCGAAGGGTCTTGGTGGGCACTCCACCAGTTGTGGTTACGGTTCCGCCTGGCCGCGCCTTTTCAATCACGGCAGAACGGTGGCCAAAAAAGGCAGCCAGTTCCGTCGCGCTCTCTCCGGCGGGGCCGGAGCCGATGGCGACGAATTCATACTCATCCGTCATCGTGGCGTCCCTTGCTTCCCCAGGCTCACTGCATCTGGTCGAGCGCTTCCGAAAAGGCTTTCTTGAGCCTCAGGGCCTTCTTGATCTCATCGGCCGAGACGTACGGATACTCCCCGTATTCCAGGAAACTGGGACACTGATGCTCGCGAACGAACTTGGTGAACGCCGGCACATTGGTCTTCCAGTCCTCCGGAAAGCCTTCCAGATTCTCGAATGTGGTCGAGATGCCGCTCTTGCTGAACAGCGCCACCGCGTCGTCGGTATATTTGTCGAAGTCGGTGTCGAAGATACCCTGGTACATAAAATACGTATCTTTGCCGATGTCGAAGAGCACCCATCGCAGGTAGTGAAGTTTGAGCGGCGCAAGGACGTAAGGATCTGCCTCCAGGGCCTTCTCGAGCGTCTTTCCGTATTCGCGGATGATCTGCTCCCTGCCCGGCTTGATCCTGGCAATGATCGTAAAGCCGTGACATGCGGGTGTTCTCGGAAACACCGGCCCATACTTTCCCTGTTCCAGCTTGAAATATCCCTCTTTCGGGATCGCTAGCGCCTGCGGTCTGCTCCAATCATTCTTTCCTGAGAGGGACACTGCGGAGATCCTCCAGGAAGTTGATGTTTCCTGAGTCTGGCCGGTGTAAAACTTTGCGCTGGGTTAACCGGGGCTGTCAGCGGTGCATTGACACCAGGCAGCGGCGGGTCTTGTGCCCCTGGAGGGTACGCTATTTTCTTGAAAATCAAAGCAAATAATTCCTACGCAACCTAATGTCTTCCGCTGAATCAACCGATATAGAAGTCGTGTCATGAATATTGCGACATCGTTGACCAAGACCTCAGCGGCGTAGCCTGACTGAAGGGATGGGTGATGTCGCCTTCAATTGATTTGCGACAACGGGCTCCGGAACCATACTAATCAGATATAAGCGCACACTCTTGCCCTCGGTGTCCTCCGAGGTTGTTCAGCTTTACCAAATTTCCGAAACCGAATCTTCAGGAGATCTATAAGCATGCAAACAGGAACCGAACACAAAGTAAACGGCTCCGCAGCGCCGAATGGCCGTCTGGCCACCAATCGGCTGGCACCTCAGCGGACCACGCAAGCGCCACCTTCAAATGCATCCGCCGCCCAAACGGGGGACGATGTTTCCCAGAACCGCGTCGCCGCCAAGAAGATGGCGGAGGAGAAGGCGCGCGCGCGTACGCTTGCACGTGCCCAGGCTGTCGCGGAAAAGCTTTCGGCTGCGACTGAGCAGGTGGCCAGCGCGATTGCCGAAGCAAACAGCGCGGTCGTAGAACTCGAAAAGACCATGCACTCCATCGCTGCCGGGGCCGAGCAGGCTTCCGCCGCCGCCGAGGAATCGCGTGCGGCCATCAATCAGATCGAGAAAGCTTCCGACACGGCCAACGGTCGGGCCGAGGCGTCCCTGCAGAAAGTAAACGAACTCCAGACCCTGGCGAAGACTACACAAGGCGACATTCAGGAACTGATCAAAGGCGTTAGCGAATCGGCGCAAGCCAACCTGGAGTCCGCCAAGATGGTAGGCGAACTCGAGCGGCAGTCTGAGGAAATCGGCAAGATCGTTCACGCGGTGGCCCGAATTGCAGACCAGACCAATCTTCTCGCGTTGAATGCAGCCATTGAGGCCGCACGAGCTGGCGAGCACGGCAAAGGTTTCGCAGTGGTCGCCGACGAAGTTCGCAACCTGGCGGAAATGAGCGAGAAGAGCGCTCGCGGTATTCAGGAAGTGGTCAACGAGATCCAGACCCAGGTCAAGGTGGTTGCCACGGACACCGAGGCGGCCGGCAAAAAGAACCTGGACGAAATCGAAAAGGCGAAAGTAGTAACCAAAGATCTGGCGAAGGTCACAACGGACTTCGAGTCCATCCGGGTCGCGTGCGTCGAGATTCGGAAAAATGGACAGGAAGCCCTCACGGGCGCCAACAAATTCCTGAAGGGCGCGGAAGAGATCGCGGCGGCTGCCGAGGAAGCGACGTCTGCCTGCCAGGAAGCGCAGAAGTCTGTCCAGGAACAGTCCAAAGCGTATGCCGAAATGAACGATGCGGCGCGTTCGCTGGCAGAGATGGCGGAGTCTTTGAAGACCTCCACCAACGCACAGAAGTCGGCGGAAGAACTGGCCGCCACCGCGGAAGAACTATCCACCAACGCGGAAGAAGTGAAGACCTCGTCCTCGCAGATTTCCACGGCGATCGAGCAGATCAACAAGGCGGCAAGCGCCCAGGCCAAAGCAGCTGAAGCGTCGAACGTGGTCTCGGCCCAACTGTTGCAGGCGGCGAAGATCATGGGAGAAAACGCGGATTCGAGCGCGCAGAAAGCCGGCGCGATCGCACAGTTGCTGGCCAGCAACAAAGAGAACGTAGACCAGTTGATCGTAAACATCGGCAAGGCCGCCGATGCATCCATTGAATCTGCCAAGAGTGTCCTCGAACTGGAAGAACGCACGCGCCGGATCGACAAGATCGTGGATGCAATCGTGATGGTCACGGTTCAGACCAAGATGCTCGCAGTCAACGGCAACGTGGAAGCCGCCCGCGCCGGTGAGTACGGCAGGGGCTTCTCGGTCGTCGCGGGTGACATTCGATCACTGGCAAACGAGAGCAGCGAGAACGCCGACAAGATTAAGGATCTGGTAAGGAACGTCCAGACGCAGATCTCAAAGGTTGCTAACGATATCCAAGTGGCGGGCAACAAGGCGCGCCAGGAAGTCGAGAAGGCGAAGGTATCCACTTCCAACCTCGATCTGATCGCCAAGGATTGCGACGTTATCGTGGCTGGAATCAAGGACGTCTCGAAGGGCTCGGTCGAGTCGTTAGCGGCTCTAGAGCAGGCGGGCAAGGCCAGCCAGCAGATTGCCAGCGCCGCGGAAGAGACCGGGCGCGCCAGCACCGAAGGCGCCGGAGCCGCGGAGCAGGCCCTCAAGGCGGCTCAGGAGATCGCGCAGGCGATCGAGGACATCGCGTCGCAGGCGGACGAATTGCAGAACGGGTAGCTCTCGATTCCAAATTCGATGGAGAAAGACCTTTATGCAGAATCCAACAGCGCAAGAGCTTACCGCTTCGAAAGAAGAAAGCCAGCTCGTCACCTTCCTGTTGAAGGATGAAGAGTTCGGCTTCGACATCATGTCCGTGCAGGAGATCATTCGCCTGCCCAAGATGGCAAAGGTACCGCGGACGCCTTCCTACGTGGAGGGTATCGCAAACCTTCGGGGCGTGGTGCTTCCGATCATCGACATGTGTACGCGCTTCGGCATGGAACGGACCGAAGAGACAGATCGAACCCGGGTCCTTGTCGTCGATATTGACGGTGTCAAGACCGGGCTCCGCGTGGACCGCGTCAAACAGGTAACCCGCGTGCTTCGCAGCGACGTCGACCCGCCGCCGCCTGCCATCCGCGGAACCACGGCGCACTATTTGGAGGGCGTCGTTAAGCTGGACAATGGCCAGCGCATCATCATGGCCCTAAACGCGACCCAGGTGTGCCAAATCGATTCGACCCATCGCAGAACTGGTGCGACGGCCGCGGTAGCTCCCGGTCCGCAAACAGTCGAAGCCGGCGGTGCGGTCGGAGCAGTGGCCGACGCCATTGCCCAGATGGTGACATTTCGGATCGCCAGGGAGGAATTCGCGTTCGAAATGAAACACGTACGCGAGATTCTCCGGGTACAAGCTCCCAAGCAGGTACCGGATGTCCCGGAATACGTGTTGGGTGTTCTGACCATACGCGGTCAGATTTTGCCCGTCGTCGACCTTCGCCGTCTATTGCACCAGCAGTCGCTAGCCGACGAATTTGCAGCAGGCAGCCGCGAGATCCGCGACCATTATGAGCGCTGGATCAAACAAACGGCCTCCGGCCACATCGATTTGTCCGCGCCGGAGCGCCTGCGCGCATGGATCACCGCAACCAACAGTTCGAGCCAGGTGCTTATGGAGACCCTTTCGATGCTGCGCGTGTTAAACGAGAAGGCAAGTCGGCAGGTTCAGGGCCATGCTCCATCCGAGGAAATCCTGGCGACGGTGTCGGCAATCACTGCCGGCCTGCACGAGTTCGAAAGTGAAGTTACGGCCAATATCCAGGAAGACCAACGCATCATCGTAGTGGATGCGGGAGGCTTCGTTCTCGGCTTGGTCGTGGACCATGTCAACGAAGTTCTAAATGTGTCGCGTAAGCTCCTGGACCCGCCTCCTATGGTCACTTCCGAGGGTGGAGTGGAGTTGGAGGCCGTAGCCAAGTTGGATGACGGCAACCGCCTGATCATGCTATTGGACGTGGCGAACCTGATGCGGGATCAGAAACTGCGCGAAATGGAAACGGGATCCTCTACCCGGATGTCGACCGAGACCAAAGCGGCTGCCGAAAAGGCGGGCGACTTGGCCCAGGAGTTGACCGAGGTCCAACTGGTCACGTTCATGCTCAGCGGCGAGGAGTACGGCGTACCCATTTCTCAGATCCAGGAAATTGACCGGCTCTCAAAAGTCACAAAGGTTCCCAAAGCGGCCCGCTTCATCGAGGGCGTAACGAACCTGCGGGGCGAGGTGATACCGGTTCTGGATACCCGGAAGCGGTTTGATCTGGAAGCCAAGGTGGCCGACGACAGAACCAGGATCATGATCGTGGAGTTGGGCGGCGTGAAAACAGGCCTGATCGTAGATTCCGTGCGCGAAGTTCTTAGCCTGCCCAAAAAGGACATCGCGCCTCCACCGGATGCGATCCATTCCGGAATCGACCAACGGTTCATCTCCGGAATTGGGAAGGTGGACTCCGGGAAACGCATGGTGGTTCTCCTCGATGTGGAGAAGATCCTCTCGAGAACGGAACAAGTGGAACTGGCCGACGTTCCGGCGAAGTAGACTCACGGGCCGGAGTTGCCGCCAGGGCAACCCGGCCCACTGATAAAACCCAATGAGCTCAATTCGAGTGCTGGTGGCCGATGACTCGGCCCTCATGCGCCAAACTCTAAAACGAATTATCTGTGCCGAGCCCGGAATGGAGCTTGCTGGAACCGCCCGCGACGGCGAGGACGCCGTTGCCAAGGCGCGGGAACTTCGACCCGATGTCGTGACCATGGACATCAACATGCCGAAGCTTGATGGCATCACGGCACTGCAGATGATTTTAGAAGAAAAGATATGTCCGGTAGTCATGGTTTCCTCTCTCACCCAGCGCGGCGCCATGACAACGTTTGAATGCCTGGAACTGGGGGCGTTCGATTTCGTCGGTAAGCCCGACGGAACGGTCTCTGCCAACCTCGGTTTAATTGCGGCGGAACTGGTTTCGAAGGTGCGCGCCGCCGCGAGTTCGGGTGTGCTCCAGCGGTTGCACAAGAACCGTGCGCGGCGACTGGCCTCACGGGAACGGTTGGAAACGCCGGTGCAGCGGTGGATACCTACCGGGCCCGTGGCTGTGGCGATCGGGATTTCCACTGGCGGACCGGCCACTTTGGGCGAGGTGTTACCACTTCTTCCCCCGGATTTGCAGGCTAGCGTCTTTCTGGTTCAACACATGCCCGCGACATTCCTGGGCGCCTTTGCCCGAAGGTTGAACGACAACTGTTCACTGAAAGTGGTGGAAAGTCGGGCGGGCATGATGGTCGAACCTGCAACCTGTTACGTGGCCCCCGGCGGATTGCACCTTTGTCCGTACCGCAAATCGAGCGGTGAAATCGTGCTGCGCACGCCGTCGCAGCCTCCGACACTCTTCGTTCCCTCGGTCACCGTAATGATGAAAGCCGTGCTGGAGGCCTATGGTCAAAGAACGGTCGGTGTCCTGATGACGGGGATCGGAGACGATGGAGCCGACCAGATGGTCGCAATCCGTCAGGCCGGTGGGACGACCATCGCGGAAAGCGAAGAGACCGCCGTCGTATTCGGAATGCCCCGCGAAGCTATCGAGCGCGGAGGTGCGGATGTCGTCGTTCCGCATTATGAAGTGGCCGGCCAGATCGTACAGGCAGTGGGTAGGGTAGGTGTGAAAAAATGATCGAACTCCGCGAATGTATCGATAAATTGACAAGCGCCGATGAGGCGGACCGTATGTACGCCGCCGAAGACATTGGGTACGCCAACCAGGCTGCCGGCGTTGATCCGCTTCTCGCCAGGCTGCCCGAGGAATCGTCCCGCGCCGTGCGCGAAGCGATTTTTGGCGCCCTGCGTCAGATTGAACACGATAGCGTAATCGAGGGGGCCTTGCAGTTATTGGACAGCGACGACTCCTTCCTGCGGAATCAGGCCGTAGAGATCCTTCGGGCCCGTGGCGCGAGAGTGATCCCTTTCCTGGAAGATGCCTTTCGGGCCGAAGACCGCGACCGGCGGAAGTTTGTCATCGATGTTTTGGGAAGGCTGGGCGATTCGGGCACATCCGAAATCTATGCTCGCGCACTAAAGGATCCAGACCTTAATGTGGTCATTACGGCCGTCGAAAGTCTCGGCAACGCAGGACAGACGAAGTTCCGGGAAACGGTGGCGGAATTGATTTCTGCAGGCACTCACCCGATGCTGACCTGCGCGTCTCTCGAGGCGCTCGCACAAATCGGTGATGAGACCACAGTTGATGCGGTCCGCGCGCGCCTGGGCCCGGTGGGTGAACTGGCCGGGTACCTGAGGCCTGCCTATCTTAAGCTCCTTGGGGCCAAGGGCCGCCAGGAGGATGTGGTTGAAATCGCGCAAATGGTCGGCCAGGACGGGCTGGAAGCATCAGTCCTCAATTCGCTCACCGCGCTACGTAACCGCTACAGCAAGCTCATACTGCCGGGCAGCCTGTCTCAACCGCTCCGCGATGTCGTTTCCAGGAAGACCTCGCCGCTCTTGGCATACCAGGCCGTTCGGTTGCTGGGCGGACTCCTCAATCAACCAGCCGTTTTCGATTTTGTGGAACGTTGCCTCGACAATCCGGAAAAATCGATCCGCATTGGCGCCGGGCAGTCCATGCGGGAAGCCGGCAGCGAATTGGCGGATGCCTCGCTGCGCCGGCGCATGGGCAGCGAGACCGACGATGAGGTCTTACAGGCCTGGGGCGGTAAGAGCACGGAATGATGGAACTCTCGACCGATCACTTCAACAAGCTGAGCCAGCAGATCTATATCCGCCTGGGGCTGCAATTCGAAGAGAAGAAGTCCTACTTTCTGCAAAAGCGCGTCGAAAAGCGGATGGCTGTTCTTGGCTTTCAAGATCCCCAGGAATACGTCTTTCTCCTCTGTTACGCCGATCCCGAAGGCAAGGAAATGCAGGCGCTCGCGAATCTGATCACCACCAACGAGACCTACATGTTCCGGGAGTTCGAGCAGTTGGAAGGGTTCGCGAACTGCTGCCTTCCAGAGGTGCTCTCGGCGAAGCAGGCCCGTGGCGAACAGAAAGTCCGCATCTGGTCCGCGGGTTGTTCGTCCGGCGAAGAGCCCTATACGCTCGCCATCATTCTTCAGGAATGCTTTCCCCAATCGCAATACTGGGACTGCGAAATCGTGGCCACCGACATCGACCAGAACGTTCTGGCACAAGCCGCGGCTGCACGCTACTGGTGGCGTTCGGTGCGCGAAGTGCCCCCGGCATATCTGGAGAAACACTTCATTCAGGAGGGCGAACGCTACACTGTCCGGCCCAACATCGCGTCAATGGTGCGTTTTCAGCATCTGAATCTGTATGACCGTATGGCGATGCGGGCGATGCGGAATTTCGATTTCATTTTCTGTCGTAATGTTCTCATCTATTTCGACGATCTTTCCCGTAAGAGTGCGGTAGACCATTTCTATAACTCACTCAATCACGGAGGTTATCTCTTTCTAGGCCATTCCGAATCGGTCGGCCGCATTTCTACCGCGTTCAAGCTCAAGAGAATGGATGCCCATCTCGTGTATGTCAAGGAGTAAGGAAGCATGAAAAAGAGAATTCTTATAGTGGATGATTCTGAGTTCGTCCGGACTTACCACTCCCATATCCTCGCCCAGGCGAGTTTCGATGTGCTGACCGCGGTTGACGGCAACGACGGACTCGAAAAACTCTATGCGAATCCCTGCGACCTGATCCTTACCGACATCAACATGGGACATATGGACGGATATGAATTTATCCGCCGCGTTCGGGCCGAGCCGCAGTACGAGGACCTGCCGATCATCATCATATCCACCGAAGGTGACAAGACCGACAAGATGAAAGGGTTCGAGGCGGGTGCCAATCTCTATATCGTAAAGCCTTCGGAACCGGCGGTAATGGTCGAGAACATCCGGCTGGTTCTGGCGTCTGCATGACATCGGGAGGGCCGCATTAAAATGCCATACGAGATTCAAAACACAACACACGGCTTGATCCTGCAACTTAGCGGTGGCGTGACCATACGTCACGCCGCTGAACTCAGCAAGTGCCTGGCGTCCTCCCTGACCAGTGGCGCCACAGTCGTCGTCCGGACGCAGGAACTGGATGACATCGATACCAGCATTCTGCAGATGCTGGTTTCACTTCGCAGGACCACCCCGGCTTTCGCTCTGGAGAATCCATCCGAGGCATTCGTGAATGCGGTGGACCGTTGCGCGTTGCGGGGCGAACTCCTGGCGGAGTCGAAGGACGGCCTGTGAAGAGAATCATGACCATCGACGATTCCCCGAGCCTGCGCCAGATGGTAGCTCTTACACTGGAGAACGCCGGTTACGAAGTGGTCGAGGCCTCCGACGGCCGGGACGCAGTCGCCAAGCTGGGTGGGCGCGAATATCACCTGTTCGTAACTGATCTGAACATGCCTGGGATGGACGGTATCGAGTTGACCCGTAAGCTGAGAAGCATGCCGGAGTACCGATTCGTTCCTATCGTCCTGTTGACGACCGAATCCAATCTGGAGAAAAAAATGCAGGGCAAGGCCGCCGGCGCAACTGGGTGGATCGTGAAACCATTTCAGCCTGCCGATCTTCTCGCAACAGTCAAGAAGGTTATGCGGTGAAGGATCCCCGATGAGCGTCGACGTAATCGAACGGATGCGCACCGCCTTTCGGTCAGAGGCGCTGGAGCTTTTGACCGAACTGGACGCCGCACTCCTGGCGCTTGAAGTCGACCCGGGAGATAGCGAGTTCGTGCATCGGGTGTTCCGGGCGATCCATACGATTAAAGGGTCTGGAGCAACGGCCGGATTCGTCCACCTGGCCGCGGTAGCCCACAGAGTAGAAGAGGCATTCGAACTGGCCCGGTCCGGCAAGTTGGCCATCACCGGGGAGCTGGTGGATTGCGGCTTAAAAGCCTGCGACGTCTTGCGTACCATTCTCTGCGCGGCAGACGCTGACGCCGAGTGTCCCGGCGAGCAGTCCGTCACCGAGGCCCTCGTCGCACTTCTGCCCGGGCAGCGTGCGAAGCCTGCCAGCCTCGCCGTCATAGCAGCGGACAAGCCTAAAGAGGCGGAACGTACGGCGTTCGAAGTGCTGATTCGCCCTCACCGGGATTTGTTCTACTCCGGCACCGATCCGATTACGCTGCTCGATGAACTGCGTGGGCTGGGCCAGGCCCACGTCACCGGTCACTGCGACGGAATACCACTTTTCTACGACCTGGAACCGGAATCCTGCTATCTGTGGTGGGAAGTCATGCTGGTCACGGGCCGCGGAGAGGCCGCGATTCGCGATGTGTTCAGCTTCGTCGAAGACGAGTGCGATGTATCGGTACGTTTGATCCACGATCAATCTTCGGCTGTCGCGCTGCTGGGGACTGTACCAGCCGAGTTCCTGAAGTTGTTCACCGCCGAGTGCCAGGAGCATTTGGAGACGATTGAGAGCCAGGCGCTCGACCTCGAAGGAGACAGCTCCTCTCGCGAAAGCCTGGACTCGCTATTTCGAGCCGTGCACAGCATTAAGGGCAATGCCGGCCTTCTGATTGGACAGGTGGGCGCGACTCTTGACACTAGCCATCCCCTGCGGGTGTTGGCTCGTATCGCTCATGCCCTCGAGTCGGCACTAGACGGTCACCGTCAAAACGGCGGCAGTGCTGTTCCGCCCGCCACTGCGTCGCTGGTTCTGGAATCGCGAGATGCGATGCAGGGCCTGCTCGAGAGTCTGTCCGGACAGTCGCACGGCTTCGTCTTGCCGGCGCACCTCCTGGAGCAACTCGGGCTGCGGGAGGGTGGCCCGGCCGGCTCGCCATCCGCCGGTTCCTCAGCGTTCCGAAACACCGCGACGCAGTGCCTCGATCTCTTCGAAAACTGCCTTCTACAGTTGGAAAAAGAGACTCCCGGCCCGTCGATTTTCAAGACCTACCAGCGCGGGCTGAAGACTCTTGCCTCGGCGGCGGCCTATCAGAGCCGATCCGACCTCGACGAGCCGGTTGCCGAGCAGATGCGCATCCTCGCGGCCGCCATGCGGGCCGGCAACCTGATTACTCCGGAAGACAGAACACAACTGCGAGATTCTTTACACGCGACGCGGTCGAAAATCGAGGGACTCCCGGCGAACCCGCCGGCCGGCGAGAAGGCCGCGGTTAACCCCACGATTGCCAAGTCCGTGTCCGCATCTCCCACCACCATTCGGATCGATCAGGAAAAACTGGACAGGCTGATGCGCGTGGTAGGTGAACTGCTGGTGGCGAGAGGCGCCATTCCCACGTTGGTGGAGAGACTCTCCGCAGGCGAGGATCGCGTGGTGATTACGCGTTCGCTCAAAGAAGCCGGAGCCGGAATTTCTCACATCGCTGAGGAATTACAGGCCAGCGTGATGGCTATCCGCATGCTTCCGGTGAAGACCGTCTTTCAGCGTTTTCCCCGCCTGGTTCGCGACCTGGCGCGCAGCCTGGGAAAAGAAATACAGCTGGTGGTGGAAGGCGAAACCGTCGAGTTGGACAAGACCATTGTGGACCAGATTGGCGATCCGCTGGTCCACCTGGTCAGGAACGCTGTCGACCACGGCCTGGAGCGCCCGGAAGAACGCACCGCGCATGGCAAACAGCCCTCCGGCCGGTTAACTCTGCGTGCGAGCAACGACGCGGGCAATGTGATCATTGAGGTCGAAGACGATGGCCGCGGTCTGGACCCGGAGGCGCTGAAACGTAAGGCCATCGAAAGGGGTCTCGTCACCCGCGAAGCCGCCCTCGCGATGTCGCCTGCCGAGGCGTGCCGCCTGGCCTTCCTGCCGGGATTGAGCACGGCGGAAAAGGTGACCGACGTTTCGGGCCGGGGCGTTGGCATGGACGTAGTGGCCAGCAACATTCGAAGCCTGCAGGGCACGGTGGATATACGCAGCAGCCCCGGTGCTGGGACAGTCATCTCCATCAAGCTGCCAACCAGCCTGATCGTCTCCAAAGGCATTCTGCTGGAGTCGGGAGGGCAAGAGTACATCCTGCCACTCAGTTCGATACGCGACATGGTCAAGGTCCCGGCCGCGGAGGTCCACGATTACCGTGGGTTCTCGATCACGCAGGTTCGGGGCGAGATCTATTCCGTGTTCTCGCTGGCGGAAATGTTCGGGCTGCCGGTAAGATCCGCGGAGGAAGTGCCAATCGCCATCATCGAGTCCGGAAAAGTCCGATATGGCCTGATTGCAGACCGATTCGTCAGCGAAGTGGAAGTCCTGGTTAAGCCACTGGCAGGCGGTTTGGAGCACAACAAGGAATATCACGGAGCCGCGATTATGGGCGATGGGCGCGTGGTCCTGGTCCTCAACCCTCTCGAATGTCACAGGCTGGAGGGAGTGGGGACCCGGTGATCGTCTCTCTACAAAAGCTTGTTGTTAAGTGCCTGCAAGCGGCATGGCAGAACCACCCGCGGCCGGGTTCCGCCCTGCCGCCAGACCGGGTGCGCGAACTCAGCGATGGTTTAGCAGCCGAAAAGACCGCACTTTTCAGCTTTACGGCGACCATGGAGGAAGAATTCCTGGAATTGGGAACTCTTCTGCGGAAGATTACGTCCTTGGCCCGCGAGGTCAGGAACCGGTCCGACGAGATCACGGCCGCCGCCACCGGGCGGACTGAAGATGCAGCGATTCAGTTTGCATTTCAGTTGCTCAAGAAGGCTGAAGACCTGGTTCACGCCAGCCGCGAGCAATACAACAGCGTGTCGGTTGTCTTCCAGAAGATGCACGTTGAGGTCATGCGGATCGCGCGTGAGCGGAATGCCTTGGTGCGGACCCTCTCGCCACTGGAAATGACGAACAGCCAATTTCGAATTCAGTCCTGCGCCTTTGACGAGAGCACGCGCGCGACGTTCTTCGCGTTGGCGGACAGTATCGGCAGCATCGTCCGGGATGTTCAGGACGCGGTTGGCCAGAGATTTGAGGAATTGGAGCGCACGGGAGAAGCGACCGGAACCGCCGTAACCAGACTGACGAACCTTGCGACCGAACAGAAGGCTGAAACGGAGAGGATGCTCGCCGAAACCAGAATGAACCTCTCCACGCTCAATCAAGCGTTGCAGTCTTCTGAAGCCGCGGCCCAATCCATGGCGCAGGCGGGGCTGAAAATTTCCGGCGGCGTCAGCAAAGCGATCGTGGCACTGCAATGTCAGGACATGGCCCGGCAGAAATTCCAGCATATCGGCCAGGCGATCGATGAGATGGTTGGACACCTCGCCACCGGGTCCGCAGATGGCTTCACCGGCGCGGACGAAACCGATTGCCGCCACTTTCTGGCAGACGCGGGCCGGGTTCAGCTCATGCAATTGCGGGCGGTATTTGAACAGTTGGAAGAGGCGGGGCGCCAAGTGGCTGTTGGATTGGCAGAGATAGATTCTGAGGCCAAGGCCCTCGCGAACCATGCCCTACGCTCCGGCGGCGCAACCTTGGATGGCGGGATTATCGGGCAGGCGAT
This sequence comes from uncultured Solibacteraceae bacterium, assembly GCA_963805775.1. Taxonomy (GTDB): domain Bacteria; phylum Acidobacteriota; class Terriglobia; order Bryobacterales; family Bryobacteraceae; genus Solibacter. The sequence continues at coordinate 162,481 of CAWDWK010000022.1, read as the reverse complement.
TCAGAGCATCCATGCGGTGCTTCTGGTGATCGAGAATGCGGCTGTCAGTATAGGCAGCGTGGTTGACCTGGTGCAAAAGCTCAAGTCTACGTTCAGTGATTGTACGTCGCAAATTCTTGGGCTTGCCTTGAAACTGCGTCTGGTGGCTCTCAACGCGCAGATCTTCGCCGCCCACGTCAGCACCGGCGCAGCGCTGGAAGTAGTTGCCGGCAACACACGAAATGTGGCGGATGAAGCCATGCAGCAATTGGATGAGATATCGGCCCGGGTAACGGACGTGGTCGATTCGGTCGTGGATCTGGAGCAGCGGCTCAGCGACTACCACGAACTGGCGATCATGGAACAGCGTCTCCTGTCGAACGAATCGGCCGAATCGGAAAAAAAGCTGCGCACGCTTGAAATGAGTCTGCGGAGCGCGCTGGGTGCCATTGTCTTACTGGAGCGAGAGCTTTCGGATACCTTGCGAGGTACAGCCGAATCCATTCGCTTTCCGGATGCAGTGTCAACCACCAGCGCCCGCGCCACTGCGCTGTTCGAACAGATTGCCCTTCAATACTCGGATTCAAGAAGCGGCGCTAACGGTGCGTCCCACTTCAAAGTGCAGGAATTAAACCGGAACTACACGATGGCGCATGAGCGTGTGCTCCACGAAGCCGTCATCGGTATATCGACTGCAGTGGACAGCAATTCCGCCGCGGAGCCCGGCGGCCCGCTTGATAGGAATGATGACATGCTGGTAGCAGAGTTTGAGGAAGGGGATCTCACTCCCAACGCCGCGGCTGACGATGAAGAACTGGCGGACAATGTGGAGCTGTTCTGAACGCCGGGCAGATCGAGAAAAGGTAAAGAATGAGGGTACCAGAGACACCAGGCAAGCCGCCCGCGAGCGGACTCGCAGCCGGGAACGCCGACCCGAAAGAGGGTGGCGCCGAGCAACGACAGGAAATCGACCAACTAAAGGCTGAGAATTCCGCTTCCCGCACAGAGAACAGCGGACTGCGGGAGACCGCGATTGCCGACAGAATTACCATTGGCGACCTGAAACAGGCACAACGCCAAATCGATCTCCTTTACCGTAATCTGCAGGCGCGTAACCGGGCCCTCGAGGCGGCGAATAAAGAACTCGAATCTTTCTCCTATGCCGTCTCGCACGACTTGCGTAGTCCCCTGCGGAGCATCCACGGCTTCAGTGAGGCGCTGGCGCAGAGCGCGTCTGCGAAGCTCTCGCCGGAGGAGACAAGTTGGCTGCAGAAGATCTCCGACGCGGCGGCGAGAATGGATCGACTGACCGAGGATCTCCTCCGTCTGTCGCGTATTACGCGATCTCAGCTTAAGCGGGAACCGGTAGACCTTGCGCTGCTCGCGCGCCAGGTCGTTCATGAGCTCCGGCAAACCGATCCCCATCGCGATGTGTTTTTTGCCATTTCCGACTCTTTGGGTACCCACGCGGATCCCGGTCTGATGCGAGTAGCCCTTACGAACCTTCTCGGTAATGCCTGGAAATACACGGGGCGCCGTCAACAGGCTCTCATTTCCTTTGGGCAGGAAGAACGCGATGGCCAGAAGGTGTTTTACGTGCGCGACAATGGCGCGGGATTCGACATGTCCTATGCCTCAAAGCTGTTTGCTCCGTTTCAGCGGCTGCACTCCGCGCGGGAATTCCCCGGTTCCGGGGTAGGGCTCGCGTGTGTGGCCAGGGTAATCCACAAACATGGCGGCCGGATTTGGGCCGATGCCAAGACAGGTGAAGGAGCGGCGTTCTTTTTCACCATCCCAGACAAGTCGGACTCGGTGGGGGATGCGGACCTGCCACAATGAGGCGAGACAATATGACTACCAAACCGATTCTGCTGGTCGAGGACACTCCTGATGACGCCGAGTTGACGATCATGTCGCTCAAACGCTCGGGACTCCTGAATGAAGTCGTGTTGGCCGAGGATGGCCTGGAAGCGCTTGATTACCTCTTCTGCGAGGGCCGGTACGCAGGTCGAGTTTCCCAGAGTACGCCGGCACTCATTTTATTGGACATCAAGATGCCGCGCCTCGATGGAATAGAAGTGCTCCAGCGGCTTCGGGCGGATGAACGCACGAGACTACTGCCAGTCGTGATGCTCACGACTTCAACTGAAGATACCGACCTTGCGAGAGCATATGAGGCCGGCGCCAACGCGTACGTTCGGAAACCGGTCAGTCTGGTTGAATTTCAAGAGGCTGTACGGCAATTGGGCCTATTCTGGATCCTCACGAACGAGCCACCTAAAAAGGCAGGCGAAGTGTGACGATGTGCTGACCCCCTTGCGTACTCTGGTGGTTGAGGACTGCGAAGACGATCATGACCTTCTCTTGCTGAAGTTGCGGCAGGCTGGTTTCGAACCCAGCGCACTCCGGGTTGAGACCATCGCCGAAATCGAGGGGGCCCTGGCGCTGAATGAGTGGCAGATAGTCTTCAGCGACTTCGATTTACCGGGTTTCGATGGATTGCGCGCTCTCAAACTGGTAAGGGCCGTCGATCCGGAAATCCCGTTTTTCATCGTGTCTGGCGTCATTGACGAGGAGCAGGCGGTCGCTGCCATGAGAGCGGGCGCCCAGGATTACTTCTTTAAGGGAAAGCTTGCCCGGCTAGGTCCCGCGGTCGGGCGCGAGTTACACGAGGCGGAGCAGCGCCGGCAGCGCCGCGAAGCGCAGGTAGAACTCGATCGCGATCGCAATGTGTTGCGAAGCGACCGTATCCGATTTGTGGATGTCATGTCGCACGAAATGCGAACGCCGCTCAACATCATCAATGTCGCTGCCGGCATGTTGGATCGTTACGGCGAGCGCATGGAACTGAGCGGCCGGAAGGAAAGGATCGCGGAGATTCAGGGCGCGGTCGCCCGCATGACCCGAGTCATAGACAAGGTGCTCCTCACCAGCCGTCTCGAATTGCAGCGATGGGACCTCAAATACGAAACGTTCGATCCGGCTTCCTGGTGCAAGGAGTTTCTCCGGCGTGATTTCAGACTTTCAGGCCAAATAGACCGTATTAAAGTGAACGCGATGAGTCTCCCGGCTAAAGTCACGATGGACCAGCGGGTGGTAGAGATCGCTCTGCAGAACTTGCTTTCGAATGCGTTGAAGTATTCTGCGCCGGACTCCCTGGTAGACCTGGAATTACGTGGGGATGCGTTGCGCCGAATCCGATTTTCCGTGCGGGATCGCGGCATCGGGATACCGGAAGAAGATATGCCCCACATATTCACGTCGTTCTACCGCGCAACCAATGTTGGCGATGTGCCTGGAACAGGTCTGGGTCTCGCCATTGTAAAGGCGTGTGTGGACGTGCATGGCGGAACCATCCAAATAGAGAGCGGCCCCGGGGTGGGGACATGCATCAGAGTGTGTTTCCCGACTGGCTCCGGGTAGGGAACGCACATGAAGAGGTCCCGTCCCCGCAGCCGAGGTGACAAACGATGACTCGAGTACTGATTATCGAAGACGATGAAGTTCAGCGAAGGCAACTGGCCCAGTTGTTTCGTTTTGAAGAGTTTGAAGTCGACGAAGCTGCCTCCGGGCTGGCGGGGATCGCGGCCGCGGCCAGTATGGCCCCTGATCTGGTGGTGTGCGACATCATGATGCCGGGCACGGACGGGTTCGGTGTCCTCGAAGCCCTCCGCAAACACCGCGCCACGTCCTTGACGCCCTTCATTTTCCTGACTGCAAAAGCGGGCGGACAGGACGTCCGAATCGGAATGGGCCTGGGCGCGGATGACTATGTCACCAAGCCATTCGACCCGGAGGCTCTGATCGCTTCCGCGCGGCAAAGGCTCGCGCGCCGGCGTCTACAGATTGATGAGGCAGACCGGCGGGCCGCCGATACAGGCATGTTGGCCGCTGCCGCACTGCCGCGAGAGATGGAAGGCTGTCTGGCGCACATAGAGACCATAGTTGACGGGTTTGCGGCCAGATACGCCGGCGACGACCACTCTGGCGAAATGCGGAAGGCGCTGAGAGGAGAGCTTGCGCGGCTCCGCACGTTGTCCCAGCGGCTCAAGCTGTACGGTGAACTGCCAAGCCTTTATGCGCGGCGATTCTCAATCGCCAGTGAATTCTCCGTCGGCTGTTCCCACGTAATTTTTCTGGAAACCGCACGGGCCGTCGCAGAACAGTGGACCCGGTCTCTCGACCTCGACGTTTCCGCTCCCGAAGCCAGCGTGCCGTTGCCGGCGGAAGCCTTGGTGGTGCTGGTAAGAGAGCTGGTCGATAACGCTTGCAAGTTTTCGGCTGCGTCAACTCCGATTGTTCTCGAGGCAAAGCAGGAGCCCGGGTGTTGGAAGATCGTAGTTGCCGACCGCGGTCAGGGCATGCTGCCGCAACAAATACGCGATATCGGAGCTTTCAAGCAATTCTGGAATGGCACTGAGCGCCCGAACGGCTTGGGAATTGGTTTGGTCCTGGTTCAGGCACTAGCCCGGCTGCATTCCGGGGAAGTCCTGATTGAAAGCGATCCTGTCGCCGGGACGCGGGTCACAGTGATGATCCCGTCGGAGTGAACCATGACGACAACCACTATTCACGATGAGAGGGAACTGGCCAAGCTGCCGGTCGCAAGACTGCAGGACGTGCTCCTCGCACGGCTGGTAGTGCGCGAAGAGGCTGCGCGTCTGGGCTTTGCCGCACACGGCCTGACGCAGATCGCGACTGCGGTCTCGGAGATCACAAGAAATGTAGTGCAGCATTCCGGTGCCTCCGGACACCTCAGCGTCTTCGAGATTACAGACGGCGGGCGCATCGGTCTTAGGATATCCGTGGATGACACCGGCAGCGGCATCGGAGATGTCGATCATGCGCTAGCCGGAACGGCGCCTGGCGCGGGCATACCCGGCTCCCGAATACTGATGGATGAATTCACGATCCTCTCTAATGCTGGTGCCGGAACTTCAGTCACGATGGTGAAATGGCTACAGCGCGCTTAAGGCGCCCCGCCAATATCGCGGAGGTCGGAGTGACCGCCGCCGCCCGGCAGCCACTGTGGCCGGGGGAAGCCCACGCCCTGGCCCTGGTCGTGGCTTGAACATCGCGTGAGAAAACTAGTAGTTCTCGGCCTGATCGAAACCGGGTTGCCAGCGAATAAGTTCAGTCGATTGACCGCTGGAGACGTGAATTGGCCCAACACCACAGTTTGTGCCCGGGAACTACCGTCTCGGTGCAGGTGTCTGCGAAGGCCAATTTTGTCCCTGGGCTTCAAGTTTCCATACTGCGATTGGTGCCAGGCCACCTGTCGAAAGCGCAGTCCGGGCCCGGAGGTTAACCCCCTGGGTCCGGATCAGGTGCTTCAGAACGTGAACCGGGTTTGGAATTCGATGCGCCGGTTGTTGGCCGTGCTGCCGCCGCCTCCACCGCCGCCGGGGCCGCCGCCGCCGAAGCCGGAGTTGATTCCGGTGGCAGTGCCGAATTGCGGGGAGTTTAAGTTGCCGACAAATCCGCCGGGATTGTAGTGGTTGAGCAGGTTGTTGAACATCACCGAGAATGTGGCGTTGTAGCGATGCTCGGTGGTATCGGCCCCGCCGCCACCGCCGCCGCGTCCGCCGCCTCCGCCCATGCGCATGCCGCCACCACCGCCGCCGCGGGGAGCTCCGCCGCCCATGCCGCCGCCGCGTGCTCCGCCGCCACCCATACCGCCACGACCGCCACCGCCGCCCTGAGCGCCCGGATCTCCGGGAGCCAGCGCGTTGCCTGCGCCCCGCTTGGCGCCGAAGCCGAAGGTCCGGGCCACGCGCACGTTGAAGGAGATCAGTCCGGCGCCGGTCAGGTAATCGCGCGGCACCAGGTTGCTGGTAACTCCAGGGAAGGGGTTGATGCAGAAATCGCCGAGCGGCGTCACGTCGGCATTGGTGCAGGCCGCGGTGGCAAAGGTCGGCCGGGCGTTCTTCAGCGTGTTGCCGTAGATGTCGCGGCCCAGCACAACGTCGTAGGGGGAGCCCGATTGCAGGGTCACGAACGGGCTCAAGCGGATGTTGAGCGGCGCGACCACCGAACCCACCAGTTGGAAGCGGTGGCGGCGCTCGAGCGAAGAGCGTCCCCAATCTTCGGCGAAGTTGTACGGATTGGTGGGCGTGCCGGGAAGGTCTTGGGAGTGATTGAACTGATAGTTGCCGAACAGCGACACATTGCGGCTGAAGCGCGTGTTGAAGTTACCCATCAGGATGTTCTGCCGCATATTGCCGCCCGATTCGTATTCGAAGAGATTGCCGGCGGCGAGGCCATAGGGGCGCACTCCGCTGTTAGGCTGTCCGGAAATATAGGTGCCCGGGAGCGGCGTATTGATGGGCACAGTCTGCTGCAGGTGCAGCGCCTGGGTGTGGGTGTAGGTCACCGCGACAGTGGTGTTCCGCGGCAACTGGCGCTCCACGCCGATGGCGGACTGGATCAGGTAATCGGAGCGCAACTTGGGATCCAGACGGTAGATGCTATTTTGCGCCAGGGTGAGGCTGCCCAGCGGCGGAGCATTGGGAAATGTGTCAGGATTCGTCAGAGTATAAGACAACTGGTTGACGCCGTTGAGCAGTAGGGCGCGCTCGATCAGGGTATCCCCGACACGGTCGTAGAACATGCCGAAGCCGCCGCGCACCACCGTCTTCTGACGGCCGTTCTTGGCGTTCCCGGGCGCCCAGGCGAAGCCCATGCGGGGTGCGAAATCGCCGTGGTCGGTGATGTTGTTCTGCCATTCGTAGCGCAGGCCGTAGCTGAAGGTGAGGTTCGGGCGCATGCGCCAATCGTCCTGCGCAAACACGCCGACATCGTACTGCGAGATGCTCGAATACGGGTTGCCGGAGTCGATGCTGAACTGCGTTGCGCCGCCGCCCAGCTGGCGCACCTGGGTGGGGGTGAAGCCGGCCTTTTGCAGCATGAGCGTGCGCGTATACTGGGCCACCGCGGAGAGGGTAGTGAGCACCGGGTTGCCGCTCGCGTCGGTCACGATGTTGTTATTCGCGTCCAGCACTGGGGCAGACCCGCCATCGAAGGCGAATGCGCCGCCGAAGCCGCTGGGAGACTCGCTGCGGTCGCTTTCACGGCGCGCGCGGACGCCGTAACGGAAGGTGTGGGCGCCATGCAGGATCGAAGTGTTGTTCTGCAATTCAAAGTGCTGCCGTATATCGTAATTGGTGCCTTCGTTGGCGCCGCCGCTGGTGAACGCGCCGGACACGCTGACCTGGGGCAGAAGGTTGCCGATCTGGCCGCTGTAGGTGCGCGTGTACTGGAAGCGCGTTTCGTTGACGATTTTCGGATTGGCGATCCAGGTTTCGGTCAGCATCAGGTTCTGATTGTTGCCGGTGGTGTTGTAGGAGGTCTGCGCGTAGGGCGGGGGCAGGCGGTAGCCGCCGATGCCCTGGTTCTCGCGCGAACTCCAGCCGTCCTCGAAGCGCGCCACCAGCGTGTTGTTCTTGGAAATCTGGTAGTCGAAACGCGGCCCGAAGGAGGTACGCGTGTTCGGCGTCACCACGGCTTGCTGAATGTTGCTTTGGAGCAGCGTATTGGGGTCCACGAAGACAGCGTTTACCAGCGCGTTATCGGTGATCTGCCGGCGGTTGAAATCCAGGAAGTAGCTGGCGCGCTTGCCGAGCGGGCCGCCGACGTTGGCGGTGAACATACGGCTCGAAAAATCGGGCTTGTTCGTGGAGATGGGATTTCGCGAGTTCAGCGCGCCCTCGCTGTCATTGAATCCCAGGCTGCCGCGGACCTTGTCGCTGCCGGGCTTGGTGAGAATTTCGATGCGGCCAAAGCCGAGCCGGTCGTATTCGGCGGAGAAGGGATTCTGGTTGATGCGGATTTCGCGGATGGATTCCTTCGGAGGAAGCTGGCCGCCGCTGAAACCGTCGATATAAATGGAGCCGCCGTTGGGTCCGGCGCCGGGTCCGGCGAGCGCCTGCAGGGCGTCGGAGAGATCGTCGGGATCGTCGGGCAGGGCCGCCAGATCTTCGCCGCGCAGCACCAGCGCGGTGGCGTTATTGTCGGGTTCCACGCTGAGCGTGGTGGCGTTGGAATCGGCCACCGTGATCTCCTGTTTGTCGGCGGCCACCACCATCTGTAGGGCCAGCACGAGATTGCCGCCCGCAGTGATATTGACCGGCTGGTTGACGGTCGCGAAGCCGGGCAGGACCGCCTTGACGGTGTATTGTCCGGGGGCCAGCCCGGCAAAAACATAGCTCCCGTCGGCCTGGGTCTGGGCCGCTTTGGCGACGCCTTTACCGGAGAGCGTGATTTTGGCGGCCGGGATGACAGCGCCCGAATCGTCGGTCATGGTACCGCGCAGGATTCCCGTTCCGGGTTGGGCCATCGCGATCGAGACGGATAGCGCGACGGCCAGCAACAAGCCAAAAGTGCGACGCAACGTGGGCATACTTCTCCTCAATGGTTTACTTCCTCTCTGGTGTTGGACAATTCTGCTGGTACGGGTGCTAGTTCATTACTGCCCGGTGTCTCCGCCGCCCCCACCGAGATTCCAGCCGCTCATAATGTCGCGGGTGGCAGTGGGGGAGGCCGTCAATAGGGGTTCGACCCCAGCAAGCAACATGATTGCAGTGACCCGCCCGGCTTCCGTGCCCTGTGTGGTGGAAACCATGATCGCGTCACCGGGTTTGAGTTCCGAAATCGGCAGGGCTGGAAGATTGTCCAGCATCTGGCTGACATCGCCGCCGCGCCCGCCGCCGCCTCCGCCGGGCATTCCGCCGCCGCGTCCCGCACCCGGGGGTGGGGCGCCGGCTCCCGCGCCTTGCGGCTGCTGTGCGCCCGGAGCGTAGCGGCGCGCCAGCATGCGCGCTGCCTGCTCCGGCAGTTTGCGCATGGTGGAATCGGCGTCTACTTTGATGGTCAGCGGTTTCTTGGTGGCGAGGTCCTTGACGGTCAACTCGCCGGTCTGGGAATTGATCGCCGTGACGGTGGCCGCGATTTGGCGGAAAGTTCCAAACGCGATTTTTTCGGCCTCGATCGAAGTGCCGTCCCCGCCCTTATTGCCCAGAACCCGCAACTGGTCGCCGGTCTTGATTTCGGCGAAGCTGCTGGGCTTGGCGTCGCTGAAACGGGCCGAATCGGGTGCGTAGCGGTGGAAGGTGGTCTTGTCGGACGGCTGCACGGTGAAAGTGCGTGCCCCGCTCTTGATGGTGACGGTCTTGGCGGCCGCGTCGATGGCAGTCACGGTGCCTGTGGTGCCGCGCTTCTTCCAGTCGTCCTGATCTTTCTGCTGCAGGCCGGCGACGTCGCTCTTGCTCATGACGAGAACGGCGGTGGCGGTCCAGACCTTGGGATCGGCCGGAGTAGCGCCGATAATTACCGCGCGATCACCGGGGTTGAGGGACGACAGAGCGACCTTCGAGCCCTTTTTGGGGTCGGTTTCGCCGGGAGGAATGCGCAGAATCAGGGTACGATCGGTGGTGGTAACGGAGACGTCCTCGCCCTTATCGCCTTTCAAAGACAATTGATTTGCGTCTGCTTTGACGGCAGTAACGGTGCCGGAGAGTTGGGCGCGGCTGGCAGCCGCCGGCGTCTGGGCCGGTACGGAAACGGCGGCCGCGAGGGCCACGAGGGCCGCCACGGCGGTCGAAAACTTCATTCTTTCCCCTTTAGGCATTTGTACTGCTCTTCTCATGGGCGAAACGGCGCGGAAGGAGGTTACCCCTCCAAAGAACTATTGCACGCTGGCCCGGAACGACTAATGTAGAGTGACCGATTGTCACCCGGGGCGGGGAAAGTGCATCTAGGGGGGTGAATGCCCGATTGGCTGATTTTGCTTCTTGTGGTGGCAGGCTATTTTGCCGTCATGCGGTGGGTGCTGCCGAAGTTCGGAGTGCCTACCTGAATGTCGGATTCCTGCGGGACCGGGTCACGGTCCAAAGAAAAAGGGGCGGACAAACTGCGTCCGCCCCAGTAGGTTGGATGGAAGTTTAGAACACCAGGCGCAGTGCCATCTGCAGGCGGCGCGCATAGTTGCTCTGGGTAGAGGCGCTGATCTGGCCGAAACCGGTGTCTTTGATGGTCTGGCCCGTCGTCACCGTCATGTTGGGGTTCGGGAAATAGGGGTGGTTGCCGGCGTTGAGGGCTTCGAGCCGGAACTGCAGGTTCTTCCCTTCGCTGATGCGGGTGTCCTTGATCAACGCGAAGTCCACGTTGTTCTGGCGGGGTCCGCGCAGGGTGGAGAAGCGGAACGGCCACGTGCGCACCTGGTTGCCGAGCAACTGCTTGGCGGAAGCCGTCTCGAAGTTGGCAATGTTGAACCAGTGTTCGGGCGTTCGCTGGTCGAGCGGCAACTCGATGTTGGCCGGGTCACCGTAGTAGATCATGTTGCCCCAGGGCAGGGCGAATCCACTCTGCAGGCTCCAGATGCCGGAGAGTTCCCAGCCGCCGACGAGACGGTTTACGAAGCCGCCGGAATCATGCAGAAGAGCCCGTCCTTTGCCGAAGGGCAAAGACCACACGCTCGAGATGTTGATGCGGTGCGGGGCGTCGGAATCGGAGATTTCGCGAAGCGGCGCCGGGTCTGAGGCATTGAGCAGATTCACGGCCTGCTGCCATTTCGAGAACGTGTAGCTCCCGATGATCGTGTAGCCCTTGGAGAATCGCTTGCTAGCCGTGAACTGGGCGCTGTGATACCAGGAATAGCCTGTATACTCGGTGGTGTTGATGGCATTTGAACCAAACGCGGGGTAGGGAGAAAGCAAGGTCTGCCGCGAGGTCGTAGTGCCGGTGTAGATGCCCTGGCTGTTGCCCGGAACCAGGTTGTACAACGGATTGGGAATGCTGGCCGTCAACAGGTTGTTGTAGGTATCGTCGCGCGTCGGCAGCGTACTCAGGTACTGCCGCGGCAGCGCGTTGATGTTGCGGGTAACTTCCAGGTGATTGCTCTTGCTGCCCACGTAGTTCATCTCCAGGAGGAACTGCTTGAACTGGTGCTGCAGGCCGGCTTCCCAACGGATGGTGATGGGGAGCTTGGGGTTCTGGTTGAAATACGTGAAGCCCTGTCCGAGGTAAGTCTGCAAACCGGCCGCCGAGCCCACCGCGTCGGCGACGCCGTTCGGGAACGGATTGGCCAGGCTGCTGATGAAGTGGAGGCCGTTGTCGGTAGTGAGCACCATGTTGGTGTTCTGGGTGAAGCCGTTCTGCACGACGTCTCCACGGCGCTGGCCGAGGAAGCCGGCGAACATTCCCGCGCCGGCGCGAAATACGGTCTTGCTGTCGAGCTGATAGGCAAGTCCGGCGCGCGGCATGAAGTTGTTCTTCGGAGTGTTGTAGAGGCTGCCGTCGTTGCCGTTCTGTCCTTCGAAGGTCATGCCTCCGTTTAGGACGAGCGCGCTGACCGGAAGCTGCGGGAATCCGCCCGAGATGGTCGGGTAGATTTTCGCATACGCGGCCTGCGCCGCCGCCGAAATCGGCTGGGTGTAAGTGGTATCGAAGCCCAGGGTGCTGCGATTGAAACGCTCGTGCAACGGGGTTTCGAACTCATAGCGCACGCCGAGGTTGAGGGTGAGCTTCGGCGAAACTTTCCAATCGTCCTGCACGAAGAAACCCCAGGAACCGGATTGCTCGATATAGTCGGACTGGCGGGTGATGCTGCCCGAATCGGGTAGGCCGAGGAGAAGCTCGGCCACGGACTGGCCGATGCTGCCGGATGAAGCGGCCGAGTTGTCCAGCGGCCCTTTGGTCCAGGTGGATCCGAAGGTGAACTGGCCGGTCTGCTGGTTGCTCGCGAAGCGGTCGGCCTGCTGGTAAATGCGGTATTCGAAACCAGTGCGGATCGCATGCGCGCCCGCCGATTTGGTGAGCGTCGATGCCACGGTGTGATTCACGGTGGGCCGGTTCTCGTTGGTGGAACCATTGCTGATGTAACCGGTCAGGTTGATGCGCGGGAAGCGCACCTGATCGGCCGGAACCTGGCTGATGTACTGCTGGGAAAGGCCCAGCGAAGCGAGATCGAAGCCGACGGCCGAAGCCGGTTGATCCGACCCGCGGATGAAGCGGTTGTAGCTGTAGCGGCTGTTCAGCACCATGGTGGGGGACAGCGTGTAGACGTGATCGAACACCGCTGTCTTCGAGTAGAACCAGAACTGGGTTCCGACGAAGGGATTGTCGAAATAGTTGTTATAGGTGCTGTTTCGGGTGTAGGTGCTGTAGCGGACGAAGAAACGCTGGCGGTCGCCCAGGTTCTGGTCCACGCGCCAGGTTCCGTTCCAGTATTTCGCCTTTTCGGCGACGCTCGCATCCTGATAATTGCCGAGTCCGGTGATGTCACCCTGGCTCTTTTCGGTAGTCGGGTAGTAGCCCAGGATGGCGGCCCCCACTTTGTCGAAGCGGTTGGTGGGAATGATGTTCCCCGGGAAGGCCGTCTCGGTGAAGCGGCCGGCGGAGTTGGGACCGGTGCGCGTCGCGGGGTCGTAGATGGTGTAGCTGGGGCCTGCCGCGAGGAGGGCCGAGAAATCGCCCTTATGCATCGCCGGCGTGGGGACCGTATTGGTGGTGTCGTCGTGGCGCGGGCGCGAATCGTGAATGCCTTCGTAGCCGAACAGGAAGAAGGTCTTATTCTTGCCGTTATAGACTTTCGGGATCCGCACCGGACCGCTGAAGGATCCGCCCCAGGTATTGAACAGGAAGTCCGGGCGGGCAGTGCCGGTCTTATTCAGGAAGAAATCGTTCGCCCAGAAACTGGGGCGCTGGAAGGAGTAGTTGGCGGTGCCGTGGAAATTGTTGGTACCGGATTTGATGCTGATGTTGGTGACGCCGCCCTGCGTCTGCCCGAACTGGGCATCGAAGGTGGCGGTCTGCACTTTGAATTCCTGCACGATGTCGGTGGGCGGCACGTAGGAGGCGGTCACCTGGTTGCCATTGGCGCGCGACGTGGTCGGAGCGCCGTCGATGGTGACGTCGTTAAGCAGGCCGCTGGTGCCGCCCATGGAGAAGTTGACGATGTGGGTAGGTTCGAAGGGCCGATCCAAACGGACGCTGCCGTTGAAGGTAACGCCCGCGGAAAGGCCGATCAGAAGGAAGGGATTTCCGTAGGAAAGCGGAAGGTCGGCAACGCGTTTGGAATCCACCATGGTGCCCAGGGAAGCGGATTCGGCATTGAGCAGCGGAGTCTCCGTGCTGACTGTTACGGATTGTTCCGAGGCGCCGATTTCAAGCGCGATGTTGACGTCGAGCCGGTCCGCCACGCGGAGTTCGATATCGGTGCGCAGGGCCTTTTTGAAGCCGCTGGTACTGACTTCAACCTGGTAAATGCCAGGCGATAAAGCGGCAGCCCGATAAATCCCTTCGGCATTCGTGGTGAGATCGGATTTGGTTCCCATGGCGGAGTTGGTGACTACCACCTGGGCCCCCGGGATGACAGAACCGCTAGGGTCGGTGACCCTGCCGGTGATGGTACCTTTTGTGTCTTGCGACCAGACGGCGCCCGCGGTTAACAGGCACAGAATGGCGACGATTGAATAGATGCGACTCGGCATAAATATCCTTTTCCAATTTCCAAAAAGCTGTCCAGCCCAGACGGAAACGCCCGTCTGCTTGTGTTGGGTGAGCCGGCGCAGGACTGCACCGATTGACCCGCTATCACCAAAGTTGAGCTGATTGTATTCGGATGACGGGGTATTCTGCAAAGCCAATGGGGACAAACTCATCCGTTTTGCAGTGCGAAACACATGCGTCCGGAGAAATATCGTTAACTGATTAATGATTGAGGCTGTTCCTAGCGACGGCGATAGCCCTAACGAGCTATCGTAGTACGGCGGTCGATTTTGCAATACAAAACCGGAAAAGATGGGGCCGCCCTCGACTCCGGCCCCATTTCATGTTGACAATTGTTAACGGTTCAACGCGGCGACGCCAGGCAATTCGATTCCGGCGAGGAACTCGAGCGACGCTCCGCCGCCGGTGGAAACGTGTGAGATTTTGGCAGTGACGCCGGCGGCCTTGATAGCCTTCTCGGAATCGCCGCCGCCCACGATGCTGACGGCGCCGGATTCGGCCACCGCTTTGGCGAGTGCGACAGTACCGTTGTCAAACGGCGGCTTCTCGAAGATCCCCATCGGACCATTCCAGATCACCGTCTTGGCGCCGGCCGCGACGCGCGCGAATTCCGCGATTGTGGCAGGCCCGATATCGACGGCAATCTTGTCGTCGGGAATACGCTCCACCACCTGATTCGGCGCGCCGGCCGCGATCTCCGAGACCACGACGTGATCGACGGGGAGCAGCAGTTTGTCGCCCAGCTTCGCGAGCAGTTCCTTGGCGAGTTCGATTTTGTCTTCCTCGACGAGCGATTTGCCGGTGGGGAGCCCCTGCGCGCGCAGGAAAGTGTATGCCATGGCGCCGCCGATCACCAGGCGATCGACCACCTTGCCCAGGTTCTGTATGACTTCGATCTTGTCGGAAACCTTGGCGCCGCCGAGGATGGCCACGCAGGGGCGCGGCGGATTGCTTGTGGCCATGCCGAGATACTTCAGTTCCTGCTCCATGAGGAGTCCGGCGGCGGCCTGCTTGACGTACTTGATCATGCCCTCGGTGGAAGCGTGGGCGCGATGGGCGGAGCCGAACGCGTCGTTGACATAGAGATCGCAGAGGGCGGCAAGTTTTTGGGCGAAGGCGGCATCGTTCTTCTCCTCCTCGGCGTGGAAGCGCAGATTTTCGAGGAGGAGGATTTCGCCGGGGGCGGGTTTCATGGCCTCCACCTCGGGGCCGACGCAATCGGGCGCCATCTTGACCGGCCGGTTGATCAACTGCTCCAGCCGCGCGGCTACGGGCCGTAGACTCATATCGGCATTCGGCTTCCCTTTGGGACGGCCGAGGTGCGACGCCAGAATCAGGCCGGCGCCGTGGTCGAGAGCGTATTGTATGGTGGGCAGCGACGCCTTGATGCGCTTGTCGCTGGTGATCTCCATGACGCCCTGCTCGTTCTTTTGCAGCGGCACATTGAAGTCCACGCGGATGAAGACGCGCTTGCCCTTCAGGTCGAGATCACGAATCGATAAATAAGACATAAGTAAAACCCCTTATAAGCAACGACATACTGCTGATTCTACGTGTCAGGAGTGCCGAAAAATACATCGATTTCAAGCCCTCACTGCACGCCATTGCACGCCGGCGATTAAGCCTTTAGGAGGAATCCTAAAATGGCAGGACATCACAAAGCCGTAATTCGAGGCATTTCAAACGGTGCGTTCTTACGAATTATTCAGCGTTCCTACAGCCTTCTTCCAAACACACGGGTAATCCATATGATACCGAGGACGGCCGTCTGCAGTCGACATTTCTGGCCTGCCCGCTCACCTCAAGCTGTCCGCCGGGATAGGGGAGCTGGGCGCCCTACCCGACTCGGTCATTCTGGTGACTCCCGTCGTTACCGTCACCATTGCCGGGTATCACAGCCACCCCATCAGCGTCTCCGGCAGCGTGAAACTGCTGGTCTTTCAGGCCGAAGGCCCCACCGCACTTCTAGAGGCCATCGCCGCTCTGTGGGAGCGATGCTCATTCTCGGTTTTGCAAGTGGGACACAACATGACTCCCCGCCTAAGATCGCATTCTAACTTGAGGTACCCCAAAACCGCCACCACTGTTTCAATGACGAATGCTCGCGAATCCGTCGTCCTCCCATCAATGGAACGCCTTCTATAACGGCCTGGGGATTGTCCGTGAACAGCGTGTCCGCCTCCTCTTTCCCGTACCGCGACCTGACGATTCCGTATGCCCCATCCAGGCGGGTATGACGATGCTCGGGATCATGCGCGTCGCTGGCCACCACGTGAACCAGCCCTCGCTCCAGGAGTCGTCCGACGGCTGCGCCGGCAGTCCGGCCGAATCCGCCGCTTATCGATAACGCCGTCACCTGGACCAGGCAGCCCAATTCCACCCATTCTTCCACGCGGTCGACTTTGCGCTGTAGCACGGGATTGCGCTCCGGATGCGTCACAACCGGCACCAATCCGCAATCGATCAGCCGCTGCAAAACCTTTTCCGTGTGTTTCCCTACGTGGAAATCCGGGCATTCCACCAGCAAATACTGCTTACCGTTGATCGAGTATTTTCCCGGCCGCTCGATCACTTCATCGATGTTGTCGACGCTGAGGTGGAGATCGCAGCCCCGGTGGATCCGCGGCTTGCCATCCGTCTTCGATGCCAGTTCAGCGATCCGTTCTTCGAGCAATTCAGCCTGATAGACATACTCCGCGTTGGAATGCGGCGTCGCCACAAGGTCGGTAGTCCCGCTCTCCGCCGCCGCGCGCAGCATGTTTAGACTCTGCTCCATGCTGGTGGCGCCGTCGTCCATGCCCCACACTACATGGCTGTGGATGTCGATCATCGCTTTATAATGATTATAAGGTCTTTTAAGGGTAAATATTCTCGTGAGTTTACACAAATAGTTATGCCACGCTGGTTTGCCATCCGGACATCCCCCGATGGGAGTTCGAGCCTCTTCGGAATTGTCTGAGCGCGGGCATGAGATGTACCTGTCGTTGTGCCGCGTCAAGCGCAGGTGGAGCGACCGCATCAAAATAATCGATCAACCGCTCTTCCCGGGATATTTATTTGGCCGCTTTCTTCTGGCCCTATCTCCATGCCGGCCAGCGAATTCCCATCGATCACGGCCCGCTCGCCGGTGTGGAAGGTTTCGTCGTGCGCGCCGGACAAGGGGCGCTGCGCATCGTGGTGTCGGTGGATTTGTTGCAGCGTTCAGTGGCCACCGAAATCGACCGCGACTCCATCGGCTCCGCCAGGTAGTTACCGCGTCCACAAGAGAATTTTTCTCTGATTTAGGATATTTACGTACCTTTACCTGAAATACTTGAGAACCGTTAGAAAGAATGCAACCATAATATTGAACAACAGTATTACGTTCGTTTTATAGTTCTCTCTTCGCGGAACTTTGCCCGCGTCGCGGCGCAACAATTCACAAGACAACGTGAGACGTAACAAGAACCGGCGAATGGGACCGGACTGGCGAAGCTTGTCTCCGAAGGGTCTGCAGGCCATGGATTTGTAGCGTCCGTTGCTAACCCCAACACCCCAAAACAAGAACAAGGAAATCACATATGGAGAATGTTCGAGGTAAACTTGTAAACTTTCGTGTGACGGATGATGAATTCGAACAGCTCAAGATGGCTTGTGACCGTCAAGGGGCCCGCTGCCTCTCCGCCTTCGCCCGCAAGATGATTCTGAACGCTACAAGCTCCAATGGCGAGAATCTCGCGGAAAAACTGGCAGTCTCGTTCGCCCTCGATCGTTTCGACTCTCTCGAAGATTCGCTGTCGCGCTTGTTCAACGCGCTGACCAGTTCCAGCGTCAATATCAATGCTTCCTGAAATAAAAATTAGAGGTGCGATCGTGCGTGTCATATTCCTGGTATTGCTCGCCATTTCCGCTGCCCTTGCGCAACCGGCCAAACGTGCCGGCCCCGATGCCGCGGCCAACCTGCCATCCCAACCGGTCGGCCCCAACGACCTCATTGCCGTCTCGGTCTACGACGCTCCGGAGCTAAGCCGTACCATCCGTGTCGGCGCCGATGGTTACTTTGTCCTCCCCATGCTCAAGCAGCGCATCCTGGCCAACGGACTCTACCCCGCGGACCTGGAAACCGCCATTGGCGCGGCCCTCCGCGAGGAAGAGATCCTGGTGAGTCCCGTCGTTACCGTCACCATCGCCGAGTATCACAGCCACCCCATCAGCGTCTCCGGCAGCGTCGAAGATGCCGCTCGTCTTTCAGGCCGAAGGCCCCACCACACTTCTGGAGGCCATCGCCCGGGCCCAGGGCCTCACCAGTGAGGCCGGCCGCGAGATCCTGATCAGCCGCCCCCAAACCGGGTCCGACGGCAAGTCCATCATGCTCACCCGCCGCATCTCCGTGCGCAGTCTCTTCGACGACGCCGATCCCGCCCTCAACGTCACCTTGACGGGCGGCGAAGAGATCCGCGTTCCCGAAGTCGGCAAGATCTATGTCATGGGCAACGTGAAGAAGTCCGGCGCGTTCCCCGTACAGGATGGCTTCGACACTACCGTCATGCAGATGCTCGCGCTGGCGGAAGGCTTGTCGCCGTTCGCCAATAAACAGGCTTTTATTTACCGCCGCGAAGCCGCCGGCTCCAAAAACGAAATCCCGGTTCCGCTCGACAAGATCATGAAGCGCCAGGCGCCGGATGTCCCCCTCACCGCCAACGACATCCTTTATATCCCGGATAACCGCGGCAAGCGAATCGGCATGGCGGCGTTGGAGAAGATTCTCCTGTTCGGCGGCACCGCGGGCGCCACCGCCCTGATCTATACCCGGTAAGCCACCGTGAAACCCACCATGCCAACAGAAAACTCGCTGCGCGCCCTCCCCGCTCCGGAATCCAGCGGCTACGTTCCAGCGGTTCCCGAATACGTCACAGTGCACCCCAACTACGGTTATGCTCAACCGGAGCCCGAAGAACCCGTCGTCCCCCTGTCCCACTACTTGTGGATTCTCCGTCGCCACAAATGGAGGATCATCGCCTTCGTCCTGGTCTGTGTAGCTTCCACCTTGGTGGTGTCTTCGCGCCTCACCCCTATTTATGAAGCCACGGCCGCCATCGATATCGACCGCCAGGCTCCCCCCGCGGTCATCGGCCAGGACGCCGCGCGCATGGCCCCCAACGACGCCGATCAGTTCCTCGCTACCCAGGTCAAGACCATACAGTCGGATTCCGTGCTGCGCCCGGTGGTCCAGCGCTTCAAGATCGTAGAAACCTCCCGGCTGCAACCGCAGCTCCCTACCTCGCGCGTACAGAACGCCCCCGTAGTTCTCAAAAACCTCAAAGTCACGCGACCGCCGAACACCTATCTGTTACTGATAAGTTATCGCTCGCCCGATCCCGAGCTCGCCGCCGAAGTCGCCAATGGAATTGCTGATAGCTACATCCAACACACTTATGACATCCGTTTCCGAGCCAGCGCCGGTCTCTCCGCCTTCATGGAAAAGCAGATGGAAGAGCTCAAGGCTAAAATGGAGCGCTCCTCGGCCGCTCTGGCACAGTTTGAAAAAGATCTGAGCGTCATCAACCCCGACGAGAAAACCAGCATCCTCTCCGCCCGGCTGCTCCAGCTCAACACGGAGTTCACCAACGCCCAGGGCGAACGAGTCCGCAAGCAGGCAGCCTTTGATTCCGTGAAGAGCGGTTCGCTGGAGGCCGCCCAGGCGTCCACCCAAGGCGAGCAGCTCCGCAAACTGGCGGACCGCCTCGATGAGGCCCGCGAGAAGTTTGCCGGCGTGAAATCGCAGTACGGCGCCAACCATCCCGAGTACAAGAAAACCCTTTCCCAGGTGACCGAGCTCGAGCACCAGTTCGCTGTATTGAAGGCCAATATCACGCAGCGGGTCAGCCTCGAGTACCAGGAGTCGGCGAATCGCGAGGGCATGCTCAAAAAGGCGGTAGCTGAGATCAAGGACGAGTTCGACCACCTCAACGCCCGTTCCTTCGAATACAAGGCCGTCAAACGGGAAGCCGAAGCCGACAAGAGCCTCTACGACGAACTGGTCCGCAAGATCAAAGAGGCCGGCATCAACTCCAGCTTCCAGAACAGTTCGATACGGCTCTCCGATTCCGCCCGTCCGCCGCTGCTGCCGGTCTTCCCGAGCCTCCCGTTGAACGGCGCGCTCGCGCTCCTTTTCGCCACCCTGCTCGGAGTGGGTGCCGCGGTGCTCGCCGACGTTCTGGATAACACCGTCCGCGACCCCGAGCAGATCCAGCATGGACTCAAGACCGAAGTCCTCGGTTCGCTGCCGGTAGTCAAGTCCTGGCGCAACAAACTGCTGCCGGTTGCGACCAACAGCAACGCCAACGTAGCGCTGGCGAAACCCGGCCACCACAGCGACCAGGCCGCGGCCTTCGAAGAGGCGATCCGCACGCTGCGCGATTCCATCCTCCTGTCCGATCTCGGCCGGCGCCCGAAGTCGATCCTGATGACGTCGGCCACGCCGCGCGAAGGCAAAACCACCACCGCGGTCCACCTCGCGATTGCGCACAGTCTGCAGGGCCGCAAGACGCTGCTGATCGACGCCGATCTGCGCCGCCCCGGCATTCAGAGCCGCCTCGCGCTACCCAACGATCGGGGACTCTCGACAGTCGTATCCGGCGAGGCAGCAGTGGCGCGACGCGCTGCAGAAGTCGGAGCCGTATCCGGACCTCGACATCCTCACCGCCGGCCCGGCATCGCGCCGCGCCGCCGACCGCCTGGGAACGGTGCTCGATAAGCTGCTGGGCGAGGCGGAAAAGGACTATGACCTGATCATCGTCGATGCGCCGCCGCTGCTAGGTTTTGCCGAACCTCTCCAGATGGCCGCGGTCGTGGACGGAGTCGTGGTGATTACCATGGCGGGCCAGACGAATCGGAAGGCCCTGGAAAGTGTCGTCAGCAGCTTGAAGCGAATAAAGACGAACGTGATAGGCGTAGTCTTGAACGAGGTCCGTGAGGACATGAGCGATCGTTATTACAACTACGGCTATTACGGGAAATACTATTCGAAATATTACAAGGCGACCAAAGAGTAGGCGGAAGCGAATTGGGTTTTAGAACGTTGTTGTCTTAAGATAAATCTCATGCGCCTGCGCTAGTGACCCATAACTTGACAATTGTCGAGGTCCGATTACATCAACAAGTATGGCACGATTTTTGATGAAGCTCTACTACTTAGCTACAATTCCTGTAAGCTTAGCATTTCTACTGCATTCAACGAAACTTCATCCGGCGTACCGAATGACTTGGTGGAAGAGAATTGTGTTTGGCCTCCGCGTCGTCCGCAATAAGCACTCCGTCCCGACTGGCACTAGCTATAAGACGGCGCTCGTCATGGCGGTCAAGTTGTTTGAACTGTCACCCGACGTGCCTGGAGTTGTCGTCGAATGCGGAACGTGGAAAGGGGGGACCGCCGCGAGCCTGTCACTCGCGTGCCGACTAGTTGGTCGCAAATTGATCATCTGCGATTCTTTCGAAGGGCTCCCCAGTGGTGACGTGTTGGATCGTGAAGCGGGGGGCTATCAGCCGGGCGACTATCATGGCACTCTCGACGAGGTCAAAGCCAACATCGCCAAATACGGTGATATCCACTGCTGTGAATTCGTGAAAGGGTGGTTCTCTGACACGCTTCCAAGTCTTGATAGGCAGATTGTTATGGCGTTCCTTGACGTTGACCTTGAAGCTAGTCTAAATACCTGTGTTCTGAATCTTTGGCCTCGACTGGTGAACGAAGGCTACGTCTTCATCGACGAGTACGTGGGTACGGATTACTGCGCGCTCTTCTACTCGGAGCGTTATTGGATGGAGTACCTTGACCGAACGCCCCCAGGGCTCATTGGTGCCGGTTCAGGGTTAGCTCTTGGGGAGTACTACGTAGGCCCTTGGAGCGAAAAGGACCGCCATCCTATGCAACACGCCACTGGCGCGGCATTTACCCGCAAGTCCATGTCCGGTTTTTGGACTTACTACCCGGAACAAGCCGGCTCTTCGTCAAACGAATTAGCCCCAGTGCGACCAGTAAAACGCGTATCCTGTTCCGCCATGGTTTCGCAACGTTAATATAGGTGAATAGTAACGCCGAGCTCGCATTCTAACCGCTTTTAGCAGTCTACAGTAATCCATAAGAGACTCTGATCAGTGTGATTTCGAACGGCGTAAGCATCACCAAAAAAAAACTACCATGCCGGCCAGAATGCGGCACCCTTCTTTCCGAGGACAGCCGACGAACGGCTGGGCTGAAGCAACGCGCGGTTACGCCTTTCGCGTGAAGAGACGTCCCGCAATCCGGCGGCCCGCGAGAATGTCCTTTGAGTTAATGTTTTGCCTTGTGATGGGGTTGACCGCGGAGGGTCGTTACGGGAACTGCTCTCACAGACTCGCCGACAGAGCAGAGTACAACTTCCGGCGCTCGTTTGCACCTAGAGAGCCTACTGCATCACTTAGGTTTTTGAGACCCAACCTTTTTAGGAGATGAACTGTATGAACGTACTAGTAGTTGGCGGCGCCGGCTATGTCGGCGGTGCCGTAACAGATGCGTTGGGGAGTACCGGCCATCATTGCCGGGTTTACGACTCGCTCCTCTATGAAGAAACGTACAGAAAGCCCTTGGACTTTGCATTTGGGGATATACGGGACCGCGATGGCCTGTTGCAGCATTTTAAGTGGGCGGACGCCGTCATCTGGCTTGCGGCGCTAGTCGGCGACGGAGCCTGTCAGTTAAACCCTGACATTAGCGTGGAGGTCAACCAGGCGGCCGTGAAATGGCTGGCCGCCAATTTTCTGGGTCGTATTGTTTTCATGTCGACTTGCTCCGTTTACGGAGCGCAAGACAACGTAGTACTCGACGAGGATTCGCCTACCGCACCCCTTTCGGTCTATGCGGCAACGAAACTTGCTGCTGAAGAGTACCTCAAGAGCAAGAATGCCGTCATTTTTCGCCTTGGAACGCTCTTCGGAGTGGGCGACGAATTCTCGCGCGTGAGACTGGATCTGGTTGTCAATACGCTGGTAATGCGTGCCGCGCAAGAAGGAAAGGTCAGCGTTTTCGGCGGGGACCAGTTCCGGCCATTGTTGCACGTCAGAGATGCGGCTCAGGCCGCCGTCGACAACATCTCTACATCCGCGACGGGCGTGTTCAATATCCATCGGCAGAACGTCCGCATCGTCGATCTTGCGTACCAGGTCAGGAATCATTTCCCCGACCTCGTCATCGAACAGATACCAATGAAGTTCCAAGACTCGCGTAATTACAGAGTGAGCAGCGCAAAAGCGAAGGACGCTTTGGGCTTCGTCCCCGTGCATTCTATCGACGAAGGCATCGAAGAGATGAAGTTCCTTCTGGCGACCAACCGCCTCAAAGACACAGGCAATCCCCGTTACGGGAATCAGGCATTTCTGTCCATGTATAACACCCATAAAGTCACTGCCCAGGCGGTTGAGGCTGGAGTTCCCGCATGACGACCGTCGCCTCTGAACCTTCACTGACGCAGGGCAACATTGGGGTCGACGACCGGGGCTCGGTGTCATTCGTCAACGAGTTCCGCTTCGAAGGCGTGAAGCGTTTCTACCTAGTTGCCAATCACAGGGCCGGCTTCATTCGTGCATGGCACGCACACCGTAAGGAGTTCAAGTACGTCACCGTGGTGCAGGGGGCGGCTATCGTGGCCGCGGTATCCATTGATGATTGGGACAGGCCAGACCCATTTGCGAAGGTGCATAGGCACGTTTTGTCCGCGGCCAAGCCTGCGGTGCTATTTATCCCAGCAGGTCATGCGACGGCCTTATGTTGCTTACGGACGATACCAGGTTGATGTTCTTCTCGACCTCCAGCCTTGAAGAGAGCAGTGGCGACGATATTCGTTACGATGCCCGGTACTGGAATCCATGGCCAGTCTCGGAGCGATACAAAGCGGCCAAATCAAGAGCGAGGAGAAAAGAGGTGACGAACATCGTTGTTCTCGGGGGGAAGTGGGATGTTGGGGTCGATGGTTGTGGATGTTCTGTGCCGCGAACCCGACTTTAGGGTCGCATCCACCGTTAGAAGCCGCGCTTTGGCCGACCGGTTTGCCCGAGCATTCCGGCAGTCGAATGGCGTCTGCTGGATTGCACGGCGCAGCGGGACAGTATACAGCAAGCGATTACTGGCGCCCAGTGGATCATCAACGCGATCGGGATAACCAAGCCGTATGCCCATGATGATATCCCGAACGAGGTTGAGAATGCAATCCGGGTCAACTCTGTGTTTCCGTATGAGTTGCCGCGGAGGCGGCCGCGGCGAAACCGGCGCTCGCCGTGCCTCCAGATCGCGACGGACTGTGTCTATTCGGTCAGAAAGGCCGGTACATGAGTCGGCCTGCTCACGACGCGCTGGACGTTTACGGGAAAACCAAGAGCCTCGGTGAAGTGCTGCACCCCAGGCACTCACTCGTCTCCGGTGTTCGATCATCGGACCTGAGCCGAAGTCTTACGTCTTCCTGATCGCTTGGTTCTGCCGTCAGCCAAACGGCGCTCAGGTGAACGGATTCGTCAATCATCAGTGGAACGGCGTGACGACGTTACATTTCGCCAGGCCTGTGCGCTGGCGCAATCAAGAAGGCCCTCCGTTGCCGCATCTTCAACATGTGATTCCGACTGGGAGTATCTCGAAGTGCGATCTTCTGACCGTGTTTGGCAAAGGAGTACGGGCGCCAGGATATCCGAATTAGCCCCACCGAAGCCACGACCGTCACCGATCGCACCCTTGCGACCGACCTGTGATGACGAACCTTAACCTGTGGCGCCGGCGGGATACGGCACTCCTCCAACAGTTCCCGACGATGGTATCCGAACTCGCCAACTTCGACTATCGGTTCGAGGAGCATCGGTATTTGAAAGTCCTGACCATCCTGGGCACTCGTCCGGAGATCATCCGTCTAGCCGCATCGTTGCCAAGCTGGATGGCTGTGCGACCACAAGTTGTACATACGGGTCAGAACTTCGACGCACAATCTCGACGATCAGTCTTCTTCGATGAGCTGGGCGTCAGGAAGCCGGACTATTATTTGGACGCGAGAGGGCCATTCGGCGAACAAATCGCCAAGATTCTGTCGGCATGGAAACTATTGGCGCAGGTAAGGCCCGACCGGTTCCTGGTTTTCGGTGACACTAACAGCAGCCTGGCGGCAGTCATGGTGAAACGGATGGGCATCCCGGTGTTCCACATGGAGGCGGGAAACCGTTGCTATGACGACCGGGTGCCGGAAGAAATCAACCGGCGCATCATCGATCACTCGAGCGACGTCTTGATGCCGTATACCGAACGCAGCCGCAAGAACCTGTTACGGGAAGGTATCGCCGGGGCGAGAGGATTTTTGTGACCGGTAACCCGATCTACGAGGTCCTACAATTATTACCGTTCCGACCAGATCGAATTTCCAGGATCCACGAAGCGCTGGGATTGAGCCCCGCAAGTACTTCCTGGTCACCATGCATCGGGCCGAGAACGTTGACCCGGAGCCACGCCTGCGAAAGCTTCGTGTCAGCCTTTCACCGCCTAAGCAGGGCTTACGGTTATCCGGTGATTGCTAGCACCCACCCACGGACTCGGCCTCCTGGCGTAGAGACGCTGGGCATGCAGCCAGAAACCCCCGCTCTGCGTTATCTCGAACCGTTTGGCTTCTTCGACTTCGTGCAACTCGAAAAGAACGCCTTCTGCGTCCTCTCCGACAGCGGCACCGTACAGGAGGAATGTGCCATCCTAGGCATACCCAACGTCACGATCCGCGATGTAACCGAGCGCCCCGAGACATTGGAATCCGGCAGCAACACGCTCACTGGAGGCGATCCGAATCAGGTGGAACTGTCGGTCCGGCTGGTCTTGGATCTACATTCGAATTGGTCGCCACCGTCGGGATACACCAGTCCGGGTGTTAGTTCGACGGTTATCCGCATTGTGACCGGCTACCTGTACCAACGATGAATCCGGCTCCCCGGGACGAACAAAACGGGGCGAGCCGCCGCCGGTCTGCCTTCGGGATCATGACCTCCAGCGGCGCCGCCACCTTCGTCGTATCGATTCAAGCGCTCGTCCTGATGCCGCTGTATCTGCGGTTTGTCGGGCCCAGACTGTACGGCGCCTGGGTTGCGTCGGGAGACCTGTTTTTCTATCTCAACACGCTCGAGTTCGGTATCCCGAATCTCATGATCCAGAGGATCGGCGCGTCCTTCGCGCGACGCGACCTGGCCGCCGTCGGTCGGTGGACCGCCTCAGGGCTCGCGATACTCGCAGGAGGCGCCGCGGTTCTGATGGCGCTGTGCTTCCCGCTGGCGCAACGCTTGCCCGGCTGGTTCAATCTTGACGCGCGTGCCGCCGCCACATTGAGCCGTTGTTTTCTCCTCGGTGGCACGGTTGCCGCGCTAACTCTCGTGAACCAGGCCTTCGTCGCACTTGCTCGGGGCTTGCAGGACACCGCTTATCAGAATGTCTCCACGGTGGTCTCCAGCCTGCTTGGATTCGGCGCGGCAATTGGGTCGGTCTTTTGCGGCGCCGGGGACTGACTCAATTCCAGTCAGTCTGGTGACCCGCGCCACGTGTTCAGCCGCCTTCAGCGTCGCCTTCTGGTATCGCCGCGTACCGGCTGCGGTCCGGGACAATTTCGTTCCGGATTGGAGCACGTTCAAATCCCTGCTGCAACTTTCCCCTCGACGGCTCTAGGCACAATCGGTTACACCACGGGCTCGCAGACGGAAAACCTGCTCACCGGCCTGATCCTGGGCACTGACGCGGTGGTCCTTCTCTCGATCACACGCAGGGGGGCGGACGTGATGAGAAACCTCGTCGACATGATGACCCACGCCTCATTCGGCGCCTTTTCGCACCTCGCGGCCTCGCCGCAGCGTCAGAAGGCTCCCGCCGTGTTCGATGAGTTAACCAGTCTGCGGATCGGAGCTCTGGCCGGTAACGGCCGCGGCCGGCTTCATGGCGCTCAACAAAGTTTTCGTAGGCTTGTGGGTCGGCAACTCTTACTACGCAGGTTCCGCCGTGACGGCTCTTATCGCCCTGAATTTCCTTTTTTCCGGCCAATCCGATCTGGTCAACAGCCTCTATCGTGCAACGGGAGCCATTACCGGTGGCGCGATGCTGTTAGTAAGTGAAGCGCTGTGTCGCCTGCCCTTGTCGGCAGCGGGAACCAAGTACTTTGGGCTGGCCGGTCTGCAGGCTGCCGGCGTGCTGACCGCCATCGTCCAGCCTGACGGCCGGCAGCGTGCTATGCCGCCGTTTATGGCGGGAGCCGTCCGTAGAGACGAACCCGAAACGCACGCACCGATTTGTCCCCCATGCGGCAATGTTCGTTGTGGGCCTGACCTGCTGCTTGGTCGCCGGGCTAACCAACCCTGGGCTCCACCTCTGGGGTCTTTTCGGCGTCCTGCTGACGATGGCCCTTATTTATCTAGTCCGGACAGACGCGCTTCTCCGCGGTGCCCTGCTCTCTTTCTGTCCCAAGTCGCTCGCGCGGTTCCTATAACCCGTGACCATGCCACTCTCCCAAGAATGCACCCCTCGCCTCCACGGCGTCGCATTCACTCCGGGCGCAGCACGCACTCTCCACCTGCCAACCTGGACGCGAATACTGCCAATGCTTGTCGTTCAGGTTTACCTCGCACTGTCGGTACTAATCTTCGCTTTCGGACCCTGGGATTACCCTGCCTTCAATTCGTTTGATTTGTATGGCTTCCGGGCGTGCGCGCACTCTTGCCTGCTGCTGGGTTATCTCAGCGCCGCCTTCGGTACCCCGGCGAATTGCCGATGGAGTGTTCAACCCAAGAAACTGGCGTTGGCGGCGATTGCCGTTACCTTCCTGCTCGCTTTTCCGACCTCCTACTTCCGCACGGGGGAAGTCACTTCCGATGTCCTCACCGGCATCGCGAATCCTGGGGCAGGCCTATAACACTGTCCTACAGCTTTCGCCTGGAGTCAAGTCCCGTGGCCGAATACCTCCGGGTTGGTGCCGGCCCGCTCATTGGACTCTGTCTTCCGTTGCTGGTTGTCTTCTGGAAACGCCTGGGAAGGACGCTGCGTATGTTGGGAGTGGCAACGGTTGGCCTCAACTTGAGTCTATTCATCGCCATGGGTACCAATAAGGCCTTGGCCCATGCCCTCCTGACAATTCCGACCCTTTTGCTGTTGCGCCACTTGGCAGGGGATCTCCAGGTCAAATGGCTCAAGAAAACCTTCGTCACAGGGGTGGTCTTGGTGGCAGCTTATTTGCTTTATCAGTTCTTCTCCATTGGCATGGCGACGCGTAGCGGATCGATGGCCGCCTATGGCGTGACATACCGAGCGCGAGAATTCGAGCCAACTACAGCCATCCGGCCCTGAGCGTTGGCGATGAGCGTGTTCGGGCTGGCGTCCTCGGCACAGCCCTCTATCTTTCTGCCGGGTACTACGGGTTGGCGATGGCTCTCGAGCAGCCATTCGTACCGATGTACGGCGTCGGTAATTCGAAGGTTCCTGACGCGGCAAGCTGCCCGCATTCTGGATGACGACTCGCTGCTTTACCTATCGTTTCCGGATCGAGTGCAGCAACAGACTGGCTGGAATGCGTACCGTTTGTGGGCTACCATCTATCCCTGGATTGCCTCCGACGTCTCGTTTGTCGGCGTGTTAGTGGTTGTGTTCCTGATCGGCCGGCTGTTCGCACAATCCTGGTTGGACTCCCTAATGCTGCGTAATCCCTTTGCAGTTGCCATCTTCGCGCAGTTCATCATCATGCTGTTCTATTTCAACGCCAATAACCAGTGTTTGCAGGATGGCGAGGGCATCTCCACATTTTGGGTCTTGCTGGTTCTCTGGCGATCTTCGCGCCCGAGCGCGGCCGCTCGAAGGCGAAGGCCTAATTATGCGTATCACGCCATGAGCGACAAGCCTTTCCAGTCTGGCGTACGTTGGTTGCGTGGTGCCCGACGAGCCTCCCTTCCTGACGGACGCCTTCAGCCGATCAGGTAACCTGCTGCAAACCAATGCGCTGCGGGCCCTAGCTCAGGCCGGATGCCAACCCGAATGCGTTTTGAGCTATCTCTCCGCGCCTGCGTGGCCGCGAGGGCCCCTGTGGGTCCGCGGCACCCGCGTCGGCGTGGAGTCGATGCGGGTCCGTTTGCTGGGATCTCCCGAACATCACGCCGGTTAAGCAGGTCTGGCTTGGCATACTCGCCTGCGCAGCGCTGATGAGATGGGCCCTTCGAACCGGAAGAAGCAACCGCAAGGTAATCTGCTGCTATAACCTGACTGTACCACCCGTTGCTTTCTTGTGGCTGGCCGCGAAACTGGGCAACGCCCGCCTGGTACCAATTGTTTGCGACATCAACATACCTGGCGAGACCGCTCCCAATACCCTGGCACAGCGGTTCGATTTCGCCCAGCACAAGTTCTGGCTGCCACGGATGGACGGGATAGTCGCCGTGACCGATGCCATGATCCAGGATTTCGCCCCGGGCTGTCCCCACCTGATCATGGAGGGTGGTCTGGCGCCTGGCATTTTGGAAACATCGGCCGTTCAAGCCCTCCGACAAAACGAACCCGGACAACTCATCGCAGTGATGGCAGGAAGCCTCGATGAATTCAACGGAATCCGGATCGCAGTCGAGGCACTGAGACTCGCGCCGGAACTGAAAATCCTCCTCGCGATCGCGGGCGACGGCCCCTTACGGGAGTACGTCCAGGCGGCCGTGCAAGTGGATGACCGAATCAGCTACGTCGGGTTTGTGAGTCATACAGAGGTGCTGGCGATGTATCGCGAGGCGGACCTGCTGCTGAATCTGCGGGTCACGAAGTGTATCCGAACTCCATATTTCTTCCCCGGGCAGCTTCGAGTACCTGTCCTCTGGTACCCCGGTATTATCCACCGATTGCTCCCACGTGCGCAGAGTGTATTCAGGATTGCTCTATCTGACATCCGGCGAGAGTGCCCGCGAGATCGTTACCGACCTCAAGAGGATCGCGGCGGTGCCGGCGGCTGATCGAGCTTCGATGGCGCGCGAGGCACGTGAGTGGATGATGGCTCATATGACGTGGAATCAGCAAGGCGAGCGGATGGTCGAGTTCTTCGCCGGCTGCATCAGACAGGGAGAATGAGAAGTGTCCCCGGTAACTTCAAGGCCAGAACCCCTTGTCTCCGCCCACCTCCATGACGGTGCCTCGCACACAGTGCTCGTCCTGGTCTATTATTATGTCCCGGGCTATAAAGTCCGGCGGGCCGTTGCGCAGCATCCTCTGCCTGATTGAATCGCTGGGTAGCGACTTTAATTTTCGCGTGATTACGCGGGACCGTGATCTCCGGCGACTCCCAACATTACCCTGAGATTCGTCCCGGAGAGTGGATCCGCAGCGGCAAAGGCGAGGTTCTCTATCTGGAGCCCGGACTCCGGGGCACGCTGCGGCTCTTGTGGGAGTTGTTGCGCTCAGGCACTGATCTGATCTATGTCAACAGTTTCTTCTCGCGGAAGTTTGCCATGCTGCCGTCTACGCTCCGATATCTGGGGCTGCCTAAGGGAGTTCCGCTGCTGATGGCGCCGCGCGGCGAATTTTCGTTGGGCGCCTTGGCGATCAAATCGCGGCGCAAACGCTGGTTTTTGCGGGTAACCAACGCTATTGGGCTCTACCGGTATTGCGTTTGGCATGCCTCTTCGAGCTTCGAGGCAGCTGACATCGACCGCGAGGTTCGGCCTCGGATGAAGTCCTTCAGTACAGCGGTCAGGAGGCTCTGCCCCTCCACGCTCAACGCTATGTTCACGGCCAAGCCCCTCGCGTTCGTTGCTTCCGACATGGCCGGCGGGTACTCTGACGGCGAGAGTCCCCTGACGGTTCGGCGCAAATCTGCGGGCGCCGCCGAGTTCGCTTTTCTATCCCGCATCGATCGAAAAAAGAACTTGCTTGGCGCAATCGCCATGCTGAAACCGTTGAGAGGCCGCGTGCATTTCACGTTTATGGCCCATGCACCGATGAGCGCTACTTGTCGGAGTGCAAGGCGGCCGAAGCGGCGCTGCCCTCAAACGTGAGTGTCATCTGGCATGGGGGGATTCGCACTGCGAGGTGCGCGGGAGCATGTCGCACCATCACTTCTTCCTCCTGCCTACGTGGGGGAGAGAATTCGGGCACGTGATCGTGGAGGCTTTGGCCGCCGGCTGTCCCGTGATTATCAGCGACCTGACCCCATGGCGTCACCTGGAAGAAACCGGTGTGGGCTGGGCCCTGCCTCTGGAATCCCCGCGTTTTACGATGGTGCTCCAAGAGTGCGTCGACATGGAGGATGGGCGGTTTCAAGACTTGTCCCCGCCAGCCGCTTCTTTCGCCGTGGATAGGTTGCGAGACCCCAAAACCCTTGCGGACAACCGTAAAATGCTGGTCGATGTCATCGCGATGGGAACCAGCCCCGGGGACAAGTGAGAATCGCCCTGGTAACCGACCGATATCTGCCCGAAGCGCGGGCCGCCGCCTACCATTCGAGCGAACTGGCGCAAGGGTGGGCCTCCCTGGGACACGACGTCACGGTACTTACCTCAACCGACCCAATATGTGCCGGGAGGACCGCGTTCGGCGGCCGTCCGCAGCGCGAACGGCTGGGCGGGGTCGACGTGCGGCGCTTTCGTGGAGCAACTTCTGCCCTAAGTATCTGGTCGCGGTTCGTGGATCAACTAGTCTTGCTGACAAAACTCCTTGCGGCGCTGATATGGGGTCGCGCTTCGACGCCCTCTATGTTTTATCGCCACCGTTGCTGTTCGCCGCTCCGGTAGCCGTGGCGGCAAGACTGCGGCGAACTCCAATCGTGCCGAACCTCCACGACCTATATCCGCAAGTTGCAGTGGACTTAGGGGTCCTGAAGAACCGATTCTTGATCTGGGCGGCGGAACGCCTGGAAGCCTTCGTCTACACATCCTCGGCGCATATCCTAGTGGCAGCGCCGGCCAGCTTGACCATCCTCACCGAAACCAAACGAGTGGTGAGGGGAAAGCTGGATGTTCTCTGGAATTTTGTAGATCCGGGGGAATGGGGACCGCAGACGGTGGAGAACGCCTTCCGGCTGCGGCATTCGCTCACGGGTCGTTTCGTAGTCATGTACGCGGGCCAACTCGGGCTGGCGCAGGATCTGGACGTGATGCTGGAATGCGCGCGCCAGACGGTCCATGATCGGGACTGGCGGTACATTGTGGTCGGTGACGGACGAAGGCTGCCGCGTGGGGCCTGGAGGCCGAGAGCCTGCGCAATGTACCACTGCTGGGCCCGGTGGACACGCGGGAGTATTTCGATGCCGTCCGGGCGGCCGATGTCGCCCTGGTTTTGTTGTCCCCGTCCTTCCATGCTCCGGCGATTCCGGGCAAGACACAGACGATTATGGCCGTCGGGCGCCCCGTCGTGGCAGCCGTCCCATGGGGCAATGATACGGCGGAGCTTCTGTCGCGGGTAAACTGCGGAATCGCGGTGCCGGCCGGAGACGCCACTGCGCTGCGCAAGGCCATAGAGGGGCTCGCTGCGGATGCCGGCTTGCGCGAGCGCATGGGCGAGAACGGAGCGGCTTACGCACGGCAGCATTTTCACAGCCGCGCTGCTGTCGCACAAACCGAACTGGTGATTCAACATGCGGGGTTTGAGTGTCGCTGCTACAACTAGCAAATACGCTGTGTCTGTCGTTATCTATGTCTATGTTGTAATAAGCCGCGAGAGGTCGGGTAAGTCGCCGGCAGACGATCCCACGCTTGAACTGACTTGGTCAGTCTGAAACCATAAACGATATCGGAGCTTTGTACATGAGTCGCGGAATGAAGGCGGGTTTAGCTGGGTTGGTTTTGGTGGGCATTACGTGGATCAGCAGGGAGGCATGGTGTGCGGCTTTAGGACGGTTTTTTACCGACGGAAATCTAGAATCCGGTTCGGCTGCGGACTTCGCCGTAGTTCCAGCGGCAGACTACATCCGGCCTGACGTGAGTATACAGACGTTGGAAGAGGTGGTGCGACTTCAGCGCACGGGTAGTGTAAAGGGCATCCTCATGAGTTGCCCCGACTATTACGGAATCAGCGAATGTGAACTCGCCGAGACCGCGCTGAGGAACAGGGGATATCCGGGAGTTCGGTTCGACTGGTTGCGAACAAAGCCCTTGCCGGACGACATAGAGGCGGGCCAGACGGTCCGATGGTTGGCGGAGCGCGGCGCCAAATCGGCATCGTCATACTGCCAAATTACAAAGTGCGGCGGCTTGGCAGTATATACCGTCGTATTGGAAGTCGATCCGCAATTCGGGTGGAGGTTTCGGGCCAGGACCGGGAGTTTAACCCGCAGAGTTGGTGGAGGTCGCGAGAGGGCAGAAACGATTCGCCGAGGAATTAGTGAGGATTACGCACCTGTTATGAAGATACCTGCCTGGCACACGCGCCAACAAGGACGGCTGGCGAACATGAATTGACGGCGCCCTTCGGTTATTATTACTCGCCCGAGAGAATACGCGACCCGACGACAAGGCGGGAAAGGGCGAAGTATGTGGTTCTTGCCTTTCCTTTCAGCAAGTATTGGGCTACCCGCAACAGCGACTTCAGCACTATTTCACGCGTATACGTGTTCTTGACGGTCGGACCGCGCGCGGTGGTGGATACATGCTTCAGCGTAGCCACCCGTGGTGGGCCGATGCGTTGAAGGCCATATACTTATCGCGGATCGTCTGTATATATGAAATTAAAGTGCCAATTAACACCACCTGTCCCAAGACTTCTTTGACACAACGCGAGCGTCATGCCTTATAAAAGCCAATTTTTCCCGGAAACACGTTTCGGCGGGTTTACGCACGTAGATGGCACGGTTAATTTCTTCACCCGGGTTAACTCTTGCTCGAGCGCAGCTCGGTAGTTCTCGATGTGGGTTGTGGCCGGGGAGAGTATTTCGTAGACCCGGTCAAAGCCCGACGCGATCTCCGCAAACTCCGCGGCAAGTGTCACTCCGTGATCGGTGTAGATGTGGATCCGGCCGCCAGCCCCAATCCCGGGATCGATGAATTCCGGCGTATTGAGGGACCCGCGTGGCCGGTGGCCGATAATTCTATCGATCTTTGCCTGTGCGATCACGTCGTTGAGCACGTCACCGATCCTGAGGCCTTCTTCGCCGAGTGTGGTCGTGTGATCCGCCCGAACGGATTTCTATGCATCCGCACGCCGAATTCATTCGGCTATGTGGCCATCGCCGCGCGACTGGTGCCAAACGGTTTTCACAGGAAAGTTCTGCAGTTTGCCCAGCGAGGGAGGGAAGAAGAGGACGTCTTTCCCACCGTCTATCGGTGCAATACACGCCGTAGACTACGGAACATTCTCGCCCAGAACAATTTCGATTCGGCCGTGTTCACCTATGATGCCGAGCCGTCATACCTTGCCTTCTCCAAGCTGGCTTATCGCCTCGGCGTAACCCACCAGCGATACGCTATCCCATGCGCGAAGAACGTGATCTTCGCTTTTGCACAAAAGCTGTTGTAGCCCAATTCCAAAGTCATCGGCGTTCCGCCACGCGTTCCCCATGTACTCTCTCGCTCTTCTCGCAGCTTCCGCCCTTCTGCTCACCCTAGCCTTCACCCCCGTGTGCCGAAGCGCGTGCGCTCGCCTCGGCTGGGTAGACCACCCTGGCCCACCGCAAGGTCCACAGCACTCCCATTCCCCGCACGGGCGGCATCGCCATCCTCGCGGGATACGCGGCCGCCTTCCTGGTCCTCTTCTACTCGCCTCTCGGAGGCGCTCGCGCTGTCAGCGCTGCCCTCCCCAGCGTCTGGGCCCTTCTGCCCGCCGTCCTCGTAGCCTTCGTCACGGGCCTCCTCGACGACATCTTCAGCCTTAAGCCCTGGATGAAGCTCTTCGGCCAGATCGCCGCCGCCGCCCTGGCCTGTCACGCGAACGTGCAGATTCACGCCATCGCCGGGTACACCATCACCAGCACCTGGTGGCACATCCCGATTACCATCCTCTGGCTGGTCGCCTGTTCCAACGCCTTCAATCTCATCGATGGCCTCGATGGCCTCGCCGTCGGTGTCGGCCTCTTCGCCACGGCCACCATCTTCCTCAACGCCACCTTCAGCGGAAACTACGCCCTGGCACTCGCCACCGCCCCGCTCCTCGGCGCCCTCATCGGCTTTCTCCCCTATAACTTCCAACCCGCGTCCATCTTCATGGGAGATTGCGGCAGCCTGACGGTCGGCTTCCTACTCGGCTGTTTCGGCGTCATCTGGTCCCAGAAATCCGCCACCCTCCTCGGCATGACCGCTCCCCTGATTGCGCTGGCGATCCCCCTCCTCGACACCGCCCTGGCCGTCGCGCGCCGCTTTCTCCGCCGTCAACCGGTCTTTGGCGCCGACCGCGGCCATATCCATCATCGTCTCCTGGCTCGCGGCTTCACGCCGCGTCGCGTCGCCTATGTCTTCTATGCCTCCGCCGGAATCATCGCCGGCCTCTCGCTCCTCTTGAGTTCCGCCACAAGCCACGTCGCCGGCGTCGCGCTCGTCGCCTTCTGCGCGCTCGTTTGGGCCGCCGTCCAATATCTGGGATATGAGGAGTTCGACGCCGCCCGTCACATGATCTTCGGTGGCATATTCCGTCGCACCCTGAACGCCAACCTCTCCATCAGCCAGTTGGAAACTGCCGTCCACGCCGCCGCCACCCTGGATGAATGCTGGGACGCCCTGGTACAGACCAGCCGTAGCCTTGGATTCAGCGAAGCCTCCGTACAATTCAACGGCCGGCATCTTACCGCCCGGTTCGACGAGCTCGATTCCGCTGAATGCTGGGATCTCCGCATCCCCATGAACCACTCCGGCCACGTCTATCTCCGCGTCCCCCTTCATTCCGCGCAGCCCCCGGCGACCATCAGCCGTCTCGTGACCGCGGTGGGAACGAACTTCGCCAACAAAATGGCCTCGTTCGCCGTCCACCCGGCAACTCCCCCCACTGATGTAACTAACCACCGGGAATTCGAGTCCCTCGCCGCCTCCCCAAAATAGGGCATCCGTTACTCCGCAACCTCGCCCGAGCCCCAACGAAAGTACAAATTGCCTAATCGCACCTCCGTCAAAACCCGGACCGTGGACATTCAGGAGTCGCTCAAGATCCTCCAGTTTCGCTTCGGACTAAGGGTCGGATTCCGGCCCGTCGTCGTGGGCCGCGGCGTGCGCTGCTATCCCGTCGACGGAAAACTGCGCGCCGAGTCCGAGATCGCAACTTGGATCGGGATCGTCCCGCAACCCAACGAGCCAGCCATTGATTGACAGCATGCTGCAAGCCCAAAACATACCCACGCCGCGATTCGGCCTCCCTCTGCGCGCGCGGCGCGCCCTCATCCTGGCCTGGGCCGCGCTCATATGCTGCGTGATAGTCGGTTCCCTCTCGCCCGCCGCATCGCCAATCATGGCCGCGGTCGGCCGGTTGCGCATCAACGACAAGGTAATGCATTTCGGCGCCTATCTGGCGCTTTCCCTTCTCCCGGTAATCGGATTCAAGGACCGTCGCAGAGGTCTCATGTCGGGCATCTCAATGTTTCTTCTTGGCGTCCTCATGGAGGCGGGACAGCATTTCTCCCCCGGCCGCGCCGTCGAATTCGGCGACGTCGTCGCCAACGGCGCAGGCGTCACTTGCGGCGCCCTGCTGGCCTCGGCCATTCGGACATTGGTCGCCATCTTCTGAACCCTTCGTAAAACGCGAAACATGCTCCGCCTCGCCCGCGCACTCCGCGCCGAACTTTCAAGTCCGAAATGACCGGACCGCGTCCGCCTGGTGTCCGTTCGTCCACCACTGCTCCCCGCCCGCCGGATCGTTCGGGTACATATTCTGGGCGTTCCAGCATGCCAGCGCTACAGCGAACACCAGGTCGTCATGCGTCCCTTCCCGCCACGCGGCGTACTGCTCGTGGCCCGAAAGCGTGATCTTCACCTGCATCGCCGCCATCTCCTTCACCAGGTCCGGACCGTGCTCCAATCCCGCCGCGATCCGCAGCACCCCGCGTTGCAGCAGCACCTGTAAGCCCAGGATCAGATCCCGCTTCGGGACCCCGTAGTATCCGCCCTCTTGTGTTTGTTTCAGGCCGCTCGTAATGTTCACCGGCATCAGACCGCAGCCCGGCCGCGCCCTCCGCAGCAGATCCACCACCGGCCGGCCCACCCCTGTGCCGTCCACCGCCAGGCGGCACCGGCCTGCCAGGTCGGGCCATTGTGTCACTTGGACCACCCGCTCCACCACCTCCGGATACGGCGTCCCCAGCGCGATCCGCTCCAGGTATCGCAGTCGCAGCGACACCACCTTCTTCCAGGCGAACATCACCGGATCCCACGCCCCCTTCGTCTCCGCGCGCTCCAGCACCGCGATCGCCGTGAAGTCCCTGCTCTGCCCGAAATCCACCCCGATAAAATACCAGTCCATCGCACCTGTCCTTCCCCTCTCACCCGTTCTGTCCCACCGTCCAAGTCTCCTCGCAACGACGCCTCAAATTGCCTTCTCTGCGCTTCCTCTGCGGTCTCCGCGTCTCTGCGTTGAAGTCTTGATCTTGTCTACTTCCAGCCGCCGCTCCACACCCATAACCTCACCGGATCACCAGCGGCTTAATCTCATCCGTGATCGCGCTCTCCACCAGCTCCCGCGCGAACACGCCGCTCAACGTGTCGTCGAACTCGCACAAGTACTCCCGCCGGAACCAGCGCTCGCCCATCGTGGCGCGCTCTTCTTCCAGATGTGCCTTCCGGATCCGTGTGCATTCGGTGGCTGGCGCCCGGAATCGTTCCCATTCAGGTCCCCCATGCGCCCAGGTTTCATAGAAGAACCCTCGCTTGCCCAGCGGCGTGCTCATCAGCCACAACGTCCCGTCGCTCACCGCCAACATCGGCCGGATCGCCAGGTACAAATCGTCGCTCACTCTCGACGCTTCATCCACCAGCAGCAGCGAGACCGCCGAGAACCCGCGGACCGTCGGTTCGGTCCCCGGCAGCCCCACAATCCGCGACCGGTTCGGCAATTCCAACGAAATCTCGTTATCCCCGTCGCCCTTCGGCCGGATCCCCAGCTTCCGCGCGAATCCAGTCGCTTTACGCAGAAATTCGGCGCTCTGGCGCCCGCTCGGACTCACCACCACCGTCAGGCTCTCCGCCTCACTGTAGGCCTGGTGTATCGCTTTTGCCGCCGTGATCGTGGATTTTCCCCATTGCCGGCTGCAATTCAAGATTCCCCGCTTGTTCGTCGTCCGCAGCACCCGTTCTTGCAGTTCGTCCACCGGCAGGCCCAGTCGCGTTCTCACCCACTCCGCCGCATCCGCCGCACCCTTACCTGGCTCCGGCGTATCGCACACCTGCCCCCCGCCCTCGCGCCACTCCTTCATCTCCCACATGCTAATTCCATCCTAACCCGGCATGTTATAGATTCAGACCTGAAAATCTGCTTAAATCCCGGCCTGCCCGATCTAAGTCGAAATCCCTCAATATGTTCCGCATAGTTATCATTACTGGAATGTTCGTGTGACTGGCTAAGTCGTATGTGCCCGGATTTTCCATTTCAACGATTTTGCGCGACAAACAAAGGGACTTACTCGAATTAGCTTGCTCCCGCGTTCTATCCTGGATTAGGGGGTAATATGTCTTCACTTAGACGCATTCGTGCTTCACGGGCCAATGGGGCTCGCTCATCGGGTCCGGTCACTGCTCAAGGCAAGCGAATTTCTTCTCAAAATGCCATCAGCCACGGACTGCTTGCACGCCAAATCGTCATGCGCGACGAATCGCCCGAGGGTTTCGAGGCCGTCCTCAGCGATCACCTCGATCGCCTGCAACCCGCCGATGGCGTGGAGTTCGGCATGGTCGAGGAAATGGTCGCTTCCCACTGGCGTCTCCGCCGCGCCTGGGCTCTCGAAACCCGCATGCTCGAAAATGAAGCTGCCGCTCAGCCGTCCGGCGACGCTCTGGATCGCATCACCAATGCCTTCGTCGACCTGGCCGCCAAACCCTCGCTCGGCCTCATGCACCGTTACCAGACTCGCCTGCATCTCAATTACCAGCGCGCCCTGCACAGCATGCTCCTCCTGCGAGCCGCCACC
Source organism: uncultured Solibacteraceae bacterium (assembly GCA_963805775.1). Taxonomy (GTDB): domain Bacteria; phylum Acidobacteriota; class Terriglobia; order Bryobacterales; family Bryobacteraceae; genus Solibacter. The sequence goes on along the minus strand of CAWDWK010000022.1, from coordinate 123,929 downwards.
GTACCAAACGAACCTAGTCCCATTTCCGAACACCCGCTCACCCTCGACCAGCCACATCCCGATCCCGAAATCACAATTCCAGATATTTCGGCCTGAAACATGAGATAACAAAAATGTTGGGAATTCTATAGTGCTGAATATCTATGAAACAGGGCCCGCGCCGCGATCGAAGTCCGCGTCGTTGGCCGGAAGCGCGGCAATTCATCTCACCCTTCTCCTGATCGTCCTTCAAGTGCGCGCCCCGTTGGAGTCGCACCTGCCCCGGTATACGGCAACGCAGTTATACGTACCCGCGCCCGAATCTGTCGCCGTGGCCGCACCGAAACTGAGGAAGACGCCGGCCCTGCCGCTGATCGCGCCGCGGACTTCCGATCCCGTGGTGACGTTGCGGGCGCCTACACCGGCCCCCGATCTGCCCGCACCGCCGGAGCTATCGGTAACTCGCGCCGCTCCACTGCCCGCCGCTCGCCCGGTACCGCCATCTCCAGCCCCCGCGCCGCCGGCGCCTCCGCCTCCCGTCTTTGCCTCGAGTCTTCCCGCCGTCCCAACCACACCGCACGTCACCGCACCACGGACCGGCGCCTTTGCTGCCATTCCGGTCTCCGCGGCGTCGCCGGTAGCGAAGCCTCAAACCGCGGGCAGCGCGTTCGGCACGGTGCCGGCCGGCGCTCCACGTAGCAGTTCTCCAACTGGCGCCACAGCCCCGTCAGGATTCGGCGGAGTCGCCGCGGCGCCTGCTTCTCCTGAGCCGGCCGCCAAGCCCGCAACCACCGGAACGGCATTCACGGCCGCCGTCGCCGCGGATCCGCGACAGTCCGCCGCCCATCGTCAGCCCACCGCCGAGCCGCTCGAAATCCTCTTCAAGCCGCGTCCCACCTACACAGAGGAGGCGCGCCGCGCACACATCGAAGGCGACGTCGTGCTCGAGGTCCTCTTCCCCGGGACCGGCAATCTACGTGTCCTGCGCGTTGTACGCGGTCTCGGCTACGGACTGGAGCAGAATGCCCTCGATGCCGCCGCGAAGATCCGCTTCCGTCCGGCCAGCGAGGATGGCCACCCGGTGGACACCGTCGCAAACGTCCGAATTTCCTTTCAAGTAGCTTACTGACATGTTTCGATTACTTCGAGTTTTATCCATTTACCTGGTCGTTATCCGGGGCGTCGTGTGGACACAGACCGCCGGCGATAACGTTGCCGTTGGGAAGCTCCTGGAACGTATCACGCTCCAGGAGCAGAATGCCGTTCAGAAACTCCGCACCCGCAGCGCCGTGCTGGAAACCTACATCCAGGAACTCAGCGATAACGCCGATGCCGCCGAACCCGGAATCCATGACCACTATTTCCTCGGCCGCCTCGAGCTCGCCAAGGGTCTGAATTACGTGCCGCTGGTGACGCGCAGCGATTCTGCCAAAGCTTCCCGTCTCGGACTGGGCTTTCTGAAAGGCCGGGCGCCGGTCTTCCTGCCCGGCGGATTCGCCCAGATGGTGATGCCCGACGGCGAGAACTTCAACGCCCGGAATTACCGCTTCGATTACATCCGCCGCGAGTTTTTAGGCGAGGTCCGATGCCTCGTCTTCGACGTCTCCCCTGTCGATCAGAAGGCCATCGGTAAGTTCATCGGCCGCATCTGGGTCGAAGATCGGGAAATGAACATCGTCCGCTTCAACGGCACTTACACCCACAGCTCGCCGGCGCACCTCTACTTCCACTTCGATAGCTGGCGCGTCAACGTCGGACCAGGTGAATGGGTGCCGGCTTACATTTACGTGGAGGAGTCTCAGCCGTCCACGACCGCTCCGAAGTTCCCGCGCTTCAAGGCCCAGACGCGTCTCTGGGGATATAACATCCCCAAGAACGGCCGGCTGGAGGAACTGACGTCGATTGCCATCGAGACCGAAAAGGACGTGAAGGACCGCGGCACGGCTGCCGAGACCACGCCGCTCGAGAGCCAGCGTTCCTGGGAACGCCAGGCGGAGGCCAATATCCTGGAGCGCCTGGAGAAAGCCGGACTCCTCGCCCTGCCGGGTAGCGTGGACGAGGTTCTAAACACCGTAGTCAACAATCTCATTGCCAGCGGCAATCTGGGGATCGAGGCGAAATGCCGCGTGCTTCTCACCACGCCCCTCGAAACGTTTTCCGTGGGCCAGACCATCGTGATCAGCCGCGGTCTGCTGGACGTCCTGCCCGATGAAGCCAGTCTCGCGACCGCCCTGGCCGCGGAACTCGCGCACATCGCGCTCGGTCACCGCAACGACACGCATTTCTCCTTCTATGACCGCACCATGCTGCCGGACGAGGAACTGCTGGACCGTCTGCAGTTGACGCGCCCCGCCGACCAGATTGCCTCCGCCGCCGAAAAGACATTCGCCATGCTCTCCATGTCGCCGTATAAGGACAAGATGGGCACCGCGAGCCTCTTCCTGAAGGCCCTGGCCAGCCGCGCGCCGGCATATCCAAACCTGATTCGTGCGAACCTCGGAAACCAGATCGCCGGCGGTGAGGGCCTGCTACGCTTACAGTCGCTGGCGGACCGCGGTCCGGCGCTGGACGACAAGAAGCTCGACCAGATCGCCGCCCTGCCGCTGGGCTCACGAATCCGCGTGGACCCGTGGACCAACCACATTGCGCTGCTGCAAGCCAAACCAGTCTCACTGTTGTCCGCCCGCGACAAACTGCCGTTCGAAATTACGCCGTTCATGATTCCCCTCTCGCGGGTTGAGACCCAACCGGCTGAGCCTTCGACCTCACGCTGAGCTAGGGGACTGAGTGCGGCCTTTCCATTGCCCTCCTCGGCCTCGGGTGTGGGCGACGGCGGAATGCACGGTGGCCCCCAGGTAGAAGAGGGCGATGGCAGGCAGCAGCGGGGCCCAGAACCAGTGGAGCTTTGTGTAGCGCACGGCAGGGAGGTAGGCCGCCGTCATGAGGAGCCATGCCATCGCGCCCATGCCGTTGGCCGCGCCGCGCGGGGCGGCGAGCGTTAAGAGCGGAGGGGCGAGATAGGTCAGGGCGAGGCCGGCGACAGTACCGATTAACAGGAGGAATGAATACTTGAGTTGGGTGAAGGCGGTGCGCGAGATCATGCGGCCGATTTCGCCGAACGTGCGGTAGGGGCGTATGCTCGCCGCGCTGTCGCTTAGTCCCAGCCACACGCGTCCGCCGCTGCCCTTGACAGCGCGGGCCAGGGCGCAATCGTCGATCAGTTCCGCCGCGGATCCGCTCGATGCCGCCGATACGTTCCAGGGCGGTGCGCCGTATGAGAATGCAGCCGCCTGCCGCGCCCGCCGTACCGATGCCGCGGGTCGCGAATCCAGGCCGGCGGATAGAGCTGGAAGAAGAAGAAGACGAAGGCCGGAATCAGGGCCTGTTCTGCCAGCGAGCGGCAGTGTAGGCGCACCATGTAGGACACGATGTCGTAGCCGCCCTGCTCGGCGCGTGCCACCAGGCCGGCGAGATGCTCGGGAGGGTGCACGATATCGGCGTCGGTGAGCAGGAGGTAGTCGCTCGCGGCGGCGCTCACTCCTTCCGCGACGGCCCACATCTTTCCGGTCCACCCGGGCGGCATCGGGCGTGCGGAGATCACGCGCAATTGCGGCGCGGCTTCCCGGGCGATGCGCGCGGTGCCGTCCTGGCTGGCATCGTCTACCAGGATCAAGCGGAATTCGCCGGTGTAGCGCTGCGCTGCGAGTGAGGCAACACTGCGGCCCACCACGTCCGCCTCATCGCGCGCCGGAACTACGGCAGTGACGGACGGCGCGGGAGGGCGCAGGGGATCGGCGGGGGCGTCGAGGCGCATGCGCCAGAAGCCGCCGCGTGCCATCAGGAGGTAGAGCCAGATGGCGAGCGAGGCGGCGGCGGTGATGGTCAGGAACATTCAGATCGCATTATCGCCTGGATTGTTCTCGCATATGATCAGGGGATGCGAACGGCGTTGGGGTTTCGGGCGCATTCGGGCTGGGCCGCGATGGTGGCGGTGACGGGAACCATGGATGCGCCGCGGGTGCTGGAGCGGCGGCGGATCGCGATCGCCGATGCGGAGTTGGAGGGTTCGAAGCAGCCGTACCACGCCGCGGCGGAGCTGCCCTTTCCCAAGGCGGAGGCGCTGGTGCGGAAGGCGATTGAATCGTCGCGCGGGCTGGCGGTGGAGGCGATGGAGGCCGCGGTCAAAGCGCTTCGCGCGCAGGGGCATGAGGTGGCCGGATGCGGTATCGTACTCGGCTCGGGGAAGGTGCTGCCGGGGCTCGAAGGGATTCTCGCGTCGCACGCGCTGATTCATACCGCGGAGGGTGAGATGTTTCGTGAGGTGCTGGTGTGGGCGGCGCGGGCGCACCGCCTGGCGGTTACCGGTGTGCCTGAGAAGGGACTCGACCCCGCGACGCTGAAGCGCATTGATACGTTGGGCAAGTTGATCGGTCCACCGTGGACGCAGGATCAGAAGTACGCGACGGTGGTTGGGTTGATGGCGCTGTGTCGGGGATCAGAGCCGCGACCGTGAGAAGCTGTGAAAAATTGTGATGTGTGTGCCATGGTGGGGCATGCTTTAGCTTGCCTCGCCCGCCTGCGGGCGCTCCAATCAGCCGCGACCGTGAGGGAGCGCTGTGTGGTAATTATTCCTTGATGCCGTTCATTACTTGCAGCATGTCGCTGTGAGCCAGTACGGCGGCGGCTTCGCGTTGCATGATTTCGAAATAGCTGCGTGCGAAGCCCGTGCCTTCTTCAGAAGGGGAGAGCAGCGCGCGCGCTTGCACGATCAGGCGATCGGCGTCTTCGCTGGTGATCGGAGGTATTTTCTGCGCCAGCGCCTCATCGATTATGACGATGAATGCCGAAAGCTCACGCAGCCACTGGAAGGCGGGGTCGTCCAGCACGAGGTTCAGGTATTGGCCGGTACTGGTGATGGGCGCCACATCGCGCTCGTAAGTGGCACGTTCGAGTTCGAGGAGGGATTTGTGCAGACGGAGCATTCCATCACGAACTGTCTTGAGGCGGGTGCGGAAGTCGGACACGCGACTATCGTAACCTGAAAGAAGATGAGTTTTCTCGACAACCTCGAAAATAGCCTGAAGAGCCTGGAATCGAGCGAGCAGGGCAAGGAAGACGCCGAGCGCGCCCACCGCACGCGCGAGCAGGAACGGGCGCAGGCGCAAGCCGTGGCTCCATACGCCGAACAGCTCAAGCAGAGCGCGTACACCGCCGAGTTATTGAAACAGGCGGCGCGGGTGGGTTTCAGCCTGCGTACGAAAATACACATTGCGTGGCTGGGCTCGACGCTGCGATTGGAAGCCCGCGAGAAGCGGCTCGAACTGCGCCCGACTGCGCAGGGCATTGTCGCCGCGTATATCGAGAACGGCCAGGAGACGCGCACCGAGGCTTTTGACCTCACCGGCAATCCGGAAGACCTGGTGCGCGGGTGGCTCGCGTGACACGTATGCAGAAAGTTGGCTTTGACCCCGGCCTGACGCAGAAGTACACCGGAACCATGCGCCGGGTGATTAATAAGGACGGCACGTTCAATGTGCGCCGCCGCGGTACCACGTGGCGAGACTTTCATCCGTATCTGCACCTGATCAACATGGAGTGGGTTCCCTTCTTCGGCATTGTGGTTCTGGGCTACCTGGTGGTGAATACGCTGTTCGCCCTGGCCTATTTCTCGCTCGGGCCTGGCAACTTACTCGGGGGCGACGCGTCCACGGAAGGGGGCCGCTTCCTGAATGACTTCTTCTTCAGCGCGCACACACTGAGTACTGTCGGGTATGGCAGCATCTCGCCGAAAAGCGTGGAGTCGAATGTCGTGGCGGCGGTGGAGTCGCTGGTGGGTGTGTTGGGCTTCGCGGTGGCCACGGGTCTGTTGTTCGGACGCGTGTCGCGGCCATCGGCGAAGATAGGTTTCAGCGAGAAGATACTGGTGACCCCCTATCAGGACATACAAGGCCTGCAATTTCGCGTGGTCAACCGGCGGCGCAATGACCTGATGGAGATTCAGGCTCGCGTAATGCTGATGACAGTTGAAGACAAGGACGGGCAGCAGACGCGGCAATACCGCCTGCTCAAACTGGAGCGCGAGCAAGTCCTGTTCATGCCGCTGACGTGGACCGTCGTACACCCTATCGATAGCGAGAGCCCGATGTTCGGGTTGACCGCGGCGGATCTGGAGCGGCAGCAGGCCGAGGTGATGATTCTCCTCAAAGCTTACGACGACACCTTCAGCCAGACCGTGCTGGCGCGTTATTCCTACCGCTACGATGAAATCGCCTGGAACCAGCATTTCGCGCCGGCTTTCTCGGTGGATTTAGGCGGCGACCTGGTGCTGGAACTGCAGAAGGTGGGAGAACTCAGCGAATGAAGTGGATAACATGATGCCGCTTAAGAAGCTGGGTTTGCGCGCGCGGTGTTCGCGATGACGTGCCTGTCGTTGGTCGCCCAGGCAAGCAATTTGGTACCGGTCGGATTCTTAAGCTACGACGTGACCGGGACCAACGTTGCCGAGTTCGACATAGCGAATCTGACTGGGCCGAATAGTTTGCCTCCCGACTTTCCGGTCACAAATTCCGTTTCGATGTCCGATCTGAACCTGACGGTGTTTTTTACCGGTGGGGTATCCCAGACCTACGGACCCTCGTACTTCACGCTGGGGTCGGACGGACTTTCCTTCAACGGAGAACAGCTCTCCACACTGTCCGGTCCACCCACCGGCTTGCTCGGAGCTACGCACGCAACATTGACCGGGGATTTCGACCCGACCGTTTTTGATATCGGCGGCCTCCAAAACAATGTCCGTCCTGCTGGCTTTAGCGTCACTCTTACAGACCCCAGCGGCTTCCTCTCAGACGGCGACTTCGCGATCATTGATGCAACAACCGTCCCGGAGCCATCAACGTGGCTTCTCCTCGGCTCCGTCCTGATTGGCCTCCAGTTTGACCCAGGGCTCTATGGCGGCGCCTGCGTTGCACCCGACGATACAACTGACGCGTACATGTACGCGGGATGCACCAGTCTCGGCGACACAATCGGCATCCCTGCTTACGTCAGCTCTGTACCTGGAGCTAGCGGCACCAATGGCATAAGCACCAAGGTTCCTGCGTGGCAGATTCACTTCACGTTGCCGTCAAACCCAACTTCGGGTTACGTGGTCCTAAGTGAAGCCCTGGCCTCGTCGCAAGCTCCCTTGAGCGTGTCGCTGAATGGCACCACTGCTCTCACTTACACGCCCGGTTCGAGCCACTATAGCGATGCGGTTGAGCGCTCGGGCCTCAGCGGTTATACCGAGTGGGTCGCCTTCCAATGGCCCGTCTCCGCCCTGAATGCCGCAAACACGGACAATGTGATTACTATCAGTGTGTCCGCCTCAAGTACATCCTGTGATTCCGACGACGCAGTGCGTCTGGAACTCTCCACCCTGGGTGCGAATCCAGCCGTTACCGGTTGGAACGACTACTCATTTGTTACCAGTGGCACGACTATTGCGGCTAAGGACACCGTGCCCAACCAATAGCTTTACGCTGTCTCTATCTGGCGGGTCGATTCCGATGGGCTATCTCCGCGTAGCGAATCGTAGATCGGGGGATTATCCAACAGGGTTGGTACCAGCATCGCTGTGAAACAGGCTCCCAGCATCGGCAGCAGTAAGTCGAAGCTGCCAGTCAGTTCGATGGCGAGAATAATGCCTGTGAGGGGAGCCCGCACCACACCGGTGAAAAGCGCGGCCATTCCCACAACGGCGTACTTAGTTGGATTGGTACCTGCGCCTGGCAGCCAGCGGCAAACCACGGCTCCGAACAGCAATCCGCTCTGGGAGCCCAGCACCAGCATCGGAGCAAATAATCCGCCCGGCGTCCGCGCGGCGTACGACACCGCACCAAGCGAGAAACGCAGGGCGAAATCGAGTCCAAACATGAAGACGGCCCCTGTTCCACCGAGCATGCGTTGAGTGATCGTGTCGCCGCCGCCGACCATCGCGGGCGCGAACCAGGCCACCAGCCCCACGGCGGCGCCGATCGCCGCGGCACGATACTCTACCGGAAACCGTCCGGGTCGACCGGTCGCCCGAAGTGCGCCTAAAATCGCGTGGTTGTAGGCGACGCCGATGAAACCCGCGGTTACGCCCAGCGCAAGATAGTAGGGTGTTGCCCAGAGTTCGGTGTAGAACAGCGGTTGTACGTGGAAGTCGGGCTTCTGGCCAAGCAGAAAGCGGGCCGCCCCGATCGCGCCGACCGAAGCTCCCAACGTCACGATTGTTACCGGAAGGTCGAAGCGGCGCACCAGTTCTTCCAGCACAAACACGGCGCCCGCAATCGGCGCGTTGAACGCGGTAGCGAGTCCGGCTCCTGCGCCGGCCGCCAGAAGCGCCTTGCATTCCTCCTCGTTGCAGCCGCTGAGTTGTCCGAGGAGGTGAGTCAGGCTTGCTCCCATTTGTACGCTGGGGCCTTCCCGGCCTAACGCCAGGCCGGTGCCCATGGCGAGGAGCCCGCCTGTGAATTTCACCAGAATGATGTGCAGGGGATGGCCTGACCATCTCCCATTCACCTGAGCCTCGACGTGCGGGATGCCGCTGCCCGCAGCCTCCGGGGAGAACCTGCAAACCAGCCACGCCGCGAGTCCGGTCGCGACTGCCGAGATCGCGATAATCAATACGAAACCGGGAAACCTTTGGCCATGCGCTATGACCAGCGCCGACTCTCGAAACCGGTCCGCCATCTGCAAGGCAAGCCGAAAGACCGCTGTGAGAAGGCCGGCGGCCGCTCCCCCAACGAGCGACAGGACTGCCAGGGCCACCAGCCGGACACCTCCGTTTATCTCAGCTGCGAGTCCGGTCTCCCTTTGACGCTTCATTGTTCACGAAGATTCCGATTTCGCCGGTGCCGCACCATTAAATTTCACGAACCTCACCCTTCCGGAAATAGGTATGATGGCAAGCGAGTATTCTGAAATTGAGGGGACTAATGAAAAAAGAATCGACCAATTCCCATCGGCGTGAGTTTCTCAAGACCGCCGGCGGCGCGGCGGGGGCCGCGATTGCGGCCGGCTTCCCGGCAATCATCTCGGCGCAGAGTGTCACCAACGCCATCAAGGTCGGACTGGTTGGCTGCGGGGGCCGCGGCAGCGGCGCCGCATCGCAGGCGCTGGCGGCCGACGATTACGCTGAATTGACTGCCGTTGCCGATATCGACCAGTCGCAGGTGGACCGCTGTCTGCAATCGCTCAAGCGCATCGCCAAATCCGCCCCCCGCGTCAAAGTGGAAACTGCCAGCCAGTATCTCGGCCTGGACGCATTCCAGAAGGTGATCGACAGCAAGGTGGACGTGGTCCTACTCGCCACTCCTCCTGGATTCCGCCCGCAGCACCTGGCTGCCTGCATCGCCGCCAACAAACACGTCTTTTGCGAGAAGCCCATCTCCACGGACGCGCCCGGCGTCCGTTCCGTCATGCAGACGTCCGAGCTGGCGAAGCAGAAGAATGTGAGCCTGGTGGCCGGCTTCTGCTGGCGCTACAACAATATGATTCAGGAGACCTTCCAACAGATGGAAAGCGGCGCCATCGGACGCCTGGTCGCCTACTACGCAACTTATTACACCAACCCCGTGAAGCCCATGCCGCCCGCCAGCACGCGTCCCGCGGGCATGAGCGATGTGGAGTGGCAGATTCGCAACTGGTACAACTTCGTCTGGTTGTGCGGCGACAGCCTGGTGGAGCAGGCGGTCCATAGCGTCGACAAGATCGCCTGGGCGATGCACGACGAACCTCCCGTGAGCTGCGTGGGTGTCGGCGGACGCGCCATCCCGGCCGAGGGCGGCAACATCTTCGACCACTTCGAAATCAATTACCTGTACCCCAACGGTACTCGGGCGTTTCTGGCCAACCGCCAGATCGTGGGCTGCTACAACGAAAACTCAGATTACATCCTGGGTACTGAAGGCACGTGCACCATCGGCAAAGGCCCACGGCCGCACATCGACGGAAAGACCACTTGGGCGTTCGCCGGACAGCAGTACAACATGTACCAGAAGGAGCACGACCTGCTGTTCGCCGCCATACGCAAGAACCAACCGATGAACGACGGCAAGCGCATGGCCACCAGTACGCTCCTTGCCTTGATGGGCCGCATGGCCGCCTATACTGGCCGGGAAGTCACCTGGGAGCAGGCGTTGAATTCGCAGGAAAAGCTCATTCCCGATCACCTGGATTGGAATGGCAGCCTGGCCGTAAACCCGCTCGCGCAACCCGGCGTGACCAAGTTCGTCTAGCGCCCATGCGAACCCGATTCCGACGGGCGCTGGCGGCCGGAATGTTGCTCGCCGCGGGCGCCGCCGCGCAGACCGCGCCGGATGCCGCAGAGCGCGCGAATGTGGGCAAAATCCACGATCGCATTGTGGCGCGCCAGGCCAATAAGGCCGGCCCGTACAAGGTCACCATACCGAACACTACGGTGACGTACGACGTGGTGGCGGTTCCGGCCGGCGAGTTTCTCATGGGCTCGCCCGCCAGCGATCCACGCGCCAAGAAGGATGAGCAGCCGCAGCACAAGGTGCGTCTGGATGCCTTCTGGATGCAGGCGCACGAAGTGACCTGGGACGAGTATCGCCTCTTCATGTTCGCCACGCAGGGCGCCGAAATCGCTCACAAGGACGAATTGGTGGACGCGGTCAGCCGGCCCACCAAGCCCTATGTCGAAATGAGCTTCGGCATGGGCATCGATGGCTTCCCCGCGATCAGCATGACGCAGCATGCCGCCAACAAGTACGCCGAATGGCTGAGCGCCCGCACCGGAGAATTCTATCGCCTTCCCACCGAAGCCGAATGGGAATACGCCTGCCGTGCCGGCTCTACGACCGATTTTTTCTTTGGAGACGATGCTTCGCAGTTGCGCAACTACGCGTGGTACGCGGCCAATAGTGATGGAAAGTATCAAAAGGTGGGGACTAAAAAGCCCAATGCCTGGGGACTGTATGACATGCTCGGCAACGTTATGGAGTGGACGTTGGATCAATATGCCCCCTATCCGTCGACCGCGCAGGTGAATCCATGGGTGAAGGCCACCCAGCCTTATCCGAATGCGGTGCGCGGCGGAAGCTGGAACGATCCGCCGGAGATGCTGCGCTGCGCGGCGCGTGTGGCATCCGACGCCTCATGGAAACAGCAGGACCCGCAATTGCCCAAGAGCATCTGGTACCTGACCGACGCCCAGTGGCTGGGCTTCCGCCTGGTGCGTCCCGCCAAGGTCCCGAGCCTGGATGAGATGTACCGGTTCTGGAACAGCGGACTGGAGCATGACGAACAGTAAGCTGCGCTGCGGTGTGGCCGTGGCCGTCTGGTGCCTGCTCTCAGCGGGCACACTGCGCGCGGCTGACCTGCAGTTGTTCGAGGCAGTCCAGCCGCACATGGGAACGCTGGTTCGCATACAGCTGTACGCTCCGGACGCCGGCCGCGCGGATGCCGGATTCCACGCCGCCTTCGAGCGCATCGCCCAACTGGATGCCATCATGTCGGACTACCGCGCCGATAGCGAAGTGAACCGCGTCTGCCGCTCCGCTGGGGGGAGGCCGGTCAACGTCAGCGCGGATCTCTTCACTGTGCTTGCCGCTTCCCGCGCGCTGGCCGAAGAGACGGGTGGGGCCTTCGATGTCACGCTCGGTCCCGTGACGCTGTTGTGGCGGCAGGCTCGGCGGGAGCATCGCCTGCCCGAGTCCGGTGCGCTCCGCGAGGCCTTGCAGCACTCGGGATATCGCAAGCTCCATCTGGACGCCGCTGCCCGTACGGTCACGCTGGACCAGGAGGGTATGCGGCTCGACCTCGGAGGCATCGGGAAAGGGTATGCCGCCGATGCGGCGCTCTCCGTCCTGGCGGAGCTTGGAATTCGAAGCGCGCTGGTGGCGGCCAGCGGCGATCTTGCCATCGGCGATCCGCCGCCCGGACGCAAGGGCTGGAGTGTCGGCATCGATGCACCCAGCACGGGCGTCGAGGGTTTCACGCGTGTGCTGGAACTCTCCAACGCGGCCGTTTCCTCGTCCGGCGATTCCACGCAGAACCTGGAAACCGGCGGCGTGAGGTATTCGCACATCATCGATCCGGCGAGTGGGATGGGACTCACCCAGCCGATTGCGGTGTCGGTTGTGGCGCGGCGCGGGATCGATGCCGATTCGTGGTCTACGGCCTTGAGCGTCCTCGGCCCGGAGCGCGGCGTCGCCCTAATCGAAAAGCACGCCGGTTTGGCCGCGCTGTTTAGCATCGGCCGAGATGCATCGATTCGCACGGTTCAGTCGCCGGGCTGGCCCGGTTACACGTATCCCTCGAAACCGAAACTGTACCGCGATTTCCAGCACCCTTAGTAACAGAGGAGTAATAATCCTATGTTCGACAGCCTGGAAGAACGCATCCGGCATGACGAAGCTGAGGATACTTCCACCGAGGAGAGGGTGATGAAAGGGGTACTGGTAGCCGTCCTTTCCACCTTGTTGTTCGGCGGGCTCTACTTCGCTGTCCGGGTAGTCGGATAATTACATTTCGAGCCTACAGTAAAAGGTCCTGCGGTCCGATAATAGGGCCATGAGACCCGTGCAGGTGTTCCAAGTCATCCCTTCGCTCCCCGCTCCGCTAGAAGGGCTTCGCCGATTGGCCTATAACCTCCGTTGGGCTTGGGACCACGATACGATCGAGTTGTTTCGACGCCTCGACAGTGAACTGTGGGAATCCAGCGGACATAACCCGGTCCTGATGTTGGGTTCCGTTGACCAGGGGGAACTGGAGGCGGCGGCAAAGGACGAAGCCTTTCTCGCGCACCTGGACCGGAAGCTCAAGGAACTCGATGCCTATTTGAGCAGCCCATCGACGTGGTTCCAGCGTACCTACGGCGATCCGGGACGAATGCTGGTGGCCTATTTCTCTGCGGAGTTCGGTTTGACCGAGTGCCTGTCGGTATTCGCCGGCGGCTTGGGCGTGCTCGCAGGGGATCATCTGAAATCGGCCAGCGATCTGGGCGTGCCCCTGGTGGGTGTCGGCTTACTCTACCAGCAGGGATACTTTAAGCAGTACTTGAATCCGGCGGGCTGGCAACAGGAAACCTATGAAGACAATGACTTCCGCAATCTGCCGCTGAGTCTTGAACTACGGCCGGACGGAAGTCCTTTAACCATCGAAGTCAACTACGACGGACGTATCGTGGCGGCCCGAATCTGGAAAGTCCGCGTTGGCCGCGTCAATCTCTATCTGCTCGATACGAATGTGGCCTCCAACCGCCAGGATGATCGCGATATCACCGATCAGCTGTACGGCGGCGATCTGGAGATGCGCCTGAAGCAGGAAATCCTGCTCGGCATCGGCGGACATCGCGCGCTGGAGGCGCTGAGACTGGCGCCGACGGTCTATCACATGAACGAGGGCCATTCCGCGTTCCTCGCGGTGGAGTGGGTTCGCCGGCTCACGGAGAAGCATAATCTCTCCTTCGCCGAAGCGCGCGATGTGGCATCGGCGGGCCTCATTTTTACAACGCACACTCCTGTGCCCGCGGGCCATGACTACTTCCCGATATCTTTGCTGGATCGCTACCTTGGAAACTACATTCGGCGGCTGGGCCTGGCTCCCGATGACTTCTACGGGTTGGGGCGCCAGCACCCGGAGCGACAGGACGAGGAATTCTGCATGACCGTCCTGGCCTTGCGCACGGCGTCGGCCAGCAACGGCGTCAGCAAACTTCACGGCGAGGTCAGCCGCGGGATGTGGAAATCTATCTGGTCCGGCGTTCCAGAGGATGAGATTCCTATCGGGCACGTGACCAACGGGGTCCATTTCCGCTCTTGGATTTCGCACGAGATGAATCAGCTTTACGATCGCTATCTCGGGCCGAAATGGCGGGAGGAGCACGCCGATGCGAATCTGTGGCGGCGCGTGGAGAGTATTCCGGCCGAGGAATTATGGCGAAGCCATGAGCGGCGCAGAGAGCGGCTGGTGGCGTTCGCCAGAGGCCGCCTGCGCATACAGCTTCAGCGTCGCGGAGCGTCGCAATCGGAAATCGACGCCGCGGATGAAGTGCTCGACCCAGATGCGTTGACCATCGGGTTTGCGCGCCGCTTTGCGACGTACAAACGCGCTTCCCTGGTGTTGAGTGACGTTCAGAGGCTGCAGCAGATTCTCAACCAGCCGGGCCGGCCGGTGCAGATCGTGTTCGCCGGGAAAGCGCATCCTCGCGACGATGCCGGCAAGGCGCTGATTCAGCAGGTGGTGAAATTCGCGCAGCAGAAGGAGTTTCGCCGCCGCCTGGTTTTCCTGGAAGACTACGACATGGCGGTGGCCCGATACCTGGTTCAGGGCTCGGACATCTGGCTAAATACGCCGCTGCGGCCCCTGGAGGCTAGCGGCACCAGCGGCATGAAGGCGCTGGCCAACGGCGGTTTGAATCTCAGTACCCTCGACGGCTGGTGGGACGAGGCCTGGCACGCCGCCACGGCGGAGAAACGATTTATCGGCTGGGCTATTGGGAACGGCGAGAGCTACGACAACGCCGAATATCAAGACCAGGTGGAGGCGGCGGCACTCTACGAATTGCTCGAGCGCGACATCGTGCCTGGCTTCTATGAGAGAGGGGCGGATGGCCTGCCTCGCCGCTGGGTCGCCCAAATGAAAAGCTCGATCTCTACTCTCTGCCCAACGTTTAATATGCAGCGCATGGTGAAGGAGTATGCCGCGATTTTCTATCTGACAGCCAGTGAGAGATTCCAGCAACTCACGGCGAACGGGGCGGAACGGGCCAGGGCGCTGGCGGCGTGGACTGCCCTCATTCAGACTCACTGGAAGGAAGTTCGTATCGAAGGGGTGGATTCCCTGACTCCAGCGGACCTTCAGGTAGGCAGCCGTCTGCAAGTGCGCACGCGCGTCCAGCTGGGCGCGTTGACCCCCGGTCAGGTCTCCGTGGAACTCTACGTGGGAAGGCTCGACGCTGACGGCGAGTTGACCGACGCGCATGCGATTCCCATGCAACTGATGGACAAGAGCCTCGAAGGCGGAGTCTGGACCTTCGAAGCGGCTACCGTGCCGTGCCTGAGAAGCGGGCTACACGGCTATACCGTCCGGATCATGCCTTTTCATGTGGACGCACCGAAGACGTTTCTACCGGATGCGATCCTCTGGGCGGATGCCGGCGTCAAGGCCGCGGCCGGATAGGGGCGTCTACTTGCGGTCCTCGGCGGCCCGCTCCTCCTCATCGCGGATCTCATCTTCGGCTTGACGCCAGTCGTCCATTTCGGAGCCGGACTCATTGCCTCGCAAGACATAGAGCTCGTAGGCTCGCATCTGTACGCGTTCTTCCAGGGGAAGCTGGGCCGCGGCGGCGGCAGCTGTTTTTACGAGCGGAGGGTGTGGCATAGCAATCCTCCTACTCTCTTACGGTACGCCTAATCCGTCCGCGTCACAAGGTGCCGGGAGCGTCAAGAATCATTTCGACTGGGTTTCGAGGCATGCGAAGACTTCGCGGTAGAACTCGGGGTGCCCCTCCCAGGATTGGGCGGTAATCAGGCGGCCGTCGCGAACCGCCGGTTTCTCGGCGTAGGTGCCGCCGGCGCGCTCCACTTCCACCAGGACGTGGGGGTGGCCGGTGACGGTGCGCCCGCTGACGAGGCCCGCCGCTACCAATACCTGTATGCCGTGCCCGAGGGCGCACACGCACTTATTCTGCGCGGCGAACTCGCGCACCAGGGAGAGCATGCTGGCGTCGTTGCGCAGATACTCTGGGGCGCGTCCTCCCAGGATCACGATGGCGGCGAATTCCTTGGTGGAGACGGCGGTGATTGCCATCTGGGCTTCCACGGAGTGGCCGGGACGTTCCACGTAGGTATCCCAGCCGGGCTCGCGATCGTGGAAGACCATGTGCAGCCGGCGCCGGGAGGGCGCGGCGATCACGGGTTCCCAGTGCGCCTCCAGGAATCTCTGGCAGGCGTAGAGGGCTTCGTAGCTATCGCCGCCGTCGCCGGTGACAATCAGAACCTTGCGGGTCATTGGAAGACAGCATAGCGCGGGGCTCTGCCAGAATGTAAGGGGATGGCGCGAGAGACTGTCGATGCAGTGATTATCGGAGCGGGCGCGGCGGGGTTGATGTGCGCCATCGAGGCGGGGCGGCGCGGGCGGCGGGTGGTGGTGCTGGAGCACAATGCGCAGATTGGGCGCAAGATCCTGATCTCCGGCGGTGGGCGCTGCAATTTCACCAACCGGTATACCACGGCGGAGAATTTCGTGTCGGTGAACGCACACTTCGCCAAATCCGCACTGGCGCGATACACGCCGCGGGACTTTCTCGCGATGGTGGAGCGCCACGGTATTCCATATCACGAGAAGACGCTGGGGCAGTTGTTCTGCGACGGCGCGGCCAGCGAGATCGTGCGGATGCTGGAGGCGGAATGCGCGGCGGCGGGCGTGCGAATTGAGACGGCGTGCCAGGTGGCGCAGGTGAGCGGCGGGTTCGAGGTGGAGACGTCGCGCGGGGTGTTTCAATGCGCTGCGTTGGTGATTGCGACGGGTGGGCTGTCGATTCCGAAAATGGGGGCGACGCCGTTCGGTTACGAAGTGGCGCGGCAGTTCGGACTGCGCATCGTGGAGTGCCATCCGGCGCTGGTGCCGTTCACTTTCAGCGGCGCGGATCGGGAACGCTTCGAGGGGCTGGCGGGAGTGTCGGCGGAGGTGACGGCGGCGGTGGTGGGGGCGAACAGGAGCGCGTTTCGGGAGAAGCTGCTGTTCACGCATCGCGGGCTGAGCGGGCCGGCGATCTTGCAGGTTTCGTCTTACTGGGGGGTGGGGGAGTGCGTGGAGATCGATCTGCTGCCCGGGGTGGACTTCGCGGCGGAACTGGCCGAATGCCGGGCGGCGGGCGGGCGGGCCGAGGTTCGGACGGTGCTGGCACGGTACCTGCCGAAGCGGCTGGCGGACCGGTGGTGCCAGGTGCAGGGCGTGGCGAAAATGGTGGTGGCGCTGAGCGATCACGAGGCGGCGGCGATCGCGGCGGCGCTTCACGCGTGGCGCGTGCAGCCGGCCGGGACCGAGGGGTACGAGAAAGCGGAGGTCACGGGCGGCGGGGTAGACACCGGTGAGTTGTCATCGAAGACGATGGAGTGTGGCAAGGCGCCGGGTCTCTACTTTATCGGCGAAGTAGTGGATGTGACCGGACAGTTAGGGGGCTTCAATTTTCAGTGGGCCTGGGCGTCGGGCGTGGCGGCTGGGCGGGCGTTGTAAGGCGGGACATTTGTCCCGCCTCGTCGGCATGCGTTGTTTAGAATAAAGAAGTTAGCGCTGAAAGCGTGCTTTAGGCGGGCTATGTTTGTCCCGCTTTGTTGAGAATTTCGACACTCTGAAAGTTGCGCCCGCAAGCGGGCGTGGCAAGCTAAAGCATGCCCCACCACGGAGGAAAGTGGTTGTGCCCCTTGATTCCATGGTACGGCACTGGGGTGCCGGTTTAGGGTAGAGAGAGGGTAGGTGGTGCGGGTAAGGCTTTAGTGAAGAATGGTTTGCGACGACAGAAATATTTCTGATGTGGGTGTCACTGCATCTTCTTCATGACTCCGTTCACGTAGTCCTGGGTCTCTTTGATGTCGGGGATCGCTCCGGTTTTATCCACCGTGGTGGGACCGGAATTGTATGCGGCCAGGGTTAGCTTGAGATCTCCTTTGTATTTGTCCAATAACTGGCGGAGATAGGTAGCTCCGGCCTCGATGTTCTGACGGGGGTCGAAGGCGTCCTCCACTTTAAATTGGTCGATGGTGGCGGGCATCAGTTGCATCAGGCCTTTGGCGCCTTTCGGTGAGATTGCGCAGGTGTGGAAGGCCGATTCCTGCTCGATCACGCTGCGAATCAGTTTGGGTTCCACCTGATGTTGCCTGGCGGCGGTCTCGATCAGGGGAGTGAGTTCCGGGTCGGCGATGGGCGGGCAATCCGCCTCGGGAGTTTCGCCTTCCGGCGGCATTTCCTGCAAACGCACGGCCGATCCCATTTGTTTGCGCACGGTTTCGCGCTGGAGGGCGATGGAGGCACGCTGCTTTTCCATTGCGGACTGGAAGGTTTCGGGGGGTTTCGGGGGAGTCGCCGATGTCTGGGCCAAGGCGACGGCAGGGAATACAATCCAGAGAAAAAACTTCACATGGACTTATCGGCCAAACCCCCGCCCGACTCCAGGGTTCCCACACATAAAAGTATCAGCGAGATCCATGTGGCGTCGGCCAAGAGGAGGTGGACGATCTGCATCCACACCGGGGCGCTGAGCAGCAGGTTGGCGACGCCGGCGGTGATCTGCGCGGCCAGCATGGCCAGCAGCAGCCAGGCGCGTGGGCGGAGGTCCGGCCGGCGGCTCGCGGAGGCTGCGGCATAGAAGAGGATCCAGGCTCCGGCGAGTGCGGCGATCACGGGGTGGAGGATGCGAAGTCGGACGAAGATGCTGGCCGCGGGGTCGAAATCGCGGGCCAGGCCTTCGGCCAGGGAGCGGGAAGGGAAGAGGGTGTCGCCGAGCGCGGCGATGGCTCCACTGACGCCGAGGATCATAACGAGGCCGAGAGTGCAGGCGGCCATCCAGAGGGCGCGTCCGCCCTGACGGACGGGCGCACGGTGAGTGGCCCACCAGGCGGTCAGGGTGAGGCAGGCGACGAGAGTCAGGGTATTCAAGAGATGCGCCGACAGGGAGTAAGCATGTGCCAACGATGGGTTGCCGGCCACGTGCCCCAGCAGGACGAGTGCGGCACCAAGGAGCGCTTCGGTGATTAGGAAAATGGCCGAAAGGGTTGCCCCCTGCCGTACGGCGTGGTATCGCGGAAATGCGCGGAAAGCCCAGACGACGAGGAGCGCGACGAGAACCAGATCGATGCCGCTGGTGGCCCGATGCGTGAATTCGATGACGGTATTCAAGCTGGGCGAAGGGGGGACTATCTCGCCGTTACAGAGGGGCCAGTGTTTGCCGCACCCTGCTCCAGCCCCGGTGGCGCGGACGAAGGCGCCCCACAGGACGACGGCAATGTTGAAGGCTAGGACGCTCCACGCGTAGCGCGCGAAGCGGCGGGCAGTGATGGGAGTGTGCAAATTTCATTGTATTCCCGCTTGACAGGCGCCGTCCTCAGTGCTACTTTTGCACCAGGGTGCTTCTTTTGCAGCATCCGTGTTATGAGAAAAGACGGACATCGCAATCTGAGCCGGCGGGAGCGCCAGATTATGGACATTCTGTATCAGCGCGGCCGGGCGACGGCAGCGGAAATCCACCAGGCGCTGCCGGACGCGCCGAGTTATTCGGCGGTGCGGGCGAAGCTTCGTGTGCTGGAGGAGAAGGAACACGTGCGTCACGAGGAAGAGGCGTTGCGTTACGTTTATCTGCCGACGGTGGCGCGGGATATGGCGCGCAAATCGGCGCTGCGCCACATGGTGTCCACTTTTTTCGCCGGCAGCGTGGAAGAGACGGTGGCGGCGCTGTTGGATCTTTCGGCGGCCAATCTTGCGCCGGGAGACCTGGAACGAATTTCTCAAATGATCGATACGGCGAGGAAGCAGGGAGAAGAACAATGACGTGGACCGATTTTGTGGTGCGCGGCACGCTGGTGCTGGCGGCTGGATTTGCGGCTTCGTTCGCTTTCACGCGGGCGTCGGCTGCGCTGCGGCATTTCATCTGGACGGCGGCGTTCGTGGCGCTTCTGGCGACGCCGGTTGTGATGCAGGTTGCGCCGAAGATTGCGATTGCGGCTTGGCCGGCGGGGGAGGCACGCGGAGTGAAGGGGAGCGCGGGGGCGGGAACGCGGTTAGAAAAAACGCTCCCTTTCGGTCGCGGCTCTGATGTGCGGCTCGGGCGTGAGTTGGATGGGCGGGTTGGGCGTGGGTCGGATTGGCTGATCGCGTACCTGGTGGGATTGATTCTGGTGGCGGCGCGATTTGTGGCCGGCAGTGTGCGCACGGGGCGGATGGTCCGGCAGGCGCGGCCGGCTCCTTATGCCCAGGCATTGGCGGACGACGTACGCCGCGAGCTGGCCATCGGACGGCCGGTGCGCACGCTGGAGAGTCCGGGCGCGGCGGTGCCGATGACGTGGGGGATGGTGCGCCCTGTCGTGCTGTTGCCGGAGGCGGCTCGAAGCTGGCCGGTGGAACGGCTGCACGCCGTGATGCTGCATGAACTGATCCACGTGCAGCGCCACGACCTGGCGGCACAGGTTGCGGCACAGGCGGCGTGCTGCTTCTACTGGTTCCATCCGATGGTCTGGATGGCGGCGCGGCAGCTTCGCAAGGAGCGCGAATGCGCCTGCGACGATGCGGTGCTTGTGGGGGGCGTGGCGGCGCCCGATTATGCGGGACACCTGCTGGAACTGGCGCGCGTGATGGTGCAGCGGCGCAGCCTGGCGGATGCTCCGGCGATGGCCGAGACCGGCGATCTGGAAGAGCGGGTCCGCGCGGTGCTCGACCGCGGACGCAATCGCGCGCCGCTGAGCGGGCGGGTGGCCGCGGCGGTGGGTACGCTGGCGTGTGCGCTGGTGCTGCCGGTGGCGCTGGTGACACTGCACGCGCAGGCGGGAACGGGCGCGCTGGCGGGAGTGGTGCAGGATATCAGCAAGGCGCGCGTGCCGGGCTGCGCGGTGAGCATCAAAAACCTGGATGGCAAGAACCAGGAAGTGGCCAAGGTGAACGCCGCGGGCGAGTTCGGGTTCGCCTCCATTCCCCTGGGACACTACGCGGTTGAGGTGAGGGCCCGCGGGTTTGCGGTGGGTAAGACGGAAGTGCTGGTGGAGGCGGGTCAGCGTGCGGAGACGGTGGTGACGCTGCCGCTCGGTCAGGTTTCAGAGGCGGTGACGGTGCGGGGAGCGCGGCCGGCGAGCGGCAGCCTGGCGACTCAGTCGCCCGCCGCGGCCACTCCGGGGCAGGTGCCGCGGCGCATTCCCGTGGGCGGCAATGTGCAGGCGTCGAAACTGATCAAGCAGGTGGCTCCGGTTTACCCGGCGGACCTCAGGCAGCAGGGGATCACGGGAACCGTCATGCTGCGCGCGGTCATTTCGGTTACGGGCGAGATGCTGAATCCGGAGGTAATCAACACTACGGTGAATCCGGGGCTGGCGCAGGCGGCGCTGGATGCGGTGCGGCAGTGGCGATACGAGCCGACGCTGCTCAACGGGCAGCCGGTGGAAGTGGTCACCAATATCGACGTGACCTTCGAGCTCGATCAGTAGTGTGGGGGGCGTATCTTACCGGCGGCGTCCGAAACGAGTTATGGGAGTTTGGACGCCGGTTTTCACGGAACGGGGGTCGAAGGTGCCTTTTTCGCGAGGACCAGTCCGCGATTGGCGGGCCGGAGTTGCGATGACCTTTTGAAAACCGTGGATTCGCACGGTGCGTTTCGCTAACCGACTAACTCCACCGGCGCCACGTCCGGCGATCGAAGGTTTCGGATATCACGCATTGGTGGTTGACCGAAGAAGCGGCTGTATTCACGATTGAACTGGCTTACGCTCTCGTAACCAACTTCAAAAGCCACAGTCGACGCATCCAAACCATCGATCAGCATCCGTCCGCGTGCCGCTTGCAGCCGCAACTGCTTTTGGTACTGAAGAGGGCTCATGCGAGTCAGTACACGGAAATGATGGTGCAGCGTCGATACGCCCATGCCCGCAATCTGGGCGAGATCGTCGACGCGTACTGGTTTCGCGTAGTTGTCCCGAATCCAGGAAATCGCCCTTGCGGTACGATGGCTCTGGTCTCCCGAAGTCGCGATTGCACGAAGGCGAGCCCCCTCTGGACCGCATAAAAGCCGGTAAACGATCTCGCGTTGGATGAGGCCGCTGAGGAACGGAATATCGTCGGGAGTCGCCAGCAGGTCAACAAGGCGGCAACATGCGCCCAGTAATTCCGCCGTAATCTCACCAGTGCCCATGGCGGGAGTGGCGGACGCCACCTCCCGCACTTGCATGTCCCGGCTGAGAAGTTCGCGGACCGTTGAGATTTCCAGATGAATCCCAATAGCGAGGAGTGGCTTTGCCTGGCTCGCCTCGACCACCTGACTCACAATGGGTAGATCGATCGCAGTCAATAGGAATCGCGACTGGTCGTAGATGAAGGTCGTTTGGCCAAGGTCTACGCGTTTGGAGCCCTGGGCGACGATGATCACGCTGGGTGTATAGGTTCCTGTGCACGGCGCAGTGGGTGCAGTCCTGCGGACAAGCAGCAGGCCGGGAACCGCAGTCACCAGCCTCTCTGAGGAACCGATAAACCAGGCAATTTTCGCGGCCAGCTCGGATCTCAGGTCCTGTATGCACCGACTGACCGGAGGTGCGATAGAGTGCGTGACATTCATTTCGTTTTAGACGTCTTCCCGTCTCAAGCATAGCTGTTGAGGATCCGGAGACGCCAGCGCGACGCCTTGCCCCCAAGAGAATCAGGCAAAAACTCGGCAGAATCGGGATAACGGCCCAACTTCATTCGTCCCTAAACTGGAGGTGGAGAGAGAAAATGCAGATGCGAAAACTCGGAAAGAGCGGATTGGAAGTATCGGCCCTCGGCTTCGGCTGCATGGGGCTAAGCTTCGGTTATGGTCCTGCGACGGAAAAGGACGAAGCAATCAAGGTAATCCGCGCCGCCTGCGACGGGGGCGTGACGTTCTTCGACACCGCAGAAGCCTATGGTCCGTTTACGAACGAAGAACTTGTCGGCGAAGCACTAGCCCCAGTTCGCGACAAGGTCGTCATCGCAACGAAATTCGGGTTCAAAAACGGAATACCCACACAAGGAACGGATAGTACACCGGAACGGATCAGGGCCGTCGCTGACGCCGCCTTAAAGCGCCTCAACACCGACAGGATCGATCTGTTCTATCAACACCGCGTCGACCCGAACGTGCCGATCGAAGAGGTGGCAGGCACCGTAAAGGATCTGATTCGGCAGGGGAAGGTTAAACACTTCGGAATGTCAGAGGCTGGCGCAGCGACGATTCGTCGCGCTCATGCTGTGCAGCCGGTGACTGCCCTCCAGAGCGAGTATTCGTTGTGGTGGCGAGAGCCTGAAAAGGAAATCCTGCCAATGCTTGAAGAACTCGGCATCGGCTTTGTGCCGTTCAGCCCACTGGGTAAGGGCTTCCTGACGGGAGCAATCTCCGAAAAGACGGAGTTCGACAAGACCGACTTCCGTAGCATCGTTCCGCGCTTCTCAGCGGAAGCCCGCAAAGCCAACCAGGCACTTGTGGATGCACTCGGGCGGATTGCAGAACAGAAGAAGGCGACCAAGGCGCAGATTGCGCTGGCGTGGCTGCTAGCGCAGAAGCCTTGGATCGTGCCTATCCCCGGAACCACGAAACTGCATCGCCTCGAAGAGAATCTTGGCAGTGCAGAGGTGGGGCTGACAGCGGACGATCTGAAGGCCATCGAAGACGCTGTCTCGGCAATTGCTGTTCAGGGAGACAGATATCCCGCCCAGATGCAGAGCCTTATCAATCGGTAGAGAGATTCGTCTCGTGGAAAACACCCAAACCCGGCTTCGTCACCTTCGAACCGGGAGCATGGACCGCGTGGCGTCCCGACCGTAAGGCGAAAAGGACATAGATAGAAAATGAAGGGTCGCTACACAGGCCTATTGGCCGCGATTATGTTTTTGGCTGCTGCGTCGGAGGCACAGCAACGGCCAGCTGAAATTCCTCTACAGGTTCCCAATCCTCAGTACGCGGCGATCGATGAATCAATCATCGTCAACGCGCCGGTGGATAAGGTTTGGCAGCGAGTCGGAAAGTTCTGTGACATCACCGAATGGATGAATTCTCCTGAATGGGAAGACTGCAAGTATCTACAGGGCGATGGTGGTTGGGGTTCGGTGCGCTCGATCGTCAGCGAGGTGCTGGTCGGCCAGACGCAGTACAGCTACACGTATGCGCAGCCGCCTCGAAAGGACACGTTTTACAATCTTGCGCATGGAACGCTTGCGGCTGAAGCCGTGACGCCCGCCACGACACGGCTAGAGTATACGATGTTACGGGACGTTTCGATTCTGCCCGACGATGCCGCCCGCAAGCAAGATGAGGAAGGCCGGCGCGTACGCGTCACAGCATGGTTGAAGAACATGAAGGTGTTGGCGGAGGGAGGCAAACTTCCACCGAAGCCCACCGGGAAACTTCGCCTCCCGAACACGACACCGTTCCTAAATCCCGCGCCGCAGTACGCCAGCTTGCCGTTGTCGATCGCCGTCGACGCCCCGGTCCAAAAGGTCTGGGAGCGTGTCGGCAAGTGGTGCGACATCGGAGAATGGGGCTTCCAAAGTTGCGAGTTGGTCTCCGGCAAGGAGGGCGAGATCGGCGCTCGGCGCACCATCGGCCGTTCAGTCATCGTAGGGAAGGCCCAGCATAGCTACACGTACACTCAGCCTTTGCGGGCCAGGGGTCTGTACCCGATGTATCACGGGACGATCGAGGCGCGTCCGCTCGGATCGGACCGCACGACCCTCTACTACACCCTGGTCTGGGACAGTTCCGTTCAGCCAGACGATGCCTCGCGGCAGAGGCTAGTCCAGACCTACCGGTCGCTGTTCGAGAAGATGCTCGGCAACATGAAGAAGCTTGCCGAAGGCGGCACGCTGACTCCGGAAGACAAACGCGCCCCTGTTAACTTTTAGGTTTCCGGTGCCTGAAGTCGACGTCGACAGTTCTTTCTGCGGGGTTTTGGGATGGACCCAGGCACGGACACCTTGATGATGAGATGTGCATAGATCCTGGCTGGCGGCGTAGCGCTTACGAATTCATATTGACGGTTATAATACGAACGGATACTCAGGCGTATGACGAACGCGACCACCCGAGCAGGCAGCGGCGAGGTGGAAAGACTATTTGGATGATCGGCGTTTTCGACAGCGGCTTCGGCGGTCTGACGGTGCATCGCGCGCTGGTGGAGGCGCTGCCCGAGCGGGATTTCGTCTATCTTGGCGACAACAGGAACGCGCCCTACGGAACAAAGCGGCCGATCGACGTGCTGAACCTGACCTGCGCGGGGATCGAGCGTCTGTTCGAGGAAGGCTGCACACTGGCGATCCTTGCCTGCAATACGGCCTCGGTGGTGGCACTGCGGTGGATTCAGCAGCAATGGCTGCCCGTGCGGCGGCGTGAGGACGGCGTAGCGCGCAACGTGATCGGCATCGTGGCGCCGACCATCGAAGCGGCGACCGGCCTGGGCTGGGACGAAGATCCTGCCGGCGCGGAAACGACAGAGCGATCCAGCACGATCGCGGTTTTCGCGACCTGCCGCACGGTGGAGACGAGTTGTTACCCAATCGAAATCCGCAAGCGCCGTCCCGACATCACGGTGGTGCAGCAGGCCTGCCCAGAGCTGGCCGGCTCAATCGAACAGGGCGCACCGGGCGACGATATTCGCGCGCTGGTCGAACAGTACGTGGACGAGCTAGGACAAAAGGTGGACGGTCCGCCCGACTGTGTAATTCTCGGCTGTACGCACTACCCGCTGGTGGCCGAAGCCTTCGCCGCCGCGTTGCCGCGCGGCGTGCCAATCATTCACCAGCCCCAGGCCACCGCCCGTGCACTGAAGTGTTACCTCGACCGGCACCCTGAATACAACGCCGGGAGTACGGGCAGACGTACGTTCCTCTCGACGGGGTTTTCCGGCGAGGCCCTGCCGTTGATCGAAAGATTCTGGGGCGACAGGCTTCCGTTCCGGGAGGCGTGAAGGGTTCACCGGCATTCCATACGCAAATCAAAAAAATGCACCCCGATCCGCGTCGACCGGATCCCGGATTTTATGGGAACCGCAAAAGTCGTAGCAGCGCCGATGAAGGTGGCACAGATTTCTAAACCCGGCGGAGATTTCGAGATTGTCGAGCGGGCGATTCCTACACCCGGTCCAGAGCAGGTGCGCATCAAGGTGGAGGCCTGCGGTGTCTGTCACAGTGACGTGCTAACGAAAGAGGGCCAGTGGCCGGGCATTCAGTATCCACGCGTTCCCGGACACGAAGTGGCAGGTATCATCGACGAGCTCGGTCCGGGTGTTTCCGAGTGGAAGAAGGGACAGCGTGCGGGCGTCGGGTGGCACGGCGGCCACGATGGCACATGTGTCTCGTGCCGGCGCGGTGACTTTCGCAACTGCCGGAATTTGAAAATTGCAGGCATTAGCTACGACGGCGGGTACCAGCAATACATGGTGGCTCCGGTCGAGGCGCTGGTAGCGATACCCGAGAGTCTAAGTGCGGCCGACGCAGCGCCGCTGCTCTGCGCCGGAATTACCACTTTCAACGCGCTGCGGCACAGCGGCGCGCTGCCCGGCGACCTTGTTGCGGTGGTGGGTGTCGGCGGTCTGGGACATCTCGGAATTCAATTCGCCAATAAGTTTGGCTACCAGGTCGCGGCTATCGGGCGCGGGTCCGAGAATGAGGCTCTCGCGAAGAAACTCGGAGCCAGCGTGTACATCGATAGCAAATCGGCGAACGCAGCGGAGGAATTGCAAAAACTAGGCGGGGCACGGGTCATTCTGGCGACGGCCCCGAGCTCAAAGGCGATGTCTGAGTTGTTTGACGGTCTGGGGCCGAACGGCAAGCTCCTAGTGATCGGCGTGACATTTGATCCCCTTGAGGTCACACCGGTACAGCTCATTTCGGGAAGTCGAACGATGCAAGGTTGGGCGGCGGGAACGCCAGCCGATTCCGAGGACACACTGCGGTGCGCCGAATTGACTGGCGTGCGGCCGATGATTGAGACATTTCCGCTCGCACAGGCGGGCGGGGCTTACGCGCGGATGATGAGCGGTAAGGCACGGTTTCGCGTCGTGCTGACGATGTGACGGCGGGGGCAAACCGGGGACAGAGTGCGAATTTCCGGGAAAAGGCTCGGAAATTCATGTCAGTCGCGTCATGAGGAAAGCTTCATCCGGGGGAATGAAAACAGGGGGCCGTGTGGCCGTGAACCCGGTGACAGACGGGGCTGGCAGCGGGTTCCGCAGAGACGGCGGAACCCATGCCAGTCTCGTCTGTCACCGGGGGCAGCTCGCATTTTCGAGAGAGTCCCCAGTTTGCGAGTTTCGCTCGTGGGCAAACCGGGGACAGACAGCGAATTTCCGGGATAAGGCTCCGGAAATTCATGTCGGTCCCCGGTTTGCGGGTTGCGCGCATTATGATCGACTAATGATCTTGTTTGTTGTCTTGCTGCTGCTTACGGCCCAGGTGCTGTTCCCACAGGAAGTGTTCACGCACCGCTGCTCGGTTTGTCACGGCGAAGATGCGCGGGGCACGGCTAAGGGGCCGGGGCTGGCGATGAATCCGCGGGTGGCTGCACAGTCTGCCGAGCAATTGCGCGCGTATCTGGAGCGCGGCAATCCCGGCGCCGGGATGCCTTCGTTCGGCGATTTGCCGGGTGAGGATCTGGCGGCCCTCGCCAGATATTTGCGCCGTATCAATGTGGAAACGATTGTGGGGCCGGTGACCGCGACGGAGACTCACAAGATCACCTGGGGCGCGCCTCAACCCGGCGACTGGCTGACTTATAACGGCAGTGACTCGGCCAATCGCTACAGTCCGCTGAAGCAGATCAGCACAGCGAATGTCGCTTCGCTGAAATTGAAATGGGTATTCCCGATTTCGTACTTCGGCCTGGAGACGACGCCTCTCGCCGCGGACGGCGTGCTGTATGTCACGGGTCCGAACCAGGTCTTCGCGCTCGACGCAGTCACGGGCGCCGCGCTCTGGCAGTATTCGCGCCCGCCCAGTGTGGGCATGCTTGGCGATGCGAAGCTTGGCACCAACCGGGGAGTGGCCATCCTGCGCGATCTGGTCTACTTTGTGACCGATAACGCCCACCTGCTGGCGCTCGACCGGGGCAACGGGAGGCTCCGATGGGAGACTACGATGGCGCCGGATGCGCATCAACCCTACGGCGGCACGGTGGCTCCGCTAATCGTCGACGATCTGGTGATCGCCGGCGTTGCCGGCGCCGATCAGGGCATACGAGGTTTTGTTGCCGCTTTCCGGGTCGATACCGGGGGGTTGGTGTGGCGGCACTGGACCGTGCCTCGGCGGGGCGAACGGGGGATAGAGACGTGGCAAGGCAAGGAGCCGATCGCAGGGGGCGGTTCGACGTGGCTCACGGGCTCTTACGATGCGGCCACCGATACGCTCTACTGGCCCACCGGCAATCCGTGGCCCGACGGTGACGACCGCGACCGTCCCGGGGACAACCTTTATACGAACTGCGTTCTGGCGCTCAATGCCAAGACGGGAGAACTCAAATGGCACTATCAATTCACGCCGCACGACGTGAAGGACCGCGACGCCACCGAACCGAACGTCCTGGTGGACAGCGTTTATAAAGGTAGGCCGTCGAAGCTGCTGCTTCACGCGGATCGGAATGGATTTTTCTATGTGCTCGACCGGACGACCGGCGAAGTGCTTTTGGCCAAGCCGTTCCTGCGCCGGGTGGACTGGGCTACGGGCATCGGAACGGATGGGCGGCCGGTGGTGAGCGATCCGCGGGGTTGCCCGAGCGATGCCGCCAATTGGGACTCGACCGCGTTCTCGCCGGACACGCGCCTTTACTATTTCATGGCGCTGGAGGAGTGCACCGGCAAGCCGACCGGCTATCCCGATCAGACGGGTCAGCGGTTCCTGCGCGCGGTCAACATCGAGACGGGCGAAATCGCGTGGGAGGTCGCTCAGCCCGGGCCGGCGCGCGCGAAAACGTGGTCGGGGGTACTGGCCACCGCGGGGAATTTGATCTTTTACGGCCAGCCGAACGGCGGCTTTACGGCGGCGGACCAGCGGAACGGCAAAACGCTATGGCAGTTCCCGACCAACGTTCGCATGAAGGGCTCGCCGATGACGTTCAGCTTCGGCGGGAAGCAGTATGTCGCGGTGGCGGCCGGCCCGAATATCCTCTGTTTCGGACTGTGAACGATAGAGCCCGACGACTGAAAAAAGAGGTCGATTTGTGATTATCAAAATCATTGAACCAATTGGCCAGCCGGAAACAGCGATCAGAGCCCGGCTCAAGGAACTCCTTGAAAAGGGCGGCCATCACCTTTTCTTCCGCGACACACGGGGAATGACAGATGATGAGTTGGCCCAAAATGTCAGGGACGCTGACGTTCTGTTGATGAGCTACCGCCGGCTTTCCCGGGCTGTGATTGAGGCTTGCCCCAATCTCAAGCTGATTTGCGTGGCCTTTACCGGTCTCGATCACGTGGATCAAGAAGCGTGCAAGGCTCGCGGCATCATTCTTCGTAACGCGGCAGGTTACGCTGTCCATGCAGTAAGCGAGCTGGCCATTGGCCTGATGATCGCGGTGTTGCGGCGGATCGTCTCCGCGGACGCGGCTGTGCGCGCCGGCGGAGACAATCGCGAGCTGGCCGGCCACGAATTGTCCGGCAAGATTCTAGGGGTTGTTGGATGCGGCGCCATTGGGCTGCAGGTTGCCCGCCTCGGCAACGCCTTTGGCTGCCATGTTCTCGTGTACGAACGTCAAAAGATCCGAAGCGATGATGTGCCGATCGAGCAGGTCGAGCTCGATGAATTGCTGAGGCGAAGCGATATCGTCAGTCTGCATGTGCCCTTGACTGCCGAGACGCAGGGCCTTATTGGACGCGAACAGTTAGCCCGAATGAAGCCTTCAGCCATCCTGATCAATACTGCGCGCGGGCCGGTGGTAGACCAGCTGGCCTTGATAGAAGCGTTGAATCAGAAGCGGCTTGCTGGTGCAGGCATCGATGTATTTGACGTGGAGCCTCCGCTGCCGGCGAAAGACCCGATTTTTCAGGCCCCGGACACGGTGCTCCTACCGCACGTTGGTTTCGAGACTGCGGAAGCTATTTCCGCCAAGGCGGACATCGCATTGCGACACCTGGAGGATTTCTTGAGGGGCGCGGCCGCGCGGTAGCACACTGCCCCACCGGGTTGGGACAGGCCAGGAGGCCACAGCTGTCCAAATTAGCTCGGACGGCTGATTGGCGGTGTTGATTCCATTGGACGAGTTCTGTCAAATCGCGTCTCCTGGGGAACGAGGTTGGGGATGCTGTCCAAATTAGATCAGGTAAAGGCTAGGGCCAACTGAGTCTCCAACTCGATCACCGCGGGTGGAGCGGTGAAGGGATCGTCGAGCCACTTGAATAAGTCGCGATAAACGAACAACTGCTGCCGCAGGATGGCCAAGAGGTTGGATAGAGACCAGCCGTAGCGGGCTTTCATCTTCAGCCATCGCAGCAGCAGCATGACAATCAGTGCGGTCCAAATCTGGGTCAACACGGCTTTTTCCGTGGTGCCCACAAAGGTTTTGATCTTGAGCAGTTGTTTGAGGCTTTTGAAGAAGGTTTCGATCTGCCATCGCTCGCGGTAAATGCGATCGATGGTGGAGGCCGCCAAAGCCAGGTGGTTGGTCACGAAGATGAAAGTCTCCTGCTTGTTCTCATCCCACACTTCGATTCGGCGAAGCCGCAGGCCCGGCGTACCGATTTGCCCGTAGCCGAGTAAGGTGATCTCTTCGTCGCGCCGCACCCGTTGGCGATGGAGATGGGGAATCTCGCGGTGGGCTTCCGCTCGGTACAGGGCATCCTTCCGAAGACGGGTGACGAAGTAGACGTTCTGCTGGCTGAGACGCTTCCACCAGGCGTAGTCGGCGTATCCTTTGTCCATCACTACGATTGTTCCTGGCTCAAATGGCAAGGTACGAGCCACCGTGATGTCGTGCTTTTTGCCGGTGGTGATCACCGCGAATTTCGGTAAGTAGCCGTCGTGATCCAGCATCAGATGCAGCTTCACGGCTCCTTTGGCCCGCTGAAAGTATGCCCAGTCGTACATCGACACGCACAGCGCGATGGTAGTGGAATCCAGCGACACCAGTTTGTTGTGAAAACGGAATTTGTGCCGGGAGATGCCTCCTGACGGCACCGTGCCAGGAGGGCGTAAAACTGGTCCTGGTAGACTTCCCAAGGCCGGTGCTCGTTGGCGTATGCCAGGGTACTCTTTTTGGGTGCATCCGGCAGGCCTAAATGCTTCAGCTTTCCCTCGCACGCGGCCAAACCTTGGCAGATTTCACGAAGGGAATGGGCTCGCGCCAGCTGGCAGAACATCATGGCCACGAACTGGGCCCAGCAGCTAAAACCGCGAGCATGCCGCTCCGCTTTATGGTCGGCGACGAAGTGTTCAAACTCCGTCCGGGGAAACAATTTCAAAAGCTGACTGAAAATGCTGGAGAATCGTATCAAGGCGACACCTTTCCGCTGTGTAGCGTTCTTCTCAGGGAACCGCTACTAATCAGTAGCAGGTGTCGCCCCTTTTAGGATTTCCTAATTTGGACACGCGTGGCCAGGAGGCCTGTCCTACTTTTTGCGGACCTCCAGTTGGATGGGGCGGGCGGACGAATTTACTTCGGGGTCGTAGTATTCGTAGACTCGCGATTGGAAGGTGCGCGCGCGGATGGGGTACTTCGCGCGGAGGCGTAAGGGCAGCGTGATGGCGGCGCCGGCGGGGACGGAATCGAAGTAGAGGATGGCCTGCGTGGCGGTGAGGCTGAACTTTTCGAGGCGGCCTCCCTTGCGGCCCGCGGTCTTCTCCTGGTAAGTCTGCAAGTCTTCGCTCAGCAGATCGAAGCCCGGCGGGATTCCGAGGTCTACCATTACCATGTTCGCGACCTTGGCCAGATTGTTCTTCACGGTGGCGGTGGCGGTGGCGATATCGTCCTGCGCGAGGCGCGTGCGGTCGTAGGTGACGGTGATGGAGAGCGGCTCGTGCGCCGGCTTCTCGTCCCAGGGCACGAAGTGGCGGCCCACCACCTGGTAGGCCGGGCTGCCCTTTCCGGTGAAGCGCAGTTCGACTGCATTGGCTCCCTTCGAATCGACGTTCTTGAAGGCGAACTGGTGCAGCAGGTCGTTGTTGTCCGCGGAGAGGGTGAGGGTCTCGACGGACTTTCCGTTGAGGGTGATCTGCACGGTGCCGCGCACGTCGGACGCGCCTTTTTCGGTGGAGAGGAGGACGGCGCGCAACGCGACGATGGTGGCCTGGGTGGTGCCCCACGCGCCGGACGCGTCCTTTTTGGAGGCGATGTAGTTGAGCGCCTTGGATGCGGTGGTGGAAGCGCCGCCCCATTTGAGGAGCGCCTGCGCGGCCAGGCCCGTGGTCTCCACACTGGCGCTGGCGCCGCGGCCGTAGACGCCGGTCTCTTCGGCGGTCCACCAGGCCTGTTCGTCCTTCTCGGTGCGTGCGTCGAGCAGGAGTCGCATGGCGCGGTTGGTGAATTCGCGATCTTTCCCGTAGTCGGCGGCGAAGTTGGCGACGACGGCGAGGGTGTAGGTGTCCATCTTCGCGCTCATCTGCCGGTCGATGAATTGGCGGGCGCGCTCCACGGCGGGTCCCTGGTAACCCGTGTTCTCGAGCGACCAGGCGATGTATGCGGTGATGCGTAAGAGGTCGGAGTTGTAACGATTGGTGGCGCCTTCGTTGATGAAGTTGGAGTCGGGCTTCCAGCTTCCGTCGGTCTGCTGCTGTGCGGCCAGCCACTGCTGGGTGCGCTGGATCAGTTTCGGATCCACGTCGTGGACCTTGGCCATGTCGGAGAACTCCATCAGGCCGTAGGAGGTGAGGATTTTGTTGGCGGGCGGATTGCCGAACCAGGAAAAGCCGCCGCCGGGAACTTCGAAGGTGAGGAGGCGCTGAT
Source organism: uncultured Solibacteraceae bacterium (assembly GCA_963805775.1). GTDB lineage: Bacteria > Acidobacteriota > Terriglobia > Bryobacterales > Bryobacteraceae > Solibacter. The sequence goes on along the minus strand of CAWDWK010000022.1, from coordinate 91,330 downwards.
AGCCGTTGGCGATGTAACCCTCGGCCTTGGCGTGGACTTCGGGTGTGAGCTTCTTCGTGCGCTTCATGTAGTCGAGCGCGAGCACGTTGGGATAGGTGCTGGAAGAGGTTTGTTCAAAGCAGCCGCCGGGCATGCGGAGGATGCTATCCATGCCTTCGATGACCTGGCTCAGCGGGCCGGGGTAGAGGCGGACGAAGATTTTACCGGCGTCGGGGATTGCGGTGGGCGGGAAGTTGACGTCGTGCCGCACGGTGCTTTCGAGGCGGCCGTTGAAGACGAGGTTCTGCTCGCGGCCGTTGGGTACGACCTCGATTTCGCGGACGACGATGTCGGCGCGATTGGCGCCGCCCGCCATGCGCGCGGAGAGCGTCAATTTGAATTTCCCGATGCGCTTGGCTTCCAGGGTGAACTGCGAGCCGCCGACGCGTCCAGATTCGACGGACAGGGTCTTGGCGGGAACGTCGTCCACGAGGGCGAACCAGTCGTCATTTTTCAATTGGAGGCTCACGCTGCCGGGGGCGGACGAGTAGTTGTAGGCGGCGACGGGGATGGAGACGCGATCGCCTTGCGTGAGGGTGACGGGCAGATCGAGATCGACGAAGAAATCCTGAAAGACTTTGAGGCTGCCGGTGCCGCTGCCGAGGGCTCCGTGCGTGGTGGAGGCGAGCATGGCCATGCGCCAGGTGGTGATGGAATCCGCCATTGGAATGACGATGCTGGCGCGGCCGTCGCGGTCGGTGACGATTTCGGGATTGATGTAGAGCGCTTCAGGGAAGTAGGAGCGCACGTGCGGGGCGGCCGGGCCGACGGAGGCCTTGGTGGCGAGCGTGGCCGAATTGAGACTGGCGCGCACCATCATGGCCTCGTCCTTCATTACGGGGACGGCGGGAGCGTTCAGGGTGCCGGCATCGAACTGGCGGGCCGCGAAGACGGGGCGGGCTCCGCCTCCGCCCCCGCCTGCGACGATGCCGCCCAGGACGCCGCCCGGGACGCCGCCCGCGATCCCGCCGACGTTCCCGCCAACCATGATGCGGCGGGGAGCCACCTGCTCCACCACCACCGTTTCCATCGCGGGGCCGACGTTCAAGACGGCGGTGAGGACTGCGCGATCACGCACCTGGAGCGTCAGTGCCCGCGACGCGATCTTGAAGCCGGGCGAGGACAGGCGGAGCTCGTAGTCCCCGGCGGTGAGTCCGGTGAGCGTGAATTGTCCGGCGGTATTAGCGGTGGCCGTCCGCGTGGCGCCGGTGGCGGATTCGCGGGCGGTAACCGTGGCGCCCGTCACCGCGGCGCCGGTTGAATCCTTGACGGAGCCTACGATCTCCGCACGGCCGTTGAAGGGGCCGCGGTCGTGCTCGATTTGCAGGTCGATGGCGATCTGGTCGGAGGTGGGCGGGCCGGCGATCTTGCGGGTGCGCACTTCCAGCAAGGTCGAGAAATCGTCGGCGGTATCGAAGCGCTTGTCGGGTCCGGCGCTGCGCATCTGGTAGTAGCGGTGCTGCGGATCCCAGTCGAGGCGGTCGACGCGCAGACGGGTGTCCCACGGATCGCGCAGGTCTGTCTTCGCCGCAATTTTGGTGAGGTCGCCGGTGTTGCGATTCTGCCGGCACGCGCGCGTGAGCAGCTCCGTCAGTTGTTGGAATCGCGCCTGGTAGCGGGTGTTGTAGGCCGCGAGCTTGGTTTGCGGAATGGTGCGGCCGAATTCCGTTTCGAACCTATTGCCGCTGACCACTTCCGTGGCGGCGAACAGGGCGCGGGCGGCGCGGTCGCGCTGCTCGACTTTGGCTGTGGGCACCGGCTCCACGATATCCGGCATCCCGATGGAGTGGATTTCGTAGCGCGGTTTCAAGATTTGCTGCTCGAGGTAGAAGAAGACTTTGGCGAAGCCGGGCCGCTTTTCGGCGAGGGCGAAGACGGCTTCGTCGACTACCTGCAATCCCAGGGCGGCCTGCACTCCTTCGCCTTTGGAGTTGGTGACGCGGAAGCGTATGCGGGCTTCGTCGCCGGGCTTATAGACTGCGGCGTCGGCCGCGGTTTCGATCTTGAGTTCATCGGCGGGCTGTACGAAGACCAGGCGGTGGTCGCCCACGGGGCGCGCGTCGCGGCCGAAGAGGTAGGCGCTGAAATCCACGGTGCCGGCCAGATCGGGCGTGGCGGGGAGAGACAATTCCGCCTGTCCGTTGGTCAGGTCGAGATCGCGGGTGAGTACGGTTTGTCCGTTCTTCACGACGTCGATGTAGGCGGTGCCGCGCTCGCGCGTGGCGAAGACTTTGAGGAGGATGCGATCGCCGGCGCGGTAAACGGCGCGTTCGGCGCGGAGGAGGATTTGATCGTCACCTTGGCGAAGCTCCAGGGGGACGGTGGCGGAGGCTCGATTTCCCTCGGCGTCGGCGGCTTCTACTTGCAGGGGGACAGGCCGGGAGGCCTGTCCTACATGGATACGGACGACGGCTACGCCGCCAGGGTCGGTGGCCGCGGTCTGGTCGGCGTTGCCCGCGGCTTGGATCTTCAAGTTGGCGGCGGCCGGCGTCCCGTCCGGGTAGGAGGCGAGCAGGAAGACCTGGTTGTCGAGGTTCGGCACCAATGTGCCGCCTTCGGGGATCGCGGTGAGGACGAGCGGATTTTCGCTGACGGTGATGGGTTCCCCACGAGTCTCGGCATGCCCGGCGGAATCTTTCACGGTGGCCTCGATCAGGACGCGGGCGGTGCCGTGATTCAGCGGGAGTCCGGCGAAGTAGGAGGGAAGCTGGAGGTCGAAGCGATAGGTCCCGTCGGCGTCCGTTTTGCCTTGAGACGAGCCCGCGCCAGCGAGCGCGACATCCATCGCGGTCCCCTTGACAGTGATTTCGGCGTGGTCGACGGGCTTGCCGAAGAAGTAGTTGGCGCGGACGGTGCCGATGACGTGGTCGCCCGGGCGGTAGCCGCGTTTGGCGTGAGCGTCCTTAGAGGCAAACTCCACGGCCAACTTGAATTTCGGCAGGACGTAGCGTTCGACGTTGAGGGCGAGCTCCGCCGTGTTGGCGGTGCCGCCGGCGCCGTTGTCCATCAGGGCGCGGAGGTGATAAGTGCCGAGATTGACTTCGTCGGCGAGGCCGAACTCGGCGGATGCGACGCCGTACGCGTCGGTCTGTGTGACCTTCTTGAAGACCTTGTTGCCGCGGGAGTCTTCCACTTCGAGGGTCAGTTTGCGGGCGGCGGTGGCCTCGTGATTGGCGCGATCGAGCGCGAGGGCGCGGACGTGGATGGTCTGCCCGGGCTGGTAGATGGGCTTCTCGGTGGTGAGCAGGATCGAGGCCTGGGCTTCCAGGCGGACTTGCTGGGTGAATTCGGTTGAGCCGATCGGCGTGTCGACGGTGTAGCGCAGGGGATAATTTCCGGCGATGCCGGCAGGGAAGTGGAACTGGGCCTCGGTGGTGCCCCGTCGATTCAGGCGGCCGGTGAAGAGCAGGCGGGGGTGGTCGGCGGACGTCAGGAGGTCGATGCGCACCGATCCAGGGCCCGCGATGGCTTCGTTCTTTGTGTCGGTGACGATGATGCGGACGGCGGCCGCTCCGCCGGTGAGATAGGACTGCTGGCCGAGGACGTGGACTACCGGGGTGCGCAGAATTTCCGAGATCGATTCCGTGTTTTGCAAGGCGGCGTCATTTTGATCGGCGTAGGTGAAGCGATAGCGGACGCGGTGCCAGACCAGGTCGTCGAGGGCGGGAGGTTTGGCGAGTTGGATTTCCTCGCGCCAGGATCCGCCGGCGGCGGCGGCGTCCACGCGGCGCTCGGCGCGGCCCAGGACGGCGTCCTCGGGATCCAGGACTTCCACGGTGAGCTGCCCGGCGCCGGTATGCAGGCCGTGGAAAGGAATGGTGACGCGCAGGGTACCACCGGAGTAGGTGGCGATCGCGGTGCCGGCGGATGCCGCCTCGGCTTTTTGGAAGGACTGCGAGGTGAGCGCGGCGGCGATGAGCAGCAGTGCCGCCAGGAAGAGAACGAACTTCGACGTCTTGTGCATGAGGGCTCTCCGTTATTGGGCCACGAGTCTGGTGTCTGGGGGATTGGACCTCGGAAGCGTCCAATGAGTTCCCGACACTGTGGAATGCCGCGGGATGGCGGTTCCTTTCAAGGGGAGGAGAAGAGGCGTCGAGAAGAGTCTCGACGCGGCACGCACGAGTGCGTGCGCCACGGTGATGGTGTGTCTACAATGTGATTCATGTCGAAATCGCGCAGGCAGTTTTTGAACTCGGCGACTATCGGACTGATGGCTTCCGCAGCGGCGTGCCGCAGGGCGGCCGAGACTACCGGCGCGCTTCCTCCTGGCGCGCCGCCTGCTTTCGGTACGGCGCCACCGGTGGGGCCGGCCGTATCGACGGGGACTTTTGCCGAGGCGGAAAAACTCGTGCAGGTGCCGCTGAGTGCCGCCGCGCGTCAGATGGCGGCGGGCAACTGGCGCAAGCAGATCGCGCCAGTCTATGAACGCCGCACGGGGCCGCGCAAACTGTTGCTCGAGCCTACGGTAGCACCCGCGACGCGGTGGAATCCTGTATTGCCCGGGCAGCCCGTGGGACCCGCTCGGGATCGATTCGTGCGCAGCAAGGCAGATGGCGCGGCGCTGCCGGGTGCCGATTCGGATATCGCCTTCGCGCCGGTGACGCAACTGGCGCGTTGGATCGAGGCGCGCAAGCTCACTTCCGAGCGCCTTACGCGGATTTATTTGGAGCGCCTGGAGCGGTTCGATGCGAAGCTGCGCTGCACGATCACCGTGACGCGCGACTTGGCGCTGGCGCAGGCCAGGCAGGCGGACGCGGAGATCGCCGCCGGGAAGTATCGCGGCGCGCTGCACGGCATTCCCTGGGGCGCCAAGGATCTGGTGGATACGGCGGGCATCCCGACTACGTACGGGGCCGAGCCGTATCGCAATCGCGTGCCCGCGCAGGACGCTGCCGTAGTCCACCGCCTGCACGGGTCGGGCGCGGTGCTGGTGGCCAAATTGAGCATGGGTGCGCTGGCGCTGAACGATATCTGGTTCGGCGGTCAGACTATGAACCCGTGGCTGCTGGAAGAAGGCGCATCGGGTTCCAGCGCCGGTCCGGGGGCGGCTACGGCCGCGGGCCTGGTGGCTTTCGCGATCGGGAGCGAGACTGGAGGCAGTATCGTCAGCCCCGCGATGCGGTGCGGCATCACGGGTTTGCGGCCCACCTATGGACGCGTGCCGCGCACGGGCGCGATGACGCTTTGCTGGTCGCTCGATAAGCTGGGGCCGATGACGCGCAGCGTGGAGGACGCGATGCTGGTGTTGCAGGCGATCTCGGGCCCCGACGCCGGGGACGTGGCTTCCGTGCCGAGCCGCCTCGAGTTCGACTCCGCAGCGGCCGTACGCGGGCTGCGTGTCGGATATTTCCCGGCGTGGATGAAGGAAGCTCCGGCTACGGATGTGGACCGTGGGGCGCTACAGACCGCGGCGAAACTGGGTATGGTCCCGGTGGAGGTGTCGCTTCCCGACTGGCCGTATGGATCGCTGAATCTGATTCTTTTTGCCGAAGCTGCCGCGGCTTTCGAGGAGCTTACGCTCAGCGGGGGAGTGGACCGGCTCAAGGTTCAAGTTCCCGACGCGTGGCCGAATCTGTTCCGTCAGGCGCGCTTTTTGTCCGCAGTGGACTTCGTGCAGGCGGACCGGATGCGGCGCAGCGTGGCGGAGGAGATGGCACGGATTTTCGCGCAGGTGGATGTGCTGCTGGTGCCTTCGCTGCGCGATGAAATGCTCACGATCAGCAATTTCACGGGACATCCGTCGCTGACGTTGCGGGCGGGCTTCGTCGAGGTGGGAGAGGCGCGCAGCGATTGGGCGCCGGATCCGGCCCATCCGCTGCCCAGATTCTCGCCGCCGCGGCGGGTGCCGCATGGCGTTACGCTGATCGGCCGCTTGTTCGATGAGGGCACGGTGGCGCAGGCCGGCCTAGCTTTCGAGCGCGCGCTGAATGTGGGTGGGGAGCGTCCGGCGGGGTTCTAGGACGGAAGAAGCAGCTTGGGCCACGGATGAACACGGATGAACACGGATAAAACAGTCTTCTGCTTATCCGTGTTCATCCGTGTTTATCCGTGGCCAATACGTTTTTGCCTTTTTTGCCGGCGTGTCGTGGCACGCACGGCCGTCTATTGCCTGACACGTAATGTGTGGCGCTGGCGGCGATTTCGGCAGAATTTGGTGCGGCCTTCGGCGTGCCTTTCTGCGGCAGCGTGGAGGAGAACCACCCATGCTTACGCTGAAGTACCTGCTCGAATCGGTTGGATTCGGGCTGTTGGCGGCGAGTGCCGCCCTTTTGATTTTGGACTACCGGAGCGGTGCGGCGGTGCCGCGCTGGCGGATGGCCGCGCGCTTCGCCGCGCTGGCACTGATCCCGCTGCTAGTGGGAATCAGTATCGTCGTGGTGCCGGCGGGAATGGCCGGCGTGCGCGTCAGCCAGGTCTCCGGAACTATGCCGGGCACGCTTTATCCCGGCCTGCACCTGGTGTTTCCGCTGGTGCAAGGCGTCGTTTTGTATGACATGCGCGATCAACTTTTCCAGACCACGTTGGGGGAAAAGGCCGCCGAAGCGCTCAAAGTGCAGACTCGCGAGGGGCTGTCGGTGGGGCTGGCGGTGGCCGTACGCTACCGCATCGACGCCCGCCGCCTGGATTTCATCCATACCAATCTGCCGCAGCCCGTCGATAAGGAACTGGTGCCGCCCGTGGTGGCGAGCTCCTTCCGCGAGATCGCGCCCAATTACCTGGTGCGCGATCTGTTCGCTTCGCGCCGCGAGGAGATTCGCCGGGAGGCGGCGGCGGCGATTACGCGCAAACTCGCGCCCGACGCCATCGTGGTGAAGGAGGTCATGCTGCGCGATATCGAGCTGCCCGCCGAGTATGCCAAAGGACTGGAAGGCGTGCTGTTGAAGGAGCAGGAAAACGACCGGCTTTCGGTCGAAGTCGAGGTCAAACAGAAGCTGGTGCGGACCGCGGAGTTGGAAGCGCAGGCCGAGAAAGTCCGGCAGGTGACGCAGGCCGAGGGCGAGGCGCAGACCACCGTGCTACGCGCCAAAGCGCAGTCCGATGCCATGCAGTACACGCTGCCGCTCAAGCAGAAGCAGATCGAACAGACGCGCCTGGAGGCCGAAGCGCGCGCCCAGGCGCGGGTGATCGACGGCAAGGCGGAACTGGAGACCCGCAAGCTCATGACGCAGGCGGATATCGACCGGGTGGACGGGATGTCGAAGGCGGATGCGGCTAAGATGCGGCTGGAAGCGGGCGTGCTGAACGAGAGTCCGCTGCTGTTGCAGAAGATTATCGCCGATAAGTTGAGCGATAAGGTGCAGATCATGATGGTGCCAAGCGACGGCAAGTTTTTCTTCGCCAACGATGTGCTGCACGGCGCCGCACCGGCGGCCGCGACGGCAGTGACGGTACACCCCAATCAATAGGCCAGGGCAGAGGAGCATGCCCCAATGCAAGGGGTGGGTGAGCGAATTTTCACCCACCCCGCTCCGCCCCAAAATCGTCTTTGTAGAAAAAGACTGCAAAGTCTGGTTGCGCGATGGTATGCATTCCAATATCCTGGTTGTTCCCCTATGTCCACGAAAACTCCCATCACGGTCGCCCACGGCGACGGCATCGGCCCGGAAATCATGAACGCCACGCTCCAGATTTTGGAGGCGGCGGGCGCTGCGCTCGAGATTGAAACCATCGAGATCGGCGAAAAGGTCTATTTGCGCGGCAATTCCGCCGGCATAGACCCGAGCTCCTGGGATTCGCTCCTCAGGACCAAGGTGTTTCTTAAGGCTCCGATCACGACTCCGCAGGGCGGGGGATTCAAGAGCCTGAACGTCACTACGCGCAAAACCCTCGGGCAGTATGCCAACGTCCGGCCGTGCGTCTCCTACCACCCGTTCATCGACACCAAGCATCCCAATATGGATGTGGTGATCGTGCGCGAGAACGAGGAGGACCTCTACGCGGGCATCGAATATCAGATGACGCCGGAAGTGATGTCCTGCATCAAGCTGATTTCGCGTCCGGGCAGTGAGAAGATTGTGCGCTACGCGTTCGAGTATGCACGCCTGCACAACCGCAAGAAGGTCACCTGCTTCATGAAGGACAACATCATGAAGATGACCGACGGGCTGTTCCACAAGGTGTTCGACGAAATCGGCGCGCAGTATCCGGACATCGAGAAGGAAGTTTGGATTGTGGACATCGGCGCGGCCAAGATGGCGGACACGCCGAACGTGTTCGACGTGATCGTGATGCCCAACCTGTACGGCGATATCCTGAGCGACGTGGCGGCGCAGATCGCGGGGTCGGTGGGGCTGGCGGGGTCGGCCAACATCGGCGAGAGTTGCGCCATGTTCGAGGCGATACACGGGTCGGCGCCGCGGCGCGCGGGACAGAACCTGGCGAATCCGTCGGGGCTGCTGCTGGGGGCGGTGCTGATGCTGGTACACATCAACCAGCCTGAAGTCGCGGCCAAGGTGCACAACGCGTGGCTGCGCACGATCGAGGACGGAGTCCACACCTACGACGTTTTCACCGAGGGTGTGAGTTCGGCAAAGGTGGGAACCAAGGAGTTTGCCGCGGCGGTGATCGAGCGGCTGGGGCAGAAGCCGAATATTTTGAAGCCGGTCACGTACGCGCACCGGCCGGAGGCGGCAGCGGCGGCGAAGCAGGCGGAGCGGCCGCCGGTCGCGATGGAACTCAAGGGCATCGATGTGTTCGTTTACTGGCCCTCGCGCAACGCCAACACGCTGGCCGAAACGGTCGGCAAACTGGCGGGCGACGGGTTGAGCCTGCAGATGATCGACAATCGCGGGGTGAAAGTGTGGCCGGCGGGGCGGGCGGAGACCTTCTGCACGGACAGCTTCCGCTGCCGCTTCATCGCGCAAGGCACGATCGACATGTGCAAGCTGCTGGAGGTGGCGCAGCGCATCGCGGGTGCGGGAATCGATGTCGCGGTGACGGAGACGCTGCGCAATTTCGACGGCAAGGCCGGGTTCACCCTGGCGCAGGGGCAGTAGGTATGAGCGCCCATCCACTGGTTGGAGTGATCATGGGTAGCAAGTCGGACTGGGACGTAATGCGCCAGGCCGGCGAGATGCTGACCAAATTCGGCGTGGAACACGAGTGCCGCGTGCTCTCGGCCCACCGTACGCCGAAAGAGACTGCCGAGTATGTGAGTGCCGCCGAAGGCCGCGGGATGGAAGTGATCATCGCCGCGGCCGGCGGTGCGGCGCACCTGGCAGGCGTATGCGCGGCGCATACCGTGCTGCCGGTGCTGGGCGTGCCGATGGAGAGCGCGGCGCTGAAGGGCATGGATTCGCTGCTTTCCACGGTGCAGATGCCGGCTGGAATTCCGGTCGGCACGCTAGCAATTGGGGCGCCGGGGGCTCGCAATGCCGCGCTGCTGGCGGTCGCGATTCTGGCCAACAGTCGTCCCGAGTTGCGCGATCGGCTGCGTCAGTTCCGCGCGGAGCAAAGCGCTAAGGTGCTCGGCGAGACGCTGCCTTAAGGACATTCGAAGCACCGCTTGCTTACTGCGCGGCTCGGATGGGAGCGCCCGCAAGCGGGCGAGGCAGGCGGAATCGCCTGCCCCACCACGGCAAACACCAGTGGCATTTTCATTAGGGCTTCCCAGCGAGCGGATGCGCGGGCTCGAGGTCTTCCAAGGCCTTGCGAATCGCCAGTCGGACGCTTTCCATTTCTTCGCTGCTTGGGTATTTGTTTCGCGGCCAGAAAAATCCCCGCAAACCATCTTTCCGGCGGCGCGGCACGATGTGTATGTGAAGGTGGGGTACGGACTGGCTGACGCGGTTGTTGACCGCCAGGAATGTGCCATCGGCGTTGAGCGCCTGCTCGATGGCGGCGCAGAGCAGGCGGGCGCGGACGAAGAGGGGGCCGACGCGTTCCGGGGGGAGGTCGGTCAATGTCTCGATATGCGCGCGCGGGATCAGCAGGCAGTGTCCGGCGAAGAGGGGACGGTGGTCCAGGAAGGCGAGGCTGTCCTGGCCTTCGAAGATCATGGGCGCGGCCAGGGTACCGGCGGCGATGTCGCAGAAAATGCATCGTTCGGCCATTTCTTCTATGGTGCACCAGGGGTGGATAGGCGGCAAAGCACTTGCAGCCACGCGTGCTATTATGAGGCAGAGAAGCTATTCCTGGAGGAAATGAAACCATGGGTCCGCTTGGTTGGCCGGAGACGGTTTTCATCTTTTTCCTCGCGTTGATCCTCTTCGGTCCGAAGAAATTGCCGGAGTTGGGTCGTACCGTCGGAAAAGCATTGACCGAGTTCCGTCGCGCATCGAACGAACTGAAGTCGACGTTCGATCGCGAAATGAAGAGTCTCGAACAGGAAACACAGTTCAAGGAAATTTCGAATCAGTATCAGTCCGATACTTACAGCTACGATTACTCGTCCTATGAATCCACGTACGAGGGTTCATACGGTAACGAAAACCACGATACTACTGTCACCAACCCCTCCACACTAAGCGTATCCGCACCTCAGGACGCTGAATCACCAGCCGGGTTGCCCGAAGGCACGGTTGCTTATGGCTCGGAAATCGCCGCTGCCGGCGAACCCGGCGGACATGTTCCGGAAGTATCGGCGCATGAACCGGCGGCCGCACACCACGAGCAACTGCCGTCAGCGACGACATCCCCGGCCGAACATCATAGTTAAAGAATGAATCCATCCGAAGAGCAGAAGGGGACGACTGTTCCCCCCGCCGGGGAAGCGTCTTCCAAGGGTAGTGTGCCGGAAGCGGCGTCAAAGAATGCGCAGGCGGACCTTGCTTCGCCGGCTCAGTCCGGTGTGCAGCCGGCCGAATCCCTGGATAGCTACGAGGATGGATATCCGCACGAACCGGAACCCGTGCGTGTTGCTCCAGTGCCCGTTCCGGCAACCGCAGTAGCCACGGTTCCGCGACGTCCGGGTGGAGGCGGCAAAACTCCGCCTCCACCTCCGCCACCCGGCGGCGGAGACGGCGGCGGCGACGATGACGATGAAGGCATGCTGCGCATGTCGTTCCTGGAACATCTGGAAGAACTCCGCTCGCGCATCATCCGATCGCTGATGGGCGTAGCGGTGGCTTTTGTGTTGAGCCTCACATACTGCAGCCAGCTCTGGGACTTTGTATGCCAGCCCGCCGTTGTGGCGCTGAAGACGCTCGGATACAAGGAACAAAACCTGGTCCAGATCGAACCGATGGAGGCGTTCAATATCATCTGGTTCAAACTACCGGTATTGTGCGCCATTTTCCTGGCGGCTCCGTGGATTCTGTATCAGGTGTGGGCGTTCATTTCGCCGGGGCTTTATAGGCGGGAGCGCAGATGGGCCGCGCCGTTCGTTCTGGGTGCGGGTGGCTTGTTTATTCTGGGCGGTTTCTTTGCATACTTCGTGGTATTTCGCTACGGACTTACTTTCCTGCTAAGTATCGGACAGGGCAACCACGTTGTGGCGATGGTGTCGATGACGGAGTATTTCAACCTCTTCGTCAACGTTACCCTGGGTGTAGGTCTCATCTTCGAGTTACCAGTACTTATCTTTCTTGGAATCCTGCTGAGACTCGTCACTCCAGGGTTCCTGATGAACCACAGCAGATACGCAATTCTCGCGATCTTTATCATTGCCGCCATCGTGACTCCGACACCGGATGTGTTCAATCTGATGTTGTTTGCGGTGCCGATGTGTGTGTTGTTTTACTGCGGAATATTTGCCGGATATCTATTGGTACTGCACCGGGAGAACCGTAGGTTCCCCTGGAAGAAGACTATGACCATCATTATTCCGGTACTGCTCGTGCTAGCTTTAGTGCTATACCTGTCCATTACCAGGTACGGCATGAGGCTGGTACCACACTGGCCTTTCCTAAGTAGATAAAGAGTGAATTCTTGTAGAATTGGCTCGCGCATCCGATGTAACATCAGGTGACCATTGCGGCAACGCAATAGGTCTGCCCTTGTGATGCGATGGATTTATACAAAGCGATTCAGGACTTGTACGCCGAAAAAGAAAAATTAGAACGCGTGATTGCCTCGCTGGAGGAACTGCAAAGGACCGCTGGGTCCTTGCCTGCGATACCCAAGCCTGCCAAGCGCCGGGGCCGCAAGTCCATGAACCCTGCCGAACGTCAGGAGGTTTCCGAGCGAATGCGCAAATATTGGGCCAGCCGCCGGCAGGCCAAGAAGCCCGAACCTTCCGGCACAGGCGGATAGGACTTTTGCGCACGGGACTCTTGCGCACGGGACCTTTGATCCACTTATAGGACCTTTGATCTACCAATGATCTACTAAAGATATTGGGGAGTTCACCGCTTAAAGTACCAGAGCCAGTAATACTGATCGCCTGCGCCCCATTCATAGCGCAATTCGAATCCACAGCGGTCGGCCATTTCGCGAGCCTGCTGCGCGGTGAACCAATCGCCCACCCAGCTATGTTCCGGGTCGGCTTCCACAGGCGAGCCCTGAACCTGAAACTTAAACAGACCTCCGGGGCGCAGCAGGCGGTGGACTTCGCGCACATAACTTTCGATAATTTCGCGGCTCGGAATGTGTTGGAACACGATCACCGAGAAGGCGAAATCGAACTCTAACTGGCGGCCGATTCCAAAGCGGCCCCACCAATGCGGCACCACCGCGGAAAGATCCTTGCCGTTATTTCGAATCACGTGCGTGTTGGAAAATCCGGCAACCGCCTGGCGAGCCTGTCGCACCATCTCGGGGCTGATATCCACGGCATAGACTTCGCCGAAAAAGTCGGCCAGCGCACGGGTCACGCGGCCGGCTCCGCAGCCGATTTCGAGGACGCGCATGTCTTTCGGATCGCGACCCTGGCAGACGTTGGTAAGGTCGTTGAAGATCTGCTCTTCCAGCATGACGCGGCCGGATTCGAAGAACTCCTCGTCGGACCACTCGTGCTGGCCAGTGACCACGTAATGCCGCGCGTTTTCCTTGGCGCGTCGATTCCAGTCGCGGCGCATACGGATCAATTGCCTGGTGATTTGAAAGCCGGCCATCTGCTATATTGTAATGGACTGGCAGAAGTGGGCGACTAGCTCAGCTGGGAGAGCGCTGCGTTCGCAATGCAGAGGTCGGGGGTTCGATCCCCCCGTCGTCCACCAACCTCTCACTTCTTGGCCTATGTACGCTACGTACACTGTTGCGGTACACTAGGGACATGAAGGTTACAAGCACCGAATTTCGCAAGAACCTGTTCCAAATCGTAGAGCGGGCGCTGCACGGTGAGTTGATCGAGATCATGCACAAGGGCCGGCTGATCAAGTTGGTCCCCGGTGAGAAGCCATCGAAGCTCTCCAGGCTGGTCACTCGAGACACGGTCGTCTCGCCGGAAGACCTGGCTCGGGCACAAGCAGAGTTGGATGATGATATGCGAAGTTCGTGGGAGAAGAATTGGGCCGGTAGACTGTGATCTCATACCTGGACACCAACCCCGTAATTTACTTGCATTCCAACGACGCTCGCCTGACCCAACGTGCGAAGGAGCAAATTGAAAACGCCGACGATCTTCTCGCTTCGGCTATGGTGATGCTTGAATTGGAAATGTTGTACGAGAGGGGAGTCTTGAGGTATTCGGCTTGCGAGATTCTTGCCGACCTCAATCAACAAATCGGCCTTTCCGTCTGTCAATTGCCGATGGCCACTATTATGAGCTCCGCATTGAGTGTTAAGTGGACTCGTGAACCGGGCGATCGAATCATCGTCGCCAATGCCATCGCCAATAACGAAGCTCCCCTGATCACATCAGACCGCCGCATCCACGAACACTACGAGAATGCAATCTGGTAGTAACTCGATGGCGCGTTTTCCTGACGAAGCGCTATACAGCCACAAGCTTGGGCCGACGGAAAAGTGATGCCGCGAGGCCGGCGATGGTGCCAAACAGCGCGATCACAGCCCGGTTGGGAAAGACGGGTGCACCCGGATCGCTCGCCGGGTCGAGAATTTCGGTGGTGGACTGTGGGGCGCCCGTGAAGCGTGCCACCAGGTCGAGCGTCGCCTGTTGTGCCCGGAAGCGATCAGGGTATTGGAAGCTGATCTGGAATGCGTCTCCGACGAGACCGGCTGGCACTCTCTGCACGCGAATCGACTCGCGCATCTTGCGCACAACATCGTTCATGCTGCCCCGGTTCAGTTCGCGCAAAAATAAGTTGTCCTTGCGGATGATCGCGGCCAGAGAATCGTCACTCAGCACCTGAGTGATGGTGGATTGCAACGTGCGAGCGTCCGCGGAGCGCAAAACGGCGGTGGATACATATTCATCCGGAATCAGGAACGCGACGGTGAGGCCAACAGCCATGCCCGCGGTTACAAAGCCGCTGATTCGCTTGATGCTCCAGCGCTCCCTCTTCCGCACGATCGAAAAGATCGCCCCGCATAACAAACCTACCAGCAGGCCGGTCAAAAGGCCGTTGATCATGGCTTTCACGCGATTCGGACTGGCGGGCCGCGAGGGCAGCGATGCGGGGTCCAGCACTTCTATGACGGCGGCGCCGGTGCCTGACCGTTGGCTGACTTGCACGTTCTGTTCGATTAGCGAACTGACGATCGCGTTCACTGTAGCCTGCGCGGCCGCCGGATTCTCATTGGCGAAATCCACAGCGAAAGCCGGTTCGCCCGCCGTGTTCGCAGGACGTATCCGAATGTCGCGAGTTCTCATTTCCTGAATGATGTCTTCCAGCGGATCCTTCTTACGCTGGTTCGTGTAGAGGTTCTGAGCGGTGATGATCGAGGTTAGCGAGGACCGGTTGAGGGCGGCCTGTTGCAAACGCATGAGCTGAATCTGCGCATCCCGCGGCGATGCATTGATGCGGATCACGGCAGTCGAAACATACCGGTTGGGCAGGGTTGCCGAGACGATGCCGGCGGCCAATGCGCCGGCCAGCGCGCAGCACACCACAATCTTCCAGAAATTGATGTTCGTCATCTGCATAAACAGTGCTCCTCGCGCGATGTCCCACAAATCGCCGGCGCCCGGTCCCATGTCTTCCAGGAGCGCTTCCAACTCCACGGCATAGCGCGCCCGCCATGCTTTCGGGTAGAGCCGCACCACCAAGCTCGCTAGCGTCTTCATGCGGGCTTGAGTCTCCGCATCGCGGTCTTGACCACCTGGTCCAGCACCGCCATTTGCTCTTCCAGGTGGTGTTTTCCGGCCGCCGTAATGGCGTAGGGTCGGCGCCGGTCGGTGGATTCCATCGGGCGAATCCAGCCGCGTTCTTCCAGACGCGTGATGGCTCCGTAGAGCGTGCCGGGGCCTAACCGGACACCGGCGAAGCATTGTATGTCTTCCATCATGGCGTAGCCGTGTTTTTCGCCTTCGGCCAGGCTCGCAAGTACAAGCAAAGTTGGGTCGGACACTTAGTACGTCTCGCGTAATATCGTATGACGTAATATTAAGCCGTGTCAAGCAGTTTCGCGATGCTACCATAACGTGGTGAAGCTCACATTCTGGGGCGCGGCCGGCACCGTCACCGGCTCGATGCACCTGTTGGAAAGCGGCGGCAAACGGTATCTTTTGGATTGTGGACTCTATCAGGGGCGGCGGAAGGATGCCGACCTGAAGAATCGCAAGCTGCCATTTCAGGGCGGATCGATCGACGCGGTGGTGCTCTCGCACGCGCACATCGATCACAGCGGCAACCTGCCCACGCTGGTGAAGAACGGATTCGCGGGTCCCATCTTCTCCACCCCGGCCAGCATCGATTTATGCAACTGGATGCTGCGCGACACGGCGCACATACAGGAGAAGGACGCCGAGTTCGTGAACAAGCGCCTGGAAAAGCGCAGGGCGAATGGCCGGGCGAGCAAGGAGGAGAGCAACGGCCCCGTGGTGCCGCTCTACACCATGGCCGACGCCGAACGCACGCTGCCGCTGTTCCGCGAGGTGCGCTATCACGAGCTTTTCCATCTGTCGGACACGCTGAGCTATGAAGCGTACGACGCCGGACACATTCTCGGCTCGTCCTGCGTGGTGATGTACGAGGAATCCAGCGGTCCGCCGCTTCGGCTGACCTATTCCGGCGACGTGGGCCGGCCGAATCTGCCGATCATCCGCGATCCTGACAGCATGCCGCCCACCGACTACCTGATCATGGAGAGCACTTACGGGGGCCGCCTACACAAGCACGTGGAGCATGTGGTCAACAAGCTGGCCGACGTGGTCAACCGCACCGCGCGGCGCGGCGGACGGATCATCGTGCCCGCCTTCGCCGTGGGACGCACGCAGCAACTGGTGTTGCTGCTCCACCAGTTGTTCAATGAGAAGCGGATTCCCAACATCCCGCTCTTCGTGGACAGCCCGCTGGCGCTCAACGTGACGCAGGTGCACCGGGATCATCCCGAGTGCTTCGACGAGGAAGCGCGACGGTACCTCACCAACGGAGAGGACCCGTTTGGATTCAAGCGGTTACAGTACATTCGCGAGGCCTCCGATTCCAAGAAATTGAACGACCTTCACGGGCCGTTCGTGGTGATTTCGGCCTCTGGGATGTGCGAACAGGGGCGCATTCTGCACCACTTGCGCAACAATATCGAAGATCCGCGGAACACAGTGCTGATCACCGGTTTTCAGGCGCAGGATACGCTGGGCCGCAAACTGGTGGAGAAGTGGCCCGAGGTGCGCATTTTCGGCGAACCGATGCGGGTGAAGGCGGAGATTGCGAGCCTTGACGAACTCAGCGGCCACGCCGACCAGGGAGAACTGCTGGAGTGGATCAAACCGATGGTGGGCAGCCTGCGGAAGGTGTTCCTGGTGCACGGCGAACCGGGCCAGTCCGAGACGCTGGCCCAACTGCTGCGGGCTCGTTACGGACTGGAGGTGATCTGCCCTTCACCTGGACAAAGCTTCGACCTCACATAAGCTGAAACCGAAAGGGCACCCATCTCCATCTATAATGTAAGGAAAGTTAAAGGAGTATCGATTCGTGAATCCATCACCGTCCTATCCTACGCCGGCCTACCAAGAGCCGCCACACAAGAGTTCCGGTCTGCTGGTCGCGCTGGTCGCCGGGGGCCTGATCGCGCTGGTCGCCGCCAATATTTATCTATATGTGCAGGTAGATCACTTGCGCGACGAGGTTTCGAAGGTTCGCGAGTCGCTGTCCACCGAATTGAGCAACCTGCGGGATGCGTCTTCGGTGACCACCGCGTCGCAGTTGCGGCATTTGGAGACCATGAAGGCTGACCTGGAATCCGCGCGCGCACAGGCTCGCGACCAGGCGCGTTCACTCTCCAGCCAGGCTAAGGCAGAGGCGCAGGCGCACGCCGACCAGTTGGCCCGCCAGATTCAGTCCGAAGAAGCCAAGGTCCAGCAGCAGGTGAGCAGCGAGATCAGCGAAGTGAAGTCGGCGGCCAACACGGCCAACGCCAAGATTGCCGATGTCTCTACCGACGTGGGCGGAGTCAAGACGCAGGTTTCGGCGACGCAGGCGGAACTGCAGAAGACCATCGCCGATCTGAAGAGCACGCGCGGCGACCTGGGCGTGCAGAGCGGCCTGATCGCTACGAACGCGACGGAATTGCAGGCGCTGAAACGCCTGGGTGAGCGCAACTACTTCGAGTTCAAACTTGGCAAGACGAAAGCGCCTCAGCGCGTCGGCGACATCACGCTGCTGCTCAAGAAGACCGACCCGAAGAAGAACAAGTATACGGTCGACGTGATGGCGGATGACAAGCTCACCGAGAAGAAGGACAAGAACGTCAACGAGCCGATACAGTTCTATAGCAGCAAGGCGCGGCAGCCTTACGAGATCGTTGTGAACCAGGTGCAGAAGGACTTGATTGTCGGCTACCTGGCTACTCCGAAAGAACAGTCGGGGCGGTAAGACGGGATCAAGTGTGGTAAGGGACAGGCCAGGAGGCCTGTCTTACTCTTCCGTTTTCTCTACCAGCTTATCGACGTGCATGCTGTAGATGGCTGGTTTTCCGTGGCGGTCGCTCTGGAAGTAGATTCGCTGGCTATCCGGCGAAAATATCGGAGCGACCGCTTCCGCGTTGCTTGCCTTGTGCTCGCACATGGTGCGCTCGCTGTGCGCGGCCCGGAGCAGGAGCAGCACGTCGGGAGAGGAATTGCGGCTGGCGCCGACGAACACCGAGGCATCGCGATTCGCTCCGAAGGACGCAAACTGGCTGGTCTTGCCGATCAGCTTGTCGACACCTGTATCCGGCGTGAATTCGCGCAGGTTGTTCAACTGCGTATGATCTTCCGGGAAATTGAGATAGAGGATGGTCTTGCCGTCGGGCGACCAGTTCGGGGTGCCGATGCCGCCAGGGGCGACCTTCAACTTGCGGTTCTGCGTGCCGTCGGCATTCACCATCCACAGCGCCTCTCCGCCCTGGCGGTAGAGAATCTGCGCGCGCATGGGGCGGGGCATGGGGCCGCTCATCGGGAACGGAGATTCGATCACCGTGCGGTCCACGCCTTGCACCAGCGTCACCATGCGCAGCCGCGAGGTATCGCCGCGCCGCTCGATCAGGGTGGCGTGCGTGCCGTCCGGGCCGACGCTCATGCCGCCGGAAAACTCCCAGCCCTCGGCCGCCTGGTAAAGCGGACGCTCCTTCAGGTTGGAAACCACCGAAATGTACAGGCCGCGTCCGGCGAGGAAACAGAAGGAACGATTGTCGGGCAGCAGCGTGAGGGTGGCGGGATCGAGCCCTTCGGCCTGCGTCAACTGCTTCATATCGCCGGATTTCAGATCCAGGCGGAAGGCCTGCTTCGAGCCGGTGCGGTCGCAGGCGCAGAGCATCCACGAGCTGTTGTGCGCGATGCCACGGTTGTAATATGCGGTCAGGGTGCTGGAGTAATCCGGTTTGGTAAGGCGGTAGACTTCGAGTTCGGTCAGCGGATCGGGGTATCGCTCCGCATCGCTGGGAAAGTTCTCGCCTTTGCGGCCTTCGGCACAGAGCCGGGCGGCGGCCAGGGCGGAAAGAACCAAAGATCTGCGCGTGATGCCGCTCTCCGGGGTCCCCATGCTTCCGATGGTAGCAAGTCCGGTACCCCTGCTAAGACGCTTCTTCAGCGGACGTCTCTCCTTACAGAGTAAAATAGTATTTGCAGTTCCCTCCTGGAACGAGACCTTTACATGTCAATTCTTGATGCCACTCTGGCCAAAGTCTTCGGAACGAAGACCGAACGTGAAGTAAAAGCCATGCTGCCCACCGTGGCGGCAATCGGCGCGCTGGAACCCGAACTGCGGGAGCTCTCCGATATCGATCTGGCTGCGAAAACCATTGAATTTAAAGAGCAGATCGCTCAGGGCGCGACCCTTGACGACCTCCTGATTCCGGCCTTCGCCGTGGTTCGCGAGGCGGGCCGCCGCGTGCTGAACATGCGTCATTTCGACGTTCAGTTAATTGGCGGCATGGTGCTGCACAAGGGCAAGATCGCCGAAATGAAAACCGGTGAGGGCAAGACGCTGGTCGCCACGCTGCCCTGCTACCTGAACGCGCTGGCCGGCAACGGCGTTCATGTGGTGACGGTCAACGATTACCTGGCCCGTCGCGACTCGGAATGGATGGGAAGGCTCTACAAGTTTCTCGGCCTCAAGGTCGGTGTGATCGTGCACGATCTGGACGACCAGGAGCGCAAGGACGCCTACAACGCCGATATCACCTACGGCACCAACAACGAATTCGGATTCGACTATCTGCGCGACAACATGAAGTTCCGCATTGAGGACTGCGTGCAGCGGGTACACAACTACGCCATCGTGGACGAGGTGGACTCGATCCTGATCGACGAAGCGCGCACCCCGCTGATCATTTCCGGTCCCAGCGAGGAATCCACCGACAAGTATTACAAGATCAATCGCATCATTCCCAAGCTGACGCGCGGCGAAGTCATCGAGGGCAAGGAGCCGGGCGAGAAGTACACCACCGGCGATTACACCATCGATGAAAAGCACAAGAGCGCGGCGCTCACCGAAGAGGGTGTGCTGCGCCTGGAGAAGCTGCTCAATATCGGCAATCTCTACGACCCGCAGAATATTGAGTGGAACCACCACGTGCAGCAGGCGTTGCGCGCTCACGTGCTGTACCAGCGCGATCGCGAATACGTGATCCGCGATGGCGATGAAGGCCCCGAGGTGGTGATTGTGGATGAGTTCACGGGACGCCTGATGCCGGGGCGCCGCTGGAGCGACGGACTGCACCAGGCCGTGGAAGCCAAGGAAGGCGTCAAGATCCAGCGCGAGAACCAGACGCTGGCCACCATCACGTTCCAGAACTATTTCCGCATGTATAAGAAGCTGGCCGGCATGACCGGTACGGCGGAAACCGAAGCGGCGGAATTTTATAAGATTTACAAGCTCGAAGTGGTAGTGATCCCCACCAACAAGTCCATGATCCGCAAGGAAAACACGGACATGGTGTACCGCACCGAGGTGGAGAAATTCCGCAACGCGGCCAAGGAAATCAAGGAGTACAACGCCAAGGGGCAGCCGGTGCTGGTTGGCACCATCTCGGTGGAGAAGAGCGAACACCTGGCTTCCATCCTGAAGAAGATGGGCGTCAAGCATGAGGTGTTGAACGCCAAGAATCACGAGCGCGAAGCCGGCATTGTGTCGCAGGCGGGCCGCAAGGACGCGGTTACGGTTTCAACGAATATGGCCGGCCGCGGTACCGACATTCTGCTGGGCGGCAACCCCGAGTTCATGACCAAGGACGAGTGCCTGAAGAAGAAGGTGGCGGAGCGGCTGAGCGAGGAAGAAGCGCAGTTCGTAGCCGACGAGCACTTCTATTACTTCACGCACAACGAGCAGTTCTACCGCGTGCGGCGCGACATGTGGGATCAGCTCTACGCGGCCAACAAAGAGTTCACCGATAAGGAACACGACGAAGTGGTGGCGCTGGGCGGCTTGCACATTGTGGCCACGGAGCGGCACGAATCGCGGCGCATCGATAACCAGCTTCGCGGACGCGCCGGCCGCCAGGGCGACCCCGGAAGCTCGCGATTCTTCCTTTCCCTGCAGGACGACCTGCTGCGTATTTTCGGCGGCGAGAAGATGCAGAATCTCATGCTGCGCCTCGGCATGGAAGAAGATGTGCCGATCGAATCCAAGATGATCACCAACCGGATTCGCAAAGCGCAGGAGGCCGTGGAAGCGCAGAATTTCGAAGCCCGCAAACACCTGCTGGAATACGACGACGTCAACAACAAGCAGCGCCAGACGGTCTACGGCCAGCGGCGCCAGTTGCTGGAAGGCGCCGACCAGAAGCAGCACGTGATGGAGATGATGCAGGGCATCGTGGAGGAGTATATCGACCGGCACTGTCCGGACTCCAAGCACCCCGACACCTGGGACTTGGCCACGCTGCGCAACGACGTCCTTACGCAATTCGGACATAAAATCGATATCAAACAACTGGGCAATCTCAATCGCCAGGAGATAGAGAATGCGATCTGCGACCAGTTGGAGCGAAGGTATCAGGAGAAGGAAGACCTGGTGGGGCCGGACGTGATGCGGCAGACGGAGCGCATCGTGATGCTGCAGGTGATCGACAACCAGTGGAAGGACCACCTGTTGTCGATGGACGAGTTGAAGCAGGGCATCGGCAACCGGGCGTACGGGCAGAAGGACCCGCTGGTCGAATATAAGAAGGAATCCTACGAGCTGTTCACCGACATGATGGACCGCATCGAAGACGAGTCGGTGCGCTATCTCTACTTTCTGCAGGTGAACACGGGCGCGGGTCCGGTGCTGCCGTTCCCCGAGGAGGAAGAAGAAGACGATGAGGTGCAGGAAGCGCCGCGTCCCGACCCCAACGAGCAGCAGCGCCTGGCGGCGAAATCCACGATGGAGGATTTCACGCGCAACATCCAGCGCAAGAAAGAGCGCGAGATGGAGCAGTTACAGTTCGTGGGCGGCGACGGGACGACGGGCGGGACGCCGGTGGTGACGGGCGCCAAAACGGGGCGCAATGATCCGTGCCCCTGCGGCAGCGGGAAGAAATATAAGAAGTGTCACGGGGCGTAGGCGTTTCGGCGACGCTGCTGGTCGCTTTGTTTGCCTCTTCCACGCTGGCCTGGGTAATGCTGGATCGGGTCCCGCCGAATTGGGACGACGCACGTTATCTGGCCAACAGTCTCACCGTATATGACGCACTGACGCAGGGCGGAGTGGTTGGTTATCTGACCAAACTCAATTCTGTGTTCGGCTTTAAGGCGCCGCTCATCTCGGCACTGCCGGCGCCGTTCTACCTGCTGTTCGGCCGGCGCTGGCACGCCGCATACCTGGTCAATATCGCAGCTATGGCGCTGCTCTTCGCGGCGCTCTACCGGATTGCCCGACGCTGGTGGAACGCGCGGGCCGCAGTGTTCGCGATTGCCATCGCGGGCACCATGCCGCTGCTGTATGGCCTGGCGAGATGGTATATGGTGGAGTACGCCCTGACGGCGCTGACGGCGGCGGCGGTTTGCGTACTCGTCGAGTCCGATTGGCTCAAGCGGGACAGGCATACTCTGGCGTTCGGCGGGATTTGCGGGCTCGGCCTGCTCCTCAAGATCAGCTTTCCGCTGTTCATCCTCGCGCCATTTCTTTACGTGTGGGTCCGGTCGCAGCGTCGCGCGCGGGCGTTGCTGCTTGCCGCGCTCCCGTGTCTGGTTCTGGCGTTGCCGTGGTACGCGAGACATCTCGGGCCCACTCTTCGCTTCGCGATGGATTCGGGCTATGGGGCGTTGGCGGCCAACTACGGTACGGGCCCGGTGTGGTCGTTGGGCGCGATCACAACGTATTTGTCGCACGTGGCGGCGAGCGGCGTCTCCTATTACTTCTTGTTGCTCGCACTCCTGCTGAGTTTGTGGGCGGTATTGCGGCGGCAGGGGCGACCGTTGGTTTCGAGTGCTGCGACGGCCGCGCCGCTGCTGGTTGCCTGGCTGCTGCCCTTCGCAGTCCTGGTCTTCGGTCTGAATAAGGACGTCCGCTTTGTCGCGTCACTCTTGCCGGCGGTGGCTTTGGTTTGCGCATTCCTGCTGGATTTCACATTGCCCCCGGGGCGGGTTGGGACTGCGGCCGGCGTCCTGCTGCTTGCATTTCCCATGCTGCAGATGTTCGCGGTGTCGTTTGGCGTCCCGTACTCCGCTGCCGGCGGAAATTATTCCCGCCGGTTTAATCGCGTGTCGTGGCCCCACGATGAAATTTTGAAGCTCATTGCGGCTAGCGGCAATCCGCGACTTGGAGAGAGGGAGACACTGCTGGTGGGCGCGGACCGGAGTGCGTTCAATGCGGACAATATCGAGTTGTCGGCAGTGGCGCTCGAACTGCCGTTCAGCGTCGAAACTACGGCTCACGAAAAGGATCTCGGGATTCTGCGGCAAAGGCTCGCGCAGGCGTCGTTCTTTCTGTACAAGGAGGGTGGCGAGGCGGAGTCGCCGGCCTTCAACCCATACTTCGGCGAGCTTGCGCGGATGGTGGCTGGCGATCCGGGGTTCCGCGAAGTTCCTTATGCCAGGCGATTGCCCGATGGCGGTATCGCGCGCATCTACCAGAGAGTGGCGCACGGCCCGACAGGCGTCGAGATTCCGGAGGAATTCGCAGTCGATTTCGGAGGCGTGCTGGCCCTGACTGGAATGGCCGTGAACGCCACACCGGACGGTCTCGACGTGAAGTTCCGATGGCGGTGTCCGCAGCGCTTAGAGCGCGATTACTGGTGCTTCACGCATCTCATCGACGCCGGCAATCGAATCGTCGCGCAACTCGATCGGCGGCTGCCCGTGGATTGCGGCGGGGAGGAGATTCAACTGCGATTGCCCTCCGGCGTTTCCTCAATCGGCCTGCGCCTACGCTTCGGCATCTACGAACCTTCGACAGGCGAGCGCCTGCACATTGGTCCGCTCCAGGGTTCCGCTTCCACGAGATTCTCTCTGACGGACCGCGCCACCGCACTTCTCGCGCCTGAGTAATGGTGGAATCAGCCGCTCCAGGCGCCGGCTGGACTCAATTTGCCGGCAGGCGGCGCCGCAGTTCGTCGAAAAAGTTCAGCAGGATGGTTGCGTGGACCGTAGTCGGCTCCTCGCTCCTGGATTCAGGCGGAACTAGCACTACGAAGCGCCGACCGTCCGGAGCTATATCCAGATTCCAAAGTGCATTGTAAGTTGGCCGGAAGAGCGGCGCGGGAGACCACTGCCGGGGTTTCTCCGGGACAAAGGAGTGCTCACTGGTCGTATAGCGGGCGACCATGATACGGTTGCCGGAATTCACGTAGAACAGTTCCCTGCGATTGTGCGACCAGACGGGGAACTTTCCCCCGTTTTCCGATTCCGATACCTGCCACCTGCCCGCCGAGGGCGCGGACGGAAACGGGCGCACCGTAACTTGGCCTCCGAGTCCCGCGCCGTTGGTGGATACGTAGGCGATCCAACGCCCGTCGGGTGAAAAGGCTGGGTCCACCTGGCTGAGGGCTTCTCTCGCGAATGGCTGGGGCTCCCTCGGTTTGGGATGGTCCGGGTCGTTCAAATCCAGCGGGAGCGTCCAAATCTCATGGTTCCTTTCCCCACCGGTCCGAACAAAAGCTATAGTGTTTCCAGCAGGGGAGATCGACGACACTTCAAGAGGAGTTCTCTCGCCGAACAATTTCTCAGGCTGCCCCGAACCATCGCTGCGGATCCACCAGATGCCGAATTCCCCGTCCTTCGCGGGAACATCAGAACAGTAAACAATGTGCTGTGCGTCCGGCGTCCAGACTGGTTTCCGGTTCAGAGCGCCATCGAAAGTCAGCCTGGCTACCGTGCCGCGTTGGAGGTCGTGAACAGAGAGGTCTCCCGCGATCGACAGCGCCAGGCGGTTGCCGTCCGGCGAAAGGCGAGGGGTCTCCGCCTGCCGCGATACGCCGATGGCTGGGCTTATAATCCGCTGTGACGTTCCCGCGTCATTCATCCAGGCAACGTTGGCGACTCCGGCTGGTGTCGCCGCACTCCCGAATAACAGAATCCCGGTCCGGGAAAAAGAGATTCGGTTTGAATCAGCTTCCAGCAAGGGCGCCGGCGCACCGTGTGTCTCCAGACGCCCGAGGTCTAACGGTACGCCATAAAGCGTTCCCTGGCGGAAATAGATGAGGTGGCCGGAGGGCAGATAGCGCCCAAAGTAACCTCCCCGCCGGACCACCTTGACCCGTCCCGACTTGAGCGAAAGAACTTCGATGTTGGCGCCATTCAGAGCGGGGCCGGAAGCTGCGACGGCACCGGTGAACAAAACGTTCTCACCGCCGGGCAGAACCTGCGGCCAACGCCAGGTCCGCTCGCCGTGCTGCTCCGGTTTGCCGATGACCTGCGGTTCTCCCCCGATCGCGGGCACGCGGAATAGATGCAGGGCATCCAGACTGCCAATGATCGTGCCGTCCTCGCCCCAGGAGGCGCCGAGCGCAAAGCCAGCGGTATCGCACAACGAAACCACTCCGCCACCCTGTAGGGGAATCTTTTTCAACTTCTGGCCGGCGAAGAATCCGACCCACTGGCCGTCCGGAGAGAAGAATGGATCGGCCCCTCCTTCCGTGCCTGCGAGCATGGTGACCGTGGACTGGTCGAGGCGGCGCGTTGCCAGTTGCTGATTGCCATGCGCTGGTTTCACAGGGAAGACCAGGCGCGTGCCGTCAGGCGATATTACCGGATCGAAGTAACTACCACCGAGTGCCCGTCCGCGGATTGCATCGGGTCCCAGGTCAACGCTGAAGCGGATCATGGGCCGATCCGCTGGCAGTTTGGTGCGCCACAACTGCGCCGCCGAGACTGCCGCAACTACCGACGCAAGCCCTGCGATCATCCATGGAAGCCCACCCGAAAGCTTCCGCTTTGAGCCGTGGGTTGCCCCGCCCGCGCCAGATGGTTGGGTGTGCGCCCGGCGCTCCGGCCGTTCGGCAGGAAGGTGCTGGCTCTCCAGGGTTGGTTCGAGTGGGTGGCCGTTGGAGTAGCCAGTGTTGACTGACGCGATGAACCGGTAGCCGCGCTTCGGTAACGTTTCGATGAAGCGTGGGCTTTCCGCCGAGTCACCCAAGGCGTCGCGGAGGTGATTGACTGCCTTGTTCAGACCGCGATCGAAATCGACAAACGTGTCGCCCGGCCAGAGCTGTTTTTGAAGTTCTTCTCGAGATACTAGTTCGCCCGGGTGTGCCAGCAAGAGCAGGAGGATTTGGAACGGCTGGTCCCGGAGTTTGATCCTCACACCCTGCTTGCGCAATTCACCCGAGTGCAGGTCGACCTCGAATACACCAAACCCGATCGGGCGGCCATCCCCGGACATACTCACTCCTGGTTGATCGAGTATACATGTATTTCACGCGTCTCGATAAGGCTTTGGTTTATGGCGGCTTAGCCGGGAATATCAAGGGAACACAAAGGGCACCACCCTTGGATTGACGTGGCGCGTCGCCCATGCCAATCTGCCTCAAAATCCGAACGAACGAGGGGTGACGATGCAAGAGCTGCACAAGAGCAGATCCAGACGCGGGGGCTCCCTGATTCGGTTTGCGGCCGTCGCCGTAGCCGTGCTGCTCGCTGGCAGCCATGGCTACGCGAACATCTTGAGCACTAGCGCGACTGTCAGGCCGAACAATTCGCTGCTTGTCGATGTTCAGGTGACAACCGGCGCCAACGTGGAGCGCGTCTCGATCACCTACCAGACCACAGGCGTCGACCCCCTGGTTTCGCGCCTCACCCAGGTTTCCTCCACCGGCTCGACGACGATCACCATCGGACGGCTGCGGGCAAACCGGGCGTACATCTATACTGTGGACGCATTCGACCGCGATGGCGCTCCGGCGGGAACCGCGGGCGGGAACTTTACGACCGGCTCGCTTCCAGCGCCCTTGCTGACGAACACCTACACGCTTACAGGGCGCACCACGGCGCCCCTCGTCATTGTGGCGGAGAACCAGACGGGCTTCCGGGGCTACGTTGGCTTAGACCTTCACTCCTCCGATGCGCCGCAGATCGTCTGGTACTACAACAACGCCCCGAGCAACGCGACCGGCGTACTGCAAGTCGACACCGTGGGATCGATCGTTCGGGAGCGGAACGGGAACATTCTCTTCGGGGACGCAGGAACGGGAGGTCCGACGTCCTTGGACACTTTCTATCGAGCGATCGCGCCCGACGGGACCCTTCTTGCCGAGAGCCCGCCCGATTGCAGCGTGACGCCACCGCCGGCCTCGTCGAGCCCGGCGGGCTGGATCTGGGGCCAGGGAAACGACTGGCATGAACATCTCGTCCCCGGCGCGGACGGTGTCCGCGGCACGGTTCTCCACCTTGGCCGGATCTTCAAGGACCCGTTCTTCGACGCAGGGCAGGCATCGCAGGGCAAGCGGTTGCAGGCGGGGAGCGTGATTCGCCGCTGGAACCCCGCGGCGGGAACAGACGAGATCGTGTGGAACCCATTCAACTTCCTCGATCCGTTGACCGAGAGGACCAACGTATCGAACACCGATCCGGGAAACAGCTCCGATCTCGTCAGCGCGTTCCCTTGCGCGGGAGCCTCGCTCCAGAGCGAGGAGTGGATGCACGCGAACTCGCTCCAGGTCGCGCCGTCGGGTGTGCTCCTCCTGTCGGTGAGGTACCTCGATACGGTGATCGCGATCTCGCCGCAGTTGGAGCGAATCGCGTGGCGGATCGGCCGCTTCAAGAGCGACTTTACCTTCCCCAACCCAAGCGACAAGTTCTACCACGAGCATTACGTCCGCATGCTCGAGAACGGAAATCTCCTCCTCTTCGACAACGGAAACGGCCGGCCGGCGGCTGAAGGCGGACTGTATACCCGCGCACTTGAGCTCGCGCTCGACTGGAAGTCGATGACGGCGACCAAGGTCTGGGAGTATCGTCACCAGACAGGCGCCAGCGGCGGCGCCCCGGTTTACAAGTATTCCGATAGAGTGGGCGCTGCCCAGCGGCTCGAGAACGGCAACACCATCGTCTGGTTCGGCGCCGACATCAATCCCACGACGCTCGCCCCGAAGAGCCCGCAGACATACACGCTCGTCGAAGCCGACGCCAGCCCCGAGGCCGGCGCCGTAGCGATCCTGGACGTGCAGATTCCTCCGGGAACTGGCTTTCCCTATCGGGCGTTACCGGTGCAAACGCTCTTCGGGGAGATCCCGGCCGGCACGGGGAATGGAGCATCCCTGACCGCGTCTCCAAACCCAATTCCGGTCACAGGCGCGGTGGATGGAACTACCACGATCAGTTGGAATGCGCCAAGCGCATCCTACATCGAGATTCACGTTGGCAGCCCGAATGGCCCGCTCTTCGTCTACGAAGGTAATAACGGATCGGCGCAAACCGGCCCGTGGGTGACGGACGGTACGACTTTCTACTTGCAGGATGTCACTGGCGGAAAACCGCTGACCGCAAACAATACGCTGGCCACGCTGGTTGTTCATTTGCAGAGGTGATGAAAACCATCAGAAGGCGCTCGCCGACTTGCGCGAAGCAGGCCGACGGGGGCGTCGGCCGCAGACCCGGGGGTCTGCCCCACCATTCTGCGCCCTACTCCGCCCTCAGCGTCGTCATGGGGTCTACACGCGCGGCGCGGCGTGCCGGACCGGCGGCGGCGATCAGCGCCACCAATACCAGCAGTCCGACGGCTAGCGCCAGCGGGCGCGGGTCGCCTGGCGCCACTTGAAATAGCTGGGCGCGCAGCCATCGCGCCGCCACGAATGCGCCCGCGCCGCCGATGACGATTCCAGCGGCGGTGAACCTCGCGGCGAACGCCAGAGTCAGTTTCACGATGCTGCCCGGAGTGGCGCCCAGCGCCATCCGCACGCCGATTTCACGCCGCCGCTGCGCCACCAGGAACGACATCACGCCGCTCAGTCCGATCGCAGCCAGCAGGACTCCGATCCCAGCGAATGCCGCGAGCAGCGTCGCCTGAAAGCGCGGGCGACCGGTGGCGCGGTCGAGGCGATCCCGCATGGTGGTGATCTCCACGGGCAGCGTGGGGTCCAGCGAGGCGAACACGCTGCGAAGTTCGGACGCCGCCAGCTTCGGGTCCACCGGAGTGCGTACGACGGCAACCGCGCCGCGCCAGCCTAGCGGTGGTTCCTGGTTCGCCCAGGTCACATCGGCCACGGACTTGCGCACGAAATAGTATTCCGGGCCGCTGGCCTTCTCCGCACCCGCGTTGCGCGCGTCGGTCGCGACTCCCACCACGGTGAACCACTGGCCCTGCGGGCCGCGCTGTATGTGCCTGCCGAGCGGATCTTCGCCGGGGAACATCAGGCGCGCCAGAGTCTCGCTGAGCACCACCGAGCGCGCTTCGGCGCCGCGGTCCAACTCCGTAAAGGCGCGGCCGCGGCGTATGGGAATCCCCATCGCGGCGAAGTAACCAGGAGTGACGTAACGCCAGGCCACCATGCCGCCGGAGCCTTCGGCGGGCTGCGGCCGGCCTTCCACGTCGATGGTGGAGAGCGGGCGTCCGCGTGTTCCGCCGAAGGGCGGGATGGAATCGCTGACGGCGGCCGCGGACACACCGGGCAGTCTCTCGAGGCGCTGCTCCAGTTCGCGGAAAAGCGCCAGTTGGTCCACATCGCGGCTGTAACGCTGGCGGCCAAGCACGAAGCTCGCGGTGATCACGTGATCGCTTTCGAACCCCATGGGGACTCGCTCCAGGTTGTCGAGACTGCGTAGCAGCAATCCGGCGCCCGTGAGCAGGATGACGGAGATGGCGATTTGCGCCGTCACCAGCGCTCCGCGAAGCCAGCCGCGCGCGGCGCCGACCGTGCGGGCCGACCCGAGCACGCCGCTCGCGGTGCGGCGCAGGGCAGGGAAGAGTCCGAACAGGACGCCGGAGAGCACGGCGGCAGCCGCGCTGAACGCGAGGACACGCAAATCGACCGTCGCTTCCCCGATACGCGGCAGCGCTTCCGGTGCGATGGCTTGGAAGGCGCGCAGCAGCAGGAATGCGAGCGCGCACCCGGCGACGCCGCCCGCTACCGCGAGCAGCAGGCTTTCGGTGAGGGCGAGGCGCACCAGGCGGATCCGCGAGGCGCCCAGGGCAGTGCGTACGGCGATTTCGCGGTCGCGGCCCACGGCGCGCGCCAGCAGCAGGTTGGCGATGTTGGCGCAGGCGATCAGCAGGACGGCTAGCACCGCGCCCAGTAGTGCGAGCGAAGCGGCGCGCGCGTCGCCCACCTGGCGGTCGCGCACCGGACGCACGCGCAGCGTGATCTCTTTGCGAAATCGCGGAGGCACGGTTTCCAAGATGCGCGCGAAGTAAGGTTGGAGCGCGCTCTGCGCCTGCGGCAGAGTGATGCCGGGACGCAGGCGGGCGAACACGCGGAGCGCACGCCCCTGGCGCTCGCGCGCCTCGTCGAGGGCCTCGGGCAGCAGGATATCGGCATGCGTCAGCGTGGGCATGACGAAATCGGGCGGCAGCACACCGGACACCCGCGTGGGCGCGCCGTCGATGTTGAGGGTCCGCCCGATGGCCGCCGGGTCGGCGGCGAAGCGGCTGCGCCACAGGGCGTAAGAGATGACGGCGACGCGCGGACCGTTGGGGCGGTCTTCTTCGGCCGAGAACGGGTGTCCGGCGGCAAGGCGCACGCCCAGCGTGTCGAGGAAATTGGCCTCCACGCGCAGGCAACCCATGCGCAAAGGACTGGCCTCGGTCAGGTCGCAGGCGATCGCCCCTGCCTGGAAGGAGGTAACGGCGGCGAACGGACCCGGATTGCGGCGCAGATCGAAATAGGCGTCCGCGAGGAGGAATTCGTTGGTGTCCAGCGGCGCCATCATGCCGGTGGATACCAGCCGGGCCTCGTCGCGGTAGGGCAGGGGACGGAAGAGGATGCGATCCACCGCACTGAACACGGCAGTGGTTGCGCCGATGGCGATGGCGGCCGCGAGCACCGCGGTCAGGGTGAAGCCCGGGTTGCGGCGGAGTCCGCACAACGCGTAGCGGAGGTCCTGAAGGGTGTTCTCGATCCAGACAGGCATTTGCTCTTAGACTCCGGGAGTGAGGCGGGAGTTCCCCGGAGTGGTTAGCCGTTTTGGGGCACACCGGGGGAACGAAAATAGGGGGCCGTGTGGCCGTGAACCCGGTGACAGACGGGGCTGGCAGCGGGTTCCGCAAAGACGGCGGAACCCATGCCAGTCTCGTCTGTCACCGGGGGGTTACTTCAATTGGACGGCGACCGCGGCAGGGGTGACGTCGAGGCGGTCGATGCCATGGCCGAGCTCGAAAGGCTTGCCGATGACGGCGTCGGGGTACATAGGAACGAGGAAATTCTGAATCAGGAAATCGAGCGTCGAACCGTCGATCGCCAAGCCCGAGATTTCCACACGCTCGATATCGACGGTGGCCCGGCCGCCCGCGGAGCGTACGCGCGCGGTGACACTGACAGGACGCTCCCCGTCGAGGAGCTTCGACATCAGCCAGCCGGGCTGACGGCCCGCGGAGCGTTCCAACTTACCGAAATCGATTAATGCCGCGCCGGTGGCTACGTCGCGGGCGGCCGCATGCAGTTGGGGGTTGCGCACACCGGCCGGGGCTTCCCTGGCGACCCAGGCGTTCAGTTCCGGGAAGCTGAGGGTGACACGCGTACCAGGGTGCAGGCGGTCGGCTTCGATGGAATCCAGTTTGCGTTTAGCGGAGTCGTAATCGTCATATGGCGCGCCGATGAGAGATGCGGCGACAAACATGATCGAAATGACCCACAATCGGCGGTTCACTACTGCGTTCGATGCGTTCGGCGTGGCTGCGGTTGCCCAAGATAGCGCCAAAGGACGCACATCCTGTGGAAAACGCCACAGAACAGGGCCTGCGCAGGAGGGCTTTACAGCCGGCCGCGGCCAGGGGTTAGCTTTAGATCCACTGAGATAGCTCGATTTATGTAGATCCGGCGCCAACGGCGGTTCCTTTGCAGATATAATTTCGGAGTTTTATATGCCCATACCTCTTTTGGATCTGGCAATCGTGCTTTTGGCCGGGGCGGTGGTGTGGCGGCTGGGCAGTGCCTGGTTGAAGTACCGGGGCCAGCGGGTCATCACGTGCCCCGAAAACCATCGTCCGGCGGGCGTCGTGGTGGATGCCACGCACGCGGCGGCGACTGCGTTCGGCAAGGCTCCGGAATTGCGGCTCAGCGAGTGTTCGCGCTGGCCGGAAAGAGCGGGATGCGGGCAGGAATGCCTGAGTGAAATCCGGGAATCCGGGGCGGATTGCCTGGTGCGCAACATCATCGCGAATTGGTACCGCGACAGGGTCTGCGCCGCGTGCGGGCAGCCGATCGGGGAAATCGACTGGGCCGGGAGTCATCCCGCGCTCCTGGTCGCCGATCAGGTAAGTGTGGAGTGGAACCAGATTCCGGCCGATAAGTTGGTTGGAACACTGGCGGCAGCATCGCCGATCTGCTTCGCCTGCCACACCGCGAACAGGCTGGTCAGGGAGCATCCCGAATTAGTGACCGACCGGCATCGCGCGCCTTTGATGTAGCTCTTGCGAGGTCTTTTCATTGAAGCTGGCTCTGTTTTGCCTCCTGGCGGGCGTCTTCCCCGGATGGAGCGAAACGCGGGGAGCAACGTTTGCCCCCATCACACTGTACACGCAGTTTTCGCAGACGCCGCCGGATGGTGTTCTGCAAGCGCTTAAGG
The DNA here is from genome assembly GCA_963805775.1 of uncultured Solibacteraceae bacterium. Taxonomy (GTDB): domain Bacteria; phylum Acidobacteriota; class Terriglobia; order Bryobacterales; family Bryobacteraceae; genus Solibacter. The sequence continues at coordinate 58,734 of CAWDWK010000022.1, read as the reverse complement.
ATGAAGTGGAATCGATTATGGCGCCCATCGGACTTCGTCTCGAGTGGCGCGATCTGGCCAAAACTGCCGGACACGAAGTTTCCGCCGAACTGGCGGTGATCACGTTTCAGGGAAGGTGCGACACGGCGGGCTTGTCGCCTCGAAGCAGGTTCGAAGGAGCATTAGGCTGGACCCACGTAAGCGACGGGCAGATTCTGCCGTTCACGGACGTGAGTTGCGACCGGGTTCGAGAATTCACACAGTCAGGGCTGCTGGCATTCCGTGGGGAGGACCGCGAAGAACGATACGGCCGCGCGTTGGGTCGCGTCCTAGCCCATGAGTTGTACCATATCTTTGCCAACACCGCGCGGCACGGGTCGGGTGTGGCCAAGGAAAGCTACAGCGTACAGGATCTGTTGTCCGACGATTTCCAGTTCCAGGCCAGGGAAACGCGGATGCTGCAGGCGAATCGGCCAAGGCCGGCGATGATGGAGGTCACGACGGGATCCGTGACGGGATCGATGTAGCGGTCACGCGCTATAATCCCTGGTAGTGAACTCTCAGTTAGAAGAATATCGTCAACAATTTGAACGGATTGCGAGCGAGGCGCAGGAACTGACCGCGGGCCTGACCGAGGCTCAGTTCAACTGGCGGCCCTCGCCGGATCAGTGGTCGATTGAAGAGTGCCTGGCGCACCTGACCGCGGTCGGACAGGTGGAAGTGCAGGCCGTGCAAACCGCGGTCGACGAGGCGAAGGCAAAAGGAATCACAGGGACGGGGCCATTCGAGTACCCCGTCTGGGAACTGTTCATCCTGCGCGAGACTGAGCCTCCGGTGCGGCATCAAATGCCGGCGCCGAAGCAATTCGTGCCGGTCCACGGACAACCCATCACCGGCATTTTGCCCACCTTTCTGCACGTACAGAGACAGTTCACGATCCAGATTGAGCGTGCGGACGGTTTGGACCTGCGGCGCGTGAAGGTACCTACGCCGATTATGCGGCTGCTGAAACTGAGCCTCGGGGCGACCCTGGCGCAGGCGGCGGCGCATGAGCGGCGTCACATGGTCCAGGCGCGGCGAGTACGGCAACGGCTGAGCCAGGCAGTACACCCTCCGACAGGCAGGCCGGAATAGCCGCGATAAAATAGCCAAGGCTATTGCGGATACCTCCGCATCGAAGGAGATCGTCATGCCTCGGAAAAAACACGTCTCAGACGCTGGGCCTGCGGCCAATCTGACTTCCACCGCGTATTCGAATGCCAGATACGCGCATCCGTTTTTCCTGCCCGTGGCTCCGGAAAACCGCCAGCCGATCAACGGGCTAATCCGCATGACCGACTGGACCAAACAGCAACTCGGCCCGATTCCGCCGATTGTGCGCGGAGGCAACCTCAACCTTGTCGACGTGATCGGGGCGGCCGGTGTCCAGGAGATCGAAGACCTTGGCGAAATTCGCTTCCACGCACTCGGCGACAGCGGTGTTGGAACTGCACAGGAAGCACAGCAGATCTCGGATCAGATGGCGACGAACTTCAGCGCCGGCGCGGGAGGACTGAATCCAGCATTTCTATTTCACCTCGGCGACGTAATCTACGGAAATGATAAAGCGAACCATTACGGCGAACGTTTTTACGTTCCCTACAGGCATTATCCCGGGAAGATTCTCGCCATTCCCGGGAATCACGATGGCGAAGTGAAATCTCCAGCCGACAGTCCGTCGCTGAGTGCCTTCGTCGCTAACTTTTGCGCGGCTACGGCCACGGTCCCGACGCAGGCGTCGGCGAGCGGGATTTTCCGCGAGACTATGACGGAGCCCGGAGTTTATTGGTTTCTCGATGCGCCCTTCGTCCAAATTATCGGACTGTATTCCAATTGGCTCGAGAATCCCGGCTACCTCGAGGGCATCACAAACGGAAAGAGCGATACTTCGCAGTTGGACTGGCTGGGCCAGACGCTGTCCTCCATCGCCAAAGCGAAGCAGAAAAAAGCCCTGGTCTTCGCCACCCACCATCCACCCTACAGTAACAGCGGCCATAGCGGAAGCACGGAAATGAGCCAGAGCATCGACGCTCTCTGCACGACGACCGGAGTCTACCCGGACCTGTTCCTCTCCGCGCACTCCCACACCTATCAGCGCTACACGCGCAGAATGGGAGGCAAACAGGTGCCCTATGTTGTCGTGGGCACCGGGGGCATGCCGCCCCAGCCGGTCATGCCAGCGACCGGACAACCGGCGGGCCCGACCATCACGTATGACGCCGCGCTCTCTTCGCTTGGGTATCTATTTGTGACCGTTTCGGCGCAGCGGATCACGATTCAGTTCTGGCAACTGGGCAGCCAGTTCACTATGCCGTTCGACCCGCTGACGATCGACCTGTCCACCCATCTGGTTAGCTAAAGTACCGCTGGAGAATTACCAGGTTAAGTATCTGAAAACGCTCCCTTACGGTAGCGGCTCTGATGGCGCTCAATCGACACGAGCGACGCTGGCCATCTGGGAAATCATGAGGCGGGCATATTCCGCCGCATCCCAGAAGGCTTTCTGCATCTGTTCCGCGCCGGGAACCTGACCGGGAATCCAGAGCCCGGCCTCGTAGGCCAACACGCAATCCAGCACTCCGCCCAGCGCACCCTCCCGTTGGAGCAGCGCGCGCTTGAAGCGGATATCGAGGGGAAGCGGCTCGACCAGCGCGGCAAGCGGCTCGTTGAAGACGGAATCGAGGGTACTTAGTAGCCCCGTGATATAAGCCTCCTGGGCGGAGCAGTGCAACGAGGCGCCGATGAGTTCGCTCATGCGGGCGCGTTGGATCGCGGCTTCCAGGTAGCCCGCGGGACAATCGTCGTTGCCCGAGAGAATCAGCAGCGAGGCCCACCGGGAAACGAAATCGATGCCGAGCATCATCACGGCCTGGGCCGGGGAGCGAATCTCGCTGCGCCGCCGGTGGAGGGCCGAATTGGCCAGGCGCAGGAGACCATAGGTCAGCGGGGCGTCGCGCGCGATGGTGGCGGCGATCATGTTGGCGGAGCTTTCCAGGTTGGCACACTCGCTGAGAAGCGAGAGTACCGAGAGGCGATTGGCCGGAATGCGGCGGCCCGAGAGCACCTCCGGCCGACGCAGGTAATAGCCCTGGAAGAGGCCGCAGCCCAGTTTCCGGCACCATCGGTATTCGGCCTCGGATTCGATTTTCTCGGCGATAATGTCGACCTTGAAGGGGCGAAGCAGGGTGAACTGTTCGTGAAAGCGATCGAAACCCAGGGCGTGCAGGTCCAGCTTCACGTAATCGGCGAGTTCGATCATGGGGACGAGTTTGCTGGAATAGATGAAATCGTCCAGCGCAATGCGGAAGTTCAGGCTCTTCAGGCGGCTGAGCGCGGCCACGGTCTCCGGATCGGCGGCTACATCTTCCAGGACCTCGATGACGCAGCGGTCGGACGGAAGAATCGGGTCCATCGTGAGCAGGTGGCGCGTGTGATTGATGAAGACCGGCCGCGAGGGTGACACGGCAGGCAGGCCGATTTCGACGAAAGCATTGAGCATGACCTCGGCGCTGGCGCGATCGCCGTCGCGGAAGCGCGCGCTGGTGTCGCCCGCGGCGCGGCGGTAGAGCAGTTCGTAGGCGCGGATCTCGCGATTGGCGCCGTAGATAGGCTGCCGGCCGAGATAGACGGTTGCCTCCGACCGGTGTTTTGCCAAACTCTCCATCCTGATAGTGAGATCGGCCGGTTTTAGTTTTTCTTGAATTTGCTGTCCATCAGCACCCAGACGTTGGGATCGAGTTCTACCGCTGAAGGCTCTTTATCCGTGGGGATCTCGAACTTCTGCGACTTGCTGTTGCACTCGATGCGCTGTATTGCCGGTGGCACGCCGGCAACGGTAACGGCGATCTCAAGCGGAAGCCGGTAGGCCGCGCCGGACTGGGTCTGCTCCAGTTCGATCTCCACCATCTTCGCCGCGGGATTGTACTTCCACCCGCCCGAGACCACAGGCGAGCCGGGGCGATAGAGCCACTGCTGGAAGAACCAGCCCAGATCGGCGCCCGACGTTTCTTCCATCACGCGTCGCAGGTCTTCGGTAGAGGCGTTCGAATCGCGAAACCGGCGGTAGTATTCGCGAATTCCCGCCCAGAACTTCTCAGTTCCGATCACGCCGCGGAGCATGTGCAGGGTCCATCCGCCCTTCTGATAAACGATCGGTAGAGGCGCGCGGCCGTCCCGAATCTCGGGGAGATTGTCGTGGACCACTGCCACGCCGGGCGTGCGCTTTTCCATGGCGAGGATATTCGTGCGGGAATGCCGCATGGCGCCGAGAAAGGCGTCGCGGCCCTCGTAGAACTCGGTAGTGAGCGACGCGAAGTAAGTGGCGAAGCCTTCGCTGAGCCACGCGTCGTCCCAGTCCTTCTCGGTGACGGAATCGCCAAACCACTGGTGCGCGATCTCGTGGGCCACCAGGCTAAAGGCCGGGCGATTGGTCACGCTGCGTTCACCGAAAAAGATGGCGCTGGCGTGCTCCATGCCGCCGCCCATGCCGGCTACCTGAACGTCGGCGAGCTTTTCATAAGGGTAGGGGCCGATGTGCGACGCGAAGAACTCCATGGCCTGGCGCGTGGGCCCTTCGAACGTGACGATGCCGTTTTCGCGATCCTGCGGGAAGACCCACGACTGGAGCGGAACGCCGGCGACGGTCGCGAAGTGGCGCGAGGAGAATTGCGCGACACCGATATTGTTGAGCCACGACGCGATGGGCACAGATTGCTTCCAGTGGGTCATTCTGCGGCCGTCGCCGAGGTCGAGTTCTTCCTGCAGCGTGCCGTTGGCCACTACCTGATATTTGGCGGGCGCGGTCACCAGGAACTCGCTGGTGGCCTTGTCGGAAGGGTGATCGATCATCGGCAGCCACTGGCGCGCCAGCGTGGGCCAGTTCCAACTGAAGAAGGTGCGGTCGCCGAACTTGTTCTTGCCGATGTGCAGGCCAGTGCCTGGGATGCCGCCATATTTCACGACGATTTCGCGGCGTTCGCCCACCGCGGGGGCGGACGCGAGCGTGATGGCGAGGCGGTCGGCGGAGTGCTGAAATTGCAGCGTCGCGCCCTGGCAGGAAACGGCGGCGACGGTCATTCCCTTGCCGTCCTTGAGGCTGGTCAGATCGAGCACGACCTGCGTGACGCCGGGCTGCAGGAAGCGCAGGTCCACGGTGGCCTCGCCCGCCACTTTGTCGTCGGCGTCGCTGAGAGCGATGCGGAATGTGTAGTGCTGCGCATGGATTGCGGGCTGGCGCGGGTAGTTATCCGCGAGGGCCGGTGTGAGGCACGCTAAGACGCACAGAACCGCAAACGCAACCACGCCCAACCGAAGCGGCTTTGGCATGAACCCTCTTTCGAGTTACTATACTGCAATTCAACACATGGTCCCCACACTTCCCCACATCAAGATAAGCGCGGTGCAGATGCTCGGGCTGGCGGCGCTGGGAGTGGCGGCCGGCACTTGGGTGAAGCGGCGCGTGCCGCTGCTCGAACGGTTGAACATCCCCACGCCGATCGTCGGCGGCATGCTGTTTGCCGTAGCGGCGCTGGCCCTGCGCGATCGCGTCGTGAACCTGGATGCGGATGTGGTGTTGCGCGATCTGCTGATGGTGGCGTTTATGACCACCATCGGGCTCAGCGCGCGCCTCCAATTGCTTCGCGAAGGCGGCGTCCGCGTGATCTGGTTTCTGGCCATCGCGAGCCTGGGCGCGGTGCTGCAGAATCTGCTGGGAATCGCGCTGGCGCATGGGCTGGGAGTGGACGCGCGATTGGGAATCCTGACCGGGTCCGTGGCGCTGGCTGGAGGTCCGGCGACAGCGCTGGCGTTCGGCGGCACGTTCGAAAAGATGGGAGTGCAGGGCGCGGCGACTGTGGCCTTCGCCGCCGCGACCTTCGGCATCACGGTGGCCGGCCTGACGGGCGGCTACATCGGCGGGTGGCTGATCCGGCGGCACAAGCTGAAATCCGGCGAAGGAACGATCGCGCGAACTGCCGGTGCCCCGGCGGAAGGCGGCTCGCTGTTGAATACGGCGATCGTGCTCGCCATCGCGATGGGCGCGGGTAGCCTGGTGAGTTCGGCGATTCAGTCGCTGGGTGTGATTCTGCCGGTGTACATCGGCTCCATGATGGTGGCGGTGGTGATGCGCAATCTGGACGATCGTTATCACCTCGCGGGCATCGCGCAGGCGGATGTCGATTCGCTGGGGCGGATCGCGCTCTACCTGTTCATCGTGATGGCGCTGATTACGTTGAAGCTCTGGGAACTCTCGCACCTGGCCGTGCCGTTGTTCGCAATGCTCCTGGTACAGGTAGTGTTCTGCTGGCTGATGTCCATCACACTGCCTTTCTGGGTGATGGGACGGAAATACGAAGCGGCGGTAAGCGCCGCGGGCTTCTGCGGTTTCATGCTGGGAATTACGGCGAACGCGGTGGCCTGCATGGAGGAGTTGGTTGAAAGGTATGGCGCCGCGCCGCAAGCATTCCTGGTGGTGCCGATTGTCGGGGCGTTTCTTATCGATCTGACGAATTCGCTCATCATCACAGCATTTGCGAATTGGATGAAGTGAGAGGTGCCCTCTTACGCTCACTTCGGAGGTGTCTGAAAGCTTCGCCGGCCGCCGCCGGGCGCCGCTACCACGCGATCGGGCATGTCCGCCAGGGCGTATCCCATCACCGCAAGCGCGGCCACGTTCTTGCGGAAATCGTCGGGGTCCACTTTATCCAGCGTGTCGGCTTCCGTGTGGTGCCAGTCGAAATAGTGTGTGCCTACGGTGCGCTCGCCCAGACCGGGCACGCCATCGCGCATCAGCGGAGCGATATCGCTGCCACCGCCGCCGCCCGTGATTTCGCCGGCTCCCACGCGGTCGAGCAATTTGGCGATCTGCTGCAACATACTCATGGAGGCCGCATCCACGCCGGCGCCAAAGCCGCGCGGAGCCTCCGCCCCGCCATCCATTTCGATTGCCGCAACCTGGTTCTTGATCTTGTCGCCTACGAAATCGCGATAGGCCACGCCGCCGCGCCCGCCGTTCTCCTCGTTGACCCAGAAAGCCACGCGGATCGTGCGCCGTGGCTGCAGGCCCAGCTTCTTCATTAGCGCGACGGCTTGCAGACAGGCGACGATGGATGCGCCGTCGTCCTGCGCTCCCTGGCCGACGTCCCAGGAATCGATGTGTCCACCCATCACCACCACTTCTTCGGGATGCTCGCGGCCGGGAATCTCGCCGATCACGTCGCCGCTATCGGCGTCGGGGAGCATCTGCGCGCCCATCTCCAGGTGGACCCTGACGGGTACGCCGTCCTCCACCAGGCGCGCCATCATCATGGCGTCCTCCGGCGACACGGCAGCGGCGGGAATCTTGGGCTGATTCTCGTCGTAATTCATCTCGCCGGTATGCGGAATCTGCATGGCGAGCGGGGTGGCCGAGCGGACCAGTGCGGCAACGGCGCCGAACTCGGCCGCGCGCGCCGCCCCGGTGGCGCGATACACACGCGTGGGGCCGTAGCCGAAATACTCCTCGTTATACAGGACGATTTTTCCCTGGATTTTCGCGCGCCCCAGTTTGGCCAGGTCTTCGAAGGTGCTGACGGCCACCACGCCGGCCGTGATGCCGCCCGGGGGCGTGCCGATGCTCATGCCGAGGCCGAGCATGTGCAGGGGCTTATCCAGCGGCGCCACCATGCGCGCCGATTCCGCCCCGCGGACCCAGTGAGGCACCTTGGTGGGAATCACGCGTACATTGCTGAGGCCCGCCGCCTTCATGGTCTCCACGCTCCACGCGATGGCCTTCTCCAGGCCCGGCGATCCGCTCAAGCGGTTACCGATGCGATAGCAGAGATACGCCAGCCGGTTGTAGCCTTCGGTATCGGCCAGCGCGGCGTCGATCAATTTGTCCGCGGTGGCGCGATATTGCTCCGTGAGGTCCGCCCCGAAGGAGACGCCGCCGGCCGCGAGAATAGCCAGGGAAAATGCAGAGACACGCCTGATCATAATGGACACTATCGCACAAAAGGCAGGTAGGCCCGCACGCGCTTCCGGTACTCGAAGAACCGCTCGCCAAAACGCGATGCCAGCAGGCCGTCCTCCGTGTGGACGCGAATTTCCGTCCCAACAATGAAGAGCGCGATTGCGGCCGCGGCCCACTGCCACGGCGTGAGGATCAACAGGCTGCACACCAGCATTCCCAGCAGCGACGTATAGATGGGATGCCGCACCAGGGCGTAAGGCCCGCTGGTGACGAGTTCGTGATCTTCGTACAATCCGGCGTGTACACGGAACTGGCGGCCGAGATGGCGAATCGCGCCCCACGCAAGGATGCAGGCGAGGGCCCCGCACACGGCGGCAGAGGCGACCAGCCACCACTCGGCCGGCGAATCCGGCGGCCGGCGGAAGACGAAGGCCATGCAGATCGCGAGCGATTCCAGCAGCAGGCCGGCGCGCGTCGGGCCGATCGCCGTGATGGAAGGCCGCTGCTGATTGTGTGGCGCGCGGAAGATAAACGGGTACGTCCAGACGACCCAGCACACCAGGAGAACCACCCAACCGAGCACCAGCATTTCGCGCCTCAGGGTTTGACGATGACTTTGCCGAACTGTTCTTTATTCTCGAGATAGCGATGCGCCGCGGCGATCTCCGACAGCGGGTAGACGCGGTCCACCACCGGCTTCAATTGCTTGCGGAAGACGAATTTCAGCACCTGGTGCAGTTCTCCCATGGTCCCCATGAACGACCCCAGCAGGCTCCACTGCTTGCTGAACAGGTAGCGCAAATCGACCCGCGCGTCGTAGCCGGTGGTGGCGCCGCAGATCACCAGGCGTCCCGCCGGAGCGAGCGATTCCAGGCTCTTGGTCCACGTCGCCACGCCCACGTGTTCCACTACTACATCCACGCCGCGCTTGCCGGTAATCTTTTTGACCTCAGCTGAAATATCCTGCTGGTAGTGATCGATGACGTGGTCGGCGCCGAGCTCCCGTGCCTTGGCGAGTTTGGTCGCGCCGCCGGCGGTCGCGATCACGCGGCACTGGAAGAGTTTGGCGATCTGTATGGCGGCCGATCCGACGCCGCTCGATGCCGACAGCACCAATATGTCCTCGCCGGGCTGCAGTTTGGCGCGCGCCATCAGCATGTGCCAGGCGGTGAGAAACACCAGCGGCGTGGCGGCGGCGTCCTCGAAGCTCATGTCGTCGGGAATCTGTATGGCGCTATATTCGGGCGCGGCCAGCAGTTCCACATTCCCGCCGTCGATCGCGTAGCCCAACATCGTAAAGCGGCGGCAGAAGTTGTCGTTGCCCAGCAGGCATTGCTCGCACTGGCGGCAACTCTGCCCCGGGGAGAGCAGCACGCGCCACCCCGGCTTGACGCGCTCGCACAGCTCGCCCACCTCCACGACTTCGCCCGCGACATCGCTGCCCAGGATGTGCGGCATGGGGAACTTCATGCCGGGGATTCCGCCGCGCACGAAAAGATCGAGATGATTGAGCGCGCAGGCGCGGACGCGGACCAGGATCTGGTTGGCTTTGATCTTCGGCTCCGGCACGTCCTCGTAGACGAGTACATCGGGACCGCCATGCTGGTGAATCCGGACTGCCTTCATGAATGCAGCCTAACACGGCAATGCCGGCCGATTGACATCCCAGGGCGACTTCGATACCTTCTTCCCAGGGTGCGGACGCATATGAACAAACGGCTCAACGTGAGAATCCGGCATCTTCTGCCTGGCGCCTTATTTCTGTTGTTCCTCGCTGGGACGGCGCAGCCACCTGCCTGGGCGCAACCTGGAAGAGGCGCAGGCCCGCAGGGGCCACCCCGGCCGCAAGGCCAGAACCCCGCTGGGATGCACGTGTTCATTTGGGCGGGGCTCAAGTCGCATTCGACCGGTCAGCACGACTATCCGCAGTTTCTGGCCGACTGGAGCAAGGTTTTGACGGAGCACGGGGCCGTCGTCGATGGTGCCCTACATCCTCCGAGCAGTGCCGCCCTTGAACATACGGACGTCGTCGTGATCTACAAAGGCGATGCCGGCTTCTTCAGCGATAGCGATAAGGCCGCGCTCGATGCGTTCGTCAAACGGGGCGGCGGACTGGTCAGCATCCACGACTCGTTGTGCGGTCCGGACCCCGCTTATTTTGCGACCCTCGTGGGCGGCGCCAAGAAGCACGGCGAGGTGAACTACACTCTGGACGCGCCTATTCAATACACGGTTGTGGACCAGTCCAACCCGATCCTCAAGGATATGTCCGATCTCACGATTCTTGATGAAGCCTTCTACAAGATGACGTGGGCCGAGAGCCCAGCTATACACGTGCTGGCCAATGTGAAGATCCCGCCCACGCGTAGTGCCGGCGACCATAAGGGCGAAGTCGTGCCGCAGATCTGGACCTACGAACACACCGTCTCCGGCGGCCAGCCCGCTCGAGCGTTCGTGTGGATGCAAGGGCATACGTACGCCAACTTCGCCAACTACCAGATTGAGCGGACATTGCTCCGTGGTATCGCATGGGCCGGGAAGAGGCCGGTGGATGAGCTCGTGGACTACGTGGCTCCTCCACGTCCCGCCGGCAGGGGCGGACCTACGGCCGGCAATCCGCAATAAGTCAGTAATGGCGGGGCGGCCCCCCAGTCCGCGGCCACGCGTTAAAACAACGCGACATGAACATGAATCGATCCCGCCGGCGCGAGGCTGGATCCGCCTAAGCGCACGTTCGTTCCGGGAAGGCCGCTTCTCGGGAGTTGCTGAATGCATTCGAGCGCGGATTGGGTGAACACTACGGCGTTGCACGCGAACGATCCTGACTGGGTCGGACTATAGCCGAACGAATAGCCCTGGAGGCTGCTCGCAATTCGTCCTTGTTCGGGCCTGGAGTTTTCATGCGCTGTCTCGCTAACCTTCGTCAGGTGGATTGGCGTCGGCGAGGGAGTCCGTTTGCCGAGGCCTCGGAGCCAAGTGGTTCACGGAACGGTTCCACAGAAATGCGGTCGTAACGCACGTCCAGCACGGTCAGGTATTCTGTACCGCGCGGCGCTTGAAGAACTACGCTGTCGCCCACTGCCGACTTCATCAACGCGCGCCCCAGAGGCGACACCCAACTGATGTGGTTGCGGTTGAGATCGACCTCGTCGGTGCCCACGATGCTCACCACTCGCTCCGCTCCCGCGCCATTGGCATAGCGCACGGTCGCTCCGAAGAATGCCCTCGTTGCTGCTTCCCCGGCTCTCGGAGTTTCCGGGTCCACCACTTCCGCGGCTTCGATTCGCTTCGTGAGAAAGCGAATCCGCCCATCGATCTGCCGCAGCCGCCGCTTGCCGTACTGATAGTCGGCGTTTTCACTGCGATCGCCGTTACTAGCAGCCCACGCCACCACCTCCGTCACGGCGGGGCGTTCCCTGGTGAGCAGAAACCGGTGCTCATCTTTGAGGCGCTGTAGCCCGCTCGGCGTAATGTAGTTCTTGGGTCGTGTCGCGGGCTCGTCCCCTTGTGGTTTTCTCGTAAACCCTTTTCGCATCTCATAGTCCTTCCAGCGCGAATCCAGTGGGTGCCACAACGCTCTCAGAAAACGGACAGTGCCATCATACGTTGTCGGATCGATTCTGCCCTAAAATTGGCAGTGTCTCAGTTTGAATTTCTGAGCGCGGCCCGTCGGGCAAGTCGCGCAGTTAAGCAGGAACGTAGGTCAACCGAATCAGGTCATCGACGATTAAATCGCTGGCCACCAGGTGGAGTGGCGGCCGGGGGCCGGCGAAGAATGGCTGGCCACCACCCAGCACGACGGGGCGGAGGTACAGTCGATACTCATCGATAAGACCGGCCTCGGTCAGGCTTTGCGCCAGGACTGGTCCGCCAACTTGAATCTCGCCAGCCAGCTCAGCCTTCAGTCTGCGAATCACCTGTTCGAAGTCATCGGCGACAAGCGTGGCGTTGGGGCCAACGGACTTGAGGGAACGCGACACGACCCACTTCGGCTGGTTCCGCCACGCCACCGCGAAATCGCGGTCCTCCGCGTCCCAATCCGGAAGATCTTCGTCCCAATAACGCATGATCTCGTACATACGGCGACCGTAGATCACGCCCGTCAGGCCACGCACCAGCTCGATGAAGTGACGGAAGGCCGCTGGCGCAGGCGGCCCAAGCTTCATGTGGTCGACGTAGCCATCCAGGGACTGGCTCAATCCGTAAACAAGTTTTGCCATGCTGCAGATCTCCCTCCCACGTTCTTCAGAATAGCTTGAGCCGACGTCGCGCGGAGGTGAGGTTGAACATTATCTGCGCGCCGCATTGTCGGTGTGATCGATAACCAGAGGTCCGCTTCCCAATCCCGAGATTCAAACTGAGACACTACCTAAAATTGGCGCCCAGGCACCAAGAGAGCTTGCCGGCCACGCGCAAATTTCCGGTGAATGATCTCCGTCTCCCCGCGACCGGATCTTCGCGCGCAGGAAGCCGTGAAAGAATTAGGGGTCCGCACGCTTCACTTTGAATTAAAAGTTGTCCACTACTCGTGGCTCTTCGAATCCGGGTCAGGGGCCGGGGTTGGGATGCGTGGGAGCATCTCTGCACGGGTGGCTGCGTTGTAGACAAACCACGCTTCGATCATGGAACTCTGCATCACATCGGCCTTCTGCACGCGGTCATAGGTGTCCGCGTTGGAGTGGTGGGTACGGGTACCGTACTCCAACCCATCCTGCTGGAAACCGATGCCGTTCAGGCCGATCCACGAAAAGGCGCTCGAGTCCGTGCCACCGGGGCTCGCGGTGGGTCGGAACTGATCCCCGCCCGAAACGGCAACAATATGCTGGTCCTTGATGGGCTCAATCCAGGACCTGAAGATGGCCGCCATCTGCGGACTACCGCCCGCCGACACTCCGCGGAAGCGGCCGGAGCCGCCGTCGTCGTTGAAGTACACATCCAGCTTGTCGTACTCGGGGGTCTTCACCATGGTGGTGCGTTGAGCGAAGTGCTGCTGCACGTAAGCCGTTGAGCCGTAGACGCCCTCCTCTTCGCCGCCCCACAGGGCAACGCGAACCGTACGCGCCATGGGCTTGTGCAACGTAGCCAAAATGCGCACGGCCTCCATCGCCACTGAGGATCCCGTGCCGTTATCCGTCGCGCCCGTGCCGCCCTGCCAGCTGTCAAAGTGACCGCCGAGCATGACGACTTCGTCCGGTTTGGAGGTACCTGGAATCTCGCCGATGACATTGAATGCGTTCTGGTCTTCCTTCTGATAATCGACAGCGATATCGAAGTTCAGCTTCGGCGTGATACCGTGCTGCACCAGGCGGACGAGACGGTTATACTGCTCAGCCCCAATGGCGACGATCGGAGACGGGATTGGATCCTTGGGATTCTCCGATCCCCCATACGTCGAAAAGATCGTACCGCCGTCTCCGTTGTAACCTGGCGTGATGGAAATGGCCACACCCTCTTCCTTCAGGAAAGCGTTGACCTCGTTGCGCAGGACCCCGTTCTTCGCATTGGCCAGGGCAAGCGATGTCGGCGTGTACTCCCACTCGCCTTCACCGGGGCGACCCCGCCCGCTCGGGTCACGATTGGCTGCAGCGCCTGCTGCTGCTCCGCCCCCGCCGCCGCCACCCACGCGCACGCCTCCGCGTGCCAGAATTTCCTCATCCGTTGGGGAGGGCTGCGCGTCCGGCCGCGTGTGGAGCGTAAGTGGAGCCGGGTCAAACATCAGCAGCGCCTTGCCCTTCAGCTTGCCATGGTATTTAGCGAAATCTGCTTTGGAGTGGATGGGTGCCCACACCGGCTCGACCGTGATCGGACCGTTCGTTCCAGGCGTCCATGCCAGAGGGAACCCGGTAAACGCAGCATAGACCGGCGTCTCCATCGCTGCGTAGAAATGCTTGATCTGCCACCCATAGCCGAAGGGCCACTTTTCCAGGTGGACGTTCTTAAGTCCCCACTCCTGCATCTGCTTCATCGCCCATTCGGCGGCGAGCTTGTGATTGCGGCTATTGGTGACGCGCGGACCATACACCTCGGACATCCAAAAGAGGTTTTCCATCACTTGCGAGTGCTGGAAGGCCTCAGTCTTGATCTGGGCCAGGGCGTCCAGATCGACTTTGTCGCCTCCTGTTGCCTGCGCGAAGGAAGCCGGGATGAGGAACAGGGCCGTGACCATCGCGGCAGCCTGCCTGAAGCGGAGTAGATTCATGGAGATTCTCGCTTTCTCCGGTACTTGCCCTTCTCTAGATGGCGTTCGAGCGAGCGTGCCCGGATTAGGAACAAGAAGTCATTTTCGCACGTTAATTGCCCGGAATGCTCCATCTGGGAAGTTGCCGTTTTCGGAACCAAAGCCCGGCGGGTATTCCGGGAAACCAGCTTGTTTTAACGCCTGTGCGTGGTCCGCACGGCCCCCGGGACCCGTCTCTCGCCAACGAAATCAGCTCGCCCACGAGGCAAGCCGGCGGGGCGACGGCCGCGGACGCGGGCGTCCGCCCCACCAAGGCACACTATCCGCTGGCGCCCATGTACCCGAAACAATATTACCCGATTCTGTTTCCGTATGATTGGGTGTATTCTGAATGTTCGGGGAGAAGGACAATCGTAAAATTCAGCGTTCTGGCCAGCGGCAGTTCCGGCAATGCCGCCCTCCTGGCCACTGAAAATACGCGAATTCTGGTGGACGCTGGCCTGAGCATGCGCGAACTGCGCAAGCGCCTCGCATCCATTGGCGAATCGCTGGATTGCATCGACGCCATCCTGATCACCCACGAACATTCCGATCACGTTGCGGGGCTGCCCGTCCTGGCGCGCTGCAAGGACGTCCGCGCGGTGATCTACATGACGCGACTGACGGCGCCCGTGATCGATTGGGGCGAGCGCCAGCCCGTGCGCCTGGAACCCTTTCAGGCGGGAGCCAGCTTCCGAATCGGCGATATCGAGGTGCAGAGTTTCGGCATCCCGCACGATGCCATCGACCCCGTGGGGTACTGCTTCGAAGCGCAAGGCGTACGCGTCGGCATTGCCACGGATCTGGGCTACGTGCCGGAGTCCATCAAGTTTCATCTGCGGCGCACCAACCTGCTGCTGCTCGAAGCGAATCACGATCTCGACATGCTCAAGGTGGGTCCCTACCCGTGGAGCGTCAAGCAGCGCGTGATGAGCCGTGTGGGGCACCTCTCCAATCTGCACATGTCGGATTACCTGATGGAGGATCTGGCATCGTGCACGGCGAATCTGGTTCTGGGCCACCTGAGCGAGCAGAACAATCACCCGGCGATCGTGCAGATGGTGGCCGCCGAAGCCCTGGAGCGGCGCGGTCTGGAGACGCGCCTCTCGATTGCCGCGCAAAAGACTCCAAGCGAAGTTTTTCAGTTCTAAAATCACCATGATTCCCCGATACACGCGTCCTGAAATGGGCCGGATCTGGAGCGACCGGAACAAGTTCCAACAGTGGCTCGAAGTGGAGCTCGCAGCCTCGGAAGCGCTGGCGCAACTGGGCGTAGTGCCCGCCGAGGCGGCCCGCCTGCTGCGCGAGCACGCGGGCTTCGACGTGGAACGGATCCACGCAATCGAAAAGGAAGTGAAGCACGACGTGATCGCCTTCACCACCGCGGTGGCCGAGACCATGCAGGCACGCGGACACGGCGACGCATCGCGCTGGTTTCATTACGGCCTGACGTCGAACGACGTGGTGGATACCGCGCAGGCGCTGCTGTTGCAGCAGGCGTCGGCGATCCTGATCAACGACCTGATGCAGTTGCGCGAAGTACTCAAGCGGCGGGCGCTGGAGTTCCGTCACACGGTGCAGATCGGCCGCACGCACGGGGTCCACGCGGAACCGATTACTTTTGGGCTGAAGCTGGCCATCTGGTACGAAGAAGCGGGGCGCAATCTCACGCGGTTGCGCGCGGCCGCCGAGGACGTGCGCGTCGGCAAGACGTCGGGCGCGGTAGGCACGTTCGGCCACATCGATCCCGAAACCGAAGAACTGATCTGCGAGAAGCTGAATCTGAAGCCCGCGGCCGTGGCTTCCCAGGTGATCCAACGCGACCGGCACGCGAACTTCGTGTCTACCCTGGCGCTGACCACCGCGCTGTGCGAGAAGATCGCGTTGGAAGTGCGCCACCTGCAGCGCACCGAGGTGCGCGAGGCCGAAGAGTATTTCGCGCGCGGGCAGAAGGGCAGTTCCGCGATGCCCCACAAACGCAATCCGGTGACTTGCGAACAGATCTGCGGGCTGGCGCGCGTGGTGCGATCCAACGTGATGGCGGCTTTCGAAGATGTGGCGTTGTGGCATGAGCGTGACATCTCGCACTCTTCCGTAGAGCGAGTGATTCTGCCAGATTCCACCATCCTCACCGACTACCTGCTGGAGAAGACAACGAAACTGGTGGACCAGCTCCTGGTCTACCCCGAGCGCATGCGGCGCAATCTGGATCTGACGCGCGGCCTGGTGTTCAGCGGGCAGGTGCTGCTGGATCTCGCCGCCGGCGGCATGCGGCGAGAGGACGCCTACCGGCTGGTGCAATCTCACGCCATGCGCGCATGGGAAGAAGAGGGCGACTTCCGCGCGGCGATCGAGGGCGACCCCGAAATTGCGGCTGTACTTACCAAAGAGCAAATCGCACAGTCATTTTCCCTGGAGCGCCAACTGCGCAACGTGGACAAGATCTTCTCCCGAGTCTTCGGAAACATTACCTGAACGGTGGCGCGCCCTCCCTCGCCAACGAGGTAAGATTGGATTATGGGGAGCAGCCCTGCGCAATCCCGACCGGGGCTTTTCGGCTCCGACTAACTCCTCGCCCGCTTCACGCGGCGCGCGCCCACACGGCGCGTAGTTTCTTTCACCCACAACTGAATAAAGAGGAGTCATTTCCATGAGCACAACTTTGGGACAGGTCCGCACAGACTTACCCATTCTCACCGGGCCCGTGCCGGGTCCGCGCGCGCAGGCGGTCATCGAGCGCGACGCGAAAACCGTATCTCCCTCCTACACGCGCTGCTATCCGCTGGTAGCGAAGAAAGGTGAAGGTGCCATCGTGGAAGACGTGGATGGCAATCGCTTCCTCGATTTCACCGCGGGCATCGCCGTAGTTGCCACCGGGCATTGCCATCCCCGGGTGGTGGAAGCCATCCAGCAGCAGGCCGCCCGCCTGATCCACATGTCGGGCACGGATTTCTACTACGAAGAACTCGTCGCGCTGGCCGAGAAGCTGGATGAAATCGCGCCTGGCGACGTGCCGCGGCGCGTGTCCTTCGGCAACTCGGGTGCGGAGGCCATGGAAGGGGCCATCAAGTTGGCGCGCTACGCCACCGGGCGCGACAAGATCATCGCCTTCTTCGGCAGCTTTCACGGGCGAACCATGGGAGCGCTCTCCCTCACTTCGCGCAAAGCTGTGCAGCGCGCCAGGTTTGGTCCGCTGGTGCCGGGAGTGGTTCACGCACCCTACCCGTACTGCTACCGCTGCCCTTACGGCCAGACGCCCGAGAACTGCGCAGTGGAGTGCGTGAAGCACATCGAAGACACGCTGCTCAAGACCATCGCGCCCGCCGAAGAGACCGCCGCCATCGTGGTGGAACCCGTCCAGGGCGAGGGCGGATACATCGTGCCGCCGCAAAGATTCTTCGACGAACTTTCGCGTGTGGCTCGCGCCAATGGCATCCTGCTGGTGTTCGACGAGGTGCAGAGCGGCATGGGCCGCACCGGCAAAATGTGGGCTGCCGACCACTTCGGCGTCGTGCCCGATATCCTCGCCGTGGCCAAGGGAATCGCCAGCGGCTTGCCCTTGGGCGCTACCGTGGCGCGCGCGGACCTGATGACGTGGCCGCCCGGGGCGCACGCCTCCACGTTCGGCGGCAACCCGGTAGCCTGCGCCGCCGCGTTGGTGACCATCGAGCTGCTGCAGCAGGAACTCGTGGAAAACGCGAGGGTCATGGGCGAGTACCTGATGGACCGCATGCGCCGGTGGCCGGCGCGATTCCCCATCGTCGGCGACGTCCGCGGCCTTGGCCTCATGCTGGGGATCGAGATCGTGCGCGACCAGGCCACAAAGGAGAAGGCGGCGGCGTGGCGCGACCGCATCGAGACGCTGGCCTTCGAACGTGGGCTCCTGGTACTGGGCGCGGGCGACAACACGCTACGCCTTTGTCCGCCTTTGATAATTAATCGCGACCAGTGCGATTTCGCACTTGATACCCTGGAAGCGTGCCTCCAACAGGTGATCGCAGAAGCGTGAGGACTCTCGACGTCGGCTGCGGGATTCACAAGCAGCCCGATTCCATCGGAATCGACCGCAATCCCGCCAGCCGCGCCGACGTCCTGGTGGACCTCGATCGCTTTCCCTATCCGTTCGCCGACAGCTCTTTCGATCGCCTCACCGCGATCCACGTGATCGAGCACGTCAACGACGTCATACGCACTATGGAGGAGTTTCACAGGTTGGTGCGCGCGGGCGGCACGGTGCGCCTGGAGACTCCCCACTACACCGATTTCAGCTCCTTCTGCGACCCCACTCACAAGAGCCATCTGAACAGTTTCAGCTTCCGCTATTTCGGTGAGAATCACGGAGGTTTCGGCTACTATTCGAAATCCAGATTTCGTGAGATTTCCGTGCACGTGAAGCTACTTGCTTTTTGGCGGTGGCTGGGATTCGAGTTTCTGGTGAACCGTTTCCCGCGCTACCGGCGGTTTTGGGAACACTATCTCTGTTACGTGGTGCGCGGGAAAGTTATGGAATTCGAATTCGAGGTGATGAAGTGATCGGCCTGCTCTATCGCGCCGCCGACCGCATACGCCGGCGCCGCTATGCGGACAACCACGGACGGATCGGCGAAGACCTGGCGCACCGCTTTCTGCGCGCGCGCGGATGCACCGTAGTGGCGCGCAATTATCGCACGCTCTCCGGTAGCGGCGAGCTCGACCTGGTGGTCTGGGACGGCGGCAAGCTCGCGTTCATCGAAGTCAAGACACGTTCCAGCGAGGAATTCGGTCCGCCCGAATCGGCGGTGGATGCCGAGAAACGAGAGCGCGTACAACGCGCTGCCCGCGACTACGTGCGCCGCGCCGAAATCCCGTGGCGCGATACACGTTTCGATATCGTCAGCATTGTGTTGGAACAGCCGCCGCGCATCGAATGGCTGCGCGATGCATTCTGAAATTCACATTTGCGGCGGTTCCACGGGTTAAACTATAAGCTATCCCTCAGAGGAGCCAATCAATAATGACTTATTACGGACCGAAAGAAATGGCCGCGTCTTTCCGAACGGTGCGCGCCAACACCATCAAGATTGCCGAAGAAATCCCCGAGGAAAGTTACAGTTTCCGCGGCGCGCCGGGATGCCGCAGCGTCGCCGAGACACTGGCTCACATTGCGGTGGGCTCTCGCCTTCAGGAAAAGATACACTTTACCGACCATCTCGACACTCTCGTGGGCTTCGACTTCTTCGGTTTTATGGGCAAACAGATAGCCGAGGAGCAGGTTCCCCGATCCAAAGCGGAGATCCTCAAAATGTTGCATGAGGAAGGCGAAAAGTACGCCCGGGGGCTCGAAGACCTCTCCGACACTTTCCTCTCGGAAAGCGTCCAGTATCCGCAAGGCATGGTGCCGCCCACCAAGTCGCGCTTCGAGATGCTGCTCGCTCCCAAGGAACATGAGATGCACCATCGGGGCCAGCTCATGCTGGTGCAGCGCATGCTCGGCATGGTGCCGCCGTTGACACGTCAAATGGAAGAACGCATCGCAGCCATGAGGGCCGCGAGCGCGCAAACTGCCTGAGTTTTAGTCCCCGCGTTCTGGTTACGCCCGCGGCGCCTCAAGGTACCGCGGGCAATACCGGTGTCTGTTTTGTCCCACTTACAACTGTAAAATCAGCCTGCCGTACTCTGCCAGGTCTGGTACTCCGGCCGGACTCCGCTTGTTGCCGGTGCGGCGTTGGCGTCACTTACCCTATTGCGCCGCCGCCGGACTTAGCAGCAGCGACTCCATCCGAGCCGCGACTCCCATTCGAAGCCGCGACCGTGAGGAAGCGCTTACTTCCGCGCCAGAGTAAACCTGAGTTGCGGGAACACCGTAATCAGCATCCACAAGACCGCCACTGCGACGATAACTCCTCCCGTGCGTGGTCCCAATGCCACGATCAGCGCGCGAAGCATAGGCGCAAGCAGGAGAAATGACGCGGCCGGGCAGAGCAGCAATACACCCAGCCGCCAGTCCGCGCCGATCACGCGCGGAGCAGTCATCCACACGGCGTACGCAATCACTGCGGAAGCCAGCGGCCACTCCAGGATGTAAGTCACGCCAGGGGCGGCGTTGGCGATTACGAGTTGCAGGATCGCCGGAATCGCCAGCACAATGGCAAACCACAACCCGTGCACGCGGCGACGCCAAGCAGCCAGCGCAGCCATCACCAGCCCCGCCGCGGTGAGCCACGCCAGGGGCTGGACCCACGCCGTCGAGTAGACAATCAGCGGCGTCAATCGCGTGGGGAAGTAAACCGCATCGCCGGATTGCGCCTGTTTGAGGTCTTGCGCGCCGAATGCTCGCGCCAGCGCCAGCGAATAATTTCCTTGCTCCTGCACGCTGCGCACGTCGAGATGCGCCGGGTCGTCCTGCGGACGATGGTACCACTCCGGGTGTTCGATGAAGGCGAAGTTCATGCCCGCGAGGCCATTGCGTTTGAATACGCTGAGGTCGGTGTCGTTAGGCATGCGGCGGTAAACTTCGTAAGCGAAGGATGTCGCATTGGCCGCAGGCACCGCCGCCCGCAAGGCTCGAACCATCCACTCATTGGGCGAACTGGTCTCAAACATTGTGACGGCGCCGCCGGTGCCGCGCGCCTCGAAATTCAGTACCACGCCGGGCTCCGCATGCCAGGGATGGTCGCGCATGAACAGCGCTGCGCCCAGCATGCCGTCTTCTTCTCCATCGGTCACCAGAAAGACCACATCGTTGCGCAAGGGCGCGGACTCGCGCAGCGCACGAAGCGTCTCCAGCAGCACAGCAACACCGTGCGCGTCGTCGCCGGCGCCCGGGCCGCGCCTCGTGGAATCGTAGTGAGCCGCCAACATGACGGGACGCGTGTTGGCCGTGCCGAGCAGGCGCGCCACGATATTCTCGGCCTTTCCGGTGCGGCGGTACGTTCCGATCCCCGCTTGCCTCTCGGGTGTCACCCCGAGCCGCGTGAACTCCGCCAGAATGTAATCGCGGACGCGATCGTGATCGCCGCTGCCCACCGGGTGCGGCCGCTGCGCGATGGCGCGCACGGTCGCCAGGGCGCGCTCCGCGGAGAACTCGGTGCCCGGCGCCCCTGCCGGAACCGGATCCGGTCTGACCGAAGGAGCGAAACCAATGGCGGTCCACACCGCTAGTCCGCCCGCGAGCGCACAGCGCGCCGCGGGAATAGCCATGACGCTTATTTTTTCTTTTCGAGATTCCATAGTTCTCGCGACAGCACCCTGCCGCAGAACGGGCAATAATTCAGCCCGACGAACTGGTGGCGGTCGTCGCCGAATACGAAGAAATACTCGGTGTCGATTTCCGTGATGATCGTGCCGTTAGAGAGCTGGTAAGGCTGGGCATGGCGGGCAAGGTCGCGGTCCAGCATCTGGTCGAATTGCGCGCAACAAGTCATAGCCCTCCCTACTGAATCGTGCTGGCGCCTTCGATTCCCTGATCGTTCGGAATCACGTTCCGGTTGACGTGCCGGTCCAGATTGATCACATAGGTGTCTGGAGAATCGATCAGCACCGGCGAGTGAGTGGCGCAGATGATGCGAAAATTCTTGTGGTCCACCAGTTCCTGGAGCATCTTCAGAATGCGCCGTTGGTTGGAAACCGATAGCGCCATTTCGGGCTCGTCGAGCAGCAGCGTGGTGCCGTCGGGCAGCTTCGGAAAGGTCTCGCGGAACAGCGACAGCATGACCTGGCCGTGGCTCGCGGTGCGCAGGAATTCCACCATCTCCGGCTGCTCTTTGAACAGTTCCAACTGGGTGCGCGGATTGTGTTGTTCCGCATCGAAGAGGTAGGCCTTGCCGGGCCTCACGTCGCCGGGTTCGAGACGGTAGACGTAGTTCTCCACCTGGTCGCCGCGCAGCGCGTAGAAGATCGAATGCAGCAGGGTCGACTTTCCCGCGCCGTTCTCGCCCTGCAGCATGACCAGCGGATGCGAGAGGTCCACGATCATCGGCATGTGGAAGTTCAGGTTGACGAAAATCGGGTGCCCCAGAATCTTAAGATGCATAGCGTCCCAGGATAGCAAGGTCGAGTGGGGGCATGCCCGAATTATGAGTATGATTCCTGGGATTGCCTGGGGGGAATTTACTGGCGGAGAGGGGGAGATTCGAACTCCCGGTACCCGTTAAGGTACGCCCGCTTTCGAGGCGGGTGCGATCGACCACTCTGCCACCTCTCCGAACCCACCATTGTACCATTCGTGCGTGCGTCACACCCGCCGGACCGCCACGAACCCGTGCTGTTCGGCCGCCGTGTGCGCGGCCAGCGTGACCTCGTTCGCCTTCACGATCTCCGGCCAGGATAGCGCCGCCCTCGTTCCCTGGTACAGGCTCTGCAAAAAGTCGAGAAACACCGATTGCTGCCGCGGCAAATCCCGCACCACCGCCGGCCTCGACGTCCCGGTGATCAGCGTCACGCCCGTACTCTCCTGATATTCGACGATTCCACGGGTGCCGCTCACACGCAGCCGGTCGTCCCCGTGTCCCGACGCGGTAGCAGGCCGCAGATAATCCATATGCAGCGTGGCGCACCCGCCGTTGTCCATACGAAACACGCTCGCCGTCACGTTCTGCATCTCTCCCGCTTCCGGGAATCCCACGTGCGATTGCAGTGAGGCCGCTTCCGTAAAGCTCCGCCCGCTGACCCAGAGCATGAGGTCAATGGAGTGGATCGCGATCCACAATATGGTGCTGCCGTACGAGACTGCGTGTTTCTGCCACGCCGGACGCGCGCCCAGCTGGTAACTCTTTTGCGCGTCCATTTGCAGGACTTCGCCGATAGCGCCGCTCTCTACAATCCGCCGCATTGCCAGATATGGCGGGTCGAAACGCATGGGCAACAGCATGCCCAAATGAATGCCGCTGCGCTTCACCGAGTCGTAAACCGCGTCGAGATCCGCTCGATGGAGCGCCAGCGGCTTCTCCGCGATCACGTTGAGTTTGCGCGCCGCGCAGGCGAGAATCGCGGCAGTCCGCCGGCCGTTGTGATTGCAGACCGCCACCAGGTCGAGCTGCTCGGCGGCGAGCAACTCCGCCAGCGTTTCATAGCGGCGCGCCTTCGCCACGTACCGGTTCTTGAACGCGTTGGCTTGTGTGTCCGTGTCGGACTCCTCGCCAGCCACCGCCACCAGTTCCACGTCCGGCAATTGCGGGAGCACGCGAAGGATCTCTTCCGGATGCCCATCGAAGCCCGCCAGCGCCAGGCGAATTTTGCGCGGCAGACGCACTTCCGGCGCGGCTTCCACCTGTGCCAGCAAACTGCTGCCCAGCGTTCCCGCCAGTAACCGCCGCCGGCTCGTTCGTGTCATTCCACCTTGCCTTCCCCACGCGCTCGCGCAGTCATGATAACGTACCCTTGCGATGATTGCTTATACCCGCCGCGAACTTCTTGGACTGCTCGGCACCGCCGCCCTCGCCAAGGCTGGACCCCAACCCAACATCCTCTACATCATGGCGGACGACCACGCTGCACACGCCATCTCCGCCTACGGCAGCCGCATCAACCAGACGCCGAACATCGACCGCATCGCAAGCGGCGGCGTTCGCCTTTCCAACTGTTTTTGCACGAATTCCATCTGCACGCCCAGCCGCGCCGCCATTCTCACCGGGCAATACAGCCACAAAAACGGTGTCTACTCCCTCGAAGAACCGCTCGACCCCAAACGCAATCACGTCGCCAAGGAACTGCAACGCGCCGGTTACCAGACCGCGATGATCGGCAAGTGGCACCTTGTGAGCGAGCCCACCGGCTTCGACTACTGGAACATTCTCCCCGGCCAGGGCGTGTATCACGATCCCGACTTCATCACCGCCGCCGGACGTAAGAAGTACACCGGTTACTGCACTGACCTGATTGGCGATTTCACGCTCGACTGGCTCAAACAACGCGACCCCAAAAAGCCGTTCTTCGCCATGTGCCATCACAAGGCACCGCACCGTCCCTGGGAGCCCTCCGACAAATACAAGAATCTCTTCGCGGACCGCGACATCCCCGAGCCCGACAACCTCTTCGACCACTACGAAGGACGCGCCCGCGCCGTCGCCGCCGTCACCATGAAAGTCGGCGAAGACATGAACAAGACCGACGTGAAGCGCGACTTCCCGCCCGATCTCAAAGGCGACGCGCTACGCAAGTGGGCCTACCAGATCTATATCAAGGATTACCTGCGCTGCATACAGAGCGTGGACGACAACGTGGGCCGTCTGCTCGAGTACCTCGACACCGCGGGGCTCGCCTCCAACACCATCGTGATCTACACCTCTGACCAGGGCTTCTTCCTCGGCGATCACGGCTGGTTCGACAAGCGACTGATGTACGAGGAATCGCTGCGCATGCCGTTCCTCATGCGCTATCCCGGCGCCATCCGTCCCGGCAGCGTGAACCGCGACATGGTGCTCAACATCGACTTCGCGCCAATGTTCCTGGACTACGCGGGCGTCCGGACGCCCGCTGAAATGCAGGGCCGCAGCTTCCGCGCCAACCTGGAAGGCCATACGCCGCACGATTGGCGCAAGGCGATGTACTACCGCTATTGGATGCACAACACCAGCGATCACCACGTGCCGGCGCACTACGGCGTGCGCAACGATCGCTGGAAGCTCATCTACTATTACGGCAAACCGCTCGGCATGAAGGGAGCCAATCCGCCCGATACCACGCCCGATTGGGAGCTCTTCGACGTCCGCAATGATCCGCGCGAAATGCACAATCTCTACCACGACCCCAAATACGCCCGCGTCGTGATCGAAATGAAAGCGCTGCTCGATAAGTTGCAGAGCGAAGTTGGCGACAAGCCTGTTTGACTTCCCCCGTGGCGCGGGATACCATGCCATGCGGACCTCGCGTCCACTAGCCCATGAATCGATATCTCCTTAAAAGCACCATCGTCGCCGCCCTCGGTGGACTCCTCTTCGGCTTCGACACCGTCGTGATCTCAGGCGCTACCAGCACGCTTTCCGAGGTCTATCGACTCACTCCCATGCTTTTGGGCTTCACGGTGGCGAGCGCCCTTTTGGGCACCGTGCTCGGTTCGATGTTCGCCGGTGCGCCCAGCGACCGCTACGGCCGCCGCCAATGCTTACAGGCCCTTGCCGTCCTCTACGTCGTGACCGCGCTCGGCTGCGCCCTCGCCTGGAACTGGTACGCCTTCGTGTGGTTCCGCTTCCTGGGCGGACTCGCGATCGGCGGATCGTCCGTCATCGGCCCCATGTATATCGCGGAGATCGCGCCCGCTGCCAAACGCGGACGCCTGGTCGGCCTCTTCCAATTCAACATTGTGGCCGGGATCCTGATCGCGTACCTCTCGAACTATGCCATCGGCACTCTGGGCTTCGGCGCCGAAGAATGGCGGTGGAAACTCGGCGTCGCCATTCTGCCGGCGTTGTTTTTCTTCGCCACTCTCTTCGGCATCCCGCAAAGCCCGCGCTGGCTGATCCGCCGAGGCTGCATCGAAGAGGCACGTCAAATTTTCACTCGCATCGGTGAGCCCGACCCCGATCGCGAAGTTGCCGATGTCATCCGCTCCGTCAAATCCGAGGACCGGACCAAAGTCGAGCCGCTCTTTCAGTCCAAGTACCGGCGGCCCATCATGCTCGCCATCGCCATCGGCTTCTTCAACCAGATGTCCGGCATCAACGCGATCCTCTATTACCTCAACGACATCTTCAAGAGCGCGGGCTTCGACAAAGTCTCCAGCGACCTACAGGCGGTGGCCATCGGCGCCACCAACCTGCTCTTCACCATCATCGCCATGAGCGTGATCGATCGCCTCGGCCGCAAGAAGTTGCTGCTCACCGGCGCCGCCGGCACCGCCGTCTGCCTGGCCGGCGTGGCCGTCATCTTTGCCTCAGGGAAGGGCGAGCAGTTTCTGGTCTGGCTGCTCATCGGCTTCATCGGCTTCTTCGCCTTCTCGCAAGGCGCCGTCATCTGGGTGTATCTCAGCGAAGTGTTTCCCAACCTGGTGCGCGCCAAGGGCCAGAGCCTCGGCAGCTTCACTCACTGGATCATGAACGCCATCATCGCGTTCACGTTCCCCCTGGTGGCTAACCTGTCCCGCCCCGCCCCATTCGTCTTCTTCGCCGTGATGACCGTGGTTCAGTTCTTCGTCGTCTTACTGGTGTTCCCCGAAACCGCCGGTATCACGCTCGAAGACATGCAGCTGAAGATGGAATCACAGGCAGGCGGACATTAACTTCGCAGCAGTTCCAGCTCGAGCGTGATGGTGACCTCGTCCCCCACCATTACGCCGCCCGTCTCCAACGCCATATTAAACACCATGCCGAAATCCTTACGGCTGATTTTGGTCGTTGCCGACGCCCCCGTTTTCACATTTCCCCAGGGGTCTTTCACCTCGGGCGACGGACCTTCCACATCCAGCGTGACTTCCTTCGCCACCCCGTGTATGGTCAGGTCCCCGGTCACCTTCCACTCGCCATCGCTCCCCGTGATTTTCTTCGAAACGAACGTGATCGTCGGAAACTTCTCCACGTCCAGAAAATCCGCGCTCTTCAGGTGCGTGTCGCGCTGCTCGTCCCGCGTGTGGACGGTCCTCGCGTCGATTGTCGCATCGACCCGCGAATTCTCCGGCGCGCCCGGATCGATAACCACCGTGCCGGTGACGCCCGAAAACTCGCCCCGGACATTCGACACCATCAGGTGCCGTACCTTGAACCCCGCCGTCGAATGCGTCGGATCGATCGTATATGTGATTGCTTGACTCATGTGTTTATCCTTCCGTTTGCAAATTTCCCGCCCGAACTTCCTCGAGCAACGCTATCAGTTCCCGCAACTTCTCCGCCTTCATGTGCCGCATCGCCCTCTGATGCAGGACCTCGATCGGGCGGTCCAGTTCATTTACCAGATCCAGTCCAGCCCTGGTCAGTTCGTGTGTCACCACCCGCCGGTCCTCTTTGGCCCGGTCCCGCCTGACCAGCCCGCGCTGTTCCAGCCGGTCCATCAGGCGCGTGATATCCGGATCGCGCGCCACCAGCCGCCTTCCGATTTCCTTGCACGACGCTCCGTCCTTCCCGGCCCCGCGGAGAATGCGCAGGACGTTATACTGCGTCCCCGAGAGCAGATATGGTTTCAGAACGTCCGCCAGCGCCAGCATCAGCACGTCCGCCGTGCGCACGATATTGAGCGAGGCTTCCTCCTCCAGCAGCCGGATCGCTTTGGTCTGATGAATCTCTTGCTGGAGTCTTCCCGCCACAAACCCATAATAGTCGTTAACAACGACTATCGTCAATAAGGAAGTTGCCTGGCGTGTCGGGCGGTGGACGTTTTACGACATTTTCCCGCTCAGTAGTTCAACTTCGAAAGATACCCGAAGCTCTGCCGCAGGCTATCGACGGGGTCGCCGGGAGTCTGGTCCTGCTCCACGAAGTAGTGCTCCACATTCGCCGCCGCCGCCGCGCGCAGCACCTTCGGCCAGTTCACCACCCCGTTGCCGACTTCTTTGAACGCAGTGCGCGGCACCGACTCCTTGTACATTACGGGCGTGCCCTCCGCCTTGTCCTTCAGGTGCAGCAGCGGCACTCGTCCCGAAAGTTTCTGTATCATCTCGACCGGGTCGCCGCCCGACACGCTCACCCAGAACGCGTCCAGTTCGATCCCCACCAGTTTCTTATCGGTATTGTCGAGCATCACCTGAAACAGCGTGGCGCCCTTCTCCGTGGCGAATTCGAAAGCGTGGTTGTGGTAGCAGAAAGTCATCCCCGCCGCGCGGCACTTCTCGCCGGCGCGGTTCAGCTTTTCCGCGAACGCCTTGATCACGTCAACGCCGCCACGCTCCGGTTCCGGCAGGTAGGGGAACACCGCGTACCGGAATCCGCGCTGCTTCAACTGGTCGAAGATGCGGTTCAAGTCATCCGGGTTGCCCTGCGTGACCGACTTGGAATCCAGATGGATACTCACCGGTTTCAGGCCACTCTCCTGCAGCGCCGGCCAGAGAGCATCCAGTCCGGCATAGGTGGCCTCCACTTCCTGGTAGCCAATCGCGCGGATCGCCTTCAGCGTTTCCTGCGGTTTTTGCGGCAGGACGCCGCGCACCGTGTAGAGCTGTACGCCCAAAGTCTTTAGTTGCGCGGCCCGCCCGGCCGCTCCAAGCGCCGCCGCCAGCGAAGTCGCCTGCAGAAACTCACGTCTCGAAGTCATCAGGCCCATTATGCAACGCCCGAGCCCCGCGGTGGGACCGGCTACCGGTCCGCACCCACGGGCTTCCCGATCTCCCAATGATGCCCGAAGGGATCGACGACCCGTCCGACGCGCCACCCATGTTGATTCGCAACCGGCCAAACGACGGCGGCGCCCGCAGCCATCGCCTTGGCGAACGCCGCATCCGGGTCGTCCACGATCATCACCATTCTGGTGGTCCCTCCGCCAAGTGTCTCGGGGCTGAAATTCTTATGGTCGGGAGACTCATCGGCCACCCAAAACTCGGCTCCATCGGCCGACAGGCGGGCGACTACAGCTCCATCAGGTGCATCGACACGATAGACGACTTTGGCACCAAAAGCGGATTCGTAGAACTCAACGGCCTTCGCTCCTCGTCGGACAGAAAGCATCGGCGATATCGATGTGTGCGGCATGGTCTGATTATCCGCTCACGACGGTAACCACGTGAGCCACTCGCGTAGTCGGCGGCTCGGCGATCCGCGGATGGCCCGTTATTCTCCGATGATCTTGATTAACGCGCGCTTCTTGCGTCCGCCGTCAAACTCGCCGTAGAAGATCTGCTCCCACGGTCCGAAGTCGAGCTTGCCGCCGGTGATGGCGACTACTACTTCGCGTCCCATCACCTGCCGCTTCATGTGCGCATCCGCATTGTCTTCGCCGGTGCGGTTGTGCCGGTACTGCGAAGTCGGCTCGTGGGGTGCGAGCCGCTCGAGCCATTTGTCGTAATCCGCGTGCAGGCCCGGTTCATCGTCGTTGATGAAAACGGAAGCCGTGATGTGCATGGCGTTGACCAACACCAAACCTTCCTTGACACCGCTTTCCCGGAGGCAGTCTTCCACCTCCCGTGTGATGTTAAGGAACGCTCGCCGGCCGGGGACCTCAAACCACAATTCTTTGCGAAAGGATTTCACCGTTCCATTGTCGCTCTGTGCGACTCACTCTACTGTACCTTGCGCCTCGACAAGAACGCCTTTTTCTGCGCCGCGTGAAGATGCTGGTTCATCACTCATCTGTGGCACCATTTCAAGCTGGGGCTGCGCATGAGAGGCAGCGATGATCTTTTGGTTGCCAAGTGTATTGATTGTCGCAATCCTGCTCCTGATGGAAGCGGGCCGCTGGTTCGGAGTAAGGTGGCGAAGCAGGAACCCGGCAACCTCGTCAGGTGGAGGCGCCGTGGAAGCGGCTGTCTTCGGCCTGATGGGACTATTAATCGCCTTCACTTTTTACGGGGCTGAGACTCGATTCGAGACACGCAGAAGCTTGATAGTCGAAGAGGCAAATGCGATTGATACGGCGTATCTTCACCTGGATCTGCTCCCGGCAAACACGCAGCCCGCACTGCGCGAGAATTTCAGGAAATACGTGCGCTCGCGGCTGGCAATCTACCAAAAGATTCCCGACTGGGAAGCGGTCGACGCCCTGAAGCGGGAGTTACAGCAATCGACAGCTCTACAGAGGGAAATCTGGAGGCAGGCGGTTGCCGCCAGTGCACAGGCCAATTCTCCGGCGGTCCAAACGCTCGTAGTTTCGTCCATCGATCGCATGATCGACATCGCAACTACCCAGACTGTCGCCCTCCAGAGACATCCACCGGCAGCCGTATGGGCCATGCTGGCGCTCACCTTACTCGCCTCATGCGTGCTTGCGGGGTATAGCATGTCCGGCTCTGGAACCCGAAACTGGGTGCATATGGTGGTGTTCTCCATTCTGTTTAGTGCCGTTATCTATATAAATATAGATTTCGAGTATCCACGTATGCAGGGTTTTATCCGCATCGACGAGATGGATAAACTGCTGGTACAAACTTTAGGGAACATGAAGTGAGTGTGGACGCCGCTTCGTCAACATTCGCAAAATCCAGTACGCGGCGCATGCAGCGGCCAGATGTTTTAGTGTGTGACCGCTTATGATATGCCCTGTTAGTTCGAAAATCGGCTTGTCCAACAGTTCGAGGACCTTGGCGAGAACATAAAAGCCCGCTACAACCGCCAAATCCGATCCTCTTGTGTAGCGCGGCGGAAGCAGAAGGGCAATCAATAGGAACAGAACGGCATACGCTTGCACAGCGGAGTAAAAACGCAGGTCGCCGGCGCCGCGAAGTTCGCTCAGATGCCATTGCAGCACACTACCCAGTCCTACTAATAGAAGGACGGGCAGGAGCCACAGGCCGGCCCGCAAGCTGACTCGCTCTGCGATAGTAGCCGAGACCAGCGACATGAATACGACGGTCATCGGCAGCCTGTCCCAAACGAGTCTGGCGTTGCCTGGTTGCAGGTGATAGTACGAGGAACCAAATGCGGTAAGCAGGAGTCCGGCGAAAATAATGAGATATGGCCAACGCTCCAGTGGGTTAATAAAGTGCTTTGAATTCTGTTTGGAATCGGACCGGAGCAGGTAGACCAAACCCCACAATCCAACCGCAGCGAACGGGAGATTGGAAACTACGTCACCAAAATTGGGGATTCCCAGGAAGCTGCGCCTATCCGCGAACATGTGGTACGAGTGCGGCTGTGCAGTCCGCGGCAACAACAGCGCAGCTATGGCCACAAGTCCTGTGAGAATAAATAGCAGCCTTATTCCGGCCCTTCGGGAAATCAATTCGCCTCCTCTACGAGTCGACTGGCGACATTAAGGGTTCCGCGGAGGTACGGCCGCGCGGATCCGTTCGGAGAAGTCCGGAGCGTCATCGGCGGCCTGTGCTGCCTCATTGATCAGGGAGCGCCGGCGCAGTTCTCTAAAGGGCAGTGTCGTGTCCACTGCGCCTATGCTGTAGAGATAGCTGTCGATGAGTCCATTGAGAAAGTGACGGATGTCAAAGCCACTAATCTTGCCGGTAGCCCTCGCGTAACGCACGATGTTGATGGTGCAACTGTTGCTCAGCAGGTGGTAAAACTCCGGCCGGTTATAGAGCTCGTTAATTCGATCGAGGTAGACTAAGAAAAGCCGACGCGCATTTTCGGGGGACGTCCGGATATGATATAGATACACGTTATCGTGCCGGTAATTGGTGCGCACACGTACAATGTCGCGCTCGTCGCCCACGACGTAGATCAGCTCGAATTGCTTGAAGAGGGAAGCGATCGGTGAGAAGCCTTCTCCAATCTCCGGCCTGGTTTCGATCGAGATGCAAAGAGGAGGCGCATTGTCGAAGTTAAAACTCAAAAATGTATGTCCCACGGGCCCTGGCGCCCAATAGGACACAAAGAAATCTATTGACGTAAGAGACGAGAGCGAAACCTCACGCTCTTCATACCGCACCGTGAAGTCATCCTTTGTGCGGTAATCAAAATCGCGCACACCCGTGATATGTACGCGGTCGCCATCGATGCTCACGCGCGGCATCACCGCCACCTCCGGCCGCCATGGACGATGGTGTGAGGGTCGGATGGTGAGCCACCAAACCAGCACGCCCAGAAACAGTCCGGCAAAGGCCAACAGCATACGTGGCGTGCGCGACCGCCATAAGGCCCAAATGCCAAACGCCATAAAGGCCACAGCCAGGACCAGGCGCAGCCACGCCCACGGGAGGTTCGAATAGTAGATTGCCAAGGTTGCCCAGCCCACGAGTGCGGCCCGACAGAGAAAGGTGAGAACATTGAGCAGCCAGCGCAGAGGTTTGAGCAGCCAGGATGTCGATGCCTTCGCGGGCTGTGATTCTGTGGGCGGCATAGTCTACGGCTGGTATACACAGATCCGCATTTCTTAGCAATCGATTCGTTTCCGCAGGCGATGATTCTATTTCTTCGCTCGTCGAAAGAATGCGCCACCTTAATGGATGATTTTCGTGTCGGCCTTTCTGGGGCTTCTCGGAGACTTCTTCAGGAGACGGGAGCAGCGACCGATCCCAGCCGCCTCCGAGGGCCATAATCAGTTGGACGGCCGACACCATTTCCGACACTTTTGAAGTGACAAGCGTCTGCTGGTTGGTCAGCAGCGTGGTTTGCGCGATTGCCACATCGATATATGGGTCGATGCCGGTCTCATAGCGGCCCAGTTCGAGGTTCAGGGCGGTTTGGGCCGAGTTGACCGCTTGCTGTTCCTTCACAATCTGTTGCGACTGGATGCGCACGGCTGCCAGGGAATCCTCGACCTGTTGGAAGGCGGTGAGCACGGTCTGCCGGTAGCCGGCGACCGCCGCGTTGTAGGTAGAGATGAACTGGTTGACGGTCGCGCGCCGGAGTCCCGCATCAAAGAGCGTTTCCGAAACAGTCCCGCCAATCGCCCATATACGACTGGTCCAGAGGAACAGGTTCGACAGCGTCGAGCTTTCAAAGCCTCCGGCGGCGCTAAGGGTCAGCGTTGGGTAATAGGCTGCCTTGGCGATGCCGATCTGGGCGTTGGCCTCGGCCATGGTACGCTCGGCGGCGGCGATGTCCGGGCGGCGCTCCAATAACTGCGAAGGTACACCGATCGGGATTGGTGGCGGCGCGGTGGTCATCGGTTTGACGGGGATGGAAAAGCTGGAAGTCGGCTTGCCGATCAGGGTGGCTATGGCGTGCTCAAACTGAGCGCGAGCGACACCGACATTGATCGCCTGCGCCTGTACGCTCTCGAGGGTGGTCTGCGCCTGGAAAACCGACAACGCGTCGTTGATACCCGTGTCGTATAGGGCCCGCGTCAGTTCGAGCACTTTCTTGTCCGCTTCCACGGTCGCGTTAAGGACCCTTTGCAACTCATCCTGACCGCGAATTTCGAAAAAGATCTGTGCGAGGCTGGCCTGCTCGATGAGCCGTTCGTTTTCCAGATCGGCCGCACTGAGCTGCGCTCCGTACTGAAACTCGCGCACCGTGTTGCGCACCTTGCCCCAAAGATCCGGGGCCCATGTGACGTCCACGGGCAAGGAATAGAGCGTGCTTATCTGACCTGTAAAAGTGGCTACTCCGGTAGCTCCGCGGGCTGCCCCCGCGCCGGAGAGGTTCCCCGACGACGCGGAACGGCTGTAGGCCGGCGAGGTGGTTACTGTGGGAAAGTACAGTGCACGGGCTTCGCGGATCAGCGCTCGGGCGACGAGGAAGTTCTCGTAGGCCTGTTTGATGTTTTGGTTATTGATGTCGAGCTGTTTTTCGAGAGCGTTTAGTTCGGGATCCTTGAAGATCTCCCACCATTCGCCGCGCAGCATGCCCTCGTTCGGCTGCGCCACCTTCCACCCTTCCCCTTCCTTAAAATGTGTCGGGCGACTCCTTGTAGGATGGGGCCGGCGGAGGCGGCGAAGGTGGATGATATTTTGGACCGACCGTACATCCGCACAGCGTCATGACCAGCGCGACGGCGGCCCATACGCGTGCGCGAGTTCTACACTTATTCATGGGGGCCTTCCAGCGGATGGGCGGTGCGGTGACGTCCCTGAATGCGGAGCCTCAGGTTGTCCAGGGACAGATAAACGACGGGCGTGGTGTAGAGCGTCAGCAATTGACTGACAATCAGCCCGCCGACAATCGTAATGCCGAGGGGCCGTCGCAATTCCGACCCCGTGCCGGTCCCGAAGGCCAGCGGCAGCGCGCCGAACAGGGCGGCCATGGTCGTCATCAGGATCGGGCGGAACCGCAGCATGCATGCCTGAAATATCGCGTCCCTGGTGCTCATGTTGTGCTCGCGTTCCGCGACCAGTGCGAAGTCGATCATCATGATGGCGTTCTTTTTCACGATGCCGATCAGGAGCACGATCCCAATGATCGAAATGATGCTGAGGTCGACTTTGAGAAGCATCAGAGCGAGCATGGCCCCGGCGCTGGCCGAGGGGAGCGTGGAGATGATTGTCAGCGGGTGGACCAGACTCTCGTAAAGAATGCCGAGCACAATGTAGACCGCGAGTAACGCTGTCAGAATGAGATAGGGTTCGCTGCCCAGGGACTGCTGGTAAGCCAACAAAGTGCCGGCGAAGAAGCCGCGAACCGACGACGGAGTGCCCAGGCTCTGTTGCATACCTTGGATGGCTTCGGCCGCGTCGCTCAAAGACGCGCCGGGCGAGAGATTGAAAGATACGGTAACCGATGGGAACAACCCTGTATGGTTTACGGTCAGGGGCGTAGTGCCTGTCTGGGGCCGGGTGACAGCGCCCAGCGGGATGACGCCCCTATTCGATGTGCGCAGGTAGATATAGTTCAGGCCTTCGGGGCTTTGCCAGTACTGCGGCGCGACTTCCAGCACCACGTAATACTGGTTCAAAGACCTGTAAATGATCGAGACCTGGGACTGGCCGAATGCAGCGTATAAAGTGGAATTGAGAGACTGCGGAGTGATCCCGAGCCGCGCGGCTGTGACACGGTCGTAGGTCAGAAACTGTTCCAGGCCATTGTTCTGCTGGTCGGAGTTCACGTCCTGAAGAACAGGAAGCTTTTTCATCCGGGCCAGCAGAATCGGGCCCCAGTGCGACAGGTCCTTTACATTATCGGATTGAATCGTGTACTGGTAGAGCGCATTGCTTTGCCTGCCGCCGACGCGCAAATCCTGCGCCGCCTGGAGGAACGCGGATGCGACCGGCAGACGGCTCATTTTGGGGCGCAAACGGCCGATGATCTCCGGCGCAGTCACCTTGCGTTCTTCGAGCGGCTTCAAGGCGATATAGATGAAGCCGCCATTCGAAGGACCCAACCCGCCGGTAAATGCGATCAAGTTGGCGACGGCCGGATCGGCCTTGATCACATCAACCAGCTGCCGGAGCGAATTGTCCATCTGAAAAAAGGACGCGTCCTGCGGCCCTTGCACACCGCCCACGATGGCGCCGGTGTCCTGCTGCGGGAAGAATCCCTTCGGGATTCGGACGATGAGGAAGACGTTCAACGCGATGGTCAAGATCAGCACGACGAGCATGAGGTCGTGGTGTTGCAGCACCCAGGCCAGGGATCGCCGATAGATCGAAACCATCCCGTTGAAGACGCTCTCGCTGGCCCGGTAGAGCCCGCCGTGCCTGATGTGTCGCTCGTCCTTCAGCAGATGCGCGCACATCATCGGTGTGGTGGTGAGAGAGACGATCATGGAAACCAGGATGGCGGTGGATAGACACGATCGCAAATTCGCGGAAGAGCCTGCCGACGATGCCGGCCATCATGAGAATCGGTATGAAGACAGCGATCAGCGAGATGCTGATGGAGAAGACGGTAAAGCCGATCTCCCTAGCCCCCTGAAGAGCGGCAGCAAAAGGCGGTACACCCTCCTCGAGGTGACGTGAAATGTCCTCCATCACCACGATGGCATCGTCCACCACGAACCCCGTCGAAATCGTCAGGGCCATCAACGAGAGATTGTCGATGCTGTATCCGCAGAAATACATCACGGCGAAGGTGCCGATCAGGGATACCGGTACGGCAACGATGGGAATGAGGGTAGCGCGTGCGCTCCGCAGAAATAGAAATACGACGACGATGACCAGAAAAATGGAGATGACCAGCGTGCGCTCGACATCCTTTACGGAAGCGCGGATCGTCGTCGTCCGGTCGAGAACCGTGGTTATGTCGATGCCCTGTGGGATGGAAGCTCTCAGCGACGGCAACTGGTCCCTGATGCGCTGGACGGTCTCGATAATGTTTGCGCCCGGCTGGCGGTAGATGATGATGACGATTGCCGGATTACCGTTCAGGTAGCCGGCAGTGCGGACATTCTGCGTGGAGTCAATGACGTTTGCCACATCGGCCAGACGTACAGCCGCGCCGTGGTTATAACCCACGATTAAGGGTTTGTACTCGTCCGCGTGGGTGATCTGGTCATTGGTGATGATGTCGGCGGTGACAAGGTCGTCTGAGATCTGGCCGGTGGGCTGATGGGTATTCTGCAGGCTAAGCGTGGATTGGATATTTTGCAGCGTAAGCCCCATGCTGCTGAGTTGGGAGGGATCGACTTCCACGCGTACGGAAGGGAGCGTGCCTCCGCCAACGCTCACCTGCCCGACGCCCTCGATCTGCGAAAGCTTCTGCTGGATGATCGTGGACGCTGCGTCGTACAGGTTGGCGCGGTCGTATTTGTCCGAGGTGAGTCCGAGGACCATGATAGGCGCATCGGCCGGATTGACCTTGCGATACGTCGGGTTGGCGGGAAGGTTGGCCGGCAGGAACGTTCGTGCGGCATTGATACCTGCCTCCACATCGCGCGCGGCGAAATCGATGTTACGGCTGAGGTCGAATTGCAGCGTGACGGAGGTGGTGCCGAGCGAACTCGAAGAGGTCATTTCGGTGAGACCCGCGATGTGGCCGAACTGGCGTTCCAGAGGAGCGGCGACAGAAGACGCCATGATCTCCGCGCTGGCGCCCGGGAGGCTTGCGCCAACGGCGATGGTAGGAAAATCGACCTGCGGCAGCGGGGAGACGGGGAGCACCGTGAAAGCGACGGCGCCGGCCATGGCAACCGCGACGGTCAGCAATGAGGTGGCAACGGGCCGCCGGATGAAGGGTGCCGAGAGAATCATGGCCGGTCCGGCGGCGGGGGTTCACTGCCTGGCCGCGTCGCATCCGGCGCGGGTTGGCGCCATTTGGCAAACCGATCGAAAAAGATGTAGATGACCGGCGTGGTGTAAAGAGTGAGCACCTGGCTGAGGAGGAGCCCGCCGATCATGGCAATACCCAGCGGACGCCGCAACTCGGACCCAAAGCCTTTGCCGAAGGCCAATGGGATGCCTGCGAGCAGCGCCGCCATGGTGGTCATGACGATAGGGCGGAAGCGCAGCAAACAGGCGTCGTAGATGGCATCCGTTGCGTTCTTTCCGTGTTCGCGTTCTCCTTCCAGCGCAAAATCCACCATCATGATGCCGTTCTTCTTCACGATGCCGATCAACAGAACAATGCCGATGATGGCTACGACGCTCAGATCCTGACCGAAGACCATGAGCGCCAGGAGCGCGCCCACGCCCGCGGAAGGCAACGTGGAGAGAATCGTGATGGGATGAATGAAGCTCTCATACAGCACGCCCAGCACGATATAAACCGTCACTAGCGCAGCGATGATGAGAAGCCCTTGATTGGAAAGGGAGTTCTGAAAGGCGGCAGCGGTACCCTGGAATTCGGCCTGCACGCTTGCCGGCATTTTGAGGTCGCGTTGTACCCTGTTGACTGCGGTGATCGCACTGCCGAGCGCAGCGTTGGGCGCAAGGTTGAACGACACCGTTACCGCAGGGAACTGGCCCTGGCGATTGATCGAAAGCGGCGACTGGGTCCGCTCGGAGTGGGTAAATGCGCTCAGCGGGACGGCGTTTGCGGAATTGGAACTGCTCGTGACATTCGAGGTGGTTGCCGCGGTCGCGCCGACGCCTGTGTTGATGGCGTTGTTCGGGGGAATGAGAACCCCTGAGGAAGGCGTGTATCTCACGGGAGTTGTGAGCGCGTTCGAACCTGCCGCGGACGAGCCGGAGGCCGCGAACGATGTGGTAGCGCCGGGGCCCGTGGCGCCGGAAGAAGTGTTGGCTTGAATATACATTTTCTGCAGCATCTTGGGGTCGCGCTGGAACTGCGGCAGAGCCTCCAGAATGACGTGGTATTGATTGAGCTGCGTATAGAGCGTATTGACCTGACGCTGGCCGAACGCATCGTAGAGCGTGTTGTCGATGGTTGAGGGGGCGATACCCAAACGGGATGCTGTGACCCGGTCGATCATCAGTGAGGTGGCCAGACCTCCGTTTTGCCGGTCCGTAGCCACGTCGGCCAACTGGGGCAGTTGTTTCAGCTTCTCAACGAAACGGTCCGTCCAGAAATTGAGCTCGTTGGCATCCGGGTCTTCCAAGCTGTACTGGTATTGCGTTCGGCTCACGCGATCGTCGACCGTAATATTCTGAACGGGCTGCATGTAGAGGGTGATCCCCTGCACCTGCTGCAGGCTCTTCTGAAGTCTTCGGATTACGTCGGAAGCATTAATCCGGCGGACCTCCAGCGGCTTCAAGTTGATGGAGATGCGGCCGCTGTTCAAGGTAGTGTTGGTGCCGTCCGCACCGATGAAGGACGAGAGACTCTCGACCGCGGGGTCGCGCAGAATCACCTGGACGAGATCCCGCTGTTTCTCCGCCATCGCGGGGAACGAAATCGTCTCCGACGCCTGCGAAATGCCCTGAATGACGCCTATGTCCTGCGCGGGGAAGAAGCCCTTGGGGATGATAGTGTACAGATAGACGGTGAGCACCAGGGTGGCGAGCGCGACCAGCAGCGTGAGGGTCTGAAATCGCAGAACGATTCTGAGGGTGCGGCCGTAAAACGCGATCAGTTGCGTGAAGGCGCGGTCGGAGACCGCATGGAAACGGCTCTGCCGGTCGGCGGCGACGCGTTTCAAGATGCGAGCGGACATCATGGGCGTGAGCGTGAGGGATACCACCGCTGAAATGACGATGGTGACCGCCAGCGTGACGGCGAATTCGCGGAAGAGGCGGCCCACCACACCGCCCATAAAGAGCAGCGGAATGAGCACCGCGATGAGCGAGACTGTGAGCGACAGGATGGTGAAGCCGATCTGCTCCGCGCCTTTGAGGGCGGCTTCCATCGGCGGCTCGCCTTCCTCGATGTACCGCGAGATGTTTTCGATCATCACGATGGCATCGTCGACCACGAACCCGGTCGAGATGGTCAGGGCCATCAGCGAGAGGTTGTCGAGGCTGTAGCCGAGGAGGTACATGGCGACGAACGTCCCGACGAGTGACAACGGCACGGCCACGCTCGGGATAATCGTGGCAGAGAGGCTGCGCAGGAAGACGAAGATGACCATCACGACGAGCGCGGTGGTCAGCATCAGCTCGAAT
Source organism: uncultured Solibacteraceae bacterium (assembly GCA_963805775.1). Lineage (GTDB taxonomy): Bacteria > Acidobacteriota > Terriglobia > Bryobacterales > Bryobacteraceae > Solibacter. The sequence goes on along the minus strand of CAWDWK010000022.1, from coordinate 19,668 downwards.
TCGACGTCTGAAACGGACGCGCGAATGGCGGTTGTGAGATCGGTGAGCCGGGTCACCCGGACCGATGCGGGAAGATTGGTTATCAGAGTCGGCAGGAGCTGCTTGATGCCTGTGACCACACTGATGGTGTTGGCGCCGGGCTGTCTTTGAATGTTAAGAATCACCGCCGGCGTCTGGTCCATCCAGGCCGCCAATTTGTTGTTTTCCACTCCGTCGACTACTTGCGCAACGTCCTTCAACAGGACAGGTGCGTTGTTGCGGTAAGCGACGACAACGGACTTGTAATCCACGCTGTTGAGCAACTGATCGTTGGCGTTGATCTGATAGTTCTGGTGAGGTCCATCGAAATTGCCTTTGGCTGTGTTCACGCTGGTTTGCGTCACCGCGGTGCGCAGGTCTTCGAGGTTGAGGCCATAGGAAGACAGCGCCGCTGGATTGGCTTGAATCCGCACCGCCGGCTTCTGTCCGCCGCTGATGCTGACCAGGCCGACGCCGCTGAGCTGCGACAACTTGGGTGCGAGTCTCGTGTCCACCAGATCCTGGACCTGCGGCAGCGGCATGGAACCGGATGTGATCGCCAGCGTGAGAACCGGCGCGTCCGCCGGGTTGGCCTTGTTGTAAACCGGCGGCACCGGCAGGTTGGCTGGCAAGAAGCTCTGCGCCGCATTGATGGCCGATTGCACCTCCTGTTCGGCAACGTCGATATTCAGGTCGAGATTGAATTGCAATACGATGACCGAACTGCCTCCCGAGCTGGTGGAGGTCATCTGGCTGAGGCCTTGAATCTGTCCAAATTGCCGCTCCAGCGGCGCCGTCACAGTGGTCGCCATGACGTGAGGACTGGCGCCGGGGTAGAAGGTGAGGACTTGAATCGTGGGGTAGTCGACCTGTGGTAGGGCCGAAACGGGCAGTTGCGTATATGCAACGATCCCGGCCAGCAGGATAGCGGCCATCAGCAGCGACGTTGCGACGGGGCGGAGAATGAATGGGCGGGAAGGGCTCATGGAGTGTCGGCCCTACCTTTGCCGGCTGGAACCGGTTTTTTCACGGGAGCGACGGGAGCATTGTCCTGCAGCCTTTCGAAGCTGCTGGTGGCTACGACGGTTCCTGGACGGATGCCTTCGACGGCCGTAAGGCCGGCATCCGCGGCGCCGGTTTTGACCGTCTGCATGTGTGCCGTGCCTTCAGCGATGACGTATACGAAGGCCGTTTGTCCATTGTGTTGGATGGCGTTGGTGGGAATCAGAGTTACGCCATTCAATGTCTTGAGCAGAAGTCTCGTGTTCACAAACTGATTCGGGAACAGAGCGTCGTCTGTGTTTTCGAACGTCGCGCGGAGCTTGACCGTGCCGGTAGTGGTATCGACCTGGTTGTCAATTGCCGTCAGCGTGCCGGACGCGATTTTGGTCAACAGAGCACGATCGAATGCAGTGACCGGAAGGGTGGCGCCGCTACGGACTCGAGCCCGCACTTCGCCCAGGCTATCCTCGGCGATAGTGAAGACGATTGTGATCGGCTGAGTCTCTGTGATGACCACGAGGCTGGTGGTGGCGTTAATCTGGTTTGCGGCAGAGAGTACAACCACATTGCCTGGGTCTATCAGGCGCAGGCCAACGCGGCCCGTGAACGGCGCGGTGATGTGGCACCAGCCGAGCTGCACCTGGAAAAACTGAAGATTGCCCTGGTCGCTCTTGACCAGGCCTTCATTTTGCAGCACCAGTTTTTCCTGATCGTCAAGCAGCTGTTTTGGGATGGCGTTGCGCGCCCACGCCGCGCGGTATCGATCGAGGTCCATCTTGGCCTGGGCCAGGAGTCCGACATCGCGCTGGAGCGTGCCCTCAGCTTGCAATACCTGCGCCTGGAATGGGCGCGGATCGATATCGATCAGGGGGTCGCCCTTATGAACGACCTGCCCTTCGACATAGTGGACAGCGGTCACGAGCCCGTTCACCTGGGCGGTGATGGACGAAGTGTAGACGGGCGTGACCGTACCGATTGCCTCCAGGTAGACGCCGATCTTGCCTTTCTTCGCGACGGCCGTCGTAACTGTCGCCGCACCCGGGGTAACCAACCGCGAAGCCTGAGATCGCGAGCGTGTGCCTTCACGACGTTGAATCACGAAGTACGCCGCAATAGCGAGGGCGAGCAGAATCCACACCAGTGCCCGGTGCTTCCTCCGGGGCGGAGGAGGAGGGGATTCCGGGGAAGCTGACTGCCGCGCGGCTTCCTGGTCATGCGTCTCCTCCAGCGTTTGTTGACCTTCTTCCACAGAGTTTGCCTTCAAACTGAGGATCTTCCGCCGCCACGATCACGAACGGTTCCCGACTTTGAGTTCCGCCGTCCTCGCGACTTACAGTCGGGATCGCGGCAGTGGTGATGCCATTACGTAAGCATGCGCCCGGGCCGGGACCTCGAAAGATTAGTTCTTGATTCAAGCGGACACACACCCGGAAGACTTTCCTGAAGAATTCGAATGCACATTTGCATACCTCTAAGAAATGCGAATCTCTTTCCCCTCGATGCAGCAAGGCATAAGGAGGGCTTAAGAAATTGCCTTGTGAGGTAGAATTGCGGGGTGTTTGGCGGGAGTTTTACTGATACGCGCGACTTGCATTCACAGAGCGCGCGCACATCGATACACGACTAATAATTCGCGTCGCACCTTTGGTGGGGCTGAAGCGCGGTAAGTCGCGGAACGATGCCGCGCGTCAAGCCCCTCCAACGTTGGCGTCGGACGCCGCGTCATGCTTCCGTCGTCAGTGGTGCCTTCTCCTTCTCCTCGTCGGTGTGAGCGCCCCGGCGGTGCCTCCAATCAATGCACCGGCACCAGCACCTCGACCGCCGCCGATGATAGCGCCTGCTGCGGCGCCGCCTCCCGCACCGATGCCCACGTTTCTGGCTCGCCTGCGCCTTCCACTACTCCTACTCCTACTCCTGCTCCTGCTCCTGCTCCTGTTCCTGCTGGATCTGGAGCGATTACTGGAGGTAGCAGCGATCACAGGTAAAGCGGTTTCACCCAGTAGCCCTAAGCACAGCAGTGCGGCGCATAGTGTCCTTCTCATAGACCGGCCCTCCCCTGATAAAATTTGCAATCGGTTTGCCAGAGTCAAGCCAGCCTTCAACCAACTGTGGCCCCATGAGTTGCGGTCCTCCCCCGCGGCGAGGCATGTCCCTCAACGTACTGTTGACGAACTCATTTGCACCGTTTTGTGCGACGGCGATTCCCAAACTTAATACGTCTCGTGACGGTCTCATTGCATCATTGCTGAGGGTGTCTGTTTAGGAAAAAGCTGATGCTCGCCTGGATGCGAGGCGCGATCCATTCGAAGTCATCCTTCCTGCGGAGCGACGAGTAGATGTACTCAGCGCCGAATAGGTAGAGGGTGGAGGGTTGAACAATGATATTCCCGGATGCGTAGTTGCTAACGTGATAGCTGTCGGGTGGATCCGCCGCCGTTCTGTTAATCCGGAGATAGCCATAGCTGACCGTCGATCGGACTATCCGAGTCCAATAGTGCTGATATCCAAAAGTACTCGACCAGGTTGGCGTGGCGACCAGCCTTCCGCGCGCATCAAAGCCCACGTCTGCGCCGAGACCATAATTGTCGTTATAGTAGTTCGCGATTCCCTTACCGCCGATTCCCTGAAAGACGATATTGTCTCGCAGGCGGCCCAAGCGCCACGCTCCAGAGATCGACGCGCCGTATCCGTTCGTGTGTGCTTTTAGATCGGGTATCGTCGTATTCGGGACGAATCCTCCGACGGACCGGAAGATCGTTGCGGCATGAATATGTCCGTACTTGTTTTCATGCCGGTAAAACGCGACGAAGTCCGGACGCAGTGAGCTTGGCACAGGCACGCCGAACTGCGTGAAGAAAGGAACATCCGTGCCCGACTTCTCAACCGTCAAGCCTATCCAGTTATGTTCATTCAACGGCTGCGTATAACGGAACTGCGGTGTGCGCAGACCCATCATTCCAGGCGCGCCATGGAAATCGAGAGTGTCCGGGAATGCGTCCGGATCTCCGAATGCGCTCCAGGTCTGGCCCGCAAGAAAGTTTTTGTATTGAGCCCAGAAGCTGCGGACGTTTGGAGCATTTCGTCCGAGGGTGCCATACAGATCCCAGTCCACAAATCCCTTGAGTGTGTCGTTACCAAGCGGTTGGCGGAACTCTACCACGAATCGCGACGGCCGTATCGAGACCGTTGAATTCGGCGATTCTGGTTGGGGACTAGAAGGGAAACTGGAGGGCACTATCCCGCCGTACCAGAACCCGGCCATATTCAGGTCGTAGAAGAAATCCGTCTTCACAAATCCGTGCACGTTGACCAGTGTTTGTGTCCCCGGTATCCGGAAGAAGCCCCTAAGTGTGGGATCCAGTTCCTCGTTGTCAATTCGCGGCGCTTCCTCAGGGAAATCGCTTACGGTCTGTCGCTGGCGTGTTTCCTGGCCGATGTAGGTGGTCGGCAACCGGGCGGTTGGGAGTTGAGGCGTCGTAGTGGGCGGCGGTGATGCCGGCCTGGTTTGAGCCTTCTGGGTCCGTTCTACCGCGGCAATCTGCTCTTGCAGGCTCCGCATCATCACTTCAAGTTGCTGAAGCTTTGTTTTCAATTCCTGCAGGTCCGCGGCGGGCGCCTGAGCGACGGCGCGAGCCGCCGAAATGGTGCACAACAATATTCCGCGGACAAGGGTAGTTGCCTTCACGAGTACCTTCCTGTTACGTAGTAACTGGCAAAAAGCGCTCGCTGGCTCTTGATGTTGATTCCGGATAAGCAGATGCACAACGTTTCGAATGGCCTTGCGCACCGCCGTCCGTCATTTCATGCGAAAAAATCTACCCGTCCGGTATTCAGGTCGTAGATTGCTCCTGCGATCTTTACTGCTTTCGCGGCCTCCATATCGCGCAGTACCGCGCTTCCCGTCCGAATCGACATCATCGTCAACTCCACGTTCTTTTTGGCCACCGCGTCGACGAAGGCGGGGTTCTTCGATGATCGATCTCCCTGATAGGTAGTCGCCGCAACTGCCGGCTGGATTTTGGCGAGCAGTCCCGTGAGGTTGCCCAACCTGACGCCGTCGATAGCTCCCTGGATCGCACCACACGAGGTGTGTCCCATCACCAGGACGAGTTTCGCTCCGGCCGCCTTGCAGGCGAACTCCATGCCGCCAAGGATGTCGTCATTCGAAATATTGCCCGCGACACGCGAGTTGAACGCATCGCCCAAGCCCAGGTCCATGATGACCTCCGCCGGTGCGCGCGAGTCGATGCAACTTAGAATGACGGCGGCTGGATGCTGGCCTTTGGCCGCCGACCTCCGCTCCGCAATGTAGTCGCGCGCCATCATCTCGCCTCTGCGAAAGCGCTCATTGCCCTGCTTCATGAGCGCGATAATTTCGTCGGGGGTCATTTCGTCTCGCCGGGTTTTGGTCAGCGTCGCGGCGCAAGCCAGGCGTGGAGTTAAGCCTCCGCCAACCAATCCTCCGGTCCCGGCGGCCGCCAGAAGTGAAAGAAAGCGTCGGCGCCCACGTTGCCACTGTTCCGCCGGCGTTACTGTATTGTGGTTCACGATGACTACTCCTCTTCTAAGCTGGCTCTGAGAAACTGCTATCCATTCATTTGCGTCGCATCACGCCACTCGCCTATACGAAGGCTCGGAAAATCCTGGCCGGTCAATGTATCGCGCGCTTCGGACTTTGAAGGCTAGCAGGACCTCGGTCGCACCCAGGATGAGCGCGTATATGCCGATCAGGCGGACCAATGCGATAGCACCGGCCAGGGGCCGCGTCATCACCAGTAGTGCGAAAATTACGGAGAACACTCCGCCAAGCGTGAGCCATATCTCGCCCGGGATCTCACGCCGCAGACGCGTGCCTTCAACGATCCTAAGGACTCCGGTCGCCAGGGCCCAGGCCGCAATAAAGAAGATCACCACTATGGCAGTTAGCCCGGGAGTACGGAGCGCGACAACACCAATGCCGATCCCGATCAGACCCTCCAGAAGTAGCAGCCAGCGATCATCCCGATGACGCCAGCCAATGATTGCCCCAAACAGATCCGAAGCGCCTTCGACGAGTGCGTATACGCCAAATGCCAGCATCACGGCAGCCAAACTCCAGACGGGCCTGGTGAAAACCAGTATGCCGAGAGCGATCGCCAAGAGCCCGCGCAAAAGCGGCACCCACCAGTTTCGCCGGAAGAACACGGCGGTTCCCGGAAAAGAAGTTTCTATCGACACGATTACCCTCCTCGGAGTCGTTGTAACTCCCCACTAATACGGATGCGGGATCGGCGAGCTCAGATGTCCGAAGATACTGAAAGGTAGGCTCCCATGCTTCGAGGAATGCTTCTTGCATCGGCCGTTATCCCCAAAAACTAGCACCGCTTCGTGCGAGCGTAATCGCGCTAGGCGCTATGCCGCACCGATCGCAATTCCCAGCCCAGCAGGATCTCAAACACGCCGCAGATCAGCGCAAATGCTGCGATCAGCAGCGCCAGTCCGATTACGCCGACAAAGAACCGCGACACGAGCATCAGGCCGAAAAGGACGGTCACCACACCGCTGAGGGCCAGCCAGATATCGCCCGGAATGTCTTTGCGGAGACGGATTGCCTCGATGATTCTCAGGATGCCGGTAGCTATCGCCCAGAGCCAGACAAGGAAGACGAACGCCATCGGTGCGGGTAACGAAGTTCGCAGGGTCATGATGCCGGCCCAGAGTCCGAGTATGCCCTCGATCCCCATCAGCACGCAGCCGTGCTGACCGCGATTGCCGATCGCCGCCGCCACCGAGAGTATGCCGTGCACGATGGCGTAAAGCCCGAACAGCAGCACCAGCCTGGCAAGTGTCACTCCGGGCCACGCGAACGCGAGGACACCGAAGGCGACCGCAGTCAACCCCCGCAGGAGCACGACCCACCCTCGTCCGTGAAAGAAGTCGGTGGACGTGGTTGAAGAGTTCTCTGTCAAGAGTCACCTCCTATCAGTGGAGGATGCCATATCTCAACGCAGGGTGGAGAAAAAGGCCGGCAGGATTAGGAAGGTCGAAAGGGCAATATATTGAATCAGAATTTGGCAAATGCGAATCGAGATCACCGTGCATCCTCAACTATATAGGGCTTACCAGTGGTTGAGAGTGTTACAGCTGCTTGTCGTCTTGTCTATAGTTTGTCTCGCCACGGGGTGCACACGGCAGGAGGAGACGCGGTCACTGGCGGCCCGTCCCGTCAAAACGATGCTCGTGACGGCCGGGAATCCGCCTCTAGTACGCACTTTTCCGGGAAAGGTTGAAGCCTCGAAAAGTGCCGAGCTTGCATTTCAAGTGCCGGGCTTGCTGGTCAGACTGCCGGTCAAGGAAGGACGGAAAGTCGCCAAAGGCGAGGTGATTGCCCAGCTCCGGCAGGACGAATTTCAAGCCCGCCTGAAGTCCGTCCAGGGTCAGCTCGACCAGGCGCGGGCTACCCTCAGCGCACTACAAGTTGGCGAACGGGAGGAAGAGCGAGCTCGGCGGGAAGCCCTGTTGAGGGCCGCCAACGCGAAGCTTGCGAATGCCAAGACGGAATTTGAGCGTTACGGGCGCCTGGTGAAGTCGAGCGCCGTCTCACGCGCGGAATACGAGCTTGCTGAAACCGCCTACCGCGTCGCCCAGGAAGATCAAAAGGCAGCCCTACAGTCGGTGGAGAAGGGAAGCGTTGCGCGCAAGGAAGACATCGACGCCCAGCAGGCCCAGGTTACGACGATTGAGGGCCGCCTGGCGGAAGCGAACCTGCAACTCAGGGACAGTACTCTGCGCGCCCCGTACAACGGCGTGGTCGCCCAGCGCTTCGTCGAAGAAAATCAGACCATCGTCGCAAACAAGCCTGTTGTTACATTTCAGAACGTGGGCGAAATCGATATCGTCGCGGACGTGCCGGAATCGGCCATGGCCGCCGACATTCGCTCGGCAGCCATCGCGCGGATGGTCGCGGAGTTTACCACGGCGCCCGGCCAGCAGTTTCCGGTACGCATCAAGGAAGTCGCGCAGGTTGCGGACCCGACGACACAAACATTCCAGGTCCGCGTTGCCATGAAGGCCCCTCGCAATATCTTAGTGCTGCCCGGCATGACAGCCACGGTGGTGGCTACCTACCGGCGGCCTGCCGCACTGGGCAGACGGATCCTGGTTCCCATCTCGGCCGTTTACAAGGAAGACACGGGGGACCAGGTGGCGTGGGTCATCGGGCCGAATCAGATGGTCAGCCGCCGCCTGGTGAAGATGGGAGCGGCTGCGGGCGGCCAGATCGAAATCGTTGACGGGTTGCGGCCGGGCGACCGCATCGTGGTGGCTGGCGCGCCGTTCCTGAGCGAAGGCATGAAGGTTCGCGATCTGGGCGACGCGCTCGGGGGCGTCCAACGATGAACGTGGGCGAACTCTCGGTTCGCAAGAACCGGGTAGTTTTCGTGCTGATGTTCCTCGTCCTGCTGGGTGGGGTCGTGGCCTATCACAAGCTGGGCCGCCTGGAGGACCCGGAGTTCACCATCAAGGAAGCGTTGATCATCACTCCTTACCCTGGGGCCGGTCCCGAGGAGGTGGCCAGGGAGGTCACCAACCCGATCGAGAGCGCCTGCCAGCAACTGGGCCAGCTCAAACGCGTCGAGTCGGAATCCACACGCGGACGATCGGTGGTCACGGCTGTCATCCAGGATCGATTTAACAAAAACAGAATCCCCCAGGTCTGGGACGAACTTCGCCGCAAAATCGACGACGTGCAATCGCAACTGCCGCCTTCGGTGCGGGGCAAGTCGCTGGTGGTCGACGATTTCGGCGACGTTTACGGCGTCTTCCTCGCCATCACGGGTAAGGGGTTCACGCAGCCCGAGCTTCGCCGTTACGCGGAATTCCTGCGCCGCCAACTGCTGCTGGTGCGGGACGTCAAGAAGGTGGATTTATTCAGCGAACAGCAGGAGGTCGTTTTCCTTGAGATTTCGCGGCAGCGCCTGGCGCAGCTTGGTATCAACGAGGAGCAAATCTACAGCCTGCTTCAGGCGAAGAACGTCGCTGCGGATGGCGGACGCGTTCGCGTGGGAGATGAACATATCGCCGTCGATCCGACAGGCGCTTTCGATTCGGCCGAAGATATGCTCGGGCTGGTGATCGGCTCGGATAGTTCGGGCCGCCAACTCACCCTCCAGGATGTCGCGACCATCGATCGCAGTTACGAAGATCCGCCGCGCCGCCTGCTCCGCTTCGACGGCCAGCCGGCCATAGGCATCGGTATCTCCACGGTGCAAGGCGGCAACGTCGTGACGATGGGCAATGGCGTCCGGCGCAAGCTCGAAGAATTGAAGCGCGACCAACCGGTTGGAATCGAGATCGGCGACATCAACTTCCAGCCTACGGCCGTCACCAAGGCCACCAACGCCTTCATGTTCAATCTGGGCAAGGCGGTCACCATCGTCTTCGTCGTGCTTCTGTTCGCGATGGGCCGCAGGGCCGGGTTCATTATCGGCTGCATCCTCTTCCTCACCATCATGGGGACGTTCCTGGTGATGTATCTCGAAGGCAGCCTCCTGATGGAGCGTATTTCCCTCGGCGCCCTCATCATCGCCCTGTGCATGCTCACCGACAATGCGATCGTCGTTACCGAAGGAATTCAGGTTCGAATCCAATCCGGCGAGGACAAGATCCACGTGATTCGCGATGTGATCTCGCAGAATCAGTGGCCGCTCTTTGGAGCCACATCCATCGCGGTGGTCGCCTTTGCGGCGATTGGACTGTCGGAGGATCGAACCGGCGAGTATTGCAATTCCCTCTTTTGGGTGATCTTCATTTCGCTGGCGCTGAGCTGGGTGGCCGCGATCACGTTCACTCCGCTGCTGGGCTACCTCATGTTCAAGCCGAATGCTTCGGAAGCCGAAAGGGATCCGTATGCGGGCGTCCTGTTCCGCACTTACCGGCGCTTCCTGGTTACCGCACTTCGCTTCCGCTGGTTCGTGCTGGCAGCGACACTTGTGCTCTTCGTCGCGGCGCTTTACGGCTTCCGTACCCTCGACCAGAGTTTTTTCCCACCCGCTACCCGGCCGCAGTTTATGGTGGATTCCTTTTTGCCGGCCGGCACCGGTCTGCGCGATTCAGAAGCGTACGCCAAAGCCGTGGAGCGTTTCATCCAGGCTCAGCCGGGAGTCACCCACATTTCGTCATTCATCGGCGGCGGCGGCCTGCGGTTTTTGCTTGTATACACGCCGGAAAGGCAGAACCCGGCATACGTTCAGTTTCTGGTTCAGGTGGACGACGATAAGAGGATTGACGGGCTGATTGCCGGCATCCAGAAGTACCAGGACAATAACTACCCCAACGCCAACACCGTCGCTAAGAAGTTCCTGTTGGGTCCCGGCAGCGGCGGTCGCGTTCAGGTCCGCTTCAACGGTCCGGACCATGGGACGCTGCGCGAACTGGCGGGAGAGGCGCAGAAGATCTTCGAAGCCGACGGGGGGGCCATCGGCGTGCGCAACGACTGGCGCGAGCCTGAGAAGGTGATCCGCCCCGACCTCTTCGAACTTCAGGCGCGCCGCAACGGCATCACTCGCCTCAATGTGGCCGAGGCTCTGCAAACCAGCCTGGAAGGACGCGCGGTCGGCTTCTACCGCGAGCCCGGCAGTGCGGGGACCGGAGTCTATCCGCAGGAGGCAAGACTGCTGCCGATCGTTGCCCGTCCGCCTGTGGCCGAACGGAACGACGCAGGCAAGATCCCGAGCATGCAGATCTGGAGCCCGGCCGCGAAGAAAATGATCCCCTTGAGCCAGGTCGTGTCCGGCGTCGAGGTCGACTTTGAAGACCCCGTGGTGATGCGCCGCAATCGCAATCCTACCATCACCGTTCATGCCGACCCGCGCTCCGGCCTGCCCAGCCACTTGTTCAACCGCGTGCGGAAGGAAATCGAGCAGATCAGGTTACCCGCGGGTTACTCGCGCGAATGGGGTGGTGAGTACGAGGATTCGCAAGAGGCTCGCGCCGCACTGGCCAAGCCGCTTCCGGGAGCGCTCATCCTGATGGTGTTCATCGTGGTGTGTCTGTTCAATTCGATCCGCTCCACGCTGGTAGTTTGCCTGGCCGTGCCTCTGGCGATCATCGGCGTGACGGCGGGGCTTTTGATCACAAATCAACCGTTCGGATTTATGGCTTTGCTTGGAGTGATCGCTTTGGCCGGCGAGCAGATCAAAAACTCGATCGTATTAGTAGACGAAGTTTATACACAACTCGACGAGGGAAAGGCGCCCTACAGCGCGCTTCTCGATGCCGGCGTCAGCCGGTTGCGGCCGGTGCTTCTGGTCGCGGTGACCACCGTGCTCGGGATGATTCCGCTCCTGCAGGACCCCTTTTTCGTGGCGATGGCGGCGACCATCATGTTTGGCCTGGCCTTTGCCTGCGTGTTGACAATGATCGTTGTGCCGGTTTTGTATTCCATCTTCTTTCGCGTCCGTGAAGAACCTGTTACATCCCCGGAGATAGCCTAGATCCGCAGAAAGACTGGATCGCTCTAGAAACCGTCTGCATCGTGATGGTGTGTAGGCCACGAGAATCGTACGGCGATCTCATCTGCGATAGGTTCGCCTGCGACAGGCAGGCCTTATTTCAAAGGGAAATAATATGACCTCATCGGCGACACAAAAGTTCTCCCTTCCGGTCTTGACCGCCATGGTCGTGGGATCAATGGTGGGCGCCGGGATCTTTTCGCTGCCGCAAACGTTCGGCCGGGTGACTGGCGTATTCGGGGCACTGATCGCCTGGGCCATCGCGGGTGTCGGCATGCTGATGCTGGCCCTGGTTTTCCAGACGCTGGCACAACGGAAACCCGATCTCGACGCCGGTGTCTATGCCTATGCGAAAGCCGGGTTCGGCAACTATTGGGGCTTCCTGTCCGCGCTCGGATACTGGGCGGGAAGCTGCATCGGCAACGTGTCCTATTTCGTGCTGATCAAATCGACCCTTGGCGCGTTCTTTCCAATCTTCGGGGACGGAAATACCATTCAAGCCGTCGCCATCTCCTCCGTTATCCTCTGGACCTTCCACTTCATGATTCTGCGCGGGATTAAACAAGCTGCCGTATTGAACACCATTGCGACGGTCGCCAAACTCATACCCATCCTGATCTTCCTTATCATCCTGGCGTTCAATTTCAAGACGGACATCTTCCGTGCGAATTTTTGGGGCGGCGCTGGACACGATCTCGGAGGACTCTTCGGCCAGGTCCGCGGCACGATGCTGGTGACCGTGTTCGTTTTCCTGGGAATTGAGGGCGCCAGCGTATATTCGCGCTACGCCAAGAGACGCAGCGACGTCGGTGTTGCCACGGTCCTGGGCTTTCTCGGCGTCCTCTGCATCCTTGTGCTCGTGACGATGCTTTCCTATGCCGTCATGCCGAGGCCCGATCTGGCGGCCCTGCGCAATCCCTCGATGGCGGGCGTGCTGGAAGCTGTTGTAGGCCGTTGGGGAGCGATTTTTGTCAGCGTGGGCCTCATCATTTCCGTGCTGGGAGCCTATCTCTCCTGGACGCTGCTTGCCGCGGAGGTCCTGTTTTCGGCGGCCGAGAACGAGACTATGCCATCGATGCTCGCTCGTCAAAACAGGAACGAAGTTCCCGCGGCCGCCCTGTGGCTGACCAACATCGTAGTGCAGGTCTTTCTTATCCTGACGCTGTTCGCGCGCTATGCTTTTACGCTCGCCCTGGAACTTACAAGTTCCATGACTCTCATCCCGTTCTTTTTGGTTGCTGCATATGCCGTGAAGTTAACCTGGGCCGGCGACACTTATGAGACGGATCCCGGTCAGCGCCGCCGCGATCTGACTATCGCCGGTCTCGCATTGCTCTATACGGCCTGGCTGCTCATTGCGGCGGGGCTCAAGTTCCTTCTGCTTTCCGCGGTGATCTATGGGCCCGGGACGGTCCTGTTCTTCCTTGCGCGCCGCGAACAGCGCGAGTTTGTCTTCACGCCCAGGGAACGAATTGCGTTTGCCGCCGCGCTTGTGGCAGCGGTGGTGGCCATCATCAAGCTCGCATCCGGATCCATTTCTATCTAGACAAACGGAGATCTATAATGCCGAACGTTATGACCGAGCCTTCGATTGATAAGAAGGCCAAGACCGAGCAGCCTGTACGATATGGCGTCCATTCTGAAGTCGGTAAGCTGCGAAAAGTGTTAGTGTGTCCACCCGGCCTGGCACATACCCGCCTCACGCCGAGCAATTGCGACGAACTCCTGTTCGACGATGTCCTTTGGGTAAACAACGGCAAGCGTGATCACTTCGACTTTATAACTAAAATGCGCGAGCGCGGCGTCGAAGTGGTCGAAATGCCCAACCTGCTGGCGGAAACCATGGAAAATCCAGCCGCCAGGAAGTGGATCCTCGACCACCAGATTGTGGCTAACGAGGTCGGCCTGGGACTGGTTTCAGAGATCCGTAGTTTCCTCGACAGCCTCGATTCCAAATCGCTGGCCGAATATCTTCTCGGCGGCCTTTCGCCAATCGACGTCCCCGACAAATACTCCAACGAGTTTCTAAAGATGGCCAGGGAGGCGGCCGGAATTACCGAGTACCTGCTTCCGCCTCTCCCCAACACTTTGTACACGCGCGATACGACGTGCTGGATCTACGGCGGTGTCACGCTCAATCCGCTCTACTGGCCGGTGCGGCGCGAAGAGACACTGCTGATGGCCGCGATCTACAGATTCCACCCCAGCTTTGCGCGCGCCCAATTTGAAGTGTGGTGGGGCAATCCCGAGGAGAACTACCGTTCCGCGACGCTCGAAGGCGGCGACGTCATGCCCATCGGTAACGGCAACGTACTGATCGGTATGAGCGAACGCACGTCCCGCCAGGCGATAACACAACTAGCTGCGGCCCTGTTTGCCAAGAATGCGGCGAAGCGCGTCATTATCGCCGGGATGCCCAAGCTGAGAGCCGCGATGCACCTGGATACGGTCTTCACGTTCTGCGACCGGGACGTCGTGACGCTGTTCCCCGACATCGTCGATCGCATCGCGACATTTTCCTTGAGACCGGGGAAGAAGCCGACAGCACTCGAATTGACTCGCGAGAGCAAGCCGTTCGTCGAGGTCGTGGCGGAGTCTCTTGGCCTCAGGAAACTGCGGGTAGTTGAAACCGGCGGAAATGCTTACGCCAAGGAACGTCAGCAGTGGGACAGTGGCAATAACGTTGTCGCGCTCTCGCCGGGAGTCGTCGTGGCGTATGACCGCAATACTTACACCAACACTCTTCTTCGCAAAGAAGGGATAGAAGTGATTACGATCGTCGGCGCTGAATTGGGACGGGGCCGGGGAGGCGGGCATTGTATGACGTGTCCGCTGATCCGCGATGCCGTCGACTTTTAGAGGCCCGCGATTGCCCAAGAGTGACCCCTCCGCGCTGATGAAACGAGAGGGTTGGGAGCCGATTGCTTCTCTCCCAGCCCTTGTCGTTTTTCTCCTGTTGGTGCTTCTGCCGGGTTGTGCCGTCGGTCCGAACTACAAGCGGCCCGCTGTAAACACGCCCGCAGTTTTCAGGGGCGCTCCTGGAGCAGCTCAGCAGGCCTCCTTTGCGGACCTGCCATGGTGGGAGGTCTTCAAAGACGAGACCTTAAAGGAACTCATCAAGACATCTCTCGCCAACAATTACGACCTGGATGCAGCCATTGAACGCGTCGAACAGGCGCGTCAGGTCGCGGCGTTAGCCAGGTCGGAATACTTTCCGGCCATCAATTATTCGACAGTTACTACCTATGGCCACAATCAGTTCATCAATAGTCCGGCCTCCAATTCAGCCGGCGCCCAGGGGTTCCTTCTAGGCATTGCCAGCGCAACCTGGGAGGCCGACCTCTGGGGCCGCATCCGCCGCACGAATGAAGGCGCCCGTGCTCAGTACCTCGCCACCGAGGAAGCCCGGCGCGGAGTTATGCTCACGCTAGCCAGCGATGTCTCCCAAGCATACTTCGAACTCCTCGGGCTGCGGCTTGAGCTTGATATCGCGAGACAGACGACGGAGTCCTACACGGCGACCCTGAAGCTCTTCAACGATCGTCTGCAGGAGGGTCTTGGCAATGCTCTGCAGACATCGCGTGCCACGGGCGATCTCGAGGTGGCCGCCGCCAGCGCGCGGGATCTCGAACGGCAGATCGCCTTGAAGGAAAATCAGATCAGCGTGCTGATGGGTAAGAACCCCGGCGCGATCGAAACCAAACTCAAGCTCCTGCAGGAGACCGTTCCTCCCACGATACCGGCAGGCTTGCCGTCCGCCCTCCTGGAGCGGCGTCCGGATGTGCTCTCCGCCGCACAGCGGGTACGGTACGCCAACGCCCGGATCGGCGTGGCAAAGTCGGATTACTTTCCAAGAATTGGCCTCACCACTTTCTTCGGCAAATTAAGTACACCGCTTGCCGATCTTTCATCCGGTAACACCAACGCCTGGAGCCTGGGCGCGAATGTTTCGGGTCCCATTTTCCGCGGCGGTGCAATCAAGGCACAAGACCGCCGGGCAGTCGCTTATTGGGAGGAAACCAGAGCTCAGTACCTGCAAACAGCATTGGGTGCATTTCGGGATGTTGCCGACGCCCTCGTTTCCCGGGAGAAATTCGACAACATCCGCGAAGATCTGATTCGCGGGGTGCAATCGTCCGAAGAGGCCGTCCGCCTTGCGCGGATGCGCTATGTGGAAGGGCTCTCCAACTACAACGAAGTACTTGAAGCCCAGCAGCGGCTGTACCCGGCGCAGATTGCTCTCGCCCAGACGGAGATTAACCGCCGCCTGGTGGTTGTCCAGCTCTACAAGGCGCTTGGCGGAGGATGGAATCTGACGGATGCGCAATGGGTCGCAGCCAACTCTACGCCGGGCGCGCATACTCCTCCGCCGGTCAGGAAACCATAGGGAGCGACGAGTTATGGCCGACCAATCAACCGAGTCTCGCAACATCAAAGAGCCGTCCTATGCGGATGCGATCGTTCCGCTAATTACCCTTATCGTGCTGATCGCGGGATCCGTCTCTCTGTTTGGGTCCGCCGCTGTCGACGGTCCGATGCAGGTCGCGTTGATTCTCAGTGTCATGGTCACCTCCTTCATCGTTCTCAAGAACGGCCATCCCTGGGAATCCATCGTCAAGTCGTCGCAAAGTGCGCTCTCGTCCCTTGCCAGCCCGATTTTCATTTTGCTTGCAGTAGGTGCACTGATTGGCGCCTGGAACATGTCCGGTACCATCCCAACGCTGGTCTTCTACGGCATTCAGTTACTCCGGCCAAGCTATTTCTATCTCGCGACGGCCCTCATCTGTGGCGCGATATCGCTCGGCACCGGAAGCTCCTGGACAACGGCCGGGACGATTGGCGTCGGGCTGGTCGGAATCGCATCCCTGGTCGGTGTCTCGCCGGCCATCACCGCCGGAGCCATCATTTCCGGCGCCTACGTCGGCGACAAAATATCCTCTCTTTCCGAGACAACCATCCTGGCCGCCCAGCTCGCGGAGGTTGACATTCACACCCACATACGCGCCGCGATCTGGACTTCCGGGCCTGCCTTCATCGTCGCGCTTGTCGTCTTTGCGATTCTCGGCGTGCGGGAGACGGGCGTCACCGGCGGAGCCCACATAGCGGTCGACCTGGCTCAACTGGATCAGATCTTTTGGATTACGCCACTGAACCTGATCCCGCTGATCGTTCTGCTGATACTCTCGCTTCGCAGAGCGCCGGCCTCGCTTGCCGTCATGGGGTCCGCGCTGCTCGCCGGAGTCATGGCGGCGGCATTACAACCGCAGACTGTCCTACGCTTTGTCAACGATCCGGCTCTTTCCACCCCTCTCGCCTACATCAAAGGTATCTGGATGGCCCTCGCGACTGGGTATCGTTCGCAGTCGGGCGTTCCGGAGGTGGACCGGTTGCTGTCCCGCGGCGGCATGGCCAGCATGCTCAAAACTCTCTGGATCATCATCGGCGCGGTCACCTTTGGCACCCTGCTCGATGAATTCAATCTGCTCGCCAAACTCACGCTTCCGATGCTCGCGCGTGCAAGAACCACTGGGCGTTTGATTGCAACGGTGGTCGCCACGGCGATTGGGCTGAACATCATCGCCGCCGACCAATACATCGCGATTGTTCTGCCGGCGCGCCTGTTTCGCGCGGAGTTCCGGAAGCGGGGACTGAAAGCGCAGAACCTGTCGCGCGCGTGCGCCGATGCGGGAACCGTGACATCGCCCCTCGTGCCGTGGAACTCGTGCGGCGCATTCATGGCCGCAACACTCGGCGTGCCTACCCTGCTCTATTTGCCGTTTTGCATCTTCAATATCGCATCCCCACTGATATCGCTATTGTGGGGGTTCACCGGTTTCAAGATCGAGCGCATCCAGCCCGCCGGGGCTCAGACGGAACCGTTACCAATTGACCGATCGGCTGCGTGACGCTGCGCCGTCATCTCAGGGCGGCGGGATGCCGAACGCATCGCGCACATGAGCTGAGACGCCTGGCGCGCATCCAATCGCCGAGCACCTGTCGATGCGCCGCGAACCATCCAGCGCGAAAAAGTCCCCGCCGGCCTCTTCGATGATCGGCTTCATCGCGGCCAGGTCCCAGACCTCGAGTTTGGGTTCAAACCAGATCTCCACCTTGCCGGCGGCAAGCAGGCAGGCGTCCAGCGGGCCGCCATACGATCGAACCGCCCATGACTGTTGCATGAATTCCATCACTCGCGGCAGGTAGGGGCCGGCCTCGATGAGATGCAGGCCGTTGGGGCTGAACACGCAGGAATGGATGGAGTCAATGGTGGAGACGTGCAACCGCTCGCCATTGAGAAACGACCCGCCGCCGCGGACCGCCCAATAAGTCTCATCGAGCATGGGAAAGTGCGCGACGCCCACCACCGGCTCGCTGCCTTCTTCCAGCGCGATCAATACGCACCAGAACCGGTTTCCCCGCACGAAGTCTCGCGTGCCGTCGATGGGGTCCACGACCCAGCGACGCCGGCCGCACCCCGCTTTTGAGGAGCCTTCTTCGCCCAGGATGCCGTTTTCAGGGAACTCGCGTTCGATCGCCTCGCGGACAATGAGCTCGTTCTCCCTGTCGGCGATGGCGACGGGCGAAGTATCCGGTTTGGTCTCTGCGAGAACCCACCGGCCGCGAATGCCCTTTGCGTTTGCGCCCGCCGCCACGGCGAGACGGCGGGCGAATTCGAGTTCCCGCTCGTACTGCATTCGACCGGCTAGGCCAGATTTTCTACGGTCTCCACAGGAGGCGTATATTCCGACGCGCCTTCGAGCGACAACACCTGCACCGGCATCCCTTCCCGCAAATCCTGCAAGCGGACCTCACACCCGCCGGGAAAGCGAATGGCATCGCGATAGCTGTTGAATTCCGAGCTGATCTGCGTGAACACCACCGCCTCTTCCTGGCTGACATGGAACCGTCGCTGCAAGTCCGTGGGGATGTTCCTCACGATGAGACGGGCCCCGGGCGGGATGCAAACCGCCGGAGGGGTTGCAACCTGGCTCGGTTGTTCAAAGAAGGCTTTCACCTGTTGCCAAAACGTCTTTCGCGGAATGGCCTTCTTGATCTGTTCGCACACCCGCAGATCCGCCATCGATGCCAATCCCATCGAACCAGTCGAAAACCTGTGGACGACGAGTTCCTCGCTTTCGACAGCGAGCCGGTTGGGAATTCCGCATAGAGAGTAGTCACACATAACATCTCCTTACTTCAAAAATCTTTCGAGCAGGTTAGTTCGGGGATTCTCCACCCCTGAGAAACGAGATGCTCGTTCTATCTGGGCCGTCTTTTTATTTTTCGAAGTGAAGCCGGAAACCGTGCAGTCACGGCTACGATACCCTGACGCGCTCGGTTGCGGAGAGTCGAATGCCTCCGCCCGCACCGATGACGAATTCGTGAATGTGGAAACTCCCACGATAAATTCCTTCCCCTTGGGAGCCCATGGTCACGGACGGCGCGGAGCACAAGACCACATCCTGGCAATTCCGATCCAGTCCCTGTGCCGGTGGCCGTGGAGTACCAGGCATCGCGACGCATGCGGTGCGATTGCTGCCAGAACGTCCGGCGCATTGACCAGCGCGAGGCCGATTCGGTCGGTGAGGCTGATCGATGCCACCGGATACTCCACCACCTGATGATGGAGCAAGATCATCCACGCGCTATGCGGCGAACTTCGAGCACCAACTTGAGCGCTTTCAGCTGCGATGGATTGACCACGCCGATCGCGTTCGTGAGCGAGAAGTGGCTGCGTGCATTCGAATTGAGAAGGATTAGTCCGTACGCCTCGTCTGAGGCCGGAGGTTCCACCAGCGGGAAGATCGCGTCCCAGACCTTCGACACTTCCCGACGTCCACGCACAGTACCGCCCTGCGCCAGCGCACGCAGGCGTTCCGCGCGTCCGTCCTCCCGCAGATAGTCCGCAAGCGATGGTCCCAGCGCGCCGGACTCGCGGTCCACGACGTGTGCGCGGCTGCCCTGCAGCGCGTCCAGCGCAAGCACCACGCGTAGCTTGCGTAGCGCTTGACTCGTGCTGCCGGGCAAATCGAATCGTCCCGGATTATTGCGGTCGACGATGTTCACGTCGTGGTTGCCCGGCACGAACGAGGTGCGCGCCCGCACTTCGGGGTACTTTCGAAACAGGTCGATGAACTCTGCCCATTCCGCGCGCGTC
>CAWDWK010000021.1:0-272623 GCA_963805775.1 uncultured Solibacteraceae bacterium | reverse complement strand
GGTTCTTGACTTCGGTCTCCGAGTAGCGGCTGCTGTTGTCGCCTCCGTCGGAGATGATGAGAACTGAGCTTTGCGGTTTTTCTTCGACTTCTTCATTTCATTCATCGCCAGAAAAACCGCATCGAGCAAGGCTGTACGTCCCTTGGACTGGGCCCACGTGAGTTGATTCTGGATCTCCTCGACGTTGCGCGTAAGCGGGACAACGAGCTTGGGTTGGTCGTTGAACTCCACCAGAAAAAACTCGTCTTCGACGTTGGATGTACGGAAGAATTCGGCCGCGGCCTGACGCGATTTTTGGAGTTTCGGTCCTATGCCGCCGCTGATGTCGAAGACAAGTCCGACAGCGACCGGTTCGTCGTCCATCGAAAAGTGCGTGATGGTCTGCTCCACATGGTCGTCGAGCACGCGGAAGTGTTCCTTTTCAAGACCGGTGACGGGACGGTTTTGGGGATCGCAGACGGAGACCGGCACGAGCACCAGATTGGTATCTATGCGGAGCCTGGAAGCGCTTTTGGGTTCCGCCGGGGGTATGCCTAATTTCGGACGAGGCTCGGTCTTCACCTGCCCGAGGAAGGAGATGGGCAACACCGCGACAAACGCAGCTGTGAGAGTGAGGATGCGCCGGGCACCTGACATAAGACGGTCTTGCAGAGTATTGTACTCCGCGGCAAAGGAGAACAACCTGTCAACTGGCGGGCGAACCTCTAAAATCAAAAAGTTTACGGGTTGTTTCAGGCGGGAGCGATTTCCCATCCGCCGCCGATTCGGCTAGAATGGAAATTTAGCGGAGGTGGATCTTCTCGAGTAGCAGACGAGCCGCAGTCGCGATTGTAGGCACTTCAGCAGTCCGTTCAACCTCTCACGCCCTTTTTTCCCTTTTCTTCCCCGACTCGTGCCGCGTTTGCGGCGACACGCTGCGTGAAGTGGCGCGCTACCCGGTCTGCCGCGGATGCATTGAAACGCTGGAACCGCTTAGCGCCGAGTTCTTCTGCGCCAGTTGCCGGACGCCGTTTCAGAATTCGTTCCCGCTGGATGCCGATCGACGTTGCGCCCTGTGCCGCAGCGGCCTGCGCGGGTTTGACGCGGCTTATTCCTTCGGAGCCTACGAAGGCGTGCTGCGGGAACTGATCCACCTGTATAAATACGCGAAGGTCAAAACTCTGGCCCGGCCGCTCAGTGGTTTGCTGGTGCAGGCGCTGCCACGCGACGAGGCTTTCGACGCGTCGGTGCCGGTGCCGCTATATTGGCGCCGCCGGCTACAGCGGGGCTTCAATCAGGCGGAACTGCTGGCACGCGGCATAGCGCGGCGGACCGGAATTCCGGTGGTCAAAGCGTTAGGGCGGCTGCGTCCGACGTCGACCCAGGCGGGTCTCAGCAACAGCGCGCGCCGCCAGAATGTTTCGAAGGCGTTCCGTTCAAGGAATGTCCAGGGAAAGCGCATTCTGCTGATTGACGACGTGATGACCACCGGCGCCACCGCGTCCTCGTGCGCGCTGGCCCTGAAACAAGCCGGAGCGAAGAGAGTTGCACTTTTGACCGTGGCGCGAGTTGACCGGCGAATGGAAGGTTGGCGCCTCACGGCGGATCATTCGATGGTGAAGGGGAAGGTCTGAATGCCGAGCGAACGACTGCAAAAACCAGTGCTGGTGCTCAACGCCAGTTACGAACCGATCAATGTCTGCGCGGCGCGGCGCGCGCTGGTGCTGGTGCTGAAGGGAGTGGCGTCGGCCGAAGAGGTATCGGTGACCGCGATCCACTCCGCGCGGAATTCAGTACGCCTGCCGAGCGTGATCCGCCTGCTTGAATATCGCCGGATACCGCGGCAGACGCGGGCGCTGTCACGCAAGAATATTCTGATGCGCGACCGCTACACCTGCCAGTATTGCCACCGCACGATGCCGTCCGGCGAACTGACCCTGGATCATGTGATTCCGCGTTCGCGCGCGGGCGAATCGGCGTGGGAAAACCTGGTGGCCTGTTGCCACTTCTGCAACAATCGCAAAGGCAGCCGGACTCCGGAAGAAGCGGGCATGAAGCTGTTGCGGCAGCCGCGGCCGTTCAGCCTGCATACCAGCCGACACCTGATGCGCATGCTGGGCAACGGCGAAGCGCAGTGGCGGAAATACCTGTTTTATTAAGTGAGCCCGAGAAGTACGGCACGTCACGGAAGCTGCTGGTTGTTTACAAGTGTAATTTTTCTAATCATATACGGGGAGTTGCGGGGCGGACGTGGTGTGGAGTATAGTCATTCGTGACCGGGAAAAATTCTAAGCGCAGAGGAGCAATATGAAAAAAGTACTGTCTGTATTTGCGTTTTGTGCAATCAGTGCGATGGCCGCCGATTGGACGGGGTACATCGCGGATTCGGCATGTGCGGGGAAGAAAGACGACCACGGCGCGAGTGACGACCACGCTGCCTGTGCAGCGAAATGCATCAAGGGCGGATCCCCGGCCGTTTTCGTGAGCGACGGCAAGGTGTACAAGATCTCCAACCAGGACAAAGTCGTTGCCCACGCCGGCCATAAAGTCACTATCTCTGGCACTATGGACGGCGACACGATCAAAGTAGATAGCGTAAAGATGTAATCGGATTCGGGCTGGGCCGGGTTCCGCCCGGCCCCCCATTCCGCGTTTTTTCCTCAGGTGTTCTTCTTTATTCCGATCCCACCATGTCGCGCATTTCGAGCACCAGGACGCGCAGTTCGTTGGCATGGCTATTGAGATCGGTACCAGCCGATGCGCTTTCCTCGGCGCTCGCGGCGGTCCGCTGGGTGACCTGCTCCATCTGAGTGATTGCTCGTGAGATCTGCTCCATACCGCGAGCCTGCTCCTGGCTGCCCATGTTGACTTCATCGACCAGCGATTTTACCTGAGTGGCACTCTCGGTCATTCCGCGTACATTGCTCGCCATCTGATCGAGACGCGCATTGCCATCGCGCGACGTCACGATCGAATCTTCGATGAGTCCCGCCGTATCGCGCGCCGCTTGGGCGCAGCGCTGCGCCAGGTTGCGAACCTCGTCGGCGACTACGGCAAAACCGAGGCCCGCCTCGCCCGCGCGCGCTGCTTCTACAGCTGCGTTGAGCGCCAGAATGTTGGTCTGAAAGGCAATCTCGTCGATAACTTTGATGATACGAGCGATCTTGTTGCTCGAATTGCCGATTTCCCGCATCTGCTCCACCATGCGGTCGAGCGACTGGTTTACGGCCACGGCGCCATCGGCGGATTGCTGCATCAAGCCGGCCACCTGCAACGCGTGATCGGCGTTCTTGCGGGTGATGGACGTGATCTCTTCGGTAGAGGCCGAGGTCTCTTCCAGCGAGGCAGCTTGTTGGGACGCCCCCGAGGCGAGCGACTGGCTCGAACTCGAAACCAGGGAAGCTGCTCCGGACACTTTTTCCGCGCTGTCGCTCATCCGCCCTGCCAGATCCTTTAATGCGGCGCCAGCGTGACGAACCAGTAATAGGACAGCAACTCCGACACCCAAGCCGAGCAGGAGAAGCACGATCGTCGCCATGGTGCTGCGCGCGGATTTGGCGGAGGAGACGGCAGATGCCGACGCCAGGTCGCGGGTTTGCTGCTCCACCAACGATACGGCCTGACGCCCAATCTCCTCCAAAGTCGGCTGCACTTTTTGCGCGAAAATCACCATGGCGGCATCCATCTGCTGGCTGGCCAGGGCCTGCCGAAGCTGGTCGTGCGCCTGCGTCACGAGCGCAGCCTCCTGTTCGAGGCCTTGCAGGCGGGTCGCTGCCTCGTTTGTATCGGCCAACTTGCGGAGTTCCGACAGGGCCTTACTCAGACTGGCGGCATACTCGCCGAACGCCTGTTGGTACGCCGCCTGGTGCGTGCCATCGACCAACATCGCGGCTAGCACGGTGCCCCGCTCCAGACTGGCAAGTTCCGCCGCGTCCGCGCTCACCTGGCCGGCCAGATATTGTTGTCGCGCCGTGACGTTGGCCGCGCGTTCGAGATCGCTGCTGAGATCGCGGGTAATCAGCAGCCCGCCCGCGCCCAACAGCAACACCAACCCCAACATGGCTCCAAAGCTGCCGAGCAGTTTTTTGGTTAAACTCATCGTCTTCTTCTCCCGAGATACAGAACTACAGTTTGAAACTCAAACTGACGGGCACCAGTGCCTTGACCGACTTGCCATCGCTAGTAAACGGAGCAAATTTCCACTTCTTGATCGCATCGGATGCCGGCCGCGTCAACACCGGGTTGCCGCTGACAATGTTCACCTTCTCCACTACGCCGCCCTCGGTCACTACCGCTTCCAATTCCACCGCGCCTTCGATTTTCAATTGCCGGGCGATGGGCGGATATTCAGGAGCTACCTTACTCGTCACCGCGTTCATGCCTTCGGCCTTGGTTACCTTTTTGGGAGCCTCTTGGGCCAAACCCGTACTGAGTAGAAACACCGCCAGTGCCAACGGCACGAGCAGGCTGCCGACACGAAATCCACACAATGTCTTCATGATTCTTAATATCGGCACAATGCGTGAAAAGAATAGTTGGAAGAAGCGGAGCCCGCGCGGAATACGGGGTCCACGCCACCAAGGCACGTATAATCAGAAGGTGGGCCCGAAATAACCGATGCGAAAGCGCCTATTCTACTGGTTTGCCAGCGTGTTGCTTGTCGTCAGCGTGGTGCTGGTAGTGTGGCAGGGCTCCTTCCGTCTGTGGAATTTCGGCCCTTCCAACGCGGGACAGACGTTCATTTTCTGGGCAGTTTCCACCCTGATCTTCATATTGATGGTCACGGTGGGTTGGATTCTGGCGCGCGAATTTATAAAACTTTACGTAGCGAGGCAGGCCAGGCGGCTGGGTTCGCGCATACGCACCAAACTCGTGGTGGGCGCCATGCTGTTGAGCTGCGTGCCGGTCTTCTTCCTGGTGCTGTGGAGCTACGAGGTGCTCAATTACAACCTCAAGGCGTGGTTCACCAACCCGGTGGATAACCAGGTGGAAGTGTACAAGATGGCGGCGCGCGCGCTGGATCTGGAAATCCAGAACCGGCTGCGGGTTCAGGCGGAGCTGTTGGCGGCGCAACCGGAGACCGGCCAGATTTTGGCGGGCGGCCCCACGACGCCGGGAGCACTGCAGCGATTCGCCGAGGAGCAGGGGCTGGAATCGGCTGCTATCCTGACACCTTCCGGCACACCGCTTGAAACCTGGGGGCCGTACCCGGCACGGGCGGAGGACGGCCATACGGCAGTGGTACGCGTTCCATCGCGGAACGGCGTCATCGAACTGGGCGGCGCAGATTCCGCTGGACACGGGGCAGCAGCTGATGGCCATCAAGAAGTTCAGCGACGATTGGGCGCTGATCAACAGCAACCGCAAGAACTACCGCACGCTATACAGCATGCTGATGGTGTTGATCACGCTGTTCGTGCTGTTCGTGGCCACGTGGCTGGCGCGCATTCTGGCTAACCGGATCAGCACGCCGATCGCGGCCATCCTGGAAGCGGCCGGCGAAGTGCGGCGCGGCAACCTGCAGCATCGCGTGACGGTGCGGGCGGAGGACGAGCTGGCGCTGCTGGTGACGGGATTTAACCAGATGACCGAGGCGCTGGAATCGAGCAGCATCGAACTGGACCGGCGGCGGCGCTTCACGGAAGCGATTCTGGAGAGCATTCCGACGGGCGTGATCTCGATTGGCTCCGACGGGTCGATACAACATATCAATCAGGCGCTCGGCAAGATTTTCCCGGCGGAACAGGCTGGCAAGGCGACGCGGCTGGAAGACCTGTTCTCGCGCGAGGATACCACCGAAATCAAGTACCTGATGAAGCGCGCACGGCGCACGGGCGTGGCGTCGCGGCAACTGGAGCTGCGCACCGACAGCCGCAAGATTCACCTGGCGGTGACGGTCTCGGCGTTGGAATCGAAGTTGACGTCGGGCTTCGTGGTGGTGTTGGAGGATACGAGCGAACTGCTGCGCGCGCAGAAGGCGGCGGCCTGGCACGAGGTGGCGCGCCGCGTGGCGCATGAGATCAAGAACCCGTTGACCCCGATCGCGCTGTCCGCCGAGCGCATCGCGCTGCAACTGGACCGGCTGGAGCTGCCGCCGGGGACCGCGCGGATTGTTTACGAATGCGCCGCTACCATTACGAAGTCGGTGGAATCGGTGAAAACGCTGGTGGACGAGTTTTCGCAGTTCGCGCGATTCCCTTCGGCGCAACCGGTACGCTGCGACCTGAATGAAGTGGTGGCAGAAGCGCTGGCGGTGTTTCACGGCCGCCTGGAAGGCATTTCGATCCGCACCAGTTACGCGCAGAATCTGCCCGCGGTGAACGTGGACCGAGAGCAGTTCCAGCGGGTGGTAGTGAATCTGGTGGACAACGCTGCGGAGGCCATGCAGGATTCGCTGGTGAAGACGTTGTACATCGCGACGCAGCCCGGCGTGGCCGATACGGTGGAAGTTGTGGTGGCCGATTCGGGCGCGGGCGTGAGCAGCGACGATAAGGAGAAACTTTTCCTGCCATATTTTTCGACGAAGAATCGCGGAACGGGACTCGGGCTGGCGATAGTCAACCACATTGTGGCCGAGCACAACGGGACCATACGGGTGGAGGACAACCAGCCGGTGGGAGCGCGCTTCACGGTGGAGTTGCACGCCCTGTTGGAGAACGAAACGCCGGCGACCCTGGCGGCCGGAGATGCGGACCTGAAGACTTCCGCGGTGAAAATATGAAGCCGAGGCGGGTTCTGGTAGTGGATGACGAGCCGGGGATCCGGCAGTCTTTGAGCGGAGTCCTGGAAGACGAAGGCTACGCGGTGGAGACCGCGGAGAGCGGCGAGGCGTGCCTGGATGCGCTGCCCGGCGGCAGTTTCGAATTGGTGCTGTTGGACATCTGGCTGCCCGGCATGGACGGAATGGAGGTGCTGGCACGGATACAGGAGATCCCGTTCGACGAGCGGCCGGTGGTGGTAGTGATCAGCGGGCACGGCTCGATTGAGACGGCGGTGAAGGCGACCAAACTAGGCGCATACGATTTTCTGGAAAAGCCGCTCTCCATTGGAAAAGTCACGGTGGTCACCAAGAACGGCCTGGCGCACCGCAAGCTGGAGCTGGAGAACAGCCGGCTTAAAGAAGATACCGGGGCACGGTGGCGGATCATCGGAGAGAGCGTGCCGATTAAGGCTCTACGCCAGCAGCTCGGCCTGATGGCCGGGACCAACGGGCGCGTCCTGATTTATGGCGAGAGCGGCGCCGGCAAGGAACTGGTGGCGCGCGCACTGCATGCGATGAGCCCGCGCGCGGCGGAACCGTTCGTGGAGGTCAACTGCGCGGCGATTCCCGAGGAGCTGATCGAGAGCGAGATGTTCGGCCACATCAAGGGGAGCTTGACGAGCGCCGTGGAGGACAAGGTCGGGAAGTTCCAGAAGGCGGACGGCGGCACACTGTTCCTGGACGAGGTTGGGGACATGAGCCTGCGCACGCAGTCCAAAGTGCTGCGTTCGCTCGACGAGCAGCGCTTCGAGCCGGTGGGCGCGGCGGAATTCGTCCAGGTGGACGTGCGCGTGGTGGCCGCGACCAATAAAAACCTGGAAGAGGAGATCGAACACGGCAATTTTCGCGAGGACCTTTTCTACCGGCTGAATGTGATTCCGTTCTTCGTGCCTCCGCTGCGCGACCGGCGCGAGGATATCGCCCAACTGGCCGACCACTTTCTACGCGAGTTCACGACGGCTTACGGGCGCAAGCCCAAGGAACTCACGCCGGAGGCCTACCGCGTGTTGACCGAGTATCACTGGCCAGGCAACGTGCGCGAGTTGAAGAACCTGATCGAGCGGATCGTGATTCTGAATCCGCAGGTGCGGGTGGACGCGCGCCACATTCCGCTACAGATGACGCGCAAGCAGCCCGACCGTCCGCTGGATCGCTTCGGCAGCCTGCAAGAGGTGCGGGAGGCGGCGGAACGCGACTACATACTAAAGAAGCTGGAAGAGACCAGCGGGAATGTAACGCGCACAGCGGAACTGCTCGGCCTGGAGCGGAGCAACCTGTACCGCAAAATGAAAACCCTGGGCATCGGGCCCAAGGAATAGGCCGGGCGGCTAGGCCAAGGCCAGGTTCAAATTCTCGATTGCCTCGTCGACTTCGGCCTTGTTCTTGAAGCCGACGGTTACGCTATCGACGCCTGCGTTATTGAAGGCGAAGCGCATGGCCGCCTGACGGTCCTGCCGGTTGGTGAAGGCGCCTTCGCCGATCAGTTTCATGCTGATTACGCCCATGCCTTCGGTGTGGACCTGCTTCAGGTGGGTGACGACCTCGCTGACGTTTCCGGGGCCGCCGGTGTTGAAGTCCTCCGCGTCCATCTTGGTGCCGTTGTGGTTCATGCGGATCATGGCGATTTCGAGCCACTTGTTGCCCGGGAACTGGCGCAGGGCCGGCAAACCGTGCACCGAGGCGCCGTAACCGACTACCGCCTTCTTCACCTTGGCTTCGTGAACTCCGTCCTGCCAGCGCACGGTATCGGTGGGCCAAGTGGCGACGTGCTGATAGTGCAAGAGCATGACGTCGAAATAATCGGTATTCGCCAGTTTGCGCAATTCGTCGATCTTCTCCTGCGGATTCACGTCCGGGCGCGTGGTGACCTTGGACATGAGGCGGTAGGAATCGCGCGGAACACCCTTGAGCGCGATGCCCAGCATCTTGTGCATCTCGCCGTAAGACTCGGCGGTTTCGAAGAAGCGGATGCCGCGGTCATAGGCGTAGCGCACGAGGCTGGTGAACTGTTCCTGCCCCAGTTCGCGCTGTACGCGCCCACTGAAGGTCCCGGTGCCGAACGCGAGACGGGTTACCTTGACGCCGGATTTCCCGAGCGTCACCCAGTCGGTAGCTGTGCCGCGCGCCGCCCGCAAGGGCAGCCTTCCGGTGCCCGCCAATATACCCGCGGCGAGTCCGGTCTTCAAGAAATTACGTCGGGAACACGGTGGCATCTTTCGCCCTCCAATTGGCCATATCCTATCACGAGTGATAGCCCGGATGCTCAGCCACACGCGCGGGGTGGTACAACAAGCCTATGAAACTACTGGGGCTCGCATTGGGACTGGCAGTGCTGATGCCAGTGGCACACGCACAGAAGCTGACCAACCCCTTCTTCGTTTTCGACAACGGCACGGGACGCGATCAGAAGGTGCCGCTGGAGGAGCAGGCGGAACTGGTGAAGCGGACCGGATACGCCGGGTTGGGCTACACCGGCGCCTTGCGGATTCCGGAAATGCTGCAGGCGCTGGAGAGCCGCGGGCTCAAGATGTTCAGCATCTACGTGGCGGTCCGCGTGGATGGCGAGAAGCCGAGCTACGATGCGGCGCTGCCGGAGGCGATCCGGCAGTTGAAAGGTCACGGCGCGGTGATCTGGCTGACGGTGCAGGGGACTGCGCCCGATGGCGAGGAGCGCGCGATCCGCATGGTGCGGGAAGTGGCGGACATGGCGGCGGAATCGGGCTTGCGCGTGGTGCTTTATCCGCACATGGGCTTTTATGTGGGACGTATCGAAGACGCGCTGCGCATACGCAAGACTGGCGGACCGGCCGAATGTCGGAATCACGTTCAATCTCACTCATTTTTTGGCGGTGAAGGACGAGGCTAATTTGGATCAACGCCTGAGGGAGGCGATGCCGTATCTGGAGATGGTGAGCATCAATGGGGCGGAGCACGAAGGCGGCTGGGACAGGCTGATTCTGCCGCTCGACCGCGGCGCGTTCGATGTCTTCGGATTCTTGAAGAAGCTGGTGGCGGCGGGATATAAGGGGCCGATCGGGCTGCAGTGCTATCTGGTGCCGGGCGATACCGAAGAGAATTTGAAACGCTCGATGGCGACGTGGCGGAAATTTGTTGAGCGGATGTGAGTGGCGGAAGCAGGCGTCGACACGAGTGTCGACGCGGCACGCAGGAGTGCGTAATGCCGCAAAGTTTTTGAAGTAGGGCGTCCATGAATTACTCCTTGCGCCGAGGATAGGATTGCGGTTTTGGCCAGACCGCACGCGGGTAGGATGGGCGTTTTCGAGTGCGTTTAGGTAGTCTGGCTTGGCGGACATAATGCAGGAGTCGATCCGTGATGGCTTGGCATTCCTCCGGGGTTTGGGCGGCGGCAAGGAGCGGAGCAAAGGCCTGTATCAGGTGGCACACGCGGCTAAAACTAAAGCTGCGTGGCGGCAGGCCCGCCTGTTGGGCGGCGAGGTAGATGACGGCGCGGATGAGGTTGTACGCAGCCATGGCCAGGTCGAGTTCCTTGGCCACCATCTCTGGGGTAGTGCAGCGGAGTTGCTCTAAGTGTAGAGTACCCTTCAAGGTGCGCAGGTCGGTCTCGACTCCCCAACGCTGTCCGTAAACCTCCAGAATCTGCGTGGGGGTGGCATTCCATGAGGTGAATAGAGCCAGTAAGAATGGCGTGGGGCCGTTGGAAGGTTGCACCAGGCAGACCAGCAGGCGTCCATGCACGCAGGCATTTTGGGGCAGATGGGGATGACGGCTACGGTCCCATCGACTAGGTTTCCAGGTGATGGGTAGATCTATACCATCCTGCAACGGTCGGCCTGCCAAGGGAATCGCGCGTTGTGCAGTCAAGCGCAGCAGCACCGCGTGTCCTCGTTGTTGGGCTGCATAGGCCACAGAAAAGAACCCCGAAATTGGAGTCGCCCATCACCAGGGACGCCTCCGGCAGTCGCTCAATGGCAGCTTCCAATAATTGCTGTTCACTGACCGCCTGCGGGCCATTCAGTGGTCCCCATTGAGGGCGTAGAGCGAGCCCGGTTTGCAGATCGTGTGCCACCAACATGCGCAGCAAGGGCCAATGCGAAGAGTTGTGTTGATTCGATCCTGGGGGGTAGGCGCGACGCAAAGCTTCGGTAGGAGGCAATTCGACCGAGGTGCCATCGAAGATAAAGGCAGGCCGATCCAGCGACGGCAAGTAGCCGCGGGTTTCGGCCGTTAACTGTTGAAAGATGTGATCACAGCAGGATTCCACTACGACAGACGGCAACTGTTGCCTGGCCGTATTATAGGCTGCGGTATTGCCGGACAGGGAAGCTTGGTTGTTCTGACAGTCGAGAAGTCGTTTACAGGGATTAGGCCAAAAACTGGCGGGTAAGCCATGGAGTAATTCGGAGACCGCCCGATCCAGGGGTGTATGGCCCTGAACCCACTGGGAGATCATGAGCCACACGACTACAGCCAGAGTGTAGACGCGATTATTTTGGTGCAAATCGTTCTGGCGACAGAGGTGATCCCAAAAGGAAGCGGGTAGCAGCCGCTGGTACAGGGAGAGCGCGCCGGCGTTCCAAAGCTGTGGGTCGGAAGGGTGTAGGCAAGAGCTTGACATTGTCCTACAGTATTATTACCGTAGGACGGAGAGTCTTGCGAGAAGTTTCATGTCCAAAGCGAAGACATCGTCCTCCCCAGCGGATCGCCAAACGCAGCGCTTCGCCCAACTTCGCCAGCAACTCCAGGAGTTGTCCTATTTCTGCAAGGGAACGGTTCTAGAAAGAAGGATGAAATGCGGTCAGCCCAATTGCGCTTGTCACAAAGACGATTCCAGGCGTCACGGGCCCTACTGGGAATGGACCTACAAAGCTCAGGGCAAGACCGTCAATGTAAAGCTCACCCCGGAGGCCGGCCCACTCTACCGGACGGCCTCGAAGGAATACCGTAGGCTGAAGTCGCTGCTCACTCGTCTGGAGCGTGTCTCGCGCACCGCTCTGGCCGTTCAGGCCAAGGAGTCAAAAGCCCGTTCGCCATCGTGACTTTCACGCCCCTTCCCTCCAGAAACAAAAACTTTGCGGCATTACGCAGGAGTGCGTGCGCCACGTATGGCGGTTATTTCACTTTCATGACGAAGACGCTTTGATCGTCGAAGGCTACGGTGGAGAACTTGTCCAACTCTCTGAAGATTTCCAGAATCAGGCCGTCGGCCGAGGCGTTGCAATGCGCGCGGACGATTTGCGCGAGGCGTCCCCGGCCGAACTCGGTGCCGGTGGCGTTGAGGTGATCGGTGATGCCGTCGGAGTAGAGAACGATGGTGTCGCCGGGCTCGGCCTGGAAGGTCACTTCTTCGTATTCGCGGGCATCGAGCAGGCCGAGCGGGACGCCTTCGACGCGGATTTTGAGGATCTCGGTGCCGCGGCAAATCATGGGCGGGATGGCTCCGGCGTTGGCCATCACGATTTTCCGCGTGGTGGCGTCCCAGAGCAGCAGGCCGAGAGTGACGTAGCGGGCTTCCACGCGGCGGGCCACGAGTGCGTCGTTTAGTGCGCGCATCAACTCGGCCGGATGCGGACGGCGCGGGGCCAGGGTGCGCAACAAGCCGCTCATCAATCCGCCGTAAAGCGCCGCGGCGGCGCCTTTGCCGCTGACATCGCCGACGGCGATTACGGTCTGGCCGCCGCGCTGCTCGAAGATATCGTAGATGTCGCCGGAGATTTCGCGCGCGGGGCGCAGGCGGACGGCGGCCTCGAGGCCGGCGATCTCCGGTTCGGCGTCGGGCAGAAGGATGCGCTGCAATTCGCGCGCCGCTTCGAGATCTTCCTCCATGCGGCGTTCGCGCTGCGCGAGCTCGGCGTAGAGGCGCGCGTTTTCGACGGAACTGGCCACCTGCGGCGCAAGAAGCGCGAGGGTGCGCACGTGATCGTCGCTGAAGTAGCCGACTCGATCGCTTTCGAGATCCATCACGCCGACGACGCGATCCTGCACGATCAACGGCACGGCGACCTCGGAGCGGATATCGGGATGCGAGGCGATGTAGCGCGGATCTTTGTTGGTATCGTGGACGCGCACGACGTCGCGCGATTCGGCGGCGGCGCCGGTGAGACCCTTGCCCAGCGGAACGTTATCGATGTTCACGCGCTGATCGTAGCGGATGCTGAAGAGGTGCTTGAGAGCCTTGGCCTGGTGATCGACGGAGAGAATGCTGAAGGCGTCGTAGTCCATCAGGTCGCGCATGGTGCTGGCGATTTTGCCGAGCAACTCGTTGAGGTCGAGGATGGAGGAGAATTCGCGCGAGATATTGGCGAGGGTCTTAAGCGTGCGGTTCTGGCGCTCCACGCGGCGGTAGAGGCGCGCGTTATCGATGGCGGTGGCAACGCGCGCCGCGATGAGGCGCATGAGGGCGCGGTCGTATTCGTTGTAGGCGTTGACGCGGGTGGATTGCAGGTCGATCACGCCGACTAGTTTGCCGCGGGCAGTCATGGGGACGGCGAGTTCGGTGCGCACCGCGTCCACGGTGTTCAGGTAGCGCGGGTCGTTGCGCACGTCGCTTACCAACACGGGTTCGCGGCTGGCGGCAGCGGTGCCGGTAATGCCTTCGCCGACGGCGATGGAGAGCTTGCGGACTACGTCGTCGCGATGGCCGACGGCGTAGCGGATATGCAGATCGCGGCGCCGGTCGCTATATAAAAGGATGGCGAACAGATCGTAGGGCAGCACCTTCTGCACGATCTCGGCGACATTGGCCAGCAACTGGTCCAGTTCCAGGGTGAGGGTGATGGTGGACGAAACTTCGAGGAGAAAATCGAGCAGCTCGCTTCTCTCACGGAAACGGACGGCGGCTTTGCGGGTGCTGCCTAACATGGCCTTGTCTACGGTACTTTTGTCTACGGTACTACGATCAGGCAGCGGTAGCCTCGACAATCTTGACGCTGGCGCTGGCGCCGATGCGGGTGGCGCCGGCGGCGGTCATGGCCTGGACGTCCTGCAGGGTGCGAATGCCGCCACTGGCTTTGACGCCGATGTTGGGGCCGACCGCGGCGCGCATCAGCGCGATATCGTGCGCGGTGGCGCCGGCGGTGGAAAAGCCAGTCGAAGTCTTGACGAAATCCGCGCCAGCAGCTTTACAGATCTTGCTGGCGACGGTTTTCTGGGTGTCGTCGAGGAGGGCCGTTTCGAGAATCACTTTGACGATGGCGGCGGCCTCGTGGGCCACGCGGACAACCGCCTGGATGTCGCTTTTGACGGCATCGGTATCGCCGGAGCGGAGCGCGCCGACATTGATCACCATGTCGATTTCCTGGGCTCCGGCGCGCAGGGCGGCGGCGGTTTCGGCCACCTTGGCTTCGGTGCTGGTAGCGCCCAGCGGGAACCCGACCACGGTGCAGACCTTCACCGGCGAACCGGAAAGTTCCGCCTTGACGAGCGGCACCCAGTAGGGATTGACGCAGACGCTGGCGAAGCGGTACTCGCGTGCTTCGCGGCAGATCTTGATGACATCGTTGCGCGTAGCCTCGGGCTTGAGGATAGTGTGATCGATCAGGGCGGCAATGTTGGGATCGATCTTAGTCAGCTTCTCGCTGGCGGAGACGCGCGAGGCGCCGGCGGCGATGATTTCTTTGGTATTGCGGGCGCAGGTTTGCACGCAGCGCTGCACACAACCGGGGCACACCTGATCGGGCAGGTTGAGTCCCTCGCCCTTTTTGGGAGTGGTGCCCGACGGACCGACGCGCGCCAGCAGTTCCTCTCCGATTTGGGCGACGAGCGTGTCTAGTTCGGTATGCGTCACGAGGGTCCCTTCCTGCCGTATTGCTGCTCGATATCCATGATCTTCTGGACCCGCGCCTGATGGCGCCCACCGGCGAACGGAGTCTCGAGCCAGGTACGTAAAACGTCTTCCGCCTGGGTCTGTGTCAGGAGCCGCGCACCGAGCGTAAGCACATTCGAATCATTGTGTTCGCGGCCATTTTTGGCGGAAGCTCTATCGTAGCACAGGGCCGCCCGAATGCCCGGAACCTTGTTGGCGGCCATGCAGGAACCGATGCCAGCGCCATCGATAATGACACCGCGCGCGGCGGTGCCGGAGGCGACGAGTTTGGCCACCATGTGGGCGATATCGGGATAGTCGGCGGGCTTTTCTTCGCTGACGCCGACATCGCGGGTGGCGAGGCCGAGGCTCTCGAGCAAGGGCTTGAGGGCTTCCTTCAGGCGATAGCCGCCGTGATCGGAGCCGATGGCGACGGTGCGGTCGGGGGGCGCGAGGGCGGAGAGTTGATCCTCCGGCACTTCGAGAATGCGGACGCCGCGACCCGCCGCCACTTCACGCGCCGAGGACGTGACGATGGTTCCCACCGGTACGCGCAGTTCGCCGCCGACGGGCACATCCTGAGCCGTGATCACTCTTTTCATATAATCGTTAAAGAACCATTGTAATGGTAGCTCAGAGCGATTACCTTTCCCGTTTGCTGCACCAGGGCGAAATCGGCTGGAGCGTGATGCTGCTGGGGATGCTGGCGGCGTTCGCGTTCGGCGCGGTGCACGCGCTCTCGCCGGGCCACGGAAAAACGCTGGTGGCGGCGTACCTGGTGGGCTCGCGCGGCACTCCGCGGCACGCGGTATTTCTCGGACTGATGGTGACGTTCACGCATACGATCAGCGTATTTGCGCTGGGACTGGTGACGCTGTACCTCTCGCGCTTCGTGCTGCCGGAGACGATCACGCCGATACTGGGCGCGATTTCCGGCATGACGATCGTGTGGGTGGGCGCGATGCTGCTTTACCGGCGAACGGTGGGACGGAGCGCGTCGGCACCGACCACAGGACTGGCGCACCATCATGGGGACGGCCGGGTGCACACGCATGTTCCGGAAGAGGTCAGCGTGGGCGGGTTGATTGCGCTGGGCGCGAGCGGCGGGCTGGTTCCCTGCCCTTCCGCGCTGGTGCTGCTATTGACATCGGTATCGCTGGGACGCATCGGGTTGGGGCTGACGCTGCTGGCGGCGTTCAGCGCGGGCCTGGCGGTGGTGCTCTCAGCGGTGGGACTGGCGGTGCTGTACGCGAAACACTGGCTGCCGGACAGCGCGACGCTGGGACGCAGCAAGACGCTGCGATACCTGCCGGTGGCGAGCGCGGCGTTCATTGTTTGCGTGGGGATCGCGATGACCTGGGTTTCGCTGCGGCCGCCGCAATGAGGCGCGGCGCGGAAAAGAACAGTCCGAGCTGCGCTCGGATTGGCAGGCTGAAGCCCGCCCCACCACGGCAAACACGGCCGGATTATTTCACGGGTACTTACGGTCGCAGCTCGGATTGGTCGGTGCTCGGGGCGGTCATTGTGCCGGCGGCGTCCGCGGAAAAGTCGTAGTCCGGCGGATACAGGATCGAAGCCAATTCACTAATGGGCGGCCTTTCGCAAAGGTGGTCGAGGTAGCGGTCGAAGGATTGTCCGGAATCGTCTATGTCCTTTGCGTTCTCGGAGCGGGCGCGGGTTAGCTCTGTGTTGGCGCGGTGCCAGGTGCGTTCGAAGGCGGCGATCTGGCGCTGGGTGCGGGCGAGGAGTTTGGCGGCGGGGGAATCGGAGAGAAGGGCGGCGGCGAGCGAGGAGCCGGGGATTTCGGCGAGGAGGGTGCGGTAGAGATCGGCCTCGACGAGCTGGAGGCGGCGCTTCAGCCAATCGGCGCGGAGCATGGTATCGACGTGAAAGATTTCGGAGGGCGATTGAGGGCGGAGGTCGCGGCGGTACTCGGCGGCGAGGGCTTCGTACTCGGCGGGATCTTCGCCGGGGATAACGATGGAGGCGGCGTCGATGCCGTGCTTCAGGGCGTTGAAGCGGGAGGCGGACTTGCCCTCGACGGAGCGGGGTCCGGTGGACTTCTGCGCATTGGCGCGATTGGCGTTGATCTGTGCTGGGGTTGCCATGACTCCGATTTAGCATGCTGGCAAAGCGGGTTTCGGGGGTGAGGGCTGTAAGTGCTTGAGGGGAAATAGAAAAGAAAAAAAATGTTTGTAAAATGGGATTCGCAGGGAAACGGGAACGTGTCATGAAATATTTCAAACTCATCCGTTCCGGTATCGATGTTGCTCCTTTGCTGGAGGAGGTTCGCTCGCAGGAGGAGGCCTGGCTGATTGATACAGGCCGCCAGGATAGAATTCGAGTCCAGCGTGACACCAATACGATTTTCCTTAGGTCCGCCGTTCACCGGCCCGATCTGTCCGTCAATGAAAACCAGGAGAGCCGCCTCACCTCCGTATCCAAGAATTTTCCAAGAGCCCTGGCCTTCATGACAGAGTTCGCTCAGGAAATGAACTGTTGTTTGTCGCGCGCCACGATCGTGCGCCTCAAACCCAACTCGCGAGTTCTGCGGCATATCGACGAAGGGTCGTATTATTTTCTCCGCGACCGCTTTCACCTGGTGCTCCAAAGTTCTACGGGAAGCGTGCTAATGAGCGGCGGCGAACAGGTACGCATGGGGGAGGGAGAGCTGTGGTGGTTCGACAACAAGCAGTATCACGAATCCTGCAACGAGTCCGGCGAGTGGCGCATTCATTACATATTCGACTTACTAGCGGCGGATTACAGCGACCTGGCCGTCAATCCGATTTTGCTTCCCGCTGAGCCTGTCACACCCGCCGGTCCGGCCGCGGCCATTCCACGAGACATCGTTTCAGCGGCGATTCGCGCAGGTGCGATTCTGCGCGCGGAAAAACAGCGGCTGATTTCTCCGAAGGGAAACAGCAACGGCTGGCTCATCGACTTGCGGCGATTATTTATGGATGCGAAAGCGCTGGACGCTGCCGCCGAACTGTTCTGGCAGGAATTCGCGGGCCGCATGCCGTTTCAGGTCGGCGGGATGGAGGCTGCGGCGATTCCATTCCTTTCCGCGATCCTCATAAAATCGCTCGCGCGCGGAACTCCCATAAATGGCTTTATCCTGCGCAAGGAGCGAAAGACTTACGGCACGGGCAGTTCGATCGAGGGAGCGCTGACCGACGCGCCAATCGTGCTGGTTGACGATGTCCTGAATTCGGGCGCCAGCATGGAAAAGGCGCGGGTCGTGCTGGAACAGCAGAACAAAACGATTGCTGCCGCTTACGTGGTGGTCGATTACGAAAGCCCGCAAGGCAGGCTTTGGCGGGCGAGACACGCCATACCGGTGATCGCGCCATTCCGCCTCTCGGAATTTGGCCTCCCGGCAAGAAAGGCGGATCCGCGGCCTATGGCGACGTTTCGCAACCGGTGGCGCTTCGCCTCGCCCGACCCCAATTTCTTTCACCGCGTTCCGAAGTCCTTTCCCGCAACCGACGGAGCGCGGGTTTACTTCGGCAGCGACAGCGGAGTTTTCTGGTGTCTCGACGCTCGTGACGGATCGGTTGCGTGGAGTTTCACGGTGCATGCCAGGGGGCACAAGAATATCTGGTCCAGTCCGGCTCTTCACGACGGCAGAGTTTATTTTGGGAGCTATGACGGCAACGTTTATTGCCTCGACGCCGCAACCGGCGAGGAAGTGTGGCGCTTCACCGGAGCGGACTGGGTAGGCTCATCTCCCGCGCTCGCTCCCGAATTGGGCTATCTCTTTATCGGGCTGGAATTCGCCGTTGAAGGGAGGCGGGGTAGTATTGCCGCCCTGAAACTGGAGAACGGCGAGAAGGTTTGGGAACATATGACCAAACGCTACACGCATGCCTCTCCCGCCTACTGGCTGGAGCGTCAAGTGGTAGCGTGTGGCAGCAACGATAACGAGATGTTCCTGTTCGATGCGCGGACCGGCGTAATGCGATGGCGGTTCGAAACCAGGGCCGAAGGCGGTGAGAAGGGCTCGATCCGTCACGCTCCCGCATTTGACAGCAAGCGCGGGCGTCTGGTCACGGGTTGCGCGGACGGGTGGATCTATATCATCGATGTCGAGACGGGAAAGGAGGTGTGGTCGGTTCGGACGGACAACACGATCTATACCGTACCGCTGGTTGCGGGGGACAAGGCCTATGTGGGGTCGACCGATAAGTATCTTTACGTTCTGGATCTGGAGCGCCGCGCCGTGAAGACGAAGATCTTCGCCGGCTCCAAGATTTTCGGTCCCCCACGGCTGCTTCAGGGAAGGATCTATTTCGGCGCCTGCAACGGAATGGTTTACGAGATTGACCCCGGCACCGATGTAATCACAGGCACGCATCAGCTTCCGGATGCCGTTACAAATGCGGTTGAATACAATGCCATTACCGGCGATTTTTACGCCTTAACGTATGTGAACGAGCTTTTCGCATTCACCCGTGACGCGAACCGGTAACATTCCGTACCCACCTATCGGGCTACGATGATTCCGAATCCCGATATCCCGTATCTATAGTATTTTCAGCTTTGACGTGGGAGACCTATTATCAGGATGGGTCGGGACCAACGTTAATGCCGGGCGAACCGGTTGTCTCGGGAGGTGTTTCATGGGCGCGCCGCGAAAAGATCGCTTGGAAGCTCACCTTGCCGCTATTCGCTCTGCATCCCCGAATGAGGTGACCAAAAAGCGTGTGTCCCGGTGGCAGCACTACGCGGCGGTCACCGGCTCGGCTATGGCATTGGCAACCAACGTCGCGGTGCCGGGTCTGGGTGCGGGTATAATCGGCTCTACGGCGGCGCCGGATTCCAGTGTGTGGGCGGCCCGCTCGCAGAATGAGCCCCTGATCAGATCCGTCAAGTTAGCGATGGCCGGGCGGAGTTTCCCGTTATTCGCGGAGTTCGCAGGCCTGAAAGCTGTCCAGGCAGCTCAGGCAGCACCGACGATTTCGACGGGAGGCGTTGTTCCTTTGTACGGTACGAACAACATCATCCAGCCGGGCTCCTGGGTATCGATCTATGGGACCAACCTTGCCGCTGGCACGGCGGTCTGGGCAGGCGATTTCCCTACGACTCTTGGCGGCACGAGCGTTACCATCAACGGGAAACCCGCGTATCTTTCCTTCGTCAGTCCCGGACAGATCAATCTGCAGGCGCCCGACGATACAGCCGCGGGCCCAGTGTCCGTTGTCGTAACGACAACCGCCGGAGCGGCGACGTCGGCCGTTACACTAAGCCCGTATTCGCCGGCCTTCAAGTTGGTCGAGGGAAGGCATGTGTCTGCCATTATTGTCCGGTCGGACGGTTCCGGATTTTACGGAAATGGCGCGTACGACATTCTGGGCCCTGGCGGGAATTGCCTTGGCTATGAGACTGTCGGAGCGAAGCCCGGCGACCTGGTTGAGCTTTTCGCTGTCGGGTTCGGTCCCACGAATCCCGCCGTCCCGTCCGGGAAAATGTTTTCAGGCTCCGCGCCCATTACGGAACCGTTCACGCTGTACATTAACAACACGGTCGTACCGCCGCTCTTCGTGGGGTTGTCCAGCGCCGGTCTTTATCAGGTCAACCTGATCGTTCCCCCCAATCTCGGCCAGGGAGACGTTCCCATTCAGGCCTGGGTCACCGGAAGTGTCGCAACTCAGGAAAACGTCATGTTCCCGCTGCAGGGTGGAATCTTCGAGGGCTGCATTGCTACCGGTGACGGAGGCGGCGACGGCGGCGTTGGTGACGGTGACGGCGGCGTTGGTGACGGCGACGGCGGTGGCGGCGGTGGGGATGGCGGCGGCGATGGCGGAGACGGCGGTGACGGTGGTGGAGGAGGCGACGGCGGTGGCGATGGCGGCGATGGCGGGTAAGATCCGATTTCCGGCTAGTTTGTATTTACGGCTTCCGAATCGAGGTGCATTATGAGTGGCTCCAACCTGGTGAGAGGGTTGTTGCGGATATTCGTGTGGGGATCGCTACCTCTTACGACTTTCGGCCAAGTTATGCCCCACATTGGACCAGACATCGCGCCTGTTCCGCGTGATCCTTTGGAGTTAGCGACCGGTCAAATCCAGACTGCCAATACGCCCGCAATCCGGGACACGGCCCTTCAACTTCTTGGGCGCGCGCGAAAGAATTTCGCTTTGCGCAGCGCCGGCCAAGGCTACGATCTCAAGGTAACATTCACGGTGGACTCTCTTGGCAGAACGAACTATGACGGCGAATGGGAAATGGAAGACCTGTTCGCCCCGGGGCTGGGACACCGTTGGACGGCTACCACCGCTTCCGGATACACCACGACCAGCATCGCGGCACGCGGTGAGATCTACCAGGACGGGACCGCGAGCGCCGTGCCTCTACGCCTGCTCGAAGCGCGTGGAGTTTTATTCGACCCAATGCAGTCTCCGGCATACGCCGATCGCGGGTCGATCCGAACGTCTAGCGCTACCTTTCGTGACGTAGCGGTGACGTGCCTCCTGCTTTCCCATTCCCGCAAGGCCGTGACCGCGACGACTGGGCGGGATTGGGAGGAAACCGAGGAGTGTATCGACCCGCAATCCGGATTGCTCCAGATACATTCGGAGGTACCGGGGCGGTACGCCGTTTTCGACTACACGAACGCGCCTCACCTGGGCAGTGGCGTCCTTCCTCGCAGCGTGACGATAACCGAAGCAGGCCGGATCGTGTCCAGGATCTCGGTTGAGAGCCTGCGTGGAATTTCCGAGCCCGATCCCGGGCTCTTTGCCCCCTCCGATGCGATGAAGGCGAAGGGACCGGCTATCGCGATGACATCGGCGATGAAAGTTTCGCGCGTGCAAGGACAGATTCCACTTGCCTCGGCTGTGACGCTCCATCCGGTCTGTGTATTTGGAATAGTGACTCCCTCGGGGCACCTGGTCGAGGCACATGCGTTACAGCCGTCCGACCCCAACAGTAAGGCAGCCGAGGAAGACGCAAAAACAATAGACTTTTCTCCGCTGACTCCTGCTGGAGCGCCGGCGCGGCAGCATTTTGTATTCGTGATCGAGAAGTTTGTTGCCACCCAGTAGACCAAGGCAGCCGCCCATCGGTGCCGGCCGCGCTTGTTCAGCGTTTCATAGGGACTGTCGGGAAATGATCCATTCAAGCGCCTGACACCGCTCCCTCACGGTCGCGGCTCTGATAGGGTATCGGAGCTACGACCGTGAGGGAGTGGGTGGCATCGTCATACCCGAACAGTTCCTTAGTGGAACGTGACTTTGGTCGACGCCTCAAAGTGGCGGTGATTTTTGTACTCGACTTCCACGCGGTATCGGGTACCCGAGGAGTAAGAAACCAAGAAGTTAGCGCGCACGGGGAGTAAGTGGGAGTTGTCCCCAATCTTTACGTAATCCCAGAACATGTGTTCCTGCCTTCCGGCAAACTCGAAATCCTCTGGAAACCCGCCGGCCTGGTCGTCTACCTGAATTACGCTACCGCTCGAATCTTCGATAAAGACGCGGCCGGTTCTGGCGGGATTGTAACGTTGGTAGGCGAAATAGAGAAAGGGGAAGCATCCATCCACCGGCGAACTGAACCGGTACTCGAGGAGTTGCCGTCCGCCGGTCTTGGAACGGCCCTGGTACTCGATCGTGGTGGGGCACTGAGGATCGAACAGCGGGCTGATTTCGGTGGCGAAACCTTCGTACCATTTAAAACCGGGAAGCGCATCAAAGGGCTGGTCCCACGGCTTTCCATTCCTTCGGATTTGCTGCCGGACCGCGCGGCGCTGGCGGAAAGTGATTTCACTTTCAACCGTATCGTAAGGACGCCACTGTGGCGATTGTGCGGTGCTCCGGTAGCGTTTCGCAATTTCGTCGGCCACGAAATTGGGCATATTCGCCGCGTATTCCAAATTGATGAGCCGCGCGCGTGCCAATTCCCTGCTGCCTGGAGCGCCCTGCACGGCGGCCCGATCGGAGGTGAAAACGGGCGGCTTTGGGCGTACCAGCAGGTTCTTTCCCTCACGGGTTTTCGCTTCGAGCAGCTTCAAGACTTCCTCCGGCGAGGGCCTTCGCACAAGCTGCATTGCGGTGACTTCCAGAGACTGGAACCTCGAGGTAGCCGCTTCCCAAACCTGGGGGATTGGCTTACAACGGATTTCCACCTCGTCGCCCATTTTGTATTGCTCAGCGATAGTCGGCGGGGCGAAGGCCGGTGTGTTCGGAAGCATCGCGTCAATAACTCTGCGGTCGGGCAGTTTGATCGAGATGGATTGGTCTCCTACGCGCTCCAGGGCTCCAGTAAAGGACAGGCCGGCTTCGAACCCGCGGCCCAGCGGCAGGACCAGAAGAGAAACGAGCACAAACAGACAGATGTCTTTGCGACACGTTTTGGACGGGCGCATACATTCCTATTATCGGACCGAAATCCGGGGCGGACGCGAAAAGCAGTCCGAGCTTCGCTCGGATTGGCAGGCTAAAGCCCGCCCCACCACGGATAATGTACACTTCCCAGTGAAACGGGGCTTGATTTGGGTCGCTATTGCGGCTGCCAACGATAAAATTAGGTTATGAAGGTTATTTTTTGGATGCTCGCTGCGTGCGCATTACATGCGCAGGCGATTAGCGAGTGGGCCTTCGGCGGACCGGACCATCGGCTGCACTACAGGTACGATGCGCGCGGAAACAGCATCATGGATTTCTCGGCGGCTGGATATCGTGCGGGTGGTGTGAAACTGCCGTCAGTCGCCGTGGCGCAGCGGCTCACCCCGGCGGCCGGCGATAACACGGCGCGGATCCAGGCGGCACTGGATAACGCGACGGGCGCGGTGGTGCTGGCGTCCGGCACATACGAGATCGCGGGGACCTTATGCATCACGCGCAGCGGAGTGGTGCTGCGCGGAGAGAAGGGCGCCGTCATACGGCTCACGGGCAAACCACATCGTTTCCTGGAAATCGCAGGGTGCGGGCACGTGGCACGAGGAAGGCGCTCGCGCACCGATTCTCGATGCGTATGTGCCGGCGGGCGCGAGTAGCTTTCGGGTTAGCGGCGCTTCGGCCTTTCATTCTGGCGATCACGTGCTGGTGCTGCGGCCGGTGACCACGGAATGGATCCACTTCATGGGGATGGACACGCTGGTCCGCGACGACAAGCCGCAAACCTGGATCGGCGCGGGCAACGTGATCCGCACCGATCGGGTGGTGGACTCGGTGGAGGGAGATCGCATCACACTAGACGTTCCGCTGAGCGACGCGTTGGATTCCCAGTTCACGGCTGCGTCGCTGGTTCACTACAGCTTTCCGGGACGCATCACCGAGGTTGGCGTGGAAGGACTGCGCATTGCGGCGCCGTTCGAGGACGTCCCGATCACTGACCCCCAATATACTGCCCTTCGCATGGATGCGGTGGAGGACGGATGGGCGCGCGATCTGGAGATTCAGGAGACGCAGAATGGAATCGCGATCGGGGCGGGCGCCAAGCGACTCACGTTGACGAATGTACGCATCACACACTCGGCGGCGCACACGGGGGCTGCCGCGCCGGCCGATTTTTCGCTGCAGGGAACGCAGATTCTGCTGGACCGCTGCAGCGTGAAAGGCGAAGGCACGTGGCCGGTGGTCACGCAGGCGGAGGTGACCGGTCC
This sequence comes from uncultured Solibacteraceae bacterium, assembly GCA_963805775.1. Lineage (GTDB taxonomy): Bacteria > Acidobacteriota > Terriglobia > Bryobacterales > Bryobacteraceae > Solibacter. The sequence goes on along the minus strand of CAWDWK010000021.1, from coordinate 248,497 downwards.
GCTGGTGGTGCTGAACTTCACGGCCGATCACGGCGGCGTCGCGCCGCATCAACGCTGGGCTACGGGTCTGCTGGTGGATGGCGGCAAATTCACGGGCGGGACCGAGCGCAAGCCGGGCGTGGCGTTTTCCAACCGCGGCACGGCGGGATCCGGTCACGGGTGGGCTGTCGGCTGGGCAGTGGCGTGGAACGTGAGCTCACCTTTTCTGCTGGTGCAGCAGCCGCCCGGCGCGCTGAACTGGTGCATCGGCTGTATTGGCACGCCGGTCACAAGCGGCGGTACGCCGAATGGCATTTTCGACTCACCGGGAAAGATGGTTGAGCCGGCCAGCCTCTACCTGCAGCAGTTACGCGACCGGATCGGGCCGGATGCGGCGCGGAATATCGGGTATTAGGCTGGAGGCGCCGAGTCGACGGGCGAGCCGGCGGATCGTGCTCCGGACGTAATATAGGTCAAGGTGCAGGGAGCCGTGACCACGCGTCAAGAGAAGGTCCACACTCAACTCGGCGGGACCGCGGTCCAGATGTTCGCCGTTAACGATCGCATAAACCAGATTCTGATCGAACAGCTTGACCCTGGCGCCTGGAGAGCCAAGCCGCCCGGCAAGGTTCGCACGATTGCGGCGATCTTCACGCACATGCACAATGTCCGGACCAAGTGGGTGAGGCTTACCGCCCCGCACCTCGAGGTTCCCCGACAGCTCAATCGCGCGCACTGCACACCGCAGGAGGCTCGTGCAGGATTGGCTGAGAGCGCCGCTCGCTGCGGGGAGATGCTTGCCGAAGCGCTCGGTGGGGGGCGCGTCGAGGAGTTTCGCAGAGACGGCTGGGGTACGGCCTGGCCGGCGGGCGTGGAAATGCTGTGCTACATGCTCTCTCATGAAGCGCATCATCGCGGCCAGGTGTGCATGCTGGCGCATCAGCTCGGATTCCCGTTGCCGAACGGAGTGGGGTCCGGGATTTGGAATTGGGAAAAGCTTTGGAAAGAGTGCGGGGCGGCGGGCGGGCCTGGCTCCGATTCTTAAGAGATCGTAAGAGAGTGGTTGTTTCACGGCGAAGCACGACAGACCACACAAGGCGATGGTCTGTCCCACCTCATCATGCTTGGGATCGCGACGGCGATAATGGAAGGCATGCTGAATTACTCCGAGGTAGAGCAGAAGCTCCAACAGATTCTCCAGTCGCGATGCAGGCCGGTGGCGATCACGTTTGCGGCGGAGGCGCCCGAGGGCGTCGCGAAGTTCGAAGGCAGCGAGCCCTCGTCCTGCAGCTACTGGCGTCTGGCTGGCGAAGGGCGCAGTTTCTACACGGTGGCGGGGGATCACCAGAACTGCCCGATCGGCGGATACACACACAATCTGTTACAGGCGGAGACGATGCCGCTTTTGAACCAGACGCTGACGTTGATGAGCGAGATCGGCTACATACGGATGGAGGAGATTCCGGGCGTGTTCCAACTGAAGGAGAGTCCGCGAGCGGTGGTGTACGCGCCGCTGGGCGAGGCACGGATGGCGCCCTCGGTGGTGGTCGCGCTGGGGAGGCCGGGGCGGGTGATGATGCTGGCGGAAGCGGCGCGGCGGGCCGGCGCGTTAAGCAGTCTGCCGCTGTTGGGGCGACCGACGTGCATGGCGCTGCCGGCGACGCTGGCGAACGGCGCGGCGACGAGCGCGGGCTGCATTGGAAATCGGGTGTACACGGGTTTGGGGGAAGACGAACTCTACGTAACGCTGCGCGGCAGCGACCTGGAAGGGATGGTCGCGGAGATCGATACCATGCTGTCGGCTAACGAGGCGCTCAGGGCTTATCACGACGAACGGCGCTTGACGCTGACGAGGTAGACGGGGCTTTGGCGAGGCTTTCGCGGGTGCGCAGGAGCAGGCTGAGGACGCGCTGCTCGGCGGCGACATCCATCGGCGCCATGCGGTTGACGTGCAGGTGAACGAAAGAAGAGCAGAGCACGTCGAGCGATTTGGTGAGGTCGGGCTGAGAGCGGAGTTGACTGCCGATTCGAGTTAGAGCTTCGCGCCTTTCGGCAAGGGCGGCGAGAGCTTCAACGCCGCCGGAGAGGGTGGCGAAAAACTGCTGCGGTTGACCGACGACGGAGCGCAGCAGGTTCTTCTTTTCGCGGTATTCCGCGCCGGTATCGGGGGCGCCCGCAGTCTTCTGGGAGCGGTACCAGCGAAGGCGTTCGGACTCGTCGAGGCCGAGGCCGGCGAGCAGATCGTCGATGGTGAAGGCCAGGAAGGCGTTGCGGTCGAGTTGCTCCGAGGGGATTTTCAGGTGACGGAGGAGTTGGGCGGCGCAACGACTGTCAGCGGCGAAGATCGCTTCGGCGGCGGCCATTCCGGCCAAGCCTCCGAAGCGTTCGATCTCCTGTTCGTAGGTGTCGAGAACGAATCTGAGGCAGACGCCATCGGACATCAGTCCGGCGGCCCAGTCACAGATGTGAGGGTAGAGGAGGCTGGTGAGGCGCTCGGGGGATCCGTGGAAGCGCAGGCGGAGGTGCGTGTCGGGATCGGTGTAGCGGATGTAAAACCAGGAATCGGCGAGACCAGAAGATACGGCATTTTCGGCGAAAGTGTGGAGCGAGCCGGAGATGAGGGCATCCTCGAGATTGCGCGGGCCGTAGAGTTTGAGGAAGAGCCATTCGCTGCCGGGCGGGTGCAGGCGGACAGGCGGAGTGGCTTCACGGGCGGTCTGCGGGCGCGGCGCGGTGCGGGGCGGAGCGTCGTGGCGGACCTCTGACGCCAGCACGAGAGAAGCGATGAATTCGCTGTAGTAGTGCCCGCCTGGCCCTTCGAGCCACAGCTTGTCGAGCGCCGGCAATACTTCCTGCACGATCAGCGCGCCGCCGGTGGGGAGCTTTTGGATCTCCGCCTTGAGCTCCGCCGCCTGGGCTTCCTGGTCGAGATCGAGGATCAGGCGGTTATCGCCATGGCTCAGGCAGACGTAACGGGGCACGTCCCAATCACCGCGCCAGCGGTGGAGACTGGTGCGCCAGGATGCGGCGTCCTGCGTGGCGAGGGCGTCCTTTTGAATGCGCCACTGGGCGGGGCGGAGAACGACGCGGCCCGATTGGACGCGCGGCAGATAGGGGAAGTTTTCGGCCTGCCCCCAATCGAAGGAGGTGAAGAGAGCTTTGCCGTCCATGCCTAGTTCCACCAGGAAACGGCCGGCCGGCGGAGCGTTGCTGAGATTCAACATGTTGCCGGAGGAGAAACGGACGGGCTGGCCGGTGGCGGTCCAGCGGACGTAGAAGCGGCCCTTCTCGACTCCGACGACGAGTTCTTCGAGCGGAATCACGTGGGAGGGTGGCACTCCGGCGGAGACGCCCAAGGCGATTTCGTAGGCGCGAACTTGCGGCCGGATGACGACGTTGGCGGAGCGGATTTGCGAGGGCAGGTAGACGAGTTCGGCCCAGAGGTGGTCGGGGGCCTGGGATTCCTCGGCGGCGGCGGCGCGGGCGAGCGCGGCGGCGCCTTCGGGCGCCAGGAGGTCGGCGAAGCGTCCCAGGTTGCGGCCAGCCGCCCACGCGCCCAGGTTGGGGCCGACGACCAGGGTGAAGTCGCCGGCGTCGATCGCGGCGGGGGAGGCAGATTCCACGAGGAAGTTGAGATCGAGGGAGGCGGGGGCATTTTCGGCATGTGGGGGCCATGTCTCGAGGCGGGCCAGCCTTTCTTCGTCGAGATGGACCACGGGCTGATGGTGGTGCAAGGCGGTGGAAGCGAGTTGGAAGAGCGTCTGCGCGCGTTGTTCGGCGCGGGCCGGATCGGGGCCTACGGGAAAGTGTCCGTGGGCGGACGGAGGTCCCAGGCCCAACTGGGGATCGAAGAGTTCGAGGACGGGCACCTCGCGGTCATACCCGTAGCGGGTGACGAAGGCCTGGCGGTAAGCGGCGAGGGAGGAGAGGCCGCGCGGCGCAAGAGAGAGGCGAAGGAGAAGTTCCGCTGCGCGGGCGGCTTCGGCGGCGACGGTATCGTTCAGGCGGCCGTGGACTGACATCGCCATATCGACCTGGACGGGTGTCTGCTGGGAGCCGTCGGAAGGCGCGCCGGCGGCGGCGAGCAAGGCGGCGAATCCCGCGGCGCCGGCTTCGGGATCCAACTGGTCCCAGGCGGAGGCCGCGTTCAAAAAAGTGTCGAGGCGGGCGAAGGTGGCGGCGGCTTCGGGAATGCGCGACAGGCGTTCGAGCAGATAGTGCGCGGGGCTGTTGTGGGTCAGTGGAGGGCGCAGGTCGGTGAGTAAGAAAGTGCGCTCCCAGAGTTCGTTGAGGAGCTTGTCGACTTTTTCGGGCGTGGCAGAGTGGCTCGCGTCGCACAGGCGATCCACGAGTTCCGCGTACGGGATGGGCTGCCGGGCCAAGGCGAGGGCCTGGCGCACGACGGCGGTGGCGCGGACCGACACTGGGGCGGGGGTGCCCGCCGCTCCGGGCGCTCCCTGCGTCAACCAGAGGCGGCCAGCGGCGATGGTGGCCAGGGGATTGGCAAACAGATTCAGGCGCCGGCGCACGGCGGGGTTGGCCTCAGCGGGGAGGACCAGATTCAGCAGCCAGGCCATATCGGGGCGGGTCCTGGTGGCGGCGCAGGTGGTGCGGATGTGGAGGTCGGTTGACGGTCCCCAATCGCTGAGCGCGACGCCGGCAAAGAGGCCGAAGGGAGTGGGGCGGGTCGCCATGCGGATCTGGTAGCGGAGGAGTTTGGCGCGCATGCGATCGGCGTCGCGGAGGGTGAGGGCGGCTTGGGCGGATCTTGCCACGGCGCCTGCGAGAGAAGGGCTGCCCGCGGTTACGGCGCGGCGCACACGCGGATCGGAGAGGAGCGCGAGTTGGGACTCCTCGTGTGCGAGATCGAAATACGATTCGACGGGCAGGAGGGGAGCGCGGACCATCACGAAATCGAGCGGGCGGTAGAGCAGCTTGGCGGTTTTGGCGGGCGCTGCCGGCTCGGTCATGGCGGCGGGAGTCATGACAAGAGGAAGAGGCGGTCCCAGGTTGGCTCGACATTGGTGGCGGCTGCCAACAGGACGAGAGCGATGCCGGGAGAACCTTCAAGCAAGCCGGGTTGATCGATTTCGTGATCGGGAATTTCGAGATTGCGAAAGCCCAGCATGAAGTCCGGCCGGTAATGGTCCAGGATCTGCCGCACGAGAACGCGGCTTTGTTCGAAGAATACAGGGAAGCCTGTCTCGTTGGCAAATCGCAGGGTGATGGCGAGCAGGCCGGCGACGCCGTGGCAGAAGGTGGGCGAACCGATGCGGCGCTCAGGAATGGGCCGGCGGAAGATTGCTTCCATGGCGGCGATGGCGAGGTCGCGGTAGTCTTCGCGGTGGAGGGCCTCGCCGGCTAGCCAGAGCGCCCGCGCGACGCCGGGACTGCCGTAACACCAGGCACAGCGACTGGGTCCATCGGGGGCGGTGCGGGCGTCGGCGCCACATAAGACCGGACCGGCGCCGGTGTCGGTTGCGAGCAGCGGGATGGCGGTGGGCCAGTTGGTGCCCCAGTCATCGTCGAAGCGGTTGGCGCAAAGCCAGTCCGCGGTGCGGGATATGGCCTCGGGCAAGTCCGGAACGTCCACCCCGGCGCTGTGGGCGAGGGAGAGAAATACGAGTATGCCGGGGACTCCGTGGGCCAGGCCGCAATTCAGATTGCCGTGCGGGTAGGCTTCTTTTCCCTCGGACCAGAGGAGGTGCGCGGGCGTGTGCCAGCGCGGGAGGGCGTGTTCCCCGCCGGTGAGATGCACCAGGGCTTTGGTGACTTCGCGCAAGGCTCTCGCGGCGGCGGGCTCGCGGTTGCGGCACAGGAGGTAGGCACCGATGCCGCTCAGTCCGGAGATCGCGTCGAACTCTCCTACGGTGACTCCATTGGGATGGGCGCGGACAGTATCGGCGAGGATGATGGCGGCTTGCGAGATGGTCTCATCCAAGGTGGCGAGGAGACGGCCGTACCGGGCGCCGTCTCGCGATAACTGGTGCGCGCTGAAGGCGAGGCCGCTCAAGCCGGAGAAGAGCCCGGGCGAAGGGGTGGGACCGTTCTCGGCGCCGCGCACGGCGAGGGTGAGATGGTGCTTGCCGGTGAGGTCCCAGTCCTGTTCGGGGAAGCAATGGTCGAGGTATGCCCACAGTACGGCGAGGCCGGCGTAGCCTTGGCCGATGGTGTAGGGGACCCAGTGTGTGGAACGGGGAAACGCGGTTTGCGCGACGGCGGCCGCGGCGGCTTTTTCGACTTCGGCGGGGGCTACGAGGCGCGCGGCGACATCGAGCGCCGCGCGCGTGGCTTCCGCTGCCAGAGTGCCGGTGAGGGTGGGCTGCCAGGCGTTTCGCCGGGAGGACAACGCTCCCTCACGGTCGCGGCTCGGATTGGGGTCCGAGCTTTGCTCGGATGGGCAGGCTGAAGCCTGCCCCACCTTAGGGAGCGACACAGTGAGGGCCGCAGGTAACGTGGGTGCAGGCAACACATGTATCGCCGGGGCACGTGCCGCAATCCGTTTTGCAGGTGATACACGTGTGCTGCTGGCATTGCGTCGCGCAGGTGTGACAGGTTGCCTGATTACACTGCGTCTGGCAGGTTCCGCACTGGGTCGCGCAGGTCTGACAGGTGGCGCAGGTTCCACACTGCGTCTTACATGTGTGGCAGGTGGCCTGGTTGCACTGCGTTTTGCAAGTCTTGCAAGTCACGCAGGTATCGCAGGTTCCGCCGCAAATGGTATGGCAAGATTGGCAGGTTGCAATGCAACTGCCCTGGCAACTGACACAAGTCAGGCAAGTCTGGGCGTCGCCCGTACCTTGTCCGCCACATTCCGCCGCGCAGGTGGTATCGCCACCGGTTCCTTCACAGGGGAGCTTGGGAGTGACGACGCTGGCGCCTCCGAACTGGACGTCAAGGTCAAAGTCATCCTCGCCGGCGTTATGAGAACGGGAAACGGTTTGTGTACTGGTGACCTGAGCTCCCTTCTTGACGAATACACGGGTGCCGCCCAAGCTTCCGAACGGAGATCGTTCGGGAGGAAGCTGCTCGCTGTGGACGATGTCGTCTTCGCGGATTTCGACGTGACGGCTCATATCGAGCGTGAGATAGAGCAGCCAGTAGCCTTCTTTGGGACTGCGGCCTAACAAGCCCACATAACTGGTCAAGCCTGCGGGTGTCTGAGTTCCTCCGCTTTTCAGGCGGGAAAGGATGCTTTCTTCCTGTAACGGCCGCGGCGTGTCGCCGCCCTTCTTTGGATCTGCCATTGCGCCCTCCGATGCCGCGTTGTGGCGGATTGAATCCCCGAGTTCGTTCTGGAAAACCTTTGGTAATTATGCCTTAGGAATTTTAGAAATCAAGGGAATATCCGTGGAGTTTCTTAAGATGGGTAAGATTACGCGCAGTCCGAATGTGCGTGGCATCGCAATGGACGGTCCGGGCCAGGAGCCTGTCCTACTCCGACACTTTTACGAGTTGTTTGCCGATGTTTTTTCCCTCGAGCATTCTTATGAATGCGTGGGGGGCATTTTCGAGGCCCTCGACGATGTCCTCGCGATAGCGGAGGCGCCCCTCCTTCAGCCAGGTGGAGAGCTGGTGCAGGCCGGCCTCGTAGCGATCGGCGAACTGGGTCACCAGGAAACCTTCCACCCTTGCCTGTCGGAGTACGAGTTGGTTCAACCACCGCGGGCCCATCTGGGGTTCCGTCGAGTCATATTGCGAAATCTGGCCGCACACGGCCACGCGCGCGTGGCTGGCGAGGCGCTGCATGACGGCATCAGTGATGGTTCCGCCTACGTTGTCGAAGTACACGTCGATGCCGTTGGGGCACAATTCCTTGAGCTGGGTGGAGCAATCGGGAGTCTCACGATAATTGAATGCGCTCTCGAAACCGAGTTCGTCCACCAAGTAGCGGACCTTCTCATTGGTGCCCGCAATGCCAATGGCGCGGCAGCGCTTGATGCGGGCGATCTGTCCGACCAAAGAGCCTACGGCTCCAGCCGCTCCGGATATGACAACAGTTTCGCCGGGCTGCGGGCGGCAGATTTCGAGAAGGCCGAAGTACGCGGTGAGGCCCGGCATCCCGAGGACGTACAATGCCGAGGAGATGGGGCCGGCGGCGGGATCGATGCGGCGCAAGGACTTGGCGGGGGCGGCGGCGTACTCCTGCCAACCGAGCAGCCCCTCGACGATATCGCCCGGCGCACAGCGCGGATCTTTGGATTCCAGGACGCGGCCGGCCACGCCGCCGACGATCACGTCGCCGAGGTCCAGGCCGCGCGCGTAGGTGGTGACGCCGGTGAGACGGCCTCGCATGGAAGGGTCCACCGACAGATACAGGGTCCGCACCAAAACTTCGCCGCGCCCGGGGTTTGGTAGGGGGGATTCGACGATCCGGAAATCGGATTCCTTCGGCATGCCCACGGGCCGCGCTGCCAGTGTGATCTGACGGTTCATAGTTGGCATGGCTTAAACCTAACTTACCATTGCATGTTGGAAAGGGATGGTGACGATCCTAACCAATTGAGGAGGTTGCGGGATATCTTCGGGGCCAACAGGCCAAGATGACTGTCTTGACAGTTGCGTTTGAGGGGCAACTTAACTATAGTTAAGTTCATGCTGTCGATGCGGCACCAGACGGAAGAGTCGCGGTCCCTGGCGGATGTTCATTCGACCGTCGGCACGTCTCAGGTGTCTGTCTGGAAGCGCATGTTTGCATTTGCTGGGCCGGCGTACCTGGTGAGCGTGGGGTATATGGACCCGGGCAACTGGGCGACGGACCTGGAAGGCGGAGCGCGTTTCGGCTACAAGCTGCTGTGGGTTCTGGTGATGTCGAACGCCATGGCGGTGCTGCTGCAGACGTTGAGCGCGCGGCTGGGAATCGTGCGCGGACGCGACCTGGCGCAGGCGTGCCGCGAAACTTATCCGCGGGCGGTGAACCTGGCGCTGTGGGCGCTGTGTGAAATCGCGGTGGCGGCGTGCGACCTGGCGGAAGTGATCGGTGCGGCTATCGGACTGAACCTGCTGTTCCACATTCCACTGCTGGCGGGCGTGCTGATCACCTCGGCGGATACTCTGCTGCTGCTTTGGTTCCAGAGCTTCGGCATACGGACGATTGAAGCGGTGGTGCTGAGCCTGATCTCGGTGATGGCGGTGTGCTTCGGCGTGGAAATCTTTTGGGCGAAGCCGGCGTTGAGCGAACTGCTTACGGGACTGGCGCCGCGGCTCAACACGGAGAGCCTTTATGTGGCTATCGCCATCATTGGCGCCACGGTGATGCCGCATAATCTTTACCTGCATTCGGCGCTGGTGCAGACGCGGCAGATCGGGCACACGGAGGCCGAGAAGAAGACGGCGTGCTGGTACAACTTCATCGACAGCGCGGTGGCGCTGAACGGCGCGCTGCTGGTGAACGCGGCGATTCTGGTGATGGCGGCGGCGGTGTTCTTCAAGCGGAATATCGTGGTGACGGAAATCCAGCAGGCTCACCTGCTATTGGCTCCGCTGCTGGGGACTGGGGCGGCGGGCGTGCTGTTCGCGGTGGCGCTGCTGGCGTCGGGACAATCTTCCACGCTGACCGGGACCCTGGCGGGACAGATTGTGATGGAGGGCTTCCTCAACATCCGCATGCGTCCCTGGTTGCGACGCCTGCTGACGCGCGGGCTGGCGGTGACGCCGGCTGCGATCACCATCTGGTACGCGGGCGACAAGGCGACATACCAGCTGCTGATTTTGAGCCAGGTGATTCTGAGCATGCAATTGCCGTTCGCGGTGATTCCGCTGATCCACTTCACGAGCGACCGCGAACGGATGGGCGCCTTCGCCAACAAGGTGTGGGTAAAGGTGCTGGCGTGGCTGACAGCGGCTATCATCATCGTGCTGAATGTGCGGCTGGCGGGGATGGCGATTGGGGAGTGGCTGGCGGCGGCGGGCGCCTGGAAAACGGCTGTGTGGGTGGCAGTGGTTCCGATTTCGGCCGGCTTCGTGCTGCTGCTGTTGTGGGTTACGATGGAGCCGCTGATGAGCCGGTGGACACGGAAGTACGGACGGGCGCCGATTTCACTGCCGGAACCGGAGGGCGCGGAGGTCGAAGCGCCGGTGTATCACCGGATACTGGTGCCCCTGGACCACACCGTGCTGGACCGGCTGGCGGTGAGCCACGCGGCGGCCATGGGCAAGCTGTACGGAGCGCGCATCTATCTGCTGCACGTCGAGGAGGGCGTCACGAGCCAGGTGTACGGGCAGGCGGCATCCACGGCGGAGGTGGAGGCGGGCGAGGGGTACCTGGAGCGCATCGCACAATCCCTGCGCGATCAAGGGGTTAGCGTGGAGACGGAGATCACGCATTCGGTCTCGCCGACGAAGGCGATTCTGCATTACGCGAAGGAAATTCAGCCTGATCTGGTGATCATGGGCGCGCACGGGCACGGCGGGCTGAAGGACCTGATTTTCGGCACGACGATCAGCCCAGTGCGGCACCATTTGGACGTACCGATGCTGATTGTGCGGCCGGGGAAGAGTTGAAAGCTAGCTGACAGGCCACAAACAGCGATGGCTTGTCCCACTGGGACAGGCTGTCACAAAGCTGTGTCACAGGGGGACAGGTAAGTGTCCAGGAGCGGCTTAAGTCCCGCAATATCAATGGGATTAACTGGCATCCCAGGTGCTCTTTACCTAGCCGTGAAGCGCTGCCTAATGTTCGCGATGGTCTTGACCTCATGGGTCTTGCCGCTCCGTTGCGCCACTTTGGAACGGATTTCCCTGGACGACATGATCACGCGGAGCACGATGATTGTCCGAGGAAAAGTTACAGCCTCCTGGGCCGCCTACACAGGTTCCGTGATTTACACCCACTACCAAGTTCAGGTTAGCGAGCAGTTCAAGGGCACCGCCCAGAATTTAGTGGAAGTGATGACCCCGGGAGGGACGGTCAAAGGACTCACCTCGAGTTACGCGGGATCGCCGGTACTGAATCAGGGTGACGAATTCGTGTTCTTTCTGTGGACGAGCAAGAGCGGAATCACGTGGATCACGGGGCTTACGCAGGGGCTATTTGCGGTGGCGCCCGGCGACGCGAGCGCGGACCGCGTGGCGACGCGCTCAGCGAGCCGCGAACTGATGTTGGACCCCGACACGTCCCGCCCGGTGAAAGACAACGCGCTCAGCATGACATTGAGCGCCCTGCGGTCGCGCATCGCCAGCACGCTGGCGGCGCAAGGCGGGGTGAAATAATGCGGGCCACGCGCCTCGCCCGGCTCTGTACCGGGGCCGCGATCGCGCTGGCTTTGGGGACTCCGGCCCAAGCCTACTATCACTATGTACACTATCTGAGCGGCGGCCGGACGGGGCCGTTTGTACCGCAGCAGGAAAAGTTCAATATCCCGGCCGGCGGCACGGTGGGATTTTTTGTGAGCGACGATGGTCCGGCGGTCTTCGCGCCGGGCGATAGCTTCGGTTCGCTGCTGGGGCAGGTGAAGCAGGCGCTGGCGGCGTGGGACTCGGTGAGTTCGCCCAATTTACGAGTGAAGTTCGGCGGGCTGGAAAGCGACGGACAGATTTCAGCCGCGCCCGGCGGCGACGTGGTGTTCCAGGACCTGCCGCCCGGCCTGTATGGCCTGGGCGGCCCGACTTCCAACGGTACGACGATCGTCCGCGGAACGGTGATTCTGGCGAATAACACGAACACCGGCTTTGGCGCGGGGCCAAGCTACCTGGAAAACTTCTTCACCACTGCGGTACACGAAGTGGGTCACGCGCTGGGCTTGCAACACACGTGGACCGGAAGCGCGATGTCGCAGGATGTCTTGCGCAATACGTCGCGCGCGCGTCCCTTCGATGCGGACGATGTGGCCGCGATCAACACGCTGTACGGACCGGCCGGATGGCAGAACAACTTCGGCACGATTTCGGGCACGGTGCGATTCGCCAATAACAACACGCCGGTGACGTTGGCTTCGGTTGTGGCGCTGAGCCCGACGGGAGCCGCGGTGAGCAGCCTGACCAATCCGGACGGCACATACCAGATCAATGGTGTTCCCGCCGGCAATTACCTGTTGTATGTGCATCCGCTGCCGCCCGATGCGGTACCTGCGGATGGCACGGGACTGCGCCTGCCGCAGGATCAGAACGGCTTGGCATTCCAGCCTAACGGCGTCTTCGGCACGATCTTTTACCCCAACACGCTCGACCCGAACCAAGCGATCTTATTCACCGTGACTGCGGGCAGCAACATAAGCGGGCAAAACTTCACGGTGCAGACGCGGTCATCGGTGCCGGCCTATGACCTGGTGACTTCGAGTTACCTGGACCCGCATACGATGCTGCCGCTGTATGATCCGTCGACAGTATCAGGGCCGATTCAGGTATCGCCTGCAATCGTCAATAACACCTTATCGAGCCTGTTCGTGAAGGTGGAGGCGAATTCGGGAGATACGCCGGTTCCGCTATCTGGCACGATTCTGGGCGGCTTCGGCGTGGCGAGCGGCACCTACCTGCGTTCCTACACGGACGACAGGACCGGGCGGCGCGCCCTGGCTCTGTATTTTGGCATGCCGCCGTTCGCGGGTACCGGCCCACGACACCTGGTGCTGAATTACGGCACCGACATTTATGTTCTGCCGCAGTCCGTCAACCTGGTGAAGCGGCCCGCGCCGGTAATTGCCGCAGCGAGGCCAAATGGCGACGGAAGCGTGAACGTGACCGGCAGCAATTTCGGCGCCGACAGCGTGGTCTACTTCGACGGCATACAGGCAGTGAGGCCGAGCGCATTCGTCGGCAACGACGTGATTGGGTCGCTGAACGTCCTTCCGCCGGCCGGCACCGGTGGCCAGGTATCGCAGGTCATTGTGTATAACGGCGACAGTCAGAATTCCACGTTCGGCGCGTTGAACAATCCGCCGACTTACAGCTACCCGAACGGCGGCACACCGCAGATGCAAACCGTGAGTCTCACTTCGCTGCCCGCAGGCGCGACCGGGATGGTGGACATCACCGCACAGAACACAGTTTTCGCGGATGGCCAAGTGACGATCGGTTTCGGCAACGACGACATCACGGTACAACGCGTGTGGGTACTCAGCCAGAACCACCTGATTGCGAATATTACGGTGGCCGCGAACGCAATTCCAGGCAACTCCGAAGTTAGTGTGATCGCCGGCTTCGAAGTGCTGGCCCAGCCGAATGCGTTCCAGGTGCTGCCGAGAAATCCCGGCCTGCCTGTAATCGGTTCCGTAGGCAATGCCACCACCACACAGCAGACCATCTACCCCGGCGTGTTCGCCGCTATCTACGGTGTGAATCTGGCGAGTTCGCCATCCAGCGTGCAGGTGACGTTGGGAGGCCAGGTCATGACACTGCAGCCCGGCGGTGTATCGTCCGGGCAGATTAATTTCCTGATCCCGTCCAATTTTCCCACCGGACCCGCCATCCTCCAGTTGACAAACGGCGGCGTGGCGGCGAACCCGATTGCGGTACAGATCGACGTTCCACCGCCAACCATTCAGAGTGTCACTAATGCGAGCGGGGTAACTTACGACGCCACTCACATCGCGTCCTCGCAGGACGTGGTCAACATCTACGTCTCCAACCTGGACCCGACCGTGCTGAGCAATCCGAGCCGTTTGCAGGTGACGATCAACGGTCAGGCAGTGCCAGTGCAGGGCCTGGCTCCTGCAGGCAACGGCCAGACACAGATAACCTTCGTGCTGACGCAGGGTTTCGGCGGCGCGGTGGTGAATCTGGCGGTGGTAGTGGACGGTTCGAGCAGCATACCCTATCCGATTACGGTGCGGTAGGCACTTTGGGCACGGCACTTTCGGGCGCAAGTTCGTGGTAACGTGACTGCATGAAACCACTTGCGCTTGCGCTGCTCCTCGCCGGCTTTGCCCTGCCCGCGGGCGATCCCCCCGGCTTTTATATGTGGAAGAGTGCGGAGCTGAAAGGCTTCGCGAAAACCCTGGCGCCTAAAATGAGCGACAAAAAGGTGGCCAGCGAGACGATCGCCAGCCACGGCAACTACAGCTTTATGGTGGCGCATCGCGAAGGCCCGGGCGAAGCCGAATATCACGCCACGCAGGCCGACATCTTCGTGGTACAGAGCGGCGAAGCCACGCTGGTAGTAGGCGGCCAACTGGTGGACGGCAAGACGACCGCTCCCAACGAGATGCGCGCCCCGGCGATCAAGGGTGGGGAGGAGAAGAAACTTGCCGCGGGTGACGTGGTGACCATCCCGGCGAAGGTCGCTCACCAGGTCAAGCCGGATGCGGGCAAACAGTTCACTTACTTCGTGGTCAAAGTGACGCAGTAGGAGGGTGAAGCGAGAACGCTCCCTCACGGTCGCGGCTTCCATGAGAAGGCCCCTCCCTGTCAAGCGGAAAATTCGGGGGTCTCAGGGGGGCTCGCCCCCTGGCGGAGTATGAGGCGGAGCCTCATGGCGCGCGTTCCGCGCGCCCTCGCTGCATTGGTCAAAGAGGCTACACCCCGTGGGGTTCCGGCCCCCGCACCCTAGGCGCCCCCTTTCCCTCATCTCAGTGGTTTCTTCAGAACGGAAGTGATCGGTCAAGGGCGCGCAACGGTTTTGCGCGGCTTGCGAACCCTTGACCGATTGCTTCCGTTCTGATACACGGATTCCCGAGGGAAAGGGGGCGGGAGGTCTCAGGGGGCTCGCCCCCTGGCGGAGTATGAGGCAGCGCCTCATGCGCGCGTTCCGCGCGCCTCTCCTCCCGTAGCATCCCATCTGCTTTCCCTGCCAACTCGCTTCGGATTGCATTCTGCCCGTTGACTCCTGCGCCATTGTCGCCATGCTCCCATCCGCACTCTGATTGCAGCTTTCGCCGCAGGTGCCTGTTGGTGTTCTCAATTCAAGGGGTGCTGCCATCTCTGCGTCGAACTGAAGGGTCCCAGTTACCTGGCCCCCGACGTTCTGCCGCGACCTCGCAATCACCCCAACTCGGCGCTTTCGCATACTCTGCAGAATTCCAATCCTCAAACCCTTAGGCTGCTTTGGCTTTACCCTTCGCTGCCTGTGCCGCCTTACGGTTGTACTGCGGATCGTAGACTTCCCCCGTCACCCACAACCGATGCAGCAACACCGCCAACTTGCGCGCCACCGCTACCACCGCTTTCTTCTTGCGCGCTTTGCTGACTTTCTTGCCGTCGCCATTTTGCAGCATCCCCATGCCCCATACCTTGAGGTCACACTCCGGCGCCCCTTGCCTCAGGATGCAGTGCGCTCCCTGTACCAACAGCCGTCGCAACAACTGATCCCCCGCCTTGCTGATCCCTAACTCCGGCTGGCTTTCGCCACTATCCCGCAGCTTGCGGGTCAGCCCCAGGTATGGTCCGACCTCCCGGCTATGCGCGAACCGCTCCGCATCTTCGATGGTCAAGATGTAGGTCAACGCGATCAGCGTGCCTACTCCCCCGACCTGCGTCAGCAGTTTCATCTCCGGGTACTTTTTCCCAATTCCCTCGATCCTCTCCTCGTACACTCCGATCTGTTGATTGATCGCTTCCACGCTCTTCAGCAGCGGACGAATGGCGCTTTGCGCCGCCGCGCTGAGTCCATCGGCCAGCGATTCCTTCACGTAATCGGCGTCGCACTTCTTCAACCGTTCTCCCATCGGCTTGGCCAGTCCGCGCGCCATGTTGATCAACTCCGTCCGCGCATCTACCAATCCCGCCCGCGCCCGGATCACCGCCAGGTCCGCTTGCGCTTCTGGGCCTCGGTGTCGGATCGGGGACAACAGCTTCGGGTCCACTCGGGCCAACCGGGCCAGTTGCTCGGCATCCATCCGATCGTTCTTCTTCACGCTCTGCGTGATCAGTTTTACCTTCCGTGGATTCGCCACGATTACTTCATGTCCCATGGCCGCCAGGTGCCGGCTTACCCATGGCGAATGCGTCCCTACTTCCAGTGCGATTCGGCTCGGCACCATCTTTCCAAAGACCGAGTTGAACCCCGTTTTCGTCGTCGCCACTTTGCCTTCGCTCGCCTTTTCTCCGGCTTCATCCAAGATGCAGTAGCGGCTATCGCGATCTCCCAGGTCTAACCCTACGGTCAGCCTCTGTCTTGCAGCTCCACGGTTCTGCCTCTTCTTGCCCTTCGAAAGCGCCTGTAGTCTCGCAATGTTATTCTTTTTCATAAGCCGGTCTCCTTTTTGCACCTGATCGAGTGCGTGTCTATTCGGGATCTTAACGTATCCCGCGGGGGAGACCGGCCTTCTCATACCATCTCTGATTGATGCGTAGCATGGCTTGCAGACTGCGGTCGATATCCGCTTCCGTCGTGGCCCAGGAAGAGACACTGATGCGCATGGCCGTGCGACCCTGCCACAGCGTGGGACCGCACCAGGATGTACCGTCCTGCTGTATGCCCGCGATCACGTGAGCAGTGTCTTCGGGAGTTCCGAAGGACACCAGCACCTGGTTCAATACCACGTCATTCAGGATTTCGAAGCCGGCGCGCGCGAGGCCGTCCGCGAAACGTTTGGCACAGCGGCAATTGCGGTCGATCAACTCGGCCAACCCACTGCGCCCCAGCGATTTCAGCGCTGCCCAGGTATCGACGCCGCGGGCGCGGCGTGAAAGTTCGGGAACGTAGAGCATGGGTTCGCGGTGGGCGCCCTGCGGGAGGTAGGCGGCGGTCATGCTCATCGCACCGCGCAGGTGCTCGGGGTCGCGCACGAAGGCGAGGCCGCTGTCATAGGGAACGTTGAGCCACTTGTGCGCGTCGGTAGCCCACGAGTCCGCCTCGGCGACTCCGGCGACGAGATGCGCGTGGCGAGGATTGGCGGCAGCCCACAATCCGAACGCGCCATCCACGTGTACCCACGCGCCGCTCTCATGGGCACGGCGACAGATCTCCGATACGGGATCGAACGAGCCGGTATTCACGTTGCCCACCTGGACGCAGACGATGCTGGGAGGGTTGAATTGCGGAAGCGCGGCGGCGAGCATGCGTCCTTGCGTGTCCACCGGCACGCGCACCACGCGCTCCCGCCCCATGCCGAGCATGCCCAGAGACTTGATGAGGGAGGGATGCGCTTCCTCGCTGACTACCACCTGGATAGGGGGCGCGCCAAAGAGTCCTTGAGCTTCCACGTCCCAGCCCACAAGCTGCAGCACGGCATGGCGCGCCGCCGCTAGCGCGGTGAAATTGGCTACGGTGGCGCCGGTGACGAAGGCACCGCCGCATCTGGCGGGCAAAGCCAACACGTCCAGCAACCAGCGCAGGGAGACCTCTTCGAGAGTGGCGGAAACCGGCGTGGCGGCGAAGAGGCCGGCGTTCTGATCCCACGCGGAAGCCAGCCAGTTCGCGGCGAGCGCGGCGGGTAGGGAGCCGCCGATCACGAAGCCGAAGAAGCGCGGTCCGGCGATACCCATGGTTGCCGGCGAGCCCACTTCGTCGAGCATGCGGATGACGTCTTCCGGCGCGGTGGGGACCTCCGGGAGCGGCTCATGGAATCTGGCGAGAGCGGCGACGGCTTCGGCGGATGGGCTGACACGCCGTTCCTGGAGGTCTTCGAGATATCGCGCGGCCCGCAACGCGACGGAGTGCAAAAGTTCCCGCATCTACCCATGGTAACGGACGGTGTGTAGAGCGTACGCGGATCAGGCAGCGGGCCGGGTGCGAACGCTGCGGATAATCTGATCCCCGAGGCGCTGACGAATGAGGCGAAGATCGTAGTCGAGTTGAAGCCCGAGCCAGGTTTCCGGCGAAACACGGAAGTAGGTTCCCAGTCTCAAGGCTGTATCGGCAGTGATGGAACGGGTGCCGTTCACGATTGCGCCGATGCGATTGGGCGGAACATCCAGGTCGCGAGCCAACTGGTTGATGCTGATTCCCAGTGGTCTCATGAAATCTTCCAGGAGGATCTCCCCAGGGTGAATTGGATCGAGTCGCTTTGACGGCTTCATTGTCATCTCCACAGCGGGCTAGTGGTAATCCACGATCTCAACGTCATAAGCATCGCCATCACGCCAGACGAAGCAGATGCGCCACTGGTCATTGATGCGAATGCTATATATCCCCTCGCGGTCGCCTTTCAAAAGTTCGAGCTGGTTTCCGGGTGGCACGCGAAGATCCCCCAGGCGAAGCGCCCGATGCAGGTACAGAAGCTTCCGCCGTGCAGGCCGTTCGATGGATTGATATCGCCGAACCATTTGGTCCTCAAAGAGCGACTCAGTGTCTGGGCACCTGAATGACCGGATCAAGTTCCAGTCTATGACGTTGCGGGCATTATGTCAAACGTAATAGCAGCTAGCACAAGAGCGCGACCAGGGGGTCGCGCGCGGACGAGGGCGTCCGCCCCACCATTAACCGACTGGACACTACGTCTTCAACGCCAGTTCGGCATCCGTGCGACGTACATAGTTCGCGTCGAGGACCGCTGCGTCGGCTGCCTCGCCACGCGCCAGACGTTCGAACGCGATCTGTGCGACGGCCGCCGCAAGCGCGCGCGGCGCGGTGACGATGCGCGCGGTGTGGAAGCGGGTGCCCTCAAGGTTCAGCGCGAGATCGTGGGAGAGAAACTCCGCGACTTCGCCGGGCAGCGATTGCAGCCACGGCTCCAGCTTCGTAACAACTTCCGCCGCGACGAGCCTGCCAGCATCGTCGTACACCGCTCCGTAGATATCGCCGCGTCGGGCATCGAGCGCTACGCCGCGGAGGTGGGCGGCGCCGAATCGTGCCACGGCCCGCAGGTTCGATACTGCAACCGCCGGACGCCCGGTCGCCTCCGCCAGCCCCATTACACATGCCAGCCCCACACGGACTCCGGTGAACGTGCCCGGCCCCGAGGCGGCCGCGAAGCAATCGACGTCCGCCAGTTTGACGGCGTGGCGCTGCAAGAGGCGCCCCAGCTCTTCGTAGAGCACCGGGCTGAAGCTGCCGGGTGCGTGCAGCAGAGCTTCCTCCAGCAGTTCGCCATCGCGGACGAGGGCCAGGCTACCGTATTCGGTGGTGGTGTCGACCGCCAGGATCAGCGGCATTATTGGTTGAGCCCGAACGCACGGTCCACGGCATACACCTTACCGTTGGCGTTCATTCCGTAGAGACGCAGGTGCATGACCGCGGGAAAGTTTTTCGCAAGACCGCCGAGAGGACGCATTACACCCTTCTGGCCGGTAGCAAGCACGCGATATCCCTGTCCGTCGGCGGAAACCTCGCCGGTCCAGAGCCACATCATGGTGCGTGTGGCGCGCGTTTCCTTGGTGAGTTTGGCGGCGAAGGGCGGCGAGACGCGAACGTTCATGTCCGTAGTGGGCTGCTCGATGGTGAAAGGTACCTTGGGACTGTTCGACTCCACGTCCTGCAGCACAATGTCGCGCGATTCGAATTTGTAGGATTTGTTCATGCCTTCGACGCGTCCCTCGCGGACGACGTGCAGCACCCAATCATGCGACGAATCGGGCGGCGAACCGGTGAAATGGTCGCCCTTGAATTTGCCTTTGGTGAACTTGCCGTCGATGGGGTTGACCCAGTAGATGTCGTAGCCATGCTTTTCCACCACGAGTTCGAGGGGTCCCGGCTTCTCCATGTAGACCACGTATTCGGTGTCCTCGAGCGCGAGCGCGCGCCCGCCATCGACGTCGAAGTACGGTTCCAACTCCCAGTAGCGAGTGTCGTTGGAAAAGAAGTCGAACCAGACCGTCATCTGAGCGGCGCCCGGGGAGTTGGCATACTGCGCTCCAGTGCCGGAGTTGGCGTAGGTTACCGACTGGCCGTTCATGGTGGCGTTCCAGAGGCGCTTGCGGAGGGCGGCGGCGTCCACGTCCCCAGGGGCGCTCTTCCCCGCCCCGCTGTCTTCGCGCCCGCAATCCAGATTGACGAACGGCACGCCGAAGACCTGGTGTTCGATGGCGCCAACCTGGTCGTCGGTGTTGCCGTAGGCGGCGAAATCGGCCCAACCGTCGTCGAGGAGCGGCGCGGAGGTGACGCGCGCGCCCGAAGTGCGCGGATGCTGATAGCCGTCCAATTCCTTCAGCACGGCGCCAGCCTCTTTCAGGAGCGCTCGCGTGTCGATGGAGTCTTCGAAGTATTGCACGCCCTGCCAGGTGATGTTCATGGCGCCATAGCGGCCTACGAGGTAACGCAGGAAGCGGCGACGCTGCTGCCATGAAGGAAAGGACTGAGTAAGGGCGGCACCGTCGACGGCCAGAATCAGATCGGCAGTGATGCCCTTGGCGTTGAGGTAGCGTATGCGTTCATCGAGGCGCCGGAAGTGGGCCAGATTCGGGGTGTCGGGGCCCTGGAATGCGCTATCGGCGCGCTGGCCGCCGATGAAGCCGCGCAGGTGATTGAACTTCTGTGCGGCGCGCGCATCGGCTACGGCACGAAACGCGGCGTCGTCCTCGGTAGCAAAGGGCAACTCGCTTGCGCCCATCCAGAGATGCGCCTGGTAGAGACCGCGCGCATCGCGCTCGGAATAAGCCCAGTGGTGCACGTTCTCGGGATGCATAAACCCCGGCGATGGCGATGCGGCCGCGGTGAATTTTCCGGTCTTGCCGTCGAACTCGGGGAGATTGCTGGCGACGCGGTAGTCCCAATCGCCCACTTCAGTCGGCGCGAAGCGGACCACCATGCGCTGGCCGCCGTCCCAGTAGGCCGGCAGCGCGAGGGTATGGTGGCGCGGCGAGCGGAATTCAGCTTT
This sequence comes from uncultured Solibacteraceae bacterium, assembly GCA_963805775.1. Lineage (GTDB taxonomy): Bacteria > Acidobacteriota > Terriglobia > Bryobacterales > Bryobacteraceae > Solibacter. The sequence continues at coordinate 227,888 of CAWDWK010000021.1, read as the reverse complement.
CAAATCGACAGTCTTGTAGGGCTCGGGATTCTTGGCCGCGGCGGATGGGCTCAATTCGAAGACGAGTTCACAAGTGGAATAGGCGGGCGTGTTATTGCAGGGCGAAACGTCCTGCGCCGGCAACGCGGCCGCCGCCAGCAACGCCAATGCAGCTAACCTCATGTTCTTAGGATAGCCATAGTACAGGCGGTAGCGGCAGGCATTCGGGACAAACCGGGGACAGACAGCGAATTTCCGGGAAAAGCGCCCGGAAATTCATGTCAGTCCCCGGTTTGGGGCATTCCTGGTCGGCCGACCCCGGAACGGTTCAGCTGGTAGCGGCGGCCGCGCCATTCGATGGTGCGGGCGAAAGCGGACGACAGGAGCGCGATCAGCCAGACCCACGTGGCCAGGGGGACCCACATGGCGTGTACCCAGGAGTGGCGTTTGAACCATGCCTCGTACTCGGGGAGGCATGCCTTGGCCAGGGTCGCGCGATTCAGACCTTTCAGCATTCCCGGTGAAAGCTGCGCGATGAGCGCCCACTCGGCCAGGCGATCTCCGCGGATCGATGCGATGACGGAGGCGGCCATACCACCGCAATAGAAGATGTGGGCAACGAGACCCGGCCACCAGAGCCGGGGGGCGTGGATGCGCATGATGGACATCTGCCGGCGGATCCAGCGGAAGAAGTTAGCGCAGCCGATGTGCTCCCCGCACGGAGTAAGCGCGCCGGGGGCATAAGCGATGGTGAGGCCGGCGGCATGTACGGCTGCGCTGAGAGTGAGGTCGTCGGTCAGCGCGCCCTGCCAGAATTCGGGAACGCGCGTTTCGAAGAAGACCTCTTTGCGGATGGCCATGGCGCCGCCCCACACGAAGCGATTGTCGCCTGCGCCGAGCATCCCTACGGCCACGGCGTCCCAGACGCCACGCAGCAGCGACCAGAAATCGGGCGGGTCGGGCAGGAACCAGCGATAGCCGGTAGACGCGCCGACACCGGGTTCGGCGAGCGGCGCCACCAGGGCGCGCAGCCAGCCGGCGGTCACGCGGCCGTCAGAATCGGCAAAGGCCAGGACCTGGGTGCGTTTGCGCGCGGCGCGTACGGCGGCCATCAGGTTTTCAATTTTCTCGACGGAACCGGTGTCCTTGCCGTGTGCGAGCACCACGCGGACACGCGCGGGCAGCACGCCGAGCGGAATATCGACGGCGGAGTGCGCCGCGATGATGAACTCGTAATCGGGATAATCCAAGGCGGCCAGCGCGGCCAGGTTTTCACGCAAGCCTTCGTCGTAACCCTTGACCGGTACGATCACGGTGGCGGGCGGCAGACTCTCGGGCTTTTCGGAGAGTCGACGCGCGACGTAGTCGGCGCGCTTGCGCTCACCGCGCAGCGAGACCGCCGCCAGCAGCAACGCCGGGCCCGCGAAGAACCAATAGAGGTAAACGAGGGGCAAGGCGATCAACCCGGAGCGGCTTCCGAGAACACGGCAAACTCACTGAGCGCGGGGCTGGCCGAGGCCTGCGTGATGCGCAGGCGCAGGCGCGTGGCGATGATGGGCGCATCCAGACGAATCAAACGCCGCGGCCCGATGCTGGTGGACGACGCAATGGGTTCCCAGGAATCGGATTGCCAGCGCTCCACGGTGAACGCGTCGATGCGTTGGCCGTAGCGGATGGCTTCCTTCAGACGGATGACGGAGAACTTGACGGGGCGGCCGAGATCGAAGGTAACGTCGGCGTTGGTGACGTTGTCGTCAGTGGCCCAGAAAGTATCGGGGCGGCCGTCGAGCAGGTGCGCGGGGCCGAACTGCTTTTCGTTGGCGCGGACGTGGGTGGCATCGGTCTTGGCACGCGCCGCGAGATTCTGGGTGAAGGTTGCCTTGAGATATGCGCCGAAACCCTGAAGCGACGCAATGTCCTCGGGGGAGAGCAGGCCATCGCGATTGGGCGGAACATTGAGGAGCAAATTTGCGCCGCGGCCCACCGATTGATAGTAGAGGGAGGTGAGTTGCGCGGGCTTCTTCACGCGCGCGTTTTCGGCCTCGTGCCAGAACCAGCCGGGACGGATGGAGACGTCGCATTCGGCGGGCAGCCATTTGGAGGCGTGGCGCTGGCCGCTGGTGGATTCGCGGGTGCGCACGTTGCCCGGCGATGCCGGTCCACCGTCTTCGCCCACGGGATCGAACGTGGCCCAGCAGGGGTCGCCGGCGATGCCGCGTTCGTTGCCGACCCAGCGAACGTCGGGGCCGACGTCACTGAAGACGACGGCATCGGGCTGCATGGAGCGGATCATTTCCCAGGTGCGGGGCCAATCGTAATAAGTGTTCTTATCGATGGTGCGCTTTTCGCGCGCGCCGCCGTAGAAGCCATCGCCGCCGTTGGCGCCATCGTGCCAGACCTCGAAGATGGGTCCGTACCCGGTGAGCAACTCGCTGAGTTGCGCGCGATAGGTCTTAATGTATTCGGGCGTGCCGTACTGCGCGTTGTTGCGGTCCCACGGCGAAAGGTACACGCCGAACTTTAATTTGCGGCGCGCGGCGGCTTGCGAAATATCACGGACCACGTCGCCCTTGCCTCCGCGCCAGGCGCTTTGAAACACGGAGTGGTCAGTGGTCTTGGTGGGCCAGAGGCAGAAACCATCGTGATGTTTGCAAGTGAGGATGACACCATGCATGCCGGCATCCGCCAGCGCACCCACGATGGTGTCGGCATCGAATTTTTCGGGATTGAACAGGTTGGGGTCTTCGTCGCCGTAACCCCATTCCTTATTGGTGAACGTATTCACCGTGAAGTGGAGGAAAGCGGTGAACTCGAGATCATGCCAAGCCAACTGGCGGGGGCTGGGGACGGCGCCGTAAGAAGACGGGGGTGGTGCCGGGCGTGCGGCAGCGAGGGCGGCCGGGATGCCGGCGAGGAGAGTGCGTCTGGTGAGCATGCCGGTGGACTACTTTTTGGGACGGCCGCGGCTTTTCTTAGGCTGGGGCTCGGGCTCTTCCACCTCGACGGCGGTTTCGGTTTCGGTTTCGGCTTCGGATTCAGCTTCGACCTCCTCGCCGGCATCCCCGTCGAGTTCGCCATCCAGTTCGGGGATGATCTCGAGTTCGACATCGTCCACGACGGCGGGAGCATCACCGGGAGCCACCTTCTTCAGCACCTCATTGAAAAGCGCCGCCTTGCGCGCATCCACCTTGGGTGGCGGCGCCTGCTCGTGACGGAAATCGTGATCGCTGTGGCAGGTGCGGCAGCGCACTTTGGCAGCCTGGCCATTCAGCACTGAAACCACGTTGTGGTTCATCACGCGCTTGCAGCGTACGCAAAAATCGTCGATATCGTCGCCCAGACGGATGTCGCGCATAAACAGGGTCTCCTATGTACCGGCGGACGGGCTGGCGGGCTCGGCTTCGACCGGGATGAGTAACTTGGCTTCGGGAAGGACCCACTGCGCGGGTTCGAATCCCACGTACTTACAGATGCGCAACTGGCCATCTCCGAATTCCAACAGATCGCCCACTGCGAGGGGCGTGCCGGCTTCGCGCAGTATGCGCCACGCGTCATACTCGTGGAGCGCTTCCACTTCGCCTGCAGGTTCGAAATCCTTCGGCCTGGCATTGGCAGGTCCGGAAACGTGGGGCGCCCAACGGAACTGTTGCCGCGGCGAATCCTTCATGCGGAAGACTCGATAGTTCGGCATAGCCTTACATTGTAATCGAACTCGCGATGTATTTCGCATCTTGCTCGCCCTGAGCGATCCAACGCTCCATGTTGCCGACTAGCGTGGTCATACCCCAGAGTGGCACGGATGGTGGTGCGGGAAGAACGCTCCCTAACGTTCGCGGCTCGGATTGGCGGGGCGGCCCGGGCTATCGAGGGCGCCTGAGCGTCGAGTTGCACAACGAGTGGCGCCGTAACGCATTTGTAGCTTGGGCGGACGGCGAGTATTTCATAATGGGACATGGAGAATCGGTTGAGATGACGTGCGCCAATTGCGCAGGGGCTTCTCCAAATGCGGAGCGGTGGGCCGATTGACAATCGGCCGCAGCTTGACAAGCTGCCCCACAAGGGGCTGGGTCTTACTAATCGCGATGGCGGCCGCCGCGGCGGACGGTTATTCGCAAACATCGGAGCGCTGGAATCTGTTTTACCAGGCTACTTCGATCGGCCAGAATCATGGTTCGTTCTTTTCCCTGTATGAGGGACCAAACAGCCTGTCGCCTCTGCCTGAAAACCGCGTTTCGTTGACGACTACGCTGTTCTTTGGGCTCCGGCTGGCGACGAATACACAACTTTATTTCGATCCGGAGGTGGCGGGCGGGAAAGGCTTCAGCGATGTTACGGGGATCGCCAACTTTCCCAACGGAGAGATTCCCAGAGTCGAGACTGCCACGCCGAAACCTTATCTCGCCCGGCTTTATGTCACGCAGGATTTCGGTTTCGGATCAGAAAAAGAACAATTTTCAAGCGCGGAGAACCAGCTGGCCGGGGAACGGCCGCTTATACGCTACAGCGTCACGGTGGGCCGGTTTACCGTGACCGACTTTTTCGACAACAACCGGTATTCGCATGATCCGCGCACTCAGTTTATGGGTTGGGCAGTGATGTACAACGGGGCATGGGACTATCCGGCCGACGTGCGCGGTTATACGTGGGGATGGGTCCATGAGTTTCATGCGCGGAACTGGTCCGTGCGGTACGGCAATGCGGCGGAGCCGAGAGTCGCCAACGGTCTTCGGTTTGACCACAGGCTGTTGCGGAACCACGCAAACCTCTTCGAGGGCGAGGTCCGGTTCAACCTGCGAACTCATCCCGGCGCGGTACGGTTGCTCGGGTTCATGCACTATACAAACTCCGGCACGTATGCCGATGCCATTCGGCTGGGCGAACAGACTGGCACGACTCCCGATATCACGGCGGTGCGCCGGAACGGGACACTGAAATACGGCAGCGGCTTTAACTTCGAACAGGAGATCAGCAAGGATTTTGGTGTTTTTGGACGCTTGGGGTGGAACGACGGCAAGACGGAAACCTTTGCCTTCACGGCGATCGACCGGCTGGCGAGTTTCGGCGGAACTACCAAGGGAACGCGTTGGAAGCGTAAGGACGATACCGCGGGCAGTGCGTTCACGGTGAGCGGGCTGTCGGGTGTCCACGCACTGTACCTCGCCAGGGGCGGACTCGATTTCATCATCGGCGATGGCGCGCTGCGTTACGGCACGGAGAGGGTGTGGGAAAGCTATTACAGCGCGCGCGTGATGGAGGGTTTCTTCACGACGATCAATGTGCAACGGATTGTGAATCCGGCGTACAACCAGGATCGCGGTCCGCTGTGGGTGGCTTCGCTGCGCCTTCACCTGGAGCTGAGCAAAGATCGATTTTCAAAGCGAACAAGGCCTTGAAAGGAATTGGGACAGTGATGAAGCTTCTTATTATGCTGCTGCTGGGCGGGACTGCGGTGGCTCAAGAGCCAGCGGCGGCGAAGATCGATGCCATCTTCGCTCCGCTTGCGGACGGCAAGACTCCAGGGCTCGCGGTCCTGGTTCGCAAGGATGGACGCACTGTGTTTCAGCGCGGCTATGGCGTCCGCGATCTGCGAAGCTTGCAGCGGAATGACGCCGTGACAGATTTCCGGCTGGCGTCTTTCACCAAGCAGTTCACCGCGATGGCAGTGATGCTGCTGGTGCGCGATGGCAAGGTGCGCTATGAGCAACCGCTTACCGAGATCTTCCCGGATTTTCCGCGGTACGCGCGCGCCATCACAGTGCGGCATCTGTTAACCCACACTTCGGGATTGCCGGATTACGAAGACGCAATGGACGCGCACGCGTGGACGCCTGAACATCAGATCCAGGATGAAGATGTCCTCGCGCTGCTGGAGCGACAGACGGCTCCGCAGTTCGCGGCGGGGGCGAGTTGGGCGTACAGCAATTCCGCGTACGTGCTGCTGGGGTTGGTGGTGGCGAAGATATCCGGCGAACCCTTCGGGCAGTTTCTTGAAGATCGCATCTTCAAGCCCTTGCACATGACGAGCACGCTGGCTTACCGGAAGGGCAGGAATAGCGTGCCTCATCGTGCATATGGCCACTCGCGGAAGGACGGGACATTCGTGGAGACCGACCAGAGTTCCACGTCCGCCACGCTGGGCGATGGCGGTGTTTACTCTAACCTGACCGACCTCGCGAAGTGGGACACGGCATTGCAGAATCACACATTGCTCAGCGAGAAGGAAATGAGCGCCGCACTGACTCCGGTCAAACTTGGCGACGGCGCGCAGACCAGTTGGCCTTCGGCGCCCGGCGGCGATAACCTGCATCCCGGCAAGCCGGTTGCGTATGGATTCGGATGGTTTCTCGACCCCTACCTTGGCTACGAGCGCATGTGGCATACGGGGAGCACGCAAGGGTTTCGGACGGTAATCGAACGCTTCCCGGCGGAAAAGCTGACGGTGATTGTGCTCTGCAATCGCAACGATCTGGACGCCGCCGCACTTGCGCTTCGTACGGCGGACGTCTATTTGAAGAAGGCGAATTGATACATGGACAGGCCGGGAGGCCTGTCCTACGCAGTTTGTGAGATGGCGATGGCCTGTTGCAGATCCCAGAGCAGGTCTTCCACGTCCTCGATGCCTACCGAGATGCGCACGAGATCTTTGCTGACTCCCGCGTCCAACTGCTGTGCATCGTTGAGTTGCTGGTGCGTGGTTGACGCCGGGTGAATGATCAGGCTCTTGGCGTCGCCCAGATTCGCCAGGTGCGAGAAGATCTTCACGTTGTCGATCAGCTTGCGTCCGGCTGCAGCACCACCCTTGATTCCGAAAGTGACGATGGACCCTTGCCCATTCGGCAGATACTTCTGCGAGATGTCGTAGTACTGGCTGGATTTCAGGCCGGGATACTTCACCCATGAAATGTCGGGGTGCTGCTCCAGCCACTGCGCCACTGCGAGCGCGTTGCGGCTGTGCGCCTCCATGCGGAACTTCAGCGTTTCGATCCCCTGAATGAACAGGAACGAATTGAACGGGCTGATGCACGGTCCGAAATCACGCAGGCCTTCGACGCGCACCTTGATGATGTACGCCAGTGGTCCGAAGACCTCGGCGAACTTCATGCCGTGATATCCCGGGCTGGGCTCTGTGATGGCCGGGTACTTATTGGTCCAGGCAAACTTGCCGCTGTCGATAATGATGCCGCCGATGGACGTGCCGTGCCCGCCCAGGAACTTGGTGGCCGAGTGCACGACGATGTCCGCGCCATGCTCGATGGGCCGGCATAGGTAGGGTGACGCCATGGTGTTGTCAACGATCAGAGGTACGCCGGCTTCATGCGCGATCCTGGACACAGCCTGGATATCCAGGACGTTCATCCGCGGATTGGCGATGGTCTCGCCGTAGACGGCGCGGGTTTTCGAAGTGATTGCTTTACGGAAATTTTCAGGGTCGTCGGGCTCGACGAATTTGACATCGATTCCCAACCGCCGGAAGCTGACATCGAACTGCGTGTAGGTGCCGCCGTATAGCGTACTGGCGGCCACTATTTCGTCACCCGGTCCGAGCAGGCTGGTGATCGCGAGGAATTGCGCGGCCTGTCCACTGGATGTCGCCAGACCCGCGATGCCACCTTCCAGCGCGGCAACGCGCTGCTCGAAGACATCCGTGGTAGGGTTCATGATACGGGAATAAATATTACCGAACTGCTGCAGACCGAACAGGGCGGCCGCATGGTCCGAGTTCTCGAATGTGAAGGACGTGCTCTGATAGATGGGTACGGCGCGCGCTCGACTGGCAGAGTCCGGGGAATGACCGGCGTGCAGGGATTTCGTGGCGAAGCCGAGTTCGCGGGCAGGAACGTTGTTGTCAGCCATATTCGTACAGGATACCCTGCCGGGCCCGGTGCCTTAGGGTGTCCAAGATTGAACAGCAATGGGGGATTTATAGGTGCTAAAATTAACATATCCGACATTTGACCGCTCGATCCGGCCCGCACTCGCCGCATATCTACCCGGCGCCACTTGCCGGGGAGAGGAACGGCTAAATCTTTGAAAATTCTTTTATATAATCCCGATAACGGTGTGACGCAAAACTTCATGCCGCACCTGTGGATGTTTCTTTTACAATCCCTGACACCAGCCGGCAATGAAGTATTGCTGATTGACGGCAACACCCAGCCGATGACCGATCCCGAGTTGGTGCAGTACGCTTTGGATCAAAAAATCGGACTGGTGGGGATTGGCGCCATGACGCGCATGATTGCTAAAGCCTACCGCGTGGCGGACGCGCTGCGGGCTGCTGGCGTGCCGGTTGTAATGGGCGGACCACACGTCACCGAATGCCCGGATGAAGCGCTGGGCCGCGACGGCGGAGCACGTCACGCCGATGCGATTGCCCTGGGCGAAGCCGATGAAACGTGGCCGCGCATTGTCGCCGATGCCGCCCGCGGACAACTCAAAGAAGTCTATACGCCGGTGGATGCTTTCGGTCAGGAGAAGAAGCCCACACTGCAGGACTATCCGCTGATTCCGTGGAACAGACTCGATATCGACCAGTTCAACCGCATCCCAAGCTTTTTCCGCCGCGTCATGCAGCACTACGGCCATGCCTGGGAGACGTTTCACATCATCCCGATCGAGAGCGGGCGCGGTTGTCCTTACGGCTGCGAATTTTGTACGGTGACGGGATTCTTCGGCGATTCCATCCGCTTCCGCACCAATCAAAGCATTGTCGATGAATTGCTACTCCTGAAGGCGCGCGCACGTGAATCGAAGGGCAAGATCGCGGTCTTCTTCGTAGACGACAACTTCGCTATTAATGTGAAACGGACGAAATCGCTGCTGCGCGACATCATCGCCGCCGGCGCGCAAACGTCCTGGGTGGGGCAGATCAGCGCCAACCTGCTGCGCGACGAAGAGCTGCTGGACCTGATCGCGGCGTCGGGCGGTAAGTGGATCTTCATTGGCATGGAGTCGCTCGACCCCGCCAATCTGGCCAGCGTGAATAAGAGCTTCAACAAGCCCTCCGAATATGCGGCCGTGCTGCAGAATCTGGCGAAGCGGAACGTTTACTGCATCACATCCTTCATTTTCGGTCTGGACAACGATACGACCGGAGTGGGCGAACGGACGCTGGCTGCGATGCGCGACTGGCCACCGGTGCTTCCAGTGTTCGGACAGATCACTCCGTTCCCCGCGACGCCCTTGTATGATCGGCTGAAGAAGGAAGGACGCCTCACCCGGCCCAAGCACTGGCTGGAATTCGCTCCGTTCCGCATGGCCCACACGCCGCTAAAGATCTCGGTTGCCGACGTGCAGGAAGAAGTCAACTACGCCTGGACCAACTCCTACAGTCCGGCGGCCACAAAGCGTGCGCTCGATTCCATCGCTGATGAGCCAGTGCCGTACAAGATCAGCCATTTTGTGGCGCGTATCTTCTTCCGCGGTATTTATTTCCCGCCGAAGGGGTTGTACCAGTGGTTGAAACTGATCGGGCAGAATCGCAGCTCGGTGTACCGACTGGTGCGGGAATCGTTCACGCAGTGGCATGGCGCTGATGGCACCGCCCGGCACAGCGATTTCCATGCGGGACCGACGTACGTGAACCCGCCGTCCTCGGCTAAGGCAAGCCAAGTTTTGCCCTAACTTCCATAACAGGCATTCAATCGAAAGAGGGGCTAGAATATTCGCGAGCACCTCATGACGACGCTGCGGAGCAATTGACTACCATGGTGAAAACATGAAGCTGCTGCTTGCGTTGTGTTTCGCCATGGCTCTCCAGGGGCAGACCTGGGCGCCACAAATCAGCAACTCCCACGCCTCAATGCGCGGCGTCTCCGCGGTGGATGGCCGGAATGTGTGGGCCAGCGGCAGCGGCGGCACCTGGCTGGTGACCACCGATGGCGGCCTTACCTGGCGCACCGGCAAAGTTCCGGATGGCGAAGCCCTGGACTTCCGTGGTATCCGTGCGATCGACGCGCGCACTGTTTACCTGATGAGCGCCGGGCCGGGCGACAAATCGCGCATCTATAAGACCAGCGACGCCGGCGAGCATTGGGCGCTTCAGTTCACGAACACGGATCCCAAAGGATTCTTCGACGCGATCGCTTTCTGGGACGCGCAACATGGCATCGTGGTGGGCGATCAGATCGATGGCCGCGCCGAGGTACTCACCACCGACGACGGCGGCGCCAGCTGGCAGCGGCAGAGTCCGCCGCCAGGGCTGCCTAATGAGGGCTCGTTCGCCGCGAGCAACACGTGCCTCACGGTTTTGGGAGAGCGCGAGGCCTGGTTCGCCACCGGCGGCACCGGCGGTGCGCGCGTGTTCCACTCCACGGATCGCGGCCGCGCGTGGACCGTCGCCACCACCCCGGTGCGCAACGATGGCGCGGCGGCGGGCATTTTCTCGCTCGCATTCGCCGACGCGCGCCATGGCATCGCGGTAGGCGGCGATTACTCGAAGGACAAGGAAGACAGGCAGAATATCACTTTCACGTCGGACGGCGGAGCCACGTGGGCGGGCCCGGCCGGCGCCGGCCCCTCGGGGTTCCGTTCCGCCATCGCCTGGCTGCCGGGCCGCAAGCTCTGGGTGGTCACCGGCACATCGGGATCCGACGTCTCCTCCGACGGAGGGAAAACCTGGAAACTGTTCAGTAGCGTCGCCTACAACGCCATGAGCTTCGTCGCTGGCGGCGATGGATGGGCGGTGGGTCCGCAAGGGCGCATCGCGCGTTTCCAGCCGCCCGCCAACTAGCGCCATGCTCTTAGGGACCGGGGCATCACCAAACGCTATGGACGCAGCACCGTGTTGGAAGACGCTCCCTAACGATCGCGGCTCTGATTGGGACGTCGATCACCAGGTGTAGTGAGCGGTGTAAGTCAGGGTTCTCTCCTCGTCGGGCCGGAGAGTAACTTCGTATTCGATGGTCTTGCTATCGGTCTGATGGTGGGTGGCGGATTCCTGCGTGATCGTCCAGCTTGTCCAGCGGTAGAGGTGCTCCACTACGCGGACGGTGGCGGCCTCTTTCTTGTGGTTCCGCAACTTGATCTCGAACGATTCATCCAGCCAGCCGCCCGGCTGCATCTGTGATTGAAACTTAGTCTGGCGCCGTTCGCCGGTGATATCGAATGCGTTCCCGGTATAGACGCGGACGGTTTCATCCTTAGGTGTGTGGTCGATCTCGTTCTCGCCGGTGAATTCCACCTGGCCATCCTGGTCGCGGCGGTAGAACCGCACGCGTCCCTTGGGTAGGGGCACACCCAGATGGTTGGCGTCACTATTGGCGAACTCGCGCAGCACCCACACGTTCGGATTGGACTGCGTCCCGTACTGCTGGACCTGACGCACGTCCTGGTAGACGTTATAATTCCGGTCGAACCGCGCGCCATCGTAGACGTACAGCCGTTTAGACTGTATGCCTGAGGCGTGCAGAAACTCCACCTGCTTGGTTTCCCGATCGTGAATCGTGGTGGGGAGCGGCAGAGTGTACAGGTGGTAGTCTTCGAACGCTTTCTCTTCGACCTGAGGTGGCATCATACCGCCGACAGCGGCGCCCATGTTGGCTTGAAACCTTGCCACAGGAGCCTGCGGCTGCACCTTATTCACATCTCCCGCCATTAGTTTGATGTGGGCGCGGTCGAACTGCTTGCCGCTCTGGTTGTCCAACGTCACCCAGCCCACCAACTCCAAGGTATCGCCGGTCTCCGGCGCGACGATGTTGTAATCGCTGCTCCAACTCATGCCGCCGGAAACATAACTCAGCTCGGCATCGAAGCGGGCCGGTTGCGCGGAATACAGGATCCAATCGAAGGCGGGAATGAGGATTGTGTCGTCGGCCAGCGCGGGGAAGATCGGCTGCCCCGGAAGAGAGAATTGCAGTTTTCCAGACACCTCGATAATGGGTTGCCCGGCGCCGCCGGATGGCGCGGCCATCGCCATCTGGTTGGCCTGATACTGCACGCCGTAGCGGTTCATCGCCTGGTAATGCGGCACATACCCACTGCGTACGATCCGGCCGCTGATCGTGCGGGTGCTCCCGTCCTGATTTCGCACGGCAAACTCGATGGTCTTGCCTTCGTACAGGTTGAGCAGGCGCTCTTGCGACACGGGGTCGTTGCGGTAGTTCTGCTCCAACACCTGCACGGGCCGTCGGCCTGCCGGATCGCGTAGAATCACGGAATCCGGCTCCACATGGGCCGTGGCGCCGGAGAATCGCACGGTGTTGTTGCCAGTTTTCAAATCCAGCGGCAGGGTCTCGCGAATCACCGCGAAGTTCTGGTTGTAGATGGTCAATGCGGGGTCGGCACCCAATCCCAGGGATGTGAAGCAGACGCATACTGCCGCAAGGCGGCCAGGCGCGCTAGAGACGCAGAGAGTCTTCATATCTCTTTGACGCCGGGCACGGGTTAAATGTTGGCGGTGAAGTTCGCTACAATTTCGCGTCCGTCCACCCCCTTGTTCCCGCTGTTGAAAAACGGTATATGGAAGCATGCTTTCCCGTTTCAACGCGTTCCTTTTTCTGGCAGTCCCCTGCCTGGCCCAGGATACGGCCCGGATGGATCAAGTGATTCAACCCTATGTGGCCAACCACCAATTCATGGGTTCTGTTCTCGTCGCGCGCGACGGTCAGGTGATCTACAGCAAGGGCTACGGCTCCGCCGACCTGGAATGGGACGTTCCCAACTCGCCGGGCACCAAGTTCCGCCTGGGATCGGTGACCAAGCAGTTTACGGCGGCTTCGATTCTGCTGCTCGAAGAGCGCGGCAAGCTGAGCGTCGGCGATCCGGTGAAGAAATATCTCCCGGGCGCCCCCGCGGCGTGGGACAAGATTACGATCTTCAATCTTCTGACCCACACGTCAGGCATTCCGAACTTCACGGGTTTCGCCGACTACCAGAAGCTCGAACCGTTCGCCGCGACGTCAGAGCAACTGGTGGCGCGTTTCCGCGACAAGCCGCTCGATTTCGAGCCTGGCGAGAAGTGGCAGTACAGCAATTCCGGATATGTGCTGCTCGGTCACCTGATTGAAAAGATTACCGGAGATAGCTACGAGAAGTTCGTACGGGAGAATATCTTCATACCCTTGGGAATGAAGGATTCGGGCTACGATTCCAACTCCGCGGTGATTCCGCACAGAGCCTCCGGATACGTAGCTGGCAAGAACGGCTTCGAGAACGCGGGCTTCATCCACATGAGCATCCCGCACGGTGCGGGCGCGCTGTATTCCACGACCGAGGACTTGTTGAAATGGGAGCAGGGGCTGTTCGGCGGGAAATTGCTCAAAGCGGGGTCGCTCCAAAAGATGACTACGCCGTTCAAATCGAACTATGCGTTCGGGCTGCAGGTGGAGACCACCGGCGGGCACAAGGTGATCGAACACGGCGGCGGCATCGAAGGCTTTAATACGGAACTGGCGTATTATCCCGACGACAAACTGACGGTTGTCGTGTTGGCGAACGTAAATGGGGGAGCGCCCGGAGATATTGCCCGGAAATTGGGGGCGATCGCTCACGGCGAAAATGTGAAACTGCAGAGCGAGCGGAAGGAGATCACGCTGGATCCCAAAGTGTTGGGCCGTTACGTGGGCGCATATCAGATGGCCCCGGGCGTCAACATGCTTATCACGCTGGAAGGCGATCAACTGTTCTCGAAGTTAGGCAATCAGAGCGCCATACCCATCTTTGCGGAATCGCAGACTATGTTCTTCCCGAAGGTGGTGGACGCCGAACTCGAATTCACGAAGAACGATGAGCAGGGGAGGCCGACAGAAATGGTCCTCCATCAGGGTGGCCGGGATCAGTCGGCGAAGCGACTGGACGACGCCGAGTTCAAACGGATCTCCGATGCCGCAGCAGCGTTTGCAAAAAGGTTCAAGGACCAGACTGCGGCGCCGGGGAGCGAGACAGTGCTTCGTAAGATGATTGAGGATTTGCGGCTCGGGAAACCGGACTACGATCACATGAGTACCGGCCTGGCTGGGGCGACGCGTCAACAACTGCCCCAACTCCAGTCGACGCTTACCCAACTCGGCGCTCTGCAGTCGGTGACTTTCAAGGGAGTCGGGCCGGGCGGCATCGACATCTACGCCGTCAAATTTGAAAACGGTTCGCTGGAATACAGAATCCTGCTTGGGACGGACGGTAAAGTCGAAATGGCCAGCGTGCGGCCAATGTAGTCGATTTCCTGGCGTCTAACCCACGCGTAACGCGCGCCGCACCACGGGGGACGAGAATACGATGCTGGTTGTCGGCACTCCGAAATCCAGCAATTTCTCCACGACGCGCTCCAGCTCGGTGACGCTGCCCGACATTACTTTGAGAATGAATGCGTCCCCGCCGGCCACGTGATGGCACTCCATGACGCTTTCCATGGTCTCCACCGCCTTCAGGAACGGCCGGTATTTCACCCCATCGCAGCTCAGGCGCACGATCGCCATGATCGGCAGGCCGAGCGCCTCACGGTCGATTTCCACGCGGTATCCGGTGATGATTCCCGCTTCTTCCAATCGCCGTAACCGCTCCGCCGTGGCGGCTGGTGAGAGGCCTACGCGCCGCCCCAACTCAGCATACGACAAACGCGCATCTTCCTGGAGAGCCGACAGAAGGTTTATGCCGATTTCGTCCAATAATGCGGTTGATTCAATGGCCATATTGTCATTTTACCGATGATTCGCTATTCAAAAACGCTCTCTTGCGAGCTATTATTCGGGCAGAATGATGCTACTCAGTGGACAGCCCCTTTCCCTGCGCGAAATCGCCGCCATCGCGGATGGCTCCGTCCTGGTGCAGATCGCCCCCGCAGCCATCGGTCAAATGGAGGCATCGCGCGAGGTGGTGCACCGCGTGGTGGAAGATCGCACGGCCGTCTACGGCATCAACACCGGCTTTGGCAAACTCTGCGAAGTGCGCATACCCGATGACGAACTCGCCCGATTGCAGCTCAACCTGGTGCGCAGCCACGCCTGCGGGCTGGGTGCGCCACTCTCCGAGCCCGAGACGCGTGTCATCGTGGCCCTGCGCGCCAACACGCTGGCGCTCGGCTATAGCGGCGTGCGCCCTATCGTCGCCGAGACCTTGGTGCAAATGCTAAATCGCGGCGTCCATCCCGTGATCCCTTCGAAGGGCTCGGTGGGAGCTTCCGGCGATCTCGCGCCGCTCGCCCATTTGGCGCTCTGCGTCATCGGCGAGGGCGAAGCGATTTATAGCGGCGATCGCATGCCAGGCGGCGCGGCCCTGGAGCGCGCCGGCATCGAACCTGTTCACCTTGAGGCAAAAGAAGGTCTCGCGCTGCTCAATGGGACCCAGGCGCTGACCGCCGTCGGCGCGCTTGCGCTGTGGCGCGCCACACGCCTTGCGGGACTCGCCGATGTCGCGGGAGCCATGACTCTCGAAGCTCTGCTCGGCACGCCTGTCGCCTTCGACCAGCGCATACATGCCGCAAGGCCCCATGCGGGACAGGGCATGGTTGCCGCTCGCCTGCGCGCGCTGCTTGTGGGTAGCGACGTGGAGCCCGCCCGCCGAACCGCTCCCACGCGTGTGCAGGACGCTTATAGTTTGCGATGCATGCCGCAGGTGCACGGCGCAGTGCGCGGTGCACTCCGGTTCGCTGGCAACAGCGTGGAAATTGAGACGGGATCCGCCACCGACAACCCGCTGGTTTTCGCCGAATCCGGCGACGTTCTTTCGGGCGGCAATTTTCACGGAGCACCGCTGGCTCTCGCTTTCGATACTGCTGCCATTGCGCTCACTACCCTCGCGTCGATTGCCGAGCGGCGCATCGATCGCCTCGTGAATCCGGACCTCAATGAAGGTCTCCCCGCATTTCTCGCCGCCCGACCTGGCGTGAGCAGCGGCTTCATGATCGGCCATGTCGCCGCTGTGTCGCTGCTCAACGAGTGCAAGGTGCTGGCGCATCCCGCGAGCGTGGACAACGTGCCCACTTCCGGCGGCCAGGAGGATCATGTTTCGATGGGCATGACTGCCGCGCTCAAGCTGCGCACTATCGTAGACAACGGCGAGTACATTGCCGCTATCGAACTGCTGGCGGCCGCCGAGGCGCTGCATTATCGCGAACCTTTCGAGCCGGGTCCCGAACTGCGGCGCGTGCGCGAGGTGGTCCGTAGCATCGCTGCGCCGCTGGGCGAAGACCGTCCGCTCTCCATCGATATCGAAAACGTCGCCCGCGCCATCCGCGAGGGGAAGTTTGATGAATGGGCAATCCCGGAGTCGCTGACGGCCCCGGTGGGAGTGAAGCAAGGAGTATTGCAATGAGCCTCACTACTGTGATCCGCGCCCCACGCGGCACCCAACTGCGCTGCCAGGGATGGCACCAGGAAGCCGCGCTGCGCATGCTGCACAACAATCTCGATCCCGAGGTGGCGGAGAACCCCGATGAACTGATCGTCTACGGCGGCACGGGCCGCGCGGCGCGCGACTGGCCGTCGTTCCACGCGATCGTGGGCGCGCTGGAATCGCTGGCCAACGATGAAACGCTGCTGGTGCAATCGGGCCGGCCGGTGGGCATTTTCCGCACGCATCCGGAATCGCCCCGTGTGCTGCTGGCGAATTCCAACCTGGTAGGGCACTGGTCGAACTGGGACGAATTCAACCGTTTGGAAAAAATGGGGCTCACGATGTACGGGCAGATGACGGCCGGGTCGTGGATCTACATCGGCAGCCAGGGCATCGTGCAGGGTACGTACGAGACCTTCGCGGCACTCGCCAGGAAGCACTTCGGCGGATCGCTGGCGGGCAAATTGGTGGTTTCCGGGGGGATGGGCGGAATGGGCGGCGCGCAACCGCTGGCCGCCACGATGAACGGCGCAAGGTTCCTTGGCATCGAGGTGGACGCCGCGCGCATCGAGCGCCGCCTTCAGACGGGCTACTGCGACCGTATGGCCGGGACGCTGGAGGAAGCATTGGAGATGCTTTCCGGGCCGGAGGCAATCTCGGTCGCGCTGGTGGGCAATTGTGCCGATGTGCTCCCGGAAATGGCGCGCCGCGGCATCGTTCCGGACGTGCTCACCGACCAGACCAGCGCGCACGATCCGCTCAACGGTTACGTGCCCAACGGAATGCCGCTCGCCGAGGCGCGACTGCTTCGCGCGCGGCACCCGGACGAGTACGTGGCGCGGAGCATCGCGGCCATGGGCGCGCATGTAGAGGCCATGCTGGAGCTCCGCAAAGCCGGCGCGGTGACGTTCGACTATGGCAACAACCTGCGCACACAAGCTAAGGCTGCCGGCGTCGAGCGCGCCTTCGACATCCCCGGCTTCGTCCCCGAATATATCCGGCCGCTGTTCTGTGAAGGGCGCGGGCCTTTCCGCTGGGTAGCGCTCTCCGGCGATCCGTCGGACATCTACCGCACCGACCGGCTGGCCGCAGAGATGTTTCCACACGACGAGACGCTGGCGCGATGGCTGCCGCTGGCGCGCCAGCGGATTCAGTTTCAGGGGCTGCCGGCACGCATCTGCTGGCTGGGCTATGGAGAGCGCGCCGAGTTCGGTCTGGCCATCAACCGGCTGGTGCGGAATGGAGAATTGATCGCTCCCATCGTGATTGGCCGCGACCATCTGGACACCGGATCGGTCGCGTCGCCGTTTCGCGAGACCGAAGGCATGCGCGACGGCAGCGATGCGATCGCCGACTGGCCGCTGCTCAACGCGCTCGTAAACACTGCCGCCGGAGCCAGTTGGGTGAGCATACATAACGGGGGCGGCGTTGGCATCGGCTACTCACAGCACGCCGGCATGGTGGTGGTGGCCGACGGCACGGCGGAGATGGATCGACGCCTGGAACGCGTTCTGACGAGCGACCCCGGGCTGGGCGTTGTCCGGCACGCGAACGCCGGCTATCCGGAGGCGATTCGCTTCGCTGAGGCTCACGGCATCAAGCGGCCGGGGGCATGAAGGGCCCGGCAACGCTCCCTCACGGTCGCGGCTCGGATTGGTGCGGGTTACTTGCATTGTTACATTAGGAGAGTAATGCCCCGACAACTCGTAGAGTGTGTCCCTAACTTTTCGGAAGGCCGGGATGCCGGCAAGATTGATGCGATTGTGCAGGCTATCCTTGCTGTTCCCGAGGTGGTACTGCTGGACCGTGAAGCAGATGCCGATCACAACCGCAGCGTGCTGACCTTCGTTGGTCCGCCCGCCGCGGTGGCCGATGCCGCGTTTCGCGCGGTGGAAAAGGCCGTCGCGCTGATCGATCTCACGACACAGCAAGGCGCGCATCCGCGTATCGGTGCGGCCGATGTGGTGCCTTTCATCCCCATCGAAGGCGTCACTTTGGAAGAGTGTGTCCAACTCGCCGAGCGCCTTGGCGCGCAGATTTGGAGCAAACTGAAAGTCCCGGTCTATCTCTACGAATCCGCCGCGCGGCGGCCGGAACGAACCAATTTGGAGAATATTCGCCGCGGACAGTTTGAGGCGCTGGTGCAGGAAATGGGCAGCGTCCCGGCACGCGATCCGGATATCGGCGACGCGGTCTGTCATCCCACCGCCGGCGCAATCGTCACCGGAGCACGCAAGTTTTTGATCGCATACAACATCAACCTCAACACCCCCGACGTGGGTATCGCCAAACGCATCGCCAAGACGATCCGATTTTCCAGCGGCGGCTTTCGCTACGTGAAATCGATGGGCGTGATGCTGGCGTCGCGCAACGTCGCGCAAGTGTCGATCAATCTCACCGATTTCGAACAGACGCCGATGCACGTGGTGTTCGAGGCGGTGCGCCGCGAAGCTGAGCGCTATGGGGTCGCGGTGGCGGGCAGCGAAATTGTCGGGCTGATTCCGAGGAAGGCGATCGAACTCTCCGCCGAGTACTTCCTGCGCCACGAGAATTTCCGTCCCGAACTGGTACTGGAGAACCGGATCGCGGAGGCGCTGAGCGCGCGCAGCGGGCTCCCCGAATTTCTGGATGCGCTGGCCTCGCCGAGCGCCACTCCGGGCGGAGGCAGTGCGTCCGCGGCAGCGGCTGCCATGTCGGCCGCCCTGGGGTCTATGGTGACGCGACTGGCCAAGCTGGCGAGCGATGCCTTCGAAGACGACCGCCGCTTCTTTACCGAAGCCGTAGATCGCGACGCCGAAGCCTTTAACGCCGTGATGCTCGCCTACAAGAGGCCCAAAGCGGAACGGGCTCCGTTCATCGAAGAAGCGCTCCATGGTGCGGCCGAAGTACCGCTTCAGGTGGCGGAGCGGATTCACGCGCTGCAGGAGCGGCTCGCGGCACTGCAGATTCCGGCACGGTTCGCCAGCGATCTCGCGGTGGCCAAAGCCCTGGCAGTGGCCGCCCGCGCGGGCACGCTGGAAAACGTAAATATCAATTTGGAATCGATTCAGGACGCTGGGTTCAAGAGTGCTGTGATGTCGCGGCTGGAAGCATTGGGATGAAGGTAGTGCGCGAACGGCATGACTGACCTCGCCATCGTACATTGCCGCCAACTGGTCACAGTGGCCGGGCCGCCGGGTCCGCGTGCGGGATCCGCCATGCGCGAGCTCGGCATCATCGCCGATGGCGCGCTGCGCGTACACGACGGTCGCATCGTCGCCGTGGGGCCGCGCACGGAGATTGAGCGTTCGCTGCCGCAGGACACGGAAATTGTCGATGCCGGCGGCCGCATCATACTCCCCGGCTTCGTCGACGCCCACACGCATCCGGTGTTTGCGGGAAACCGCGCCGCCGAATTTGAACAGCGCGTGGAAGGCGCCACCTACGCCGAGATCGCCGCGGCCGGAGGCGGCATACGCGCCACGGTCCGCCTCACCCGCGAGGCCTCCAGCGATGGGCTGCTGGCGGCCGGGCGCCGCTACGTCGACTGGTTCCTGCGCGGCGGCACCACCACCATCGAAGCGAAATCCGGCTACGGCCTCACGCTCGAGGCCGAAGTGAAAATCCTCAAGACGATCCGCCAGCTCAACGCGGAGGGCCGCCTGCGCTACGTACCTACTTTTCTGGGAGCCCACGAAGTTCCGGACGAGTACCGCGGCCGGATCGGCGAATACGTCGATCTTGTGATCCACGAGATGCTGCCGTGCGTCGTTCGGGAGAAACTCGCCGAGTTCTGCGACGTCTTCTGCGAACCCAACGTTTTTCCGGTGGAACAGGCGCGCACCGTACTCCGCGCGGCGCAGGGGTTCGATCTCGGCTTGCGACTGCACGCCGACCAGTTCAGCGCGGACTACGGCGCGCTGCTCGCCGCCGAACTACATGCCGCCACAGCAGACCACCTGGAGTCCACCACCGCGGCCGGGTTGGCCGCACTGCTTGAGGCAGGTGTGCAACCAGTGCTGCTTCCCGCTTCGGTCTACACGCTTGGCGGTACGCGCTACCCGGCGGCGCGCCGCATGATCGAGCTGGGATTGCCCGTGGTGCTGGCCACCGATTTCAACCCCGGAAGCTCGCCGACGGCGTCCATGCCCCTGGTGCTCTCCCTCGCGGCCACGCAAATGAAGATGACGGCCGCCGAGTCGATTACGGCCGCCACCATCAACGCGGCCCACAGTCTCCGCCGGGGGCACGAGATTGGCTCGCTCGAGCCCGGCAAGATCGCCGATTTTGCGATCCACGATTGCGACGACTATCGCGAACTCCCTTATTTTGTGGGCCGCGATCCGGCGCACGCCGTCTATCTGGCGGGGACTCGTGTCTACCTCCGCGACGCCTGAAATTGCCGCGAAACGCCGGGGTTCGTGGTACGTCCTTTATACTGGTAACTGGATGAGTTTTGGCCGATTTCTGATACCCGCGATGGGTTGCGCGCTCGTGGTGTGTACGCTGTTTGCGCAGCGGCCCTTTCGCACGTACCCGGCCTGGGAATACAACAACTTCCCCATTCCACCGGATTGGAACGAACCCGGCGAATGGACTTTCGCACGCCTGATGTATCCCACTACGCCCGTCCGGCTGGACTGGCAGAGCGAGTACAAACGCGGCTACGACTGGCGCGAAGGCAACACCAACTGGACCATCGACTATCCGCGATCCGACCGCCACCTGGCGGCCGCCCTCCGGCGCCTCACGCGGATTCACGCGCGGAGCGTGGAGCAACCCATCAATCTGCTGGAAGACGATGACGTGTTCAATTATCCGTGGCTCTACGCCGTGGAAGTCGGCCACTGGGAACTCACCGATGAGCAAATCGTCAAATTCCGCGAATTCCTGCTGCGCGGCGGATTTTTCATGTGCGACGATTTCCATGCCGCCAACGAGTGGGAAGTTTTCATTTACAGCATGCAGAAGGTTTTCCCCAATCGCCCCATCGTCGACATCCCGGATAAAGACGCCATCTTCCACACCGTCTTCGATCTGGACGACCGGTACCAGGTGCCGGGCGCGCAGTATATCAACAGCCACAGGATCTACGAAAAGGACGCTCTTACCGGCAGTCCGGCCCACTGGCGGGGGATCTACGACGACAACGGCCGCCTGATGGTGGCCATCTGCCACAACATGGATTTGGGTGATTCCTGGGAAAACGCCGACGACCCCCAATACCCCGAGAAGTTCTCGGCCCTCGGCATACGCATCGGGATCGATTACATCATCTACGCGATGACGCACTGATCGCGGGCCGTGTGATCTATCAACATCCGGCGAAAGGCGCGGAACACTTTCCGCATCTGCGGTTGTTTGTACGGGAAGATATCGACGGGGTCCATGGCGTGGACAGTCATTCCGCTGTCCACCTCAAAGATCAAGAGGTCTCCAGCGGGGGTCTCCCCGCAGTCTATGCCGACATACTCCAGTTCGAGCCGCTGTGCGATGGATGCCAGGACATGATGATGACGACGCGCGAATTCATCGTCAAAGGTATCGAAGAATCGCGCTTCCTCCGCGCGCTTGGCGGGGCTTTCCCGCATTCCGGCGCTCATATAGTGGACGACCCAGCTATCGGAGATGGCCATGTGACACACATAAGGACGCTGATCGATCAGAACGATACGATACTTTCGGAACTGGCCATCCGGCCCGCGATAGTCGACGTAAGGCGCTACGTAGAATGCATTCTCCGGCCTGGATTTCAGATAGCCGGCAATCGCATCCGGGCTATCCAGTTTCATCAGGCCGAGACCTTTTTGCGAGTCGACCGGCCGTACGATGAGGGGAAACACCGTTTCGGAACGGGCGATACTCTCCAGCGCCGGCCGGTCGATTCGTCTCGTGACCGGCACTACGATTCCGGGCGCCGATTGCAGCAACCGGCATGCGCCATCGCGCGACAGGCGGGCAATGCGATCGGGTGCGCAAAGCAGCGGCCGGGGCCACGATTTCGCAAGCGGTTCGATGTACTTTAAGAGCGGACGATTCCGATCGGTTTCACAAATCGCGACCATCGCCAGGTCATGGTCCGGCAGGATGACGGGCAACGGTATATCCGGCCCCACATACAGCATGTCGAGGGCGATGTCCGATTCCTCGATGAGAAATTCCAAGACGTTGTTCTGCGCCAGATCCCCCGGACCGAGGATGGCGAGCAGGCGGATTTCCGCGGATTCCGCCGAACACTGCAGACGATACAGTTGCTGGATCTCGAGAGCCGCCGCCTGCAGGGATTCTCCGGCCTGGCGCTGCCCCATTAGCTGCAAGACAGTGGACAAGTCCATCAATGCGTTGGCGTCGCGGTCATTCTGTGAGATGCGCTCGAGCAGACGCGTCTTCCAAGGTCCCAGATCGGCGCCGGCAAAAGCCATCCTGGCCAGCCGCGCGAGGCCAATGAGTTCCGTGCCACCGTCTTGGGTAGGATCTGATGCGTGAGGGTTCATAGCTGGAGGGTCATGCGAGCGACAGCGCACTGATGAGTTGTACCGAAAGCTATCGCCGCTCGTAGTAAGGCGTCAATGTCACGTCGGTTGGTCCGATGGTTGACGATCGCGGCACGAATCACGAGACAGCCATTTACCGTGGTGGTTGATGGCGCTGCGATGCCGGACTCCTGCAGGTCGGCAACAATGTTGCGGTTGACCTCATCGGCGTGCTCGCTGCGGTAGCGGAAACAAACGATGTTCAGCGCGACGGGTGCCATCAGTTCGAAGGCCGGATCGTCTTCAATGCATTGCTTCAAATATTGGGCCAGGGCACAGGTTCTCGAAATCATAGCGCCGAGCTTCCTGGCACCATAGGCCTTGATTGTGAACCATGTCTTGAGCGCTCTAAAACCACGCGACAGGTCGGGTCCAAAATCACAAGGCCACGGCGAGCCGCCCGCCATTCCGCGAGTTTCCCGGCTTAAATAAGCAGCCGGTGAGGCGAACGTACTCTGATGTAAAGTACCGTTCCTGACGAGGACAAAACCGGCGTCGTACGGTACTTGCCCCCATTTATGGAAATCAAAGGCTACGGAATCCGCACGCTCGATACCCGCCAGGCGAGGCGCCACATCCGGAGCGAGCATGCCGAGCGCACCGTAGGCGCCATCCACGTGGAACCACACCTTTTCCCGCTGCGCGATACGGGCGACGGCGCTGAGATCGTCGATAGCCCCCACGTCGACCGTTCCGGCGGTCGCGGCGATGAAGAAGGGCGTCAGGCCGGCACGCTTGTCCTTGACTACGGCTTCTTCAAGGGCACGAATATCTATCTGGTGTTGCCGGTTTACGGGGATGCTGCGGAGTGCGTCGCTTCCCAATCCAGCCAGGTCCATGGCTTGAGCGATGCAACTGTGGGCATCCACCGACGTGTAGGCAACTAGCCGTTTGCCGGTTGTTGCGACACCCCGGTAACGCACACC
Organism: uncultured Solibacteraceae bacterium; assembly: GCA_963805775.1. GTDB lineage: Bacteria > Acidobacteriota > Terriglobia > Bryobacterales > Bryobacteraceae > Solibacter. The sequence continues at coordinate 204,202 of CAWDWK010000021.1, read as the reverse complement.
GATACCAATCGCCTCTGTGCGCGCCACCAGGAGGGCGATCAGATTTGCCATGGAGGTGCCGGTTACGAACAGCCCGCTGGCAGTGTCCGGAAAACCGAAGAGTTCGCGCATCCAGCGGACCACCTGCCGCTCCACCTCGATAGGAATCTGATCGCGCCCTCCGAGGTTGGCGTTCAACCCGGCGGCCAACATCTCTGCGAGCATGCCAACCGGCGTCCCGCCACCCTGCACCCATCCCATAAAGCGTGGATGGGCGTTGCCTGCGGAATAGGGCAGAATCTCGTGCATGAACGTGTTGTGAAGGAGCGCCAGATCGGCTGATATCTGGGGCATGGGTTGATGGAATAAGGCCCGGACCGGCGGCGGAGCGGGCTGCCAAACCGGACGTTCCCGGATATGCTGGGTGTAGTCCAGAATATCGTCGAGCATACGATGTGCCTGCGCCCGGAATTCATGCCAATCCGAGGGGTCAAGCGAGCCGTCCGGGATAGTCCGGGGGTTGGAGTCGATCTCTAGATAAGACGTTTCAGGTGGCGCGAGCATAACCGACAGTCTTCTATCGGCGGAATGCTCTCAAAACTTCAGAGGAACATCAATGATCCGCTTGATATCGAAAGATCTCAAACCGCGGGCGCTGATTGCGGTCCCCGATCACGGCAACTAACTCCCTGGTACGCCCCGACTCCGCTGCAATCGACTCGAGACGCCGGCGCGCCGCGGTAAATTGTTCATCGGGCGCTGTATGATCCACGAAGAGATTTCGAGGATTTTCGATGAGCGAGCGGATCCAGGCCACCTCTCCGTCGGAGGGACCAAGCAGCGTGTAGCTGATGTCATCGAGCGGCATTTCCCCGTCCGACAAGAGACAGAGAGTGGTAGCATACCCCCAATCCGTAGTTACGATGCGAGATGCGCTTGCCGAGTCCAGATACTTGTGAAGCGGGTAAATCGCATCAGTCCAGATTGCGGAAGTGCCGTTTGTGACGAGATCACTGTAGTACTGGTTGATCAGCAACAAATTGGCGCCCATGATCGCGACGAGCGCACACGCCGCCACCTGCGGACCGTGCCTTCCCAGCGAGGCGCCAATTTGGGCTAACGCAATCGCAATCAGAAAATGCGGAAAGGGCCACAGAAGAAGCACATGCTGAATGCTGGCTCCGGTGTTCGGCAGAATTAGCATCTGAGCCCACGTCACCACTAAGTAGATGAGGACAAACAATGCGGCGCGGCGGGACGGGGTGAACCACAACCACGGCACGAGGCCGCATGAAACTATGAACGCATAGAACAGCCAGTTGGACCGCACGCCGCCGACCAGCCGGCTGAGCCTGACCGACGCTACTTCCCGGAATTTGCGGGGCGGAGCCGCCGTCGCGGGTTGTGTCTCGTCCGTCAACCAGGCAAACAGCACGTTGCCGCTGAGCGTCTTCTTAAGAACCAATAGCTTTTGCGAGACGGGCGCCTCGCCGGACATGACCTCGCCTGTGTGGAGTGTCGCTCCTCCGGTGACCACGTTGAAGTAGATTAAGGGCAGAGCACCTGCGCAGAGGGACAGCGTGGCCAGGACGACACGGCGGGGTGTCAGCATCGCCACCACACGCCTCGGGAAGACGCAAACAGCGGCGACCGCCAAGCCATCCAGCATCCATATGAAGAGCGCCTTGTGCCATAGGCCCAGGCCAAAGACGAAGAATGCCAGAGCGAGGTACCTTAATGCCCCCCTTCGTTCGAAATAGAGCAGGAGAAGCACCCCGGCGAGCAGGAAGCAGTGGAGGAAGGCAATCGGCCCGAAGTCATAGGTTGTTGCGATTACAAAGCTTGCATCGGTGGCGAGGAGAAGCGCTCCCGCGATCGCCGCCCGGCGACCAACCGTGCGATCCAGGATCGCGAAAAACAGCCAAACGGACATGCAACCTACCAGTAACACCGGCAGCCTGAGCACGACGGGAGTTACGTCGAGGGATTGCAAGAGCGGGTAATAGAGCCACGTTTTGAACGCACCCAGGTACGGAAGGATCATGACCGGCAGGCGATGGCCGAAGAGATCGGGCCGGAACGCCGGAGTGCAACAGCGATAGAAGGACCCAAGTTCGAAGCTGGCGTCGAAATGAATTCCCGCCTTGCGGAGAAACATCAGCCCGCAGAGCAGGAAAAGCAACGCGATCCACCAACCGGGCGAAATCCGCTGAACGCGCTCTGCCAAGGGCGACTTCCGCATAGGATCTTACCTTGCCAGGATTCTATCGGCCGCCGCTCGGCCCATGCGGATGCAGTCGGGAATGCCGATTCCCTGATAGGCGTTGCCCGCCACGTACAAGCCGGGAATCTGCGCGAGCCGGGCTTCGAGTTCGGCTTGGCGCGCGGGGTGACCGACCGTGTACTGCGCCATGGAGCGCGGCCATCGTGCGATGCGGGTGAAGCGCGGGGGCGCGGTCACGCCCGCGATCTCGCGCAGTTCCCGGGTCACGGCCGCGGTGACCGCTTCGTCGCTCTCGCCCAGCACGCCCGCGTCTTCCATGCCGCCGAGGAAGCAGCGCGCCACTACTTTGCCTTCAGGGACACGATAGGGGAACTTGGTGCCGATCCATGTGCACGCCACCAGGCGCTTTCGTTCTTTCTTGGGCACCAGGAAACCGAACCCAGAAGGCAGTCGGGCGAAGTCCGTCGCGTCGAAGCCGACCGCCACGGTCATCGACGAACTGTACGCCACCATGCCCATCAATTCCGCCAGGCGCGCGTCTACCGGACCCAGCAACCCGGCGCCGCTATGGGCCTCGCAGGCCACTACCACCTTGTCGGCCTCCAGCCACTCGCCGTCCAATCGGACGCGGAATCCGGTCGCCGTCCGTTCGACCGTTTCGGCACGCGCGTTCCGCACGGTAACGCTGCCACGAATCGACGCCTCGACGGCGTCCACCAGTTGTCCCAGGCCGCCTTTGAGTGTGCGGAACAGAGGGGCGGGCGTCTGCGATTTGGGAGCTTGCGCGCGCGAGGCCAGCACGCCGCGGGTGAGACTACCGTACCGGGTGGCCAGTTCGACGAACCGCGGCAGCACGGCAGTCACGCTGAGTTCCCGCGGATCGCCTCCATAAATTCCGCTGAGCAGCGGTTCGGCCAGATAGTCCACCGCTTCCTGGCCATAGTGCTCGCGCACGAAATCCGCTACCGATTCGTCGCCTGGCTTCATCTTGGGCGCGCGCAGGAGTTCCACCCCCATGCGGATCTTGGTGCCCAGACTTAGCAGGCCGGTGGTCAGTAGCGGCATTACCTTAGTGGGCACCATCATCATCAGGCCATCGGGCAGCGGCACTAACTTCCCGCCTTTGCGCACGTAGGTGATGCGGAGGTGGTCGTTGGAGCCGATGACGTCGTCGCGGAGGCCCAGATCGCCAATCAGGTCCATGGCGGCCGGCTTCACGGAGAGGAAGCTATCGGGGCCGGCCTCGATAGTGCAGCCTTCGATCTTTTCGGTCCGGATTACTCCGCCCAGGCGGGGGCGCGATTCGATGATGGTGGAGGAGGTTCCACCTTTGGACAGGTAATAGGCTGTGGCGAGTCCGGAGATGCCACCGCCGATAATGAGCACGCGCGGCATCAGGATGCGGCCTCGAAGAGCGGGTCCAGGAGGACCCGCGCGGACCTGGGGGTCCGCCCCACCAACGCGGCGCTTACAGGCATCGCTTTACCACCTCTGCCAGGGCTGCGGTAAAGGTTGGCGAGCCGTTCAGGCTCTCCGGGCGCGTCAAGACGATGTCTCGCTGTGCTGCATAAGCTCGGAAGAGTATATCGATATCGTACAGAATTTCCACGTGGTCGCAGACGAAACCGATCGGCGCGACGACTACTTCGTGCACGCCTTGCGCCGCATACCGGTCGAGGCAAGATTCCACGGTGGGCCCCAACCATGTGCCGCCGCTCATTCCCTGACTCTGGTAGGCGAACTCCCAATCGGTGAGGCCCAAGCGCGTCGCCACCGCATGCGCCGTTGCACGCGTTTCGCGATCATATTGTTCGTTGGGCGCCGGCAGACTGTGTGCCGTGAACAGGACTTTGCCGCGCAGGCCTTGCAGGCGCTCTGCGAAGGCGTCGATCAGGAAGGGCTCGTCGTGGTAGCTGGTGGCCCACTTGAGTTCTACCCCGGAGGCTGCCGCAGCCGCACTTTTCATATAGAGTCCGACGCTCATTTCCGAGAATTGCGGCGCCAGGCACACACATGCCAGCCGGCCGATTCCCGCGGCGCGAACCTTTTCCATCGTCTCTTGGACGAACGGATGCCAGTTGCGCATCCCAAAAAATACCGGAATTCCCAGCTTGCCCTGGAGCGCTTCGGCTTGCACCTGCGTCCACCGCGTCAGGGGTGAACTGCCGCCGATGGCGGCGTAGCGGCTGGTGACCTCTTCGAGTACGCGCGCGGAGACCGGTTGCCCGCCGCGGACGAACGAGAGGTATTGCGGCACATCCTCGATGCGATCCGGCGCTCCGTGGGCGAGCAGCAGGACGCCGCTGTTCACGGCCGGAATTCCCGCACCATTTCCACGACAGCCTTGACGTTCTCCACCGGGGTTTCGGGCAGAATCCCGTGGCCGAGATTGAAGATGTGTCCGGGACGCGTACCTGTGCGTTTGAGCAGTTCATGCACCTTGGCGCGCAATTCGGGGAGCGGCGCGAAGAGGGCCACCGGGTCCAGATTGCCCTGAATGGCGGAACGGTAGCTGATGTCCATCCAAGCCTGGTCGATATTGATGCGCCAATCTACGCCCATCACGTCGCCGCCTGCCGCGTGCAATTCCCGGAAGAAGCCGCTGGCGCCGGTGCCGAAGTGGATCACCGGGATCCCGGTGGAGCGAATGCGCTCGATGAGCGCGCGCGAATACGGCGCGGCATAGCGTACGTAATCGTCCGAGCCCAGCGCCCCCACCCAACTGTCGAACACCTGGATGGCGCGCGCCCCGGCAGTGACCTGCGAATGGGCGAACGGCGCCAGCACGTCGACGATCTTGCCCATGAGGCGGCGCCACAGGGTCTCATCGCTATACATCAATTTCTTGGTGCGTACGAAGTTGCGCGACGCGCCGCCTTCGATCATGTAGCTTGCCATGGTGAACGGCGCACCCACGAAACCGATCACCGGCACCTTGCCGGCGAGCGCGCGCACCACATGCTGGATGGCCTCGGCGACATAGCCGAGGTCGTCGGTATTGGTGGTAGAAAGCGAATCCACGTCGTCACTCGTACGCACGGGATTGCCGATCACCGGGCCCTCGCCCTTTTCATATTTCAGCTTCAGCCCCATCGGCTCGATAGGCAGCAGCAGGTCCGCGAAGATAATGGCCGCGTCCACGTCCAGCATCTCGATGGGCTGCAGGGTCACGGTAGCGGCCAGGTCTGGCCGCTTACAGATTTCCAGAATGCCGTGCTTCTCGCGAATCTGACGGTACTGTTTCATGTACCGGCCGGCCTGCCGCATGAACCACACGGGACGCACGTCCGTGGGCCTGCGGCGGCAGGCATCTAGGAACCGGCTTGTCATTGGAGCCACGCGCATGGCTTTTCCATCCTGTCTTCGCAAAAGAACACTTGAAAGTCCTTTGGACGATGCTTCACCGCCCACTGGCGGCCATTCACAAAGTACGGTTTCGCCCACACCTCACTATCGAGCGTGCGCGGCGCAACCACCGAAACCGAAACACTGCCCTGCGCCGGGTATCCGGTCCGCGGGTCCATAATGTGGGCGTAGATCTTGCCTTCCGCCCGGAAAAACTTTTCGTAGCTGCCGGATGTCGACATCGAACTGTCCCTAAGCCAAACTTCCGCCAGTGTCTTGCGGTTATCCCACGGGTCTTTGATCTTCACCGGCCAGCCCCTTGGCTCATCCGGTGGCGCACCCATTCCATAGATGCTGCTGCCCGAACCCGCCACCAGGGCGGTCCGGACCCCATTCTTTCTCAAAACCTCGACCATGCGGTCCACGGCGTATCCTTTACCGACCCCGCCCGGGTCCAATTCCACACCTGGACGATCGAACCGGACCGTCCCGGCCGCCGGATCCAGCAGAATATGCCGGTAACCCACCTTGGCAAGTGCCGCTGCAATTTCCGGTTTATGGGGCAGGTGGCCGCTTCCCTTATAGAATCCCCAAACCTTCATCAACGGTCCCACCGTGATATCGAACGCGCCCTCACTCTCCCGGCTGTATTCGACGCAGGCCGAAAAAAGCGCGAAAAGCTCCGGCGAAACCTTGACCGGCTTGGTTGCCGCGTTTCTGTTGACCTCGCTCCACTCGCTTCCGGGTAGATAATTCGAAAGCAGATCGTCGAGCCGCCGGACCTCGTCGAACGCGGCGTCTGCCGCCGCCTCCATCTTGACCCGGTCATACCCATACAGGGCAATGGAATAGGTCGAACCCATGGCGTCGGCGCTCTTTTCAAGCCGCAGAAGTTCCTGCTGCCCGTAAGCCGCCGGAAGGGCCAACAGAAACAAAACTATCACATTTTGTTGCGATTTAGGGCTAATTTTCGTCACGCCCCCGAGATTTTCTCACGCGCCGCAGCAGAAAGTCGATCCTGCTCTCGACGTTGGGATTTTTGTCCTGTTCAAAATGCAACTCAGGGACTTGCCTGAGCTGTAACCTCAAGGCCAGTTCCCTCCGCAAATACCCCGCGGCGTGCTCGAGAGCAGCGAGGGCGTGCTGCTGCCTTTTGGCGTCGCCGCGAAGCGCCACTTTGACAGCGGCGTGCCGCGAATCGGGGCTAACGTGCACATCGGTCACGTCGACATCCAGGAGGCGCGGATCTTCCATTTCAAAGCCAATGATCTCGCTCAGTTCCTCCTTGACTGCCTCCGATACACGTAATATGCGCCGTTCGTCCATAGAAAACCAGTACCGCTCCCTCACGCTCGCGGCTCGGTTACTCTATCCATTCGACAGTGGCTTCAACCAGGGCCGACCCGACTAGTCCCGCAGCCTCGTCCTCGACGCTACGGAGTACCTTTTCGGCATTTTCGCGATCGCTCGATACGGTGACTGCCGCGACCGTTGCCCGTTGCCAGAGATCCTGATGCGCGATCTCTGCGACGGAGACGTTGAACTTGTGCCGTAGCCGTTCTTTCAGACTCTGCACGACGTGACGCTTCTCTTTGAGCGAATGCGAACTGTCGATCCGCAATTCCAGGGTCAATACGCCGATTGCCGCCATGTCCTCAGACGAATACTTCGGTGGCGACCCGTTCGGTCGCGTACGCCTCGATAATGTCGCCCTGCTTGAGATCCGAGAAGTTGGCCAGCGTGATACCGCACTCCATGCCGATCTTGACTTCGCTGACGTCGTCTTTGAAACGCCGCAGCGAACCGATCTTGCCGGTATGCACCACGACGTTGTCGCGCAGCACGCGGCATTCGCTGTCGCGCGGGATCGAGCCGTCGATGACCTGGCAACCGGCCACCGCGCCGACCTTGCTGATGCGGAACGTCTCGCGCACCTCGGCCTTGCCGCGGTAGACTTCCTTGAACACCGGGGCGAGCAGGCCCGACATAGCCTTTTTCATCTCGTCCGTCAGGTTGTAAATGATGGTGTGAAGGCGCACGTCCACCTTCTCCTGCTCGGCGGCGACCTGAGCTTTGCGGTCCGGCCGCACGTTGAACCCGATCACAATCGCGTTCGACGCCGAGGCCAGCAGGATGTCGCTCTCGTTGATGGCGCCCACTCCGGAGTGGATCACGCGCACCTTCACTTTGTCGTTGGACAGCTTCTGAAGGCTCTCGGTCAGGACTTCCGCCGAACCGCCCACATCGGTCTTGATGATGACCGGCAATTCCTTGACTTCGCCGGCCTTCATCTGTTTGTGCAGCTGCTCCAGCGTGATGCGGCTGGATTTCGCGAGCAGCGATTCCTTCAGCCTCTGGTCGCGGAAATTGACAATCTGTTTGGCCTTCGCGGTATCCGTCACCACCTGGAAATCGTCGCCGGCTTCGGGCAGCGAGTCCAGACCAAGCACTTCCACCGGAGTGGAGGGCTCGGCCTTGCGGATCTGTCCGCCGCGATCGTTCTGCATGGCGCGAACCTTGCCGAATACGGCGCCGCAGATAAAGAAATCGCCCACCGCAAGAGTTCCGTTGCGCACCAGGACGGTGGCCACGGGACCGCGCCCGCGGTCGAGCTGGGCTTCGATCACGGTGCCCATTGCCGGACGGCCGGGGTTGGCCTTGAGGTCCAGCATGTCGGCCACCAGCAGAATCATTTCGAGCAGGAGCGGAATTCCCTCCTCCGTACGTGCGGAGACGGGCACCATGACCACATCCCCGCCCCAATCTTCGGGGAGCAACCCGCGGTCGCTAAGCTGCTGCTTGATGCGTTCGGGCTGGGCGTCGGGCTTATCAATCTTGTTGATCGCTACGATGATCGGCACTCCGGCCGCCCTTGCGTGGTCTATGGCTTCCAGGGTCTGCGGCATGACGCCATCGTCGGCCGCCACCACCAGGATGACGATGTCAGTGACTTTGGCGCCCCGCGAACGCATGCGGGTGAAGGCTTCGTGACCGGGCGTGTCGATGAACACGATCTTGCGGCCCTTCATCTCCACCTGGTAGGCGCCGATGTGCTGAGTGATGCCGCCGGCTTCGCGCCCTGCTACGTTGGCCTCGCGAATGGCGTCGAGCAGCGACGTCTTACCATGATCAACGTGGCCCATGATGGTGACAACTGGAGCGCGGCGTACCTGATCTTTCGTGTCTTCGGCTTCCTCCACCGACTGCATGGCTTCGATTTCGTAACTTACGGTAGCGGTCGAAGCACCGAAATCGCGCGCGATATCGGTGGCCAGCTTGGCGTCCAGGGTCTGGTTGATGGCCACGAAAATTCCGCGGTCCATGAGTTTCTTCATTACCATGTTGGCCTTCACGTCGAGCTTTTCGCTGAGCTCTTTGACCGTGATGCCTTCGGAAATGGTGATCTCGCGGCTGATCGGCGGCGGGCCGGATTCCACATGGCGGCGCTGCGGGCGTAGAACTTTCTCTTCCTCGACCCGTTCACGCTGCTGGCGGACAGGGCGCTGGCCGGGACGTCCGCGCGCCGGTTCCACCGGAGGAGGGGCCAAACCTGGTTCGATGCGGCCGCGCGAAGTGGGATGCTGCGGCCTGGGACCGCCGGGACGCGACGGAGGCATTCCCGGACGTACACCCGGTTTTGCGACCATCGGCTGGCCGGGACGGATGGGTCCGCGATAGATCGGCTGTCCGGGAACAGGAGCACTGGGCGCCTTTGGAATTCCGGGACGAGGCTGTACCGGCTGCTGCGGCATCACCGGGCGAGGCGCACTGAGCTTGGCCACCAGATCGGGACGCGGCGGCACCACGGGGCGTGCGGCAGGCTGGCCGGCCAACGGACGCTGCTGCGACGGCGAGGCCATCGGCATCGTGGGCGCTCCCGGACCGCTGGGGCGAGGCGCCTGTGCTTCCGGGCGCGGGTGCGGCGCCGGACGCGGGATCACCTGCGGCCGCTGTTGCGGAGCTCCCGGAGCGGGCGACGTCGGGAATGGCTGGCGCGGTCCGGAAAGCACTTGGCCAGGCCGGGGCGCGGTGGGCAGCGGCTTGGCGGCCGGCATACTCGGGCGGCCGGGCGCAAACACGGCTGAAGGCGGAGTCTGCGGCGCGGTCGGGGCAGGCGGCACGGGCGGGGCAGCTGCCACAGGAGGCGCCGGCGCGGCCGGCCGTGGATGCACGACCTGCGGCACGGGCGGCGCCGGGGTGGCGCGCGGTCCTTCGGGTCTGGCCGGCGCGTGCCCGCCTACCGGCGGATGAATCGGACGGCCGGCCAGCGGTGGGCGGATCGGCGCCATGGGACGCGGCGCCTCTTCGGCGGCCGGAGTCTCTTCTTTCGGGGCAGGCGCGCTTTCGGCGACCGGCGCCTCGGGCGCCGGTGCTACGGGCGCGACTGCCGTGGCAGCCGGCGCTTCGTGGCCTTCATCGCCTCGTGCTTCCTCGTGCGTCTCGCTCGCGGAATCGTCCGCGTTCGGATCGTGCACGTAGTCCGGGATGTCCTGTCCGTAGTGTTGACGCAGCTTAATAGCTACGTCTTCATCGATTGAGCTGGAGTGCGTCTTTTTTTCCGAAACGCCCAATTCGGGGAGCAGCTCCAGTATTTCATGAGCTTTGACTTCCAACTCCCGCGCCAGCTCGTTGATTCGAATCTTCTTCATAGAGAAAGCTATCTGCATCTAACCCGCGGAGCCGCCAACTACTCGTCACTGCTATTTTCCGGCACACTCTCCGCACCCGTACCTTCGGCATGATTGTGAGGAGAGCCCGCGTCCTCTATCGTACCAAACTGTTTCGCAGTCTCCGCACCTTCGCCGGAGACCGCTTCCGCTGTATCCGAATCCGATTCCGACGGCTCTTCCACGCTCTCGGAACCGGCCTGCTCCACATCCTCTCCGGCAGCTTCCGCCCCGGGCTCCGCCTGCGCTTCGCCGGCTTCATCCACCACCGCGCCCGGTTCGGAATTCTCGGGCTCGGCCACCTCGGCACTGCCTTCCGTACCGGGTTCTTCAAACTGGCTATAATACGCCACTACGGCTGCCTGAATGAACTCCACCGAGGCCGGATCGATGCCGGGAATTTCCTCAAGCTGCTCGGGTGTCATGGTGCCCAGGCGTTCGATGGTCCCGACTCCGGCTTCCAACAGCTTTTCGGCCACCGCGTCGCTCATCCCGTAGTCCAGCAATACCGAAACGGGCGCGCCAGGCGCCACCAGGGCTGCCATCTGCGACTCCACTTCCTGACGCTTCTCTTCCTCGCTCTTGATGTCGATCTTCCAGCCCAAAAGCTTGGCCGCCAGGCGAACGTTCTGGCCCTTCTTACCGATGGCGAGTGAGAGCTGCGAATCGTCGACGATCACTTCCATGTGCTTCTCGAGCGGATCGACTACTACAATCCGGCTCACCTTCGCCGGGCTCAGCGCGTGGGTCGCAAACACCACGGGATCATCGGAATACTCAATGATGTCGATCTTCTCACCGCGCAACTCACGGATGATGGACTGCACGCGCATGCCCTTCATGCCCACGCAAGCGCCCACGCTATCCACATCCCGGTCGCGGCTTTGCACGGCGATTTTGGTACGCTCGCCAGCTTCCCGCGCGCATCCCTTGATGGCCACAGTGCCGTCGTAAATCTCGGGAACTTCCTGTTCGAAGAGCCGCATCACCAGTTCCGGCGCCGCTCGCGACACCAGAACGCCCGGCCCCTTGCTCGATTTGTCCACCAGCTTGATCACGCAGCGCACGCGATCACCCACGCTGTACCCTTCCAGGCGCGACTGTTCCTTCTTGGGCAGCTTGGCTTCAGTCTTACCCAAGTCCAGCATGTAGTCCGGACCTTCCACCCGCTTGATGGTGCAGTTCACCAGTTCGCCGGTTCGCCCCGAGTACTCCTGGAAAACCGTGTCCCGTTCGGCTTCGCGAACTTTCTGGAAGATGACCTGCTTGGCGGTCTGAGCGGAGATGCGGCCCAAGGCGTCGGTGTTTTTCGGTATGCGTACTTCGCCGCCAATATCCACTTTGGAGTCGATCCGCCGCGCCTCGCTCAAAGTCATCTCATGCACCGGATCCTCTACGGTTTCCACGGCTTTCTTTACCGCGTAGAGTTTGATCGCGCCGGTTTTGGGATCCATATCCGCGATGTAATCCTCGTTGGTGCGATAGTGCTTCCGAGCGGCAATCAGCATAGCGTCCTTGACCGCGTCCAGCACGATCTGCGGGTCGATGCCTTTTTCCTTGCTCAGGATTTCGATGGATTGAAAAATTGTGTCCAAAGTGCCCTCTTCGTGTCCAATTCAGAGTTGTTCTGGTAAAAATTTGCTCCGGCGGGTTACCACTCAAACTTCAGGTTGGCCTTCTGCACCTGCTCGAACGGAAACTCGCGGGTCTTGCCCGGCTCCGTTTCAAGCGCGATGATTCCGTCCGCGAAACCGGCGAGGACGCCCTCCCAAGTGCGGCGCCCTTCCACGGGATCGCGCAGCGTGAGTTTGGCCTTCTGCCCCTGAAATCGCTGGTAGTCTTTAGGTTTTAACAACTTACGTTCCACTCCGGGAGAGCTGACTTCAAGTGTGTAGTGCCCCGGTACCGTATCTTCCGCGTCCAGAATCGCCCCCACTTTTTCCGATACCAGGCCGCAGTCGGCATGGGTCACCCCCTCCGGCTTGTCAATCGCGATGCGCACAAATCGCGCGTTGCCACCGCCCTTGACTTCGACCTCGACGAGTTCCAAGCCTTCGGACTGAGCCACTTGTTGCGCGATTTCCTCGATTTTTGCTGCCACTACTTCCCGCATTGGTGCCGGAATTGCCGACACCAACAAAAAAGTGGGCTTTCGCCCACCGCATTGGCTCGACAACTCAAATTACATTGTACCGTGTTTGCGTATATTGCGGAAGTGCGGAATATTTTGACGGCTAGGGGCGTTGTGCGTAGACGCTCATCGGCAGGATTCCAGGAGATTGCTCCTCCGACATACAAACGGTACCTACTAAGGGTAATCTTGGGTTGCGCGCTGCCGCCTGCCAGACTGGTTTTGGGTTTATGTCGATTTATTCCTCGAGAGTCCGTCGTGCGTTGTTTCGGACGGTGCTCGTGGCCCTTGTTATGGCTGCCGGTTTCGCAACTCGTCCCGCCGGCGCTGTTCCGGCGCTCTTTACCGGCTTGGTAAGAACCCCGGGACAACCCTCGGCTCGCGCAACACCGGGCTTGCCGGACGCGATGTTCGTCGCAGGGGACTTCACCGTAGAGAGCTTCGAAAATGCGTATCAAGTCGCCGAGACTTACGTCGGAGACACTACACACCAGTTGGATTTCACCGTGATGGACACGGTGACGCACGCGACGATCACTACTCCCACCTATGCGCTCGCGTTTACGGACGCTATCACGCTGTCGAGCGACAGCACGGAACCGGAGGCGAACGACACCGCCGTCTGGAGTTTCAGCTTTAGCCTGCCCGAGACGCTGAGCGAAGCCGCCCCGGCGGACCGGTCCGAGACCGTGCCCGCCGGCGCCGGGCACGACAAGCAGGTCAGCATGTGGGCGGATGGGATAAAACCCGGTCCCGGATCCGCGTTTCTCGCACTGGGCGCCGTTGCAGTGGTGGCCGTCTTCAGGTGGCGCGAAGGCCTTCGCGGATAGGCTTGCGGCCAGCTTGAAAGTGGGACACATTATGTCAGGCTACCTGGCTATGATCTTGCTGATCGCTGTTTGCGCGGCGCGGGCGAGATCGATGGGGGGCATGAAGCCGAAGCCGCGGCCGCGTGAATATACGGGATCCGAGTGGGCTGCCAACTCGCGGAGTTTTGGCAGATCGCCGGCGTCGCCAAGGTCCGCGATGATGGCAAGCGCGATGACTTGCGCGGCGATGTCGCCTTTGTCCAGAACGTGGCGCGCGAGAGCGAGGACCGCGGGATCATGCGAACGCGCCGCGAGTTCCAGCGCGGTCACGCCGGACACGCTGGACTGTGCGGCAGCGCGCAGCAAATAGGGGAGCGCGGTCTTCCCTTCATAAGTCCCGAGCGCAGAGACGGCGCTCGATGCGAGCAGAACGTTGTCGCTTAGTGCAACGCTTCCGAGGGCTTCCAGGGCGCGCGGGTCGCGCAATTCCCCGAGTTCCCGGGCAGCGGCCATCTGAGTGTCGGCGTCGCTGCCGGCGAGTCCCTCTAGCAGGGCATCGACCGCGCCGGCTTCCCGTAGATCGCGCGCGGCGCAGACGCGGACAGCCTTGTCGGCGAGCGCTCTCTTTAGCGCGGAAATCACTTCGTCGGAACGCTGCCCGCGCAGCGCGTAACAGGCATCGTTGCGCTGGGCGACGGTGCCTTTGTCATCCATCATGGTGACGATCAGCAGGGCGATAGCGGCAGCAGTCATTTCGCAACCTCCTTCAATGCACCGCGAGCGATGGCGGCCTGTTTGGGATCGAAATTCGGGTTGAGCGCTAGCGCACGCTCGAGATGCTTGCGCGCACTGTCGCCATCGCCGAGTGCCAGAGCGATCATGCCGGCATGGTAGTAGAAGGCAGGATCGGGCGTGCCAAGTTCGAGCGCCTTTTCGCTGGCCTGCCGGGCCTCGGCATACTGCTTGTTCTGGTAGAGCACCCAGGCGAGCGCATCGTGCTCGTAAATGTCGCGTCGCGTCTTCATCTCCTCTCTGATCATGGCGAGCGCGTGATCGAGACTGCGGCCGTGGTCGGCATAGGCAAGAGCGAGATTGCGATTAGCGGGAAAGCCCGCGGCCTGATCCATCCGTTCGATGACGGCGAGGCGCGCAGCCTGTTTACGGGCCTCATCGGGCTTGCCGGCGGCCTCGTACAAGTCTTCCAGGGCGGCGGAGTACTCGGGCAGCGGCACGGCGGCCTGCGACTGGGTGTAATGATCGATGGCTTCAGAGATCTTGCCGGCTTGCGCGTTGAGCTTACCGAGACCGGCATGAGCGGGGTGGTATCCCGGGAAAATCTTTAGCGCGCCCTCGAAGGCCCTGCCCGCCTCCTCGATGCGGCCGATCTTCAGCTCCATATTACCGAGATCGACCAGGCACCAGGCGACATTCTCGGGCGAGCGGCTGCCGGCATCGATGGCCATTTTCATGATTTCTATAGCGCCCGCTGCGTCTCCGGCCACAAAGCGGTAATAGGCAGCGCGGTTGTAGCTGGACATGTCGGGGCGAAGCTGTACCATCTTCTGATAGGCGTCGGCGGCGGCGCTGTACTCGCCGAGTTCCATTAGCGAATCGCCCAGCGTCCCGAAATTCCAGGGGTCTTCGGGAGAGATGCGGATGAGTTCGCGCGAGTTGGCAGCGGCTCGTGGAAAATCGTGGCGTTCGAGTTCAATAGCGGAACGCAGACGGAGGGCTTCGTAATTGAGGCGATCGGCGGAGAGAACGGCATCGACGATTCTGGCCGCCCGGTTCAGGTAATCGGGGTCCATGGTCTCGCGCATCTTCTGCAGGTACGTGGCAGCCATTTGATTCTGGTAATGCGCATCCTGCGGCTTAGAGCCCGCAAGGGTCGCGTACATGGCGATGCGGTCGTCGGTCTTGAGGCGTGCCACGGCGTCGTAGAGGGCGCGGTCCTGTAGAAGATCGCCGAGTTTTTCGTTGCCCGATTGGCCGTAGAGGGCGACTGTGAGAAAGATGACGGGTATGAGTTTCATTGCAGTCCTCATCGGATTCGGAAGAGGACAGGCCGGGAGGCCCGTCCTACCAGGCTAGTTACCGGTCGGAGTGCCCCGGCCGTTGGTGCCGTTGATCTGGCTGTGCGAGAAACCGGCGTGCGGCGGCGCGTGGAATGGGAAGTGGTCCAACAGCGGAACGTCGTTGGAGTTGACTCCGTCACCGAGGGGCGGAGCGTTGGTGAAGCCGGGGACCAGGACGCCGGCGAGGGCGCGGAACCCGATATCGACCACGTCGTCGACGGGGCGGCGTCCGCCGAAGGGCCAGCCGGCGTTATCGCCGCCCAGAGGGCCAAGGCGGTTCTGGCTGGCAAACGGGGTGGGAGCGATGGTGAGGTCGACCTTCGTGATATCGGGCACGAAGACACCCAGGAGGTCTGTGCGCGGGGCGGGAGGTACGTTGAGGCCGAAGACGCCCTTGAGGACGCCAGTGGCGAAGAACGGGTCGCCAATGTAAGGCGCCCACTGCTGGTCGTCGACCGGGAGGCTGCGATTCCAGCGATCCTTTAAGGGCAGGGGGATAAGGGCTTCCACGGTCAGCGGGTTGCCGACACGGTCCACCTGCATATAGTCGCCGTAGTGGATGGGATCGTTGGGGCTTGGTCGTACGGTGACCACCTGGCGCGCGGTGCTGGCCCAAGCGCCGATTTTGGCGTTCGGATCAGTGGAACTGGTGGGCATGGTGCCGCTGGCGGTCACCATGGTGATGGGCATTTCGACGGCGATTAGGCTGATGTTGTAGCCGGCAAAACCATCCACGGCAGCCGGCGCGGCGGGGCCCTGGCCCTGATCGGCGCTGCCGGAGAGCACAGGCGCCGGGGCACGGAAGTTCAAGGTGTCGAAGGTGGCGCCACTATCGAAGTAGAAGGCGTCGTCACGCGGTCCGGCGAAGACTCGCATTCCGTTCGCGAGTGTAAACACAGAGGGAGCGCCCAGGTTCTTCTCGTAAGCCGGCGTGCTGTTCGGTCCCAGGTTGGGAGGCGCGACGGAGAGCGCGTGGCCGTTGACGTCCTTGTCGTAAACAGCGACGACTTTGTTTTGTTTCAGGTCCCGGATAATTACGACGTAGGTCTCGTAAAGGAAAATCCCAGGACTGTCGATCGAGTTAATCTTCCCGAAGTAGGACACAAACGTGGGGTTGGTACGGTACGTGTCGCTGAACTGAAAGTCGATCTGTAAATCGGGGGCTCCATCGAGTCCCCGCGAGTTATTGATGTTGAAACGGTAAAGGACACTGGTCGAGAACTTATAGTAACTCGGTCCGTTGTCCGGGTTCTGGAACCCTTGCGCGCTCATGCTCATGACGAGGCGATCGCTCTTTCCCGTTTCGTAACTCCGGAAAATGTAAAAGTCGTTCAAGTTCGCGGTCTGGTCTTCGAGCAACAGCGGACCGTTGCGATGACTGGCTGCGAACGCGGCGCCGAGAGCGAGCAGGCCGGCAAGTGTTCCACGTGCGATTGGACCCATCGTTAAATCCTCCTTCAGGATTTGGGCTACACCGCTACTTACGAGGCGAGCAGACTATTTGGATTTGAATGGATCGCACGAACAACGAAATGCTCAGGAATCAACGGGCGGTGACAGGTGGATCTGCGGATACTCGACCGCGGCGCCGGCCTCGATGCGTTCCAACGCGATCAGGCCCTCACGGTGGAGACGAGTCGTGTCGATGCCTTCGCAGCAGGGCAGGAAGCCGGCCAATTTGCGTAGACCCTTGCGGAGTTGCCGGCTGGCACCTACCGGATTGCCGTGGTCTTTGTGATGCAGGGCGACCGCGAAGTGGATGAGGGATTGCAGGAAGAGGCGGCGCGGCCCGCGCTCCGGTGTCCACACTTCTTCCCAGACCTCGTGGCACTCAAAAAACCGCCGGCTGTTGAACAGATGAATACCGCGCTGCACCAGTTCGTCCATTTCGCTATGAGTCTGCCGGGGCGCGCCGGCGGATGAGGGTAATATAGCAGGCGCCATTTGCGAAGGACCGCGTGGCGACGGGGGCATCGCCGGGATGAGAACTGTATTACTATGCGGATTCGAGGAAAACCATGTTCACCGCTACCGCCGATCTGATTCTCCCCAGCACCACCACCGGATCGTTCCCGCGCCCCCGCTGGTTCGACGTGAGTATGTGGGGACGACCGCTGGATACCTGCATGCTCGACGTTCACTTCCGTGAGAAGTTTCAGGACGCGATGGCTACGCTGATCAGCGATCAGGAACGCGCCGGACTCGATATTCTCACGCACGGCGATTTCCACGTGGATGAGGATCTGGCTGGCCGGGCATGGCACCACTATCCCCTGCAGCGCTGGACCGGCTTCGAAGGCGACCATCTACAGCCCGAAGAGACCACCGCGCCGTGGCTCCACTATCCTCCCGGCACCTTGCTCAACGAGATCTATACAGGGTGGCGCTGGCCCCATGTTGTGGACAAGATCGAGCACCGCCCGCTGGACTACGCGAAGCTGTGGCGGATCGCGCAGGGAAAGACGCGCAAGCCGCTCAAGTTCGGCACGTGCTGCTCCCAAGTGATGGCGCTCTTCCTGGACATCCACACGCCCAAGTACAAGGACAAGCGCGAGGTGATCTGGGACATGGCGGTGGCGATGAACCAGGAATTGCTGGCACTGCGGGCCGCCGGCTGCCGGTGTATCCAGATCGAGGAACCGACGTTCCACTTCATGGCGAACACTTATGGCAAGGATCACGCCGAAGTCAAGTTCATGATCGACGCCTTCAACCGCGAGGTGCAGGGGCTGGACGATGTGGAAATCTGGATCCACACCTGCTGGGGCAACCCGAATATGCAGCGCGTCATGGAGGACACGAGTTACGCCAATTCCATCGAAATCTATCTGGAGCGCTGCCGCGGCGATGTGTGGACGCTCGAGATGAAAGATCGCAACCAGAAGGATCTGGAGTTATTCGCGCCATTCCGGAACCATCTCAAAAAGAAGATCTGCATTGGCGCCGTTAGCCATCGCGCGCTGCAGGCCGACCGGCCGGAAGATGTGGCCGGCGAGATCCGCAAGGCCTTGAAGTATATCCCGGCCGAGAGCCTGATCGTGTCCAGCGACTGCGGCTTCGGCCGGCAGGGCTGCAATCGGGAGATCGCGTTCTACAAGGCGAGTGCGATCGCGCAGGGATGCAACATCGTGCGTCGCGAACTCGGCTTCGAGACGACGCGCGTGCCGGCGGCCGACCCCGTGCTGCAAATCGACGTGGTGCCTGGCAGGTGAGGCTACGCTACGGCCTTCAACGCCCGCAGGGTTGAATCCTGACCGCCTAATTCCATCAGCGTTTCTTCTGTCAGCCCAACACGGGCCAGGCAGGCCTCGACGCGTCCAAACGAGGGCAGGTCCTCATCGAGCCCGGACCAGAACTCCGCCAGATATGCCAGGGACGCGAGTTTCGACGCCGACCGCTCCGGCTGATGATGGAAGCGCACGGCCTCGATGAGTTCTTCGGGGAAGTGCCACTCCGCAATCAGTCCGGCGCCGATCTCGCCGTGATCGCACCCCAGTAACAAACGCTCGACATAGGCTGGCGGGCACCCCGCCTCAACCAGATTGCGATGCACGGCAAGCGTCTCCCGAGGTAGATATTGTAGAGCCAGCGATCCGATGTCGTGCACCAGTCCGAGCACCAGGCCTTCTTCCAAACTGAGTAAGCCGGTATGGCCGGCCAGAGCCGAGCAGAGCGGAGCCGAACTCAGCGAGTGGGACCAGATGCGTTCCAGGCCCGCGACCGCAAAGAGTGGGCGCATGGCGGTTGCCAGCATGACCTTGCGCGCCGCAATCACGCCTATGGAAGTGATGGCGCGGCACACCGTCGACACCCGCTTGGTGCGTCCATAAAGGGCGGAGTTCGCCACGCCCAGCAGGCTGCCGGTAAGCACCGGATCGTGCAGGGCGATGGCTTCCAAGTCCCGGATCTCGTACGGGCGCGCCGTTCGCAGCCTGGAGAAAACGAGGTGGGCCGCTGTGGCTTCAACGGGCAGTTTGATGCCGGCAGGAAGTTCGCCGCAGCGCATCTCGCGGAGGTAGTCCACCACGGCTGGGTCGAATCCCTCGAATGCCGCGAAGCTCTGGATCTCCTCCAGGATGGTCGCGATTTCTTTGTGCTCGAACTCCAGCGCTTCCAACTGTTCGTCCACAAGATTGCAGACCTGGACGATGTCGGCAATTCTGCGGGCATCGTCGCCGGCTACCACCTGCCAGGCGAGCCGGCCCAATCCGCTCGAGTGGCTAAGTGGTTCGAGCGAATGATGCAGTAGGGCGGCTTGTTCGAGTGGTTCCGTGGCGACCCCGGCACGGCGGCCGAGTTCGACGGCCAACGCTGCTGTCCGTCTGCAATGTGCCTGTTGGGCGGAATGGTCGACGCTCATCGGAACACTACCATTTGGCGCCAGGCGCGGCTGCGCATCAAGGTTCAAAATTGGAATTAGGGTTATATTCTGTGCACTCTAAGAGTGGCACTCCCTGAAGTAGTTCGCGGAGCCTGCCCGTCAACCGACAGGGTGGGCGCGTAACTGGTTGAGCATCCTCGCCAACGTCTTGAGATCGACAGGCTTGGAGATATAATCGTCGAAACCTGAACGCAAACAGTTTTCGCGATCGCCATGCATGGCGTGAGCGGTCATGGCGATGATCGGCGTGTGCCGGCCGAAGAGGAGTTCGGCTTGGCGGATGCGAGCCGTCGCTTCGAAGCCGTCCATCTCGGGCATCTGCAAATCCATCAGGATGAGATCGAAGTTTTGCGCGGCAGCAGCTTCGACGGCACGCAGTCCGTTGCTGGTCACGAGGATGGTGTGTCCCATCTTCTCGATAGCTCTCTGCGCGAGTTTCTGATTGATGGCGTTATCCTCGGCGAGCAGGATGTGAAGGGGATCGGCGGAACGACCGGCAGGTAGCTGCGCCGGCCGTTCCGCGGACGCCTGTGGCGATTGGTCTTCCACGACGTCGAATCGCGCAGTAAAGTGAAAGGCGCTTCCGCGGCCCGGAGAGCTCTCCACCCAGATTTGCCCGTGCATCAGATCGACCAGTTTGGAAGAGATAGCAAGCCCGAGACCGGTACCGCCCGGACGTCGGGAGGATCCATCGGCTTGAGTGAATGACTGGAAGATTCGTTTCTGAGTTTCGTCTGCAATCCCGATGCCTGTGTCGCGTACTACGAAGTGCAGCGGAACACCGGGGCCCGGATCGAGCGACACGGAGAGAGAGATCTCGCCCTGCTCGGTAAACTTCATGGCATTGCCCACCAGATTGAGCAGAATCTGACGTAGCCGGTCGACGTCGCCGGCGAGCCTGCGAGGCACGTCGGGAGCGATTTCGCAGTTCAGGCGAACGGATTTTTCCTGCGCTTTCCAGGTAAATACTGCGAGTGCGCCATTGACGCATTTATGGACGCAGAATGGCTCGCGAGAGAGTTCCATCTTGCCGGCTTCGATCTTTGAGAAATCGAGTATGTCATTGATAATCACCAAAAGGGACTCAGCGGAATCGCGCACAGTGGAGATGTAGTCGCGCTGTTCTTCGTCCAATTCGGTATGCAGCATCAGCTGGGTCATACCGATGACCCCGTTCATGGGAGTGCGGATTTCGTGGCTCATATTAGCCAGGAACTCGCTCTTGAGGCGTGAGACTTCCTGCGCCCGGCGCAGCAGTTCTTCAATCTCCTGCTTCTGACGCTCCACCACGCTCTTTTGGAGCTGGAGTTCGCCGGTACGCTCGCGAACCGCGCTTTCCAGCCGCCTGCGCTCGTAGAGGATGCGATTCATGCGGGAGCGCACCACCAGACCGATAAGCAACGCGCAGGCTCCGGCCGCTAGTAATCGAAACCACCAGGTAGCCCACCAGGGCGGCACGATGCGGAAAGAGACCGTGGCCGGTACCGGACTCCAGGGTCCGTTGGCATTGCGCGCCGCAACCTGGAAGCGATACGCGCCCGGCGGCAGGCTGGGGTATCGGGCCTCGCGCTGCGCGGTCTCGAACCACCGGTCGTCCAGCCCTTCCAGGCGGTAGCGAAAGCGAATGTTCTTCTCACTGAGGAAACTGAGTCCGGCGAACGTTACCAGAAAATTGTGATCGCGAAAAGGGATTGCGGAATCGATTTCGGGATCGCCGGCGTGCTCGCCAAAGCGCAGCGCCGTGATCACGGCGGGCGCCGGCAGGCGCGGCGCGGTCCGGTGGCTGGGAATATAGCGCGAAAGCCCTCTCAGGGATCCGATCCAGACAGTGCCATCTGGATCTGCGAGGAAAGAGTTAGCCGTGCAATCGTCCCATGCCAAGCCGTCTTCGTGAGTATAAACCGTCCAACCGGCATTGGAGTTCACCGCCACGCCATTATCCGAACCGACCCATAGCCGGTGACGCGCATCGAGACCAAGGAACAGAATATAATCTGACGGCAATCCGTCGCGTTTGGTGAAGTGGGTGACTTGTATCCTGGCCGGACTGAACTGGAGGCGGGAAATTCCGAACGGTTCGCGATATCCAACCCAGATGGCGCCATCGGCGGTCTCTACAACGTGGGTGACGCCATCAGCTTTCAGCCCGTCGGCTGTGGTGAACCGAACCCACTTTCCGGCGTCGAATTTAAACAGACCACGCGTGCTACCTACCCATGTCCGGCCCGCGCGGTCAATAAGGAACCGAAAGAACATGGTGTGCGGAGTTGTGCCCGGCGGCAACTGGCGTTGAAAGTGCAGATTCGGCTGCAGCGAATCGCTGCGGAAGAGGCCCTCGCTGGTGCTGGCCCAGAGGCGGCTTTCGCGATCGATTTGCAGGGCGATGATGCGATCTTCTTCCAACCCGGCACTCTTGGCATACACCCGGATCTTGCCGTCCTTCGGATCCACGCGTGAGATGCCCCCAGGCAAACACGCGGCCCATATGGCGCCATCAGGCCCGATCGCCAGACCTTTGACCTTGTCGCCACCCAATCCTTCGCGGGTGGTAAGGACCCGAGGGGGTTTCGGGTCTTGCATGCGGACCAAACCATGATCCGTGCCGAGCCACATGGTCCCCGCCCTATCGCGCCGCACCGCCCAGACGATGTCGTTGCTGAGCCCGTCTGCAGTGGTCCAGTTGGTCCATTCACCAGGCCCCGGCCATCGCGCCACGCCGCTGCCCCAGAGGCCAAGCCAGATTGACCCTTCGCGATCTTCCAGGATGGAGGTCACGGTGTCCGATTGCAGTCCCTGAGCGATACCGGTCAATTGCCACCGTTCGTCGATTAGCCGGGCGAGACCCCGATCGGTCGCGACCAGCATTCGGCCCTGGCGATCTTCGGCCAGGCTGAGCGCGGAGTTACTGGATTGCGGCAGATCCCGGTCACGGGCCCGAAACCGCGCTTCTCCGCGCAGCAATACGTAGAGGTGCTGCGGCCCACGCACCCATAGATTTCCGGCACGATCGCGCAGCATTACACCCCATCGCTCCGGTGGCAGGCCGTAGGTTTGATCGAAAACCCGCACACGGTTGTGGTCCAGGAAACAGAGTTGGCTTCCGCAACTGAACCAGACGCCGCCGTCGGGCTCGGCCAGAATGCCGTTCACTTGTTCGTGCGGCGCGTTGGGTGCCGGGGCGAAGACCGGCATGCCACCGCCGGGCGGAGCCACACCAACCAGCAACCCCCGGTCGAACCCCAGATAGACTCTGCCGTCGGCGCCGACATCGAGCGCACGTAAATCCTGGGCCGCGGCTCCGGTCTCCGCCGTCTGGAAAGAGTTCTTACGAAGACGCGCCAATCCGCGGCCGGTTACTACCCAAAGAGTGCCGTCCGGACCCTCCTCCAGACCTCGGATGGAGGCGCTTGGAAGACCCTCTTCTACACCAAATCTCTGAAAATGCGCACCATCGTAGCGGAAGAGCCCGTTAGCGGTTGCCACCCAGAGAAACCCGGCGCGGTCCTGCACCAGCCGGGTGACCGACGTATTCAGTCCATCATCAGGACCGAAATGACGAAACCGATAGCGCTCGGCGGACGCATTGGCAGCAACCAGCAGTAAGGCGAACAGTAAAGGTAGAGCGCGTCTCTTCACTGCCCCTCATATCGGTAGAACGCGAGGAAACTTTATGGCGTGCGGCGCACACCCTCCCGCGATCAGACCACCAAGGTGTAAGGTGTAGATGAAAGCACCTTTCACCCGCGGCCGATCCTGAACTGGACGAAAAGACCCTCGGTATAAGCCGTTTCGGAGCAGGCGCGTAGCAGGCCCATGCTACCGTGAAATTAGAGGTGGTCTGGATGCGGGCGATCGGGGTCGTGCTGCTCGTAGCATGGATGGGAGGCGCGCAAGGGTCCCCTCCGGGGTCACCGGAGAACGCGGCACTGGTTAGCGGAGTGCTTCTGGAATGCGATGCGCGCGCCGCGGGAGAGTTCAGCATCCGCGCGGCCGACAATCGCGTGCTGCGTTATCAATTCGACCACAAGACTTATGTGGAGCGCGAAGAGCACCTGATCGAGCCTGCGCGCCTGGTAGCGGGGGAGAAAGTGGAAGTGCTCTCGGACTCCGTCCCCGGCTATCCGTTGCGCTATGCCCGCACGATTCACGTGATCCAACCGCTACCCCCTCCCCGCCCCCAGACGCTCGGCAGGCTTCGCGCATACGATCCCAAAGCGGAACCGGTGATTCGGATGGGAAACATCACATACTCGGGCGTGGTGTTCCGCCTCAACAGCCAGCGGGTGATTCTGCACACACGCGAAGTGGGAGACCTGTCCATTCTGCTGCGCAAGGACACGCGCTACCTGGCCGACGGCCAACTGGTGGATGCCGATTCACTGAAACCTAACATGCGAGTCTTTGTGCGGGCGGGCAAGGATCTATATAACGAGGTGGAAGCCTACCAGGTAATCTGGGGCACGATCCTCAGCCCACGATGAGCCCGGGTTTCAGCGCGCCAGCGCGATGGCCAGCAGCAGAGCGCGCTGGGTGCCGCGCCAGGAATCCGTGGTATCAAAGGTCTCGTTGAGCGAGTGCGCGCCTGTGCCCGCACCGCCGCCGCTGATGGTGATGGCGGGAATCTTCAGATTCATCGGCACATTGGAATCGGTGGAACCTTCGCGGAGCACCTCCTCGATCTCGAGCGCGCGCGACACAGCGAGCGCCGTCTGTACGATCGGGCTGTCTTTCGGCGTCTGGCCGGCCGGGCGCACGCCCACCAGTTCGGCGGTGGCGGAGACCGGGCCGCGATTGTTCCAGCGCGCGTTTTCCTCGGCAACGGCCTGGTGGATGGCGGCGTTGAACCGGGTATCCAGATCCTTGAGTGCGGCGGGGTCGGCCGACCGCATATCCACCTCCATCCAGGCTTCGAAGGGGATGGCGTTGATGGATGTGCCGCCGCCCACGCGTCCCACGTTAAACGTAGTCTTCGGCTGGCGCGGGACCTGTAGGGCATCGATCTTGGCGATGGCGCGCCCCATGGCCTGTATCGGGTTCGCCATGCCGAACGCGCCGTAGCTGTGGCCGCCGGGCCCTTTAAACGTCACCTTATAGCGGTTGCTGCCCACGCCGATGTGCGTGATGCCGAGACCGGTGCCGTCCACCGAGACGAACTTATCGATCTGTCCTTTGAGGCTGTCGAAGAACAGGCTCTTCATGCCGCGCAGATCGCCCAGCCCTTCCTCGCCAACATCTGCAACGAACGTGATGGTGCCGGGAGTTTCCACGTGGCCGTCATTCAGCGCGCGGATTACGGCGAGCATGACCGCCAGACCGCGGCAATCGTCTCCGATGCCCGGTGCTTTGAGGATGTCGCCCTCGCGCGTGACCTTGACGTTGGTGCCTTCCGGGAAGACGGTATCGAGGTGGGCGGCGAAAACCAGATTGGGCCGCGCCGCCTTGCCGGGTCTCACACCGATCACGTTGCCGGCCGCGTCGACACGCACGTCGCGCAGACTGAGTTCCTGGAACAGGCGCTTCAACTCCTGCCCGCGGACAGCTTCCTGGAAAGGCGGCGCGGGAATTTCGCAGAGGCGGGCCTGCAGCTCCAGGATGCGCGGCTCATTCCGCTTCGCGGCTTCCATGGCGGCGCGCACGGTGGCGTCGTTACTCAGCTCGCCGGGCGTTTGACCCAGGCAGACACCTGCCGCAAAGATCAATAAAGTAGATCGAAACGTCATGCTTTAGAGTGGCACAGGTTGCGCGGGCGGGGCTCGGCGGCTTCCGAGGTGCCCCCACCTTTGTGGCATCATTGTGGAACCGTGAAGGAAGAAGCCGCACTCCGCAAGGAACTGGGTTTGGGCGACCTCGTGCTGGCGCAGGTGCTCTGCGTCGTGGGTTCGAGCTGGGTCGGCGTTGCGGCGAAATTGGGGCGAGCGCACGTGGTCTTCTGGCTGGCGGCGATGCTGGCGTTTTACGTGCCTCTGGCGGCCGTGGTGATCTACCTCAATCGTCTGATGCCTTTGGAGGGCGGGCTCTACCAGTGGGCCAAACAAGGGTTCGGCGAGATGGCGGGCTTCCTGATCGCGTGGAACCTGTGGGTGTACGCCGTGGTCGTCGTGGGCGCCATCATCTTCGTGGTGCCCACGGACCTCGGATATATGCTCGGTCCCGCGTGGACGTGGCTGGCGGCCAGCCGCTGGGCGACCCTGATCCTGACCGGCGCGGTGATGGCCGCCATCACGGCAATTGCGGTTCACGGCCTCGATATCGGCAAGTGGTTGCACAACGCGGGCAGCCTGATGATCCTGCTGGCCTACGTGATTTTGCTGGGGCTGCCGGTGTGGGCGCTGATGCGCGGCACCATCCCACGCTTCGAGCCACTGCCCTGGGAGGTGCCCAAAGCGGACTGGTTCAGCCTGGCGATCTTTGGGCAAATGACGGTGGGCGCGCTTAGCGGTTTCGAGTATGTGGCGATTCTGGCCGGCGAATGCCGCGGCGCGGCGCGTACCATCGGGCAATCGGTGGTGATCTCGGCCCCGGTGATCGCCGTGATGTTCATCCTCGGCACCAGCACGGTGCTGACCTTCATCGACGGGCAGCCCATCAACGTGATCGGACCGATCCCGCAGACCTTCCGCCTGGCCTTCGGCACCGTGGGCGCAGCTGGTTTCGCCGCGCAGTTCGGGATTGCGCTGCTCCTGGCGCGGGCTGTGGCCAGCGCCAGCCTGATCTTCACCGGGCTGACCCGCTTGCCGATGGCCACGGGTTGGGACAACCTGGTGCCGCGCTGGTTCACGCGGCTGGATCCGCGGCGCCGCACTCCCGTGAACTCCATCTTCTTCGTATCGGCCCTGGTGATGGGTCTGATCCTGCTGAGCCTGCTGGGCGTCCGGGAGCAGGAGGCCAGCCAGTTGCTGACTATGGCGTCGATCGTGCACTATGCCATAGCGTACGTGGCCCTGTTCGCCTTGCCGCTGTTCGGCGGCGCCGCGCTGCGCCGTCAACTGCCGCGGTGGTTGAAGGTGGCCGCCGCCGCGGGGATGGCGTCCAGTCTGGTGGCCCTCTTGATTTCGGTGTACCCCGTGGTGGATGTGGTGAGCCGGGCGGCGTTCGCCGGAAAAATCTGCGCTGTGGTGGTGATCAGCAACATGACCGGTGTGCTGATTTATCGCGTGGGGCAAAGGAATACACTGGAATGACGTAATCATGCTGCGCCGTCACGCCATCGCGAGTCTGCTTGCAACCGGGGCTTGGACCAAAGGGGTCGCCGGGGCAAAAAATGCCGGCCGCTTCTTCGATGGCGCGCACGGCGCCGCGGTGCTGGTAGACCGCAAGTCGCTCCGGCTGATTGCCGTTCATGCACCGGAACTGGCGGCCGGATCGGCGGGGCCCCCGGGCTCAACGTTGAAGCCGCTGGTGCTGAATTCGTTGCTGGGGCGCGGCCTGTTGCGTGCCGACGATTGCTTTCCCTGTCCGGGCGATCTACGGCTCGAAGGGCGGTCATTCGCCTGCTCGCATCCACCTCTCGGAGTCCCCCTGACGGTGCGCACAGCGATTGCGTATTCATGCAACTGCTTCGTGGCCCACTATGCATCGCGATTTCGCGCCGGCGAACTGGCGCTCGAGTTGGCGCGATGGGGACTCGCTTCGCGCACCAATTGGTTCGGCGAGCGCGAGGGCACGGGCCGTGTGTGGGATGCCGCGGTGCCGTTGCAGTCGCTTGGCGAGGACGGCGTGATGGTGACACCGGCATCGCTGGCCATGGCATACTGCCGCCTGTTATCGCGTGCCGCCCCAGCGGTGCTGGCGGGCATGGCGGACGCGGTTTCATACGGCACCGCACAGCGGGCACAAGTGACAGGCATGAACGTCGCGGGCAAGACCGGCAGCGTGCGGACGCCCGCGGGAACGTTCGTGGCGTGGTTCGCAGGGTTCACGGATGCGGCGCTCGTGACGGTGATGCTGCAGGCGCGATCGGGCGGGGCGGACGCTGCGCCGATTGCGGGGCGTATGCTGGAAGCACACTGGAAAGGGCGATTGTGAACATGCGGGTGCGCATAAATGGTGGGGCGGACCCCCTGGTCCGCAGCCGACGCACCCGTCGGCTTGCTTCGGGCAGCTGCCGCTGTATTTCGCCGGCGAAGAGCGGGTCCAGGGGGACCCGCGCGGACCAGGGGGTCCGACCCACCATCGCAGGAGTGCGTGCGGCACGGAGGTTGTCCGCAATTGTGTTCCTCCTCGCACTGGCCTGCGGTACGCTTACCGCTGCCACGCCCGTAACGCTGAAAGTGCGCGTCAAATCGACCATCATCGAAATGCCGCTGGACCAATATGTCGCCGCAGTCCTGGCGGGAGAATGCAGCACCTTCCGCTCCGACGAGGGGATCAAAGCGATGGCAGTCGCGGCCCGTTCCTATGCGTTGAACCTGCGCGGCCGGCATGCCGCGCAAGGCTACGATCTTTGCTCTTCCACCCATTGCCAGCGTCTGGATCCCGATGCGGTAACACCGCGACTGGCATCGCTCGCCGCTCAGACGTCCGGCGTGCTGCTATGGTTCGAAGGCAAACCGGCATTCGCCTGCTACTCCCGGAGATGCGGTGGGACCACCGAGGACGCCGGGGCCGTGTGGGGAGGTCTGCGCGCGCCGTTCCTGCGGAGTCACGCGGACCCGTATTGCCCGCGGCAGGGCACGGGCGAGTGGCACTGGAGCGCTCCGGCGGCGGAGATCGCGGCGGCGCTTCGCCGATCTCAATTGCGCGCACCGGCGGAGATGGATGGTATCGATATCGCACAGTGGACCGGCTCCGGTCGTGCGCTCGTGCTGGCCCTCGTCGGTAAGGCGGAGCAAGTGCGCGTATCGGCAAGTTCGTTCCGTTTCGCGATCGGCCGTGCGCTGGGCTTCAACACCGTACGCAGCGATCGGTGGTCGGTGGTACGGGACGGCGCGCAACTGAAGTTCGCTGGAGCGGGGGAAGGCCACGGAGTCGGGATGTGCCAACTCGGTGCCGACCAGATGGGCATCGAGGGCCACAGCTATCGCGAGATTCTCGAGTTCTATTATCCGGGCACAGTACTCGGGTTGACGGCGCGCGGGCTCACATGGCGGCGCATGGGCGGCGAGACACTGGCGCTGATGACGACGCAGCCGGACCGTGACGGCATCGTGCTGGCGGCGGCCGAACGGCAGGTGAAAGAGATCTCGGGCCAGTATGGATGGGCCGCGCCTGGTGGCATCGAAATTCGGGTGTACCCGGATGTCGAGACCTTTCGCAATGCGACCAGGGAGCCGGGATGGGTGGCCGCGCGCACGTCCGGCCGGCGAATCCAACTGCAGCCGGCGGCAATCCTGCGCGAGCGCGGCGCACTCGATTCCACCGTCCATCACGAACTGCTGCACGTCTTCGTGGAAGCGCAGGCGGCTACCGGGCTTCCCGTGTGGTTTCGCGAAGGCCTGGTGGGCTATCTGGAGCATCCCGTGAGAACCGGCGCGGCCGATGTTACGGACATGGATCTTCGTCACCGGGAGGACGCCGCGGGCGCGCACCGCGCTTACGTGGCCGCAGCGCAAAAGGTGGCGGCCCTGGTCCAGCGCTACGGCGCCCCGGCCATATTCGCGTGGCTCAAGAGCGGGCTTCCTGCCGGAATGAAATAGCAGTCAGCCGCTCCAGCGTCCAAATCGCGCCTGCAAAGAGCAGGTAAGCCACCAGCATACGCACGGCGAAGCTGACCACCTCCAGTGTGAACCCACTTACGGCCGGCACCCAGCCGAGGACGACGAACGGAAGAAGCAACCCCGCCACCAATAGCAGCGGAACTTCTAACCAGTAGCGCCACCCGCTGAGGCAACAAAACTCACCAAAGCCGCGCCATCCACGTTCAGCGATACCGGACGCCATCGGCAGCAAGACGACGGGAAGCACCACCCAGCGCACGATCCAGAAAGCTCCTAGGAAACTCCGCGTCACCGTTGCCGGCTTCACCGGCGTACGTAATTTCAGGGTCAGCCAGGAGGCCAGGTGGAACGCAGGTTGTCCGCTGGCGCCCGCGGCCCAAGCCAGCAGGCCATAGAGCGCGACCACGAGGATCGCCGCCGCAAGCAGCGCCGGGACATGACGAAGCGCCGTACGGAACGCGTCGTTGATTTTCAGCTCGACGTCCTTGCGGAAGAACACGAGTGTCGCGCCGTGAAACCAGCAGACTAGAGCAAGAATCGCCAGCGCATCCAGCGCGCTCCAGGCCAATCGCAGACGCGTGGGTTCGCTCACACCGAGCCATTCGTAGCCCAGCCAGAGCAGCAGCGCGTTGGCCATCAGATGGAGGAGGAAAAGCTTGCGCGCCGGTGTGGTCATTTCACCTCCAGGCGGCGCGATTCCGTAGTGGCCATCACGCCTGGGTTGTAAATCGGCTGCACGCTCGCCGGACTCACCTGGAAGGCCCCCGGGTTAACGACCTTGAGCAGGTAGAAATACTGCTGCTGACCCTGCGGGAAGTAAGTCTGGAAAATCGCCATGTGATCGTCATGCAATTCACGGCGCGTGAATAGGTACTGCCACCACGGCGGCCGCGACTTTAACTCATACCCGCTGTCGCGTTCGATGAATTCCGTGCCCGCTGGGATGGGGTCTTCCAACATCATGTACTTCCACTCGGAGCCGGTGACTGTGAGTCGTACGGCGAGGATGTCGCCGGACGCCGCGGTGCCGGTGAGAGGCGCCAGATCATAGGCGATCTTCTCGCCATCCCTGGCAGGCGCCAGCTTGAAATACTCGCGCAGAATGTTGAGCGACGTATTACCGGTCTTCTGGAACTTATCGTCAGCGGAGTAGTATTCGACACGCGCGGAGTAGTATAGCCTTCCCTGCCCCGTGGCGACCACGCGTATGTGGTTGACGCCGGGTTGGAGTTTGCTCTCGTCCAGCATGATTTCCGGCAGACCCAGCGCCGCCGCCTGGTCGAGCTTCTTGGTAACTACTGGAGCATCGTTGACCAGCACCGTAGCCGTCAGGTTGGGATTCAGTTCGCCGGTGGCTTTCAGGTAATCCGTCAGACCGTAGATCACCATCGCGGTCTGCTTGGTGCTGCTCCACCAGTAGCCTTCATTGCGATGATTCATCAGCCACAGCGCGGCCTTGGGCAGCAGCGCGGAGTTCGGTCGCTGGTGGGAGAGGAACTTCACGGCGTACGCAGTTGCCTCGGGCGTGGCGTCGTCGGAGAAATCGAGCATCTGGTCGCGCGAAGCCGCCCACCATGCCTGCTCCGCGTCCTGCTGGACCGTCTGTTCCAGGGTGGTGGCGATCTCTCCGGCACGAGCGTCCTTCACCAGTTCCAGGGCGAGTCCGAGAATGGCGAGCCCGTACGGGGAGAGTTTCGAGCGCTGCTCGAACACCTGTCCCAGCGTGCCCGCATCGGGCTTGCCCGCAACCGCCAGCGCGTACTGCATGTAGGCTCGCAGATCGACCGCCAGCTTGGGGTCGGCGGCGAATGTCTTGCCGATCCACTTGGCGCCGTTCTCAATGCGCTCGGCGTCCACTTGCACGCCGGCGGATTTGGCCTGCGCCAGGCCCGCCACCACATAAGCCGTCATGAATGGGTGGCTCTCGTCGGTCTCCCACCAGCCCCAGCCACCGTCTTCGTGTTGGAAATTATTCAGTCGATCGATGCCGGCGCGGATCTTCTGCTGCACGGCAGCGGTATCCAGACTGACTTTGAGGCCGAGTTCATTCACCGCCTGCGTGACCAGAATATTCGGCAGGAAACTCGACATGGTCTGTTCCACACAACCGTAAGGGAACGTGGTGAGGTAATCCAGCGCGCCGAAGAGCGAGCCCGCGATCGAAGGAGAGATGCGTATGCCCAGGAGGCGCGATCCGGGCTGCACCTTCGAGGGGAATGTGAGGTCGAACGCCGCGCTGCTTCCGGCCGCCAGCGATCCGCCGCGCGCCTGACTCAGCTTCACGCCCGGAATATTGACCGGGAGCTCCACTTCCAGCGCGTCGCTCTCTTCATCGGAGAGCGCCTTGCCGGTGATCACGGCATTACGCACCTGCTGCGCGCGCACCCGCCAGTCCAGGCGAACCTCGGTGCGCGGCAGCACGTGGACATCGCGCGTGGAGCCGTCCAGCATGTCCAGGCCCTTGAAATCCAGCGAGACACGCACCGTCTTTTCGCTGGCAAGATAGTTGTGGACCAGGGCGGAAATCAGAATCTCGTCGCCCTGTACGAAGAAGCGCGGTACGGCAAGGCGCAGAATCAGGTTCTTGCGGACGATGGTCTTGGTGATGGCGGCGCCTACTCGCGTGCCCACCTGAGCATCCGTCGCGACGCCGCGCGCGGTGGCGCGCCAGGTGGTCAGGGAATCGGGGAACTCCACTTTGGCTTGCGCCTTGCCTGCGCTATCGGTCACCAGGTCGGCGGCCCAGAATGCGGTGTCGGGAAATGCCTTGCGGATTTTGGGCTGCACCATGCGATCCGGCTTGAGTTGCGCCAGGCGAGAGGGGTCGCGCAATGCCGCCAGTCGCATGCGGCGCTTGCCGGCCTCGCCGTTGAAATAGAAGTTGAGCGAATCCTCGGTGGTCACCATGTTCCATTCGTGGCCAAAGAAAAACGCGAGCGGGTCCTGCGTCATGTCGCGGCGGATTCCGTAGATGGCTTCGTCTACCACCCCGAGACTGAGTTCCACGTGCGGGGCCGGCTTGCCGTCAGCACCGGTGACCTGCACGCTGTACTGCGCCGTATCGCCGGGATGGTACTGGGGCTTGTCGGTCGCGATGTTGACGTTGAGCTGGTGGTCAACCGGCGGCACCTTGATGTACTTCGTGCCCTGGTACATCACGCCTTTGCGCAAATACTGGGCGGAGACCCAGATGCCGGGCTCGTCCTGCGCGGTAACCGGCACTTCCAGGACGGCGGTGGCGTCGGACGACCGCATCACTCGATGACTGCGCAGGTCGCGTCCTTCAATGGAAACCAGCACCGGCGTATTGGGCTTTCCAGTGACGATCAGCACCTTCGCGGTCTCGCCGCCGCGATAGGTCTTCTTGTCGGGGATGAGCTGCACCGTCTTGCGATTGCCCTCGCCGAAATCGCTCTCACCCGGGCCGGAGACCCATAGGTAGGTGAACTCTTCCACCTCGCGGCCTTCCGGTGTGTGCGCGCTGACGCGCAGCCCGTAAGAGCCGCCCTGCGGCGGGATGGCGATTTGCGCGATGCCCTTGCCATCGGGCCCGGTGTCCACGTCCGCGGAGCGCAGCAGTGCGGCCTCCACGTTCGCTCGCTGCCGCCAACTCCAGCGGAAGAGTTCGACGTGGATGTGGGTACGCACTGGTTTGAACTCGTAGTCGCGCGACTCCACGGTGATGGCCGCGCTGCCTCCGGGCTGATAAAAGTAACGCTCGGGCTGGGCGTTCACAACAAAGCTGCCATAGGTGGCAATCACGC
Organism: uncultured Solibacteraceae bacterium; assembly: GCA_963805775.1. Lineage (GTDB taxonomy): Bacteria > Acidobacteriota > Terriglobia > Bryobacterales > Bryobacteraceae > Solibacter. Next base: position 171,171 of record CAWDWK010000021.1, on the reverse strand, counting down.
TGCCGCGGCCCACAATCTCGCGCTTGCCGGCGTCGGTGACGCGGGCTTCGATGCGATAGCGGTAGTCCGTCTTGTGGTCCGAAACCGTGGTGGGAAAGTCGATGACGAGTTTGCCGTCGGCATCCAATTGGCCGTCGCTATCCACGATCTGCTCGTCGCCGTAGTCGTTGCCATCAGCGTCGCCACTGTCGGACGGCGAGTCCTCATCGGCGTCGTACCACAGCGGATACCAGTAGCGGCTGCGATAGACCGCGTACTTCAGTTTGGCCCCGGCCACGGGCTCTCCGAAGTAGTAACGCGAATCGATCACCGCCTGCGCAGTCTCGCCTTGCAGGATGCGCGCTTTGGTGAGCATGACGCGAACTTCGTACTCAGGCTTCTTGTACTCTTCCACCTCGAAGCTGCCGTTCATGAAGTTCTCGTCGCCGGCCCGAACCTGTATCGAGTAGCTGCCCAAGGCCGCGCCTGCGGGCAGTTCCAGGTCGTCGCGAATGGTGCCGTTGGCAGAGGCGGTGAGCGTCTTTCGATAAACGGGCTTCTCCTCGGCGTCCATGATTTCAACCGCGAGGGCCTTGCCCGCGGGCACGGTGTACCCGGCGGCGGCGCGCTGGCGCAGGATGCCTTTGAAGTGGACGGTGTGGCCGGGGCGGTAGACCGGGCGGTCCGTGTAGATGTAGCCCAACCAGTGTTCGCGGCTGGTCTCGAAAGCATAGTTGGCCAGTGTGTTGACGGCGAAGTTGGCGCCGTTGCGCGCCACCAGTCTCAGATCGTCCTGTTTCGTATCGACGATTTTGAATTCGGCCAGGCCGTTGGCGTCGCTCTCCGCCGTGTCCTTGCGCGCCTCGCGGGTGAGCAGGAACAACTCGGCGCCATGGACCGGTTCGCCGGTGTTGCGGTCGGCCAAAAAATTGACGATGCGCCCGTTGCCGGTCTTGGTCACCATCACCAGGTCGCTGACCATCAGGATCGTATAGGCGCGCAGGTCGCCGCGCACGGCCTCCACCAGGTACACGCCGCGATCCTTCACGGCGACATCCACGCTCTGGCTGTCCCACCGGTTGTGGCTGGTCGGCGTGTGTTGGAAGGTGAGCACCAGTTGCTGCGAATTCAGCACCGGAGTTTCGGCGTACCGCGTTCCGCCGGCGGCGGGCGCGGAGGCCGCAGACTTGGATCCGCCGCCGAATGCATTTTCCAGGTGGGCGCTGGGCGACTCCGTGAATTGTCCGCGCAGACCGCGGCGGATGCTGGTCCGCAGGCCGTGCTTCCACGCGTGTATGTTTTCCAGCCAGCTGCGTTCGTGTGGCGGACGCGGTACGCGCCCGCCGAATTCGTGGGCGCTTTCCAACTGCTGGAAGAACTGCACCGGGTCGTTGATGCGGTAGACACGGCACTCCAACGCAGCCACGTTCCAGGCATTCAGCGAGACCGAGGGTTTGCCACCCACGCCAAATGTGCGATTCGAACTCAGCGAGAAATAGGGTTCGTCTTCCGGCTGGCAAAGCCCGGGCGCTGCCAGCATCAGCAGCATAAGGACGCGCAGAAGCTTCATTGGGTTTTCCTGAGGATGTTCCAACGGTAGACGCCGAGGAAACGGGGATTGTCCGGGAGCGGACGCCAGTCGGGGTCTGGAAAATGCCGGAGTTCGTTGATCGTGGGGCGGCGGATCTCGCCCGGACGGTCTGCGTCAGGGCCGGTATGATAGACGAGATAGCGCCTGGCGTCTTTTTGAATCTGGCTCTCGCCGAGATAAATCATGCTGTGAAAGGGCATGTGGTCGCTGTCCTGCCGGTAGAAGATGAGGTCGCCCGGTTGGGCGTGATCGAGGTCGCGGGTGACGAAGTACGTGTTGCGCCGTTGCAGCGTCTTGGCGTCGGCGAACTGCGCGAAGCCGCCGGTGGTGAGGTCGGTGGACTGAAAGCCGCCGGGCGTCACGCGAAAAAGGCCGGCCCCCAGTGGCGTGTAGGGGTACTGATACTTCGTGACCGAAGGGATGCCCGGCGCCACCAGTAGATGCACCTCAGTTGCCCAATTGCCGTCGTGGGTACGTAGCGCTTCGCGATACGCATAACGGATCAGCGCGGCGCAATCGACAATCTCGGCCGGACGCCGCTCGGGTGTCTCGAAATACTGCGTCTCGGCGAGGAACGTGAACCAGCGGCGGAACGCTCGCTGGTCGTCGGGGTCGTCCAGGCGCAGGAAATCGGGCGTTCCGTCGGCGGCGGAATCTGTGGGGTCGAGATTGGTCAACAGGCGAATCAGGGCCGGCGGCCTGCCTGGAATCTGAACACGCACGGCGACGATGCCGGGAGTCACGCCCGCGCGAATCTTTGCCTGCCAGCCGCCGCCGGTGGCGGAGACGTCCTGCACAGTCGCGGCGTGCGCAGGTTCGATTGCAATTCCCGGCGCGACTGGCGAAGGCTCGTCTATGGTGAGCGTCGCGCTGTCGTAGCCGTCCGCCGTCAGTTGGAAGGGGGCCACGGAAACACGCGGAGGCAGGGTAGCGCGGCTCAACGGCCGGGCCCAAAGCAGACTCAGGACCAACACCGCAGCGCCACCCAGGGCCGCCAGCCCGAAGCGCTTCATAGCGGGACCTGTACACCGCATCCCGAGGCCAGCGCGCGGCGGTACGCCAGGCCCGCGGAAACTACATCCTCGATGGCCAGACCAAGTGACTTGAAAAGCGTGACCTGCCCGGCATGCTGTCTCCCGCACTTGCCGCCGCTCGCGATCTCGCCCAACTCGGCGTGGACGTGGGCGGCGCCGATCAAGCCGTCCTCGATGGCCAGCAGGATATCACCGGCTTCCTTCATTGCGGCGGCGCGCGAATCCACCACCACCAGCGCGCGCGCCACGAGGCGCGGATCCGTCTCGCGGTGCGTCGGACGGCAGGCACCGACGGCAATCACGTGGGTACCGGGCGCGACCCAGGCGTCATCGATCACCGGCGTGGTGGCCGCGGTGGCCAATACGACCACATCGGCACCGCGAATCGCGCGCTCCGCGGTGTCGCAGGGTGTCACGTTGCGGCCCGTCGCGAACTGCTGCAGGCGTGCGGCATTCGGACTCCACACGCGGATCTCGCGGAAACCGCGGACCAGCGGGAGGGCTTCCAAGTGGCTATGCGCCTGTACCCCGGAGCCGATGATCGCCAGCACTGCCGCGTCGGCCCGCGCCAGGTGCCGTACCGAAACGGCCGAGACCGCGGCGGTGCGGGCCTCGGTGATATATCGGCCATCGGCGACCGCCAGGAGCGCACCGGTCTCCGGGTCGAAAAGGACGATGGCCGCCTGGTGCGAAGGCAGCCCCTTGGCTGTGTTATCGGGGAGCACGGTGACCAGTTTCGTCCCGAGCATGGGTCCGTCGGAATCAAGCGCCGGCATCAGGCCAAAGAATGCGCGCTCCCCGATCTCCATAATTGTGCGGACAGGCTGCACGACGCGCCCCGCCGAGAAGGCGATCAGCGCCATTTCCATGGCGTCGATCAATTCGCCCATAGGCAGGGCCGCGCGCACGTCGGACTCCGATAACCAAAGAGGCATCGTGCGCCATTTTAGCGCGCTCCGGGCTGGGATTAGGTCCGGCAGAGACGGCTTAGTCAGCCAATTCTCCAAGCTCTACGATTTGCGCGCGTCGCTGGATGGGCCAGGGGATGTCCGCTTCGACCGCGAAGACGAGTTTCCTTCCCAGTACGCGCGCTTCCGCCAGAATCGCGGTGAGCGCCGCATCGAGCAAGTGAACGCGTCCGTCTCCGCCGCTCCCGGCTGCATTAGTCACCAGGTTCAGATCGTCTACCAGCACTAAGTCGTGGCTCTGTATGGCGTCTTCAATCATCCGGAAGAATGCTTCCTCGATGGCGGCAGGCCCCTGTATCCGGCGTATCGTCATCAACTCCGGCGCGCCAAGATACACACCCCCCCGCATCGCCTGCACAGTCTTCAGAATAGTAGTCTTGCCCACGCCCGCCGCACCGCCCAGCACGGATACCGGACTCACGGCGAGGCTCTCCAGCAGGCTGTTGGCGGCCTTCTGTTGAACGGAAGTGAGAACGATTTCGACTTTCATTTGTGAATCAACCAGTTCGGGCGCGGCTAGAGACACTACGCCCTGGAATTTGACTAATAAGTGGAGGGAACAGAACTTAGGCGAAAGTGCGGAAGCTGAAAAGCAGGCACTCTCGCGTCGTATCAATTATAAGACTCTTCAAAGATGTGCCTCCTTTTCTAAAGATAGGAACGGACTTTTATGAGGTTATCACGTCCGCTTACGCCACTTCAATGCGTTTTTGATTAAACCGGTTTCATATAATACAAAGTTGACTTTATCTAACAAAGTAGTTTACCGTAAGGACCATGAGCACCCGTCAAATCCTGCTCTGCTCGGCCGCGATCTTCCTTCCGGGATGCAGCCGGCAGAATAACCTCCTGCTGGGACGCGTCGAGTCTCGAGTCGGAACCCACACGGTTATCGTCACGGATTGCTACCGCACCAGCGCCCCGGGCCCGGAACAGGTCGATGCCACGGCTTACCATTACATGCCCTGCCGCGATGCCGACGTGTGGATCCGGAGCGAGGAACTCACAGTGAACGGCAAGAGCTACGGCCGTTTGAATCCAGGCGATGGCGTGCTGGTGGACCATGGCGTGGTTTCGATCCAGCGTAAACAGTCGCCCTAACCGCACGCAGTGTCCGGCGTCCAAGACAGCATGGGAAGGGACGTCCTTTACAGTCTTCGTGTGCTGCGCAAGTCGCCGCGCTTCACGTCGACGGCGGTGCTTGTGCTGGCGCTCGGGATCGGCGCCAATTCGGCCATCTTCAGCCTGGTCTATTCGGTGCTACTGCGTCCGCTGCCCTACCAGGACCCCGGCAGGCTCGCCGTAATCCTGGGGAGCAGCGAGAAACGCGGCGGGGCCTTCTCCGTGCCGCCGGCCGACTATCTCGATTTCCGCGAACGGAACCACAGCTTCAGTTCCATGACCGCGGCCGAGGTGTGGGCTCCCAGTCTGACCGGTTCCGGCGAGGCGGAAGAATTGCACGGACTGCGCGCTTCGGCGTCCCTGTTCGAGGTGCTGGGAGTACGCGCGGCGGCCGGACGGGTGTTCTTGCCGGAGGACGGGCGCACCGACGCCACTCCGGTGGTGGTGCTTGGGGACGGATTATTTAAGCGCCGGTTCGGCGGCGACGTCTCCGTGATCGGGCGGACCGTCACCCTGAATCAGGCTTCCTACACAGTTGTGGGCGTGCTGCCGGAGAATTTTTATTTCCCCCCGTTCTGGGCCCTCGACGCGGAGATCTATACACCTCTTGTGTTCCCGCCCCAAAAAACGAAAGATCGCGAAATGAGTACGCTGCGCGTCTTCGCCCGGCTGAAGCCCGGTGTGGGCTGGGCACAGGCATCCGGCGACATGCGGGCCATCGCACGGAACCTGGCGCGGGAGTATCCGCGCAGTAACGCGGAGAAGAGCGCGGTGGTGACGCCTCTGCATGAGATGGCCGTAGGCAATGTGCGCACATCGCTCACGATTCTTCTGGGAGCGGTGGGCTGCACTCTGCTGATCGCCTGCGCCAACCTGGCGAACCTGTTTCTGGTACGGGCGACGGCCCGTCATAAGGAGGTCGCCATCCGCCAGGCGCTGGGCGCCGCACGAGGCGCGCTGGTTCGCCAATTGATGACCGAGAGTCTGCTGGTCTGCTTCGCCGGCGGAGTTCTCGGTCTCCTGGCAGCCTGGTGGGCGGTGGGTACTTTCGTGGCCGGCCTTCCCGGCGCGGGCAACTTTCGCATGCCGCGGCATCAGGAAATCGCAATGGGCGTCCCGGTAATCGCGTTCAACTTTGCAGTTTGCCTGCTCACGGGGCTCCTGTTCGGACTGCTACCCGCGCTACGCGCCTCGCGCACGGACCTGAACTCGTCGCTGAAAGAGGCCGCGCGGGGCTCCACGACGGACCGCTCCGGACTGCGTATCCGCGGCGCGCTCGTGGTGTCGGAGATTGCCCTGGCATTGATGCTGCTCTGTGGCGCAGGGCTGTTGGTGCGCAGCTTCCAAAATCTGCGAGACCTCGACCCCGGATTCGACCCGCACCATGTGGTGGCCATCAGCCTGCCGGTCGCGGGTTCGGAACACGCGCCGGCCGATCGCCGTGCCTCGTTTTATCGCGAAGTCGTGGCGCAACTGCGCGCCATGCCCGGAGTGCAGGCGGCCAGCGCAGTGAATCACGTGCCCATCGCCGGCGACCTTTTCCGTCTCGGCGTGGCGATCGAAGGCCGGCCCGCTCCCCGGCCGGGTGACGCGGCCTCGGCGGTCTACCGGGTGGCACTGTCCGGGTACTTCCAAACTATCGGCATGCGACTGGTGCGCGGGCGCGATTTCGAGGAACGCGACAATGAGGCCGCGCCGCCGGTCGCGGTGATCAACCAAACCATGGCGCAGCGCTTCTGGCCCGGCGAGGACGCGCTCGGCAAACGCTTCCGCCTGGATTCAAGTAACAACAGCAAGCCCTGGATGACCGTTGTCGGCATCATCCACGATGCCAGGCAGTGGAGTTGGGCGGCACGCGCCGACGAGGAGATGTACATCCCGTTCCTGCAGGATGCCGATTACCTGCACAATAAGGCGAGTTTCCTATCGATGACCCTGGTGGCACGCACTCGCGGACCCGTCTCCGCGCTCGCGCCGGTGGTCCGGGAGCGTATTCGGGCAATCGACCGCAACATACCCGTGGCGGCCATGACTTCGATGGAGCAGGTGGTATCCGACGCCGTGTGGCAGCCGCGCATGGCGACGAGCGTGCTCTCGGGATTCGCCGTGTTGGCGCTGGTGCTCGCCACTACGGGGATCTTTGCGGTGATGTCGTACATCGTCGCCGGACGCACGCAAGAGATCGGCATTCGCATGGCGTTGGGCGCGCGGCAGACCGACGTGCTGCGCATGGTGCTGCTGCAATCGCTGCGTCCGGTGGCGCTGGGCGTAGTGTTGGGCTTATGCGGCGCGCTGGCCCTCACCCGTTTGATGACCGCCTTGTTGTATCAGGTGAGTCCGACGGACCCCGTTGTGCTGGCAGGAGTCACGCTTCTGCTGGCGGCGGTGGCCGCATTCGCCGGCCTGCTGCCCGCCCGGCGCGCCGCACGCATCGACCCACTGATCGCGCTTCGCCACGAGTAAGTCCTCGCACTCAAGCACCCGTAAACACCGAAGCATGATCGCGCACGAACTGTTCGAATGTAATCGGCGCCTTATGGCCCACGCGTTCGACAGTGTCGGTGACCTCCGCCGCCGCGCCGCTCTTGTAATACCTGTATAAGTCCAGGACTTTTTCCACGGTCCAGGCCGGTATTCCCGCGGCCAACATCCACTCCCGCGCCCCATCCTCCGGCACATCAACATACACGATGCTGCGCCCGAGCACTTGAGAAAACCGCTCCGCGATTTCGGAATGCGAAAGCGCCACGGGCCCCGTGATGATGTACCGCTGCCCTTCGTGGCCGGGTTCGGTCAGCACGTGCGCCGCTACCGCCGCGATGTCGCGGGTATCCACTGCGCTGAACTTCATCTCGCCGGCCGGCGCGTGGAGCGCGCTCCGCGTCTGTATGCTCTGCGCATTGCCCAGGAAATTCTGGAAAAATCCGTTGGGCCGCAGCATCGTGAAGAGCACCCCGGAATCTTCCAGTTCCCGCTCCGCCTCTCCGTGTTGCCGCCCAAAGTAATGCGGAGCGTCCAGGCCCGCGCCGTAGGCTGAGAACTTCACTAAATGGCGGACTCCCGCGCGCTTCGCCGCGTAGATGAAGTTACTCTCCTGTTGGAGTGAGTCCGGCGAAGACGCGGTCAGCAGCAAGGCCTTCTCCACGCCCTCGAGCGCCGCCCCTAACGTCTCCGGACGTGACAGGTCGCCCTCCACCAATTCAACGTTCGGGTTCGCGCTACCTTCTGCCTTGGCGCGATTCCGAACCAGGGAACGATATCGCACCCCCATGCGCTGCAAGGCCTTCGAGATTTCGCTGCCGGCAGTCCCGGTGCCTCCCGTAAGTAGGATCATCGGTTCGCCTCCTCGCCGATAGGATGCCGCAGTCTCGCCTCCGGTTGCCCCGTCCTTTCGGCTAGTGAAGTTGGCTAGTTATAGAAGTTACGGTCCCAGGCGTGGCGCTTGAGCGTAGCCAGGGTCGCGGCCGGCAGCGCGGCCAGATCGGACAGGGCGGTGTTCGATTCCACGTGACGTCGCGTACGCATGCCCGGGATAACGCTGGAAACGGCCGGGTGCGACAGGCAGAAGCGGAGCGCCGTATCGGGCAGGCTGGCACCTTCGCCCAGGTCGCGGCGCAGCGCAGCGACATGCTGCACCACCTGTTTCTTGCGATCGGCGCCCCGGAAATAATATTCGCGGAAATCGCCGGCCGGAAATGTGGTGCTCTCGGTGATCGTGCCGGAGAGCGCGCCTTCATCCAACGGGACGCGCGCCAAAATACCGATATTCATCTCCTGCGCCAGCGGCAGCATGCGCGCCTCCGGCGTTTGATCGAAGATGTTGTAGATCACCTGGACGGCGTCGATCATGCCCGTCCGCATGATGGCGAGCGCGGAATCGGGATCGTGCTCGGTAGCCGAAACGCCGACGCTTTGCACTTTGCCCGAACGCCTGAGCTCTTCGAAAGCGCGCCGCCACCCGTCGCGCTCCACCCACTCGTCGGTCCAGACGTGCAGTTGCAGCAGGTCGATGGTCTCCAGCTTGAGATTGCGCAGGCTCTCTTCGGCGCTGGCAATGATGTAATCGTACGGGAAGACTTCGGTGATCGACGTCCCCGATTTTGCCGGCCACACGCGATTCTTCGGTGGTACCTTGGTCGCGACGTAGATCTTGTGCCCGGCCGCGCGGACCGCATCGCCCACCAGTTGCTCGCTGTGGCCATCGCCGTAGGCCAGCGCGGTATCGATCAGGTTAACGCCGAGTTCGATGGCGCGTCGCAATGCAAGTAGCGATTCATCGTCCGTGCCGCCGAGCCATTGCTTGCCCCCGATTCCCCAGGCGCCGTAACCGATGTCGCTGACCTCGAAGTTGGTCCTGCCAAGTTTGCGAAATTGCATACCCCATCAGCTTAATCTGTTTCACGCTGGTGGGGCAGGCGCTTTCGCCTGCCAACCAATTAGTTCGTCACGGCAATCGTGACATTGGGCTGGGAGTTCGAACTGCCGACCTGCACCACGACCGGCACGGCAGAGCCTGCCGTGACGCCTGCGGGAATCTGCGCGTTTACCTGGAACACTCCGGCGACCGTTCCCGGCGCGCCGCCGGCGAAGTTCACGTTGGCGGGCAGTCCGCCGATAGTCACAGTCACCTGTGCGACCGGCACCGGCAGCGTGGCCGCGTTAATCACTCCATCGGCACCCGCAGGGTTGGTCTGGCCTACACCCGTGATATAAAGTTCGACGTAGTCGCCCACCTTTGCAGGATGCCCCGCACCGTTGATCGAGCCGTCTTTATTGTTGATTGCGGCGGCCTGTCCGGTGCCCGAACCCAGCGTGAAGATGGCCGGGATCTGGCTGGCCACCGAGAGATTGAACGGCGCCGACGTCAGATTCTGATTCTGCACGTACAACTGGGCAAGCGATCCGCTGATGCCGAAGGGCATCACCGCCGCTACCTGGGTCGCCGAAGAGTACAGCATTGGCGCTGGGGAACCGTTTATGTACACGCTGGTGCCGCCCACGCTCGAAGGCACCAGGCCATTTGAATCGGGCTGGAACTGAGCGAGCTGCGCCGGACCGAGTCCGCTGCCGTAGATCACAATCACTTCACCGGGCGCCACAGGACCACTCAGATTGCTGGCGCCGTTGGTCACTGCGTTCACCGTAGTACCGCCCGAGGCGAACTGCAACAGGCGCACCGCATTATTGAGCGTATCCGCAACCCAGACGTTGCCAGTGGAATTGACAGCCAGGGCCGACGGTCCGCTCAGCGTGGCGCTCGTGGCGACACCGCCATCGCCGGTATAACCCTTAGTCCCGTTGCCCGCAATGCTCTGAATCAGCCCCGATACGAATACCTTTCGAACCCGCGAGCTGCCGTCGGCGACGAAGAGGTTGCCGGTGCTATCCACGGCCACGGCGACCGGGTTGCCCACCTGCGCGTTGACCGCCGAGCCGCCATCACCGGAGTATCCGGCGAGGCCGCTGCCGGCCACTGTGGTGATCGTCCCATTCGGCGCTACCCGGCGCACGCGATTGTTGGCGGTGTCGGCAATGTAAACATTGCCCAAGGTATCCACGGCCACACCCTGCGGACCATTCAGCATCGCGCCGGTTGCCTGGCCGCCATCGCCGCTGTAACCAAAAACTCCGTTGCCGGCAAGTGTACTGATGGTGCCGCCGGCGGTAACCTTGCGTATGCGATTATTGCCGAATTCGGCAATATAGAGGTTGCCCCCGGCATCCACGGCGACCCCGAAAGGCAGGTTGAGCTGTGCGCTGCCGGCCGCCGCGCCGTCCCCGGCGAAGCCCCCGGTACCGCTGCCCGCGACCGTCGAAATGGTGCCGCCCGTGACCTTGCGCACGCGATTGTTTTGGGTATCGGCGATATAGAGATTGCCCGCGGAATCCACTGCGAGCCCTTGCGGGCCGTTGAGCTGTGCCCCTGTCGCCGCGCTGCCGTCGCCGGACGATCCGGCGGTGCCCGTGCCTGCGAAATTGGAAATCCCGCCGTTGCTGTCCACACGCCGCACTACATTGTTCGCAGTGTCGGCGATATACGTGTTGCCCGCGGCATCCACGGCAAGCCCCAGCGGCGTATTGAGCTGCGCCTTGACAGCCGCGCCACCATCGCCCGAGTGGCTCAGCACCCCGTTGCCCGCGATCGTGTTAACACTGCTGTTGGCGAGCTTCCGGATCCGGTTGTTGAGCGAGTCAGCGAAGAGGATGTTGCCCGAGGAGTCCACTGCCACCCCGGTAGGCAGGTTCATCTCCACCTTGTTGGCAGGGCCGCCGTCACCGGCAAAGCCCTGATTGCCATCGCCGATGGCAGTGGTGATGTTGCCCTTGGTATCGAGCTTGCGGATGCGGTTGGTGCCGAATTCAGCCGCGTAGATATTGCCCGAAGAATCGGCTGCCACGCTGAAGGGGGCCAGCATGGAGAGGTTGATTGCCGTGCCATCGCCCGACAGTCCTGTGCTGCCGTTGCCGGAGATCGTGTAGATGATCCCGGCCGAGGTCACCTGCCGAATCGCGCTGTTACCGGCATCGGCGATGAGGATGCTGTTATTGGGGCCGAGAGCCACATCCTGCGGGTTGAAAAGCGTGGCGATGGTAGCCGTACCGACGTTGGTCACTGTGGTCGTGTTTCCGGCGACGGTAGCGGCATAATCGCCGTAGTAACCCGGATATCCCGAGCCGGCAAAAATATTGATGAGGCCGTCGGTGGTCACCACGCGAACGGTGTTATCGCTGGCAGCGGCAATGTAGACCTTACCCGAGGAATCCACCGCGACCCCGGTCGGAAGATGCAGGCTCGCGTTGACGGCGGGCCCGCTGTCGCCCCAGAAGCCGGGGGGGTTGACGGTGCCGTTGCCGGCGAAGGTGGTGATCACGCCGTTGGTGTCCACCATGCGGACGCGGTTATTTTGCGAATCCGCGATATAGAGGTTGCCGGCGGCATCCAGGGCCAGGCCCTGCGGCGCATTGAGCTGCGCGTTGACTGCGGGGCCGCCATCGCCGGAGAATCCGGCGCGGGAGTTGCCCGCAATCTGCGTGAGCGTGCCGGAGCCGTCGATCTTAAAGACCGAGTTTCCGCTGCTGAAATAGACATTGGAGCCGGAGATGGCGAGCTTACGCGGCTGGCCGATCGACGTGTTCAAGGCCGGCACCGGAGTTGTGGGCGGAGCGCCTCCGGCGACGGTGGAAATTGTGTATTGCTGCGCGAAGGCAGTACTTGCCATCAGCAGGATCGAGAATCTCAGCATGCGAGTCGTAGGTCCAAGTGAATATTCCATTATGACGTTTTAGCAGCAGCCATGGTGGCGGTAATACTCTCGGAGACCGCTTCCACGGCCTCGGCGCATTGCGCCCGATCCACATCGTAGTGCGTAACGGCGCGCAGGCAACGCTGATTGATGGCGTTTATCAGGACGCCACACTCGCGCAGCCGGGCGCTGACATCGGCGGGCGCCAGGCCGGTGGCCGCAATATCGAATACCACAACGTTGGTGTCCACCTTGGCCGGGTCCACCTCAATCCCGGGGATGCGCGCCAGTCCTTCGGCCAGGAATCGCGCGTTGGCATGGTCCACGAGAAGTTTGGCGGGAGACTCCTCGAGCGCCACCAGGCCGGCCGCGGCGAGGATGCCGGACTGTCGCATGCCGCCGCCCAGGCGCTTGCGGTAAAGGCGCCCTTTGGCGATCAGGTCGGCCGGCCCGGCCAGTATGGAACCGGCGGGCGCACCCAACGCTTTGGACAAACAGAACATGACGGTATCGGCGTTAGAGGCAATTTCATGCACGGGAATGCCCAGAGCGGCGGAGGCGTTGAAGATACGGGCTCCATCCATGTGGACGCGCACTCCGCGTTCGTGCGCGGCGTCGAAAATCTCGCACAGTGTGCGCATCGGGTACACCGTTCCGCCCGCCATATTGTGAGTCTGTTCGATTGCCACAGCACCGGTAGCGGCGCTGTAAGGGCTCACCGGCCGGAGGTTGCGGACCACCTCTTCCGCCGAGAGTAGTCCGCGTTCGGTCAGAATGGCGCGGATCACGCAGCCGCTGAACCAGGCCACCATGGAGAGCTCGTAATCCAGCAAGTGGGCGCGCGAATCGCAGACCACTTCCTGTCCGTGCTCGGTGAGCAGCTTGATGGCGATGGTGTTCCCCATCGTGCCGGTGGGGACGAACAGCGCGGCTGGTTTGCCCGCGATTTCGGCGGCCCGCTCTTCGAGGCGGTTCACCGTGGGATCTTCGCGATACACATCGTCGCCCACTTCGGCTTCAAACATGGCGCGCCGCATCGCGGGCGTGGGCTTGGTGACGGTATCGCTGCGCAGATCGATCATAGGTTCAAGAACTCCTGAAAGACTTCGTTAGAGAGCAACACGCCGCGGTTCGTTAGCCGCAGCGTGGCGCCATCGGTTTCGAGCAGGCCGGCGTCCAGGAAGCGGTGGATGGGCGCGTCGAATCGCCGCCATTCCTCTGGGTCGGGGCGTATTCCTCCCGTGAGGCGCAGACCGATGAAGAAACGCTCGTCGGATAGGTGGGGCACGTCGTCCACCCTGCCCGCTCCGGACAAATAATCTTCGATCGACTCGGGATTCTGATTCCGAGTGCGGCCGTCGAAAGAGTGAGCGTCGGCCCCGAAGCCAACGTATGGCTCCAGCTTCCAATACTTCAGATTGTGCCGCGATTCGAAGCCGGGCCGCGCAAAATTGGAAATCTCGTAGCGCGCGATTCCCATTGCCGCCAGGCGCTCCACGGCCAGTTCGTAGAAATCGGCCGTCGCGTCGTCGGAGGGCGTGTCGAGAGCGCCATAGCGTACCCCGCCAAGCAGCATTTCCTTGCCGAGGCGACTGTCCTCATCCACTTCGAGCATGTAGACCGAGACATGTTCCGGCGCCAACCGCTCCGCCCAGCCGAGAGACTCAAGCCAGGAAGCCTCGGTCTGGCCGGAGAGACCAGCGATCAGGTCGATATTGATATTGTGTATACCTGCCGCGCGCAGTACCGCAATCTCGCTGGCCACGACCTGCGCGGTGTGCGTACGCCCCGTCCGGCGGAGCTCCTTTTCAACGAAGGACTGCACGCCGAGAGAGACACGGTTGATACCTGCGTCGCACCAGGCGCGCGCAACATCGGGCGTGATGTTGCCGGGAGCGGCTTCGATCGTAGCTTCCGCCCAGGGACGTCCAGGGATGAGATCCAGAGCAGCGTCCGCAATGCGTCGGGAGCGAGATTGCTCGGCGTGCCGCCGCCCAGGTACACCGTGTCCGGAGTCCATTCCCAGGCGTGGGCGCGGATCTCGCCCGCCAGCCCCTCGCGATAGCGCACTTCGAGGTCGCGCGGGAAGACGCCGCTGGCGAAATTGCAGTAGGTACACTTCTGCGCGCAAAAAGGGTATGAGATGTAGACGCCGGACACGTTAATACTCAATGATAACGCGGGGCGGAACGAGAACGGCGGCGGTGCCGCATGATAGCGTCGGTATTGTCATCATGCGCAGTCTCATTCTGGCCCTAGCTTTCGCCTTTTCCTCCGTGCCTCCGGCCGCCGCGGGCGGACCCGTAGAGAAGATGCTCGACCTCTTCGATCGTCTGCGTCAGGCGGATGCGTTGCAGGCGGCGCACCGCCCCGTGCCGCGCGTGGAATCGCGCTTCTCCGATGGCGAAGTCAACCAATACCTGGCCTACGCACTCAAAACGACACCGCGACCAGGCGTCAAGTCGATTCACGTCGAATTCGCCGACGGGAATTACATCGCGACCACCGTGGTGGCGGATCTCGACGCCCTGGAACGCTGGAAGCCGGGGACCGTCCCGGGCTCGCTGCGCTGGATGCTGAGCGGCACCAAATCTTTACGCGTGGACCTGCGGTTCCGGCAGAACACGGACAAACTCGTGGGGCTTTCGGTGGAGAAAGCGTATTATCAGGACATGCGCATCCCCGCGCTCGTAGCCGAAGAGATGATGAAGATTGTGGCGGCCCGCCAACCCGAGCACTACGATACAAATAACCTTTTACTCCCCATGGGACTGCGCCGGCTCTGGACTACCGGACACATGATCTCCGGAATAAACTGACAGGATAAACTGACAGAACGTGCAGCCACAATGATCGAATCACGCATGATCGAAGTGCCGGAGGGCATCGACGCGGGAACGCAGATCCCGCTCACCACGATCTCCGGAGCGGGCGCCGGACCCGTCCTGGCGCTGGTCGCCGGCAACCACGGCTACGAATACCCGCCGGTCCTCGCGCTGCAGAAGCTGCGCTCGCACATCGACCCCGCGCAGCTCAGCGGCACCGTAATCATGGTGCACATCGCCAACATGCCTTCCTTCCTGGGACGCACGGTCTACTTCAGTCCGGTGGACGGGAAGAACCTAAACCGCGTCTACCCGGGCCGGCAGAATGGCACCGTCAGTGAGCGCATCGCTTGCGCCATCACCACCCAGGTGATTGAGAAAGCCGACTACCTGCTCGATCTGCACTGCGGCGACGGCAATGAGTCCCTGCGCCCTTACGTCTATCAGGTGATCACGGCCGACGAGAGACTGAATGCCGAGATCGCCCGCCTGGCGCTGGCATTCGGCATCGATCACATCCTGATCGATCACAATCGTCCGACCGATCCACAAAATTCGATGTACTGCTCCACCACCGCGATCACGCGCGGCAAACCCGCTCTGACCATCGAGAGCGGCCTGCTGGGCAGGTCGGACACGGAATCGGTCGAGACCATCGTGCAGGGCGTGCGCGGAGTCCTGCGCGAGTTGAATATGCTGCAAGACGGACCCGACGCGATAACGCGCGCGGTGTATCTCGATCCGGCCGAAGTACTGGCAAGCCCGGAGACCGGGATTCTCTACTGGCATGTGGAACGCGATCAGACCGTGACGAAGGGCACGCTGCTGGCGCACATCACCGACTTTTTCGGCAAGCCGATCGCCGAAGTCCGCTCGCCGTTGGACGGTGTGGTGCTCTATGTGGTGGCTACGCCGCCCATCTCCAAGGGACAGCCTGTCGCCTGCGTCGCGGCCCGCGTGCCGAGCACCTGACACGCGTCACTGCTCGCTATAGTTCCAAAGCAGCCCGCCGTCCACCACGATACTCGCACCCGTCACATAATCCGCATCGCTCGATGCCAGGAATGCCGTGACCCCCGCGACATCCGATGGCTGCCCCAACCGGTGCAGCGGGATGTTCGCCAGCAGCGGTTCGAGTAGCTTCGGGTCGCTCAGCAGCTTCTTGTTGATCGGCGTCTCGATGGCGCCGGGAGCCACATTGTTCACCGTAATCCCCAGCGGCGCAAGTTCGATGGCGAGATTGCGCATCATCATCTTCAACCCGCCCTTGGCCATGCAGTACGCCGTGAAATTCGGGAACGGCAGTTCTTCGTGCACCGAGCTGATGTTGATGATCTTGCCCCCGCCCTTCGCGTCGCGCCGGTGCCGCACAAATTCCTGACTGGCAAAAAAAGGGCCGCTGAGGTTGACTTCGATTACCGCGCGGTAGTCCTCTTCAGTCACATCAATAAACGCGGCGTTCTTCTCGATTCCCGCATTGTTCACCAGAATGTCGATGAAACCCAGGCCCGTCGCTGCTTCCTTGACCAGGCGACGCGCTTCGCCCGCTTGCCCGACGTCCGCCTGAATCGTCACCGCACGGCGTCCCATCTGCTCGATCCGCCCGCGCGTCTCTTCCGCTCCGTCGCGATTCTTGCGATAGTTCACTACGACATCGGCGCCCTCTTCCGCCAGCCGGATCGCGATCGCCTGCCCGATTCCCTGGTCGCTGCCCGTGACCAGCGCGTGCTTCCCGTTCAGTCGCATCCCTTTAACGTACAGGAGCGGCCGCCCGCGGCGCGGTATCAGCCGGCACAGTTTGGCGTGGGGAACAGTCCTCAGCCGACGAGTTCGGGCTCGGATATCCCGGCTTCCCGTTTGCCGTGCAATTGCAGGAGTTTCATGGCAGGCTGCTGTTCGAAGGGAATTGAGAATTCGCGTTCGATCCGCTCGCGGTAAACGGGGCCGGAGTTGTAGGCGCAGAACGGGTAGATCTTCCCATTGGGTGCGGCGTAGTGGATCACGCAGCGCTTCACCCGCTCCACGTCGTAATTGTAGGAATCCATGAAGTGCATCCCGGCCAGCATCAGCGTCCGGTAAGTGAAGCCCTGCTTCTCGCTATCGCCGCGGCCATAGCTCTTGTCGGTCATGCCCTGTAGCGTCTGCAGGAATTTGTTGAAAGTGAGGCCTTCCGGAGCCTTTTCTTCATGGAAGAACTTGCGGAGGCTGTTCCACGCTTCGAACTTGGTGAAGAACTGGAAACGGCGCTTGCCGGCCTTCCGCGAAAGTTCATCCATCTCGCGCAGCATGGGACCCACCTCCACGAACTGCGTGACCGGCACGGCTTTGCGGTTCTGATCCACGAACAGATAAGTCCCCAGCGAACAGTGCGGATGGCAGCTCAGCGTGGTGGTTTCTTCGCCGCGCAGGGCGCTCAGCAGCTTGGAGAACGGCGTCACGCAGGACAGCGGGAACCAGTCCTCGTACGGATCGGCAATGCCGGTCTGCTCCTTGATGGCGTGCGCGAAATCGGAAAGCGTAAAGCGCTTGGCTTCGAGCTCATGTTTGGCGATGCGGCCGGTGAAGGCGACTGGCTGGAAGCTTATGCCGCTCGTACAATCGATGTACTCCAGGGCCAGCCGGACGATATCGCCGATCTCGTGATCGTTCAGTCCCTTCACGATGGTCGGGACGAATACGATCTTCAGCCCTGCTTTCCTGACGTTGTCGATGCACTGCAGCTTCTTCTCCCACAGCGATTCGCCGCGCGTGCGGCGGTAAACATCGTCGCAGACGCCATCGAACTGCAGGTAGAGCGTGTGCAGGCCCGCTTCCTTGCACTGCTCGGCGAACGCAAGATCAGTAAATTTCAGACCGTTGGTGGCCACCTGTGTGTGCGAGAAACCCATTTCTTTCGCCAGGCGAACGGCGTCGAGGAAACGCGGGTAAATGGTGGGTTCGCCGCCGGAAAATTGAACGATCCGGCCCGCGACGGGGCGCTCATCGCGCAGCGCCTGGAGCATCTTGCGCACAGTCTCGAAATCCGGTTCGTAAAGGTAACCCGCGGCATTAGCGTTGGCGAAGCAGACCGGGCACGTCAGATTACAGCGGTTGGTCAGGTCCACGTTGGCCAAGCCCGTGTGGCTTGTGTGCATGTTGCAAAGGCCGCAATCGTCCGGGCAGCGGGTGGCGTTGGTGACGATCGGGTTTTCCAGACCCCGGTTGTCGCCGAACGTCCACTCCTCCATTTTCAAATAGAGCTTGGCGTCGGAGTACACAATGTCGCGGAAGTCGCCATGGTTCTTGCAGTGCTTCTCCATAACGACCTTGCCGCCGTCTTCAAAAATCCTGGCATCAATCAGCTCCGAGCAGTCCGGGCAAAGCGACTGGGTCTGCTTGGGCAGGCCCTTCTGCAGGGCTTGTATGGGCGAGCCCGTATAAGTAGTATCGGGTTGTATTACCTGAAATTGTGCCATGATAGGCCATTGTACGGCCAGGTCATCGCGACTTTGCATAATCAGACATTAAACGGTGAAATTCCCAGGCTGTATGGTGCCTTTTTCAGGGCGAACGGTGGGCAGGCGCCTCCGTCGGATTGCTCTACTTGGATGAGGCTGATGTCGTTGGCAACAAACGGCTTTACGGGTGACTCGCGCTGGTCGGGAACTCCGCCGGAAGCCAGCAGTGCCAACAGCTCAGGGTCTGCGACGCCGGGCCAGCACGCACATGCCCAACAACCCCGCCCCCAGCAGCAGGCAGGTCGCCGGTTCCGGCACCGTGTCAAAGGCCACGGTTCCGGTATAAGACCAATTCATGCTGCTGTTGTTCCAATAGACCGTCCCCGGCAATGGATTGCCGCCGGTTGTTGGCGCCGCGGTGGTCAATCCGAAGTTCAGCGAATCGTAGGGCCCCAACTGTCCGGTTGGTTGGGAGCCGTAGGTGGTCGTGTTGAATGCCAGGCCATAGATGATCTGGTCCGGAACGGTAGTTCCGGTGAAGTCGAACGTCACCGTGAACGCCAAGCCGTTATAGCAGCTCCCGTCGCTGGCCCGCCAGGCCGTCCCGCCTGAGCAAGTGACATCAGCCTCCGGACGCCAGGGTATGGCGAATGTTTGCGTCACGGAGGCGATCAGCGAACCGGGCTCAGTGGTCGGCCCAGAGTTATCTACGTTATACAGATTCAGCGTGAGCGGATAGTCCCAGGTTGGGTTCAGCGAGCCGTATGTGGAGGCCAGCGCCCAGTCGCTCATTAGCACGGTTACACTACTGAGTTGGCGATCCGTACCACCGAAGGCGACCAGGTTCCCGAACTCGGATACCTGGTTCGCCTGATATCCCAGGCTGGGTACATTCGGAGGCATTGGGCTGGGAATGTTGTCGTAGATGGTGCCCGCCGTGACTGGCAGCGCGAGCAGGGCCGAATAGAGTGCGGCGACCGCCACTCTTCGACACAAGCTTGTCTCGATTACCATGTAGAGGTTTGCGTTGTTCTTGCGCACCAATATAGCAGCGTGATGTCTGAAGGGGACCGTGCGTGGAGGGTACTAGTTTGCCTAAGGCAGTACTGTATATGCGGCCGTCTTATAGCAGGAAATAATTACTGGTACCGAAATTTTTTCTAATATCTTAAGTCGTCAGATGGTGCAAATCTTACGTGGTAAACGAGTTGCAGTGCGGCGAGCGCTAACTGATGGAAGCAGCCTGAAGGTAGCAGTCCAGTATATCCGCTTCGTTTACTTGGATGGCTTGCGCATACTGGCGAATATAACTAATGTTATAAATGCCGCCGGGCAGCTTGGCAAACTGGCCGTGTTCGATGGCTTCCAGGTAGCGAACGCCGATCTTGGTGGCTTCCGCAATGTGATGCAGGGAAATTCCTTTCTGGTGGCGCAGTGCAGCGAGGTCGTGTGTTGCGGTCACGGCGTTTCTCCTGGACAGGTCTCTTGCAATTCAGTGGCAAAACCCAGGAACCCAGGACACGGGTTAGAATTGCATACTTGGATCTCACACAGGCGGCAGTGGCTTTCGGCGCGGCATTTCTGGCCGGCGCCATCAACTCGGTAGCGGGCGGCGGGACGCTGGTATCGTTTCCCGCACTCATCTGGTTGGGACTGAATTCGGTGACGGCAAACGCCACCAGTACGGTCGCCATCTGGCCCGGGACGGTTGGCAGCGTCTGGGGCTACCGCCGCGAGTTGGCGGAGGCCGAACCGCGCTTCCGCGTGCTGATTGTGCCCAGCCTGGTAGGCGGGATCGTAGGGGCGCTGCTGCTGCGCTGGACGCCGCCGTCGATCTTCGACAAGCTGGTACCCTACCTGATCCTCTTCGCCACTCTGCTCTTCATGGCGCAGGAACCCGTGCAGCGCAAGCTCAAGACGGCCGATGCCGGTACGCGGCACTCCACACGATGGCTGGCGGGGGCAATCCTGTTTCAACTGTGCGTAGGCATTTACGGTGGGTATTTCGGGGCGGGGATCGGTATTTTGATGCTGGCGGCGCTCAGCATCCTCGGGTTGAACGACATTCACGAGATGAACAGCCTCAAGGTAGTGTTCGGCGGCAGCATCAACGGGATAGCGGCGGCATACTTTATCTGGGCAGGGATGGTGCAATGGCCGTTCGTGCTGATTATGGCGGTGGGCGCGATCCTGGGCGGATGGGGCGGCGCGGGCACGGCTCGCAAGATGGGGCGGACTACCGTGCGGCGCATCGTGATTGCCATCGGGTTTGGAATGGCGGTATCGCTATTCATAAAAAAGTAGCTCACCCTGGATGCATCATGGCGTATATAAGGGTATGGCACGACTTCGATTCGCCTGGCGCAGCTTAGCGAAGGCACCTCTTCTCAGCCTTACGGTAATCCTTTCGGTAGGCCTCGGGATCGGGGCAAATACCGCGATCTTCTCGCTCTTCCACCAGATCCTGCTGAATTCGCTTCCGGTGCAGCGTCCCGAAGAACTGGTCACCGTGACCGCGCCGGAAGACTTCAAAGGCGGCCGGAACTCTACCAATAATTCCGGCGACATGAATTACATCTTCAGCTACCCGATGTTTCGGGAGTTGGAAAAGCGCCCTCTGGGCATGAGCGGCATCGCGGCGTTCGACAGCCTGACTGCCAACATCTCCTTCCATAAGCAGAGCATTTCCGGAGAGATGTTGATCGTGTCCGGCGGATACTTTCCCACCCTCGGCGTAAGCCCGTTGATGGGACGGATGATCTCGCGCGAAGACGACACGGGCGCCGGCAACCCTGTGGCGGTGCTGAGTTACGGCTATTGGAACGACCGCCTGGGTGGCGAAAATGCCGTACTGAACCAGCCGATCCGCGTGAACGGGCAGATGTTCACCATCGTGGGTGTAGCGCCCAAGGGCTTCACGGGCACGACGTTGGCCGATGAGCCCGACATCTACGTTCCGCTGGTCTTCAAACCGCTTCTGACACCAAACTGGAACGGGACGGACAGCTGGAGCGATTACTGGCTGTACCTGATCGGACGGCCCCAGACGGGCTTTTCGCGAGCGCAGGCGCAGGCCGCGCTGAATAGCGTTTACGCCGGGCTGCTCGAGCAGCAGTCCAGAATGCCGCGCTTCTACTACGCGAAGCAACTCGACCGTTTCCTCAAATCGCGGGTGACCCTGAAGGATGGCAGCCACGGCCAGAGCGCCATGCGGGACGAAACCAGGATACCGCTGATCATCCTGATGTCCGCCACGCTGCTGGTGCTGTTGATCGCCATGGCAAACGCGGCGAACCTGCTGCTGGCGCGGTCGGCGCAGCGGCGTCGCGAAATGGCCATCCGCGCGGCGATGGGTGCCGGGCGCGGAGAGTTGATGGGACAGATGTTGACGGAAGCCCTGCTGCTGGCCGTGGCAGGCGGAGTCGCCGGCCTGGGGTTCGCCATGGTCACACTGAAGCTGCTGCTCGCGGAACTGGCTGGCGAAACACCGATCCACTTCCTGCAGGCGCAACTGGAGTGGCCGGTGCTGCTGTTCGGGCTGGGGCTCTCCGCTGCGACGGGCCTGATGTTCGGGCTGTACCCGGCATGGGAGGCCGCGCGAGGGTCGTCTGCGGTCACCCTGAAGAACGAGTCGGGCCAGAGCTCGGGGACCGCGGGTTCGGCGCGCGTGCGCAAAGTGCTGGTCTGCGCGCAGGTGATGGTGTCGGCGGTGCTCCTGATTCCGACCGGGCTGTTTCTGAAGAGCCTGGTAAACCTGATGCACGTGGACCTGGGGATGAAGACCGAGAACGTGATCGGCTTTTCGGTGGCGCCCGCGCTGAATGGATACAAAGCGGACCAGACCCGCGCGCTGTTCGAACGCATCGAAAGTGAGATGGCCGCCATTCCCGGCGCGAAGAGCGTCGCGGCCGCACTGGTGCCGCTGATCTCAGGGAGCAACTGGGGCACCGACGTCACGATTGAGGGCGCCAAAGACAAGCAGAACAATTCCAACGCGCGATACAACGAGGTGGGACCGGGCTTCCTCGGCAAAATGGGGATACCGCTGATAACAGGGCGTGAGTTTACGGAAAGCGACACGCTGGCCGGCCCGAAGGTGGCGGTGGTGAACCAGACCTTCGTGAAGCGCTTCCTCGAAGGGCGCAATCCCATGGGACTGCGCTTCCTGACGGGCGGGCCGGGGTCCCAAACCACCATCGTGGGTGTAGTGAAGGACAGCCACTACTCGAGCGTGAAGAACGCGCCGCCGCCCTTGTTTTACACGCCCTGGAGACAGGATAAAGAGATCAACTCGCTGGAGTTCTACGTCCGTTCCGCGCTGCCGGAGAAGCAGATGGCGCTGGAAATCCGGCGCGTGATGGCGGGCATCGACCGCGACCTGCCGCTCCAGGGACTGCGCACCCTGGACGAGCAGATCCGGCTCAACGTCCAGACCGACCGCATCGTGCTGCAACTGGCCGCGGTCTTTGCCGTTCTGGCAACCGCGCTCGCGATGTTGGGACTGTATGGCGTAATGGCGCACTCAGTGACGCGGCGCACTCGCGAGATCGGCATCCGAATGGCGCTGGGCGCCGAGCCCGGAAAGATTCGCGGTATGGTGATGCGCGAGCTCCTGTGGATTCTAATCGCCGGCCTGGTGACGGGAGTTCCGGCGGCCTTGCTGCTGGCGCGATATACCGAGACCCAGCTATTCGGCGTGAAGGCGCGCGACGTGATGGTGGTAGCGAGCGCAGTGCTGGCGCTAACCGTGACCGCGATTGCCGCGGGCTACCTGCCGGCGCGCCGCGCGTCGCGCGTCAATCCTCTCGAAGCGCTGCGCTACGAGTGATTCGGCGTTTGGCGTTGGGCCGGGCTTCAGATGCCAGCCGTTTGGATTGCAAAACTTCCAATCGGTCCAGCAGCATCGGACCAATGTCTTCCGATCGGTGAGAACCCTTTAGGACGATGATGCTGCCCATCGGAAGGGCGTAGTTCAAGACGTGCGCGATCGAAGCGTAATCCGGCAGGGTGTCATCGACCACTGCCAGCCCCAGGGCGCCCGGATGGTTCCGGATCTGCGACATTACTTCACGCTTGTTGCGCGCGAGCAGCGGGTTGAAGCCTCTCGGCGACAACGTCGCCACGGCGGTGAGTTGGTCGCGGCGGTCCGCCGTGACAATCAGAGCCTGTCGAACCTCAGAATCCGCCTTGCCGGTCCATGCGAACATCCGGTGCAGTTGGTTTGAGACCCCACCGAACGCCGGCGCAGAGCCGAAATTTATCGCGACCACGAAGCCGAGTAACATCCCGCATGCCACGATGGTGGGCCATTCCCAAACGGATTTACCAGACCTGCGGGTCGCAATAACTGTCTCCGGATCGACCTGCCACGCTGGCATAACTTATCTTCCTCAGCGTCATTCTGCGATGCGCAGCGAGCTGACACCAGTGCTGTCGGGACTACCATCAATACGGGACTTTTCGAAGGAAATGGGCGGCCGTTTGGTACTTTTCGGGCCTCAGCCTTGCCGATTTGCACAGTATGCGCCTGGTGGTTTCCAATCACCGCGGGAATCGTACTATTTTGTCCTGATTTGTCTGGGTACGCCTAGAACTTTTGCCGCGAAAACATGTGTCTCCGAACGCTATCGGGCTCGCAAGGGAAGGGAGAAGCAGAAAGTGGATCCTTCCCCAGGCGTGGAATGTTCCAGCCAAATCCTGCCGCCGTACTGCTCCACGATACGTTGACAAATCGACAGTCCGATCCCACTGCCGGGGTATTGGTCGGGACCGTGCAGGCGTTTGAACAGGCCGAAGATCTGCTCCGCATACCGCTGGTCAATCCCAATCCCATTGTCAACCACGGAGAATACGCACCATCCGTCCCGGCTTTTCGCCGAGATGTGGACACGGGGCGCCTCTTTGCCGTGGTACTTGATCGCGTTGCTGATCAAGTTCTGAAACAACTGCGTAAGCCGGCTTTCGTGGATCGCAACCCACGGCAACTCCGCTACCGTGACCGTTGCGTCGGCCTCCTCAATGATTCCCTTGAGGCTTTCTATGCTGTTGGCAGCCACGCGCGCCGAGTCAACGCTTGGCGGCGGGCCCTCCTCATACTTCGTCGCACGTGTGTAGGCGAGCAAATCCTCGAGCAGAATCATCATACGGTTGGATGCGCTGAGGATATTCCCCAAAAATGGAGCGTCCTTTTCGCTCAGCCCCTCGCCCCAATTCCGCTCGAGGATCTCCGCCGATATCGAAATCGTCCTCAGGGGCTCCTGCAAATCGTGGCTTGCCGAGTAGGCAAACATTTCGAGATCCTGGTTGGCTCGGCGCAGCTCTTCATTCGATCGCTTGAGTTCCCCCTGCACCCACTGGGCGCGCTCAAAAAGGTGGGCATTGTCCATCGAAATGGCGGCCTGAGCCGCTATGCCGGCAATCACCGTCTCATGAGTCTCCGTGAATTTCCCCGGCTCGGAATGACCGAAGAAAAGACCTCCCAGAACTTCCCCCGACCGCGATATCACGGGCGACGCCAGATAGCTGCGAGCCGGCAAGCGGCCGCACGGTATGGCTGTCTGTACGGAATCTTTGCCGTAGCGAGTGTCCTGTGTAACATCGTCGCAACGCACTACGCCTTTCCCGCGGAACACATCCTCGGTCAAGTCCTCACAGCGCACTACACCTTCCCCCCGAAACGTTGGTCCGAAGAGTGCCGTGTCGCGCCGCATTGGAAAGTGCTCAAAAGCATTTCCCGGCGCCCCCGACGATGTGTATAGCGCATAGGTTTCGCCCTCTTCGTTGACGAGATTGTAAAAGAACGCGCCGAACTCGGCAGCCACCAGCGTAGTCGCAATGTCTGTCACTTCCTGGACGAGTTTCTTAGTGTCCAATTGTGCCGCGAGCCGGGGAGCCACCCGGTTGAGCAGATCGGCCGTTCGGCGCGCTTCCCGCTCCCGCGCGAGGAGCAGCGTATGCTCCTCGTCCGCCAGCTTTCTTTGGCTGATATCCCGGGCTATTTTTGACGCCCCGACAATCTGGCCCGCGGCGTTGCGAACCGGGGACACCGTAAGAGCGACATCGATGATTTGCCCGTCTTTTCTGCGCCGGCGCGTTTCAATATGGTCCACGCGACGCCCGTGCGCAATCTCGGCCAGGATCCGCGGCATCTCGTCAAGCCGGTCCGGCGCCGCAAGAATCGCTACGGGTTTGCCGACAACCTCGGCAGCGGTATAGCCAAAAATGCGCTGGGCACCGGCATTCCAACTGGTAATGATCCCGTTCAGGTCTTTGCTGATGATGGCGTCGTCTGAACTCTCCACGATCGCCGCCAGATGCCGGCTGGCGTTTTCAAGTTGCTTTCGTTCCGTGATGTCGGTTGCGATGCCGCAAACGCCGGTCACACGTCCATCCGGTCCCTCCAATGGGAATTTGATCGAAAGGTAGCTGTGCATTCCGTCGCCGTGCGGTACACGCTCTTCAAGCACCAGCGGTTTGCCGGCCTCGAGCACCGCACGGTCGTTTGCCTGTAGTTGGTCTGCCGTCTCCTTTGGGAAAATGTCGTAGTCCGTCCGGCCCAGCACCTCCGCTCTCGGAATCTGAAACAGTTCCT
Source organism: uncultured Solibacteraceae bacterium (assembly GCA_963805775.1). Taxonomy (GTDB): domain Bacteria; phylum Acidobacteriota; class Terriglobia; order Bryobacterales; family Bryobacteraceae; genus Solibacter. Next base: position 145,380 of record CAWDWK010000021.1, on the reverse strand, counting down.
CGTGGCGCCGGTTCACCAGCAGGAATCGCCCCTGAAGGTCTTTCAGGAAGATGACCGTTGGCGAATTGTCCAGGATCGCCCGCAGCCGCTGCTCGCTGCTCGCGCGTTCCAGTTCCGCACGCTTGTGTTGTGTCGCCAGGGCGACATGCGCCGCGATGGCGTTAGCCATCTCCAGCTCATCCGCACCAAACTCGTGCGGAGCGTCGTAATACAACATGAACTTGCCGAAAACACCGGCATCGAGAGCCAGCGGGAGAAATGCCAGCGCGCGAATCCCTTCCTCCTGCAACGCATCCCGATACGCCGCAAGGCTCTCGTCCGCCAGGGCATCCCGCACACACACGACGTCGGCGTCCAGCGTGCCTCGCCGCCATGGCGAGTGTCCCGTTGTTGCGGCCTGATATCGCTCTGAAAGACCGCGAGAGGCGGTGAATCGCATGACCCCATCGTCATCGAAAAAGAGGATCGCCGCGCGGTCAGCCGCCGTCGCCTCGAGCAAACTCGTCAGCGCGGCCTGATACACGTCCTCTAATCCCCTGGCCCGGCTCAGCGCCGCGAGCAGTTGATAGAGCGACTGGAACCGATCCGCCCCGCTAGCAGAACCTGGCCGTGCCACCATTGGCATAAATGTGATTCTACCGCGCGCTTGGCGAAGATTTGAAGGTGCGGAACCGAGGGTATACAGCTAAGTTCGAATTCGTACAGAACGCCCCTTTACTCAGGCTGTGCCGGGATTCCGGCACCGGCCAGTGCGGCCTCCACCTCCGCCGGACGCAAGCGCGTGGCGTCGTACTCCACGGTCAGGGCGTCGAGGGAATCCGCCACTTTAATCTTCTGGATGCCGTACTTGGCGTGAACTGTCGCGATGGCCGTCAGCGCCGACTCATCGAGGGGCTTCTGCAACCGGAACCTCATCTGCACCTTGGTCATAGTTCTACGATATCAGTGCGCCAGCGTTCCCAGATAGTTGCCGTAGCCCACCACCATAGTCGAGAGCACCAGCACCGCGAGACTGACGGCCAGCCACCGCTTCGTGCGGCCGCTCGCACCGCGCCATTCATGCAGCGCGATCCCCCACAAGCTGCTGAAAATGATGATGCTCGCCATGTGCAGCGTCCAGCTCGAGAACTTGTAGGCGCCCATCTGCGTCTCGCCCATCGTGTAGAAGAAGAACTGGAAATACCACGTCGTCCCCGCCAGCGCGCAGAGCAAATAGTTCGGGATCATCGGCGCTTTGGTCTTGCGCGCGCTCAGGTATTCGTGGCCCGAACGGTTCCTGAAATTCAGCGCCACGCACCAGATGAAATTGGTGGTAAAGCCGCCCAGCAGCACCGGGACCAGCACGGGAAGTCCCTGCCAGAGCGTGGTGGTTCCGTGGGTGAGTGTGATCGCCTTGATCGGGTCGCCGGCACGCAGTCCGTAGGACATGCAGGCACTCATTACGCCCGAAAAAGTCGCCACCAGGATACCCTTCCTTAGATCGAATTCCTTGATCGTGGCCTGTTTCTGCTCCACCGACATCTCGCGCTCCTTGGACATGCCCGCCTTGCCGGCGAAAGCGATGCCGCTCAGGCAGACCGCAACGCCCAACAGGATCACCTGCCCCGAGGTGGTGCCAAGCACCTGGTGGACGAACTTGCCGTCGAAGATGGGCGGCATGATGGTGCCAAAGGCGGCGCAGTAGCCCAGCGCGACCGCCATGCCGAGCGACATCCCCAAGTAGCGCATGCTGAGCCCGAAGGTGAGGCCTCCGATTCCCCACATCATGCCCCAGAAGTAACACCACAGTAGGGTAGACCCTGGCGCCTCGCGCAGCACGGCTGGCAGGTCGTTGGTCAGAATTATCCCCAGCGAGATGGGTGCGATGATCCAGCTGAAAAAGCCGCCGACCAGCCAGTACGTCTCCCAGGACCAGCGCTTGACGCCGCGGTAGGGAACATAAAAACTGCCGGATGCCAGGCCGCCCAGCCAGTGAAAGATTACGCCCAGAAGGGGATTCGGTGTCATATTTTCGAATGGGAGTGCAAAGTCCGATTGTAACGGCGCGCCGGGCGTCGGGGAAGAAGAGATCGCCGGGGTCAAACTCTTTTCGCGGTGCGGAACGCCCGCGATCCGCAGCAAATAGTGTATTCTGCAATAAATACCGAGGTTATCGCTAGTTTCCGCGACCCGGGAAAGCGGTAACACCGGAACATCTGCGTTTCGTATATTAAAACTGGTGTAGCGAGTAATGATAGACGGAGTCCACGTTAAGACCTCCAACCACAACCGGTATCTGGTCAAGAGCCTGGTTCATGCTTCCCGCGTGCTGGAGGCATTCCAGTCGTCCGGCGACGTGCTGCGATTGCGCGATGTCGTGACGCGCACCGGCTTCAACAAGGGGATGTGCTTCCGTCTGCTGTACACGCTCCATCAATGCGGTTTCCTGGATAAGGTGGGCGAAAATCACTACCGGCTGGCGAGCGAGGTCAGGCGGCGGCGCCTCTACCGAATCGGTTACGCGGCCCAGGGACAGGACACTTCCTTCGACCGCGAAGTGCGTGAGGGGCTGGTGCGCGCCGCCGAGCGCGAGCACGTCGAACTGATCGTGGTGGACAACCGCTACCAGCCGAAAATCGCCTTGCGCAGCGCAGACTACCTGATCAAAGAACAGGTCGATCTGGTGATCGAGTTCCAGACCGACGAGTTGATTGCATCTGCCATCGCCACCAAATACCTGGAAGCGAACATTCCCTTTATCGCCATCGATATTCCGCACCCCGGCGCGACTTATTTCGGCGCCAACAACTATCAGGCGGGGCTGATGGCGGGACACCACCTCGGGCGCTGGGCGAAGAAACTCTGGAATGGCGAGCCCGATGAGATCCTGCTGGTGGAATTGCATCGCGCCGGTTCCCTGCCCCAGGCGCGCATACGCGGCGTGCAGAGCGGCATCGGCGAAGTCCTGCGCGTTCCGGAACGCTGCCGCGTCGTCAGCGTGGATGGCGACGGGCAATTCCAGACCACGCTGGAGCGGGTGCGCAAGCATCTGCGGGAATCCAAGGCCCGGCGCGTGCTCGTGGGGGCGGTCAACGATTCCAGCGCACTCGGCGCGCTGCGCGCCTACGAAGAGGCGGGCCGCGCCAGCGAGTGCGTATCGTCGGCCAGAATGCCGAGCCGGAAGCGCGCGCCCAGTTACGCTGTCCGAATACCCGCCTGATTGCGAGCGTGGCGTTCTTCCCCGAAAAATACGGGGACGGCCTGCTCAAACTGGCGCTGGATCTGCTATCGAGAAAGGCGGTGCCGCCGGCCCTCTTCACCACCCACCAGCTCATCACTCCGGACAACGTGAATCACTTCTACCCGAACGACAGCCTGCTGACGACACCGGCATAGTCTGCCGCGCTTTTCGATATCATGTTTGCCATGCTCAAGCTTGTCGTGTTATTGCTCAGCGTGGTTTTTCTGGCTTCGGCGGCCGACCTGCCTTCGAGGAAGTATCTGAACCTTGCGGCGCTCAAGACGATGGTCGCCGCGGCGGAGACGGAGGCGCAGAAGCGCAATGTGCAGGTGACCATTTGCATCATGGATGAAAGCGGCAACCTGCTGTTCCTGCAGAAGGCCGATGGCGCTAGCCTGAATACCATCCAGTTCGCCCAGAAGAAGGCGAAATATGCGGCGCTCTACGGGCGGCCGTCGGCTGTGGCCGAAGATTCGTTGAAGGGCGGAAATCTGGCGGTACTAGTCTTTCCGGACGGATTCCCCAATCGCGGCGGACTGCCGATCAAAGTCGATGGAAAGACCATCGGCTCCATAGCGTGCAGCGGCGCCGCGAGCGAAGTGGATGAAGCTATTTCCCAGACGGCAATCGACGCTCTGCTGAAGCAGTAAGACCCTGGCGGGCCGCGCCTAGTGCCAGTTCTTTACCTGGGGCCACGCATCGGCTAGCGGCCCTTTCAATCCGCGGCAGTAGAAGATGTCGATGTGCTCGTAGGGCATGGCGTAAGGATGCCCCACGTGCGCCACCGTCTGCACAAAGTCGAACTTGCGTTCGAGATCCTGCCGGTTGCCCGCCATCACAATCACGCTTTCGCCCGTATAGCCTCGCGGTCCCCACAGGAAATAATTCTGGTGACCGCTGATGGCGGGCGGGAGGCCGTACTTTGGACCGAAAAGATCGATCGCGCCCGCCTGTCCGTAGTTCTCTCCAAAGATCGCGGTAACCGGGCGGATCTCGGCGGGCAGGTTGTTGTAGACGCGGGCGACGGCCGCGGCCATGTCCTCCCATCCGAACTGATCGGCAAAAAGCTGCGGCAGCGGACCCAGCCGCGCGTTTTCGATTCGCGGTTGCTGAAGATGCGTAGCCTCGACGTAGCGAATGTAGCCTTCCGGCGACAGTACAGGAAGCATAGTGGGCATGATCAGCACGCCCATCAGCACCATCAACACGCAATACACGGGTTTGATCCAGCCGAGCCGCGGGCGTTCGAGCCAGTTTTCGAATTGCACGCCGCCCGCGGCGAAGAGCATCGGAAATGCAGGAAACAGGTAGTACACGCGGGGGTTCATGGCGAAAATAATGGCAGTCGCGATCGCCCACGCGAAACCCAGCGCGCGGTAGCGGCTCCGCAGCAGCCACCACAGTCCGGCAATCCACACGGGCGCGCTCAGCGGCAGCATCGCGAGGATTTCCTGGCCGAAGAAAGACCCGAAGGTCAGGCTGACGTTGCGGCCGTCGCGCCTGATATTCTCCTGGAGTTCCAGGAATGGGAAATGATGCTGGATGTTCCAGAGCAGGTTCGGGAGGAAGAGCAGGAACGCCAACGCTCCGGCAAGCCACAGCCAGCGGTTGAACAGATGTTTGCGCTGCGGAGTCAGCGCCAGCCCGGCGACCAGCGCGAAACCGAAGATCAGCATGGAGTGCTTGGTTTCCAGACCGATTCCGGCGAGCAACCCAAACCAGACCCACAGTCTCTCGTCGCCTGAATTGACGATGCGGATCAGGACCAGCGCGCATCCCATCCAGCAGAGCGGCTCGAAGGCATTCACGTTGAGGAAATGGTCCAGCGCCAGGATGCCTGGAGCGAGAAGAACGCAAAGGGCGGCGAACCCCTGGGCGAAGCGGCGTCCGCCCAGTTCGCGCGCGATGGCGCCGGTGAGCAGCACCAAGCCGGCGCCGGCGAGCGCGGGAGCCAGGCGGATCGCGGAGAGCGAACTGCCGAACAGCGCGACTTCGATGCGGCCGATGAGGGCGATCATCGGGGCGACATCGACGTATCCCCAGGCCAGGTGGCGGGCCAGCGCAAGGTTGTACAACTCGTCGACGAAGTAGCCGTAGTAGCGGCCCGCGTAGAGGTGGAGGATCAGCTTGAGAGCTGCGAGAGCGGCCACCAGCATTCCGGCGGTGAGCTGCCAGCGAGGGCGAGATTCAGGCACCTTACTCCAGGTAGAAGACTTCCTTCATCATCGCAAAGCGCTCGCCGTTTTGCTTATCGGGGACCGGCTCGAAAAGGCGGCCCATGAATTCCTGCCAGCGCTGATTGACAGGGTCTTTGTCCAGTTCGTCCCAGGCCTTGTCGAAATCCTCGGCGCGCAGCACCAGGGTCAGATCTTGACCGCGGCGGAAGACAGAATAATCGCAAATTCCGACTTCCTTCAGCTTGGCCAGGAGCTCCGGCCAGACGCGTTTGTGTTCGGTTTCGTATTCTTCGATGGCGTCCGGCTTGATGCGCAGTTTGAATGCGTAACGGGGCATATTTTCTCTAAGCATAGCTGGAGATCGCTGCCATGTTTTTCGCGCTCCGTTCGGCGGTGGCCTTTTCGAGATAGCCGCTCTGGCGGAAGGCGTCCATGGCGTCGGCAGGCAGTCCTTTAGAAACCGCCCACTCACGGATCACGGGGCGAACGTCGGTGGAGAAGGCGTCCTTAAGGCACGTTTCGGCATCAACCAACGCGCAACTGGTCTGGTAACCGGCGAGCTTTTCATGATCTACCAATGCGGCCTTGGCGAACAACTCCATCGCGGTGGTGACGGTCTGAATCATGGCCTCGATCTTGCCCTTAAGATTGTGGCTCTGATCGATCATGTAGGCGATATCGGCGCGCTGTCCGGTCTCCCACTCGAAGTGCGCGATCTCGTGGAAGATGCGGAAGACCTGATAGGGGTCGATGGAACCCATGGTGAGATCGTCATCGGCGTACCGGCGGTCGTTGAAGTGGAATCCCGCCAGCATATTCATGTCGAGCAGCCACGCCACAATCTGCTCGATGTTCTGCGCCTGATAGTGGTGGCCGGTATCCACCAGCACTTTGGCTTTCGGCCCCGCGGCCTGGGCAAGCGTCAGCGCCATGCCCCAATCGGCGATGTCCGTATGGTAGAAAGCGGGCTCGAAAGGTTTGTATTCCACCATCATGCGCTGGCCCTCGGCGAGCGCGGCGTGAGTGGCTTTCAATCCCTCTTCAAACCAGTGGCGGCGATGGCGCATATTTTGCGTCCCGGGGTAATTGGAACCGTCGGCGAACCAGAGCGAGAGGTCGCGGCTGCCCAGGCGCTTCTGGATCGCGACGGAATCCAGAATGTGGTCCATGGCTTCCTTGCGAATCGCCGGATCGGGATTGCCTAGCGAGCCGTGCTTGTAGTTCTGATCCTGAAATACGTTGGGGTTGATCGACCCCGGACGAAGCCCGTGCTCCGCGGCCAGCGCCTGAACTTCCGCACAATCGCTAATGCCCTTGGGCAAATCCCACAGGACGTGCAGCGCGATGGTGGGACAAACGCCCGTCACGCGGTGTACCTGGCCGGCATCGGCAAACTTCTCCGCCGTGGAGGTGGCCGCGGCGGGTTGCAGGAATTTGCCAAAACGAGTGCCGGTGTTCGCAAAACCCCAAGAGGGCAATTCAATATGAAACGCGTTCAGCGCTTGGATGATACGATCTGTCTGTTTATTGGAAATCACGATTGAGCCACCCGACTCAATATCATCCGTGGTTTCGGGGTGCCAGGTCAAACGGATCCGAAGCTGCATCGGAGGTTTCGCCATGCGGAACATCGGATGCGCATCCTGTACAGTGGAAGTTACGGATAAGGTGGTATTTAGATGTCGGAAACCGATGAAAGCACGCCACCTTCCCGGAGGCCGGCCGTGCGATGTGTGTTTTCTCAACTGAAACGACAGAGCCGCCGGCGAAACTGCTTGGCACGGCCCCGAATGGAGGCATAACATGGTCGAAATGTCAGTCCTATGGTTGAGGCGTAGTGCGCTCCTGGCGCTGGTGGCCGGATTCGCTTTGGGCGCAGACCCCGCGAACCTGGCCGAATTGCGGCGCGGCTTCGAGCGTCCGCCGAACGATGCGCGCATGATGGTGCGCTGGTGGTGGTTTGGTCCGGCGGTGACCAAGCCCGAGTTGGAACGCGAGATGCGCTTCATGAAAGAAGGCGGCATCGGCGGGTTTGAAGTTCAACCTACCTACGCGCTGGAGTTGGACAACCCGGCCAAGGGCATCAAGAATCTTCCGTACATGAGCCCGGAATTCCTCGATGCGCTCACCTTCGCCGGCGTCAAGGCCAGAGAACTGGGACTGCGCATGGATCTGACGCTGGGCAGCGGATGGCCGTTCGGCGGCCCGCACATTCCGGTTGCACTGGGGTCGCCTCGACTGCGCGTGTTGCACGGCGCACCGGACGCGATACCGGCATTGCAGGAAGGCGAAAAGCTGATCGCGGTTTTCGTGGATGGCAAGCAGGTCGCGGTCGCCAATGGCAAGGTGTCGGCGCCGGCGGGAAGCGGGCAGGCCACGTTCTTCATTGCGAGCTTCACGCGGCAGATGGTGAAGCGTCCGGCGGTAGGCGCCGAAGGCCGCGTGCTGAATCACTACGACACGGCGGCCATCCAGGCGCACCTCAAGGCGGTCGGCGAACCCATGTTGAATGCGCTGGCGAAAACCCCGCCCTACGCGATTTTCAGCGACAGCCTGGAAGTCTACAACTCGGATTGGACCGGCAATTTCCTGGCGGAGTTCCAGAAGCGGCGTGGCTACGATCTCACGCCTTACCTGCCCGCGCTGGCCGACGACATCGGGCCGGTGACCGGCGCCATCCGCCACGATTGGGGGCAGACGCTGAGCGAACTCTGCGAAGATCAATACCTGCGGCCCCTGACCGCGTGGGCGAAGGCGCACGGCACGAAGTTCCGGTCGCAGACCTACGGGATTCCGCCGGTGACGCTCTCCAGCCAGCGCCTGGTCGATCTGCCGGAAGGCGAAGGCACGCAGTGGAGGCGATTCTCCACCACGCGGTGGGCGACCTCCGCCAATCATCTGTACGGAAACACCGTGAGTTCGAGCGAGACCTGGACGTGGCTGCACTCGCCGGTATTCCGCGCCACGCCGCTGGATATGAAGGCGGAGGCCGACCTGCACTTTTTGCAAGGCGTGAATCAGTTGGTGGCGCACGGCTGGCCATACACTCCGCCTTCAGTGCCCGAGCCGGGCTGGCGTTTCTATGCGGCGGCGGTGTTCAATCAGCACAATCCGTGGTGGATCGTGATGCCGGACATTACAACGTACCTGCAGCGCGTCAGTTGGCTTTTGCGGCTGGGAACGCCGGCGATCGACGTGGCGGTTTATATGCCGACGCACGATGCGTTCGCGGGCTTCAGCCTGGGCCGCGATTCAGTCAACCAGGCCATGGACGGATTGCTCGGGCCGAATCTCGTGCCGGCAATTCTGGACGCCGGATACAACTTCGATTTCACCGACGACGGTGCGATCGCGGCGAAGGGCATTACGCACAAGATCCTGATTGTGGCCAACGTGGACCGAATTCCGCTGGCGACGTACCAGAAGATTGCGGAGTACGCCTCCCACGGCGGCCACGTGTTCTTCACCAGGCGACTGCCCTCGATGGCACCGGGACTGCGCGACGAAGGCGATTCGGCTAAGATTCACGAGCTCTCCGCCGGATTCCAGTTGACCGAAGAGGCGAAGCTGGGTGCGGCACTGCATGCGGCGCTGCCTCCGGATTTCACCTTGCCTCCGGAAGTCGGCGTGGTGCACCGCCATCTGCCGTACTCGGAGATTTACTTCCTGGCCAACACCAGCAATCGTCCGGTGAAAGGGAAAGCGGCGTTCCGCGTAGAGGGACTGCGGCCGGCCTGGTGGGATCCGTTCACCGGCAAGAATGCACAGGCAGGAATGGATTTGGAACTGGCGCCGTACGAGTCGCGCGTGCTGGTGTTCTCGAACGGGGCCGCGCCGCCAATGCCGACGACCGGAGAGGCGATCCCGACGGTGAATGTGAGTGATAACTGGACTGTGAAGTTCCCGGATGCGCCACAGCCTGTGCAGATGGCGACGCTGCACCCGTGGACGGACGATGGAGCGCGGAAATTCTACTCGGGTACGGCGACCTACGAGCGCACGGTGGCGGCGCCGCCGGCGATGCTGCGCGCGGGACAGCGAGTGTTCCTGAACTTCGGTGAGGGCACGGTGGTGGATCCGGCGTCGGAGCGTCGGGCGCCTTCCGGCATGCGGGCGTGGCTGGAGAGTCCTGTGCGCGAGGCGGCACAGGTGTTCGTCAATGGGAAGGCGGCGGGCGCGGTGTGGAAGGCGCCGTATGAAGTGGAGATCACTGGCTTGCTGAAGTCCGGCGACAATACGATTCGAGTGGTGGTGGCGAATCTCGCGCTCAACGTGCTGGCCAAGGGACCGCTGCCGGACTACAAGGAACTGACGGCCAAATACGGCGAGAAATTCCAGGCTCAGGATATGCAGAGCGTGCGCTCGCTGCCGGCCGGCATGCTGGGTCCGGTGACGCTGGTGGCGAGGTAAGTGGAACCCGGCGGTTTCGCTCCCCTCGGATTGCTGCTGGCGGCGGCGATGTCCGTCACCAACGTGATGACCGATGTCTGGCGGAAGCGCGCGCTCGACCAGCGCGATCTGTTTCCGGCCACTTTCTGGATTCGCGTCGCGGTGGCGGTGGTTTTCGCCGTGGTGCTGCTGGTGCAGATGCTGCGCGGCGTGCCGGTAGTGATCCGCGATGGCGGTCTGTTGTTCGGCCTGTTCCAACTGGCGCCGGTGCCGACCTTTTTCATCTACCTGGTGCTGGACGTGGCGCTGATCACCATCGTGATGTGGCTGTATTTCCGGGCGCTGCAGATTTCTCCGCTCTCGATGTGCATTCCGTTCCTGGCCTTCACGCCGGTGTTCCTGATCCCGAGCACGTACATCATTCTGGGACAGAAGCCGGAGCCCATCAAACTGCTGGGCGTGGCGCTGATCGTAGTCGGCTCGCTGGCGATGCACCGGCAACTGTTCGCGGTGGGCTGGCTGGCGCCCGTCAAAGCGGTGCTGGAATATAAGGGCAGCCGGTACATGCTGATTGTGGCGTTGATCTTCTCACTGACCAACCCACTCGACGCGAAGCTGGTGAAGATGAGCGATATCTTCACCGAGAGCTTCGCGTACGGCGTGGGACTCTGCATTTCGTTCTACCTGCTTTCCAAGACACAGAAGGGCGGGTTCGCCGCGGCGGCGAAAGGAAACCTGAAGTGGATCGCGCTGGCGGGGCTGTTCGACGCGGTGTCGCTGCTGTTCCAACTGGCATCTTACGCGTACATTCCGGTGGTGATCACGGTGAGCATCAAGCGCGCGGGAATCGTGCTGAGCGTGTTTGCGGGATGGCTTGTTCTTCCGCGAACGCGAGATCACGGACAAGGTGATCGCGGCCAGCGTGATGTTCTGCGGCGTGCTGATTCTGTACCTGAAGGTGACGCCCGTTGCGGCGTTCGCCATGGTGGCGGCGACGCTGGCGGGAATGTCGATCGCGCTGTACGCCACGCGGGAGAGGAAGGCATGATCCGAGTTTCGTTCGTGGGATGCGGCGGGATGGCCGCACACTACCTGGGCGTCTATCGCGATCTGGACTGGGTGAGCGTGGTCAACTGTATCGACGCGGTGCCCGAGGCCGCGCAGAAGGCCGCGGTGAGCATTCCTGGAGCGGCGGCATCGACCGATTTTTCCGCGGCTTTGACGGACGAGATCGACGCCGTGATCATCAGCAGTCCCAACCATTTTCACCGTCCTCAGGCGGTGGCGGCGATCGAGGCGGGAAAGCACGTCCTTTTGCAGAAGCCGGTGGCGCCCAATCTGGCCGATGCGGAGGCGATCGCGGAGGCCGCGGAGAGATCCACCCGCACGGTGGGACTTTACATGAGCTATTTCGACCAGCCGCTGATCCACGACCTGCGCGATATGGTGAAGCAGGGCTGGCTGGGCGACATCGTGCACTGCTACGCGCGCCTGATGCATAAGGGCGGCATGATGTGGTCCGACGAAGCACTGCGGGGCAATCCCAACTGGCGGGGCAACGTGGAGCAGACCGGCGGCGGATGTTTCATTCAACTCGCAGTGCACTACGTTCACATCTTCGAATGGGCCACGCGCGCGCGTGTGGTGCGCGCCAGCGGATTTGCGCGCAATCTGCATTGTCCGGGACTCGAAGGCGAGGATCTGGCAGTCGGCGTATTTGAGCTGGATACGGGCGCGATGCTCACGATGGATACGGCGTGGTGCACCAATGGCGAGGAACTCTCGGTTCACGGCACTAAGGGGCGGTTCACGTATCGCGACAACAAGCTGGCGTTGTGCTCGAACGCGGGCGCGTATCACGGGCGCGTGGCCCAGTACACGGGCGGCCAGGTGACGCAGCTATTCGGCGGCATTTGGGGCGAGGAGCAGCAGATGGAGATCAAGCCGCCGGCGTTCGCAGACATACACAACCCACTGAACCAGCACTTGCAGTTCCTGGAAGCGGTGCGCGATGGGGAGCCCGCGCCGGTGCCGATCGCGAGCGGTGTGCGCGATCTAAAAGTGGTGGCGGCGCTGTATGAATCGACGCGCACGGGGCGCGCGGTGGAGTGCGCGTGAAACTCGGTATCGTCAGCGATGAGATCTCCCGGGATTTCGCCGTGGCGTTGCGCGTCGGTGTCCCGCTGGGATTGCGGCGCTACGAGATTCGCAATCTGGCAGCTGGCCGCGCGCCGATGTGCGGCGAGGCGGCGATGCTGGAAGTGGAACGCGTGGCGGGCGAAGAAGGCGTGGAGATCACGGCGCTCTCGCCGGGGCTGTTCAAGAATACCAGCGATGCGGCGGCGTTCCGGCGCGAGATGGACGAAGTGTATCCGCGCGCGGCGGAGTGGGCGCTTCGCTGGAAACTGCCGGGGCTGATCGTGTTCGGATTCCACAAGCGGGGCGCGACGGAGGCTACGGCGCCGGAATATTCGAGCGCCAATCCGCCGGGTGAAGTCGTGGAATGGTTGGCAGAGGTGGGAGAACGGGCGCGCGCGGACGGATTGACGCTGATGATCGAGCCCGAGCCGATCTGTTGGTGCGACAGCGGGCGCGCGACGGCGGCGTTGATCGAGCGGGCCGGCGGCGCGGGGCTGAAGATCAACTACGACCCGGGAAATGTGGCGTGGCTGGAGAATCGCGATCCGCTGGACGAGTTTGCAGTAGTCGCGCCGTGGATCGCCCACGTGCATATTAAGGATCTGCGTCCACTGACGCGCGGCGCGGGCTTCCCGGAGTGGGTGCCGGCGGGCGAGGGGATGATCAATTACGCCGCCCACTTTGCTGCACTGCGCGGCATTGGGTACGAGGGTCCGGTGTCGCTGGAGCCGCACATGGATTGCAGTGCGGAAGCTACGGGGCGGTGCAAGGAGGCGGTTGCGGCTCTGATTGGGACGGGGCGCGGCGCGGGCGTTCTTGGGCGCCCGAGCGTCGAGTGAGACTCGACGCGGCACGCACGAGTGCGTGCGCCACATGTACCGCGGCTCAGGAGCGCTTTGACGGAGGGGAACGATGAGAATTACGCGACGTAGTGCAATTGGAATTCTGGCGAGCACTGCCACGGCGACGGCGATGGAACAGCAGGCGCAAGCGGTAGACGCGGCCGTGACCATCGGATGGCTGGGCGGTATGGCGCCGGGGGTCGAGACCGGAGTCAGTTGGGGCGTGCCGTGGGCGCGTGGAACGGTGGGGCGCTCACAGACGTTTGCGCTCTCGGCGAACGACGGCAAGGCGCTGCCGCTGCAGGCGTGGCCGCTGGCCTATTGGCCGGACGGATCGATCAAGTTCACCGGCTTCGCCACGGTCACGGGCGCGAGCGGTCCGTTCCGCCTCGCACCGGGAATGCCCGCCGCGGGACCGGGCGTCAAGGTCACGCAGACTGCGCAGGCAATCGATATCGACACCGGCAAGTTGCAATGCCGCATTCCGAAGCAAGGGGCGGCGTTTATCGAGACGATGACCGTCGACGGGCGCGTGGTGGCGCGCGACGGACGGCTCGCGTGCACGCTGGAGGACCGTTCGACGCCCGGCGTCTTGCGGTTCCCCGAGTTCACGAGCGACATCAGGAAGGTCACGGTGGAGCAGAGCGGGCCGGTGCGCGCGGTGGTCAAGATCGAAGGCATGCATAAGAATGATACGCGCGCGTGGCTGCCATTCACGGTGCGCCTCTACTTCTACGGCGGCACCGAGGCCGTGCGCCTGGTGCACACGATTGTCTTCGACGGCGACCACGAGCGGGACTTCATCAAGGGGCTCGGACTTGCTTTCGCCATTCCGATGCGCGAGCAGGTACACAATCGGCACGTGCGATTCGCGGGCGAGGACGACGGATTGTGGTCGGAGCCGGTGCAGCCGGCGACGGGGCGGCGGCAGTTGCAGGGCGCGTCGTATGCGGACCAGCTTGCGGGAAAGCGCATCGCCAATAAGGAGACCTTCAACGCCGCGGGGCAGAAACTGCTCTCCGATTGGGCGGTGTGGGACGATTTCAAACTCGCGCAAATTACGGCCGATGGGTTCACGATCCAGAAGCGGACCAATCCCCAGAGCTGCTGGCTGGATGCGATCGCGGGACGCCGGGCCAGCGGGCTGGTGTTCGCCGGCGACGTGTCGGGCGGGCTTGCGGTGGGCGTGAAGAACTTCTGGCAATCGTTCCCCGCGTCGTTGGAAGTGCGGCGTGCGACTGCGACGGCGGCCGAGCTGCGCGTCTGGCTCTGGTCGCCCGAAGCGCCGGCGATGGACTTGCGGCATTACGACACTCGGGCGCACGATCTGGACTCCAGTTACGAAGACGTGCAGCCCGGATTCAGTACTCCGCACGGTGTGGCGCGCACCAGCGAGATGACGCTCTTTCCGACGGGCGCGGTGCCCGCAAAGGCGGAGACCGCTCTGCACGCGAAGCTGGCGCAGCAGCCGCCGCTCCTGATAGCGACGCCGGAACACGTGCACTCGACCAAAGTCTTCGGCATATGGAGCCTGCCCGACCGGTCCACGGCGGCGAAGAAGGCGCTGGAGGACCAGCTCGACGCGGCGTTCGATTTCTATCACAAAGAGGTGGAGCAGCGGCACTGGTACGGCTTCTGGAATTACGGCGACGTGATGCACCAGCACGATGGCGCGCGGCACGAGTGGCGCTACGATATCGGCGGCTTCGCGTGGGACAACAGCGAACTCGGTACCGATATGTGGCTGTGGTACACGTTTCTGCGTAGCGGCCGCGCCGACGCATTCCGAATGGCAGAGGCGATGACGCGGCACACCGGCGAAGTGGACACTTATCACCTGGGGCGATTCGCCATGCTCGGCTCACGCCACAACGTGCGCCACTGGGGTTGCGGCGCGAAGGAAGCGCGCATCAGCCAGGCAGCTTACCGGCGCTTCCATTACTACACGACCACCGATGAACGTACCGGCGACCTGATGCGCGAGGTGGTGGACTCCGATTACAAGGCGACCGAGATCGACCCGATGCGGCTGGCGTCGCCCGTGACCAAGCCGCTGCCGTATCCGGGGCGTGTGCGCGGCGGCCCCGACTGGCTGGCGTTCGCCGGCAACTGGATGACGGAATGGGAGCGCACGGGCGACACGAAATGGCGCGACAAGATTATCGCCGGGATGGATTCGATCGCCGCCATGCCGTTCGGCTTTTTGACCGGGCCGAATCAGCTTTACGGGTACGATCCGAAGACCGGCAAGCTGTACGCGCTGGAAGAGCAGGTGGGCACTTACAACCTGGCTACAATCATGGGCGGCGGCGAGGTGGTGTTCGAGTTGAATACGTTGATCGACCACGCCGGATGGAAGAAGGCGTGGGATCAATATTGCCGGCTGCACACTGCGCGGCGCGACGTGATTGAGCGCGATAAGGCGACGGGTAGCGAGGGCGCGGACGGGAAATACGCGCGTCCGGGGCGGCTCGCGGGTTACTTGTACTCGATGACGAAGAATGCGGCCTACGCGAAGAAGGCGTGGAGCGGCGTGAGAATTCCGCGCGTGGCGAGCGCGGCGATCAAGGGGCCGGACGTGGTGACGCCGATTGAGGACGTGCCGGCGCTCTCGACGAACAGCGTGGCGCAGGGCTGCCTGGAAGCGATCGAAGTGCTCGAGATGTGCGGCGACCAGATGGGGTGATGCCGGTCGCGAGGCTTGCAAGGACCGCTCCCTCACGGTCGCGGCTCGGAAAAGTTAGAAGTACAGTTTGACTCCGAACTGTACGTAGCGCGGGGTGTTGCTGTTGTACAGCGTGCCGAAATTTGTGGCGTAGGCAGTGCGCAATTGATAGAGCTTGTAGCCTTGCAGCGTGGTGATGTTGTATCCGGAGGGCTGCGTGCCGTAGAAGTTGGCTGGCAGCGGAATGCTGAAGAAGTTGGCGGGCAGAACGCCGGCGGCATTCTTCTGGGAATTCACCATATTATTGATGTTGGTCAGGATCTGGTTGCCGGCGTCGCCGGTGGCAAGCGCCTGCGGCTGGCCGTTGGCCACGGCCCAGGTGTTGTAGCCGGCAGCCGTCAGTGCGGCGGTGCTGGGTGCGCCCATGAAATCCGCGCCGCCCGCGTTGTTGGGGTAGACGGCGAAGACCGGGTGGTTGAGGACGTTGAGGGCATCGAGGCGGAACTGCAGGCGGCGCTTGCCGCTCTCGCCGATGCGGAAGCTCTTCTGGATGGAGAGGTCGAAGTACTGCTGCCAGGGGCCACGCGCGCCATCGAGCGTGCGGGGCGCGGTGCCGAGGGCGCCGAGCGCGGGACGCTCGAACGCCGAGGGGTTCAAGTAGGGCTGGCAGCCGGTGCCCGCCGGACAATTGCGATCGTAGAGCGGATTCACGATGGGCACGCCAGGGTTCAGATCTGGGCGCGCGCTGTGGGTCAGGTCGCCCAACTGGTTGGTGTCGGAAAGGTACACCATGTACGGGAAGCCGGTATTCAGGCGCACTAGAGCCGTGGTGGTCCAGCCGCCGATCACCCAATCCAGCGGCTTCCAGATATTGTTGGCGAGCTGACGGCCCTTGCCGAACGGGAGATCGTAAATCACGGTGCCGTGAATCACGTGGCGTTGATCGAAGGTGGATACGGAGCGGTCGTTGGCGCGGGTTCCGCCGAAGGCGACCTGACCACCAACCTGGCCCCCGACCGGCGTCAGGACGTTCTTATCGCCGCCCGCGCTGGATGCGGTGTCGATGGACTTGCCGTAAGTGTAGTTAGCGGTGTAGGTGAGCCCGCGGCCGGCGCGGTGCACGACATTGACGTAACCGGCGTGGCGAATGCTGTTGGCGCTGGCGTCATACCAGAGGTTGAGCGAAGAGAAGCCGAGATAGGGGCCGCCGAGGGTTCCGTTCTGGATGCTCAGGGTGGCGCCGGTGATGGGATTCTTGCGGCCCAGCGGGTCCGCGATGGTGCCGGTGGTGTTGACGTTATTCGCCAGCTCCGCGCTCAACACGCTGGAGTTCTTGGGATTCAGATCTTCCGTGCCCATGAACAGGTGGACGCCCATGGCACCGGTGTAAGCCAGCTCCACGGTGGTGGAACTGTTGGCTTGCCAGGCTAGTGTGAGATTCCAGTTGTTGACATACGGCGTGTGATAGTTCTGCGAGATGGCATATCCGCCGAACGATTGCTGATAGTAGAGTCCGTTGGTGTAAGAGAGCCCGTTGGCGGGCGGCCCCTGCAATCCGAAAATCTGCTGCGTGGGAGAGACGGCTGACGTTGAAGCGAAGGTACCTTGCGGAATCATATATGACAGCGCTTTCGGTTCGCCAGCAGTTTGAGTCGAGGGCGGTGTGTTTTACTATACAAAACTCGTTCAGGCCTGAAAATACTCATCTCATCTCATTGTTGTTCAGCGGGTTAGCGGGAGTGTCAGAGGCAAGTCCAGGCCATTTAGCGGGCGGATTTGCGCGGCTCGCGTTATGCCGCGAGAAACGCCAGCCGGACGAATGATGGCATGGGCGGATTACTCCGGAAGGTCGGCCGCGTCGCTGAGTTCGGCGAGTAACTGCGCGGCGAGCGCGGCGCACCCCGCGTCGAATTCCGAGCCGGTATCCGGTGGGATATGCGCTGAGATCCAGGCCTGCAGCATCCCGGTTATGGGCTTGGCTACGGCCTCTGTAGCGCCGGGCTCGAAGCGCAGCGGAATCTCCGAGCTTTCGATGGCGTTCGACAGCAGTTTTTGAAATTTCATTCGACCCTCGCCTGGTGATTTACCGGACCGGATCCGCGGCCGAGGCCCGGATTGGTGCGGATGGCTTCGTGAATAAAACGTTTGGCGCGCGCCACGGCGTCGGCCAGGGGACGTCCGTAGGCCAGGCCGGCGGTGATGGCGGCGGAGTAGGTGCAGCCGGTGCCGTGGGTGTGCGGCGTGGCGACGCGCGGCGACGGGAATTCGTGCCAGGCGACGCCATCGAAGAGGAGGTCCGTGGCATCGCCCTCGATGTGGCCGCCCTTGATGAGGACGGCGCGCGCGCCGAGTTCGCGGAGGCGGCAGGCGGCGCGGCGCATATCGTCGAGCGTCTGGATCTTCATGCCGGTGAGGACTTCGGCTTCGGGCACGTTGGGCGTGACGAGGAACGCGCGCGGCAGGAGGAGTGCGCGGATGGCGTCCGCGGCGGCGGAGGGTAGAAGGCTGAGGCCGTGCTTGCTAACCATGACGGGATCGACCACGAGGGGGAAGGTGAAGCCGGCGGCGGCGCGCGAGAGTGCTTCGACCATATCGACCGAGCCGAGGGCGCCGGTTTTGGCGGCAGCGGGCGGGATGTCCTCGAGCACGGCGGCGAGCTGTTCGAGGACGAGCGCAGGGGGCATCACTTCGACGCGCGAGACGCGCACGGTGTTCTGGACGGTGAGGAGGGTGATGACGGCTTCGCCGTAGACCTCGAACTGATGGAAAGTCTTGAGGTCGGCCTGAATTCCGGCGCCGCCGCTGGGGTCGCTTCCGGCGATGGTTAGGGCGATGGGCGGCATGCTCCCAGGATAAACGGTGTGGCGTGGTGAGAGCTGCGGAAGAGAAAAGAGTCCGAGCTTTGCTCGGATTGGCAGGCTGAAGCCCGCCCCACCACGGATGAGTTCCCGGGAAGTCATCCGACGAAGTAGCGAGGTTTTCCAGTTTTTTCGTCGATTGGGGGCCAGGATGGGGTGGCGGTTGGGGCTGCCGGCGGATGCGGGAGTTCGTGGAAGGCGGATTGGGGGAACGAAGCCAATTCGGCGGGTTCCTGGGAGCTTTCGGGGGCGGTTTCGTCTTCGGCCCGGGCGCGGCGGAACTCGTTGTTGGCGCGGTGCCAGGTACGTTCGAAGGCGGCGATCTGGCGCTGTATGCGGAGGAGGAGTTTGGCGGCGGGCGATTCGGCGAGGAGGACGGTGGCGACGGAGTTGTCGGGCGATTCGGTCATGATGATGCGGAAGAGGTCGGCCTCGACAGCTTCGAGGCGGCGTTTCTGCCAATCGGCACGGATCATGGTATCGACGTGGAACGATTCGGAGGCGGATTGGGGGCCGTACTCGATGAGGTATTGGGCGACGAGAGAATCGTAGACTTCCGGGTCTTCGCCGGGGATGATGATGGAGGCGGCGTCCATGCCGTGTTTCAGGGCGTTGAAGCGGGAAGCGGACTTGCCCTCGACGGAGCGGGGTCCAGTGGACTTCTGCGCGTTGGCGCGATTGGCGGCGATTTGTGCTGGGCTTGCCATGACTCCGATTTAGCATGCCGGCAGAGCGGGATTCGGGGGTGGGGTCGGTAAGTGATTGAGGGGAAAGGGAAGATAAAAAAATGTTTGAGTCACTGGGGGGTGGGAGTAATTGGAATTCGAGGGATTCACTTTGACGCGAAGACGCGGAGGCACGGAGAAAGACGCAGAGAGAGAGAGAGAGAGAGAGAGAGAGAGAGAAGACTTGGAGAGAAAGTCAAAACCTTGAGACAGCGGAGGAATATTGTCCCGACGTGGCGCCTTCGCACCCGCGGAGGGTTGAAACCGGTTGTGTTAAGTTCATTCAGTGAGCTCGAAAGTTGTCATTTCCCTTTTGTTTCTCCTTCCTTGTTGGCCGCAGGGGCAGCCGGCAACGGAATCCGGCCAGATTCGGAAACTGATCGTGGACTATGTCGCGGCGGTGGACGCGGCGGATGTCAAGTTAGCCGCGCAGGTCTGGGATAACTCGCCGGATGTCTCGTTCATCCATCCGCTGGGCCATGCGCACGGCTGGGGCGAGGTGAAGGGATTCTTCACGGACGTAATGGGTGGAATGTTTTCCGAGCGCAAGCTGACGCCGCGCGACATTAAGATACATGTCTATGGCGATTCCGCCTGGTCCGAATTCTACTGGCACTTCACGGCTACTCAGAAGAAAGACGGCGCACGTGTGCAAAGCGATGGCCGGGAAACACAGATCTATTTCAAGGCGGGAAATCGGTGGGTCCTGGTGCACGTCCACTATTCGGCGATGCCGGCATCCCAGTAAGGTTGGGGGGCCGACTTATTCACGCCCGAAAGGCCGCGGCGTGATCGGCGGCCCAGTCGTGGAGGGTTCGCGCGGGCCTTCCGGTGATCTCCGCGACCGTGGATGTCACATAGGCAGGCTGACCGATTGCCGCCGACCACGCGCCGAACAGCATATTCACGGCGGGCGGAGGCATGAGAGTGAAGAAATCCTGTTTTGCGTCTTCCGGCGAGATCTCTTCGATGCGCAGGGAGCGGCCGATCACGTCGCCGATTATCGAAATCTGCTCGGATTGAGTGAGGGATTGAGGTCCGGTGAGAACATATTCGGCTGCGGCGTGTCCGTCGTCACACAAGGCTCGGACGGCGACTGCGGCGATGTCGCGTTCGTGGATCGGCGCCGTCGGGGCGGCGAGATAGGGCCAGCGCACGAGATCGCCGGCGCGGATCTGGGACGCCCACCAGGATAGGGCATTCGCGGCGAACATTCCGGGGCGCAGGAAGGTGAACCGGCGTCCTGAGGTTTCGATCAGGCGCTCGATTTCGGTGTGCAGGGCGGCGACCGCATTGGGCTGCCCGCCCTGGAAGAAGGGATGGGCGATTTTGTGGGGAGATGAGAGGAATACGATGCGCTGCGCGTAATGCAGGATCCGCTCGAGAGCGGGACCGACGGCGGCGGGCGGGGCGAACCATACGAGGAATACCGTATCGACGCCATCCAGGCATGCGTCAAGGGATTCGAGGTGGGTGAGATCTCCGCGCACGATTTCCACGTGCGGCGGTAGTCCAGCGGTCTGGGGGTTGCGGACTAGCGCACGGACCGGCACGCCGGTGGCGGGCAGTTGAGAGACGACCTGGCGGCCAACGTTGCCGGTAGCTCCAATGACTAGGATGCGATTCATGCGTGGACCATTATACCGGCGGTGGGAAAGGCGCAAAGAAACTGGTTGGCAGGCGAAAGCTACTTCAGCCAGATGGTGATTGGCGGGGCTTTGGCGGTGCCGAGGGTTAGTTCGACGGCGGCTTCGCCGGGGGCGACGAAACCGCCGGGCACGATGGCGTTGATTTGCAGTACGCCGATCATGCCGGGGGCGCTGCCAGCAAACAGGATCTGGGCATCCACGCCGGCGATGGTCAAGACGATGGGCTGCAGCGGATGCGGATAGGGCGCCTGGGCGGGTAATCCCGCGAGGTTCGGTCCGTCGGTGAGGCCTTCGCCGGTGGCATAGAAGGTCATCCAGTTGGATCGCGGGGCGGGCGCGGATTGTGTGTTGGGCGAGCCATCGGGATTGGTGGCGAGAGCGAGCATGGCGGGCGCTGTGGGCGCTACGGGAGCGGTTGTCGACCCTACGAGCTTTCCCTGGTAATGGACTTCCACGCCGACTGTGTCGCTGCCCGCGACGGTGTATGGCACCTGCACGTTGATCTGGCCGGACTGCGCGTAGAAGAGGGGCGCGGCTGTGCCGTCGAAGCGCACTTCGACGCCGCCGAGCGTGGCGGGGAGCATGCCTGTGGCATCCAGGGCGCCGGTCACTCCGGTGTCCGGTCCCAGGCCCGTGCCGAAGATGGCGGCGATCTCGCCGGGCGCGACGGCTCCCTCTTGCAGGCTGATGGCGTTGACCACGGTGATGGGGGACAACTGGATGACGGGGGCGGGCGCGACGGGGTCGGGAACGAGGCGGCGAATGCGGTTGTTGCCGGTGTCGGCGAAATAGAGGTCGCCTGCGCCGTCGAGGAAGAGGCCTTGCGGGTCGTTGAGCGATGCGGCGGTGGCGGGGCCGCCGTCCCCGGCGAAGGCCGGCGTACCGATGCCGGCGATGGTGTGGATCACACCGTCGGGGGTCACCTGACGAATGCGATGGTTGCCGGTGTCGCCGATGAAGATGTCGCCGGCATCGTCCACCACGACGCCGCGCGGGGAGGAGAGACGGGCGGCGGTGGCGGCGGCTTCGTCTCCTGTGGCGCCCGCGTCGAAGATGCCGGCGACGGTGGAGATGATTCCGGCGGGGCTCACTTTGCGGATGGCGTGGTTGGCAGTGTCGGCGATAAAGAGGTTGCCGGCGGAATCGAGGGCGCACGCGCTGGGCGTGTTGAGCTGTGCAAAGGGCGCCGCGCCGCCATCGCCGGCGATTCCTTTGGATCCATTGCCGGCGGCGGTCTGCAGCGTGCCGCCGGGGGAGAGGCGGAGGACGCGGTGATTGCTGGTGTCGACAATGTAGAGATTGCCGGTGCGGTCGGCGCACACGGCGCGCGGTCCACGCAATTGCGCCACGAGCGGCGGCGTACCTTCGGGGCTGACGCCGCCAGTGCCGGTGCCGGCGACGGAGCGGATGGCGTGCGCCGGGGTGACGAGGAGGACGCGGTGATTGTACGTGTCGGCGACGATGACGTTGCCCGAGGAATCCATGGCGACGCCCATGGGGGTGTTGAGCGCAACGTTGGCGGCCGGGGATCCATCGGCAGCACCGCGCGCCGCGGTTCCGGTGCCGGCGAGGGTGGTCATGGTGCCGTCGTGGAGCACCTGGCGAATGCGCTGGGTGCCGCTATCGGCGATGAAGAGGTTGCCGGCGGAGTCCAGGGTGAGGGCCGACGGCTGGAAGATTTGGGCCGAGGTGGCGGGGCCGCCGTCGCCGACGGAATGTACGTAGCCATCGCCGGCCACGGTGACGATGATGCCCAGGGGATCGACGCGGCGCAGACGGACGGCGTCGGCGATGAAGAGGTTGCCGTTGAGGTCGGCGGCGAGGTCGTTGACGGAAGTGAGCGCGGCGCTGGCTGCGGGACCGCCGTCGCCGGAGAAGCTGGGAACGCCGTTGCCGGCGTAGCCGATCCACTTGCCGGCGGTAGTGTAGGCGCGGACGACGAAGGTGGAATCGCCCACGTAAAGGGTTCCAGCGAGGTCCATGGCCACGGCGAGGGGGGAAAAGAGAGTGGTGTCCGGGTTGCGGCCGAGGATGGTACCGATGGTGCCATCGGCGTACAGTTTGCGGACCACGTTGTTGCCCGAATCGGCGAAATAGAGGCCGCCGGCGCGGTCGAACGCCATGCCGGCGGGATAGTTGATCTGGGCGACAGAGGCGCGGCTGCCGTCGCCGCTGAATCCGGCGACCCCGGTGCCGGCGACGGTGGAGAGCTTTCCGCCGGGGGTCAATTTGCGGATGCGGTGCCCTTCGAATTCGGCGATATAGAGGTTACCCGTGGCGTCGATGGCGACGTTGCGGGGAGAGAGAAGAGAGGTATCGGTGGGAGCGGCGCCGTCGGGAGAGGAGGCTTTGCGGCCGGTGCCGGCAATGGTGGTGATGGTGCCGTCGGGAGTGATTCGGCGGACGCGCTGGTTGCCGAGATCGGCGACGTAGACGTTGCCGGTGGAATCGAGCGCGAGGCCGTAGGGGAAATTGAGCTGGGCGTTGAGGGCACTGCCGCCGTCGCCGCTGAATCCGGCGACACCGGTACCGGCGATGGTGGCGATTACACCGCCGGAGATTTTGCGGACGCGGTGATTGTCGGTGTCGGAGAGGTAGAGGTTGCCGAGGCGATCGTAGGCAATTCCCTGAATGTTGGAGAACTGGGCGGCGAGCGGCGGTCCGCCGTCGCCGATGCGGGAGCTGCCGGCCACGGTTTCGACATGATATGGCACAGGTCCGGCGTCGGCACCCCAGGACTGGGGGACGCAGAGAGCGAGCGGCAAGACCCACCAGTAGTACTTCATCCTTAGTCTTTGCTAAGTGAGTAGCGCGAGCGGCAAGAAATTCTCACCTACCGCCAAGATTTTGCCGCTCCGGCAGGTTAGTGGCGCCGGATGGACCGAAGAGGGTAATGGGAGCCTCGTACATGAAAAGTTTCCTCTCGGTTCCGGCGGCTATCTTCGTTTTGGTTTGGTGCGCGTGGGCGCAGCCGGTGATCCACCTGAAAGCGGGCTCGGCGAGCGCGCCATCTTCCAGGATTCCGGCCAGGCAGGGACGCACGACTCACTTCCTGCTGCGATTCCCGGCTGAACCGGGGGCGGAACTGCGTCAAGAGCTTGAGCGTCGGGGGATGCGGGTGCTGCAATACGTGCCGGAAGCGGGGTTGATGGTAGCGTCTCCGACGGCACCGGACCTGAGGGGCCTGGGTGCGCTTTCATCGGCAGCGCTGGAGCCCTCGGACAAGATCAGTCCTCTGCTGACGGACCAGGTGACGGGGGCGGTGCTGATCGAGTTTTACGCTGATGTGGATATGGCGGTAGCGCGCGAGGAAGTTCGCGCGCGGGGCTTCGACGTGTTGGAAAACGCGTCGCTGCTAGCCGGAAATCTGGTGGCTTCGGGCGCGCATAGCGGCTTGGGCGCGCTGGCGGAATGCGACGATGTGGCCTACATCATGCCCGCATCGGCAGAACTGGCGGCGGGGGTTCCGGTGGCGGGCTGCGCTGGAGCGACGACGGAAGCGGGGCCGGTGGGCGAGTACGTGCTGGTGAGCCTGGGGTGGCCGAAGGATGCGAGCGGGAATGTGGCGCTGCACTATTTCATCCGGTCGCTGACGAACAAACTGGATCCGGCGACCGCGCAGTCGGAAATTGAGCGAGCGCTGCGCGAGTGGGCGAAGTACGCTAATTTCACGCTGTCGCCCGGGCAACAGCAAGGCGCCGAACGAACGGTGGACATCCTGTTCGCCAGCGGTGCACACGGCGACGGCTACCCATTCGACGGCCCGGGCGGGACCCTGGCGCATACCTTTTATCCCGCGCCGCCGAACTCGGAGCCCATCGCCGGCGATATGCACCTGGATGCCGACGAGCCGTGGAGCGCCGGGGCTAGCGTGGACCTCTACTCGGTGGCCCTGCATGAGGCGGGGCATGCGTTGGGGCTGGGACACTCCGACCGGCCGGGAGCGGTGATGTATCCATATTACAAGCTGTCGACGGGGCTGACCGACGACGACATTGCGGGGATCCAGGCGTTGTACGGTAGCAACGTGGCGCCGACGCCTGCACCTCCGGCGCCGACGCCGACTCCGGCTCCGGCCCCGACACCAACGCCGGCTCCCCCGCCCGTCCCGACGCCAACGCCGGCACCGACTCCGGCGGGCGGAGACACTACCGCGCCCTCGCTGCAGATCCAATCGCCTGGATTCACTATCATTTCGACCAGCGCTTCGGCGATCACGGTCAGCGGGATCGCGAGCGACAACGTCGGAGTCACCTCGGTCAAGTGGACCACCTCGACGGGTGATGCGGGAGTAGCGGCGGGAACGGTGTCGTGGTCTTCTAACGTGCCGCTGCTGGTGGGCACGAGTGTGATTACGGTGCGTGCATACGACGCGGCGGGCAACTCGGCATGGCGGGCGATCACGGTGGTCAGACGCTAATTTTGTCGGGATTTTGTCTTAGGACTGTGATGTTTTCGGAAACTCTGCCGATATTAAGGCTAGTACCATGAACCGACACGGAGACAAGCAAGCGTCGAAGCTAATGGCGCACACGGTTTGCAAGCCCGCCGCGGTCTGCGATCAGGTAATTGATTCGGACCTGCAGGAGGTTCTGCAGGAGTATGCTCCGCCGATGAACGCTCTGCCGGTGAGCGAAACCGAGAGTGTACTGCACTCGCTTGCCCGGATGGTGGAGCAACGGGACAGTCACACGGCGGGGCACTGCGAGCGGTTGGCGCTTTCGGGCGTGGCACTTGGAGTGGCGATGCGGTTGGACAGTGCCAGTCTACTGTCGCTGTACGTGGGCGGCTATCTGCACGACGTCGGGAAGGTCGGGATTCCGGATTCGGTACTGTTCAAGCCGGGCAAATTGACCGGCGAAGAGTGGGAGGTCATGCGCACGCATCCGGTACGCGGCGAAGAGATCTGCCGTCCGTTGAGATCGCTGCGCGGGGTGCTGCCGTTGATCCGGCATCATCATGAACGATGGGACGGAAGCGGATATCCTGATGGTCTCCGCGACACCGAAATCCCCTTACTGGCGCGGGTGGTACAAGTCGTGGATATCTACGACGCGCTGACTCATCCGCGGCCTTATAAGCACGCCTATTCGAGCGCGCACGCTTTGGAGATCCTGCAGGAGGAGACGGACCGCGGATGGCGCGACAAAGAGATCGCGTCTCTGTTCATACGGATTCAGAGGAAGGTTTTGACGAAGATCGGGGATCAGAGTGCCGGGGAAGCAGTCGGCATGAGCGCGATCGGCGATTCACTGCGCAGCCTGCAGACGCACCTCACGCATTGAGGGCGGACGGTGGTGCCCGGCAGGGCTAATGCCCGTACTTCTTTTCGCCAGCCTCGATGCGCAGCGCGAGGCGGTTTTCCGCGGGCGGCAGGGGGCAGGTGGCGTAGGGGGTGAACGCGCAGGGCGGGTTGTAGGCCTTGTTGAAATCGAGCACGACGTGGCCGTCCTCGGGCATGGCCGAGTAGAGAAAACGGCCCGCGCCGTAGGTCTCTTTGGTGGCGGTCAGATCGCGGAAGACGTAGAAGAGCTCTTTGGCGTCCGCGGTTTCCAGGTAGGGGCGAAGGCGGTACTCCTTGCCTTGAAGGCGGAATACCGCGTAGCCGGGACTGTCCATGGAGTCGGTCTGGCCGAGGACGTTGAGAATGGGAATCTTCTGGGGGGCAGGCACCCATTTTGCGGAGAATTTGTACTCTTCCTTCGCGGGATAGTATTCGATGCCTTTGAAGTCGCGGCGATATTCGCTATCGGGATCCTTGAGCCGAATGCCGTATTTGTCCGACCGTTTGATGACGAAGAGGCTCAGGCGGCCCACCTTGGCAACGTCGAGGGAATCGGGCCACAATTCGCGGGCGGCGCCGTCCATTTTCACGGTCACCGCGCCGTGGTGCAGATCGAAGACACCGGCTTTAGACGGGCCATCGGGCAGTACGATTTCGTTTCCCGGATCTTTGCCGAATGTGTTCGAACCCTCGTGCAGCCAGAACAATCCGGCAAGGGAGAGCCATCCGCCATCGCGCTTCAGACCCTCTTCCCGCTGGCGGCGCCATTGGGCGATTTCGGTGTCATAGGCGGTCGCGGCAAGGAGTGCTACTCCGGTCAGCACGGGCAGGGCGATGCGCCACATCATGAGTTCTCCTCCGTTTCTTCGATGAGTTGTTCCAGCATGCCGGCAAACTCCTCGCTTTTGCGGTCCACGCGTTGCTTGAGCTGGCTGAGGTCGCGCTCCAGCGTGCGCATACGGTCGGCGAGGTGCAGACAAGCGAGGACGGCAATCCGGGTGGAATCGGCGTTCGGCGCCTTGGCGGCAATCGACAGCATCAGGTCGTTGACGCCGGCAGCAACCTCTTCGACCTCGCGAGAATCACCGCTGGTGAGCAGCGTGTATGGCCGGCTCAGGATGGTGACGCGAACCTGCTGTCTCTCGGGAGCGCTGTTTTCCATGAGACTCCCCACAAAATCTGAAGCGCCTCGCTAGGAGGTGCTCAGTTGATCGATCTGGCCCAGCAGTTTTTCGATGCGGCTGCGCACTTGCTTACGTTCCGCCTGCAGGGTTTTGACTTCGTCCGCCAAGCGGGCCGCTTCACGCCTGGCTTCGGCGGTTTCCTGAATGGCGGCTTCGCGCTCCTGGCGCAGGCGCACCACCAGTTGGACGGCACGCTGTATGCGTTCTTCCAGAGTGCTGAGGGAATCGTTTTCCTGGTCGACCGGGCTCATTCTTTCTCCAGGGCAAGCCGGGCCGACTCCTTCACGGCCAGGGCCGATTGCGCCAGTTCCGCCAGGTTGCGGAAGGCGGCATCGTCATGCAGGGCGACCTCGGCCAAAACCTTGCGATTCAGATCGATGCCGGCGGCCTTGAGGCCGTGGATGAATTTGCTGTAGGAAATGCCGGCGGCGCGGCACGACGCATTGATGCGGACGATCCAGATTCTGCGGTAATCGCGCTTTTTGCGTTTGCGGCCGACGTAGGCGAACTTCAGGCCGCGGTCGACGGCCTCCATCGCGGCACGGTACAGCTTACTTTTTGTGAGGAAATAACCGGAAGCGCGGGCTAAAACTTTTTTCCGGGACGCCCGACGGTGGGTACCACGTTTTACTCTGGGCACGTTTGTCTCCTTTTATATTGGCTTGTGATCATTGGCGGAATCGGGCACGTGCCACGCGCACCGTCCGCGCAAATCGCGCATACTACCAAACCCGGGGGTCTAGTAGGGAATCATGCGCTTCAGCACCGGCTGGTCCGCTTTGTCGGCGAGCACGCTCTGGTGCAACTTCTTCTTGCGTTTGTGCGGCTTCGAGGTCAGGATGTGACGGCCAAAGGCATGATTGCGAACTACTAAGCCCGTGCCCGTCTTCTTGAACCGCTTGGACGCACCTTTGTGAGTCTTAAGCTTCGGCATAATTATTCCCTGGGATCTTTGCAGGAAAGACTAGACCATCATAGCACGGAAGGAGTTGCCTGTTGCGGTGGTGGCCTGGGTTAGGCCAGCTTACTTCGAGCGGGTTACGTCGAGTTTTGCTTTGCCGGTTTGACCGTCACCGGACATGCTCGCATCGCCTGTAATCCGGTCGTCCGCCAGCACGAGAGCGAACTTGATCGTCCTCCCATCCTGTTCGGCTTCCAGAGTAATTTTGTCGCCCTCGATCTTGCCCTTCTGAATGGTGATGCGCTCGTCCTCGTTGGGCCCAACGGTTCCGGTGATGTCCGTGCCGTTTTGCGTCAGCAATAACAGCGCGGTGGTTTCCTTGGTCTCGCCATTCGGGCCGGTCATGTTGAAGCTCCCGGTCCATTTGCCAGTCACGTTGCCGTCGGCGAAGGCAACCCCCGCAAGAGCGGCCAGCACCAAAAGGCACAAAAATATCTTCATTATTCCTCCTTAGAAGGCCTAGACGCTAAGAGAGAGGGAAAGTTCCAAATTCTCTCCCCGGCAAGGTCCAGAGGAGGCCCGCGGACCGGGGTCCGCCCAAAGGCCTCGCGGCGATCGCGATGGTGGTTTTGAGTACTTCGACCTTAGCCGGGGTCTTCAATCGCGGTGCTCAGAATTTACAAATCGTAATGCTTGCAACACTTCGCTCACCGCGCAAACGAATTAGTCCCAGCCTCGTCCGATACGTAAAATCGTAAGATTGAATTAAGGAGTACTCGCTTGCTCAAAATCGCGTTCCTCATCTGTGTGTTCGGTTTGGCTGCATTCGCTCAGCCGGCGGCGCCTAACGCATCCATGGTCCGTTTCGACGTCAACGCAATCGATAAAGCCGCCGATCCCTGCAAGGATTTTTATCAGTTCGCCTGCGGAAACTGGTTGAAGGCCAATCCAATTCCCGCCGACCAGGCGCGCTGGGGACGGTTCAACGAACTGGATGAGCGCAACAAGCAGGAGCTGCACGCGATTTTGGAAGACGCCGCCAAGCCCGACCCGGGCCGCGACAGCGTGACCCGCCAGATTGGCGACTACTACGCGGCGTGCATGGATGAAAAGGGGATCGACGCCCGTGGGCTGACGCCGCTCCAGCCGGAGCTCGAGCGCATACGGCAGCTCAACGACAAGTCGCAACTGGCCGCACAGATCGCCCACATGCATCGAATCGGCGTGTCATCCTTGTTCGAATTCGGCAGCGGGCAGGACTTCAAGGATTCCAGCGCCGTGGTGGCGCAATTGGACCAGGGCGGTCTGGGGATGCCGGACCGCGATTACTACCTGAAGAGCGACCCCAAGAGCGTGGAACTGCGCCAGAAGTATCTGACGCACGTGCAGCGCATGTTCGAACTGGCCGGGTATAGTACGGAGACCGCGAAGGCTAACGCCGCGACGGTGATGCGTATGGAGACGGAACTGGCCAAAGGATCGTTGGATCGCGTTTCGCGGCGCGATCCCGAGAAGATCTACCACCCGATGAAGAA
This sequence comes from uncultured Solibacteraceae bacterium, assembly GCA_963805775.1. Classification (GTDB taxonomy): domain Bacteria; phylum Acidobacteriota; class Terriglobia; order Bryobacterales; family Bryobacteraceae; genus Solibacter. Next base: position 115,812 of record CAWDWK010000021.1, on the reverse strand, counting down.
GGCGGATGTGGTGGCGCTGGCCCCTTCATTCCAGTGGGAGCAATACTTCGCAGACACGAAGTCGCCGAACTTCCAGACGATCGTGCTGTCGTCACCCGACTACTTTAAGGCAATCGACCGGCAGCTCCGGGACTTTTCCCTGGAAGACTGGAAGGTTTATTTAGAGTGGCACCTGCTGCACTCCGAAGCTCCGCTGCTGCCTACGCCTTTCCTCCAGGAGAACTTCGATTTCTACGGGCGGACGCTGACCGGCGCGACCCAAATGCGCCCTCGCTGGAAGCGCTGCGTCGAGTTCACCGACAACCAGTTGGGAGAGGCGCTGGGTAAGAAGTATGTCGAGAAGACCTTTGGCGCCGCGGGCAAAGAGCGCACGCTGAAGATGGTTCACGCGCTCGAAACGGCGCTCGCCGAGGACATCGAAAAACTGCCCTGGATGACGCCCGCCACGAAGAAGGAAGCTCTGGTAAAGCTGCAGGCGATCACTAATAAGATCGGCTATCCCGACAAATGGCGCGATTATTCAAGCGTGGAAATCAAACGTGACGACGCCGTGGGCAATGGCTTCCGCGCCGACCAGTTCGAGTTCCAGCGGCAGTTGGATAAAATCGGCAAGCCCGTGGACCGGCTGGAGTGGGGTATGACCCCGCCCACTGTCAACGCCTACTACGATCCGCAAATGAACAATATCAATTTCCCCGCCGGCATTCTGCAACCGCCATTCTTCGACAACACGATGGACGACGCGGTGAATTTCGGCGGCATAGGCATGGTGATCGGGCACGAGTTGACACACGGCTTCGACGATGAAGGGCGGCAGTTCGACCCCAAGGGCAATTTACAGGACTGGTGGACGCCCGTCGACGCCAAAGAGTTCCAACAGCGCGCGGCCTGCGTGGACGACGAATACTCCAGCTTCGAGGTGGCGCCGGGAGTGCACGTGAACGGCAAGCTCACGCTGGGTGAGAACACGGCCGATAACGGCGGCGTGCGCGTGGCGCTGATGGCGCTGCTCAACATGATCGGCAAAGATGGTAAAAAGATCGATGGCTTCACGCCGCAACAACGTTTCTTCCTTGCCTTTGGCCAGGTGTGGTGCTCTAACGATCGCGAGGAATCGTTGCGCCTGCAAGTGGCGACGGACCCACACGCGCCGCCGAAGTTCCGCGTCAATGGCGTGGTGCAGAACATGCCGGAGTTCCGCGAGGCGTTCTCCTGCAAGGCGGGCCAGCCGATGGTGAAGGCCAACGTCTGCCGCGTCTGGTAAGGCTTTGTAGCCCCGCGGTTATTTCACCGTTAGAGTCGCCGCGTTAGAGGCGGTGCCGTTCGGGTTCACTACCTGGACCGCCCAGACGCGTGCCGTGTTGCCGACATTCACAGTGACGTGGACCTGTGTGGCAGATGCGGACGTGATGGACGTAGCTTGCAAAGCTGTCGGGGAAGCGGAGGAACTGAGCACGACGTGGAGTCCGGTGCCCGGCTGGAAGCCCGCGCCGTTGATGGTCAGCGTCTGTGCCGCCGCGGAGCGCGCCATCGGATTCGGCGTGAGGGAGGTGATCGCCGGACCGGCGACGGGCCGCGCTCCCCAGTTCGAAGCCATGACGTAAGCGTCCACCGAGCCCAGGCCGGTGGCGAGATCGTAGTTTTGGGTGGCGGCGTAACCGGTCATAACGCCGACGGTGCCGGACTGTGCGGACGTGGAACATCCCGGCGAACCGGCGGCGCAGGGCACCGCGATAGTGCCGGCGGTGACATCGTGCCAGGCAGCAGGCACCTGGTCGGCCAGCGAATAGAAGCGCGTGTTCGGGTTGCCGTTGCGGCCGCCGGTGTATTGATCGACGATGGCCATCAAGCCGGCAAATGCGGGCGAGGAGACGGACGTTCCACCGACCATATAGAGGCCTCCTTCGTGAAACACCAGGTAGGCATCGTGCCCGGCAGCGGCCAGCGAAACGTCCGGCAGATAGCGATGGTGCTGGGCGGGGACAGCGGGATCGTTCGCGGGCACGCCTTTGCCTGCCTGCCACACAGGAGTTGCGTAGACCGAGCTCACGCCGCCGCTGCCCGCATAGAGATTGTTGCCGGTGGCGTTGGCCGAGGTGTAGGAACTCTCGTTCCAGGCGGTTTCCGGGATGTAGCCCCTGGCTGAAGCGTAGTTCGCATCGTTGCCTGTGTTCCACCACGCGGCGGGGTTGGCGGTGTCGGCAAATTGGGTGCCGCCGACGGCGACGTTGTACGGCGTCGAAGCCATGCCGTTGACCCCGAGACCATGGGTGGCGGGAGTGCGCACGCCCGGGATGTCGCAACCCGCGGAACCGGAGTCCCCCGTCGAGATGAATACCGAGATGCCCTGTGCGGCGGCCTGCTGCCACAGCGCGTTGTAGAACTGGTTGGCCGCACCCATGGCGGCTTCGCAAGCTCCGAAACTCACGCTCATCACCGGCGCCAGGTTGTTGTTGACGATGTACTGGTTGGAAAGATCGACGCCGTCGGAAGCGTTGGTGCCGGCGGAGACCACGAATTTGATGGCTGCGCCCTTGGCCACCGCGCCGGACCATTCCACGTCCAGGTCGGCTTCCATCTCTTCGCCGGAGCTGATAATTCCGGGGTCGCGGCCGTTGAGGATGACTTGCGGGTTGTTGGAGGGCAGACCGAACGTGGAGCGGAAGGTGGCAACGTCGCTGAGCTTGATGTTGGTGCGCCCGGAGATGGCGACGGATTGTCCGGTACCATCGAACCGCGTATTCCAGAGCGGCGTCACGTTGTAGATGGCGGCAAAATCATACGGGCTGAGTCCGTGGGTGCCGCCATTGAGGTTGGAGTCTGGGCCATACGCCGCTTGGCTTAGCACGTGGTGCATCGGCTGGCGGCGGAAATCGTGCACTCCGGCCACGCCCGCGATTACGGGAGCCAGGGCTTCGGGGATCGCCAGGTCGTTCGAGTTGGCGAAGTGCCGCTCGCCCGCGACATCATATTGATGCATCTCGGTATGGAATGCCTGTTCCACCTGACTCGCGGTGCCGCTGAACTCCAGGGTGCGCCGGCCGCGGCCGATCTCATCCACGTGGAAGCCGTTCGACTGCAGCCACGCCACTATGGCGTCGATATCCTGCTGGGCGGGGCCGTAGCGCTCACCAAACTGTTCGGGGGTGAGCCACTCCTGAAAGTCAGGCGAGGCTGCATCGTGCTGGCCGGCGAGTAACTCCTCGAGCGCCGCCTGCTGTTCCGGACTGCTGGAGAGCTGCATCTGGATGCGCTCCATGGGCAAGTCCGCGGCGGCGCGTCCGAGGTCGCGGCCCGATCGGGTAAATGGGTGAGTGGTCCGGCCCAGGCGGATGACGCGCGCGTTATCTACACGCTGGTCAATGCGCGGCCGCTGCTGGGCCGTGAGCACTCCCGCGAAGGCTAAAATCGATAGGAAAGCGGCGATGCGAGACTTGGAAAGGCAGGGTCCTTGATAAGCCACAGCATCATATCGACCCGATGCCCGGCCTCTTTAAGGATTCCCAAATAATTTTTCTTATTTTTCCAGAGGCGTCGCCGGGTCCAAAAATTTCCAGCACACGATGCCCATCAGATAGATGGCCGCCGACACATAGAAAGTAAGGTTCCAGTTGTTATGCGACCAATATAGGATGTAGCCAATCACCGCGGGCGACAAGAACCCGCCAATGTTACCCGACATGTTCATCATGCCGGAGAGCGATCCCGCGTGGGTGCCGCCGACGTCCATGCAGGCGGCCCAGGCGCCGGGCATCACCAGATCGTTGGAGAAACTGGCGAGGCCGATGCACAGCATGGCCATCCGCGGATCGTCCATACGGGTGGAGAGCAGCAGAAACATGCTGGCGCCGGTAAACCCGATGTACGCCATGATGCGGCGGGTCTGCGACATGCTGCCTACCAGCGGGGCCAGTCGGCCCGCGATAAAGACGCTGGCCAGGTTTCCCAGGCCTCCCATAAATAGCGGCGCGATGCCGAAGATGGCTACCGATGCCAGATTCAAATGACGTGCCTGCCCGAGGTAGGTGGGCAGCCAGGTGATATAGAAATACCAACCATAGGAAAGACAGAAGTATTGCAGGCAGATCATCCACACCTGGCGCGACGTGAAGAATTTAGCCCAGGGCACGTCGCCATGCGGGCGCGCGTTGGCACTCGCGGTGCGCACCAGTTCCCGCTCCGCATCATTGAGCTTCGGATTGTCCAGCGGGTTGTTGCGATACCAGCGGTAAAAGATCACGGCCCAAATCACACCCAGTCCGCCGAAAAGCTGGAAGGTGTGGCGCCAGCCCACGAAACCCATCACCAGCGCCACCAGCGGCGGGGTGAAGGCGCCGCCCCAGCGCGCGCTCAGCCACATGATGCTTTGCGCCCGCACACGTTCCTTCGAGGGCAGCCAGGTGGTAAACGTTTTGGTCAGGTTCGGGAAGCAGCCCGCCTCACCCGCGCCAAAGAGAAACTGCGTGGTCACGATGGAGATGAAGTTGAAGGTGGAACCGGTGGCGGCGGTGAAGAAACTCCACCACAGCACAATCCGCATGAGCACGCTGCGCGGCCCCAGACGGTCGCCGAGATATCCGCCCGGGATTTCGAATGCGGCGTAAGCAACGCCGAATGCCGTGAAGGCCAAGCCCATGTGGCGCGAATCGAGACCCAGATCCTTGGAGATAAACGGGGCGGCGAAGGAGAGGGCTACGCGGTCAATATACGTGACGACTGCCAGGGTGGCGGCGAAAACGATCACCCAATAACGTACGCGCGTTGCCGTTTGAGCCTGGACTACGCCAGTGCGTCTTTCATGAACTGGTAGCACTTTTTGACCTCCGCGATTGCATCCGTCCCACGATATTCGTATTCGATGTTGGCAGGGATCTTCCACTTGTTCTTCTCGAGCAGCAACAGCACCTGCTTGATGGGCGTTTCCCCCTGGCCGAACGGCAGATTGGCGTGCGCCTTGGTGCGATCTTTGATGTGAAGGTCCACGATGCGGTCGTGGTGCTCCTTCAGATATTCCACGGGATCGTAGCCCGCCGAAACGAAATGGCCGATGTCGAGATTGATCATGAAATATTTCGACATCTCGAGCGCGGCGGCGAAGCTCTCGGGCTTGGCGAACTGTTCGGGATCGGTGAGGTTATCGTGGCCGTGCATGGCGACCTGAATCTTGTGCTTATCGGCGAACGGCGCCACCTTCTTGGCCGCGCTCACGGTGGACGAAGCGGTGATCACTTTCACGCCCATCGCCTTGGCCATCTCGAAACCGCGGTCGATCTCGGCGTCACTGAAACTGTTGTTGAAGCTGAGATTGTAGGCGAACAGCTCGATTCCGGCATCGGTCCACTGCTTGCGGACGTTGGCGAATGTCTCGAGGGGCGTTTCCAGGCGCCACTTGCGGAGTTCTTCGCGGGCGCCCTGTCCGGCAGGCTGCGGCTCCACGTGTCCCTGCCAGAGTTCGCACTCGCCCAAGCCGACTTCCTGGAAGGCTTCGATCGCCTTCGCCATAGGCCGGTCGCGGAAACTGTAGGACTGGCCGCCGATCTGCACTCCCTTAATTTTGGAGTCGATCCTTCGTCGCTCCCGTCGCCGCCAGCGGAAGCGCTGCCAGTGCCATCTTGCCGAAATCTCTTCTCGAAAACATGGATGCCTCTTTCGCGACCCTTCTGTGACCGTCAACCATTCTATACGAGCAGGTGCTCGCGGAAGACACTCCTGACAATATCTTCCGGTTACGTCTCCGCTTTGGGAATTCGCACCCCATACCGGTACACCAACGCCCCTGCCGCCACTGTCGCGAGCGCGGTCAGCGATGCGCGCGGCTGCCAGATGACGCCGTAAGCCATCATGCCGGTTCCCATCAGAATATACGAAGCCGGAATCAACGGCCATGCGAAGTCCAGTGCGCGCAGCCGCTGCCATCCGGCGCGCCGCCGGCGGTAAACGAAAACCGAGGCCACGGATAACACAGTGAACAGTGTCAGGCTGAAGCCGATGTACACCACCAGTTCCGGGAACGGTGTCACGGTCATCACGATGGCGCAGATTCCCTGGCTCAGGATGGCGTTAACCGGAGTATGCCAGCGCGGGTCCACCTTGGCCGCGCCGCTGAAGAATGCCTTATTCCTGGCCATCGCGTAGTATACGCGCGGGCCGATGGTCACCATCGCATTTACCGTGGAGACAATCGAGATGGCCATCAGCGCGGAGAAGACGCCGGCCACTCCCGGGCCGAACAGGTTGGATGCCGAGAGCGTTCCTACCGCAATCACGCCCTTCAGATTCTCCAGCCGCGTGGCGTAGATGAAGATCATATTGAGCCCGAGATACAGCACGGCCACAATCATGCTGCCGGCGGCAATGGCGGCGGGCAGCGTGCGCTCCGGACGCCGCACCTCTTCGGCGACGTAGGTGGCGGCGTTCCAGCCGCTATACCCCACCATCACCCACAGGAGGCTAATCATGAACTGCGTCGGCAGAGGCACGGTAGAGGTACGGACCGCATGCTCGGAAAAGTGCCGCCAATCGCCCGTGCCCGCGGCGAACCCGATGATCACGAAGCCGACGATCACAATCAGCTTGGTGGAGGTGAGCACGTTCTGCACCTTGGCGGTGCGGCCCACGCCCAGACAGTTCAACGCCGTGAAGGCCGCGATCAGCGCCGAGGCGGTCAGTTGCCCCGCACCCAGGCGCAGGGAAAAGGCACCACTGCCGATCACCAGGCTCGCGTTGGCCTGCTTCAGCGCCGGGAAAAAATATCCCAGGTAATCGGAAAAGGCCAGCGCGGCGGCGGCGATAGGCGCGGAAAATCCAGCGAAAAACGAGACCCACCCCGTCATGAATCCCCACTCCGGGCCGTAGGCATGTGTCAGGTACACATATTCGCCGCCCGAACTGGGGAAATTGATGCCGAGTTCGGAATAACTCAAAGCTCCGGCCAGCGCGAACAACCCACCCACCGTCCAGCAGGCCAGAATCAATCGTGCGCTGCCCAGGTCGCCCGCCATGAAACCCGTTGTGGCGAAGATCCCGGTGCCGACCATATTCGAGATGACCAGGGCAGTGGCACTGAAGAACCCGATTTGCCGTAGCAAACCGGGCCGCGGGACCGGCGTGATGGATGATGGCATTTACGAGACCTGAACACATTCTATGATGCGGCGCGCTTGCGGCGCTGTTCAGGGAGTGATCTCGATAGCGTTGACTTTGGGGTTACTTACGACGGGCTGGAATTGAATCACGATCTGGCCGTCGGTGACACTGGTGCGAAATTCGCGGTCGATGGCGCGGTCGGGGCCGCCCGCGGCGGCGGCGATATCGAAGCGGGAGAGCACCGGAACGCGGTTGATCAGCACGTCGAAGATCCGCTGTCCCGGCTGGGTGAACCAGATTTCGGCGAATTTCAATTTCACGGAGTAGCTGCCGTTGCTCACACAGAAGCGGTAAACCAGCGGACCCTCAGCGAAGCGCTCGTTCCGGTACAGTTCCGGAGCCGCGGTGCCTTTGACGGTTTTGGTAGAGGCGTACGTGTTGCCGCCCTCGTAGTGTGCGTCGGCGTCCCAGGTCCCGCTCGAAGCCGCGATCGCTTTTGGGTGGCCCGCGGCGATGCGTATGGGCGCGCTGTTTCCGAACTCGAGGAGGGCGCGCGCGAACCACGTGCGATCCGCGGGGTCGGTAGCCAGTATCTCCACGGCATCATGCGGTGCCTGCTCGGGGGCCGTGTATAGACCCGACTGGCTGATGACGCCGGACTCGGGCGGCTGGACGGACCAGGTGACGTGGCGGACTTCGGCAGGCGCTGTGGCCTCCACAGTGAACTGCACCGGGCGTCCGGGCACGGCGCACGCTCGCACGGGCTGTATGACGCCGTGCTGCAGACTGGCGTCGCGGAATTCACGGGTGGCGTCGTACCAGTTATAGTCCTCGTCATAGCGGACGAAGAAGGCATTTTTGTGGGCCAGCCATTTGTGGCGCAGATCGTGCGAGACGGTGGCCATCGGCGGCACGATCACCTCTTCGATATCGTGCCGCAGGTAGGCGTATTTAAACAGACTGCCGAAGCACCCGTACCACCAGGGTCCCATGTTCAGCCGGTCCTCTATGTAGATCAGCGGATCTTTGCCGAGCGCTTCGGCGGGCACGGGCGGATGCGGAATGACGGAATGGTTGATGCGGAATCCGGTGGCGTGAGTACCCGCATACAGCTCCGTCTTGAGATTGGTGCGGCCCAGCAGGAGGGTGCCGAGCAGGAACAGCGCGATCGCGGCGCGGCGGAGGGGCTGCGAGGCGATGGCCTCGACGCACCAGGCGAGGGCGAACCCGAATAGGACGCTGTAGCCGACTACGATCAGGTTGATGTGCCAGACGTAGCCTCCCGAATAAATGGGCAAGACCAGATATACCGCCGTCCAGCCAAGCATGAGCAGCAGCACCAGGCGCCATGACGGAGCGAGCCGCACTCTCCTTACCCACTGCACCGCCACCAGTGCCAGAACACATATGCCAACGATATTGTTGAGCGCGGTGGATTGATAAAAGCGGCTGCTCAGGGTGTCATCGGAATAGGCATAGATGCGTACGATCCACAGCGGGAACTTGCGAACGTTGGCCAAAATCATGGCCCAGTTGGCGGTGTTGCGATATGGCCCGGAAGTGTTGAACGTTCCCGGGGCGATCTTCGCGATATGGAAAAAGTAGTAGGCCGGAAGCACGGCGAAAAAGGGCAGAAGGCGGAGCAATTCGCGGCGAATCCGAGGCCCGTTGAATGCGTCCTTGCTTTCGAATAACGTGACCAGAATGGACGCGAGCAGCAGAAAGCCAGGCGTGGCGAGCGGCATTTCCTTGGCCGTGACGGCGACCACGAAGAGGAGCCAAGCGGCCGCTGTCAGCAGCAGAGACCTGCGGCCGGAAGCGCGGGTGCCGAGCAGGTATGTGCCGGCGCAAAGGACGGTGAACAGGATGTGGAGGAAATCGAAGCCGGCTACTTCCATGACCGCGGCGTAGAGGCTCGGCTGCGCGATAAAGTACATGGCGCTCAACAGTCCGGCGAGGCGGCTGCCATCGAGACAGCGAACCACCAGCCAGTAGATTGCGCAGGCGGCGCCAATGACTGTCCAGAAATGGATGAACTTCCAGGCGAACAGATTATGCCAGCTAAAGAACTGCTCGATGATCCAGTAGGGCAGGGAGAATCCGGTGGGCCGGTACCACATGAGAGTCACATAGGTGTAGGACTTCATCATTTGCCGGAAGCTCTGCAGGTGGTTCGACACGTAGAATAAAGGCGTTTCAGGGCCGAACGTATTGTAGGTGAAGATTTCCCAATATAAGGCAAAAGAAAACGCGGTCAGGAGCGCGAGGTAGAACCAATGCGGCAGTTGTTGGCCTCGCTTGGCGGGGGCGGCTTGCAGCATAAGTGAGAGAGTATGTCAGTTCGATTGTAGCTTTCAGCCATCTCAAAAGTGACCGCCAGGGTGATAAATCGCACATTCGCGTCATAACTCCGAGGCGTACTCATCTAGTACAGTCATAGGAGAGCAATCCCAAACGATGGCCTCACCGACAACTGGAATTGCTGTCGAACCCGTCTCGCAACGGAGGGATCCCCGTCACCTGCGGGTTTGGTGTGCCCTTTGGCTGGCATCGGCAGCGGGACTGTTCGCGGTAGTTTACCTGGCGGCGCTTGCGCTGCACGCCTACCAAACCAGCGCGGGCTCACAGGGTACCCTGACCGCCTTTGGAGCGCGGCTCCTGGACACGAAATGGAAGGACATCGGAGAGGCCATCGCGGCGGCGATGTGTATACTGGCGGGCCTCGCGGCCCCACGCTTCCAGTGGAAGTGGTTGAGTTGGCTGGAACGGGCTTTCACGCAATTCGCGAGTCACAAGACGCAGGCCATCCTGGCAGTGGGCGCGCTGCCGCTGATCGTGCGGATCGCCCTGCTGCCGGTGCTGGGCGTTCCGGGTCCTCTGGTGGCGGATGAATTCGGGTATTTGTTGCTGGCAGACACGTTCGCCTCCGGCCGGCTGGCGAATCCCACGCATCCGTTCTGGAAGCACTTTGAGACCGTATATGTTTTTCACCAACCCACCTACGCGTCCATCTATCCGATTGCGCCGGCCATCCTGCTGACCATTCCTAAACTGATTGGCGCCCATCCGTGGTACGGGGTTTGGTTCGGCGCGGGGGTGATGTGCGCGCTGGTGTGCTGGATGCTTCAGGGGTGGCTGCCGCCGAAGTGGGCGCTGCTGGGCGGTCTGTTAGCGGTCTGCCGCTTCTCGTTGATGAGTTCCTGGATGAACACATACTGGGGCGGGGCCACGGCGGCCATCGGCGGCCTCCTGATTTTGGGCGCACTGCCGCGGATCATGAAACAGCAGAAGGGCCGCGACAGCGTTCTGTTCGGGCTCGGCGTGGCCGTCCTCGCGCAGAGCCGCCCGTACGAAGGCGCGCTGTTTGCGCTGCCTCCGACGCTGCTGCTGGGTGTCTGGCTGTTGCGGGAGCGTCGCGTCCCGGGGCGCATACGGTGGAGCAATGTGGCAGTGCCGCTGGGCACCGTGCTGCTCGCGCTGGCAGCAGGGAGTGCGTACTACAACTGGCGGGTCACGGGCAATCCGCTGCTAATGCCGTACAGTCTGCACCAGCGGATTTACGGCACGCCGCAGAATCTCTTCTGGCAGCCCTCCATTCAGGATGCGCCCGGAGTCCACGGATACCGCGACATCTCTGACGTGTTTCAGTGGCAGCTCGCGGCGCATCGCAAAGGGTTTTCCTGGGACCTCGAGGGCGAGCGGCTCAAGAGTTTTTGGCATTTCTACCTGCAGCCACTGCTCAGCCTTCCGCTACTTCTGCTGCCCTTCGTCTTGCGTAAGCGCCATATGTGGGTGCTGTTACTTTCCGCAGTAGCGCTATTCGCGGGAAACGCAATGTACCCGTTCTTCTTTCCGCATTATGCGGCGCCACTGTGCGGGTTGATGCTTCTATTCGTCGTTTATGGGATGCGCTATTTGCGCGTGCTCGCCTTCCGCGCCCGTGCCGGAGGCGCGCTGGTATTCCGCATGCTATTGCTCGCGATAGGCGTGAGCACGCTGTGTACTACGGCCGGCGGACTACTGCAACCCTGGCACGTGTCGGCCACGTACACGCCGCGGCGCCAGGCGTTGGGGCAGTTGCAGGCACGCGGCGGGAAGCACCTGGTGCTGGTTCGCTACAGCCCCAATCATGAGTTCCATTACGGCGTGGTTTTCAACGATGCGGATCTGGAACAATCGCCGGTATTGTGGGCGCACCAACTGGATAAGGCGAGCAACCACGCATTGATGGACCACTATCCCGATCGCGAGGTGTGGTTCTTCAATCCCGACGAAACGCCGGTCACACTTATCCCGGCGACGGACAGACCCTACATCAGCGCGGTGGCGCCCGGCGCCGGGCGGCGGGACGATCCCCGCGACGGCATAAGTCCCGGCGGCATCGCCGTCCTGTTCGGAGCCAATTACGCAGGCGACTTGCGCGGGACCACGAATCCGCGCCCGCTGAGCGCGCTGCCGTTTCGATTGACGGGCGTGTCGACGGAGTACGGCAACCTCTTCGAGGCCGCGGCCGGGAAGTGGGCCTCGCCCGGCGACGGCCCGCTGCCCTTTGAAGTGCGAAAGGTTTCGGTGAAGTTCGGCGCGACGCAGGCTCCGATTCTCGCGGTGTCGAATATCGACGGCCAGGAATCGGTGACGGTCCAAGTACCGTTCGAAATCCCGGCCGGCTGGACGACGGTGACGCTGCGCGCTGGCGATCTGTCCGCAGTCAAGAAAGTGCAAGTTCTGACGGCGACGCCAGGAGTTTTTCAAGCAAGGATGAGCGACTCCAAAGTGCGCGGCATTGTGCTCCGGCCCGACGGATCGGTGGTGGATCTGGACCATCCGGCGCACCCCGGGGATCAACTGCGAATGTTTGCGACCGGCTTGGGGCCGCTGGCACCAGCGGTCCGAACGAATCAGCCGGGAATTGGGCCATCCTCGAGCGGACCCATTTGGCGGCTGATCATCGGCGTGAATCACCGGGGCGCACCGCTGGTCTCCGCGCGGTATACGGGCTTAATGGCGGGCGTGGAGGAGATTACCTTTCAGATACCGCCGGACGTGCCGCCGGGCACCGACATTCCATTATCGGTGGGCGTGGTAGTGGATGGAAAGACGGTGTATTCGAATAAGAGCAGCCTGCCGGTAAAATAGGCAGCAACCGCTCCCTCACGGCCGCGGCTCGGATGGGAGCGCCCGCAAGCGGGCGAGGCAGGCGGAACCGCCTGCCCCACCACGGCAGGAACACGACTTGTTCTTGGTGGCGCAGGCGGTTTCGCCTGTGCATCAGGATTATTTCACAGCTTCTCACGCTCGCGCCGCCATCCGAGCCGCGCGCGTCAGCAAGCGGTGCTTCGATACGTAAGCGAACTTCCGAAACGGTGTACTAAGCGGCATCGGGCGCGGCGCGCCTCACCATTCGTCCGGCACGTTCCAGCCGCCTTGCAAGACACGCGCTTCTGTTCGATCCGTGGCCAGGAGGAATGCTCGATCGGCGGAGAGCGTCACAATGCGCCTGCTGGATCTTACTTCCGGAGAGAGCTGGTCGAGGATATCGCGCCGCAGGTAGAAATCGATATACGGGTGGGTTTCCACGAGGCGTACGATGTCGCCCGTGGAGGGCGCCATGATGTTGGTGGCGATGGGGGCGGCGGACGGCAGGCCCCAGCGAGCGAGGCGCTCCAGGAATTGCGGCTCAAGGCGATCGATATCCTGGAACTGCGCGGCGCTCACGGTAATTCCCAGGTATGCGTAGTGCGGCGCATAGCGGCGCGCCAGCCCGTCGGGGTCGAGGTAGCAGTAGTGAATCTTGGGAATAGGTAGCGCAGCGGCGTAGAACTCGTCGTCCGAATCCACCGCGATCAGTTCGTTGGGACGCCGCTGTTCGGCGTACCACCGCAGCCCTTGTGCGGAAAATACGGGAGCATTGGGACCGAAGGAGAGTCCCCAAACCTGGGAAGCGAACGCGACCTTGATACAGAACGCCGCGGCGAGCATTACGGTGAAGAGCTTGTGCCGGCTGCCGAGCGCCGGCACCGCGTAGGCGGCCGCCATAATGCAGAGCGGCGGAATCGAGTACAGGAGATACGGCAGGTTGCGATAGCGGAAGCTCAGCAAGGCAACGCCGGTGACCAGGAGCCAGGACAGGAGCAGCGCGGCGTCACGCTTACCCGCGCGGACCGCTGCCACCAGAAATGGAAGAGCGATCAACACCAGCAGCAGCAGCACGGGGTCAGTGACAATCAAGCGTTTCAGGTAGAACCAGACCGGCCCATCGGAGGACGGTTGGATGGGAGGGCGCAGGCCAAACTCGAGGAGTTGGATTTGCACGTAGTCGGTCCAGAACCAGCGAGGGTGAGAGATAAGCTGGTAGACGTGCCAGGGAGAGACAATCACGGCGGTGACGGCGCAACTCTTCAGGATCGAAAGCACCGGCAGGCGGCGACGGGTCAGCAGACAAAATACGAAGAGTACCGCCAACGGCAACAGGCCGGCGATATTTTTCGCCATGAGGCCCAGCGCCAGGAATGCGCCGAACACGAGAACGCTGCGTCGATCGGACAGGCCGGGATCGCGATCCACCACCCAGAGAGCGCCGACCATCGCCAGCACCAGCAGCATGTCGGTGTAACAGACCCTGGAAAAGGTGTGCCACAACGGATTGGCCACGATGAGCAGGAGGGTGAGGACCGCGGTCCATCGCGAATATCTGGCTTGCGACCAGAGGAAGAGTAAGAGTGTCGCGAGCGTCGCGGTGAGAAGAATTGGCAAACGGAGTGCGAAGCGCGAAATTCCGAGAAGCTTCATTGAGAATCCCGAAAGCCAGATCAAAAGCGGCGGCTTGACGAGATAGAAGCGGCCTAGAACTTTCGGGGTCATCCAACCACCGTGCAGGGCCAGGTGAGCGGCACTGCTGGCGTAGGTGGTCTCATCCTGCGCACGAATTCCGCTGACGCTGTCGCTGAAGACTTCAGCGAGTCCGGCCCAATGGATACCGTAGCCGAGGAGCAACAAAATCAGCAGGAACAAACCGGCGATCTTGAGGCGAGGCGTCATGATAGGGTCGGTGTTCTACCTATTCTAATGGCGCTTAGGAGCCAGGAACTAAGATGGCCGAGCCAGTTAACCTGAAAGTTGTACGAAACATAACCAGGAACTTAGCGGCTTTTGTAAGAGACCGTCCTAAACACGAGTATCGTGGTAAGAAATGTGTTCCGGGGAGGGCACGACCTATGAACGTGGAGCTATTGCAGGATCTGGCGCGGCATCAGGCTTGGGCGGAGGAACAGCATTGGAGTATGCTGCGCGCGAATCCCGCGGCATTCGACGATTCCCAGATCCGTAAGCGACTAAACCACATGGTGGAGGCGCAGGAGATGCTGACAGCCCTGGTGCGCGGTGAGACGCCGGAGGCTTCGTCAGCGAAGGAGCGCGAGTCGATCGAGCAATTGACTGCGGCGATGACGCAGGCGCGTGACGGTCTGAGGGCGGCGCTCGGGTCGGCGGATCTCGACAAAATAGTCAAGCTGCCGCGCGGGCCCAAGGGACCGTTCGAAGCTCCAGCATGGGTGCTGTTGCTGCAGGCGTTGACGCACAGCCAGCATCATAGGGGCCAGAATGCTGCCCGTATGCGCGACCTCGGGTTGACGCCGCCCATGACGGACTTCGTTCTCTGGTATGCGCTGGGCAGGCCGTAGGAGCGCCAACTTCAAAAAACGATCCGCGCCTTTAGCGCTTCGGTTTTCGCGACGTCAATACCGGGGACCTTCAGCAACTCGTCGAAACTCTTCAGCTCGCCGTTCTTATCGCGGTATTCCAGGAAGGCGCGCACCTCGGCAACCGAGAAGCCCAGAACCACTTTGATCTCCGCGAACGGCGCGGTGTTGATTCGAACCGGCGCATCTTTGCCGAAATTCTTCGTGAGGTATGCGACCGCCGCCTCGATTTCCTCGGGCGTTCCCTTGGCGCCGCGCTGTACCATGTCGTCCACCGAATCGGTCCATTCCTCGCTGGTGAATCGCGCCTTGCGGAAGTTACCGGAATCGTGGCACTCCAGGCAAATCTTTCCGACAACCTCCTTGCCGGCGCCATCGGGCAGTCGCGCGGCCTCTTTCTCGTCGGCGGCCGGCACGCACGCCAGCGCAAGCAGCATTAGATATATGATCTTCACTTTACGCTCCCCTGGAGAAATTGCATCAGCGCCGCTAATTCATCGGGCTCCAGTTTGCCATCGTGATTCTTGTCGAACGCCGCCACGGCGCGCCGCAGATTGGCCGCCTGGCGCGGGTTGAGCGTGCTGAAGTCGTCACCCTCCCGGATCATGGTCTCAATCCGGCTGAGCGTCGCGGCGCGGCGGAACGCCGGCACGTCTTCACGCCGCGCCAGCGCCACTTGCAGGAAGGCGAACCCCATTTCGTCGGTGGTTTGCTCGCCGAATTTCACGCGCCGCGGAGGGTGCGACGGATTGTGCGGATTGTTCTCCGAATTGTCGTACACGTAGCGCATTTCGATGCGCGTGCCCTTGGGCAGTTTGATCGGCGCCACGTAGCGGTACTGCCCCTGCCAGTTGAAGTCCCAGTCCCTGATCCAGATCAGCGATTCCTGCCGGCCATCGGGATAGAGCGCGTCCACCTTCATGTCTTTGCAGAGCAGGTGGGCGTGCGGCGTGATGCCGATCAACTCCACGTCCTGGGGCACGATGCTCCATTCCTTTACTTCATAATGCGCGTCGCCAGGCTCCAGATCCAGCCGGCGCGCGCCCACGGTAAGGTTGGTCAGCCCCTTGGTCGGTTCCTCGGTGAAGGTGAGCCCGACGGACGATTGATCGGTCTCCGGCTTGCCGTCGGGATGGTAGTGCAGTTGGATCACCAGGTCGGCGCCCTTCTCGATGACGTACCCCATGCCTGCGGGCAGCGGCTGCGGAATCGCGCCCGGAGCCCATCCGCCCAGGCCGCCGGCGGGCACGATGCCCGGGCCGCCGAAGCAGGGGTAGCCGGACCCGGGCGATGCGGCAGCCAGACGGCGGGCCTCGCCGCTCATATCGAGGAAGAACAGCGAATGGTGCACCACCTTCGCGTTGCCGGGATGGAACTCCACGGTCTTCACGTAGCGCTCCGCGCCGAAATCCAGCGGGATCACGAAGCACTGGAAGATGTCGCGGCCGTCGGCGGGAACTTCGAAGGGTTGGCGCAGAGTGAGAACTGCATCCGGCTTCCCAGCGAGCCATCCGGACGCGAATTCGGGCGGCGCTGGTTTTTGTTTCGGGTCTCCCTCGGGAGCCCCGTGGCTTGCCCAATCGCGAATCAGGGCAAGCTGCGCATCGGTCAGGCGACGCTCGTTCTGGAAGTGGCCGTAGCCGGGTTCGGCCTTCCACGGCGGCATGTAGCGGCTTGCGGTAACCGAAGCGATCTGCGCGGCACGCTTGGCGGCGTCCTGGTACGTCAGCAGGGAGAACGGCGCGACCTGGCCGGGACGATGGCAGCCGGCGCAGTTTTCGTAGAGCAGGGGCGCGATATCGCGATTGAACGTGGGCGTGGATGCGAAGGCGCCGCCGGCCAGCAGCGCGAGTGCAAACATCGATCTCATGGCGTGTTCCTCGGGATCGCACAGCCGATGGATTTGTGGCTTGACACATTGACCGCCTGCCCGCTCAACACCGCGTCCAGCACCTGGCGCACGTAGCTCTGGGTGGCTTGCGGCCGCTGCTTGCCGAAGTCCTCCACACGGTTGTCCACCGGGCCCAGGTAGAGTAACCTAGCCTCTGGCGAGAGCACGGCGACTTGCGGGGTCACGGTCGCGTTGGTGTAGCGCACCAGCGTCTGCGCTGGGTCGAGCAGCAACGGGAAGGTGTACCGGTAGTCGCGCGCATAGCGGGCCACCTCGGCCTCTGCGACGGAGGGATCGGCCTGCACTGCGTAAAAAGCGATGCCGCGCGCGGCATACGCTTCGCGCAGGCGGTTCATCTCCGGGACATAGCTGTTGCCCACCGGGCAATCGACGGTGATGAAGTAGAGCACTATGGCCTTGTGGCCCGCCCATTCGGCCGAGGTGTGTGTGGCGCCCTGAGTGTCCCGCAAGTGGAATTGTGGGGCGGAAGACACAAAAAACAGTGCGATCAGAAAGTTCCGCAGCATCCTATGGAATTCATTTTCGCACTTCTTTGCACAGGTTGAACGCCGCTGCCGCGCGGCTCAGGTTCGGCGGCGGACAGCAAGCGCGAAGAGGAGGCTCAGGCCCGCCCCGAACGTGGCCATACTGGCCGGTTCCGGCGTGGAGACATCGGCGGCAGAAGCGAATCCATTCCCTAAAGTGAAGGGCTGGAACGTGCCGGTGACGATTTCGTTTTCATCGCCGCCGCTGAAATTGTAGGTTACCAACGCGCCCGCCATCGCATTCGGCCCAACAGTCTGGGCTGCCAGCAGGCGAGCGTCATTGGTTGCCGTTCTGCCGGCGTTCGTCGCGTTGCAGAGCAAGAGGGCCGCACCGGTTTTCCCGGCACAACTCGACAGGCTGACCAGCGTGGGGTCGGGGTGATCCACGTCCGCCGAAAACTGGAAGGTCGAACCCGGCAAAAAGTTGTTGAAGGTGAAGGTCAGCAGGGTCCCGCCATCGAGCGCAGCTCCCGTTGCCGATATCCCCGTTAGGCCTGTGGTGACGTCGGTACCGCCAAAACCTCCGACATCGAGAAAGGACAGCGAACCAAAACCGCCGCTGGCTGTATCGAACTTCAAGTCCGTCGGACTAAGGTCCAGTACTATGCTTTGGAGCGTCGTGCCGGGCATGTCCGACGTGTATTGGAAACGCCAGCTTCCGGTCAGCCCTCCCACGAAGGAAGCGCTGCCGGAAATTGTGCCCGCCATGGAATAGGTGGCACAAAAGCCCAGTAAACTTACTAAACATATGATCGTTCGTAGCTTCATGAATCTCCCGTGAGCCATTTTGTGCCACGCTTTTCCGCCCGAGCACTGCGCTAGTTTGGCCTATTTCGTACCATGAGGCAACTCATAGAAGTTTCATATCTTCCAGTACTATCCACGATGTAAATCCATTTACGAGTTACACCGCGTATACCAGTCAAATGCTACAGAGACTTATCGTGCTCGCGTACTTATGCGCCGGTCTGGCGGCGGCTCACCCGATGGGGAATTTCAGCGTGAATCATTACGCTCGATTGGAGCCGGGCGCGCACGGCGTTGCCATCCGCTACGTAATGGATCTGGCCGAAATTCCCACCTTCGAACTATTCCAACAGTGGGGCACTGGAGCCGATCCTCAACAGAAGGCGATCGAGCAGGCACGCGAGTGGGCGGCCAACCTGGAAATCGCGGTGAACGGCCGTCGCGTCCTCGCCCGCGTTGTGCGCGCACACATCGCACTGGCGGAGGGTGCGGGCAACATGCAGGTGGCGCGCATCACGGCGGACCTGCAGGTGGATGCCGCGCCCGGTGCGTTCACCTACGAAGACCGCAATTACCAGGGACGGAGCGGTTGGAAGGAAATCGCCGGACCGGGCGGCAAGGATCGCAGCGCTGCCTTGACGGCCTATCCGCAGGACCCGATGGTGGCGCCGCCGCAGGAGCTTAAGACTGCATTTTCGTGGACTGCTCCCGCTGTGCCGCCGGCCCGGCCCGTGGAGTCGGCTGTCAGGCAAACACGCGCCGTGGAAACGTCGCAGCCCAATCCGGCCGCGCCGGCGATTGCGCCGGCGGGCGTCCCGGCACCGGGACAGGTAGTGAAGGGCGATTACCTTTCGCGGCTGTTGCATCGCGACGAAATCGGCTGGCAGTTGACCCTGATCGGCATCGCGGTGGCCTTCGGCCTTGGCGCCATGCACGCCATGTCACCCGGGCATGGAAAGACCATCGTGGCGGCGTACCTGGTAGGCTCGCGCGGTACCTTCAAGCACGCTATATTCCTGGGCGCCATGGTGACGTTCACTCACACGGCAAGCGTCTTCCTGCTCGGCTTTGTGACTCTGTTCCTCTCCGAATATGTCCTGCCCGAGAAGCTGTTCCCCATCCTGGGCGCCATCTCCGGCCTGAGTATCGTGTGGGTCGGGACGATGCTGTTCTTCCGTCGCCTGCACGCGCGCGGACATCATCATCACCACGATCACCATCACCATCACGACCACACGCACAGCCACGTCCACGATCATGGCGATGGACACAGTCACAGCCACGTGCCGCAAGGCGAGATCACCATGGGTAGCCTGATTGCGCTGGGCGCCAGCGGCGGATTGGTGCCGTGTCCTTCCGCGCTGGTGGTGCTCTTGAGCGCGATTTCGCTCGGCAGGACGGGGCTCGGCATGCTCCTGCTGGTAGGCTTCAGCGCCGGTCTCGCCGTCGTGCTGATGGGCATGGGAGTCCTGGTGCTGTGTGTGGGTAATCTGCTGCCTGCCGGCCGGAAGGTCACGGAAAGCCGCGCGTTCCAGCTACTGCCCGTGGCGTCGGCCGCGCTCATCGCGTGTGTCGGCCTGGTGATGACGGGAGTGTCGTTGGGTCTGATTCGCGTGCTGCCGGTCGGGTAAGTCAGCGATCGCCGCCAAACCGCGGGTTTCGGGCCCTACTTTTTTTGCACCGCAGTACAGGAATTTAAGATATAGTTCTACTAGTACTGGTACTAGTAAGAAATTCCCTGAACGAGGTGCGTTTATGTTTCGCTTCCCGGCCTGGTCAGCGATTTCGCTGATGCTATCCGCCATATCCGTCGCGTTCGCCCAGTCGCCCACGGTCGGCAATTGTTCCGTCTTCCCGGCGAACAATATCTGGAATACTCCGGTGGATCAACTGTCCGTCTCACCCAGTTCATCCGCGTGGGTCACCACGATCGGCCCCACCAAGCCCGTACATGCCGACTTCGGGTCGGGCCTGTACCAGGGAGCCCCCATCGGCATTCCTTATATCACCGTGCCCGGTACCCAGCAGAAATATCCGGTGGCCTTCACCTATGCCGACGAAAGCGACCCCGGGCCGTATGCGATTCCCCTGACGGCGCCGATCGAGGGCGGAGCACAGAGCACCGGCGATCGCCACACCCTCTCCGTCGATACCGACAACTGCATCCTATACGAACTGTACGCCGCCTATCCGCAGGCCGCCAGTTGGAGTGCCGGGTCGGGAGCCATCTTTAACCTGCTCTCCAATGCACTGCGTCCCTCCGGTTGGACCTCTACCGACGCCGCCGGTTTGCCGGTCTTTCCCGGGCTGCTGCGTTACGACGAGATCGCCGCCGGCGAAATCCGTCACGCCATCCGCTTCACCGTTCCCCAAACACAGAAAGCCTTCGTGTGGCCGGCGCGCCACTACGCCTCCAGCCTGACCGGCGCGCAATATCCGCCGATGGGCGCGCGTTTCCGCCTGCGCGCCAGTTTCGATATCTCCGGCTATTCCGCCGCCAACCAGGTCATCCTTCGCGCCCTTAAGAAATACGGCATGATGCTGGCCGACAACGGTTCGGCGTGGTACATCTCCGGCGCGCCTGATTCGCGCTGGGATAACGACGACCTGCACAAACTCGGTCAGGTCCTCGGCTCCGATTTCGAAGCGGTCGATGTCTCCGGGCTGATGATTGACCCTAATTCGGGCCAGGCGGCGCAGTCCACCACCGTCTCCGTCGTCGTAAGCCCGGCCACGGCGAGTGTCCAGACCAACACGACGAAGCAGTTCACAGCAACCGTCACTAACGCCACCACCCAAACCGTCAATTGGAGCGTCAATAGTGCTCCCGGAGGCAACTCTACAGTGGGCCTGGTCAACACGACCGGCCTCTACACCGCGCCCGCAGTGCCTCCGGCGGGTGGAACGGTGACGGTTCAGGCCGCCAGCACCGTCTCCCCATCGGCCATCGGCAGCGCTATCGTTACTGTCAGCTCGCCGCCCCCGGCGAAGCCCACCTTGACGTCGTTGACGCCCAACGCGGCCGCTCGCGGCGCCTCGGTGAATGTCACGCTGAACGGAACCAACTTCACCTCTCCGGCGACGGTTGCCGTTCAGGGCGGCGCCACCAGCGTGAGCAACGTAGTGGTGGTGAGTCCGACTAAGATTACAGCGACCTTCCACGTGAGTTCGTCGGCCGCCCGGCGTTCGCGCAACACGTCGGTGACCACCTCGGCCGGAACCAGCAACGCCTTGCCATTCACGGTCCAGTAGGTCCGCACTCAAAGACTGGCAATGGCGGCGGTGGCGGTTGAGGCTCGTGTGACAAGAGCCGTATATTGACAGACCACGCCGCCTTATGTCAGCCTACATCCAGCGCGCTCTGGGGCGCCTCCTGTCCGCGGCAAGGGAGCAAGCTCCCACCCAATTTCGTTCGTAAATTTACGGACCTTCATTCCAGCCCTGAACTAAGCGGACGCGGGGCAGCTACGGAAGGAAGGTTTCGATGCACAGAAAGCTCACCGTTACCACTACTCTCGAAAATCTCAAGAAACAAGCCAAACGCTGGCTCAAAGCACTCCGCGAAAACGATGCGGCGGCCCGCGAGCGTTTCCAAAAGACACATCCGAACGCGCCCGCCAAACCGGTGTTGCGCGACGTCCAATACGCGCTCGCGCTCGAGTATGGACAGAACAGTTGGAAAGAGCTGAAACAGGTCCTCGAAAGTCGTCCTGCCCAACGTCCGGAAGCTCCAGCCACGCACGCGCAACTCGTCGCCCGTTTCCTGGAATACGCTTGCCCGGACCATCACGTGCGGGGGCGCCCGGCACACCGGATCGCGCGCCATGCCGCGATGCGCATTCTGCAGCAGAATCCGGAGATCGCGCACGACAGCCTCTATGCCGCTGTCGTGTGCGGCGAAATCGAGGACGTCGAGCGGATCCTGAACGCGCAACCGGACCTCGCCAAAACGAAGCACGGGGCAACCGGTCCCGATCGCTCCGGCCCGGGTGGGCAATATGATTTCCTGGGGGACCTCGGCGACAAAGATTGGGAGCCGCTGCTCTACCTCTGCTTCACGCGCCTGCCGCTGGCCAAGGCGAACGACCAGGCAATCGAAATCGCGCGCCTGCTGCTCGATCGCGGCGCGGATCCGAACGCTTACTTCATGGCCGGCGACAGCAGGTATACTCCGCTGGCCGGCGTGATCGGCGAAGGCGAGGAAGACCGTCCGCCGCATCCTCACCGCGACGAACTGGCGCGGCTCCTGCTGGAGCGCGGCGCCAAGCCCTACGACGCGCAGGTTGTCTACAACATCCACTTTCACGGAAAAATCCTGTGGTGGATGAAGTTGATGTATGAGTTCTCGGAGAAAGCCGGGCGCCGCGCCGACTGGGACGATCCGGAGTGGCACATGCTCGACCAGGGCGGCTACGGATCGGGAGCGCGCTGGCATCTCCGCGTCGCGGTGGAGAAAAACGATGTCGAACTCGCGGAGTGGTGTCTCGCGCACGGCGCGAATCCGAACGCGGCGCCCGAACGGGACCCAAGGCTTCCGCAAACGAGCTTGTACGAACATGCAGTGCGCTTAGGGCATGCGGAAATTGCCGAACTGCTGGTACGCTACGGCGCGGAGAAGCAGGATGTGGCGCTCGGCGACGAAGATAAGTTCGTGGCCGCCTGCCTGCGCCTGGATCGCGCCGAGGTCCGGCACACGCTCGCGCAGCACCCCGAATATCTGCAATCGACCAAAGCAATTTTCATGGCGGCGAAGCAGGACCGCGACGATGTGGTTGCGTTCCTGCTGGACCTGGGTACATCGATCGAGGTGGAGGACATCAAGAAGCAGCGCCCGCTACATGTCGCGGCGGCGAACGATGCGCTGCGCGCCGCCGGACTGCTGATCCAACGCGGCGCCGAGGTGGACCCCTACGAGCTGAACTACAACAACACGCCTCTCGATTTCGCCGTCTATCACGACCACCCGCGCATGATCGAATTGTTGATCCCTCACAGTCGCGACGTGTGGAACTTGACGTTCGCCGGCGCGCTCGACCGGCTGCGCGAAGTCTTGTCCGCCGAGCCGCACCTGGCGAGAGTCTCCTGGCAAACCACGCCGCTGTTCCAACTCCCGGAGGACGATCACAAAGCACTGGAGATCGCCAAACTCTTTCTGGAACACGGCGCCGATCCTACATTTCGCAGCAAGAACGACGGGTCCACGGCTGCCGAAGTTGCTCGCAAACGCGGTATGCGTGAGGTTGCGGCGTTGCTGGAACTGCCTGCCACAGGCGGCGCCAAGACGGCGCGCACCGCGGAAGAATACCAGCGCGTGGCTCAGGACTTCGTAAATGCGTACGAAGGCGACGCCGCTGCACTACAGCGTTTGAATCAGCATTACGGCCGCTCGTTTACCTTTGAGGATTTGTGGGCCGAAATCTGGCGCCGCGTGTACGCGTTCCGCCAGCGGTCATCCCGGGTTCCGAAAAACTATCTGCAGCTGGAAGAAGCGCAAACCGTCATCGCGCAGGACGCGGGTTTTGGCAATTGGACCGCGCTCATGCAAGCCGCATCAGGCGGCGCGCCGTCGCCCGTCGAGGCGTTTGAGATCGACGCGAAGGAAAACGGGATCGGCCCGCGCCGGCGTTTGACGGACGCGGAGTGGGATGAACTGATCGACACCATCAAGGAACGCCGCATCACCGGCGTGCATGCAAACGGACTGATGACGGACTCCGTGCTGGCGCGCATCGCCGGGCTCGATCACGTCACCCGCCTCAACCTCGGCGGCTCCCGCGAACTCACCGACGAAGGACTCCTGCACCTGTCCCGCATGCCGCAGTTAGAGCATCTGGACCTGAGCGAGTACCCCGGCGGCAAACTCACCGATCGCGGGCTGGAGGTGCTCCGGCATCTGCCGAATCTCCGTACCTTCGAGATGACGTGGCAGGCGGGCATCTCCGACGCGGGGGTTGCCAATCTGAAGTTCTGCGATCGTCTGGAGCGCGTCAACCTGATGGGCTCGCCGACCGGCGACGGTGCCATCGAGGCATTGCAAGGCAAGGCCGCGCTTCGTTATTTCAGCAGTGGCAGACTGGTCACGGATGCGGGCCTGCCCCTGCTGCACAATTTCCCGCTGCTCAAACGCTGGCATGGCGCAGATACCACTTCCGGCGATAAAGAGGCAATTGCCAACGCCACGCACCTCCTGATCGACGGGCCTTTCACCAACAACGGACTCGCCAGCCTGGCCGGCCTCGAGGGAGTTTTTGAACTCGACCTCTTCTGGCACGTGACCGGCATTACTTCGGACGGCTTCGTCACATCTGGTGAACCTGCCGAACCTCAGTGCGCTCGGCTGCGATGGCAAACTCAGCGACGACGCGGCCATGCGTCACATTGCTGCCATACCGCGGCTGCGCAGGTTGCGCGCCCAGGAAAGTGTTGCCTCCGACGACGGCTTTATTGCCTTAAGCCAGTCCAGGACGCTCGAATTTTTCTGGGGGCGCGTTTGTCCCAACTTCGGCAGCCGGGGGTTTGTCGCCCTCTCCAAAATGCCTGCCCTGCGCGGATTCGGCATTAGCTGCAAAAATGTCGATGACCAGGCGCTCTCTACCTTGCCCCACTTTCCCGCGCTGAGGGAACTCACGCCGATTGACGTGAAAGATGAAGGTTTCCGCCACGTCGGCGCCTGCGCGCGGCTCGAGCGTTTGACGTGCATGTATTGCCGCGACACCACCGACATCGCCACGCAGCACATCTCACGCCTGCCGCTGAAATACTACTACGCCGGGCTGACGCAGATCACCGATCGCAGCCTGGAAGTCCTGGGTCGCATGCCGACCCTGGAACAAATCGAGTTGTACGAATGCAAGGGTGTCACGGACGCGGGCCTGGTATTCCTGGCGGGGCTGCCGCGCTTGCGTGAAGTGCATCTGGATGGGTTGCCGGGTGTCACGTTGGAAGGCACACGCGTGTTTCGCAGAAGTGTGCGAGTGAAATATTCCACATGAAATGCGGTTCGCCAGCGTCAAAATCGGGTGGTTGCTAGAATCCGGATATGCGGATCCAGTCCATTTGTCTGCTCTTCCTCCTCGCCCCGTGCCTTCGCCTCGCGCATGCGCAAGGCACCCTGCCCACGTTCCAGCACGCCGCCGGTCAGGGCTCCTACACTATGGCCGGCCGCGATCCGGCACAGGGCGGCACCACCACCATCCCCGTCGTGCTCGTTCCCGTCACGCTCTCCTTCGAAGCCAGGAAGACGGCCGGCAAGCCTTTCATCATGGACGCCGCTCCGGACATACTGCGCGTCCTCCGCTCGCCCATCTTCTCCAAATTCGACTTCGCCTCCGGCGGCGCCACGCAGTACGCCGACGCCCTGCTGCGCAGCACTTTCCCTAAGGCAGAAGAGATGGCATACGCTGCTCGGTAAACCTGAGGTGAAGCCTGTGAAGATCACTGTCCCTCTCGGCTACGGCTACATCCTTACCTCGAAGAAGTCCGGCACCTCCTTCGCCGTCGCCGACCTCGAGTTTCTGCAGAAGGAACTCTTCAAGCAGCTTCCCAAACAGCCCGGTAAGCTGGTCATCGCCGTGACCCATAACACCACCTATTACGCCGATGGCGACGCCACCGTATGCTGTTCCTGGGGAACGCACGGTGTCGATTCCGCCACCGAAAACTCCTTCGTGCTCGCGTCGTATCTCCACGCCGCGCCCTCCGTAGTGGAAGACGGAGACGTGCAGCCGCTCACGCAGCAACTCGCCGAGTTCATCAACGATCCCCTGCACGATCCCCTGCTCCACGGCCGCAACGTCAAAGCCCCCGGCAACACCTTCCCCGCCTGGATGCGTCCTGGAAACGCGGGCGGCTGCGGTGGCACGAGCGTGGCCACCACCTACTTCCTCCTCGAGCCCACAAGCACCAATCTCAAGAACAACATCCCCGCATCGAAGGCCTTTATTGCCCATCTCGACGGGTCCGACTGGCATCTGGAAAACGTCGCCCTGCTGCCCTGGTACACCGGCAATTCCGAGGACCTCGGCAGTACCTACAGCTTCCCGAACGCGCAGGCACTCGCTGAACCATCCAAGCCGTGTCCGGCGCGCGGAGGGCGTGGCGGCGCGGGCGGCGGCGCTGCGTCGGCCCCTACCGTCGCGGCGGTCCCGGCCACCGGCGCGCCGAATGGCCACCAGCTCATCGGCTACTGGGCCGGCTACGGCGCCGCGGGCTCCACCATCCCGCTCCGCGAAGTCTCGCCCCAGTGGGACGTCATCATCGTCGCCTTCTCCACGCCCGACAAAAACGCACCGGAAGGGACCATGCAGTTCCACACGCCCGCCGGACTCGATACGGAACAGTTCAAGGCCGATATCGCCTACCTGAAAGGTCACGGCAGGAAAGTGATGATTTCCCTCGGTGGCGGCGGCCAGCACTTCACGCTCGCCGATCCCAAGCGGGTGCCGAATTTCGTCTCCTCCGTCACTCGCATCGTCGCCGAGTACGGCTTCGACGGCATCGATATCGATTTCGAAAGCCCGTCACTCTCCATCGATCCCGGAGACACGGACTTCAGGCATCCCACCACGCCATCCATCGTGAACCTCATCTCGGCCCTCCGCCAGTTGCACGATCATTTCGGCGCCGGCTTCATGATCAGCCTCGTGCCCGAAGGCACGCAGATTCCCTCCGGCTACCCCAGCTACGGAGGACAGTTCGGCTCCTACCTTGCCATCACGTTCGCCATCCGCGACATCCTTTCCTTCATCGACGTGCAGGACTACAACACGCCGCCGCTCCAAGGTCTCGATGGCGAGATCTACCAGCCCGGAACGGTGGACTATCACGCCGCCATGACGGAACTCCTGCTCCACGGCTTCAACGTGGGAGGCGATCCGAAGCAGTTCTTCCCGCCGATGCCCGCCAATAAGGTTGCCGTCGGCTTCCTCACCGGAGACACCACGCCCACTATCGTCAACCAGGCGATGGACTACATCATCACCGGCAAAGCTCCCGCCGGGACCACCTACAAGCTGCGCGAACCCGCCGGCTACTCCGGCATGATCGGCGCCATGTTCTGGACCATCGACGCCGACCGCCGCGGCAATCATAACTTCTCCAACGTCGTCGGCCCGCTTCTCCACGGGTATCCGGCGCCTAAGTAACGCATCGCTCACCCACGGCGCATACTACAATACCTGACGTGCATCGCAGAACCTTTCTCGGCGCCGCCACCGCTGGAGCCCTAGCCGCCGCCGCGCCCGCCATCCCCATCATCGACACTCACATCCATCTCTTCGACCCCAACCGCCCGCAGGGCGTTCCGTGGCCCGCCAAGGACAATCAGGTCCTCTACCACCCCGCGCTGCCAGATCGCTACCGCAAACTCGCCGTCCCCCTCGGCATCAACGGCGCCATCGAAGTGGAGGCCAGCCCATGGTTGGAAGACAACCAGTGGGTGCTCGACGTGGCGGCGAAAGACACCATCATCGTGGGCACGGTCGGCGATCTGGAACCCGGCCAGCCGGACTTCGCCAAACACCTCGAACGATTCCACCGCAACCCCCTGTTCCGCGGCATCCGCTACGGCAACCTGTGGGGTCGCAACTTCGCCGTCGAAGCCGCCAAACCCGCCTTCATCGCCGATCTCAAACTGCTGGCCGCCGCGGGACTCATGATGGACACCGCCAACCCCGATCCCGCGCTGATCGAAACCGTAGCGCGCCTCACCGACCGCGTACCCGAACTGCGCCTCGTGCTGGACCACCTCCCGCAATGCACTCCGCCCTCCGACGCCGCCGCGCACGCCGTCTACGATTCCAATCTGCGGGAACTCGGCAAGCGCCCTAACGTCTACGCCAAGCTCTCGGCGATCTTTCGCCGCGTCGACGGCAAAGTGGTCGAAGACCCCGCCTTCTATCGCGGCCGCCTCGACGAGCTCTGTGCCACCTTCGGCGAGGATCGCGTCCTCTATGGCAGCGACTGGCCCAACAGCGATTCGACGGCTCCCTATCCCAAGGTGCTCGGGCTGGCGCGCGACTACTTCAACGGCAAGAGTCGCGCCGCGCAGGAGAAGTATTTCTGGAAAAACTCGGTGGCCGCCTACCGCTGGGTTAAACGCGAAAGGGCGCAGCCGGAGCCCGGCAAAGCGATATGATGCCATCCAGGAGCCGATCATGAATCGAAGACAGTTTCTGCAGGCCTCCTCCTCCGCAATGCTGGCGGCAGAATTCGCGGCGTACGCCGATACGCCCATCCCCATGGCCACGCTAGGCAAGACCGGGTTGCAGGTCACGCGGATCACGCTCGGCGGCGCCCACATGCGCTTCGGCACCGAGGAGAACGCGCTCAGGATCATCCGCCGCGCGCTCGATCTGGGAATCAACTTCTTCGACAGCGCGCGCAAGTACAACGATGGCGAGAGCGACGCCTGCTATGGCAAAGTCATCACCGGCAGCCTCCGGCAGAAGGTCTTCCTCATGTCCAAGGCCCATCTGCGCGCGCGCGACGAAGCCATGGCGCAATTGGAAGGTACGCTGCGCGCCATGAAGACTGACTACCTCGATCTGTGGCAGTGCCACGAAGTCGTCACGCAGGCCGAGGTGGACAAGATCCTCAGCCCAGGCGGATCGCTCGAGGCGTTCGTCCAGGCCCGCAAGCAGGGGAAGGTGCGCCATATCGGCTTCACCGGCCACGCCGATCCAGAGGTGCATCAGCGTTTGCTCGCCGCCTACGATGGCTGGGAAACTGTCCAGCACCCGGTCAACCTGGTGGACCCTCACTACCTCAGCTTCATCGAAAACGTGCTGCCCAAGGTTCGCGCCAAAGGCCTGGGCCTGCTGGCGATGAAGTGCAATGCCATGGGCGGGATCGGAAAAAACCATATCGCCTCGTACGCGGAGTGCCTGCGGTTTACGCTTAGCCAGGACGTGGACACCGTGGTCTCCGGCGCCACTACGGTGGATGAACTGGAGCAGAACGTCGCCACCGTGAAGGCGTTCCACAAGATGACGCAGAAGGAACAGTCGGAGCTGCTGACCCGGACGAAAAACGGCCCGGTCGGGACTAAGGTGGAAAACTACAAGAAGGCTCCGGCGGGCGGTGCGCTTCCCGCGCACCGCGACGGCGATCGCGCGTAAGCTATTTCTGAACCCGCTGTATCAGGTTGCCGGCACCAAGTTTTTCGGGAGTGGGCGGTCCCACGGGTACCCGACAAACTCTTCTCGTGCCGTACCAGTACCGTCAGGGCTTCCATTTCTCGCCGTTCCCTCACATACTGTCATCACTCATATGGGCGTTGGATGGGAGACGAAGAAAACCGTCGCAGGGGAACAGGGTAGCGATGTCGGCTGCCCCGCCCCGTCGGGAGGTGCACGTTGAGAGCATCGGAGTCCTGTTTAGAGCGAGACCGGCTGGTGGATTACCCGTTCCGAATCTGGAACCATCCGCTGGCAAGCGTAGGGAAACTTTACTGCCGTATCTTCCACAGGTCCATCTCCCGTCCCGTACACGGGAAATATCGCTGCTGGAAGTGCCTGCGAGAATATCAGCTCAGGTGGTAAGCGGGATTTGCGGCTGCCGTTTCGCCGCTTTCTGCAACTGGCGAGCTGGAATCGTCGGCGCCCGCCTTTAGCCTCATCCCCGACGAACCTGCCCGGCGAGGGCTCCGACGTCGTCCTGCCGTCAACGCCCTCGCCGCTCCTTCCCGTTTACATATACTCGGGAATCTGAATCCCCAGGATGCCCCCGGTGCGCTCCAATTGACGCCGGAAGAAATCGGTCATCCACAGCAGAAATACTTTTCTCTCGCGGTCCGGTTCGTGAATGATCGAGTACTTCTGGTAGAAATTGCTGTACGCCTGTGCCAGTTGGAAGGCGTACCGAGCTACGTGCGCGGGCTCGCCCGAATGCACCGCGCTCTCCACCGCCGAATCCACTTTCGAAGCCGCCAGCAACATCTGCCAGAAATCTTCGAATTGGAGCTGTCGCGCCATCGCCGCGGTATCGAGCTCTTTGGCGAAGTCGGGAATTTGCTCGCCGCGCTCTT
Organism: uncultured Solibacteraceae bacterium; assembly: GCA_963805775.1. Lineage (GTDB taxonomy): Bacteria > Acidobacteriota > Terriglobia > Bryobacterales > Bryobacteraceae > Solibacter. Next base: position 85,821 of record CAWDWK010000021.1, on the reverse strand, counting down.
CCAGCTTGCGCAGAATATTGCGCGCGCGCACCGCCGAGTACTGCACGTACGGCCCGGTCTCTCCCTCGAAGCTCAGCGCCTCCTGCAAATCGAAAGCGATCACCGTATTGCGCGTGAACTTTAACAGGAAATAGCGCAGTGCCGCGATGGCAATCTGGGTGGCGATGTGCAGATTCTTTTCCGCCGCGTCGTCCGGATGCCGCGAACTCACCTCTTCCAACGCTTTGGCGATCAGGCTATCCATCAGGTCGTCCGCCTTCACGCCGAGTCCCTTGCGGCCCGAGACCTCCACATACGGGCGCTTGCGGTCTTCCTCCGAAAGCGGAATGCCCAGGTCCGCGCAGCATCGTGGTGAGAGAGCCACCATCTCATAATTGAAGTGGATCGATTGTTCGGCCTGATCGTTGTATCCCAGCGCGCGCAATCCCGCCACCACAACGTCCTGCAAATACGATTGGCGCGCGTCGATCACGTTGAACACGCGCGTACCGTGCCCGAACTGCTGTGCCGGTGTGGCCGGCTGGTCGGTGGTCACCCAGAGCACGCGGCCGTCAGCATACGTCTGGAACGGCTGATAGTAGAAATCCTTGCCCAGCAGTCCGAATTTCCAGAGCTGGTAGGCGATGTCCTTGCCCACATAGGTCACCGTGCCGTCGGAGCGCACGATCACTTTGCCCTCTTCGGAAAGCCCGGGCATCACCCAGCAGCCCGAGTTCTTGCCCTCGGTCTCGAAGTAAATCGCCTTGCGTTCCTTGAGCAGCTCGAACGCCGAGGCCCAGAACTTCAGGTGCAGGATCTCGCTCTCGCGCGGCAGCACGTCGTACTCCACGTCCAGCCGGAGCATCGTCTTCAGGTGCGCCTTGACGATGGCATCCGCCACGAGGTGCGCCAACTCGGCGACCTCGCCCTCTCCCGCTTCGATAGCGTGCAGCGTGGCACTGCGCCAGGGCAGCGATTCGGGATGGTCCTTGTAATATCCCGACGTGTACGCGTAAAGGTCCCAACAGTAATAATCGAAGCGCACAGCCGGGTCGGCGAGGAGCGCCTGCACATCGGCGACACCCTTCTTTTCCAGGTAGTGGAAGCCCACCACCACGTCCGCCACCTGGACACCTGTGTTGTCGATGTAATTCTGTACCTCCACTCGTTTGCCGCTCGCGCGCATCATACGCACGAACGTGTCGCCCAGCGTCGCGTTGCGCAGGTGGCCGATGTGCGCCGCCTTGTTGGGATTGATGTTGGTGTGCTCGACGATGATCTTCTCGTTCGAGCCCGCCGCCTCCGCGCTATCGCCGCGCATCAGGTCCGCGGCATAAGCGCCGCGATCCAGGCGGATGTTGATATACCCGTTGCCCGCCACTTCCATGGCCGCGACGCCGGGAATCGGTCCGATCTCCTCCGCCAGTTCGGCCGCGATCTTCTTCGGCGCCTGCCGCAACTGCTTCGCCAGTTGGAAGGCCGCGGGCACGGCCATTTCACCGAACTCGCTCTGCCGCGGCTGTTCGATAGCTACCGCCAGGTCGATGCCGTAGCGAATCTGTATGTGCGCGTGGAAAGCGCTCGCAATCTGCTTCTCAATGGAATGAAACACGGGAACTACGAGTATAACGTAGCGGCCATCAGATCTCGTATTCCGGGGCCTTCGTGGTGCGCCCGTAATTGATGTGATTCCAGATGCGCTCGTGAACGAAATAAGCGCCGATCTTCAACACCATATCGAGCAAGCCCGCGCCCAGCGAGAGCGACCCTTTCCCCGTCAGCACGAAGACAATCAGTGCCGTGGTCGCCGATCCGAGGATCCGGTAGCTGAACGCCTTGGCAATACTCCGGGAATGGCTTTCGACGTGGCCCACTGACCTCCGATTGTACTATACCCGATGGGAATTACGGTGATCGACTTTCCCTTCACGGCCTGGCCGCAAAATAATTGCCGGCCAATTCCGCCACCCGGCCGATCGCCTCCTCCAGCATATAGCCATTGCCGAAGTGCTTTGCCGTAAAAACCGAGATCACCACGTGGCGCGACCCGCTTTCGAGCACGCCGACGTCGTTTCCGATGTACGGCAGGAAATCTCCGGTCTTGTGGGGGATGCGCCACCCGCTGAGGTACCGCGGCAGTCGGGAACTGTACACCTGGCCGCGCATAATGCCGAGCATCTGTTCGCTGGCGCTCTTGCTGACGGCCTCGCCCTTCTCCAGTTTTTCCAACAATTTTCCCATATCGCGGGGCGAACTCAGGCCGAACGGCGTCTTCGCCTCCTGGTGAAACTTCTCCGCCGTACCGGCGGCGCGTAGCGCCTTGAACCAGGTGTCGGCCGTCCCGGTGGCGCGAATGGAAGGGAGTCCCCACGCGATCATCAATTGATTGACGGGTTCGGTTCCGCCCACTCTGTCATACAAAAGGTCGGTAGCGGTGTTGTCGCTGACAATGATCATGAGAGTGAGCAGGTCTTTGACGGTCAATTGGACGCCCGGGTCGAGCGAGCGGATCACGCCGGTGCCCGGCCGCATCGATTCCGCCGTATAGGCCACGCGGTCGGTCAGTTTGAACTTGCCGGCTTCCAGCTGGCGGAACACCTCGGCCATCAGTGGGATCTTGATCACGCTCATCGTATCCATTTGCTGATCGGCATTGAGTTCCACCGTCTCCCCGGTCTCCAGGCACTTGATGTAGATACCCCAGTTAGCATTCACCGATTTCGTGATCCGCTGGATGTTGCCCTCCAGCCGCGCCAGTGGCGTCTGCGGAGTCGGCTGGGCATAGGCCAGCGCCGTGAAGAATATCGTGAGAATAACTCGCATTTGAGGAGTTTAACCTACTGCCGGCGGTAGGGCGGACGCCCACGTGCGCGCGACCGCTTCTCTCCCAAACCCAAAATCCTTACCCGGAGTAATCCGCCGCCGCTTCCGCTAGAATCTGTGCCAGAGTGACCACCGATTCCACATCCACCCATTCCACGTCCGCGTGTGCCCCCGCGCCGCCCGCACCGCACACCACCGTCTCGACGCCCGCGGCCTGCAACAGCGCCGCGTCCATCCAGGGTGTATCGCCGATGTGGGCGGCCGGGCGACCGCACACTTTCGCCGCCGCGCGGTCCACCGCCTTCACGATCCCCGCACTCGCCGGCACTTCGAACGGATCGCGCACGAAGAACGGCCGCACCGTCGCGCAGAACTCCGCATCCTGTGTGGCCAGCCGGTCTACGATGGCCTGAATTTCCGCCGTCGCCTGCGATTCCGATTCCCCCGGCACCGTTCGGCGCTCGATCTGCACCGTGCTGGACGCGGCGTAAGTGCTCAGTCCCGTGCCGCCGCTCAGCATGGCGGCATGCAGCGAAGGCGGTCCCACCAGCGGGTGTGGCGGCCGCGCGCGCAGGTCGCGCTCCAGTTCGCCCAACCCGCACAGAAACTGTCCCATCTTCATGTTGGCGTCGATGCCCAGCTCAAACTTGCTGCCGTGGGCCGCCCGTCCAGCCACCTCCACCTGGATCCACAGGTACCCCTTGTGCGCCAGGCAGACCTCCAGCGCCGTGGGTTCGGTCACGATCGCGCCATCCACCTTGACATGCGTAATCATGTCGCTCGTGCCCAGGCTTCCGTACTCCTCATCGGCCACCGCCGCCACCAACACGTCGCCGCGCAAGGGTGCGCCCACATCCTTCAGCGCCTTGGCGGCAGCCATGCACGCGGCCAGCGAGCCCTTCATATCGTACGCGCCGCGTCCATAGAGTTTGCCGTCGCGGATCGCCCCGCTGAACGGTTCCGCCATTCCCGCGACGTCCACCGTGTCGCAGTGCGCGTTGAGCATCAGGCTGCGACCGCCCCCCGTCCCCGATAGGCGGCCCAGTACACTCGTTCGACCGGGCGCGGGTTCCAGCGTCTCCACCGTCAGGCCGCAGCCGCGCAGCGATCCGGCGATGAACTTCGCGATCTGCTTCTCTCCCGGCGCGCCCGGCGCCAGCGTGGGGTTGATGGAATTGATCTGCACCAGGCGAGCCAGAGTCTCGAGCGTGTACTTGCGATCGATCTGCATCGTCGTCACTCCAACGGCGACAGTTGATAGATCCGCGCCTCATTTGCCCCCAGCGCCGCGATCTGCGCATTCGGCCGCGGCGTGGGGTCGTCCGCCGTATTACAATTCTCGATCCACGCGCCGCAATCCATCAGCGCGAAGAATCCGTCCGCGGCATCGTGTACCGCGATCCGCGCCTGGTGCGTATGCCCGATCACCGCCACATTCAGCGCGCTGCCGAACTGGCGATTCGCCGCATCGCATTTCTGCCGCGCCTCGTCCAGGTAGAGCAGCATCTCTTGGGGAGCCGTGCCGTCCACCTGCACGTTCCAGGACCGGCCGTCATCGTCCGCCGCCTCGCGCCATTGCCCGGTCGGCGCCGGCACGCGATTCTGAATGAAGTCGTGAAAGTTCTTTCCGGCCCGCTGCCGGTTATTCAACGGGCGCAGCTTCTCCAGATCCGCCGTTCCCGCCGCGTTCGACGTGAACAGGAACAACACCAGATTTTGCAGTTCATCGGGTAGCTGTTCCACCCAGTCGAAGACATCGCCGTGCAGCAGCATCACGGAAGGCTCCAGCACGTAGGACCGCTGCCACGCGTCGAAATTGGGAAACCGGTAAAGATCGTAATCGTGATTGCCCAACAGGAACTGCGCGTTGAGGTCCGCATCCCGCAGCGCTACCAGAAGACTCGCATGATCGTTCTGAATCGCCGACGCCGCGTTGGCATTCGGATCCAGCCCGTCCACCTGCCGCCACAGGTCGAACAGGTCGCCGATCTGATACACCACCACTTCGCCCGCCGGCGCGGAAGCCAGCTTCAAAGCGCGCAGCGCTTTCACCACTGCCTCGAGCAGCTCCGGATAATTCGTGCCGTACGTGTATCCGGCCTCCACGCGGCGCGCGGCGGTAATCAGGTGGAGGTCCGGAATGAAGACGTGTAGCTCGCCGGCTTGCGGAAATTTCAGCCGGTCATCCTGTAGACCCGCCACCAACTGCACGCGGGCCACCGCCTGCAGACTCCGCAGCAATTCCGCATGAAGGCTCACGGTTTGGCTCATGGTTTCACCCGGCGCACACCGCGCTCCACCACCAGTTGCGTCAACAGATTATTGGATTGCCGGAAGATCCAGCAGTACTCGTCATCGCACACCGCGATCGGGTCCGGCACCTCCGGCGCGCGGTTGCGCGCGTCGATCACCTGGGTCACCGCGGTGCGCTTGCGCAAAATCGGCGCCGCCTGGCAAAGCGCCGCTGCGATCGCACAGAAATCCGAGGTGGCCAGGTCCCCGCGAATTTTTAGATTGGACGCGTCCCCCAGCGCGTCGAGTATCTGTTTGTGACCCGCGGCCTGCGTGTCCGGCGTCACGTTTCGTCCAAATCTATTGCCGCCATGCTCCAGGAAACTCGCCACTTCCCCGCGCGCCTCCGGAGCCAAAGGCAGCGCCACCGCCTGATCGTGGCTGCGGAACTGCTGTTCGCGCATCGGGAGCACCATCGGGTAGTGGACCGCGCAGCCGGTGGCAAATCCGAGCACCAGCAAGGGCAGGCATCTCATCACACGGATTGTACGGTAAAACGCGTTCGCACGCACAGATTAAAACTCTTGCCTTGCCCGGCGCCGCGGTGTTAACCTAAGGCTGACGTGGAATGATTTAGGGTATGTTGAGCCCTGCTAATTGCAACCACGAAAAAAAGTGCTAAAGGCGAGTCGGTCTGTTCGAGAAACATTTCGACCCTGGCGCCTTTCGGCTCCAGGGTTTTTTGTTTGAGCTTGCAGGCCCCCATCGCCGGATGCTGGAGGATTTGATGAGCGTCTGGCCTGAATTACCGCCGGCTACTCCTTCGCTTTCGACTGCCGAGGGAGCTCTTGTTTCCGTCTCAATTCATGTGGAACCGCCCTTCCTGGAATCGCTGCTCGAGGCGTTAGCCCTGGTGAGTTTCCCGATTAACCCACAGATCTATCACGACGCAGGCTTGGTTTACCGCTACGCCGATGGCCGTGAAGAGACCGAGTCCATCACCCTGGTGGAATTCCCCGCCTATGAAGGGCGCCTGGATGAGGTGCGTCGTACACTCGAGGCTTATGGCTTTCCGTCCGACTGTATCCACGCTGTGGCAATGTTGGATGAGATCCAGTCGGAACTGCAAAGAGAGCCTGCCCCCGATGGCGCGTCATATGTCTCGCGCTATCGTGTCAAGCGCCGAGCGGCCGTAGTCTAGCCAAAGTTGGTGGGGCGGCTCCCCTGGACCCGCTTCCCACTTGCTAGCCGAAGCGCTCCTGTTTCCAGGGATCGCCGCGCATGTGGTATCCGTTGGCCTCCCAGAATCCCGGCCGGTCCTGCTCCATCAACTCCGCGCCGGCCACCCACTTGGCACTCTTCCACGAGTAGAGACGCGGCACAATCAGCCGCGCCGGACCGCCGTGCTCCACCGTCAGCGGCTCGCCATCGTGAAGGATCGCGACCAGCGCGTCCTCCGCCAGAAAATCCTCCAGCGGCAGATTCGTAGTCCAGCCTCGGTCGTACCCGTGAACCATCACGAAGTGCGCCTCCGGACGCGCCCCGCCCGCCAGCCGCACCAACTCACGCGTGGTGACACCTTCCCAAAGATTTCCCAGGCGCGACCAGCGCGTCACGCAGTGAAAGTCGCCGAACACGCGTCGCCGCGGCAACCGGAGAAACTCTTCCCATCCCCATTCCGCTGCGCTACCCACCAGTCCGCTGATTCGGAAACTCCAGCGCGCCAGATCGATATCCGGCGGACCGCTGGCGTCTAGTACCGGCCACTTCTTCGTGCGCGCCTGACCCGGCGGAATCCGCTGCTCGCGCCGCACATCGTCGCTCACGATGACATCCGCGGCCAGCCCGTTGGCATCGGGAATTTCATCGTCCTGTGTTTTCGTGCGATCCATCTCGAATATAGTAATCCTCCATCCCACGAAAACGGAATTTGCCTTCGATAGTAGAACTTTTTGCTGCTCGATAACGATTTTGCCAGTTACACGGGCATGAATTTGCGCAATAATACCTAATCAGCGTTACCGTGTTAGTGGAACCTTGAATGCAGGTGCGCCCTGTATGGTGATGGTACCCAGATGCATGTCTCGTAACGGAGGGGCGGGGACGGGGAAAACTCTCGCTTGTGCGTGGCTTCTCGGCAGCACATGTCTTTCCGCTCAGGTGCTGATGCAGGCATCCGGCCCCGGTGGCGCGGTGATGCTCTTCACTTCCGATGCGGCGATTCTGGAAGCTCAGCGAAGTTCGCAAAGACATTCCCTGCACCGTGACACCCGTCAAACCGGTACTCGGCTTCGACCTCAAGTTTCACGCCGGCTACGATGTCAGCATCCCGCTCAAAGATCTCGCCGGCAGCGACAACCAGCTCACCGTGGTCTTCCGCGTGGCCCCCGATCAAAAGCCCGACGATGCGGTCTACTTCTCGCAGCGCTGGAACGTGCCCATGATCGACGCCGATGCCGGCGGCAGCGCCGTGCTCTCCGGTACCTTCGATGTCGGCGAAGGCAAGTACCACATCGATTGGCTGATGCGCGACCGCAGCGAGCGGATCTGCTCTTTCAATTGGGAAAACGAAGCCTCGCTGCCCACGAAGGACAAGCAGATCGCCCTCGATATCTCCCCCAGCGCCGTCCAACCCGCCGACACCGAGCCTTTCCGGCAGGAGCCAGCGGTGGTCGCGCGCGAAACGCCCGCGGACCCTCTGAACGTCAAAGTAATGGTCAACTTCGCGCCGCAGGATTCGCTTTCCGCCACGCTTCAGCCCATCGACACGCGCGCCCTGATCTCCATCCTGCGCAACATGGCGCGGGATCCGCGCATCACCAGGTTCTCCATCGTCGCGTTCAATATGCAGGAGCAGCGCGTGATCTACCGCCAGGAATCCGCCGCGCAGATCGATTTCCCTGCCCTCGGCGAGGCGTTACGCTCGCTCAACCTCGGCACGGTCGATCTCAAGCGCCTTTCGCAGAAGCATGGCGATGCCGAATTTATCACCAGTTTTATCACCCAGGAGATCAAGGACGGCAAGGACCAGCCGGACGCCGTGATCATCGCCGGGCCCAAGGTTGCGGTCGATGGCGGTGTCTCGCAGGACTCCTTCAAAGAGGTCGGCGATCTGAAATTCCCCGTCTTCTACATGAATTACAACCTGAATCCGCAGGCAAATCCATGGCGCGACGCGATCGGAACGGCGGTGAAGACGCTCAAGGGTGCCGAATTTACCATCAGCCGCCCGCGCGACCTGTTTTTTGCCTGGACCGAGATCATCGGCCGAATCGTAAAATTAAAGTTCGGAAAGACCGCAACCGCAAGTGCTGTTGCGCCCGTCAGATAATACATGCGGGTCTTGCTCAGTGCTTTTGTCATTGTGTCGGCCGTGATCCCCGCGGCAGCCCAGCAGTTCGGGGCGGCTGAGAATCTGGGGCCGGCTATCCCAACTCCGCAATTCCTGGTGGATCGAATGCTGGAGGCCGGTCGTGTCAAACCCGGCGAGGTAGTCTACGATTTGGGCAGCGGCGATGGCCGCGTAGTGATCACCGCGGCGCAGCATTTCGGCGTGCGCGCCGTCGGCGTCGAATTGATGCCCGACCTCTGCCGCAAGGCCCGTGAGCGCATCCAGAGCCTGGGGCTGGCCGACCGCATCAGCATCGTCGAAGGCAGCGCCTTGCGGGTGGACCTGAGCCCGGCGGACGTGGTCACCATGTGGTTCCTGACCAACTCCAACGATCGCCTGCGTCCCCACCTGGAAAAACAGCTCAAGATCGGCGCCCGCGTAGTCTCCAACGAATTCCCCATCCGGGGCTGGAAGCCCGCGGAGCTGATCCAGGTCAAGTTCGGTAAGGTGGAACACACCATCTACGTCTACGAGATCGGCCACACGAAGTAAGCCCGTTTCCAGCCAAGCCGCAGCTTGGCGAAAAAAACGCCTTCCCTACTTCGTCTTCCCGGCATTCTCCAGCACGCTCCGCGCCAGGTAATTCTCGATCTTCGCGCCGTTGCGCGCCGTTTCGTAGTAGGCGGCCCGCAGGAGCTGGTCCTTGCTGTTGAGCAGCATATCGCGGATATTCTGCTGCACCCGGGGGTCGTTCAATTCGCGCTGGCCGGCCGGCTCCCGGCTGATCACCTTGAGAATCCGGAAGCCTTCCGGCGTCGGGATGATCTGCGAAACTCCGCCCTGCGGCAGCGAAACTACCATCTTCCGCAATTCCGGGTTGGCCCGGTCAAGATCGCTCTCCCTCACGAACCCCATGTCGCCACCGTTGGGAGCCGAATTGGGATCTTCCGAGTAGTTCTGCGCCAGCATCCCGAAATCCACGCCCTGCCGCAATTGGGCCGCCAGCCCTTCGATCTTCGCCCGCGCCTCTTTTTCGTTCTGCGCCTTGCTGTTCTTGAGATTGCGCACGTTCGGGTCCGGGAAGGGCGTCACCAGAATCTGCGCCATGTGGATGGTCGGCTCCGGCGGGTTAAAACTGGCTTTGTTGGCGTTGTAGAAATTTGTGATGTCGGCGTCCGTGATGGTGATCTTGGACGTGATTTCCTTGTTCACCAGTTTGTCCACTGTCAACTTGCTCCGCACCTTCTCCTTCAAGTCGTTGAGGGTCATATGCTGCGCGGCAAGCTGTTTGTCGAACTCTTCCTTCGTATAAGGCGCGCGCATCTTGGAGATTTCCGCGTCCACGTCGGCATCCACTGCCGCCAATCCCAGTTTCTCGGCCCGCTGCAACATGATCTGCTGGGTGATCATACTGGAGAGCAGATCGAGCTTCTGCGACATGATCTGGTCTTCGCTCGCTCCCTCCGCCTGCTGTGCGCTCGATTGATAAGTCTTATCCAATTCGGCGTTGGTGATGGCGTGCCCGTTCACTTCGGCCGCGACGTTGGCTGGCGGCGAGTGTTTGCACGAAGCGAGAGAAAGAGCGGTAACACCCGCGGCAAGAACAACGAGAATGCGCTTCATTTGCGTGAACTCCATTGTAGCCCGGAGGATGTTCCCGTGGGCCTTGGGACTGACCTGCCTGTCCCAAGGCGTAGTTTTTACGCCGCGTGGACAGCCGAGCCGCGCATCCCCTGAGTGCCGCTGCCGCTATTCGGCCTTGGAATAGTAGTAGGTGTACTTGCTATACAATTCGGAAGCGCGTGCTCCGTTGGCCACTATGCCGAGCACGTTGTTCTCGCACAGCGATTGCATGGCGCGGGTCACATTATCGAATGTCGTGGAACCGATCTTCACCACCAGGATCGTTCCGTCGGCCATGGTCGAAAGCAGGTTCGCATCCGCCGAGAACAACAGCGGCGGCGTATCGAAAACCGCCCAGTTGAAGGTACGCGGAAGCTCCTCGAAGAGCAGTTTCGCCTGCCGCATGTTGAGCAGTTCCAGCGGGTTCTTCACCGGCGAACCGGCCGGCAGCAGGTACAGGTTCATGGCCTCTACCCGCCGTATAGCCTGCGCGAATGTACATTGGCCGGTCAGAAAATCGCTCAATCCCGGAGCCCGGTCGATCTGGAAAAGATTGTGCACGATGGGGCGGCGTAAATCGAAATCGCCCAGCAGTACGGAACTCTCCGCCAGGTGCGATTGCGCCAGCGCCAGATTCACCGCGGTAAACGTCTTGCCCTCCGCCGGTGAAGGGCTGGTAATCACGATGGTGTGCAACGGTTGGAGGGATTGCAGGTGGTTGAGCCGCGTGCGCAGCGTACGGAACTCCTCGGCCGGCGTTTCGTGCGAGTTGTTGAGATCCAGCAGGTGCGATTCCGGAGCCGGCGAGAAAGGTACCACCTGCACCTCGGTAAGCATGCCGGGATGGATGTTGAGGCGTAGTGGAGTCACCGCCGGGGCTGTCGCGGTACCGTTGACAGGTCCGTCGGGCGGACGAAGATCGGGACTCAGCGCGCCGGCTTCCACGGGAACTGCCAGCGGCTCTTCGGGAGGCATTATGCCGCCCATCTCCGCCCGTCTTAGTGCATCGTGTACTCTACTCATGGATTCCCTCCTCCGCGGTGCGTCCGTTCATTCCGGCCGTCTCTATGCCGTCTCTATGATGATGTGCTTTGTCCAAAGTACTTGTAATATGCCGCGGCACTCATCACGATGGAACCGAAAATAATCGCGCTGGACCACGCCAGCCACATCAGGCGCCGTTTGCGGCGTACCAGCAGCGCGTTCTCCAGCAGCGGAATGCTGCTCAGCACGGGCAAATTCGTATAGGCGCGCACGTCCTTCAAATTCTTCAGCGACGTGTTTTTCATTTCTTGAGCGCCGGCCAGCACGATGCCTAGCATCAGGCCAAATCCCGCTCCCATCGCCGCCATCTGCGGACGGTTGGGTTCGGTTGGTGCCTGCGGGTCGCTGGCGCCATCCAGCACCTCCAGGTTTTCCCCGGCCTTGTGCTCTTCCAGGTCTTTGGCGGTTTCGGAGACCTCGTTCCTGCGGTGCAGATCTTCGTAGCTTTGCTTGGCCAGCGAGAGGTCGCGTGTGAGAGCGACGTACTGTCCTTCCAGTTGCGGGCTGCCCTCCACGCGCGCCTGGTAGTTGGCGATCGTCCGGCCCATGTCCTGGATCTGCTTCACCTTCTCGTCCATCTGGACATTCAGGTTCTGCATTTCAGTTTTCACCACGTTGTTGGATGCCTGAATATCCTGGACGGCTTTGAATACCTGCTGGTTTTGCACCCGTTTGACGGTCGGGCCGCCTGACGGAGCGGCAGCCTGTCTTTCCAGGTCTTCCTTCTCGGCTTCCTGGCGCTTCTTCTCGAGAGCCGCCAGGCTCGCCTGGGCCCGCTTGATCGTAGGATGGTTGGGCGTCAACTGCTCCTGCAGGGCGGCGATCTCCGATTGCAGGTTCATGATTCTCTGATTGAGCTGATTCAGCATCTCGTTGCGGACCTGCGCCGGGCCGCCTACCGCCACCTGGTCCTCCAGAATGGAATTGTAGTAGTTGAGGTTGGTGTTGTTGTTCTGGAGCTGGGTCTCGAGCTGCAGCTTCTGTTGCTGCAGGCGGCTCAGGCTTTCGTTGGCCTGCGACACCATCATCTGGTACGTATTCAACTGCGCCACGTTAGCCTGGAACTGCTCCGGCAGGCGGCCCATATACTGCTGCTTGAAGTTCGTGAGCGCCTGTTCCAGGCCGTCCATACGGTCCTTGGCCTGCTTCATTTCGTCACCTAGGAACTGCGTGGTCAACTGCGCCTGCTTGTTCTGCACCTGGACGTTCTGTTCCGTGAACTTGGTCACCAGCTCGCGAACCACCGCCTGCGCCTTAAACCGGTCGGGGTAGGAGAAGGAGATGGTGAACGCCGAAGCGCCGCGGCCGCCAAGGTCCACCATATTCAGCCGGATGGCTTTGTTGCGCATATCCTGGACGATGTCTTCCATGGGATAGCGCTGCCGCTCTCTCGGGTACAAGTTGAGCGAAGGACGCTGGATCAACTCGATGAGACTGCCGCGGCTGAGGATCTCCTGCTGCATCTGCTGCAGGCGCTGCTGCATCTGTATGTTCACCACGCTCGGCACCAGGCGGTCGGAAATCTGCTGCGGCGTGATGCGCATCACCGCCGTCGATACGTAGGTGTCCTGCCAGAGGAACGCGACTACCACGGCGATTACCAGGCCCGCAAACATCGGCCCGATCAACCATGATCGGTAGCGGCGAAGCATATCGATGTAGTCTTCGACGTCCGGGGGACGCCGCGTAACGGTCACGAAATTCTGTGGGGCTGCCATAACTTTGCTCTGTGTCGTTCACCCAGGGACTGCCCTGCGTCGCCCTCAGTGAACGATGATGATATCTCCCGGCTTCAGGTAGATGTTCTGATCCATTTTCTTGCCCTGGATCACTTCCTTGTAGTTGAAATTCAGGCGTTCGCCAGTCACCCGCATGATAATGATCTTCTTCTGGTTGGCGAAATCCTTGAAGCCTCCGGCATTGACCAGCGCTTCCAGAACCTTGGTGGGCACCAGCAGCGGGAATCCGCCGGTACGCCCCACCTCGCCCTGAATGTAGTAGCGCTTGCTGTTCACCTGCGTCACCGAAACACTGACATCCGGATCCACTATGTACTTCTTGAGGCGCTCCTTGATGGAACTGCTGAGTTCCAACGGAGTGAAGCCCGCCGCTACCACGTCGCCAAGGAACGGCACCGTGATCTTGCCGTCGGGCCGGATCATGTGCGCCCCGCTGAACTCCGGACTGCCGTAAATCATTACCGAGATCTGGTCTTCAGCTCCCAGAATGAAGGGATGGTTGTCCTGGCCAACCGCCTCTGCAGCCTTCGCTACGGCTTTATCCCGCGGTTCAGCCAGCTTCGCCGGGTCGATCTCCGGCTGCGCCGTGGGCGGCGCAATGACCGGCGGCTTGGTTGCCCCGGCGTCTTCCGTCGGAGGCTTCGAACCCGTATCGGGACCGGCTGCCGGCGGGACAGGCGGCGCCGGCGATTGTAGCGTACACGGCGCGCTGCCCGTTGTGGCGATCGCGCCATTTGAGTCCGTCACCTGAACTGTGTAGGAGAAAGTGCCATCCGCGGTAGGTGTGCCGCTGATCGCGCCGGTAGCCGGATTCAGCACGACGCCCGCGGGCAAGGCCCCGCCCGCAATGGCAAACTGATAGGCGCCGCTGCCGCCTGAAGCGATAGCCTGGGAGTTGTATCCTACGCCCAATTGAATAGTGGTCGCCGCGGCACACTGGACCATCAGCGGTTGCTCCGAAGATTTCTGCTGGGTTGGATGATGCCCGGACGCGGGCTGGGGTGGATCCTGTTGATTTGCGGCACTCGAAATCACCACAAAAATAAGCGAAAGGATCGCCGTTCTCATGAATGTACCTGCCAAGTGCTATTCACTGACTCTATAGTGTACAGCATTCGGGCGTCAAAACATCCTCGTTCCAGGACCCCCATTTGTACGAAATCGAAGGCATGGGGTCATCGCCTATATCCTAGAGGAGTAAGGGGGTAGCTATCCTTTGGAAACAGCCCGTGTAGCCCCAGTACTGGGACACCGGTATACACTTCTGCATAGTGTGTTTCTCCCAAAAAGCGGAGAGATTCGTCGGAGCGCCTTGTAAGTCGTAGAAAATTAAAATAATCTGGTTGTAGGAATTCGAAAAAACCGCGGCATCAAACGTGCTTCGGAGATCTCGGGTTATTGTCTCGCTCCGGCGGCACCGGCGGCTACTATGTTTCAGGAACTCAAGTTCCAATTATCAACCGCAATCCTCACCATACTGACGCTTGCAGCCGGCGTGTCCGCGTTCATTAACTTTCAGCAGCAGAACCGTTTCCGCCTTCCCGAAGATGGAGTGATTTGGGTAGACCGGCAGGGCAGCGTGGAGGCCCTGTACGTAAAACCGGGCAGCCCGGGCCGCAATGCCGGCATCCACCAGGGCGACCGTTTGCTGGATATCGACGGCGCCCCCATCGAGCAGGCCACCGATGTGGCAAAAGTCCTGGTACGGATCGGCGCATGGAGCAGGGCCAAGTACCGGTTGCAAAGCCGCGGGGTCGAACTAACCGCAACCCTGGTGGTCGCCGAGCAGCCGCTCGACCGGGCAATCCTCTACCAGTACGCGGTGGGTGTCTCTTACCTGGTGATCGGCCTCTTCGTCTACTTCCGGCGCGGCAGTGCGCAGAAGGCGCGGCATTTCTATATTCTCTGCCTGGCGAGTTTCATTTCGCTCTGCTTCCACTACACGGGCCAGTTAAACAATTTCGACAAGGTAATTTATTTTGGAAACCTGGTGGCGGGCCTGTTGGCACCCACGGTGTTCCTGCATTTCTGTCTGGCGTTTCCCGAGCCGCGGCCGTGGTTCCGCGGCGTCACCCGCCCCGTTCTGCTCTACGTCCCCGCCGCCCTGATCTTCCTCGCGTTCATGGCCTTCAGTTCGGGCGCAATGAAGATCTCCGTGCCGCTGGTGGAGTTGCGCTGGATGATGGACCGCGCCTGGATGGTGGCCTGGACCCTGCCCTACCTGATCGGCGCGCTGGTTTTGTCCTCCGAATACAGCCGCACCGAAGACATGGTGGTGCGCCAGCAGTTGAAGTGGCTGCGCAACGGAGCGTTCTGCGGAATTCTGCCGTTCGCGGTGTTTTATGTACTGCCGTACGTGCTTGGCGCGGTGCCCAATTCCTACATGAAGATGAGCGTGCTCAGCGTGGGATTGATCCCGCTCACCCTGGCGTACGCTATCGTGCGCTACCGGCTGATGGACGTGGACATCATCTTCCGGCGTGGCTACGCGTACACCTTGGCGACCCTGTGCGTCCTGGCCGGATTCTACGGCATCGTCTTCTCCCTCGGCGCCCTGGTAAAACAGAATTTCCAGGACTTGGGCAACACCGGGCTGATGACGGTCATGCTGATCACGGCGTTCCTCTTCCAGCCCATCCGCAACTGGATGCAGGAACGGCTGGACCGGCATTTCTACCGTGACCGCTACGACTACCGCCGTACCCTCGTGGAGTTTGCCCGGGAACTCAGCTCCGAAACCGACCTCGACACCACGCTGGCCATCGTCGGCGAGCGCCTGCTGCAAACCCTCGGCATCAAGCACCTGGTGTTTTTCCTCTCCCAGGAGACCGAAGAGGGAACCGTATTCCGCCTTCAGAAAGCCATGGGCCCCAACCCCCGGCTGACGGGCGTTAGCCCTGCCGATCTCGACCTCAGCTTCCTCAATTGGAAACTGCCCGAACCGTATCTGTTTTTCGAGCGTACGCGCCATCAACTGGATGCGGTGTCGCGCGCCTGGCCCGTCTCGGTGCGCAAAACTATCGCGGATCTCGATCTGACCTACTACCTCCCGTGTACTGTCCGCGGCCGAACCATCGCCTACATCGGCCTGAGCCGCACGACGGATGGCGAGTATCTTTCCAGCGTGGACGTGGAGCTGATGATCACGCTGTCGGGTTATGTCGCCATCGCCATCGAAAATGCCACGCTCTACCGTTCGCTGCAACTTAAAGTCGAGGAGTACGAGCGGCTCAAGGAATTCAGCGAGAACATCGTAGAGTCGATCAACGTGGGAATTCTCGCCGCAGATCTGGAAGATCGCGTGGAGAGCTGGAATACGCAGATCGAGCAACTCACCGGCATCACCCGCGAGCAGGCGTTGGGCAGGAAACTCTCGGAATTGTTCCCGGCGGCGCTCTCCGAGCAGTTCGACCGTGTGCGCGGCGAGACCGGAATCCACCACATTTATAAATTCGTGCTCAAGCCGGCACTCGCCGCGGTCGCCAACGGGCACGGCAACGGCAACAGCAATGGACACGCGTCCGCGGGGCGCCTCAGCGAGGCCACCCTGAATATCGCCATCACTCCCCTGGTATCGAAGGATCAGGAACAGATCGGCCGCCTGATCATCATCGACGACGTCACCGATCGCGCCGAGTTGGAACAGCGCCTCGTGCAGGCGGATAAGCTGAGCAGCATCGGCTTGCTGGCGGCCGGGGTGGCGCACGAAGTCAACACCCCGCTCGCGGTGATTTCCACCTACGCCCAGATGCTCGCCAAGCAGGTGGCGGAAGACTCCCAGAAATCCCTCATCCTGGAAAAGATCGCCAAGCAGACGTTCCGCGCCAGCGAGATTGTGAATTCCCTGCTGAACTTCTCGCGGACCTCTACCACCTCCTACGGCGGCGTCAGCATGAATAAGATCGTGCAGGAAACGCTCTCCCTGCTGGAGCATCAGTTGGTCAAAGCGGGAATCCAGGTTAAGACCGACCTCGATCCCGAGCTGCCCCTGGTGCACGGCAACGGCGGCAAACTGCAGCAGGTATTCCTCAACCTGTTCCTTAACGCGCGCGACGCCATGGGCACCGGCGGCACTTTGGAAGTGCGCTCGTGGGCCGAAGGCCTGGGGGCGCGGGTGGAGGTCTCCGATACCGGCCACGGAATCGCCGCCGAGAACCTGCACCGCATCTACGATCCGTTCTTCACCACCAAGGGCGCCAAGAAGGGCACCGGCCTCGGGCTGTCGGTAACCTACGGTATCATTCAAGAGCATGGCGGCTCGATCGAAGTCTCTAACCGGCGCGGCGGTGGCGCCACGTTCCGTGTGGAACTTCCCCTGGCCGTCCCCGGCTCAGCAAGGAAACCGGTAACAGCCGCATAAATGAGCGCGACCCAGACTCCCACATCGATTCCCCCGCCCGGCATCAAAGGCAAGATTCTTGTCATCGACGATGAACTCGATATCCGCGAAGGCCTCTACGATCTCCTGACTCTCGAAGGTGGCTATACCGTCGAGTTGGCGCACAATGGCACCGAGGGCCTCCACAAACTCGAGGGCACCTCCTACGACCTGGTGCTGCTCGATCTCATGATGCCGGACATGTCGGGTATGGACGTGCTACGCCAGGTGCGCAAAACCGACACCGAGACACCCGTCTTCATGATTACGGCGTACGGCTCCGTGGAAGCGGCCGTAGACGCCCTGAAACTCGGCGCCAATGATTATTTCAGCAAGCCCTGGGACAACGAGAAGCTGATCATCGAGATCGACCGCATGATCGCGCGGCGCCTTCTCGAGTACGAGAACACCCACCTCAAGCGCGCCCTCAAGCAGCGCTACAGCTTCCCGAATATCATCGGCAAGAGCGAGCGCATGGTGCGCCTGCTGGACCTCGTAGGCCAGGTGGCGTCAAGCCGTTCCACCATTCTGATCACCGGAGAAACCGGCACAGGTAAGGAACTGGTAGCCAAGGCCATCCATGCCAACTCACCGCGCGCCGACCAGATGTTCGTCGCCGTGAACTCCGGCTCGCTGCCGCCCGAGCTATTGGAATCCACCCTGTTCGGCCACGTGAAGGGCGCCTTCACCAGCGCCATACAGACCAAGAAGGGATACTTCGAAGTAGCCGACCGCGGCACGATCTTCTTCGACGAGATCGGAACCCTGGGGCCGGAGACGCAGATCAAGCTTCTGCGCGTCATCCAGGAAAAAGAATTCACCGCTCTTGGCGCCACGGAGCCGCAGCGCGTCGACGTGCGCATCCTGGCCGCCAC
Organism: uncultured Solibacteraceae bacterium; assembly: GCA_963805775.1. Taxonomy (GTDB): domain Bacteria; phylum Acidobacteriota; class Terriglobia; order Bryobacterales; family Bryobacteraceae; genus Solibacter. The sequence continues at coordinate 67,797 of CAWDWK010000021.1, read as the reverse complement.
CAACGCCGACCTGGCCCAACTGGTGAAGGAAGGCAAGTTCCGCGAAGACCTGTATTACCGCCTCAACGTCATCAATATCGCTCTGCCGCCCCTGCGCGACCGCAAGGAAGACATTCCGCCCCTCTTAAGCCATTTCTTCACCTACTACTGCAAGGAGAACGGTAAGTTTCTCAACTCCGCGGGCAAGTCCGTACTGCAATTCGAGCCCGAGGCCATGCAGGTGCTGATGGAGCACAACTGGCCGGGCAACGTGCGCGAACTCGAAAACGTCGTGGAACGCGCCGTGGTCCTGGCCAGCGACGCCAGCGTCCCGGCGGACGTCCTGCCGGACGCCCTCTTGCAGGCCAATGGCGTACGCCTGAACCGCGCGGAAGGCAGTCCCCTGCCGGCGGATGCATCCCTGTTCGAAATCGTTAACGAATTCGAACGTCGCACCATCATCGAGCGCCTCGAAAAGTGCAGTTGGAGCCAGACCGAAGCCGCGGAAACGCTCCACGTTCCCCTATCCACCCTTAACCAGAAGATCAAGCGCCTCGATATCAAAATCCGCAAGAAATCGGAAGTATAGAAGAGCATTTGGCCACAGGTAACACGGATAACTGCCCAATTCTCTTGAGTGTGATACGCTTGCAAATCGGAGGGAAGAAATGAAACGCAAGGTTCTTGTGGTTGCAGTAGCCGCGCTGGCCGGATTGACTGTGCTGGCCCAGGAGGGCAAGAAGGCGGCAATGGGCGGCATTTTGCATCCGGAGATGAAGGTGGAAAACGGTACGTGGGACAAGCCTATGGCGACGATTGGGGTCAAGCCCGTTCAGCCGTGGACTGCTACTACGGTCGCGGCCGGCGTGGATAACAAGCCGGAGCCTGGAACCCCGATCACACGGGTGGGCGAAATCGTCGATTTCTCGTGTTACATCCAATTGGGCAAGCACGGCGAAAAGCATCGTTCATGCGGGCAAAAGTGCGTGACCAATGGACAGCCGATCGGCCTGCTCACGCAGAACGGCACGCTGTATATGCTGATGCCGGAAGAGCACGATCCGCGGCGGGATGGCGGCGTGGATGCCAAGGCTTCCGCCTCCGAACACATGGGACACATTGTTACGGTCAACGGCACGGCGGCGCATGTGGGCGGTTACAGCGCGATATTCGTACAGGGGCTCACGAAGTAAGTCTCGGATCGAATCAGATCAAGCCCTCGTGAATTTTCCCCGGTAGACGCGCCGAGCTCGGGAAATCCATGTGAGTCCCCGGTCTGCGGCATCCGCGTTACACTATTGGGTAGCAGATGCTGAAGCGATTCATCCTGTGGGACTTCCCGCGTGCGAGTTGGCAGTACGATGTCATCGTGGCCGTCATCCTCGCATTCATTTTTCTCACCCCGCGCGACTGGTTCCGCGACCAGCCCCGCATCCCGCACGCCAGCAGTATTGCTTTACTGCCGTCGGAAAACGGGAGCACGGTGTTTTTCGTGGATGCGCAGTTGTTGGCGGGAACCGCTGAGAATCAGCGCGTCGCCAAGCTCACGGCGGTCTTGCAGGCACGCATGAGCAACCGGAGGCTGGCTGTCACTCGAGTCGAGCCAATTCTCGATTCGGAAGACGAGTTGCAGGGGTACATGGCGTTCGCGCGTCAGTGAGTGCCGCGACGCGGTCTGTTTCCGCGAATTAGAGGAGTTCGTTTATTGATGAGCTGGTTTCGTGGTTTGTTTGTTCTGGGCAGCACATGGCTCGCCCTCGCCGGAGCGAGTTTTGGCGCACCGCCGGCCGACGCGCAGCTGGACGCGGTGCTGGCACGGATGGATCAGGCTTCGACCACGTTTAAGGGACTGGCCGCGGATGTCCGCAAGGTATCGCACACCGAGGTGGTAAATATCGACGCGGTGGACTCGGGGACGATCCTGGTAAAGCGCCTGAAACCGCACGATACGCGCATCCGTGTGGATTTGACGAATCCACGCCGTGAGACGGTGACCATCGGCGCCGGTAAAGTTCAGATATTTTATCCGCAAACCAACGAAGCCCAGGAAGTGGACCTGGGTAAGAACCGTGGGGTAGTGGATCAATTCATGCTACTCGGATTCGGTAGTAACTCCACCGAACTCAAGAACGCCTATTCTGTAACATTCGCAGGAGTAGATTCGGTCAACGGACAAAAGGCTACCCGGATCGATCTGGTGCCGAAAGATCCGGAGATTCTGGCGAGGGTGAAGAAGAGCGAACTGTGGATTTCCGAATCGGGATGGGTCGTACAGCAGAAGTTATACACGGGCGGGGGAGATTACCTGCTCTCCACCTACACAAAGATGGAGTTTAACCCGAGTATTGCAGATGCTTCATTGAAGCTGGAACTGCCGAAGGGAGTTAAGTTCGGCAAGTTGAAGTAAGCATGGAGAAGACGAAGACCAGTTCGTATCGTCTGGAGTATCTGGATTGGGTGCGTGGAATCGGCGCCGTGATCATGTTACAGGGTCACGTCTTCCACTCGTTTCTGCGGCCCGAACTTAAGACTACCGGCGCTTATACGTTGTCGCAGTTCGTGGGCGGAATGCCTCCGGCCCTGTTCCTTTTCCTCACCGGCATTACGCTGGCTTTCCTGATGGATAGCATCGAGCGCAAGGGAATAGCGCCGCGAGCACGCGTGATGCAATCGCTGCGGCGAGCGGGGTATCTGTTCTTCCTGGCGTTCGCCTTCCGGTTACAACTCTGGGTCTTCAGCGGATTCCCCGCCCCTTGGCAGAACGTGTTCAAGGTGGATGTACTGAACTGCATGGGACTGTCGATCGTGCTGCTGTCGCTGATGGCGTTGTTCAAGACGGCGGAACGCATACGCCTTTGCGCAGTGTTGGGACTAGCGATCGCGCTACTCTCTCCTGTGATCACGGAGATGAACTGGTCGGGCGTGCCGTGGATCATCCGCAACTACATCATCCCGGACTACAATTCCTTCGGCATCTTTCCGTGGGGCGCGTACCTGGCCTTCGGCGTGAGCGCGGGTAGTGTGATTCGCAGCATCCCACGCGACGCCACGGAGCGGTGCATGCAGTGGACGGCGCTGCTGGGCGGCGTGCTGATTCTGGGTTCGCAGTATATGGCGAATTCGTCGTTCACGATTTATGCCAAATCGGAATTCTGGCTGAATAGTCCGGCGCAGGTGCTGACTAAAGTCGGCGTGCTGCTGGTGATGGTCTCCTTGGCTTTCCTGTGGACGCGTTACGGCGCGGGCGAGGGCTGGAGCTGGATCCGGCAATTCGGCACTACTTCGCTGCTTGTCTATTGGGTGCACATTGAACTCGTGTACGGGCACGCGTCGTGGCTTTTCAAGGATAATCTGACGGTGCCGCAGACGGTATTCGCGGCGGTGCTGGTGATTCTGCTGATGCTGGCGATTTCGACGATGAAGACGCATCCCGATAAGTGGCAGGCGGTGCTCGCTAACTTAGGTTGGGGCGCGGCTCCCCGTCCCGACTCGGCGGCTGGGGACTAAGAGCGCGGAGGCGTCGAGTAAGGTTCGACGCGGCACGCAGGAGAGTGCGCGCACCACGGTTATGAATGGGCCTCGGCGGATTGTCTGTCTGACGGAAGAGACCACGGAAACGCTCTACCTGCTGGGCGAGGAGGCGAGGATCGTGGGTATTTCCGGCTTTACGTGCCGGCCGAAACAGGCCCGCGAGAAGCCGAAGGTCTCGGCGTTCACTTCCGCAAAGATCGACAAGATCCTGGAACTAAGACCGGACCTTGTGATTGGATTCTCCGATCTGCAGGCCGCAATCGCGCAGGACCTGATTCGGGCCGGCGTCAATGTGATGGTGTTTAATCAGCGCTCGATCGATGAGATTTTCGAGATGATGCTGATGCTGGCGCGCATGGTGGCCGCCGAGGCCGCGGGAGTGAGGCTCGCGGAGCACCTGCGGGGCGAACTCGCGCGCATCGCGGAAGCGGCCGGAAAGTTTCCGCGACGGCCGCGGGTTTTCTTCGAAGAGTGGGCGGACCCGTTGATCAGCGGGATTCGCTGGGTGGATGAGTTGGTGGAGGTGGCGGGCGGCGAGCCGGTGTTTCCGCAGCTTCGGGAACAGCACTCGGCGACGGGCCGCGTGGTGACGCACGGCGGAAGTCGCGGCGGCGAATCCGGATGTGGTGATTGCTTCGTGGTGCGGAAGGAAGGTCAACAAGGAACAGATTCGCGGGCGCGAGGACTGGTCGCAGGTGGCGGCCGTGCGATCGGGGAATATTTACGAGATCAAATCGACGTATATTTTACAGCCCGGTCCGGCGGCGCTGACGGAAGGGGTGCGACAACTGCACTGGATTCTGGCGCGGGTTGCGGGAGGCGAGCCGGCGGCGGGGCTGGCACCTATGGAGAGTTTGGCTGCGGATGTGGGGCAGGCTCCAGGCGTCGAGTGAGACTCGAAGGGCTCAGGTTTTGGTGGCGTGCAGCACGTCGACGATTTGGCGGAAGAGGCGGGACTTTACTTCGTAGCGCTGGGGTCCGCGGGCGATGTAGCGGACTTGAATCTCCAGGCCACCCGCTGCGGGGCGCAGGTCTACGGAGGGCCTGGCAGAGAAGGACTGGGTTCCGTACTGCCGCGTGATGCGCTCCCAATCCTGCGTGGCCTGCTGCGCGTCGGCCTCGGTCTCTTTCTCCACCAGTTCGCGAATGCGCTCGGCGGTAGCATAGGGATCGCCCGAGGCGGGCACGGTCACCTGCAATTCGTCCCAGAGCCACTGGCCGGCTGTCGAGAAATTGAAGTAATGGCCTTCGATGGCGTACCCGTTCATGAACGACACGCGGCGACCTGTGGGATGTCCGGTGTTGGTCCAGTTGCCCATTTCCAACAGGACGGTTTTGAATAAGCCGACCTCGATGACTTCGCCACCGACACCCTTGATCTCCACCCAATCGCCTACGCGCACGCCGTTACGGCCCATCAGCAGGAACCAGCCAAGGAAGGCGAGCAGGAAATCTTTCAACGCCACGGTCAGGCCCGCGGTGGCCAGTCCGATGATGGTCGGAGTCTGGTTCGGCGGCCCGAACACGATCAGGAGAATCACCAGTGCGGCCGCGAGGCGCACGCCGAAGACACCCAGAAAGCGCTGCTGGTGCATGCGGCGGCGGTCCTTCTGATCTCGGAGGGCGTGGCGGACGCCTGTTTCGGCCGCGACCGCGGCGAGCAGAACTCCCAACACCAGCGCTAGCGACCCAAGCAGCAGGTGGAGTACGCCGAGGCGCCGCGCATCGATCAGTGAGATCCAGGTTTTGTAGGCATCGTCAATCTGCTGACAATCCTGGATGCGGCGGTCGAGTTCCATCAGGGTCTTGCGCTGGTCGGAGAGATTGCGCAGGCGCGCCAGGACCGGTGCGGTGTCCTCGTCCGGTTCCGTGGCGGCGCTACCGGCATCAGGTGACGGCGCGGCGGAGGGTGCCGGTTTCGGCGCGGCCAGGGCTTCCAGGGTGTTGTGCTCCCACTCCAGCGCCGCGGCCTTGCTTGCCGCCTTCTGGCGCGCGGCTTGCACCTGCTCCCGGCGGTCGCCCAATTCCCACCAGGCCGACGCCTGCCCTCCCAGCGTCGCCGTGTTGAACGCGGCCGGGCGCGCGGTCTGAGCCGGCTCGGTCTGCGCCGCGGCATGCTCTTGCGCCGCCTGCTCCAGTTTGCCGCGTTCGTCGCCGCCCTGCCGGGCGAGATCCAACTGAGCGTCCTGCAATTCGTCCTGATCGAGAGCGAGCTGCGCCTGCGCGAGTTCGAGTTGTCCCGCCGCCTGATCGCTGGTTTCCGCGTCCTTGGCGAGTCTGGCGATGCGCGCCTGGTCTGCCGCGATCTCCGTTTTGGCCTTCGCCACGCGCGCGTTAAGCTGTTGAATGGGGCCGGTGGCGGGCGGCTTGACCGAGGCGGCTTCGCGCACCGCGGTGGCGAATGCCTGGTCCAGTTCGTGGTCCGCGAGCCGCACCGCCTCCTGCGCCAGGTCGACCTCCTGCTGGGTCCCCGCGATGCCGGCCACCTGCCGCGCGGTGTCGAGCAGCCTGCGGTCCACCACCGACACTTGCGGGGGCGTGCGATTGGGAGCGGTGTCGCGCGTCAGCCAGGCGGCCACCACGCAGGCCGCCAGCGCGAGGACGATAATGCCCGCGGCGATTTTTGCCGATCGCGTCATGCGTGTGTCATGCGAATCTCTAAGGTAGTACACTCTTAGACGCTTATGAAACGCGTCGCTCTCATCGCGGGTTCGGTCATCGTGCTGCTCCTCCTGGCGGCCCTGGCGCTGCCGTTCCTGATCGACCCCAACACGTTTCGCCCGATGCTGGAATCGCGCCTGAGCCAGGTGTTGGGGCGCGAAGTGAAGCTGGGCGAGCTTAAGCTCTCGATTCTCTCCGGCTCGGTGACCGCGAACGATCTCGCCATCGCCGACGACCCGGCTTACAGCCGCACGCCATTCGTGCAGGCCAAGTCGCTCGCGATCGGCGTGGAACTCTGGCCGCTGATCGCATCGCACCAGCTCCGCGTGACCGGCCTGACCATCGACCAGCCGGCGATCGTGCTGATTCAGGCGGCGAGCGGGGAATGGAATTTCTCCAAGCTCGGCGGTGCAAGGGCCGAAGTCACAGCGCCGACTCCCGCGCCCGAGACAGCGTCGAAGACGGCGATGGATCTCTCGGTGAAGCTGGTGAAAATTACCGGCGGCCGTTTTTCGCTGGGCAAGGCCGGCGGACACGCAAGGCCGCTGGTGCTGGAGAGCGTCAACATCGAGGTCCGCGATTTCTCAGCGGGCAGCGCCTTCCCTTTCACGTTTGACACCAAAGTGGCGGGCGGCGGGAGCATTAAGCTGGAGGGAAAAGCGGGGCCGCTCGACCCGGTGGACGTGGCCGCAAGCCCGCTCACAGCCTCGTTTAGCGTCGACAAGCTCGATCTCGCCGGCAGCGGTCTTTTGCAGAGCGCTCCGGCCATTGCGGGCCTGATCGGATTCCAGGCGGCGCTGCAGTCCGACGGCAAGACGGCGCACATGCAGGGCAAGATGACGGCAAACAATCTGAAACTTGCCAAGGATGGCAGCGCGGCGAAGCGCCCGGTGGAATTCGATTTCACGCTGGACCACAATCTGCGTAACCGCTCGGGGCAATTGCACCGGGGCGAGATCAAGATTGGTGGCGCGGCGGCGAGCCTCACGGGCAGCTATGCCGACGAGGGCGAGACGACGGCGCTCAAAATGAACCTGGACGGTTCGAAAATGCCCGTGCCCGAACTGGCCGCGATGCTGCCCGCGATGGGGATCGTGCTGCCGAACGGCTCGTCGCTCCAAGGCGGGACAGCCAGCATCAAGGTCGCGCTGCAAGGCCCCATGGAGCGACTGGTGACCACCGGGTCGTTGTCGATCGACAATACCAAGCTCGCCGGCTTCGACATGGGGAAGAAGATGGCTACGATCGAAAAATTTGCCGGCATCAAAGGCGGGCCGGACACCGAACTTCAGACCTTCAGGGCGAACTTGCGCATGGGACCGGAAGGACTTTCGGCGGACAACCTGCAGCTCGTCGTGCCGGCCATCGGCAGCCTTGAGGGCAGCGGCACGTCGAGCGCGGCGCACGTGCTCGATTTCAAAATGCGCGCCACGGTGCACACGTCGGGATTGCTGGCGGCGGTGGGCGGCACGCCGATTCCGTTCACGGTGGAGGGTCCGGCGGCGGACCCGGTGTTTCGTCCCGACATGAAATCGCTGGCGAAGGAAGAGGTCAAGAAGGTGTCGGGCGACACGGTGGGAAAGGCGGCGGGGCTGCTCAAGGGCCTGCTGGGCGGGAAGAAGTAAACGGCAGATTCACGCGGGCGGGTGCCTACGCCTTGCGATCGGGATGGGGCGCGAGCACTTTTCGCAGAACCTTGCTCAATTCCGGTATCGTCCAGGGCTTCGGAACCACCTCGTCAAAACCATATTCGCGGAAATCCGCCATCACGGACCCTTGCGAGTAGCCGCTGGAAACGATCAGCTTCAGGCTTGGGTCCATCTCCTTTAGTTTTGCGGCCGCTTCGACGCCGCCCATACCGCCGCTAACGGTCAAATCGAGGAGGACAGCATCAAACCCGCGTCCGGATGTTTTCGCATGTTCAGAAAGGGCAATAGCCTCGGCACCGTCGCGGGCAGTATGGACCTCATAGCCGAGCGTGGTCAGAACCGTTTTAAGCAGTTTACGGAGAGCCTCGTCATCGTCCATGATCAGGATTTGCCCGGCGCCGGTGTGAACATCGGCGACGGAGGTAGATTCCGGTGCGAGGCGCTCTTGCGAGGCAGGCAGTTCGATGGTGAACAGGGTTCCCCTTCCGGGTTTCGATTCCACGGAAAGAGTGCCGCCGTGTTTGCCGATGATGGCATAGGCTGTCGTCAACCCGAGGCCGCTTCCGCTGGGCTTGGTGGTGAAGTAGGGGTCGAAGATGCGCGGGAGGACATCCGCTGGTATGCCGTGCCCGTAGTCGCGTATGGAGATCTTGACGCGAGGTTCAGGCGCCGAAGCGTTTTCGGGGACGTTTTCCGCGTGGACCTCGATAATGCCGCCTTCCGGCATCGCCTGGCGCGCATTGAGGAGGATATTGTGGAGGACCTGGCCGATCTGGTTCGGGTCGACCTCGGCGAACCAGAGGTCGTCGGAGATGTTGACGTCGATGCTGGTCTGCGCGCCGGCGCGTGCCAACTGGACCGCGTCCATGACGAGCCTGGCGACGGAATATAAGCGACGGACGGGTGCACCGCCTTTTGCGAAGGTCAGCAGTTGAGAGGAGAGGAATGCCGCCCGCGCGCAGGCGCTCGCGGTTTGGTCCAGTACCTCCTGAACCGGCGAGTCAAGAGGCAGGTCCATCTTGGCCAGCTCGATATTGCCCTGGACCACCGTCAGGAAGTTATTGAAATCGTGCGCGATGCCCCCGGCTAAAACGCCGAGGGATTCAAGTTTGCGGGCACGGAGCAGCTCCTCTTCCACCTGTTCGCGCTGGGCGGTCTCCGCGCGGAGTTGCTCGCTGGATCGTTCCAGTTCCGCCGTGCGTTCCCGCACACGGACCTCCAACCGCTCGTTGAGGGCATCCGCATGGTTCTTGGCAATCTGCAGATCTTCGACAAGATCGCGATTTTCGAACTGCAGCTCCAGGGCGGAGACGATCGTGAGTTGAAGCCGCCTGGCGGTGACCAGTGTGGCGAGCGTGAAGACGCCGGCGAGCAGCCCCATAGCAAGGTGAACCTCATCGCCCTGCCCCAGGAGTCGCAGGGTGGGTGCGAGACCGGTTGGGACGATGAACGCGACGAAGGCCGCAAGCCATGACGCGAGGATAGAAACCGAGCCAAGCATCATTCCGCCGAGAATGAAGAGGAGAAATACCTGATGCGGGAGATCGGTTTCCGGGTAGAGCAGAATACCCGCGGCGCCCCAGCCTGCACCGGACATGCCGGCGCCGATGGCGAATGCGGTACCCCAGTTTGGCGCCTGCCGGGGGGACGGCGCAGCACGCCGATACCGGCGCGCCAGGAAGAACCTGGCGCTCGAAATCAGACACATGTACAGCCACCAGAGGAGGATGATGCCGTGGGGAGAGGCACGCCACTGAAGCCGGGCGAGTATGGAGACGGCGACAACTGTAACGGCAGCAGCGACGTTCGCATTGCCGAAGAGGAGCCGAACCTGGGCCGCGACGATCTCTGGTTTGGTGGAATCCCGGTGGTGGGCCGCTGCCTCGGGGAGTGGAGAACTCGGGGTCATGGGTGACACCTTACCCTGGGTGTCTTACTTGTGGTGTCTTAAACTAGCATAATTTTTCGTACGAAATTAGCACCGGGAACCCTGCCGGCGGGCCCGGAGTGTACTTTCGAAAACGTTACTGTTTAGCGTGGCGCCCCGTACAGCATGTTAAAGTCGAGCTGTGCCGTTTTCCCGCATAATCTGGATCGTCCTCGACAGCGTAGGTATCGGTGAAATGCCCGACGCGAAACAGTATGGCGACGCGGGTAGCGACACTCTGGGCAATATCGCGCGCATTCGGGGCATCGCGCTGCCGAACCTGGCACGGCTCGGCCTGGGCAACATCATGCCGCTCAAGGGAATTGCTCCTGCCGGCGCCCCTGCCGGCGCGTACGGCAAGTGCACCCTGGCGTCGCCGGGTAAGGATACTACGACGGGCCACTGGGAAATGGCCGGCATCCATCTCGCCAAGCCGTTCCCGCTCTATCCCCACGGCTTCCCGGCGGACGTGATGAGCGAGTTCGAACGGCGGACCGGCCGCCGCTCACTGGGCAATAAGGCCGCCAGCGGCACCGATATCATCAAGGAGCTGGGCGTGGAGCATATGCGCACTGGCTCGCCCATCGTCTACACTTCCGCCGACAGCGTGTTCCAGATCGCGGCGCACGAGGATGTGATCCCGCTGTGGGAACTCTACAAGATGTGCGAGACGGCGCGCGAGATTCTGCAAGGACCGCACGAGGTAGGCCGCGTGATTGCGCGCCCCTTCATTGGCGCGCCCGGCAGTTTCGTGCGGACCCCTAACCGCCACGATTACGCAGTACCCCCGCCACCCGGCATGCTGCTGGACCAGTTGCACGATCGTGGCATTCCGGTGCACGGCGTGGGCAAGATTTTCGATGTGTTCCTGGGCCGCGGGATTGTCGATTCCACGAAGACGAAAAACAATACCGAGGGCATGGCGCAGACCCTGGAGGCCATGAAAGATACGGACCGGGGCCTGATTTTCGTCAACCTGGTGGATTTCGACCAGCAGTACGGCCATCGCAACGATGTGGAAGGATACGGCGCGGCACTGGAAGAGTTCGATGCCTGGGTCCCCGAATTGGAGAGCCGACTGGGCGAGGGCGACCTTGCCGTGTTCACGGCCGACCACGGTTGCGACCCCACTACGCCTTCCACCGATCACAGCCGCGAGTATGTACCGCTGCTGGTCTCCGGCCCCAAAGTGCGCGCCGGGGTGAACCTTGGCGTGCGCGGCACGCTCAGCGACATTGGCCAGACCGCCGCCGAAAACTTCGGGGTGCGGATTGTCGCGGGGGAAAGCTTTTTACGACAAATCTTATGAGAACACCTGTCATGTCAGGCAATTGGAAGATGTACAAGACGCCCGCGGAAACTACTGCATTCTTCGAGAAATTCCGGCCGCTGGTCGAGAAGTCCTCGCACTGTGAGATCGTGATCTGTCCTCCTTTCACGAATCTCGCGGCGGCCGTCTGTGCCGTCAAGGGTTCGAACATCCGCATAGGCGCGCAGAATATCGGGTGGGCGAAGGAAGGCGCTTTCACGGGTGAGATCTCCGGGCCCATGATTGTCGCGGTGGGCGCCAGCCACACCATCATCGGTCACAGCGAACGCCGCCAGTATTTCTGCGAGACCGATGAGACCGTGCTGAAGCGGACGCAGGCGGCGCTGGAATTCGGCCTGACGCCAATCGTCTGCGTCGGCGAACTTCTGGCCGATCGCGAGAGCGGCAACACGGAAGCGGTGCTCGCCGGACAGTTCCAGAAGGGCATCGCGGGGCTTACGGAGCAGCAGTTCGCCAAGATCGTGATTGCGTATGAGCCGGTGTGGGCGATTGGCACGGGCAAGACGGCGACACCGGAAATCGCCGCGGATACGCATCGCGCGATTCGCGCGCAGGTGCGCGGCAAGTTCGGCAAGGAGGCGGCCGACTCGGTCCGCATTCTTTATGGCGGCAGCGTCAAGCCGGACAACGCAAAGATTTTGATGGCGCAGCCGGAGATCGATGGCGTGCTGGTGGGCGGGGCGGCTTTGGATCCCGTGTCGTTCGCTTCGATTGTGAACTTCTAAGGCAAGAAGCGGTTCCAGGGGGACCCGCGCGGGCGAGGGCGCCCGCCCCACCACTACTTCGCGGAGAGTTCTACGGGGAGTTCAGGGTGGGCGCTCCACTCGTCCCAGGAGCCGTCGTACATGCGGGCATCGTAGCCGAGGTAGCGCGCGGCGAAGTAGACTACGGACGCCTGCTGTCCGATGTGGCAGTAAGAGACTACTTTGTCGCCGGGCTTCACGCCGGCTTCGGCGAATTGCGTTTTCAACTTCTCGAAGGAATTGAATTTTCCCTGGTCGTCGAATAGCGAGCTAAAGCGCAGATTGGCGGCGCCGGGGATGTGCCCTTTGCGCTGGTCCTGCCCGTCGTGTGTCTTGCCCGCGGTTTGCCCGGTGTAGAACTGCTCGGCGCGCGCATCGAGAATTGTCACGCCCGGGTGGCGGATGTTGGACTTCACGTAGTCCATGGTGGCGATCACGTCACTTTGCATGCACAGATCCAGCTTGCCGGGTTTGACGGCAGCGATCTCGGTAGTCACGGGCCGATTCTCGCTCTTCCACGACTTCATGCCACCGTCGAGAATGGAAGTCCTCGGGCCTAATCCAACGGCGTCGAGCGTCAGGTAGACTCGGGTCATCGACTGCACGCTGGCGTTGCTCAAGTAGAGCACGAGGCGCGAGTCGTTGGCGATACCGAGTTTCGAGAGCGTTTCGTGCAACTGCTCGACAGGCGGGAGTTCGAGCATCAATTTGCCCATCTCCATTGGCGTGCTGACCTGGTCGAGGGTCAGGGAAACGGCGCCGGGGATGTGTCCCTTGTAATCGGCCGGCGGGCCGATTGCCAGGATCACGAGATTTTTATCCGCCAGGTGTTGGCCGAGCCAATCGGTAGAGACCAACATGGTGGCGCGGTCGCCGTGACCTCCGCAGGTGGCGGCGCCCATCGTGTGCGCCGCCAACAGGGAGACCAGAAGTAATCCGGTCAGATTACGTTTCACTTTCACCTCCACTCGATTCGACTAGTTGCCTCCGCGGCCCGCGGCCGGGGCGCCAGCCGCACTGCCGCGGCCGCCACGTCCGGCGGGCTGTGGGGGAGGCAGCGGCTTGCGCGGCAATTTCTCAGGGCGCACCGCCGTCAGGTACACCATCGATGCTTCAATCGCCGACATCTGCATCATGTCCGTGGCTTGTATACGGTCGTAGACATCCATGTTGGTGTGGTGCGTGCGCGTCTCGTAATCCATCGTGTCCTGGATGAACTGGAATCCCGGCAACCCAACGGCGTCGAAGGCCAGGTGGTCCGTACCGCCGGTGTTGCGAATGGTGATGGTGGACGCTCCGAGATCTTTGAACGGCTCCAGCCATTTCTCGAAAATCGGCCGGACCATTTCGTTGCCCTGCAGGTAAATACCGCGGATCTTGCCGGTTCCGTTGTCGATATTCCAGTATCCCGCGACCTTTTCGTGCTCGGTGGTGGGCTTCATGGTGGTGGGGTCGGCAAAGTGCTCCTTGACGTAGGCGCGAGACCCAAGAAGTCCTTCCTCTTCCCCGCCCCAGAGCGCCATGCGCACTGTGCGGTCCGTGTTGAGGTTCAGGCTTTTGAGCGTGCGCATAACTTCTATAGCGATGGCGCTGCCCGCCGCGTTGTCGGTGGCGCCGGTGCCGTAGTGCCAGCTATCGAAGTGGCCGCCGACCATCACGAGTTCGTCCTTCTTGGCGTTGCCGGGAAGCTCCGCGATCACGTTGAACGGCTCGGCGTCGTCGAAGCTGACTTTGATTTCGAATTGCAGCTTCACGGGGATTTCGTGCTCAATAAGGCGCGCGATGCGGTTGTAGTGCTCGGCCGCCATGATCAATGTCGGCACGTTGTCCGTGACGTCGCGATTCTGCGCTCCGCCGCCCATTAGCGTGCCGCCGTCGCCGCGCGGGGAGATCTGGATGACCAGCGCCGGTTTCTCCGCCTTCAGGAAGGCCTGGATTACCTGCGGAGTGAGGCCGCCTGGGACGCCGCCACGGCCGCCCGGTGCTCCCGGAGGGCCGCCGCGCCCACCGCGTCCGAACAACCCGGGGATCTGGATCTGCGCCGCCTCGATTTCCTGAAGTTCGGCGTCGGTATAGCGAACGCCCAGCGGTTTGGTCGACATCTCCAGATCGCGCTTCGCCGAAATCATCACAATCTTGCCCGCCAGCTTTCCTTTAAACGCATCCAGTTCCGCCTGCGTCTGCGGCGTCATCAGAATCGGATTCCCGCTGACCACGCCATCGGTCCCCGCTGTCCACGCCTGCGGCATGGCGATAATCGGCTGGTACTGGGGCTCCAGCATGTGTCCCGAATAGAACTCCAGATTCCACCCCTTGCCGAACGGTCCCCACTTCTCCAGGTGGACATTGGAGAGCCCGTATTCCTTGAGGCGCTTCACGGCCCATTCTCCGGCTGCCCGGTATCCCCTCGAATTGTTCAGACGTGGGCCGTTGACATCGGTGAGGTAGAACATGTGATCCATAACCTTGGAATTCCGCCCCAGGGCTTCTTCCTTAATTCGATGAATCGTGGCGAGATCGACCTTCTCCGGCTGCTGGGCGACGGACAGAAGCGGGGTCAGGAAAAGCAGGGGTGCGACGAGGAGTATTTTCTTCATAGGGCTTTAAGTGTTTGAGGATAGCAAACTATTCAATGGCGCACGGGCTGCGGGCGGGGTTACCGGTCTTGACCCCCAAAGGTAGAATGGTAGAATATAGGCACCTTTCTATCATGGCATTAAGTATCAAGAATCCCGAGGTTGAGAAGTTGGCGCTGGAAGTAGCCACTTTAGCTCACGAAACCAAGACGGAAGCCATCAGGCGCGCATTGGTGGAACGCCGGGCCCGACTACAGGCCCGCACCGGCAAGCCCGGCGGGCGGAAGAGCCTGCGCGAGTACATGGAACAGAATGTGTGGCCGATGGTGCCGCCAAACGAGTTGGGGCGGGTGATGAGTCGCGGGGAAGAAGACCAGATCCTGGGTTATGGACCGGAAGGCTACTGAGGCAATGGTCCTGGATAGTTCGGCCATCGTCGCAATTCATCTGCGGGAGCCCGGGCACGAAGGCCTGATGGATCGGATCGACGCCGCTGATGTGGTGGTCGTGGGAGTCCCCACTCTGCTCGAAAGCGCCATGGTGTTGACCGCGCGCCTTGGCCAGGATGCCCGTCCCCTGCTTTTCGCTTTTCTGCGCCGCCTGGATACGGAGGTTGTACCGTTCAACCAGGAGCACCTCGACGCCGCTGCAACGGCCTTCATCCGATTCGGACGGGGCCGCCATCCCGCCGCATTGAATTTCGGGGACTGTATGTCGTATGCCATCGCATCGGTGGCCGGCATGCCGCTCTTATTCGTCGGTGAAGATATCGGACGGACCGATATCGCACAGGTCTGAGCCCGAGCAGCGCAGCCCGCCGTGTCTATAATGGAAAATCCGCGCTTGGGAGGTGTATGCAGTTCTCGAAGCTTCTTTATTCTCTCGCCCTGGCCACCGCAGCCCTCGCTGCCGATACGGGTGTCTGGAAGGTCGCTCCGCCGCCGCCCGCCTCCTGGCAGCGCGACCGGGTGGCAGATCTCTCCGCGCGCCGTAAGGCCCTGATGCAGCAGATCGGCGATCATTCCGTGCTCGTGCTTTACGCCGCCGAACCGCGCAATTATGCGAACGATGTGGACTGGCCCTTCCGCCAGGAAAACGATTTCTTCTACCTGACCGGACTGACGCAACCGGGCGCCACGCTGGTACTCGCGCCGGGCGCCGGTAAGATGCGCGAGATGGTGTTCATCCCGCGTCCGGTCCCCGCGCAGGAAACCTGGACCGGCCATATGATCACAGCCGCCGAGGCCCGGGAAACGTCCGGGATCCAGGACGTCTTCGAAACCGGCCAGTTCAACGGGTTCTTCAGCACACTGGTTCCGCGAGCCCGCCAGATCCTTACGGTCCCGGAAGGCACAGGAAGAGGCCGCGGCGGGCGCGGAGGCGCGGCGAACGCTACGCCGACCGACACGCCGGACTGGGCCAATGACTTCGCCAGGCCAATCGCCGACGCCGGTAGACAGGAACTGCAGCTCTACATGGTTCTGCCTGCGCGGCCCAACGATGTCGAGTACCGCCGTGAGCAGGAGTTTGCCGGCAAACTCGCTTCGGTCGGTGCGGGCATCAACATCAAGGACGCCACTACGATCTTCGCCAACCTGCGCCGCGTGAAATCGCCGCGCGAAATCGAGATCTTGCAGCACGCCGTGGATATCACCGCCGAAGCGTTTCAGCGTGCCTACGCCGTGGCCGCGCCGGGCACGCCCGAGTACGAAATTCAGGCGCAGTTCGAATTCACGTTCCTGCGGCGCAACGGCCATTGGGGTTACCCGTGCATCGTGGGCTCCGGCAACAACGCGACCACCCTCCACTACGAATCCAACAAGGACACGATGAAGGCCGGCGATCTTCTGCTGATGGACGACGCCGCCGAGTTCGACCAGTACAGCGTGGATGTCACGCGGACGATCCCCGTCAGCGGCAAGTTCAGCAAGGAGCAGGCGGAGATCTACCGCCTGGTCTGGGAAGCGCAGCAGGCCGGGTTCGCCATGGCCAAGCCGGGGCACGCCATGAACGGCACGCGCGATTCCGTCCAGGGCGCCGCGACAGAGGTCTTCAAGCAGGGTCTCTTCAAACTAGGCCTGATCACAGACCCTAAGAACGATGCCCAGATGCGCATCTGGTTTAACCATGGGATTGGCCACGGCATCGGCCTGAACGTGCACGATCCAGGCGCCGGCGAACTCCAGCCCGGCATGGTGGTCACGGTGGAGCCCGGGCTCTACTTCCGCCCCGACGCGCTGGAAAACCTTCCCAAGACGCCGGAAATGGAAAGGTTCGCGGAGGCAATCCGCCCCGTGTTCGAGAGGTACAAAGGCATTGGCGTACGAATCGAAGACGACGTGCTGATCACCACCGGCGATCCCAAGATTATCTCGGGCGGGATTCCCTCCAAGCTCGAAGAGGTGGAAGCCACCATCGCCAGGCTCAGGCAGGCTGTCAAGACGACGCCGCTGCCGTAAACTATTGGGTCACAATCGGCACGGTGACGATGTTACTCACGAAGACATCCTGGGCGATGGTGAGCTGCGAGTAGAGATCGGTCGGAAGATCGGGATTGAGATGAAGTAGGACCTGGTACAGTCCGACGCTGCCGGGCAGAAGGGTCGCCGAGATCACATCCGCCGTTTTCCCGCCCGCAATCGCGTTCACGAAACTGGCTGGAGTGGTTACCGGCCCGTCGACAGGATACTGTGCGCCGGTTTGGATCAAGTCCTTATTGCCATCGTTGAGCACGGGCACGCCGAGCCCGGTGGCATAAACGTAAACCAGTTCGCCAGGCACGGCCGGGTTGTTCGCAGTCACCGGAGCGCCTGCCACGGAGGCGCAGCACAGGGAGGTACCGATCGCGGTCATGATGACGGTGGCGGATGAACTGGCGGTTGCGGTATACGGCAGACCGTTGGCGTCCGGGCCCTGTACACGCGCCGTCAGGATGATGCGTTGGAACTCGCCCGAGGGAGCCGCGGTAACTTTGGGATCCTGGTTGATCAGGTTGACCAGCGCATCGCGGATGCCGGTCAGGGTGTCGCCGCTCTGCACGGTGTAGGTGTACACGCGGTCTTCGATGCCGACCGTCGCGGTGTCTCCCGCGGTAGCGGTTCCGTCCACCGACACGATGCCGGTAGCGCTGTTCGAACCGTGATACACCAAGCCAACCGACGGGTTGGTGCCCGGCTTGGCGTAGATCCCGGGGTTGGCCGTCACGATGCTCACCGCGACGGGTGTCGTCACCATCACGGTACCGTCATCGGCCACCGAGCGAACGTAGGCGTTGATGCTGGTGGTATTGCCGAGTTCCCAGGGAATCTGCGCATTGATCGCGGTGGGCGAGACCATCATGAGCGGCGCCGGGATGCCATTGAAATAGACCTGGGTTCCGCCGAGTGTGGTGGGCAGATTGGGCTGGGTGGTGTCGGCCGAGGCAGTATGGTACGAGAGATTGGTGCCCTGCACCTGCGCGATCGTGCCCGGCGCCAGCGACGCGGCATCTCCGCCGCCGGAAAGATTCGCTCCGCTGGTAGTTCCCGTGATGCCCGCGGTGGTGGCTGTGGAAACCGGCGTGATCGTGCAAAAAAACGTAGTATTGTTGCCTTTGATGCCGGCGAGGCGCGAGGTGAGCAGCAGGACCCCGGTGTCCAGATCGCCCGTAGCGTAGACGTTGGGATCGCCCGCGCCGCTGTTGGCGGCGTTGATCTGGTTCACCAGCGCGGTGATGATGGTACTGACAGTGTCGGTAGCCAGCACGGTGTATTTGTAGTCGGCGCCGCCGGTGATTGTAGTGGTAGTGGTCGCGCTGCCGGTGGTCGTAGTGGTGCTGGTGCCGCCGACGTTGATATCGATCAGATCTCCCGCCTGGACGCCGGGTGGCGGGATGGGAGGTGTGGTTACGGTGCTCGCGATGGTTGCAGTGAAGGTGACAGTGCCTTTGGCCACAATATCAATGCTGGCGGAGTTGACCACGCCGGCGTAGGGCACTGTGTTCGCGCCCATCGAATAGACGGTGATGCGCCGGTTGTAGGCGTCGCTGACGTACAGGTTGGTGCCGTCCCAGGCCAGCGACATGGGGGTGCGCAGCGAATCGGCGGCGTCGGAAGCCTGGGTAACGGTGCCGGTGGAGTTGGCGGTATCCAGGGACTCGCCGATCACGAGGTCTGCCGAAGCGCCGTTGGTAGTGGGAATCTGGTTGAACACCAGAACACGGTCGTTGCCACCATCGGCGATAAACAGACGGTTGTCCGCCGCCAGCGCAAAGCGGGGGAAATTCACGGTCGAATTGCAGTAAGACGGATAGGTGGGGTTGTTGTTGACGTCCACGCCGTTGGAGACGGCGCACATTGCGGGAGTCTCTACCGGGGGCACAGTGGTATCGGTGGGGCTGATCGTAAATGCGTTATTAGCGGTCGAACTGGTCATGTCCTGCTGGCCGACGACCACATCGGCGGCGGCGCCGTTGGAGGTGGGAATCGAGTTCCAGATGAGGATGCGGTTATAGCCCAGGTCAGTGACGAACAGGTGGACGCCATCGGAGGTGACCGAGACGGGGTTAAGCAGCACGCTGGCGGTGGCGTTGTTGGTCTGCTGGGTCAGGTCGGGTTCCACGAAGGTGGTCATGTTGGGCTGCCCGAGTACGACGTCGGCGGCGGTGGCGTTGGCAGTGGGGATTTTATTGAAGATGAGGACGCGATTGTTCTGCGTGTCGGCCACATAGAGGCGGCCGTTTTGAATCCACACTCCCTGCGGGCCGCGCATGGACTTGGCGCTCGGGGTATTGCCGGGCACGGTGGCGCTGGTGAAGTTCGGCTGGCCGACGACGACGTCCGCGGGGGCGTTGTTGGTGGTGGGAATACGGTTCCAGATGAGGACGCGGTTGTGGTCGGTGTCGGCGACGACCAGGTGGACGCCATCGGAGGCCACGGCAGTGGGAAGGCGCAGGGTAGTGGTGGTGGCCGCGAGGTTGAGAGTGGTGGTGCTGAAATTCGGCTGGCCCAGCACGACCGTCGCCTGGCCGACACAGACCGGACACGGGCTGTTGTAGCTCAGCGGGTCCGTAGGCCTGGGCAGCTGGCCGGAGAGGTTCTGGTAGAGCAGCACGCGGTGATTGGTAGGCGAGGCTCCGACGCGATTCGAATCGGCGACAAACAGGGTATCGCCGGCATAAGCCAGGCCACTGGCCGCGCCGAGGATGGTGTCGCTCGAATTGGAATCCTGGGAGGTGAAGGTAGACTGTCCGATCACCAGCCTCGCGGCCTGTCCCGTGGTGAAGTCAGCGGCGCATACTGTGGCCGCCGAAATTAAGAATATGGAAATACACTTCATGCGCAATGTCGTTGGACCTGAAAGTCTGTTTCTTGAACCATCAATTATAGCAAGGCTTTGCACGGGCACCGTATGATGCCCCAGCGTCACACCGGTGTGCAGAATCGGCACGCCCACCACCTCGAAATCCATGAACTACAAGCACTTTTGCCGTTCATCCCGATACATAAGCAAGGAGGATGCCAAGCGGAGGGCGTTGAGTTACAGTAGCAACATGCTGCGACGAACCTTCTTACAGACCTTGCCGGCGGCGGCGGCGATGACGGCCGCGGCGGCGGAGGAGTCACCGGTCAAACTGGGCTTCGACACCTACTCGCTGCGCGCCTTCAAATGGAAGGGCACGCAACTCCTGGACTACGCGGCCGGACTGAAGCTGGACACGATCCAGTTTTCGGCGCTGGGCGACTACGGACCTTTGGAGCCGCAAAACCTGCAGAAGGTAAAGGACAGGGCGCGGGAGTTGGGCATTTCGATCGATAGCGGGATGGGTTGCATCTGCGAATCGTCGAAAGCGTTCAATAAGAACGGTCCGCCGGCGCGGCAGCAACTGATCGAGGGGTTGAAGGTGTCGAAGGCGGTCGGGTCGAAATCGATGCGCTGCTACATGGGTTCGAGCGAAGACAGACTGGGGCCGCTGCCGATCGAGGCGCACATGGAGAACACGATCAAGGCGTTCCGGTCGGTGCGTGCGGAGGCGATGGACCTGGATGTGCGGATCGCGCTGGAGAATCATTCCGGCGACATGCAGGCGCGGGAAGTGAAGACGATTATTGAAGAATCGGGCAAGGACCTGGTGGCGGCGTGCCTGGACACGGGCAATCCGATCTGGTGTGTGGAAGACCCGTTCGTGACGCTGGAGACGCTGTCGCCGTATGTGGTGACGACGCACGTGCGCGATTCGGTGGTTTTCGAGGACGCGCGCGGCGCGGCGGGACAGTGGGTGGCGCTGGGCGACGGCAATGTGGACCTGGCGCGCTTCGTGCGGGAGTTTCGCCGGCTGTGCCCGCATTCGTCGATGCAACTGGAGATTATTACGGGGCGGCCGCCGCGAATGTTGTCGTATCTGGAGGCGGATTTCTGGAAGGCGTTTCCGAAGATGCCGGCGTGGGAGTTCGCGCGCTTCGTGGCGTTGGCGAAGAGCGGTCACCCGTTCATGGGGGCGATGGTGATTGAGGACGTACCGGGGAAGAGGGCCGCGGTGATGGACGATGCGCTGAGAGAGCAGCAGCGGATCGACCTGGAGCGGAGCTTCGAATACGCGAAGAAGAAGTTGAATGTGGGCGTGGCCTGGCGGGGGTAGGTGGTCTGCCCTGTGCGCCACGTGATACAGGCAGGCATGATATAGGCAAGAATGACAGACCACGAAAGACGATGGTCTGTCCCACCTGTGTCCGCTACAATCAGAGCAGATATGCGTATCCGAAACGAATCCGGCGCGGGGCTGACGCGCCGCGAGCTATTGCAGACGGCTTCCGCCGTGATCGCGGGAGCGGTGCTAACCTCTTCCTCCCCGGCGTCGGGCGCTGCCGAACCGGCGGTGCGCCGTTTGACGGGCGGTTGGGAGCATTATCGCGGACAACTTGGCGGTGTCTGGGAAGTCTGGCGCGGCAAAGCGGCGAGCGATAACGTCACTTGGGACGCGGTCGCCATGCCCCACTGTTTCAATGCCTGGGACGCGGTGGACCCGGACCATGCGTATTACGAAGGACCAGGGTGGTACCGCACGAGTTTCGCCGCACAAAATCCGTTCGCGAACGGGCGCACGCTGCTGCATTTCGAAGGCGCAGGGCAGAAGAGCGAGGTTTTCGTCGGACTGGAGAGCGTGGGGCGGCACGTGGGCGGATACGACGAATTCACGCTCGACATCACGGAGGCCGCGACGCACGCGGTCAAACGTCCGGACGCCAAGGGGCAGGTGCAGGTGGCGGTGCTGTGCGACAATTCGCGCAACCCCGAGATGATCCCGTCCGACCTGAGCGATTTCAACCGCTATGGCGGACTTTACCGCCACGTCAATCTGGCCTACACGCCAGCGATCTGTGTGGAGCATGTGCAGGTGCACAGCATGACGGCGCCGGGCAAGGCGTCGGTGTCCGTGAAAGCGCGCCTGTACAATCCGACGGGGCTGAAGGACACGGTGCAGGTGGAGACGCGCGTGACCGATGGGGCAGGCAAGGTGGTGCACACGTCGTCAAAATCGCTGGCAGCGTGGACGGGAACGCAGGAATTGGCGGCATTCGCGGTGGACGCTCCAGCACTGTGGTCGCCCGCGACGCCCAATCTGTATCGCTGCAGCGTGACGTTGAAGAGCACGCACGGCGAGCAGCAGGTGGAGCAACGCTTCGGCTTGCGGTGGTTCGAATTTCCCAAACACGGAAGTTTCAAGATCAATGGGGAGAAGCTGTTCCTGCGCGGCACACAGCGGCATGAGGACCACGCCGGACTGGCGGCGGCGCTGACCGATGACCTGATCCGCAAAGAATTCCAGATGGTGAAGGAGATGGGCTGCAACTTCATCCGTCTGGGGCACTATCAAGGTTCGCGGCTGGCGCTGGAATGCTGCGACGAGCTGGGCCTGGTGGTGTGGGAAGAGATTCCGTGGTGTCGCGGCGGAGTGGGCGGCGAGCAGTATCGCGAGCAGGCGCGCCGCATGTTGCGTAACATGATCGACCAGCATGGCAATCATCCGTCGGTGGCGTTCTGGGGCCTGGGCAACGAAAACGATTGGCCCGGGGATTTCGAGGTCTTCGACGAGAAGGGGGTGCGCGCCTTCATGATCGAGCTGAACGAGATCGCGCATAAGGCCGACCCGTCGCGGATGACGGCGATCCGGCGATGTCCGTTCGCGGCCGACGTGCCGGATGTTTACTCGCCCTCGATCTGGGCGGGCTGGTACAGCGGGCGGTACACGGAGTATAAGGCGTCCACCGAGAAGGAGGCTAAGAAGGTGGACCGGATGCTGCACATCGAGTGGGGCGGCGACAGCCACGCGCGGCGGCATTCCGAGGACCCGGACACGATCCTGGCCAAGATCGCGACCGGTCAGGGCGTGGAGGAGAAGGATCGGGCGTACCTGCTGACGGGCGGCCAGACGCGGGCGTCGAAAGATGGCGACTGGAGCGAGACTTACATCTGCAATCTGTTCGACTGGCATTTGAAGGAGCAGGAAACGATGGATTTCCTGGCGGGCAGCGCGATGTGGGTGTTCAAGGATTTCTCGACGCCGCTGCGGCCCGAAAACCCGGTCCCGCGAATGAATCAGAAAGGCGTGGTGGAGCGCGATCTGACGCCCAAGGAAGGCTATTACGTTTTCCAGTCTTACTGGGCGGAGAAGCCGATGGCGCGGATCTATGGACACACCTGGCCGGTGCGATGGGGGGCAGCCGGCGAGCAGAAGATGGTGAAGGTGTATTCCAACTGCGCGTCGGCCGAGCTGTTTTTGAACGGAAAATCGTGCGGCGTGAAGCAGAGAAATAGCCAGGACTTCCCATGCGCGGGATTGCGCTGGATGGTGGCGTTCCAGGCGGGCGAGAATCATCTGCGGGTGGTGGCGAAGAAGGGCGCGGCGCAGGTGTCCGACGAGGTGCGGTTCCGCTACCAGACGGAGAAGTGGGAGAAGGCGGCGAAGTTCGTGGTGGAAGAGACGGCGCGCGAAGGCGATGTGGTGACGGTGGAGGCGCGGCTGATGGACGGCAAGGGCGTGCTGTGCCTGGACGCGCGCAATGCGGTGCGTTTCGCGATTGCCGGGGATGGCGAGCTGATGCAGAATCTGGGGACGTCGACCGGCTCGCGGCAAGTGGAGCTGTACAATGGCCGCGCGATCACAAGGGCGCGGATGAAGAAGGGTCAGGCGGCGATTAGCGTGTCGGCGGAGAAACTGCCGACGGCGGTGATGTTGATCAAGGGTTGAGGGAAGGACAGGCCAGGATGCCTGTCTTTCTCAGGCCATTAGATCGAGCAGCTTTTTCTGCATTTGGTCCCCGGCGTGGAACACCTGGGCGCTGGCCTGAAACTGATTGCGGTCGGCGAGCAGGGCGACTGCCTGGGTGCTGAGTTCGACCGAATCTTCCCGTTGGCCCTGGGACTGATTAGACGATTGGGTTGAGGCATCGGCGATACGTTGCGCCGTCCTCGCAAACGAGCTCTGGGCAATTTGCATGCCGCCCAGTGCGGCGTTCATTACATTCATAACGTACTCATCGGCCGCTTTTGAGAAATTTAGAGGCCGCGTGAAAACCGCACATTCCGTGGACTCCGCCACCGGGAGGCGTCGAAGAACTGCAGAACCAGACGGCAGGGAGCGGTGTGCGGTAGAGCCGGCGCGTCGGGCGGAGAAAAAACTGTGCCAGATCCATGGCGCCTCCATTGAAATCGCCGCCGATCAGATTGGGATTGTGGCGCTCCATGCCGGCGGGGTTGAACACGTGGCGTCCCAGGATTCGGCGGCGGAAGCCAGGCGCAAAACGCTCGACCTGCGCTTCAATGGCGTCCGACATATCCGTGGTGCATGCGTTGGGCACGTGGCAGTAGGCCCAGGCGGTATGTTGGCCGGCGGGCGCGCGAGTGGCGTCGAAGAGGGTGTGCTGCACCAGCAGGACGAAGGGTGGACCGGTGTGGTGCGATTCCCAGGCGGCGATCTCCCGAAGCGTGCCGCCGAGATGTACGGTGGCGGCGCGAGCGCAAGCGGGAGCGCGCCAGGGGATAGGGCCATCGAGAGCCCAATCCACTTTGAAGGCGCCGGGACCATAACGATAATGGGCGAGTGCGTTGCGAAACGGCGCTGGAAAACGGTCGCCGGCGAGTTCGAGCATCTGCCGCGGTGTAACATCGCACATCACCACGGGTGCGTCGGGCAGGGAGGTCACGGGCGAGGCGGTTCGAATCTCGCCGCCGAGCGAGCGCAGGTAGCCGGCCAGAGCGTCGGAGATACGTTGCGCTCCGCCGCGCGGAAAGGGCCATCCGGCAGTGTGCGCGCAGACGCCGAGCACGAGTCCGATGGCCGCGCTCAGGGGGGCTTCAAGGGGAAGAGTGGAATGCGCCGCCATGCCGGCGAAGAGGGCGCGCGCGGCAGTCCCGCGAAAACGCGTTTCCGCCAGGCGGCGCGCGGGGGGGAGGGCAGCCATGCCGAATTTCACCATCAGGAAGGGATAGCGCGGCACTCCGAGGGGCGACAGAACGTCTTGGCGGACGCGGGGCCAGGCGTCGGCGAGGGGTTCAAAAAGCGCTCGCCAAGCTTCGCCGTCGCTGCCCAGATTGGATGCGGTACGCGAGATTGAGCGCTCCAGGACAGCGGCGGTTCCGTCGTCGAAAGGGTGAGCGAGGGGCGCCTCGGGATGGACCCATTCAAGGCCGTGCTCCGAAAGGGGGAACTGTTCGAAGCACGGAGAGCAGACGGCGAGGGGATGCACGGCGGAGCAGATATCGTGGACGAATCCAGGCAGGGTCAATTCGGCGGAGCGCGCGCCGCCGCCGACGGTGGGCGCGCTTTCGTAGACGGTAGCGGCGTGACCGGCGCGCGCCAGGACGATGGCAGCGGCGAGTCCATTGGGTCCGGAGCCGATGACCACGGCGCGGGGTCTTGCGAGATTGGTCAACTTCGTTATTGTAGAAGAGATGCAGAAAAAACGGCTTGGCAATAGCGATATGGAGTTGACCCGGATCGGCGTCGGCGCGTGGGCGATGGGCGGCGGCGGATGGGCGTTCGCGTGGGGGCCCCAGGACGATGACGAGTCGATTTCCGCGATCCACGCGGCGCTGGATCACGGGGTGAACTGGATCGATACGGCCGCGGTCTACGGACTCGGGCATTCCGAGGAGGTGGTGGCGCGCGCGCTGGCCGGGCGCTCGAATAAGCCCTACGTGTTTACGAAGTGCGAGCGGACGTGGAACGAGAAGCGCGAGATTCAGAAAGTACTGAAGCGCGATTCGATACGCAAAGAGTGCGAGGACAGCCTGCGCCGGCTCAAGCTGGACGCGATCGACCTGTACCAGATCCACTGGCCGGAACCGGAGGAAGATGTGGAAGAGGGCTGGGAGACGCTGGCGCGGCTGAAGGAAGAAGGCAAGGTGCGCTGGATCGGTGTCTCCAACTTTACGGTGGCTCAGTTGGAGCGGTGCCGGGCGATCGCGCCGGTGACGTCGCTGCAGCCGCCCTACTCGGCGGTTTCCCCGGAAGTGCAGGACACGCACCTGCCGTACTGCCAGGAGCATGGGATCGGCGTGATCGTGTATTCGCCGATGAAGTCGGGGCTGCTGACCGGCAAGATGACACGCGAGCGAGTAGCGGGGCTGCCGGAAGACGATTTCCGCCGGCGGGCGCCGGCATTCCAGGAACCGCAACTGACGCGGAATTTGGCGCTGGCGGAGTTGATGAAACAGATCGGTGGGCGCCACGGACGGTCCGCGGGAGAAGTGGCGATCGCGTGGGTGCTGCGGCATCCGGCGGTGACGGCGGCGATTGTCGGGATGCGGAGCGCCGAACAAGCGGCGGGAGTGGCGGGCGCGCTGGAATTCCAGTTGTCGGCGGAGGAGATTGGGGAGATCGATTCGGCGCGGCGGGGGTAAGGCCTTCAGGCAGCGCAAGCAGTTGCCCTTTTCAGGGCTGCATCGCTTCCCGGCGCATGCATTCGATCACCCACATCCTTACGAGTGTGGAGGCTTCGACTGTCTTGCGCCTGGCTAGCCGCTCGATCATGCGTTTGGCTGTCGCCGGGATTCGAATATTCAACTGCTTGGTATTCGGCTGGCTCCAGTATTCGAGCAGCATGCGCTCCAGATCCTCATGGTCCGGGTCGACCTCCATGATGCCTTGTTCCAACAGGTCGACCCCATCGTGACGGTCGAAGAAATCCGCCAATTCCGCGTGACTGGCGGTCTTTCGCGGCAATCGGATTCTGGCTGCCTCGCTTTTTGCTTTTGGCGTTCTCATCGGTTTTTCCTGAATCTCTGCTTTTCCCGGGGCTCATCGCCCGCATGTGAAACACGACATGTCCTCTTCCTGAAAGCCGTGTTTGTGTGCACTGTCCGTGAAGATGACCACAACGACTATGTCTAGCATATGCTAGTGCGAGTGTGCTTCGTCACGGACTGGCAGGGTTGGTCGCAGGACGTGTTGAAGCTGTGGTTGGAACTTCGCGGTATGTAGCGGAACGCGCATATGGCTCTGCTATAATGTAGGGGTTCTGCCCGGCAATTCAGGTTTTCTTCATGTTCCTTAGTGTCAGAGAGTTGGAGCTGCGTAAGATCAGCTTCGACAAGATTTTCGAGTCCGGGCAGATTGAGTTCACGGGTGAGGATCTGGAGCAGAGCTCCCCGTTGCACGCCAAGGGTTCGGCCGAGTTGTTGCCGGAAACGGGCGGGCAAGTCCGTGTCCGCGGGAGTTATACCGTGGAAATAGTGGCGCAGTGCGACCGTTGTCTGGCGCGCGTGCGCTATCCGCTGAAAGCCGATTTCGATTTGTACTACCGGCCCGCCTCGGATGTTCCGGAAGAGGAAGAGGTCAAGATCGACGCAGGGGAAGCGGAAATTGGGTTTTACGAAGACGGCTTGGAACTGGAGGAAATCCTCCGGGAGCAAGTGCTCTTAGCGTTGCCGATGCAGCGGGTGTGCAGCGAGGCCTGTAAAGGGATCTGCCCCGGTTGCGGAAAGAATCGGAACGAGACCGCGTGCGATTGTAAGCCCGAAGTGGACGATCGCTGGGGCGCGCTCCGTGACCTGGAACTCTGAATATTGTGAAGCCCTGGCTTCAGGGCGGTAGCTGGACGAAATTTGTTGAGGTAGAGATATGCCGAATCCCAAACGTAGACACTCCAAGAAGCGGACGAGCACGCGCCGCGCGCACGATGCGCTGAAGCCAGCCGGTCTTTCGGAGTGCCCGAACTGCCACGAGCCGAAACTTCCGCACCGTGTATGTCCCAAATGCGGCCAATACAAGGGTCGTGAAGTTGTCGAAGTGGTTTCTGAGTAACCCCGCGCTGACATGCTGACCATTGCGCTGGATGCAATGGGCGGAGACCACGCCCCGAAAGCCGAAGTGGAAGGGGCGGTTCGAGCCGCCGGGAGTTTGGGCGTAAAAGTCCTCCTGGTGGGCCAGCAGGATGTGGTCCGTCGGGAACTGGAGCAGCACGAAGGCTACCGTGAGCTTCCGATCGAGATCGTACACGCGAGCGAACGCGTGACCATGGAAGACAGCGCCGCCAAGGCGGTGCGGTCCAAACGGGATAGCTCGATGCGCGTCGCTTCTCGGCTGGTTCGGGATGGGTGTGCCCAGGGATTTGTGTCCGCCGGCAACACGGGCGCGATCATGGCCACGGCCAAAATGGTGCAAGGCGTGGTACCGGGCGTGGAACGTCCCGCGCTGCTCGGTGTCTTCCCTACAATGGCGGGCACGCCGGTAGTGTTGGTGGACGTCGGCGCCAACGTGGATTGCTCCCCTGAGATGTTGGCGCAATTCGCCATCATGGGTGAAATCTACTCGCGTAACATTTTGCACCGGCCTAGTCCGCGCGTGGGCATCCTCTCGATCGGGGAAGAAGAACACAAGGGCAACGACCTGACGCGCGCCGCGTGGCCCATACTGAAGAGCCTCCACATCAATTTCATCGGCAACGTGGAAGGGCGCGATGTCTATGCGGGCAACGTGGACGTGATTGTGTGCGACGGTTTCACCGGCAACGTAGCGCTTAAGGTGAGCGAGGGGCTGGTGGACATGTTCAAAAAGCTGCTGCGTGAATCGCTGGAGGCGACGATCAGCGGGAAGATCGGGTACGCGCTTTCCAAGACGGCGCTCACCAGTTTCCGAAAGCGCCTGGACCATACCGAGTACGGCGGAGCTCCGCTGCTTGGCGTGCGCGGAGGGTGCATCATCGGACACGGATCTTCCAACGCCAACGCGATCAAAAATGCGATCCGCGTGGCGGCAGAATTCTCCGGCGGCAACGTCAACCGGCAGATTGAAGAAGAACTACAGCGGCTGAGCCGGGCGGGCGATTAGAATTGCGGGAAGAGGCAGGCCAAACGGCTTGCCCCACCAGTACGGGGACAGGGTCCTGGATGGGAATCGGAATCCGTATCGAGAATCTGCGTAAGGTGTATGACACTCCTCCGCCGATGGCGGGGCGCGGAGGCGGCTTTTCCTTCACTCCAGTGCGCTCCGCGAAAAAGGAGAAAGGGCCGAAGAAGTTCGAGTTGGTGGCGCTGGACGGGGTCTCCTTCGAGATTCGGGCGGGCGAGATCTTCGGGCTTCTCGGGCCCAATGGCGCGGGAAAGTCGACCACCATCGGAGTGCTGACAACGCGCACACAACCCACCAGCGGGCGCGCGTTCATCGGCGACTACGACGTCTGGCTGGAGCAGGTAAAGGCCAAGCGGCTGATCGGCGTGGTGCCGCAACGGCCCAACCTCGATTTTGCGCTCACGGCGCGAGAGATCCTGACCTTCCACGGGGCCTACTTCGGGCAGGCCGCGCGCGAACGCGAGCGGCGCGCCGACGAACTGCTGGAGAAGTTTAAGCTGGTGGACCGCGCCACGCACATGGTGCGCACGTTCTCCGGCGGCATGATGCAGCGGCTGTCAATCGCGCGCGCCATGATGCACGATCCCGAAGTGCTGTTTCTGGACGAGCCCAGCGCCGGGCTGGATCCACAGACGCGCCTGCTGTTGTGGGAGATCATTCGCGACTACAACAAGCTGGGCAAGACGATCGTGCTGACCACGCACTATATGGACGAGGCGGACGCGCTGTGCGAGCGGCTGGCGATCATCGATCACGGCCGTATCATCGCGCAAGGCTCGCCCGCGGAACTGAAGGGCGCGATTCCGGGCGGCTACCTGTTGCGCCTGCGCTTCGACCGCGTGACGGAAGAACTGCTGGCTCAATTGCGGAAGCTGCCGGGGGTAACGGAGGTGCGATCGGCGGACAATTCCTCGGCGGACGTGTATGCCGACCGCGGCGGTCCATTGATCGGGCCGACGGTCAGTGCGGCACAGGCAGCGGGCATCGAACTGCGCGACGTACATATTTCCGAGCCGAGCCTGGAGACGCTGTTTCTGCACCACACCGGAAGGAGCTTGCGAGATTGAACTGGAAAACGTTTTTCGCCCTGCTGTCGCGCGACGGGCACGTCGCCCGCCGCAATCTGCTCCCCACGCTGGCGCAGAACCTGCTGCAGCCGCTGTTGTTCACGTTCGTCTTCGGTAAGGTGATGACCAGCAGCGGCATGATGCCGGCCGCCTACAAGAGCATCCTATTGCCGGGCGTGATGGCGATCAGCATGGTGCTGGCCGGGGTACAGGCCGTGGCGATGCCGCTGATTACGGAGTTTCAATTCACCCGCGAAATTGAGGACCGGTTGCTGGCGCCGATTGAGATTGGCTGGCTGGCTGTTGAGAAGATAGTGGCCGGGATGATTCAGGCGATGGTGGCGGGGCTGGTGGTGATTCCGGCGGCGTGGCTGATCATGGGGTCGGGGGTCCAGCTCGATTTCGGCAGACCGTTCGAGTTCCTGCTGGTGGCGCTGCTGGTAGCGCTGTTTTCATCGGCGGGAGGGCTGGCGCTGGGTTGCAGCGTGGGGCAGACGCAGATCGGCCTGATGTTCAGCTTGGTGCTGGCTCCGATGATGATGTTCGGCTGCGCCTACTATCCGTGGAGCGCGCTGAATTCGTTCCCCATTTTGCAGGTGGCGGTACTGGTGAACCCGCTGGTGTATGCCAGCGAGGGACTGCGCGGGGCTCTGGTCCCGCAGGTGTCGCATATCAATACGATGATCGTGATCGGCGCGCTGGTAGTGATCGATATCGTGCTGCTGTATGTGGGACTAAGAAAGTTTCACCAGAAGGCAGTGAGTTAGCTTCCGCGACTACGGCTTCTTGAGCAGCGCCTTGATCTCGTCGGGGATGTCGAATTTGTCCTTCGGGATTTCGGGATTGTGTTGCACGGTATCCACGGTGGCGACGAATTCCATGGGGCCGGCCTTCA
Organism: uncultured Solibacteraceae bacterium; assembly: GCA_963805775.1. GTDB lineage: Bacteria > Acidobacteriota > Terriglobia > Bryobacterales > Bryobacteraceae > Solibacter. Next base: position 37,110 of record CAWDWK010000021.1, on the reverse strand, counting down.
CGATCATCTTATGCGGCAGAAGTATGTCGCCTTCTTTGCGATAATCGCTGACTACCATTTCGGACTGGATCTCGCCCATAGCACTCTTGGAGGTCATCGCCAGTTTGACCAGCAGATTCGAGTCCTTGTCGAACCATCTGGTGCTCGGGCTACCGGTTTTTGGTGTGAGCACGACCTTGTAACACTCCTTGCCGTCGACCGTCTCTACCCCAACGGTCTCCGCGGTCTTGAACAGATCCCGCCAGTTCAGATCGGCATTAAACTTGGACTGCAGGATTGTCTCGGACTTTTCATCGCCTTCCTTGACGCGTGGGCCCTGCATGGCGGAGAGACTCCAGGCGACATCGCCATTGACGCCCTCCTGCATTTTGCCCATACCGTCAAGCAGTACTTCGGAGTACTTCTTATCGGGTTCGGCGCCATAGGTGGTGATTTTGCCTTTGAGGCCCATCGCCTTGAATTCCATGGTGCCGGTGGTCATATCGCTGTGGATCTTCGCGTGCGCGGCTTTGCCTCCGGTGACCTCGATGTACTTGTCGAGCAGGGCTTCGCCTTTGGGCAGGTCGGCGGCCGCGGCCAGAACGCCGGCGAAAGTCAGGGCCAGGGCGAGTTTCAGACTGCGGGTTCCAAGGGAGCGGTTCATCGTGATGTACCTCCTGGTTTTTGCGTTTGTATCCACACCACGGCGGCGTCGAGAGGGGGATCTTTGCCTTCAAGGAGTTGCCGCCGGGTGAGACGAACTTCCTCGTCGGGAATCGCGCCGATCCCTTCCAGCGGTTGGCCGCCCTGCGAAATGTAGTTGGCGATGGCGTACTGAAATCCATCGCCGTTGGGCAGCCGCTCGATGATGGAGGGCAGCGCGGCGGCTGCGGTGCGTGTGCCGAAGAGGCGGGCGCGCCCGATGTCTTTCAGGCCGCCGGCCAGGATCTCTGCGGTAGAGGCGGAGCAGCCATCCACCAGCACGGCCAGCGGTCCGCGAAAGGGTTCGGGACGGGGGAAGATCGCGAACTTGAGCGTGATGCCGCGCAGGTACTCGGTGCCCAACTGCAGGCCGGTCTGGGAGGTGAACCATCCGGCGACACCCATGGCGAGGCCGCCGATGCCGCCCGGGTTGCCGCGTAAATCGATGATGAAGCCGCGACAGTCGCTGCATCCTTTAATGGCCGCTTCCATGGTTTTGGCGAGCCCTTCGGGATCCAGGAAGACATTGAATCGCAGGAGGCCGATACTCTGCGGCAACCGGCGCCACTCACTCCATACGGTGGACGGCGGCAGGTTGCCCATGCGGACGATCTTTCCGCGGGGGGCCGCGCGCTCGAAGTCCATGGAGACTTTGCGGTCGCCGCCATCCAGAAATTTCAGGGAGACGGCGGAGCCTGCAGTGCCTTGGAGGCGAGCCAGGACCGAGCGGCTGAGGCGGAGATCGAGCAGGGTCGAGCCCTTGAACTGTTCCTGGATTCGCGCTACTACCGGAGCGATTTCCGCATCGCCGATGCGCAGGATCTCCCAGCCGGGCTTGACTCCCTTTGCGGCCGCGGGCGAACCTTCATCGACGGCGGTAACGATTGCGCGACCCTCCAGGATGCGGAGGTCGATACCGGGATTGGCGTCGCCGTCCGCGGAGGCATCGAGGTCATGGTAGACGGCCGCGGGAAAGATGCCGAAGTGGGTCTGCTTCAGGCGTCCCACCATGTCGTTGAGGATTTCGCGAACGGCATCGGCGGATTCGGCGGCTTCGACTTTGGGGCGCAGTTCGTCGTGCACGGCCTGCCAATTCAGGCCGCCCAGTTGGGGGTCCCAGTGTTTGTCGCGAACCGTGGTCCAGACCTTTTCGAAGGCTTCGATGCCGGTGGCGCGGTCGATCGGTTGGCCGGGGGCGGCGGTGGTCGCGGCGATTGCCAGCACGAGGACCCCGGTACGGTGCAACATGCCTCAACTATAGCCGTTCTCGAAGCGGGAAGAATACTCTTTCAACGCACAGAAGAGAGGCCAAAAACACAACGGGCGCCGACGGAGTTCCGCCGGCGCCTGTTGTTAGTGCAAGATCAGAAACTGATTCTTGCCGACAGGGCGATGGTGCGTCCTGCTCGCGAACCGTTGATCTGACCATAGGTCGGGCTGGTCTGAGCACCGGTGGCAGCGTTGAAGCTGGTGCCGGTGTTCACACCGGAATACTGGGTGTGGTTGGGAGCGTTGAACATCTCGGTGCGGAACTGAATGAACTTGCCCTCGCGGAACATGGGGAATCGCTTGGTGATCGAGAGATCCCAGTTGTTGATGCCGGGGCCCGTACACTGGTTGCCGCCGCCCATGTTGCCGAAATTGGCCATGGTGACGTTGGGGTTGCCCCAGGCGCCGATGGCCGGCGCAGCGGCCATACCGGTGTTGAACCATTGGAAGAACGTGTGCGTGCCGGCGGCCTGGCAGGGGCCGACAATGTTGACCCGAGCTCCTTCGGCGGAGCCGGTCGGATCCTGCGTGTTAGTCCAGCCGAGACCCGGGTTGAAGGGCGCTCCGCTAATGAAGGACGTGACGCCGGAAACTTCCCAGTTATCCAGCACCCACTTGGCGGGCGTGAAGTTCATCTTCGTGCCGAGCTTGGGCAGGCCGTATACATAGTTGGCTACGAACTGCTGGGGACGGTCGAAGCCGGCGCGTCCGTAGTTGCGGAAGCGCGGCGCGAAGTACTGGCTGACGGTCGACGTGTCGCCATCGGCCACATCGAGCGCTTTAGAGAACGTGTAAGACGCCCCCACTTGCAAACCGCCCGTGAAGCGGCGCTGGGCGCTGACTTGCAGCGAGTGGTAATTGGAGTTGTAGGCGTTGGTGAGGGTGGTGATGCTGCCCCAACCGTAATACGGCCGCAGGAAGTTGTCCGCCAGCGGCTTGCCGGGCTGGGACGGATCCTGGAACGCGGTGTTGAAATGCGCGCCGATCGGAATCGGGTTGATATCTTTGCCGGCGATCAAGTGGTAAGAGGCGCTGCCCACATAGGAGGCATCGATGGCCATATTCTTGACTTGCTGCTGGATGCCGAAGCTCCAGTTCACGGTAGTGGCCGGGCTATTGTAGCCGAGCAGGTTGTTGATGCCGCTGGGCCCAATGGCGCCGCCGCTGGCGGCGTAGGTATCCAGGTTTCCGTAATAGAGGGTGGGGCTGAACGCCACGGGCGGGTTGCCGTTGGTGTTCATGGTCGGGTTGCCCTGCAGGCGATCCTGGAACATGCCGGCGCCGCCGCGGATAGCGGTCTTGCCGGTGCCGAAGACATCCCAGGCAAAGCCGATGCGAGGGCCGAGGTACATGGGACCGGTGGTATAGAGCCCACCCGGATAGCCGTTCTGTCCACCGATGGCCGCGCCGTTCGATACCGAGCCGGTGCCCGGAATGAACGCACCGATCAGCGGATTGGCATAGAGCGCGCCGGTGCGGGGGTCTACCGCCACACGCTTGCCGCTCGGATCGATGATCGGCATATACAGCATGGGGGCATTGGCGCGGCTATAGAGCGCGGGACTGAAACCGGCGATGGTCTGGTTCGTGTCGGTCTGCGGAGGCAGATGATAGAAACGCATGCCGAGGTCAAGGGTCAAACGCTTGCTGACGCGCCAGTTGTCCTGAACGTAGAATTCCAGGTTGTTGAAGATCCAGTCGCCATTGACGCGTTGGGTGCCTTCCGAATAGGTCTGGAACACTCCCAGCAGCGCGTTCGAAAAACCGTCGCCGGAATCGAACGGGTTGGTCGTCGTCGGAGTGAAGTTGAACGAGCCGCGCGGGTTGGTGCCGCCGACCTGGAATTTCTCGGTGTGCTCAATGTACACTCCCGCTTTGAGACTGTGCGAGCCGATCACCTTCGAGAGGTTGTCAACGAAGCTCATCACGGTGTTGTAGTTCTCGTACGGAATATTTCCGAACGATGCGATGGCGGGGTTGGCGTGGTTGCCGCCGAACGTAAGGTTCGGCATGTAGTTCGTCTTATCGACGTAGCTTACACCCGTCGTCGTATCCGGATACCATTGACCGGGGTTGCCCACCTTCGAGCGGTCGATTTGGGAAGCATCCGTCGGGTAGAAATATAGCTTGTTCTTGCTCATGCCGAAGATGAACTCGTTGACCAGGGTAGGCGTGATGCTCTTGGTGATATGCGCCACGTGACCCTTGCCGGGCTGACCGAAGGTGATCGGCGCCACCAGATAATTGACGTTCCCGTTCACCCACAGGCCGTAGGGCACCTGCTGTTCGTCCTTGTCCTGAACGTAGCGCCAGTATACCTGCAAGCTGGGGGTGACGTTGTAGTCGATGCGGACCATGTCCTCGCGCTTGGGATAAGCTCCGCTGTAGGTGCTCTTGTAGTTCGAGTTATTTACGTTCGTCGGATCGACGTAGTTAGGCGTGGGCAGGAAATTCAGCATGGAGAGGCCGAGCGTGCTGAAGCGGCTCTTGGGGATAATGTTGCCGGGGAATTGCACGCCAGGATTCGTCGGATCCGTGATCTTGATCAGAGTGCCGGAACCGGTGAGGCTCTTGGAGAAATCTCCGTTGCGTTCGTCGGCGGTCGGCATGGTTGAGAGTTTCGTGCCGTAGTCTTTCCTCTGCCCGGTGTACTCCTGGTTCCAGAAGAAGAACAGTTTGTCGCGCTTGCTATTGAACTTTTTCGGGATGAAGACGGGGCCGCCCACGGTGTAGCCCGTGATGCGGTAGCGGTACGGCGCCTTGGCGACATTGGTGCGATTGTTCCAGAACGAGTTGGCATTGAGCTCCTCGTTACGGTAGGTGTCGTACGCACTCACGTGAAAGTCCCTGCCGCCGCCGCGCGTGATGACGGTGATGACGCCGCCGCCGTTTCGGCCGTACTCGGCCTGGAAGTTGCTGGTCATCACTTTCACTTCAGCGATGGAATCCATGTTGGGCTCGAACTGGAGCGTGTTGTTCGACCCGGTGTCGAGGTTCGTGATGCCATCCACTGCGTAATTCTTGGCGTTTTCGCGGCTGCCATTGATGAACGTGCCGCGGAGCGAGTCCGGCGACGTAGTTTCGCGTGCCTGGGACATGTTGTCCACCACTCCGGGAATGGTGATCATGTACGCGAACATGTCGCGGCCTTTGACGGCCACGTTCTGCAACTGCGTCATCGAAATAGTGCCGGCCTTCTCGGCGCTGGCCAGGTTGATCTGCGAGACCTCGCCGGTGACCTGGATGGTCTCCGTGATTGCACCCACTTCCAGGGGCAGGTTGCCGAGGGTGCGCATGGTGCCGGCATCGACGGCAATGTCTTTTACGGACAGTGCCTTGAAACCCTTGGCCTGTGCCGTAAAGGTGTAGGTGCCGGCCGGGATGATATTGAATACGCACGATCCCTGCGAATCGGATTTTTCGGTCACGATCGCACCCGTGCTCTGGTTGATGAGGGCGCACTCGGCCCCCGGAACCGCGGCAGTGGAACTATCCACGACGGCGGCACGCAACGAACTGGAGACGTTCTGCGCGAACGCGAGACTAGCCGCGCTGGCGAGAATTACAAGCAAGATTATAGTGAACTTCTTCATGGAAACCCCCATCGCGCCGGCAAACCCCCAAGCCGGCTGTCCGAAGTCCAGACGAGGACTCCGACCCGTTACATTGCCCATTAAACAGCTAAAACGATCGATTTACCCCAAAAAGCAAATGCAGGATAAGAGTACTCCAATTAGCTATTGCTTGACAAGGGGCAGTTTGATAACCGAATTAATCCGATTGGGCAGGAAAAAGACTACCTTGTCCTGGCCTCGTATTGGACGATGCGAGTCTTCAGTGTCTCCACCGATCGCGCGTCTCCCGGAGGGGTGGCGGCCAGCGCACGGCGCGCGGTCTGCGCGGCTTCCGCGAAGCGGCCGACTTCTCCATATACACCGGCCAGGAGGCTCAGTATCAGAGCTTCGCGCCCCCCTGACAACTTCACGGCCTGCTCGAAGTGCGGGATGGCCTGCTCGAATTTGCCTTGCGCGGCCAGAATCCGCGCCAGATTGAACTGGCCCTCGAAAGCCGCGGGATTGACCTCCAGCGCCTTCTCCAAGTGTGGAATCGCCGCATCAAGCTGCCCTTTCAGCGCAAGCGCCAGTCCCAGATTGGTGTGCGCCTCCGCATCTTCGGGCAGCAACTCGACCGCCTTTTCCAAATGCGGCATAGCCTCATCGATCCGCCCCATCTGCGCCAGTGCGGCGCCCAGATTGACGTGTGCGCTGGGGTGGTCGGGGTTCGATTGCAGAGCCTTCTCGAACTGCTCGACGGCTTCCGGCAGGCGGCGGCTCCGCACCAGGGCGCTGCCGAGATTGTTGTGCGCCTCCGGATACCCCGGACTCAGTTCCAGGGCTTTGCGATAGTGCTCCATGCCTTCCTCCACCTTGCCCGTCTCTACCAGCGCGAGTCCCAGGTTGTTGTGCGACTGGGCTTCATCGGGATCCAATTCCAGCGCCTTGCGAAACTCCACAGCCGCCGCCGCATACTGGTTCTTTTTGAGCAGGTCCGAAGCCACGTCCACCACACGGTAGTATTCGGTCACCGGCGCATCGATCTTGAGCAGGCCGCCGGGAGGAATGTTGACGAATTCCGGAATGTTGACGGCGCGGTTCGCGACGGTCGCGTTCTCGATGAGGATGGCCGGACTGTCGTTGCCGTCCTCGTCCAGATGCGTCAGAAACATCTGCGTGTATGGCGAGCGGCTCTTGGAGGAAAACACCAGCCACCGGCCATTGGGCGAAAAGCTGTGCCACGAATTCATCAGCGGAGTATTGCAGCGCATCTCGCGCGCCGCGCCGCCGGCCGCGGGCACGATGAAGAGGCGGCTGTCGGGGCGCATTAACTGGCCGTTGTGCGCCTGCACATAAACGATCCAGCGTCCGTCCGGAGAGACTTTGGGAAAGCTGTTGCTCATGCCGTTCGCCGACGCCCCGGCGATGGGCTCGGGCCTGCCGCCCTGTCCGTCACGGAAGGGAATGCGGTAGAGGTCGTACTGAATCGGAGTCTCGTTCGGACTGTTGGCGCTCTCCGCCATCTGCCCGCCGGCCGGATAGGCGTCGCGGGCCTTGGCGCGCGCGAACACCAGGTATTTTCCGTCTGGACTCCATACCGCGTCGGTCTGCACGAAGTCGGGGTCGTCGGCGCCGGGAAGGGGCTGCAACCGGCCGGCCGCCTTGTCGTACCAGGCGAGAATGCCGCGCGTGGGATAGAAGACCTGAAGGAAGCGGTAGTCCTTGAAGTTGGCCACGAAGTAGTTCTGCATCAGGTCCAGGGGATTTTTGCGGCGCTGGTAATCGGGCTGCCCGACGCCGGGATCGTTGATGGTGGTCACCACCTTGCTCCCATCCGGCGAGACCTGCGACATGAAGGCCACGCGCAGCTTGCCGCCGAGTTTCCCACGGAAGGTGCTCCAGGCGACCACGTCTTCCTTGCGGACGGTGGTCTGGGGCCGGATGGAAACGAGGGCGTACAGCCCCTTGTCATTCAATGGACCATCGACATCCATACCGAGCGTCTTGCCGTCGCGCGAAACGGAATGGCAGTTGGCGCAACTGTGTATGCCCTCCATCAATAGATGACTGTTGCTCTCGCCGACGTTGCGCAGGCGCCAGGCAATCAGCGGAATCGCGCTGGCGGCGAGCGGCTTGATGACGCCTTTCTCGGTTTCGGCGGGCATCAGGGGCACGTCGCGGTAGAAGATGGGCGCGCCCACCGGATCGGTGGAGGTGCGGATGGTCACCTGTCCGTGGGAGACCGCGTGCCGCGGAGTGCCGTCCGCGTAGCCGGTGATTCGGAGGGTGGCAGGAGCGGCGGCGGAGCGCTTGCGGATGGCGCGCCAGGTCTCGGCATCCGGACGCCAGGAACGCGCCGCCGCCTGTTCCGCGGTGAGTTTGGGCGGGGCGTTGGTGGGGGAGACGCAGCGCGGATCGATCGGGCCGACGCGCATGCGGTCCCCAGGAACGTCCACGCGGATCGGGGGTCCGCCATCGGCGAAGGCGGCTTCGATGGTCCAGTAGCGGCGCGGGATGCGGTGTCGCGCCAGAGGACGAGGGGCGCGGGGAAGTCGGGCGGGAAGATGGATCCGTCGAGGGGATAATCGACGAGGATCGCGGCGGGTTGTCGCGTGGCCTGCGCGAACTTGGGCAGCGGCGCTCCCTCCCAGGATCGCGAGCGCCAATGCCCCTATAGCAAACACACCTCTCCGCATGTGCATAAAGCGATAAACCAATCTGATATTCCCTATTGTAGGACAGACGATCGCTGTTTGTCGTCTGTCAACTGACCATGCTTTTTAGCGAAGCTGACAGACCACGAAAACCGATGGTCTGTCCTACCTCAGATATTTGTTGAAAAACTCGAGCGTGCGTTCCCAGGCCAGTTTGGCGGCCTTCTCGTCGTAGCGGGGAGTTGTGTCGTTGTGGAAACCGTGGTTGGCGCCCTCGTACACGTAGGCGGTATAGGTCACGTTGTTGGCTTTCAGCGCCGCCTCGTAGGCCGGCCATGCGCCGGTGATGCGCGTGTCCAACGCCGCGTATTGAAGCAACAGCGGAGCCTTGATTTTGGCAGCATCCGCGGCCGGGGGCTGACCGCCATAAAAGGGAACCGCCGCGTTGAGGTCGCTGCCCATGCGGACCGCCAGGGTGTTGGCGATACCGCCGCCGAAACAGAACCCGACGACGCCGATCTTGCCCGTGCAGTCGGGGCGCGCCTTCAGCCAGCGCGCGGAGGCCACGAAATCTTCGGTCATCTTGGCGCGGTCCACTTTGCCGAAGGCGGCGGCGCCCTTCTCGTCGTCGCCGGGATAACCGCCCACGCTGGTGAGTCCATCGGGCGCGAATGCGATGAAGTTGGCGGTGCCCAAGCGACGCGCCACATCTTCAATATAGGGATTGAGTCCGCGATTCTCGTGCACGACGAGGACGCCCGGCAGCTTTCCAGACGCCTTCGCCGGCCGAACGAGATACCCCTTGATGCTGCCGTTGCCTTCCGGCGACGGCACGGTGACATACTCCGTCTTGATGCGGCTATCGTCCTTGGGAACCTGTTGCGCCCAGGCGTAATTCGGCCGCAGGCTCTCCCAGATCCCAATGGCGGTCATGCCGCCAACCGCGAACTTCTTGGCGCCTTCCAGGAATTCGCGGCGCTCGATTTCGCCGTGGACATAACGGTCAAACAGATTCAGCAACTCCTGCGGATACTCGCTCGCCTGTCTTCGTTCCAATGGGACATCCCTCCTCATCAGGGCAAAGATATCACACTCGGCGCCGGTGACGATTTGGTACAGGGTATAGAATGGCTCGGATGACTTCATCGCCGGTAATTGCGCGGACGGCACTCTCGGGGAAGGAATGGCGCGTTCTGCTTTTGCTCGTCATTTCGGCGCTGATCAACTATATCGACCGCACCACGCTTTCCGTGGCGGCCACCGATATCCAGCGCGAATTGCACTTGACCAATACGCAGATTGGCGCGCTGCAATCGGCATTTTTTGCAACGTACGCCCTCTGCCAGCTCAGTTTTGTAGCGGGCTGGGTGGTGGGCCGTTTTCATGTGGGCTGGGTGCTGGGGTTCGGATTCCTCCTGTGGTCCGGTGCGACGGCGATCACCGGAGCGGCCACGGCGTTCGCGATGATCTTCGCGCTGCGCCTGCTGCTGGGCGTCGGCGAATCGGTGAGCTACCCCTCGTATTCGCGGATTCTGGCCAGCGAATATCCCGAACATCATCGCGGGTTTGCAAACGCGCTGATCGATGCGGGAACCAAGACGGGTCCCGCGCTGGGGATTCTGATCGGCGGCCTGTTGGTGTCTCAACTGGGATGGCGGATCTTCTTCTTCGTCCTCGGCGGCGGCAGCCTGTTGTGGCTGATCCCGTGGAGTGCGTGGATGCCGCAAGGGAAGAACGTAGCGGCGCGCGAGGATGCGAGCGAGGTCCCCTCCATTAGCGCCATTCTGAGCGAGCGGTCCGCGTGGTTCACCGCGTTCGGCCTCTTCTGCGGCAATTATTACTGGTACTTCCTGATCACGTGGCTACCTGCGTACCTGGAAAAGGAACGCCACTTCCCTAAAACGAAGATGGCGCTATTCGGCTGGCTGCCGTTCGTGGCGATTGCAATTTCGTGCATATTTGCCGGGTGGCTGAGCGACCGCCTGATCGGGCGCGGGATGTCGCCGACGCGGGTACGCAAGGCCTTCGCCGGTACGGGGCTCACGTTCGCCACCATCCTGGTTCCGGTAGTGCTGGTGCACGACCCGACCCTGGCCCTGGTACTGCTGACCATGGCGTGCCTGGCCTTCGGCATCTACACGTCGAATCTGTTTGCGATTACGCAGTCGCTGGCAGGCCCGCGCGCCGCCGGCAAGTGGACCAGCTTTCAGAACGGCTTCGGTAACCTGGCGGGGGTACTGGCTCCCTGGCTGACCGGGGTAGTGGTGGACACCACTGGCGAATTCTACCTGGCGTTCGTCCTGGCCGCGGGATTTTCCCTGGCAGGTGCCGGCATGTTCGTGTTCGGCGTGGGCCCGATCGAGCGCGTGAATTTCCGCCGCGCGCGAACGGCCGCTTAGGGCGCGAGGTTACGCCGGCGCCGAGGTAGTGCGCTTTCCGCCCGCCTCTCCCAGGAAGTTGACCAGTTCCTGGTTCACCTCCTCCGCGTGTGTCCAGGTGATGCAATGCGGCCCATCGGGCACCACCAACAGGCGGGACCCGCTGACCAGTTTTGCCGTCCGTTGCCCCGACGCACCGATGGGTAGAATTCGATCCGCATCGCCGTGAATGACGAGTGTGGGCACGTCGATGTAGGCCAGATCCTTGCGGAAGTCTTCGTGCCAGGCAGGCACGGAGGCAAGGCTGGCCGTGGCGGAAGATCCGGCTGCGACGTTCCAGCTTGCCTGGATGGTCTGCTCGCTGACGCGCTTGCCCAACAGGGGATCGGTATTATAGAAATTCTTGAAGAACTCGGTGAAGAACGCGTAGCGGTCCGCTGCGACGGCTTTCTGGATGCCCTCGAATACGCTGCCGTCCACACCCTCCGGATTATCGGGCGTCTTCAGAAGGTAGGGTGGGACCGACGAAATGAATACGGCCCTGCTCACGCCCTTGGACCCGTACTTCCCGATATATCGCGCCACTTCGCCGCCGCCCATGGAGAAACCGGCTAACACAAAATCCCGTAGTGCGAGCTTGGTCACGATTTTGTGCAGGTCCGCTGCGAAGGTGTCATAGTTGTATCCAGTGGAGGGCTGGCTGGACTTGCCGAAGCCCCTGCGATCGTACGTGATGACACGGTAACCGGCCGCAAGAAGCACCGCTGTCTGCTTCTCCCAGGACGCACTGCTCAACGGATATCCGTGGATCAGGACGACGGGCTGGCCCGCGCCGTGGTCCTCATAGTAGAGTTCGATATCCCCGGAGTTTTCCTTTCCTACCTTGATGTACGGCATTCAGATTCTCCTTTGTGCATTCGTATGCGAGATCGCGTTCGACGTCGTTTAGATGCCCGCGAGGTTTTTGGAGGTTCACAACCTACGTACGAATCGGTGTGATATGCCACGGTGTGATAATCTGCGGGGCATGAGGCTGTTACTCGCCATCACACTTGTTGCGGCGGCCATCCGTGCGCAAGATCGTCCGCTCGCCTCGCTGCCATACACGCCGAGCCTGGAACCCGCCTTCATCGATCGCAGCGTGGATCCGTGCACGGATTTCTGGCGCTTCTCGTGCGGCAACTGGGACAAGTTGAATCCGATTCCGCCCGACCAGTCGAGCTGGCACGTCTACAACAAGCTGGCGCAGGAGAATTTGCAATTCCTCTGGGGAGTCCTTGAGGAGGCCGCCAAACCTTCGACCGGACGCACGGCGAACGAACAGAAGATCGGCGATTTCTTCGGGGCCTGCATGGACGAAGCTGCCGCGGAAAGGGCCGGCGCAGCGCCGCTCAAGGCCACGCTGGACGCGATCGCAGGCCTGAATACGTTGAAGGATCTGCCGCCGGTGCTGGCGCAGATGCACTTGGGGTCGGCGCGCAGCAGCCCCATCTTCGGCTTCGGCTCCAACCAGGATTTCGCGAACTCCGAACAGGTGATCGCCTTCGCGGCGGCCGGCGGACTCGGAATGCCCGATCGCGATTACTACACCAACACCGGCGCCAAGAGTGAGGAGACACGCGCGAAATATTTGGAGCATGTGGCACGTATGTTCGAGTTGCTCGGCGACGCGCCCGCGGCGGCGAAGGCGGAAGCGCAGACTGTGATGGACATGGAGACGGCGCTGGCCAAAGCGTCGCTGACGCAGGTGGAACTGCGCGACCCGTACAAGCAGTTCCACAAGATGCCGCGCGCCAAACTCGCCGCCATGACGCCCTCTTTCGGCTGGGACGCGTATTGGAAAGCGAGCGGCGTGACCGACACGGGAATGGTCAATGTGACGGAGCCGGCGTTTTACGCGGAGGTGGAGAAGCAGCTCAAGGCGCGGCCCATGGCCGATTGGAAGACCTATCTACGCTGGCATGCGGCGCACAATCGCGCGCCATATCTCTCGGCAGCTTTTGTCAATGAGGACTTCGACTTCTTCAGCAAACATCTCCGCGGGGTGAAGGAACTGCCGCCCCGATGGAAGCGCTGCGTGCGACTGGTGGACCAGAATCTGGGCGAAGCACTGGGACAAGTATTCGTCGCCAAGACTTTCACCGGCGACGTGAAGGGACAGGCGCTGGCCATGGTCAAAGAGATCGAAAAGGCAATGGACACGGACCTGCGCCAGCTTCCCTGGATGGGCGACGCTACGCGCAAGAAGGCGCTCGAAAAGATGCACGCCATGGTGAACAAGATCGGCTACCCGGAAAAGTGGCGCGACTACAGCACGCTGCGCATCGAGCCCGGCGATTTCGCAGCCAACATGGAGCGCGCCATCGAATTCGAGAGCAGGCGCCAATTGGCTAAGATCGGAAAACCGGTGGACCGCAAGGAGTGGTTCATCACACCGCCGACGGTGGACGCCTATTACAACCCGCAGACCAATGACATGAACTTCCCCGCGGGCGTGCTACAGCCCCCGCTGTTCGATGTGAAGCTGGACGACGCGCCGAACTACGGCAATACCGGCGGCACCATCGGGCACGAACTGACGCACGGCTTCGACGACGAAGGCCGCCAGTTCGACGCCAAAGGAAACTTGAAGGACTGGTGGACCAGGAAGGACGCCGATGAGTTTGTCAAGCGCGCCACCTGCATCTCAGATCAGTATTCGCAATATACGGTCGTCGACGAGGTTAAGATCAACGGCAAGCTGACGCTGGGCGAAGACGTGGCGGACCTGGGCGGCCTGATTCTGGCGTACAACGCGTGGAAGAACGCCACCGCCGGCAAAAAACTGGAGCCGATCGGCGGCTTCACTCCGGAGCAGCGCTTCTTCATCGGCTTCGCGCAGTGGGATTGCGGCGAAGAGCGTCCCGAAAGCAAGCGCGCCAACGCCATAACCAACCCGCATTCCCCGGAAGAGTATCGCATCAACGGCGTAGTGAGTAACATGCCCGAATTCGCCAAAGCATTCTCGTGTAAAGCAGGACAGCCCATGGTCAGGCCGCAAGCCTGCCGGGTCTGGTAGCGGCGGCTCGAAGGGCATCAGGAGAGTGAATGTCGGTCTTAGAGAATTTTACGCGGCGCAGCTTCTTGTTGGCCGCCGGAGCGGTGCCGCTGTTGCGCGGCCAATCGCTGTTGCGACGCCTGTGGACTGCGAAGTGGATCGCCGTGCCCAAGTCGCCCAGGACAGAATACGGCGTCTACCACTTCCGCAAGACGTTCGATTTGGGCGCGAGGCCCGAACATTTCGTGGTGCATGTCAGCGGCGACAACCGGTATCAGTTGTTCGTCAACGGACAGCGCGTGGCGTGGGGTCCGGCTCGCGGAGATCTGTTTCACTGGCGGTATGAAACGGTGGACATCGCGGGCTTCCTGCAACCGGGAAAGAACGTGCTGGCAGCGGTAGTGTGGAACTTCGGCGAGGATGCCCCGGAGGCGCAGATCACGCTCGAAACAGGATTCGTGCTGCAGGGCGATGGGGATGCCGAACGTGCTGCCGATACCGGCCCTTCGTGGAAGTGCGTCCGCGACGAGGCCTACTCACCCGCGGTGATCACCAGTGGCACCGTGCGCGGGTACTGGGCGGCCGGTCCGGGCGACCGAGTGAACGCGGCCGTGCATCCGTGGGGCTGGGAGTCGCCGGAGTTCGACGATTCGGCGTGGGCGGCGGCAGTGGTGGTCGCGCCGGCCGCCGGCCGCGAGGCGCGCGATGTGCATTCGCGATGGATGCTGGTGCCGCGAACGATTCCGATGATGGAGGAGCGCGCCGAGAAACCGCTCACCATGCGCAAGGGAAGCCTCAACACTTTCAGCTCGAAGACCAACGCGCTGTACGATCAGGGCTATTTGACCACGGCGTACCCGAGACTGACCGTATCGGGCGGAAAAGGCGCGGTGGTCCGCATGCGATATGCCGAAGCGCTGTTCAAGACGAACCCGCGCGAGAAGGGGAATCGCAACGAGATCGAGGGCAAGGAGTTCATCGGCAACTACGATGAGTTCGTCCTGGATGGCGGAGCGCATCGCGTGTTTCGTCCCTTGTGGTGGCGCACCTATCGCTATCTGCAACTGGAGATCGAGAGCAAGGACGAGCCGGTAACAGTGGAAGGGATCACCGCCACCGCCACGGGTTTCCCGTTCGTGCGCAAGGCAAAGTTCGACGCGGGAGTGCCGGAGCTCAATCAGATTCTCGACGTGGGCTGGCGCACGGCGCGACTGTGTGCCCACGAAACCTACATGGACTGCCCGTACTACGAGCAGTTGCAATACGCGGGCGATACCCGCGTGCAGTCCCTGGTCTCGCTGTTCCAGACCGGCGACGCGCGGCTGATGCGCAACGCCATCGACCAGCTCAACGACTCGCGGCAGAGCGACGGGTGCACCATGAGCCGCTATCCGACGCGCATGGAGCAGTACATTCCGGGGTTCGCGCTCTGGTGGGTCGGCATGGTGCACGATTACCACTGGTACGTGGCGGACCCCGCATTTGTGCGCCGCATGCTGCCCGGAGTGCGGAGCGTCCTGAGCTTCTTCGAGGGCTATCAGAAGGTGAACGGGTCGCTCGTTTCCCTGCCTTGGTGGCGCTACTTCGACTGGGTCCCGGAGTGGCCCAACGGCGACGCGCCGCAGGACGCCGATGGCAGCGCAGCGGTGTTCGACCTGCAATTGCTCATGGCGCTCCGCTGGGCCGCAGCACTAGAGAAGGCGGTCGGTCTCGCGGAACTGGCTCAGGTCTATAGCGAACGCGAACGCACGCTGCGCGCGACCATACGCACGCTGTATTGGGACGAGGCGCGCGAGCTGTTCGCGGATACGCCATCCAAGAAGATGTTCTCGCAGCACACCAACACCATGGCGGTGCTGGCCGACGTAGTGTCCGGCGAACCAGCACGCGCGCTCATGCTGCGCACGCTGACGGCGCCGGGCCTGGCCAAAGGCGCGCTGTACTTCAAGTTCTACATGCACCAGGCGCTGGCCAAAGTGGGCGAAGGCGACCGCTACCTCGAACAACTGGACGATTGGCGCGGGATGCTGGCCAACGGACTGACCACGTTCGCCGAGGTGGTGGACCGTCCGGGACAGCCGACGCGGTCGGATTGCCATGCGTGGAGCGCGAGTCCGAATATCGAGTTGATGCGCACGGTGCTGGGCGTGGATTCGGCGGCTCCAGGATTCTCGCGGGTGGTGGTGCGGCCTCACTTGGGGCAACTGAAATTTGTGGAGGGTGCGGTGCCGCACTCCCAGGGGATGATCGAGGTCCGCGTGGAGGCCGCGGGCAACGTCAGGGTGAACTCGCCTGTGGACGGCGAGTTCCTATGGCGAGGTCAGCGGCACGAACTTCATGCCGGAGCGAATCGGTTTACGGTGCCGGCGGGATAAGAGCGGCTGAGACTATGCGGCGACTTCCACGTAATCTACGGAGGTGTGCGGTTCCGGAATCGGCTCGCCCACTTCCCGCATAGCCTCGAAGTGTGCGATCAGGGCATCCTGAAAATTCCGGCGCGTTTCGTCCTCCGTGTCGCCAACGGCAACACACCCGGGCACATCGGGCGAATAGGCGGAGTAGCCCGTCCCTGTCTGTTCGATGACTACCGGATAACGCCTAGCGCTCATTTTAGCCCTGCTTTCTCGAGTATAACGTTTAACGTGCCGGGCGCGAGTTCCTTGCCGTCATTGCCCGGCACAGTGATCACGAAGGCTTGGTTGGGGATGTTTGAAATGCCGATGGCTGCCCCTCGACCGCATCTCCAACCACCCGTTCTTTTCGAGCAAACGAATCATCTCGCGCACCTTCATTGGCATCAGGCCCATAGTAATCGGTGGACGACATTGGCGGCTGGCCCGCCCTCACACCGCCACCGTTTTCCATCTTCCCCGCCGGAAGAGGATCACCGAAACTACCGCCAGCACGGATTCCGCCCCGCAGATCGCGAGGTAAACTCCTCGCGGGCCCAGATGCTGCGCCATGAACCACGCCAGCGGAATCTGCAGGCACCAGTAACAGCCGAAATTGATCCACGTAGGCGTGGCCGTGTCGCCGGCGCCGTTGAAGGATTGCTCCATTACCATGCCCCACGCGTAGAACGGGTAGCCGAGGCTCACAAATTGCAGGCACGTCACGGCGATCGGGACCACCAGCGCGCCGGGATGGAACAGACCCACCAGTGGACGCGCGGCGGCGACGAAGACGATCCCGACGATCGTCAGGAAGCCCATGTTGTACAAGCCGGCGAGCCACACGGCGCGCTCGCTGCGATCGGGGCGTTTCGCGCCCAGGTTTTGCCCCACCAGCGTGGCCGCGGCGGAGCAGATGCCCCACGAAGGCATCAGCGCGAACAGGATGATGCGGATGGCCAGCGAGTAGCCCGCCACCGCGTTGCTGCCGAAGCCGGCGTTGATGCGCGCCAGCGTGAGCCAGCTTGCGGTGCCGATGAAGTACTGCAGCATGGCGGTGCGCGCCACCTTCAGCAGGCGAGCCAGCACCGGCCAATCCAGGCGCAGGTGGCGGCGTGCGACGGCGACCCGCGCGTGTCCTCCGGCCAGCACGTAAAGCTGATACAACACACCCAGGCTGCGCCCGATGGTGGTGGCGACACCCGCCCCGGCGACGCCCAGTTTCGGGAAGGGACCGAGCCCATAGATGAAGCAGGGGTCGAGCGCCATGTTGATCAGGTTCGCCATCCACAGCGTGCGCATGGCGATCGCGGCATCGCCGCTGCCGCGGAAAATGCCGTTGATCAGGAACAGCATCACGATGGCCAGATTGCCGCCGAGGACGATGCGCGCGTACCCAGTCCCGATGCGAATAACCGAAGGCGTAGCATGCATGAACTGGAGGAGTCGCGGGGCGAAGATGCAGCCCGCCGTTCCCATCAGGATGGCGAGCACCACTCCGGCGCCGATCGCCTGTACGGCGGCCACGGACGCGCCCTCGGGATCGTGTTCCCCGATGCGGCGTGCCACCGTCGCGGTGGCGGCCATGGCGAGGCCCATGGCGATGGCGAAGACAATTACGATGACGGCTTCGGTAAGTCCGACGGCAGCCATCGCGTCGGGACCGAGGCGCGCCACCCAGAAGGCGTCGACCACGCCGAAGGTGGACTCCATCACCATCTCCAGGATGGTGGGAACGGCGAGCAGGGCGATGCCCCGGGTCAAACTGCCTTGTGTGAAATCCTGCGTAGTGCCGGCCAGCGCTTCGCGCAGGAATCGCCAGTTACGGCGGGCGGGCGACAGGATGGTCGATTGCATTTGAACCTCTCCGGATACAGCGATCCGAGCTGACTGGTTGGAAAATTTGCGCTTCAGCGGAGGTTGAAGCACGTTGTCCGTTGCGAAGGAGCGCTAGCGCGAAAGCCGGAGCAGGTAAAGAAACCCGCGGCGGATTTCGCTAGCGATCATTCGGACAAATTTGATCAGAGGTAAACATCATCGACCCACTTGAAAATCAGGCTACCACATCCGCTGGGCGAGTAGCCAATCTGCTTGAGCCATGCAAATGACAGACCACGAAAACCGATGGTCTGCCCCACCAAGGTGGATGCTTATGCCACAATCTCGCTATGAAGTTACAAAATCTTGTCGCTTCCTTTTTGATTTTCGCCGGCCTGAGCTGGGCCCAGAAGCCCATTCAACTGGCGGATATTCTGTCCTGGAAACGCATTCAAGCCCCCGCGGTATCGAACGACGGAGAATGGCTTGCCTACCGCATCTCGCCGGCGGAAGGCGATGCCGAAGTAGTGATCCGCAATCTGAAAACCGGCAAGGAACTGCGCTTCCCCATCGGCGATCCGGGTGCCGCGGCGCCGCCGCTGGATGCGGGCGGACCGCCGCAGACCGCGCCGGCCGGCGACCGGCACCGCGCTCGCCATCGCGGGCAACTCCCGCTGGGCGGCCTTCCAGAGTTATCCCAATGCCAAGGACGCGAAGAAACTGAAGAAGGACAAGAAACCGATTCAAACCAAGGTCGTGCTGGTGGAATTGGCCACCGGCAAGAAGACCGAGTTCGACAAAACGCGGCGATTCGCCTTCTCGGGCGAGAAGGCCACCGTCCTTGCGCTGCATCGATATCCGGCCGATGCGGCAGGCCCGCCAACTCCGCCCGCGGCGGCAGCGTCCGGCGGACCGGCGGCCGACCGCCCTTCCGGATCGGATCTGCTGCTCTACGACCCGGCGGCAGGCAGCGAACTGAATCTCGGCAACGTCAGCGAATTCGCCTTCGATAAGAAGGGCGACTGGCTGGCGTGCCTGATCGATGCGCGTGACAAGGCGGGCAACGGCGTATTGCTTCGCAATATGACCACAGGCACGCTGCAATCGCTGGATCACGCGGAGGCCGTCTACAAGGGACTTACGTGGACGGAAAAGGGCGATGGCCTTGCCACCGTGCGCGGAGTGGACGACAAGGGCTTCGAGGACAAGCTGTACAGCGTGGTCGCGTTCAAAGGGTTCGGCAACAGCGCGTCGCCGGCGAAGTTCATCTTCGACCCGAAGACGGACAAGAGCTTTCCCGCCGGCATGACGATCTCTCCGGTGCGCAGCGTCTCGTGGCGCGATGATCTTTCGGCGGTCACGTTCGGCATACGCGAGGTCAAGGCGAAAAAGACGCCGTCGCCGGCAGCACCAGGGGCCGCCGAGGGCGAGCCCAAGATCACGGTATCGGCGCCGGGGCAAAGCGATTCAGCGAGCGACGAGAAGCCCGATCTGGTGCTGTGGCACTGGAAGGATCCACGCCTGCAATCGCAGCAGGCGGTGCAGGAGACCATCGACAAGAATTTCAGCTACCTTTCCGTGTGGCGCCCGGGCGACGGAAAATTCCTGCGCTTGGCCGACGACAGCGTGCGCACTGTGACACTCCCCGCGGAATCGAAAGTGGCGCTGGGCGTGGACGTCCGCGAGTACGAACTGATGGGCAATCTCGACGGGCGCCGCTTCGAGGATGTCTACGTGTTAGACCCCGCGACTGGCGAGCGCAAGCTGGCATTGCGCAAAGCGCGGTGGTTCCGCGGCGCGTCGCCGGACGGCGGGCAACTGTTGTTCTATGACGACGGCGCGTATTACACCTACGACACGGCCACCGGCAAGCAGACGGAAATCAGCAGGGGCGTCGCGACCACGTTCATCGATGCGGACAACGACGTCAACGTGACGAAGCCGCCGACGGCCTCGCTGGGCTGGAGCAAAGACGGACAGTTCGTGCTGCTGAGCGATGGGTGGGACATCTGGAAGGTCGCGGCCAGGGGCGGCGCGGCGGTCAACCTGACGGTCAACGGGAAGAAGGACAAGATTCGCTACCGCCAGCGCTTCCGCCTGGATCCCGACGAAAAGGGCATCGACCTGGATCAGCCGGTCTACATCGGCGCGTATGGCGAGTGGACCAAGAAGTCCGGCATCGGCATGATCGAACCCGGCAAGCCCGGCGTGCGCATGCTGCAATGGGGAGACGCGCGCTACGCCACCCTGCTCAAGGCCAAGAACGCCGATACCTATCTGTACACGCGCGAGACCGTGAAGGAGTCGCCCGATTACTACGTCGCCGGCAAGCTCCTGGACAACGGGCAGAAGATGACGGACGCCAATCCGCAGCAGAAGGATTTTCTCTGGACCAGCGGCGTGCGCATCGTCGACTACACCAGCACGCGCGGCGAGAAGTTGCAGGCGGCGCTCTACCTGCCGGCGAACTACGATCCGGCGAAGAAGTATCCGGCAGTGGTGGAGATCTACGAGAAGATGTCGCAGAACGCCAACAGCTATCCGCAGCCGGGTTACAACGGCTTCAGCATTTCGGCGTACACCAGCAACGGTTACGCGGTGCTCGAACCGGATATCGTGTACAAGGTGAATGATCCGGGGATGAGCGCGGTGGCTTGCGTAGTGCCGGCGGTGAAGGCCGCCGTGGCGACGGGTGTGGTGGACGCGGCTCGCGTCGGCATACACGGCCACTCCTGGGGCGGCTACCAGACGGCGTTCCTGGTGACGCAGACGGACATCTTCCACGCCGCCGTGGCCGGCGCTCCGCTCACCGACATGGTCAGCATGTACAGCCTGATCTACCGCAATTCCGGCGGCACCAACCAGGCGATCTTCGAGAGCAGCCAGGGACGTTTCTACGGCGGCTATTGGGACAACCTGGAAGCCTATCAGCGCAACTCGCCCGTCTACCACGCCAAGAACGTGAAGACGCCGCTGATGATTTTGCACAACGACAAGGACGGCGCGGTGGATCAGACGCAGGGCATCGAGTACTTCAATACGCTGCGGCGTCTGCAGAAACCCGTCGTGATGCTGGAATACAAAGGTGAGAATCACGGCCTGCGCAAGCCGGAGAACATGAAGGACTACACGGTCCGCATGAAGGAATACTTCGACCATTACCTGATGGACAAGCCGGCGCCGAAGTGGCTCACCGACGGCGTGCCGCTGCTCAAGATGAAAGATCACCTGGAAGAGCGGACCAAGGAGATGGGCAAGCCCGCGGCCGCTCCGTCATCGAACACGGCGACGGGCGCCGGCGGACAGTGAGGCTGGCGTCCGCCGCGCTGCTTGCCGGGGCACTGCACGCGCAATTGAACGGCGTCATCGACATCCACGTGCACGCCGATCCGGATTCGGTGCCGCGCTCCATCGACGCCATCGATCTGGCGCGCCTCGCGAAAGAGCGCGGCATGCGCGGCGTCGTGCTGAAGAACCATTACGAACCTACGGCGTCGCTGGCGTATGTGGTGGCCAAAGTGGTGCCGGGGATCGCGGTGTTCGGCGGCATCGACCTGAATCGCTCCGTGGGCGGCGTGAATCCGGCGGCCATCGAGCGCATGGTGCTGGTGAAGGGTGGGCTGGGACGTGTAGTGTGGCTGCCCACCTTCGACGCGGAGAACCAGGTGCGGTTCTCGAAGCAGGACCGACCCTTCGTCCCAGTGTCGAAAAACGGGGCTCTGCTGCCGGAGGTCAAAGAGGTGATCGCGCTTGCGGCGAAGCACGGGCTGACGCTGGAGACGGGACACTCGTCGGCAGAAGAGTGTCTTCTGGTCATTCGCGAAGCGCGGCGTTCGGGCGTGCGCAACGTGATTGTGACTCATGCCATGCTGGCGCCGGTGCACATGACAGTGGCGCAGATGCAGGAAGCGGCGGGGATGGGCGCGTGGATCGAGTTCGTGTACAACGCGCTGATCGGCGCCAATAAGGAGTTCGCGTTTGCCGACTATGTGAAGGCGATTCGCGCGGTTGGGGCGGAGCACTGCATTCTTTCGAGCGATCTGGGGCAGGCGGGGAATCCGCTGCATCCGGACGGGCTGGTGGCGTTCTTCGCGGGGCTGAAGTCCGCGGGATTGACGGCGGCAGAGATTGACGCAATGTCGAAGACGAATCCGGCAAAAGCACTGGGGTTGGAGTAGCCTATGGTTCCCGTCATCGAAACCGAGCGCCTTAAACTGCGCGGTCACCGCATGGACGATTTCCGCGACTGCGCCGCCATGTGGGCCGACCTGGAAGTGGTGCGCTATATCGGTGGCAAACCATTCTCTGCCGAGGAGGTTTGGGCGAGGCTCCTGCGCTACGTGGGGCACTGGCAGTGGATGGGCTTCGGTTTCTGGGCGCTCGAGGAAAAGGCTACCGGCGCTTTCGCGGGCGAACTGGGGTTCGCGGAGTTCAAGCGGGAAATCGAACCTGTAATCCAGGGCGTCCCCGAGATTGGCTGGGTGCTGGCCCCTCACGCACAGGGGCGGGGCTTTGCGACGGAGGCCGTCCGCGCCGTGATCGCATGGGGCGACAAACACTTCGGCTCGACACGAACGGTGTGTTTGATCCACCCCGAGAATCTGCGGTCGATTCGCGTCGCGGAGAAGTGCGGGTACAAAGAATTCCAGCGCACCACTTACAAGGCCCACCCGACGACAATCTTCTGTAGGACAGGCCTCCCGGCCTGTCCAAATGACGGTATCTCCCCGTTCACTTCGGAAAATCGTTGAAGTGCAGAATCGAATTGGCGAGCATGTTGAACTCACCCAGATTCTGCCAGCGATAGACCGGATTGGTGGAGAAGATGATGACTCTTCCCTGCCCTACCGCTTCGTCCAGAATCGCCGGGCGCCCGCGAGTTTCGGCGACTCCGCGCATCAAACCGCTCAAGACGCTGCTGTCATTGCCGGGAAAGCGCATGAGGACGCTCTTGCGCGTTTCTTCCGTCGGCACGCGCAGCAGTGGTCCGCCGGCCCAGCGAACCGGCACCATACGCTCGGAATAACCGTAGAAGATGGGATGCTCGGGCAGCAGGATCTCGGCTTCCACGATGGGTCCGGGCGCGTAGAAAGCCGCGGTGGTGCGCGCGGCATCCACGGTCTTAGTGATAAACGTCTCCGGCGCGAAGTAGCTGGCGGCGCCGAGAGTGATCAGCACGCCGCCGGCGTTGACGAACTTATCGAGTTCCGCAACACCCGGCAGGCCCATGCCGCCCGTAATATCCTCGCTCTCGCCATAAGCGCCGAGGCTCGGGAATTTGGGGTCCTTGGTGTATCGCGAAGGTCTTGCCGGGACGCGGGATCGACATCGAAGATCAGGCCCTTGGCGCCGCCGCCGCGGCCACCCTGGCTGGGGATCACGATCACGTCATACGCTGCGCGCAGATTGCCCTGCCGGATGCGCTCCTTATATATAAGGTCGTAGTTGACCTCGAACTTATCGAAGGCGTAGCGCACCCAGCCGAGGTCCTGTGTGCTGCCCCAGGTGGAGAACATGGCGAGGCGCGGCAGGTCGACGGGATGCTTTTTGACATCGGGAGCGGCGTCCAGGGCCACGGCCTGCAAGCCGAGCTTTTCCACCTCGCGCTTTGACGCGCGGGCTCGATGCCACCAGCATGGTGCCCGCGGGCAGCTCGGTATTGCCGGCCTTTACGGACTTCTCAATGGCGTCGAACGGGAGATCCTTGAGGCGGTAGCGGAGCGTGATGAGATTGTTGGAGCCGTTGTGCAGGATGGCGGTGACGGCGCCGCTGCCCTTTACTACGCCCGCGGGCTCGTACATGCCGGCGATGTTTTTCACCGGGACATCGAGCACGGCCTTATCGTTGATCTCGTCGATTTTGGCCTGCGACATCAAGCCCATGGTCCATCCGGTGTCGTCGTACGTGGTCTGCGCATCGGTGGGGAAATTCTGTTTCTCGAGCAGAATTTTCGCCAGGCGTCCGTAGGGCTGATTGCGCTTGAGCACCAGCGATCCGGCGGGATAAGTGACCGCGCCGATTTTGAATTCGCCGGTGGCCTCGCCGACTTCGATTCCCTGTTTGCGCAGCACGTTGACCACGAACGCGACCCGCGTCAGATCCTTCTGGCTCGATGGGAAGACGTAACCGTAGGGTGCATCCTTGGAACCCGAATTGATGGAATTGCGGCTCTTGAGGTAGAAATTCTCCAGCACGGTTTTGGAAATGCTCGCCGTCAGTTCCAGCGCGGAGAGGACCCCGGTCTCCATGTAGTTCGTGTTGTTGCGCATGCTCCAGGTGAGGGTGCGCGGCGGAGGCACCGGGCGATACCATTCCCGCGTGGTCATGTTGCCGCCGCGCCCGGCGGGCGCCGCGCTCGCGGTGTCGGGAGCGGCCGCGCCACCGCGCCCACCGCGTCCTCCACGGCCACCCGCGGCCGCGCCATCGGTAGCCGTGGGAGGCGCCGCCACGGTTGGAACTTCCGGCGCTCCACCGCCGCCACCGGGCCGCCTGCGCCCGCGCCGATGGTGCGGCGCATCGTGTTGGCGCCGCCATTGCCGAACGTCTCATACATGCGCAGCATGCCGTTGTGGTTGGAGCTCATGAAGCCGAGATAGCCGGGCGACCACATATCCACGAAGGCGTGAGTCCACACGCCGGGCATTCCGTAGCCGATCAGCTTGGTCATTTCGAACTCCGCGAAGAGCGGCATCTCCGCGTAGAGGATGGGGTCGAGCGTCGGGTTCTGCGGCGATTGCCCGCTGAAGGTGTACATCAACGGTTCCGACTCGTGAAGATCGTGCATGATCGGCGGATGCCATTCCAGGTAGAACTTCAACCAATTGGACATGGTCACCTGCGAGTAATTGATGTCGCGATTGTTGTCGTGGAAAATGTACTTGCCCCAGTAGGGAGGGCCGGGAGTGCGATCGTTCTCGCCTTCTTCGGCCAGCTTGTATTTGTAATACCAATCGACGTAGCGGTCGCGTCCATCGGGCTCTGCCACGGCGGAGAGCATGACGATCACGTTCTTGCGGATGGAATCGAAGAGCGGGCTCTCTTCCACGGCGAGCCGGTAGGCCAGTTCCATCAGCATCTCGGGCGGCCCGGTTTCGGCGGAGTGCAATCCGCCGGTGAACATGTAGATCGGCTTGGCCAGCGCGATGATCTGCCTGGCCTGGTCGGCGGAGAGTCCGCGCGGGTCGGCGAGTTTGGCGAGGTAGCCTTTGTACGTATCGAGATTGCGGATGGTCTCCTCATCGGCGATGGCGACCACCAGGCATTCGCGCCCTTCATCGGTGGTGCCGGTGGGCAGCAGTTTGACGCGCTTCGATGCGGCGGCGAGCGCGCGATAATACTTGCCAAGCTCGGCGACCTTGGTGAGTTTCTTGGGAGCGCCGGCGTAGTAGCCCAGGACGTCCTTGGTGGTCGGCACACCCGGCGCCTTGGGCAAGTGGTCCACCAGCGGGCTCATGAATTCGGGGGCAGTGGTCCATTCCTTGACCAGGCGGGCATATTCCTCGTCCATAGCCTGTTTGGTCTGGGCCAGGGCCAGGGCGACGGTGAGGAAAGTAAGCGCAATCGCGCGGGATAATTTCATGGGTAGTCTCCGTGCCGCCGCATCGCGGCACATCTATACAAGATAACGCCTACACGCCACGCTGTGGGAAATCGTCATCTTTCCGGGAGGCTACTACGGAATGCGAATTTCAGCGTGGATGATCGCCGCGGCTCTGCTGGGCCCCGGATTGACAGTGCATGCACAGAACGTTCAAGAGAATCCGACCTACAAGGTGGATTTCACGATCCGCGATACGGGCGATGCGGGCGGGAAGACCGGACGGAAGTATTCCCTGCTGGTGAACCGCAACGTGAAGACCACGTTCAAAGTGGGCAACCGGGTACCGGTGGCAACCGGCGGAACCAACGGCGGCACGCTCGTCAATACCCAATTCACGTATATTGACGTGGGGATGAATATCGAATGCGTGGTGGCCGAAGCCGGATCGCATTTCGCGATCCACGGAGACCTGGACATCAGCACGGCCGTCATGCCGGATAAGAACCCTAGCGCGGTGCAGAATCCCACCATCTCGCAAATCCGGTTGAATATGGATACGACAGTTCCGCCGGGAAAACCGACCATAGTGGCGTCGTTCGACGATCCGGTGACGGCCCGAAAGTTCGATATCGACGTCGCGATTACGAAAATGTAAGAACGCGCCTGACGGGTCGCGTCCCTGATTGGCGTCTTACTGGTCGCCAGAGGCTACAATTGTGAAGGGTCCTGTATAAACGACGCTGTCTGCTTTTGGCAGTACTCGCCGCAGGACGGAAATATGAAGACGCGCGTCAGCAACCGCTTGGCTGAAATTCGAAAGAGCAGGGGCGTGAGCGCCTCCGATCTGGCGAGGCGCGTGAACGTGAGCCGTCAGACCATCTACGCGATCGAGGCCGGGACATACGTGCCTAACACCGAAGTCGCGCTGCATCTCTCGCGCGAACTGGAGGTGCCGGTGGAAGACATGTTCTCGCTGTCGGCGGAATCCCAAGAGACACCCAAGTCCCTGGCGGCGGACGTACTCAGCGCAGCGGCGCCCGCGAAAGACCAGCCGGTTCGCATCTGCCAGGTGGGATCGCGCTGGATCGCGATTCCGGTGAGCGCGTCTCCGTATTACCTGCCGGAAGCCGATGGCGTTGTCAAACGAACCGGACGAACCAGGGGTCGTTCGGACCTGGCGATCTTTGCCAGGGAAGAACGGGATCGCAGAAACGCCTGGTGCTGGCAGGCTGCGACCCGGCCACCGGTCTTCTGGCCCGAATGGTGGAAAAGATCAGCGGCGTGGAGATCGTCTCCGCCGCCGCCTCCAGTAAACTGGCGCTCTCCTGGCTAAGCGAGGGCAAGGTGCATATTGCCGGCTCCCACCTGGAAGATCCACACACCGGTGAATTCAATCTGCCCTTTATTCGGAAGGTGTTTCCGGGTGGAGACTTCACCGTGGTGACCTTTGCGCGCTGGGAAGAAGGGCTGGTGGTGGCGCCACAGAATCCGAAGGAGATTCGCAAGATCGAGGATCTTGCTCGTAAGAACGTGCGGATCGTCAATCGCGAACCCGGCTCGGGAAGCCGTGCCTTGTTGGACAAATGCCTGGCGAAGGCCGGGATCGACGCGTATCGCATCCAGGGATACGAGCGAGTCGCATACGGTCACCTGGCGGCTGCCTACTGCGTGGTGTCGCGGGAAGCCGACGTCTGCATCGCGACGCGCTCCGCCGCCCAGACTTTCGGTTTGGATTTCATTCCGCTGCACAGCGAGCGCTACGATCTTGTGATGCGCAAGGGCACGACTGAACCTGCCTGCGGGGAAAGCCTTCCTCGATGTTTTGCAGCGCGCCACCCTGCGGCGAAAGTTAGAGGTCCTGGCCGGGTATGACACGTCGGATACCGGGGCGATGGTTGCTTAAGGCTAGTCTTTTTGGAGCATTACTTCGGTCGATTTGATGACCACCGTAACCTTGTCTCCCTTTTTGAGACCAAGTTGTTTGGCGCTACGGCGGGTAATTACGCTCTCGACCTGGTTCTTTCCGATCTTGACGACAACGTGGGCCATGATGTCACCGAGTGTCACTTCCACCACTTTCCCTTCGAGCTGGTTTCGCGCTGATATGGGCATGACTTAAGGATGCCACGGATCAAACGCCCCGCGCAGGGCGCCCTACTTCTTTTTCACTTTGGGAAGGCTGGGAAGCCCGAAGTGACCGCCCAAATCGGCCAGCGATTCCAGATCGACGTTGCCCACCAGGTTGGCCACGGTGAGTTGCCGCGGTTCGCTGGAGAGGATGGCGACACCCGACACCTTGCCCGCCTCGTTGCGCGCCCACACCTCGATAGTGGATCGCTCCCCGCCGTTCTTGATGCCCACAATGCGGCTCCACTCGGGCGCCTTGAGCTGGTCGCGCACCTTTTCGACATCGCCGGGAAGGTAGGCGCCCTCCTTGCTGAACTCGAAGCTCTTGATGTAAATGCCCTGTATGCCCACTATCAGCTTCTTGACCCTGGCCTCGTCGGGATCCTTGCCATCCAGGAATTTCGCCGCGAACTGCAGCATGCTGGTATTCAGCGAAACGTCGAAGCTGTCGGACGCCTTGTCCTTCAGATAATCCAGATTGAATTGGAACTGCTGCCCCCATACGGTGGCGGCCAGCGCCGCGCCGAGAGCCAGGGTTCGTACGGGTCTCATTGTTCGGTACCTTTCAATTGCGCCTGCACGCGATTCAGCTTGCTGCCGGCGATCCGCATTGCGGTCATCACCTGCTCTTTAGCGACCTGCCCCTCATGCTGGCGCCACGCCTCACCGGCTCCGACCATTACCAGGATGGTGGCGGCGATAGCCAGCCACTGTGGCCGGCGATGTATGCGCGCGCGCACCCGGCCGTCGAATCCGGCCGAGGGTTCTTTCCGCGCCAGCGCTTGTGCGAGTTCCTGTTCCAACCAGTCCATTACCGTTCTCCCACGCCGCGGCGCTCAAGCTTCTCGCGAAGCAGCGCCAGCGACCGCTGAATGTGACTCTTTACCGTACCCAGCGGAATGCCCATCGTCTCGGCAATCTCCGTGGGGTCCAGGTCTTCCTGGTACCGCAAAATCATCGCCATGCGCGGCGTTTCGGGCAGGGTGGCGATCAGCCTGCGCAACATACCGCCCAGCATCGGGTCTCCGGAAGCGGGTCGAACGGAGGGCTCCGCCACATCCTCGAGCGCCACCTGCGGGCGCCGCCGGCGTTTGCGCGCGGCATCGATCGCGCGCTGCACAGCCACCTTGCGCAGCCAGAATCCGGCATGCGCGTGCGATTCAATATCCGCCAGATTCTTATGGAGGCTGAGGAAAACGTCCTGCGCGATCTCCTCGGCCAAGTCGCGGTCGTGCAGAAAGTGCCAGGCCACGCTGAACACCATGGCGCGGTGCTCGCGCATCAGTTCGCCGAAATCCCATGCATGTCCTGCCGCCGTCAATCCGATCACTTCTCGTTCGCCAGATAGGTCACGCTGCTCTTGACATTCGTCCGGTGAAAGTCCGCATTGGTCATGTTCACCGAAATCGTCCGCTTGTAAAAGAATACCGCCCGCACTTCGAACTCCCCGCCGTAGCTCACCGGAAACCATACACCATCCTCGAACTTTTGATAGGTCACGGAGAAGCCCAGCCCTTTGACGTCCGTGCCCAACAGGGTTTTGACAGCCAGCGGAATTCGGAACGCCAGCTTGCTCTGCACCCAGACCGGCTGAAATTCGGCGGCATCGATCAACGCCTCGCCTTTCCACGCGGCCTCGTCGAACTCCTGGTGGGGCTTGGGCTCAAAACTAATCCGGTAGACGTCGCGGCCGCGATACTGCTCGGCCGCCAGCAGCTTGAAGTTGTATTTTTGCTGCTCCTCCGTAGTCAGCGGGAACAGATCGCCGCCGATGCCATCGCGCGAGCCCTTGTCGTTGGTCATGTCTTCGGAGAGACCGTCAATCAACTCGCCGTCCACATCCATGCCCTTGTATTTATAGCCGGGACGCACGTAATCGACGTACTTGCCCTTGTATTCGTACTTGCCCGCGAAGTGAAGCAGTTCCCGGCTCACGCCGTGTCCGTTGGGGGCCACATCGTATTCGCGATTCTCCTCGCGCGCCAGCTTGCCGCTGCCGCGGTGCAGACGGAAGAGCTGTTTTTGATGGAACGTGAACTCTTTGCGCAACTCCACCGCCTGTGACTGGTTGCGGCCGACGCGCTCCATGATGGTCTGCACGTCCGGCGTCTGTGCAGCGGCCGCGGCGGCAAGAACGGCGAAACTGGCGATCCGCTTCATTTTCCTTCTCCACTGGATAGATACGCCCCACCCAGGGTCCCGGATGCAGAAATGGCAGCGCAGCATGCTACTAATGAGTTCTCGCTCCGCCGTGACAACTGAACGCGCTCTCCTGTAGGCTCAATGATGGTCCGCCCCGCGCGACATCCAACATGGGCCCACTCGCAATCGGCATTGATTTCGGCACGACGAACAGCTCCATCGCCCGCGCCAATGGCTCGGGCGAAATCGAGCTCGCCCGGTTTACGTACACGGGCGGCTTGACCGACGCTTATCGCTCGTTACTCTACCTCGAACAAATACGGGACCGCGGCACGAACAGAATCAAATCCTGGACCGGCCCGGCGGCGATTGAGGAA
Source organism: uncultured Solibacteraceae bacterium (assembly GCA_963805775.1). Taxonomy (GTDB): domain Bacteria; phylum Acidobacteriota; class Terriglobia; order Bryobacterales; family Bryobacteraceae; genus Solibacter. The sequence continues at coordinate 7,142 of CAWDWK010000021.1, read as the reverse complement.
TACCTTTCGGCCGAGACGAAAGGCCGCCTGGTCCAATCGCTCAAATCGTTCCTGACCAGCCGCAGTCTAAAGAGCACGGACGTTTTCGGCAGGCGCATCACCCTGGAGGACCTCATCGCCCGCATCCTCCGCGATCTGCGGGAAAAGGCCGAAGCTCAGTTTGGCGCGAAGATTCAGACCGCCGTGGCCGGGCGCCCGGTACGCTTCGTTGGCGCCGATAAGGAAGAAGACAACAGCTTTGCCGAAGAGCGCCTGCTGGCAGCCTACCACCTGGCCGGGTACGAATCCGTGGAATTCGAGTTGGAGCCGGTCGCGGCGGCGCATTACTACGAATCCACGCTGGACCATGACGAACTGATTCTGATCGGCGACTTCGGCGGCGGCACCAGCGACTTCTCCCTGCTGCGCGTCGGCCCGCACATCCGGAAACGCGGAAGAAGCCCCGCGGACCTCCTGGGCAACAGCGGCGTCGGCCTCGCCGGCGACGCGTTCGACGCCAAGATCGTTCGCAACCTGGTGTCCCCGGCGGTGGGGCGAGGGTCTTCGGCACGATCGTTGAACAAAGTGCTGCCGGCCGTTCCGAATTGGGTCTACGCGAAACTCGAGCGCTGGCACCACCTCTCATTTCTGCGCACGAACAGCGTCATCAACATGCTGAACAGCAGCATCGCGGAGGCGTTCGAACCCGAAAAAATCGCGGCGTTGATCCACCTGGTCAAAGAGGATCTCGGGTACGAACTGCATCGCTCGGTTCAAAAGGTAAAGTGCGATCTGTCGTCGAACACGGCGGCATCGTTCCGGTTCTCCGATGGCGTGATCGAGATTCAAGCCACGGTAGCAACGAGCGGCTTTCGAGGAGTGGATCGCCGAAGAACTTGGGCAGATCGAGACCTGCGTCGACAGCCTTATCGCTACATCGGGGGTTGGCGCCCAGGACGTGGACATGGTGTTTCTCACCGGAGGATCATCCTTCGTACCAGCAGTGCGGCGGATTTTCGAAACGCGTTTTGGCGCGGCCAGAATTCGGACCGGCAACGAATTCACCTCAGTGGCGCGCGGGCTGGCTGTAAGCGCGGCCCGCCGCGCAGCCTCCAGCGCGTGACCGGGCCGCGCTTATCCTCCAAGCACTTCTCGAACTTTTTCGACCAGGACCTCCGCCGTGACTGGCTTTTCCAGTGTTGCGACAGCGCCGAGAATTTCGGCGGCCTCCAGTAGTGCTCCGTGGTGGTATCCGGAAACAGCCAGGATTCTCAGATACGGGAATTTCGAGCGCTCGGTTTTCAGAACTTCGAATCCATCCGGTTCGGGCATGTTCAAATCCAGAATCAGCAGGTCGGGTAAGTTCTCCTGAATGATGGCAACGGCCCGCTTGCCCGAGGTCGTGGCCGTAACGGCATAGCCGCTCTTCTCGAGCGCTCTTTTCATGTACCGAAGCACTTGGCTGTCATCGTCTACCAGTAAGATGTGTGGTGCGTCACTCATAACTCTAAGTCTCCAACCTCGAATGTCTAAATCGATTTCTTCCCGATCGACCATCAGGCCGCGCGACGGCGTCCCACAACTCATCCCATTGATTGACGGCCGAGCACTTCCCTCACTTTCGATGCCAGGCCTTCCGGTGAAAACGGCTTCGCCAGGTAATCGCCGGACGACTGCAGCACTTGATCGTTCAGCCGGGTGCCTTCGCTGTAGCCCGACATGAACACCACTTCCATCGCCGGCCGCGACGGCTTCATACGATCCGCCAATTCGGGCCCCGCCATGCCCGGCATCACCACGTCGGTTAGCAGCAGGTGAATTGGACCGGCATAGCCTTCCGATTGCAGCAGCGCGTCCTCGGGATCTGCCGCTTCCAGCACCTGATACCCGAAGCCCCTTAAAACGCGCGCAACCATCTTGCGGAGTTGTTGCTGGTCTTCCACTACCAGGATCGTCTCCGTCCCGCCCAACGGCGAAGGCGGCGGGCTCGCACTCCAGCCTTAATTCCCGCATCGATCCGCGGCAGGAAGATCGTGAACGTTGCACCCTTGCCGGGTTCGCTATCGACCAGAATCGATCCACCGCTTTGTTTGACGATGCCGTATACGGTTGCCAGGCCCAAACCCGTTCCTACCCCCGACTTTCTTGGTAGTGAAGAACGGCTCGAAGAGGTGCGACATCACCGCCTTCGTCATGCCGGAACCCGTGTCGCTGACCTCCAGTTGCACGTAGCCGCCGGGCTTCATATAGGCGTGTTGCTCCGCGAAGCGGTCATCGAGATCGACGTTCCGGGTTTCGATCCGCAGCGTTCCGCCGTCAGGCATGGCGTCGCGAGCATTGATGGCCAGGTTCATCAGAACCTGATGCAACTGCCCCGGATCCGCCAGCACACTTCCGAGGCAGGGGCTCAGAGCGCATTCCAGCCGGATGTCTTCTCCGATCACCCTGCCCAGCATCCGCTCCACCTCAACGATGACATCGTTCAGGTTTACGTCCTTCGGCTGAACCACCTGTTTCCGGCTGAGCACCAGCAATTGCCTGCTTAAGGCCGCCGCCCGTTCGCCGGCGATTCTGATCTCCGTAACGCTGTCGTGCAGCGGGTCGCCCGCCGAAAGATCGCCGAGCACCATGTCGCTGTACCCGTTGATCACGGTGAGCAGGTTATTGAAATCGTGCGCCACTCCGCCCGCCAACCTGCCGACACTCTCCAATTTCTGTGCCTGGCGATACTGATCCTCCAGGCGCTTGCGTTCGCTGATGTCCAGGGTTACGCCCACGAACCGGACCGGTTGCCCCTCGGGGTCGAATAAAACCCGGCCCCACGAGGAGACAAACCGTTCGACGCCGTCTTCGATGCCCACGGTGCGATACTCGGTGGCATACTGCCCGTCGGTGCCCGGCAGCAGGAGACTCTGCACGGTCGCGTGCTCACGATCGCGGTCGTCAGGATGAATCCCGCGCAGGAAAATGTCGATAAGAGACCTCGGCGCAGGACGGCAGTCCGAAGTGTCGGCGCGTCAGCTCGGACCAGATCAGCGTGCCGGTCTTCGGAGAAAAGTCGAAGGTCCCGAGTTGCGTAGCCTGGATCGCCAGGGCCAGCCGCTCCTGGCTCTTGCCCAGCTCCTCCGCCACCCGTTTCCGCTCGGTAATGTCGCGCCCAATACTCAGCAGCCGGCCATCGGGCAGTACAATCGCACAGACTTCGCAGAGATACAGGCTTCCGTCCTTGCGGCGGAAGCGCCATTCGCTCTTTGACACCTCGCCGGCGGTCATGCCCTCCATGAACGGCGCCAGGCGCGGCATCTCCTCCGCGGCAAGCACGTCCGGAATGCTCCGCGCGAGCAGTTCCTCCCGCGTGTAGCCGAACATCCTGCAGGCCGTCGCGTTGGCATCCACATAGTGCAACTGCGCGTCCGTGACGGTGATGCCATCGGAAGCGGACTCGAAGAGTGTGCGGTAGTTGGCCTCGCTCGCCCGCAGCGCCTCCTCCGACTTCTTCTGCCGTGTGATATCTTCCGTGAACAGCACGATGCCGCCGATCTGGCCGTCTGCCCGATGCCACGGCTGAATATCCCAGCGGGTCCACTGAGCGCTGCCGTCGAGCCGTTGGAAGAACTCCCCGGGGTGGCGCTCGACCGCCCCGGCAAGGCATCGACGGTGAATCTCACGCCAATGTTCTGGGATTTCGGGGAAGACTTCGTAGTGAGAGCGGCCCAGCAGTTCCTGGTCGCCAAGGGAGAATTCGTTCCGGAAGCACTGGCTCGCGGCCAGGTATCGCATCTCGCGATCGAACATCGCGATCGCTACCGGCGCAAACTCGGCGAACCGCCGCAGGTCTTGCTCGCGCGCTCGCGTAGCCTCCTCCGCGTGCTTGCGCTCCGTGATATCCAGGACGATGCCGAGGAAACGCACCGCACGGCCCTGCGAGTTCCGCAGTGGCCGTCCTCGAGACAGGAGCCAGCGTTCCCTGCCCTCGCGATCGCTTACCCGGAATTCGACATTCAGCTCGGTTCCGGTCTTGGCCGCCTGAGCCACCGCCTGCTCGGCATTGGTCAGATCGTCCGGATGAACGAACTCGCGCCACGGATCGTATGAGAGCGCGCGGCTGTACGGCTCGATGTCGAACAGATTCCACAATTCTTCGGACCACTGGTGATCGTTGGTTTCGAGATCCCATTCCCAAGTGCCCGCGTTCGCCGCGTCGAGCGCCAGCCGGAAATGCTCCTCGCTCTGACTCACAGCCAGCCGCGTACGCTCCCGATTCCGGCTATCCCGCTCGATCACCGTCCCGCCAATAGCCAGCAGCATCAACAGGCTACCGCTTCCCAATCCCAGAACCCAGCGCGCTCGCGTGGCCTCATCTTCGGCCTCTTGGGTCCGCTTCGCCACGAGCACCCTACTCTCACTTTCCATAGCGCGCAGCACGGCTCGGCTTTCGCTCGTCAGCCGCTGCAAATCTCCGGCGCGAATCGCGGTCAGCGCGACTTCCAGCCCGTCCTTCCGTCGGAGCGTTCTCTGAAGCTCAGAGAACTTCGCTTCCACCAGCCGGTTGAGTGTGTCCAGTTTCGCCTGCGGCGCCGGGTTGCCGGCGGTCAACTGCCGCAAGGTTTCGAGGGCCGACCGGCCGTCCCGAAGCGCCGACTCTAAAGGCTCAACATAACTCTCATCGCCAGTGGACAGGTAGCCGCGATGTCCGGTTTCTGCGTCCAGAAGGTTGGCCGTCAGGCCTTGGATCGCATCTAGAACCTGGTACTCGTGCGTCACCCGCTCCTGGCCGTCTTTTTCCCTTGCGATACCGACATACAACAAGTACGTCAATATAACAAGCACGAGGAACGCACTGCCGAACAGGACAGTCCGCCGGAGCAAGGATGCATCGCGCCAAAGCCGGGAAGAATCTGCCATGCCGCGGGCGCTTTCAGGAAACTTCAAGCCGGTAGGACCTCACTCGCAACGTGTGCCGGAAGACTCCGCAGCGGGAGACTGGCCAGGCGCGTCAGGGATCTAACCGCAGGCGCGACTCGAACCATAGCACGCGGTGCGAAGATAAACCATGCCCGGGCAGAGCTTCTTCACGATGACGTTCGATAGCACCTTCCGTACCAAAGAGCATCGTGTGCCCCCTTGGAACTAAAGCGGTTGCAGTCACCGTCGTGTGGTTGGCGGTGGCCGGGGACCGGCGTGAGTGAAAACACCCACCCCCAACCCGCCGGTTGCGCCGATTCCACCTCAGCGCCGCCGCAGCGCCGCGCCCATCGTTGCCCGCGTCGTAGCCCGAGGGTGCTTCGCCCGTGGTGGCATAACGATAGAGCGCCACGGTAAAGATTTCGCTCGCCGCGGTGAAAGCCGCCATCATGGCCGCGAACCACAGAACCGCCGGGACAATAAATATCGGGTAGCCGTTGGCGCCCAGCGCTCCCAGCACGATTCCCGGAATCGCCCACAGCAGTCCCAGCCACCCGAAAGCCAGTCCGGAGACCAGTTGCTCGCCCCACGTCCCGCGCAGCAGCGACGCGGAGCGCCGGACCGAATCCATCACGCCCGCATCCTCCATCACCAGCACCGGCACCACGAGGTAAGTGGCCATTCCCCAACCCAGGCCGGCGAAGCCCATCAACAGGCGGCCCGCCCATCCGGCGCGCGTTTCCACCGTCCGGATGAGTTGCCCCACTGTCGCCGACACCATCGACCAGAAAAGGATCGTGTGGGCCCTCATCCGCGGCGCGCCGCAGGCCATCGCCCAGCGTCGGGTCCTGCCCGGCGAAGCGCAACTGCACGCAGGCCGCCAGCGCGCAGTTAAAGAAGATCGTAATAAAGGATGCGCCGCAATACCACAGAACACCAATAGCCAACTGTTCGGCCCCCAAGGGAGGCCGTTCGCCAGGCGCATGCCGAAAAGCGCCACCAGGAACGGTAAGGCCAACGCCGCCGCCCCGATCGCGCTGAGGATTGGGAAAACCATGAGTTTCTTATCGTTGCGCAGCAACCGGAAACTCTGCGACACCAGATTCCACGTCATGAAAAAATCATATACATTTTTTTCTTGACAGTCAATAACAAATTGCAATATACTTATTGCAGATTGCGATAGTTGGACGGCCGGAACACTTCGGCAGCCGAACGCGTAATCATAGAGGAGTAAGTTTGCCCAAACCTATGACACCGACAATCAGCCCGAACTTGGGCACCATTCACGCACTTCTGGCGGAGCAGGGATACGAAGTTTCCGAACCCGCTCCAGAGCACCCTCACCATCCGGGAACTGGATAGCGGCGTCTCCCTGCAGGCCGTCTTGGAAGGCGATATCCTTTTCCTGTCGCTGCCGTGCATCACGGTGCCGCGCACCGCCGTTACGCCGGAGATCATGGCGACCATGCTGGCCGCCGACAACGGCATCAGCACTTCTTCGTTCCAGCTTTACGATGCGGGGAGCGGCAAAGTCACCGTCACGCTGAACAACTTCTGCAAGCTGCAGGACATGGGCCCGGACGATGAGGACGATATCCTTTCCTGCGTGCATTTTCTGCTGGTGGATGTGATGACGGCGCGGCGCCTGTTGAGCGGCCTGGCTGCTAAGCGATTAAGAGGAGAACGAGGAGAGACGATATGGCATTCCTTTCAGATATTTTCAGGCGCATGGGCCGCGTGGCTCGCGGCCAGGCCAACGCGGGCATGGGCGCCATTGAAGACGCGACCTTCGAAGCCACCGTGAAGCAGACCGTCGCCGACATGAAGACCGAATTGAACAACGTCGTGCGCGCCTCGGCCATGGCGATGAGCAACTACAACCGCCTGGACGCCGAGTATCAGAAGTACGTGCGGCAGTCGCAGGAGTGGAAGGATCGCGCCGGGCATGGCGCTCGACGCCGGCAACGAAGACCTGGCCAAGAAGGCGCTGGCCAAGAAGGCCGAGTGCGACCAGCAGGTGGCTTCCATGCAGGCGCGGTGGACAGCGCCGCAGGCCACCAGCGAGAAGCTGAAGCAGCAGGTGATCGAGCTGAAGCGCAAGATCGACGAAGGCGAGCGCACCGCCACCACGCTGGTGGCGCGCAAGAACGCCGCCGCGGCGCAGCGCAAGGTCGGCGAAGCCATGGCCGGCGTGGGCAACGCCGACAACGCCTTCGCCGCAGCTTAACCGCTTCGAGGAGACCGTGTCCAAGGAA
>CAWDWK010000020.1:0-70164 GCA_963805775.1 uncultured Solibacteraceae bacterium | reverse complement strand
CGGAGTTTCCCTTAGTGCATGGTCTTCGTGTCAGACGTTTCGAGCCGCATCTGTCTGGACACGTCCAATTGATGAGTCCCATCAAAAGTTTCTTTACTCCAGGTCTTGTGAATCTGAGCACTTCTTGATAGACTCCCCTTACTTTGTCGTAAGTGCCGGTTTTCGACATTCGGGCCGTGTTTGCCCCACCTTGGTCAGGGATGAGCCATTTAGGAGGGGAAATCAATGAAAAGCAGAAGTGCAGTGCTGTTGACGGTGTTGTTGTGTTCTGGTTTGCTTTGCACTGCCCAAGTGCAGCGCGGTTCTATTTCGGGAACGGTCTTCGATTCGCAAGGCGCCGTCGTCCCATCGGCCCAAGTCACTGCAACCGATGCCAGCACCGGCGCTGCATTCACTGTCAAGACCAGCAACGAGGGAACGTTCACGATACCAGGTTTGGCATTCGGCAACTACGCGGTGAGGGTGGTCGCGTCCGGTTTTCGCCAATGGGAGGCGACCAGCGTCCAGGTCGTCACGGCGCAGGATTCCAGCGTGAGAGCCACGCTGGAGGTAGGTGGGGCCAGCGAACTGGTGACTGTCGAAGACGTCCAGGCGCCCGTGGACAGTACGTCGAGCGAACTGAAGACGCACGTCGACCGCCAGCAGATTGTGGACCTTCCTTCGACGACGCGCAATCCACTGGATTTTGCCACGCAGATGGCGGGCGTAACATCGACCGGAGCCGCCACCGCGGGAACGTCCGTCATGAACGGCCTCCGCGGCTCCAGCAATAACCTGGTTCAGGACGGCATTGATGTGCGCGACAGCTTCATTAAGACTTCGGGCTTCGCGGCCGCGGGTAACATCACGCTCGAAGGTATTGGTGAATTCAGCATCACCGGGCAGAACGTCGGCTCCGATTCCGGAGATGGCGTGGTGCAGATTCGCATGAGCACGGCCCGCGGCGGCAACCAGTTTCACGGCAGCGCGTTCTATGCCGGCCGCAACGACGCGTTTAATGCGAACACCTGGACCAACAATTTCACCGGCACCTCACGGCCCATTCTTCGCCAAAACCGCTACGGCGGCGCCATCGGCGGGCCGGTCGATATCCCGAAGCTTTACCATGGCAAAGAGCGAACGTTCTTCTTCTTTTCGTACTCGGTTTTCCAGCGTCATTTCCAGAATACGGACGCCAGGACGGTACTCACGTCGGACGCGCGCAAGGGCCTTTTCACCTATCAGGGCGCGGATGGCGCGAACCACACGGTTGATCTGTTGACGGCCAGTTCACGAGGCCTGCCGATCAATTCGTTTACGAAATCACTGATCGACGCCACGCCGCTGCCGGTTGCCGGCGGAGCCGTCACGGTGAATCCGACAGCCGGTGACGGACTCAACATCGTAGGAATCCGCTTCAACAGTCCGGGAACGGAGTTGGATAAGCTCTACGATATCCGGGTCGATCACAAACTGCTGGAATCGCAAAAATGGGGTACGCACTGGTTGGAAGCCGTCTTCCACGGGGAACACGATCCCACCAGTCCGAGTACGGACGCGCAGTTTCCACAAGGTGTCGCCAACAACTGCGTGGGCTCGGTTTGCAGCATTGCAACGGCCACGGAGTTTCACCAGCACCTCGGCGCCATAGCGGTCAATTCGACGTTCGGCGCATCTTCCTTCAATGAGATCCGTGCGGGCTTCAGCCGTCCCGACTTCACGTTCCTGCCGCCCACTCCCCTTCAGCGTGCATTCAACGTGTACTTTCCCGGTGTTGCCAACCAATCACCTAACCCCACGGCGAATGCGATCTCCAACCCGGAATACGCTTATGATCCTCAGGGACGCCTGTCTCCCTTTTATTCGATCGCCGATAACTTCACTAAGGTCAAGGGCGCTCATACCTTCAAGATGGGCATGCTGATCAGTTCCACGTCCACGCACCGCTTCAACGATTTCGCCGGTGGGGCTGGTGTCAATGGCGGCGTGGTTCCGGTGGTAGCGCTGGGCGTCAACGCCACCAATAGCGACGGCTTGAACAGCTGCGCCGGATTTCCCAGCCTGCCTTCAGGCAGCACCGGCAGCAGCATCTGTACCCGGGCGCAGAATATCTACGCCTCATTGGTGGGATTGGTCAATAACATTTCGGAGACTTACAACGCAACCCCGGGACAGGGATATGTGCAAGGCCTGACCGACGCGTTCTTCATTCGTGAACGCTCCTATAACTTCTACGGCCAGGACTCGTGGAGAGTGAGGCCGAGCCTGACCGTGACTGCCGGTCTACGGTGGGAAGTTGTGCCGGCTCCGGACATGGTCAACAAGCGTATGCTGGTACCTGCCAACGAACTCGGCGATGTGACTCCGTATGGGCCGCTGTTCCATCCCAATTCCGGCTACACTTACAGTAATCTGCTGGCGAATCTCTCTTCCTCCACGCAACTTGTGCCCGGCGGAGCCAGCAATGGGAATCCCTTCTGGAAGACCCGATACGACAACTTTGCACCATCCATCGGAGTTGCCTGGCAAGTCAACCCTAAGACGGTGATTCGTTCCGGCTATTCCATCAGCTATGTTCGCGATACGCTGACGATCATCAGTAATGTGACCACAAGCAACCTTGGACTACACACCGGCGTTGCCGTCTCACCTTCGGCGGGCGATGCGCTGGCGGTACTAAACCCGAACGTGAATCAGGTGCTTCCTCCGCCTGCATTCTCCGTTCCGCAATCGCAATACAAGAATTTCCTGGCGAGCTTCTCTTCAACGGGCGGATCGGGGATTTACGCGATCGATCCCAATCTCAGGGCGCCTTACGTACAACAATGGTCGTTTGGACTCCAGCGGGAACTCTCGCAGGCGATGGCAATTGAGGTCCGTTACGTCGGCAACCACGCAACCGGAATGTACCGGGGTGACGATTTGAGCCAGCCCAACGTCACTCCGGCGCTTTTCTCCGAGTTTCAACAAGCGGCAACCAATCTCTCCATCTGCAGCGCAAACCGGGCAGCCTGTACCGGCTCCTCTTCGGGAGCGCTGCGATTCGACAATCGTGGATTGCCGGGCCAGGGGCCGCTGCCCACGCTGGAGAAGATTAACTTCCCCACGTCGTTCTACTCGAGCAGCACCTTCACAAATCAGTTCAACGCAGGCCAACTCGCACCCGGCCAGTTCTGGTATCTTGTGAGCAACAACTGCACACAGCAGTTCCTTCTCGGCACGGGCTGCAGCGGTCTCGGTGCATTGCCTGCCAATTTCTTCCTGGCGAATCCGTTAACGGCCTTCGACGAGACCTTTACCAACGGGATGAGCTCCAGCTACAACGCCTTGCAGGTGGAAGTTCGCCGCAGGCTAACTCGCGGGCTTCAGTTCGGGGCCAATTACACCTGGGCCAAGGTGTTGTCGAACTCGGGAATCACTGGTTCGCAAAGTGAACTCGACAGGACCATGGATTTTAACCAGCAAGGTTACAATCGTACCCGGGCCGATTTCGACATCCATCACACTTTCCACCTCAACGGCGTCTACGAATTTCCAGTCGGGCGCGGCCGCCGCTGGCTTTCGGGCGGGATTGCGGGCAAAGTGCTCGAAGGATGGCAGACTGGCGGACTGTGGACTTGGCGCTCCGGCATTCCGATGACGTTCACTTCCGGACTCGGCACCGTGAACCGCAGCGGCGCCTCCACCAATAACCCGGTGGTCCCGGTTGGGATGACGGCCGCCGCGGTCTGCAGCGCGGTGGGCGTGTATCTGGATCCCGCCCGGGGAGCGCTCTACCTGCCTCCCAGTTTCATTAACTTCAATACCTCCGCGGGCGCGGCGCCAGGCGCGACCCTCGGCGCCAACCCCGCCGCGCTGGCGAACCCGAGCGCCGGGTCGCTAGGGGACCACGGGCTGTACAAAGGCTGTTCCGGCCCGGCTCTAAATCAGATCGATATGAATTTCGTAAAGAAGACGAAGATCACGGAACGGATTATCTTCGAGTTGCGGGCCGAAATGTTCAACATTTTCAATCACGCGAATTTCAGCCCTTCGGCCTCAAACAATATCAACAACGCGGGCTTCGGCGCACTGACGTCAAATTTTACAGCTCGTGAGATTCAGTTCAACGGGCGTATCAGTTTCTGAGCACGCCATGGGGGTTCAAGTCGTTATGAAACTCGGCACAAAACTTTGCTTTGTTTTTCTTCTCCCGGTCCCGACATTCTTCGGCGCCGACGCACTCACTTACCAGAAGCCGCCACAGGTGATTCTGGACGTTCTCAACTCGCCGACAACGCCAACTCTGTCGCTGAGCCCCACCCGCACGTATGCCGCGCAGGGAGCGCCGGTTCGCAATCCGCCGATTGCCGAGTTGGCGCTGCCGATGTTGCGCCTGGCCGGCTTGCGCATCAACCCGGCAACCAACGGCCTGCATAACACCATCTTCAACGCCTCGCTCAGCCTGCGGAAGATCCCAGAAGGCGTCGAGATCAAGGTCGATCTTCCCCGCGACCCAAAGCTGGGCGCAACTCACTGGAGTCCCGATGGCTCCCACTTCGCGTTCACGAATAGCGCCGCGAACTCGATCGAGCTGTGGATTGGTGACACGGCAACAGGAAAGGCGCACAAGGTTGAAGGCGTCCACATCAATAGTGTGATGGCCGGTGGCGCGGGCGGCGGTGGCGGTGGACGCGGCGGTTTCGGCGGCGCCGGCGCCGGCCCCTCCGACGTTCAGTGGATGCCTGATGGTAAATCGCTTCTGGTGGAAATCACCAAGCCGAATCGAGGAGCGCCTCCGGCCGATCTCGTGATCCCCATTGGTCCGCACGTGCAGGAGAGTCTCGGTAACGCGTCCGGGTCCGCCACCCTGGAAGACATGCTCCAAAATCCGCACGACGAGGACTTGTTCGAGTTCTACGCAACGTCGCAACTGGCGACCGTGGACGCCGCCAGCGGCAAAATGACATTGGTCGGCAAGCCTGGGATTATCGAGTCGGTGCGCATCTCCCCGGATGGCAGTTACCTTCTGGTGACCACAGTCCACCGTCCTTTCTCTTACCTTCTCGCCGTGCGCTCTTTCCCCAAAGAGGTCGAGATCTGGGACCATAGCGGGCAGGTGGCGCACAAGGTGGCGAGCCAGCCCTTGCAGGAGCGGATCCCGCTGACGGGTGTGGCCACCGGTCCGCGCGACATCGTGTGGAAGCGCTCCGACCCCGCCACCCTGATGTGGGCGGAGGCATTGGACAAAGGCGATCTGAAAAATCAGGTGCCTTATCGCGATCGCGTGCTGGCTCTGAAGGCGCCCTTCACCAGCGCGCCGGTTGAAATCTTCAAGACCGAGCAAAGATTCCAGGGGATCCAGTTCTTCGAGAAAGGCAGCATGGCGCTCATCGAAGATTTCGAGCGCCAAAAGCGGTGGCAACGGACGTTCCTGGTCGACCTCGACCAGCCCTCCGCAGGGCGAGTAATCTGGGCCCGCAACAACCAGGATCGTTACAAAGATCCCGGCCGTCCCATGGAGGGACGGCACGGAATTTTGCAGGACGGTGAAAACATTTTCATGGTGGGCCTGGGCTCCTCGCCGACAGGAGATCATCCCTTCCTGGATCGCTTTAATCTGACCACGCTGAAGACCGAGCATCTCTTCCGCTGTGATGACGATCATTACGAGGTGGTGGAAGCGATCCTGGATGCAAAGGGCGACAAGTTCCTGACCCGCCGGGAGAGCCCCACGGAAGCGCCGAACTATTACGTCCGCACGTCCTCCGGGGCCATGACCGCGATGACAAAATTCCCCGATCCGCAGCCCTCGATCCGAGGCATCCACAAAGAGTTGGTGAAGTATAAACGGAATGACGGGGTGGAACTGTCGTTCACGTTGTATCTGCCGGCCGACTACAAGCAGGGCACCAAACTGCCGACCCTCATCTGGGCTTACCCCTACGAGTACAACGACGCGGAGACAGCCAGCCAGGTCTCCGGCTCCACCAAGCGCTTTACCGAGTTGACGGCGGCCACCGGGCGGCTCTTCTTCGTGATGAAGGGGTATGCGGTGCTGGACAACGCCGCCATGCCGATCGTCGGCGACCCGGACACGGTCAACAACACTTACGTCGAGCAGATTACCGCGGATGCAAAAGCCGCAATCGACAAGGCGGCCTCGATGGGTGTGACCGATCCCGAACGCGTGGGCGTTGGGGGCCATAGCTACGGCTCGTTCATGACCGCGAATCTGCTGGCGCACACGAATCTCTTCAAGGCAGGAATCGCCGAGAGCGGCGCGCATAACCGCACGCTGACGCCTTTCGGCTTCCAGAGCGAACGCCGCACGCTGTGGCAGGCGCCCGACATCTACCTGAAGATGTCCCCGTTCATGTTCGCCGATAAGATCAAGACGCCGATCCTGCTGATCCATGGGGAAGCGGATGACAACTCCGGCACCTTCCCGATTCAATCCGACCGCATGTACCAGGCGATCCGCGGCAACGGCGGGACGGTGCGGTTGGTTTTTCTTCCCGCCGAAGCCCACGGCTATCGCGCCAAGGAAACTATCGAGCACGTGCTGTGGGAGGAACTGGCGTGGTTCGACAAATATGTGAAGGATCCGCCGCCCCGCCCCGTAAGCAACAACTAGTGTCTCGATGTGATTCAGGTGTCGCACCTCGATTTGTTCATCGATACGGACCATCCGTAGAATGCCCCGGTAAAAGAGGCTAAAATGCGGGCAGGCTTGTAGACGTGCCAGAGTGTTGTGGCCATCGGCGATTTGGAAGCGGCTTGTACATGTGGTCTCAGTTTCTGAAGTTGGCGGTCCTCATACTGATGACCTGTTGGTTCGCTCAACCGGCGGAAGGATACCTTGCGAAGCGGCGACTTCCCGTCTCGCGTCCGGCGAGCCTCGACGTGGTCCCCAACGCGGAGGTGGATGCGCGCGTAGCGGACGAGGTAGCGAAGGCGAGGCAGATTCTTGAAGACCTGACTACGCGCAACGTCCTTGCCAGCCCGTACCTGGTTTCCGCAATCTATTATCACGATGGTTTTCTGAACGATTTCCCGGCGGATCGGAGCAGTTCCGCGCCTGAGCGGCGCATTATCGGACAGATCAGCAACCTGTTGACGCGCGAGACGAAGGCGCGTTTCGTTCGGCTGCTGCATGAGGTCTGGTCGCGATCGGACGCGCCGGGCCCACTGCGATATGTCCAGCCTGTCGCGTACCTTGTGATGAGCGGGCGGCGAAGCCACCGGTATGCGATCGACCTTTTCGCCCATGAAGGCACCCCTGTAATTGCCGTTTCGCGAGGCCTGGTGGTTCTCGCCGACAAGGACTGGAGCCCGGAGAACCTATTTTCGACGACGTCGCGCAAAGGCGGCAATGCTGTTATCGTGTTCGACCCCGACCGGAACCAGTTCTATCGATATTGCCACCTGGGCCAGGTCAAGATGTCGGCCGGAGACCTGGTGGCTGCAGGTGAACGCCTCGGCGACGTAGGGCACAGCGGATTGAACGCATCGCAGGCTGGGCACGGTGGGCATCTGCATTTCGAAATCAACGAATACATCGACGGACAAGTGCGGGCGCTCAGTTACCAACGGCTTCGCACGATGTTGCGGGAGCGGCGTTCGTCTTCCAGCCCAGTGAAATCGCACGGGGGCGAGAAGACCGGATCGCATATCAAGCCCGCGAATGTTCCGGCAGCCGGCACTACGGCCGGACTGACGACAATCCGCCCGGCTGGGTTATAATGGCGAAATCCTGGGGAGGGATCGGGGGGTGACTCGTGGAAACATCGCGCCGCGGATTTCTCGCCGCTCTTAGCGCGGCGGCGCCCGACCCAATGGCTACCTCTGATCAACCGCAGGATCATCAGCACCAGTTGGTGCCTTCCGACATCAGCTTGCGAGTCAAATCTCTCGAATCCCTGCTGGTCGAAAAGGGCTTGGTGGAGCCGGCTGCCCTGGATGCGCTGGTCGATACCTATGAGAACCACGTGGGGCCGCGCAACGGCGCCAGGGTTGTGGCGCGCGCGTGGACTGACGCCGCCTACAAAAAACGTCTTCTTTCCAATGCAGCGGCCGCCATCGCGGAACTGGGATATTTGAGCACGCAAGGAGAACATATGCTCGCAGTGGAAAATACCGCGAAACTGCACAATGTTGTGGTCTGCACGCTGTGTTCCTGCTATCCGTGGCCGGTTCTCGGTCTTCCGCCGGTTTGGTACAAGTCCTCGGCCTACCGTTCAAGGGCGGTAATCGATCCACGGGGCGTCCTCAGGGAGTTTGGACTCGACCTACCCGAGGACATAGAGGTGCGGGTATGGGACAGTACGGCCGAGCTGCGATATCATCGTTCTTCCCGAGCGTCCCTCTGGAACGGACCACATGAACGAGGAAGCTCTGGCGGGCCTGGTCACGCGCAATTCCATGATTGGCGTGGAGAAGATTAAACTTCCTAACCCGGAGGGTGCTCGATGAACGGCGTGCATGACATGGGCGGGATGCATGGGATGGGACCCGTTCGAGCCGAAATTGACGAGCCGGTCTTTCACGAACGATGGGAAGCTCGCGTCTATGTTTTGACCCGGGCTATTGGCGCGTGGCGAAAATGGAACATCGATACAGGGCGTTTCTATATCGAACAGATCCCTCCTGCCGACTATCTACGCATGAGTTACTACGAGAAATGGTTCGTGAGGCTGGTGGAACTACTCGTCAAGACGGGCATGGTATCGCGGCAAGAAGTCGAGACCGGCGTAGCGGAGCCCGGCTCAGCAAAACTGGCCCCGCCGCTCCGCGCGGAACGCGTGCCCGTAGTAGCGCTCAACCGGAATATCGAGTCCAGCCATGAGCCGGCGATTCGGCCACGATTCAAAACCGGGCAGCGCGTGCGCGCACGCAACATAAACCCCGTAGGCCACACACGTCTGCCCCGTTACGCGCGCGGCAAGACCGGTAACATCGATCGCGACCACGGCGTCTACAATTTCCCGGACACCAGTGCCGATGGCCGCGGTCCCAAACGCCAGCATGTGTATTCCGTCCGGTTCGCCGCTCGGGAGCTTTGGGGTGAGCAGGCATCACCGCGCGACTTTGTCCACCTCGATTTGTGGGATGACTATCTTGAACACGCCTGACGATCCCGGGCGCTATCCGGAGTTACGAAACCTGCCGCGCGACGAGCAAGGCCCCGTGTTTGCAGAACCGTGGCAGGCGCAGGCATTCGCGCTCGCGGTCCGCCTCTCCGCTCAGGGGCATTTCACGTGGAAGGAATGGGCCGAAGCCCTGGCCGCGGAACTCTCTGCCGCCGTCGAACGCGACGAAGCCGACGACGGTACCGAATATTATTACCACTGGGTGGCCGCTCTCGAAAAGCTCGTTGCCTCCAAAGGACTGGCCGGCGAACCGGAGCTATACGAACGGAAGGAGGCATGGGCCGATGCCTATCGCCACACCCCGCATGGCAAGCCGGTGCAACTCCGGCCCGGATTCCGGATCGGTTATGAATACCGGCAGAGCCCATTGATCAGGATCACGCGAGCAGATGGCGTTTCGAAGGAAATCCGAGTCCAGGACGGTCACCTGTTCGTGTGCAATGGATGCTGTTGCGGACGTACAGAGAAGGGCTTTCCGGCTCTTCCCCTGGAAGAATTCAAAAACCAGTGGAAGAAGCGCGGATTCCGGCGGCGCTTTCACCTGACGGTATCCGGATGCCTCGGCCCTTGTCCTTTGGCGAATGTGGTGCTATTGCAGTTTCGTGGTCGCTCCATGTGGTTCCACTCAATCAATCACGCGAAGGACGTGGACCTGATCTACAATTATGTGGAGCGGATGCTGCAAGGGGAGCCCGATCTCGATTTACCGGCCGAGTTAGCCGGCCGTCACTTTCAACGGTACCTGGTGGAGTCATTTGCAGGAGAGGCCGCGTACGAAACGTAGCAGGTTCACATGAAGTGGGGCGGTCGCCTTTGTCATGTGAATGAGAGGATGCCACAGCAATGAGCAATGCCCAGAACGGCTCGATCACGATTCCGGCACGCGGGAGTATCAGTATCCCGATTGCCGGCAGGATGCCGGCAGTAGCCCTGCTGATGTTCGGGCTCATCACACTCTACTTCGTTGGCTTTTCAGCCGCGTCCGTCACACACAACGCCACCCATGACACTCGCCATGCAAGTGGCTTTCCCTGTCACTAGAGTAATGTGCGGCAGTTTCAGCAGTTGATGCAAGTGGCGCTGCTGGCGGGCGCTATCGCGGGAACGCTCCTTTTCTCTTACCAATACATAGTAGTCGTACCGGTAATCGTCGCGGCAGAGGCTTACGAGGAGCGCCAGGAAGGCGCCAGCGCGGAATTGGCGCAGCACCAGCATTCCGAATGGAAGCCGGGCAACGGCTTGGAACGAAGCTTCTTCACCGCGGCAAGCACGGTCCTCACGGGAATCGGTTTTGCAGCTCTATTGCTATCTACCGTAACCCTGTGCGGCTTCGGCTTAGATGTTCGGCGGGGTCTGCTCTGGGGTGTTGCCGGCTTCGTTTGCTTCGTGGCGGCTCCCGCGCTCGGCCTACCGCCAGTGCCGCCTGGCGTCCCCGTGGCCGACGTTCATGCACGCCAGCTCTGGTGGGTAATGACCGTCGTCGCTACGGCGATCGCTCTCTTCCTGATCTTCGCGACCCGGCCTACGTGGATCTCCCGAACCGCTGGTGGGTTGTTCCTCTTGCTACCTCACGCGATCGGTGCGCCGCAGATAATCGGACCACAGATCGTTCCCGCCCACCTGGTCCGAGCCTTCGCTCTCGCCTCAATCGCAGGTAATGGGCTGTTCTGGCTTGTTCTCGGAGCGGCTACCGGGTTCTTGTTTCAATCGAATCTTCGATCGACGCTGACGCGCCACCGGCTAGACAGGTGGAAGTAGGACCATCGCTAACGCTTGTACTCGTCCTGGGAACCCGTACGCAGCCCGGATTGTCGAGCGTCGGTCTCCCGAACGGCGGATTGCGCCGCGGCGGGCGCAACCGGGAGCATCACCGAGGATGACGTGGACACACTCGCACCAAGAGCTATTGGCAAGGTCCCCGCCGTGCTTACCGTGTTCGGTGCCAGCGCGTTCGATGCCACGACGATGCTCAATGCTCCCGCTTTGCTGCTGACTCCGCCCACTGTCACCACCACCGGCTGGACTCCGTTGGGAGCATTGCGGGGAACCGTGAAGTTGATTTGGGTCACTCCCACCAGCCCGTACGGAATGCCTACGAAAAACGGTGTCACCGGTATGCCGCCCACCGTCATGGTAAGTGGCTGCCGGGGCGCCGGTAGCTGGTTGAGCGGAGTACCACTCGCTGGTGGCGCACCCGTGTCGAGCGCCGGAGAAGTATCGCCCTCCCCAGTGATGAACATGACCAGGGAATCGCCGGGGCGGGCGCTCGAAAACGGAGTGAGCCCCCCACTATTGCCGGTGAATATGCCTGGCCCCGCGGCCTTCACCTGGAACGAAAAGGACGATACCAGTCCATTGTTGTTCACACCCAACACGGCTGTTCCCGCGGCCGTCTCGTAGGGGACCTGAAGGTTCAATTGACTGGGCGAGACGTAGAACAGGGGCGCGGGGACGCCGTTGACCGTCGCCGAAACTCCGTCGATGGTCAAGGGCAGCGGTGCGGAGGCAGCCTGCTTCGTGGAATTCGCCAGACTCCTGCCGAAGACCGACATCAGCATGCCGGGCGCAAACGCCGGAAGAAAGGACGCAGCGTTGGCCACCGAATTGATGACTGCCGCGCCGGAATTTCCGATCGAATAGGTGACCGGCACATTCACAAACTGCGGGATGGTGTTGACCGATTGGAGCACGAGAGTTGCCGTGTAGACTCCGTTCGGAAGCCCAGTCGAGGAGGCTGTCAGATTGACCTGCGCCGGCCCGGCCCCGGACAACGGGTATACCACCAGCCAACTGGATTTCTGATTCGCCGGGAAGACACCCACGGTCCATTTTTCGCCGGCGGGGACACTGACGTTGAAGCTGGTGGTGGCGGTCTGCGCGGCCGCGCTGGTCAGCGTCACCGAGGTTTTGGATGCCGAGAGTGCGCCTGGACTCTGTCCCGGACCCTGGAAAAGTACCGAAGCTGTTGCGGAAATCTTGTTCCCGGAGGTATCGACACCATCGATTTCATAATTCAGCGTCTGCGGGAGACTACTCACCTTCCAGCAGATATCAGCGCGCAAACTGCCGAGGGGAGCCAGGCGCACGGACCCGAACCAGTCTTCCAGTGAACTGCTCAAATCGCTGCCGGCCGCGAGAAACCTGTTCAGGATTACTTCGACACCGTTTTGCTCCTGCAGGTTCAACTGCTGATAAAACGGGTGGTCGGACGGACAGGCCGGATCGCCCTTGGGATTCTGCACCTCGGTCTGCGGCAAGCTGGCAAGCGACATGGACGCAGAGATCTGCTGCGCCAGAAAGGGAACCGAGATCTGCTGGCTCCATTGCCGCCCATTGGCGTCGACGCCGCTGAACATGAATACACGATCGGACGGCACCGTCAGTCCACGCGAGCGAATGGCGGCCTCGATAGTCCCGTGCGCCGGTAGCGTCGTACTGCCGAACCATGCCGGTATATCGGCGGTGTGATCGGTCCCGGCAATCGAGAACCCGGTGAGCGTGGTGGCTGTACCGGCAATCTCATTCAGCCGCACGGTGTAGAACCAGGCATAACCATCGGCATCCGGCGCCTGCTGATACACCGGGTTGGGCGTGACGGACGGCACTACGGCGGAGGACGTGGTGGGAACCGTGACGGTCACGGTCGCGGATCCGGATGAGGGCGCGAATGTAGCGGAGCCGCCGTACGATACCGAGATCGGGTTGGCCCCCACAGCTAATTGGCTTCCATTCACCGTAATTGTCGCAGTGGCAGACCCGCCGGAGCCGGCGAGATTCGCCGTTCCGAGGGCGATCTTTCCGGAACTGAAGGACACCTGTCCGCTTGGCGAAGCTGTTCCGCTGGCCGCTCTGACGGTGGCAGTGAGCACGGTGCTCGCGCCGGCAACGATGCTCGATGGATTGGCCGCTACCGTGGTGGTGGTTGCGATCGCCGCGGGAGTTGAGCCACCGCCGCCCCATCGCGTGACAAAACTGTTGACGTCTAGCGAACCCAGGCCGGTCGCCTGGTCGTAACCCGGGCCCGTGCTAAACCCGTAACTGCCTGTTGTGCATTTTGTGGTGCCGGCTTTGCACGGAACAATGTTGCTTCCCACAGTGACATCGTGGAATACGCCCGTAGTGGTTTGTGCCAGGCGATAGAGGGCCGGGTTGATGTTGCCCAATCCAGGCGGTTTCCCGTTCGTGGCGAGGGATTGGTTCAGCAGCGTAAGGATGCCGGCAAACAGGGGAGCGGCGGCCGAAGTCCCTCCATTCGGGGCCCAGCCGCCGTCAATCCTGAGGAGGTAGGCATCGTGGTCCCACGATGCCGCGAACGCGACATCGGGAACGTCGCGCGCGTTGTCGTTGGGCACTCCCGGGCCGGTCTGCCACTCCGGCTTGGCGAAAAACATGCTGGCTCCGCCCCCGGAGGAGGCGAGGCCCCCGTCAGCCGCGGTGTCGTTCCATGCCTTTTCGGGAATGTATGACAGCGCCGAGGTAACGTTCGAATTGGAGTTCCAGTATTTGCCCGAGCCTTCGTTGAACTCCGTGCCGCCGACGGCAGTCACCTCCGGTATGCTCGATGGCAGCGCGACCGCGGGACCGTGGATGCCGGCAGGGGAAGATCCCTGCGGCTCGCAGCCCGCCGCACCGGAATCTCCCGTGGAAGCCACCCAGGTGATGCCTTCCGCGTTGGCCTGCTGTGCCTCCAACCGGCGGCTGGCAGCCGAGGCCGAACCCGACGAGACTGCGGGCTCACATATGCCATAGCTCATGCTGATTACGGGAGCGAGGTTCTGGTCGATGGCGTACTGGAGCGAGATCTCCACGTTGCCGGAATACACGTAGAGGATGTTGGCATTTGGAGCGATCCCACCCGAGGTTTCCAGATCGAGCAGTGCCTCGTCCAGATCAGCAACGATTCCGGGATCGGGTTGTCCGGGAACCAGGATTAGTTTTGGATCGTTCTTCGGAAGCCCGGCAAATGTGCGGAAATCCTCGATGTCCTGCATGCCGATGTTCGTCTGACCCACGACCGCGAGTTTCTGTCCGGTACCATTGATTCCTTTTTGATAAAGCGGGTTGGCGTTGTAAATCGTAGCCAGATCGCCGGGCGCCAGATAGTGCGAACCGTCGGTATCAGTGAACAGGGGCCGGAGCCTGCCCGGACGCGCGTTTGGCTTCATGCGGAAGCTGTCCAAGCCCTGTATGAGACGCACCACCGGCTCGAGTTCGGCCGGTATGGAGGGATCGCTGGAGTTGGCGAAGTGTGTTTCTCCGTTGACCAGGTAGCCTGTGGATCTCGGTACGGAACGCATCCTGAACCTGGCCGGCGGTCCCACTAAACGCGATCCAGGTACGGCTCCGTGAGGTGTAATCCACGTGAAAACCCTGCGACTGCAGCCAGTACGTGATTTCGGCCAAATCGTGGGGGCTGGCACCGAAGCGGTCCGCGAACTGCTCCGGTGCGAGCCACTGATGATAGTTCGGCGAAGCGGAGTCCTGCTGGTCCGCCAGGAGTTGTTCCAGTCCGGCGGTCTGCTCCGCGGACGGCTTCAACTGCAGGGTCATGCCCGCAATGTTCCGGGAGCGCTCGATCGGCCCTTGGTCGAATTGTGGCTGCGCTTTTGGATTCCGGTTGCCTGCGAGCATTGTGCGGCGTACGTCGGCCACTGGACCGGACACTCGGTCAGGCTGTCCGAAGGCTGTACCGCTTGTCATCGCAAAGGCTCGTAAGCAAAAGCGCGCTAATCCGCGGAGTTCTTACCGACATTTTCATGGATCCTTTCCGAGCTGGGGCTTGGTTTCCCGAGGGCTACGCACCGCTCATTGCACGAGGCGTTTCAAGCCCCACGATTCCGATCCTGCGCGGGTGTCCCGCAATGTTGCGGCGCCGGCCGGAGCGAGATTGTAGAAGCCTAGATACTGCGAGGTGCGCTCCACGTTGGGGAGGTCGGCCACCAGGAGCGCGCGGAGATCCTGCTCGGACGGCATTTTGATCACTTTCGCCGGCACAAGTTCCAGCAAGTGAGTAACGGTGGGATCGCGGGGATCGCTCGCCCTGCGGACGTTGAAGCGGCCTTCCACTTCGAGAATGGTTAAGCGGCCGAAGCTTGCTCTCTGGAAATACGTGCCGTCATCATTGAATGCGAATTCGAAGTTAATGGTGAACGGCAGGCCCGTGACAGGATTCCTTTCGGTTCTGGTTCCGGTCCAGTTTCCGCGCAGGTCGCTATTCATCACGGCGCCTCGTGAACGATTTTGGAATGCGGATTGCCCATACAGGGCGACGCTCGCGCAGACGAACCCGCAAATTAAAGGGACAAACAAACGGTATGTGTCTCTCATGGTGTGGCTCCTTTCAAGGCCGTCACATAGAGAGGCGCAAGACGCCGGAAAAGGTGGTAAAGGATTCGTACGGGAAAAATCGCCGGTTAAACTTGAAGCTGGGGTCGTAGATACTTCGGGCAGGTGGCGCCTGATTTCGTTGACAAAGAGCGGGTCCAGGGGGACCCGCGCGGACCGGGGGGTCCGCCCCACCACGTGCTTAAAATGTCACCACAGTAATTTCAAACCGAACTGGATCTGTCGCGAGGTGGTGGAGGTGGAGGTGATCACTCCCGCGGTCGGCGAAGGTGCGGCCGTTGCCGATGTGAAGACCACGGCGTTGGGTGTCCCGAAATTAGCGCGGTTGAAGAGGTTGAAGAACTCCGCGCGGAATTGAACTCTGAGCTTGTCGGAGGCGGCGGTGCTCTTGGCCAAAGACAAATCCGTCGTGGCGAGGCCCGGGCCGACTAAGACGTTCCTGCCGATATTGCCGTAGGTTCCCGCCGGCGGAAGGATGAACGCGTTCGGATCGAAGTAGAGGTTGGGACTGCCCGGAATGAGCTTTCCGGAGAAGGCCGGATTCCAGGAGGGTCGGATGGGGTTCCGGCTATCGCCGTTGTTGGTCGGATTGAAGCCCAATTGGGGTGTGAACGGGAAACCCGATTGCAGGGTTTCGACGCCGCTCAGCGTCCAGCCGCCGGCCAGTTTCTGCGGCAGGCCGTGGACGCCGCGGAGGAACTTCCTGCCGGTTCCGAAGGGCAGCTCGTAAGTTGCATTGATGACGGCGATGTGGCGGGCGTCGGTGTTGGCGGGGCTCCAGTCCAACTTCGGGTTCGCAGGGTACATGACGAAGCCCGGCGCATTGGCTCCGACGCTGCTGTTCAGCGCGGTTCCGTCATCGAGGCTCTTCGACCATGTGTAAGTGCCGCGGATCTGCAGGCCCTGGCTGAAGCGCCGGCTCACGTCGACCTGTAAGGCGTTGTAGGAACCCAGCCCTTCGGAGAGCCAGGTGGTGGTGTTGGCGAGGTTGGGATTCGCCAGCGGCGCGCCGGATGGGTAATACACCGTCCCAGCGGCGAGATTCGCGGGGCACGGGGAGGCGGGGCAGATGGTGGGAAACGGCTCATTGGCATCCACGCTGAGCAGCTCGTGGTAGCTGTGCGAACCGACGTACCCCAATCCCAACGCGGTGCCCGCCGCGATCTGCTGCTCGATTTTGAAAGTCCACGTGATGACGGTGGGCGTGAACAGATCGGGCTGCGAGCCGCTCGGGGAGATTTTGGTGCCGGCAGGGAGTGGCGAACCTGGCGTAATCTGGAGACCGGAAACCTGGATGTTTTTCAGCGATTCGGTGGCATTGAACGGCGCGGTCTGATCCAGCCGGTAGTCGAGATTGTCGAGCAGCGCGCGGTAGATTCCAAAGCCCGCGTGTACCGCGGTCTTGCCCTTGCCGAAGGGATCCCACGCGAGTCCGACGCGAGGCTCGGGCAGGAACTTGGCGCGATTGACGGTAAGCGCGGATTTTCCGATTGTCGGATTCGTCTGGATGACGCCGTTCGCGTCCAACGCGTAATTCGCCGCCCGGCCGGCCACTTCGTTCCAACCGTTGGTGGACTCAAACCGGAAGCCGAGACGGATGGCCAGGTTCTTTCTCACCTTAATCAGGTCCTGCACGAAGCCCGCCAGCTCTTGCGAGCGCCAGCCCAGGGGCGTGGGAGACGGGACTACCGTAAAGGTTGCGATGGTGCCTTGCAGAAACGAAGTCAGGCTGCCGAAGGATGCCTGGCCATACTGGTTTTGCGCGAGCAGATCGTTGGCCTGAATCCGTTGCAGCCAGATTCCGGCTTCGATCTGATGTCTGCCGCGGAAGATTCCGATGTGATCGTCGTAGGTAAACAGATTGCGGACCGCGCGGAGATTACTGCCGGCGTTGGTGCCCGCGGCGGTGATGGACGATTGCGCGTTGAGCGCCGTGCCGCCGCCGATCACGACGGCGCCGATGGGCGCGCCAGTGACCCATCCCGGCAGACTTACCGGTGTCTGGCCGGTGAAGAAGTAACTACCGCGGGAGAAGCCGACTCGCGCGGTGTTGAGCACGCTCGGGGAGAAAACGTGCTGCTCCTGAACACTGGCGACCTGCTCGCGCAGGCCCTCGATGACGGTGCTCAGGGGGTTGGCGGACGGCGTGTTGGCGAAGCTGTCGTCGACGGTGTAGACGCCGAAGAGGGTGTCCTTCTGCGAGAGGTTGTAGTCGAAGCGGGTGGTTCCGAAGTCTTCCCGGATCGTTTGCAAGGGGTGGCTGAAAGCCTCGGCGATGCCGCTGGCCAACTCCGGACCATTTTGAACCGGCCAAAGCGAGAGCAACGGTGCGACACCCGGCGCAATGCCGATGGCTTTTCCGTCGACGATGCCCCTGCGCGCATCGTTGTCCGGCACCAGCGTGACCGCGCTCACGCCGAGGTGCTGGCGGAAGCCTTCGTAATTGCCGAAGAGGAAGAGTTTGTCCTTCTTGATGGGCCCTCCCAGCGTGCCGCCGAAACTGTTGCGCTCGAACTGCGGGATGGGACCCTGGTCGAAGAAGTTGCGCGCGTCCAGATCGCTGTTGCGGAGGAATTCGTAGATGGTTCCGTGCAGATCGTTGGTGCCAGAGGCCGTGACGATACTTACCTGTCCGCCGGGACGCTTGCCGTATTCGGCGCCATAGGTGTCCGACACTACGTTGAACTCGCGCACCGCGTCGACTCCGAGGAGCTGGCCACTGGTGCCGCCCGGAGTGTTGTTGATCACGGAGGCGCCGGTATACTCGACTCCGTTCAGCAGAAACAGATTCTCCTGGGGGCGTCGACCGGAGACGGCGAACATGCTGCCCACGGACGAATTCGACGTTCCCACTCCGCCGGAGCGCTCCGCCGTATAGTTCACGATTCCGGGATTCAAGGTGAGGAGTTGATCGTAGCTTCGGCCGTTCAGCGGGAGGTCCTTCACCTGGCGTTCGGAGACCAGACCGGAGATTTGCTGGGTGGAGACGCTGACCGGATTGGGCGTTTCCTCGACGGTCACCATCTGTTTCAAATCGCCCACGGGCAGCAAGAGGTCGACTTCCGTAGTCTGCCCCACCACGAGATCGATTCCGGTCTTGGTCTGGGAGGCGAAGCCTTCCTTGGAGGCAGACACCTGATACTTGCCCACCGCGATGGAGGGGGCAGAATAGCGGCCGCGATCGTCGCTGAGCAGCTTGCGTTCGGCACCGGTCTCGATGTTTCTTACGGAGACAGCAGCGCCGGAGAGGCTGGCTCCGCTGCCATCCCTTACGGTTCCCGATATGGACGCTCCGACTACCTGGCTCCAGAGCATGGCTGCCGATGCCAGTCCCGCGACGAGTACGATCTTGAGTTTCATCAATTACCCCAATGTCTATCGAATATATCCAGATTCGGAAGACCTGTCAATATTGATGGGGGATCAAATCCCCTAAATCCTATCGACTTTGGGATTTTCTCGTACTTGGTTGGCAAGAAGCGGGTCCAGGGGACCCGCGTGGACATGGGCGTCCGCTCGCGGTGTTTACCTGGTAACCGCCTCGTTTTTCGCCGGCAGGATGGTCGCGGGAACGAGAACTCCGGTGCCGTACTTTTCGATGGTGCGTGTTTTCATGTTGTAGACGTCGCCGGGAGAAAGCACGTAGTAGGGCTTCTCCCACGGCTGATAGACGCGAGTGTTATCGTGCACCGCGACTTTCCATTTGCCGATGACTTCGAAGCGGTCGCCAGTCACCACGATCGCGGTGCCTTCGGAGAGGCCGATTCCCAGCAGATTGGGATACTTTTTGATTACCGGAATGATGTCGTCCCAGCGGTTGCGCGTATTGATGTGCTGATCGATGGCGACCTTGCGGAGGAAGGCGAAGCCGTGTTCGTGCTCCGGTTCCGGCGTCATCACAATTTCGGAACCGGCGATGGCGCCGCGCACAAGGTAGTCGCCCTGGATCGTAGCGCCCGCCGAGCTGCCGCCGATCACACCGCCGCGCTCCAGGACCTTGTGAAATTCGCGGTAGGTCAGCGTGTTTGCGTAGGAGTCTACAATATTCCACTGGCGTCCGCCATTGAACCAGACACCATTGGCGTCGCGCAGAATCTTGGCGAACTCTTCGGTGTCGGCAACCTTCGGGTCGTGCGTGTGCAGCATCCAGACGTTGGTGAGACCTTTCTTTTTCCAAGAGGCAAGCACCTGTTCCTCTTTGTAGACCATGATGCTGCCGTCCTGATTCCTGTTGCCGCCGGCGGTTGGGACTACGACGATCTTCGCGTTCAGCCCTCCGGCCTTATTGATAAATGTTTCGATGATCCCGGTTCCCTCGGCGGAGCCCCCTCCCTGGATCACCAGCGTTCCTTTTGCCGGTCCATATTCCGGCGACTGTGCGAAAAGGCTTCCTGCGAGGAGAGCCGCGGCAAGGCTGAATTTCAGTGTCATAGAGAAGAGGATACCCTTTCCCCAGACGGGCGGACTACTCGCCGTAACGGTAAACGAGGGAGCGGCGTACGGCGAGAGAGGACATCAGGCGGCGGTTCCGGCAATCTCCTTACGATACTCCTGCTCACGCGGAATCTCATCGTTCCAAACGCGGAAGCTCTCCAGCGTGTTGTATCCGAAAGTGGTGGCGATGGCGACATCGGCAGCATCGCGGCCTCGCGCCATGAGGACGCGGCTCATGCGGGGTACGTTATTGCGGGGATCGAAGATGTGCCAGCGGCCGCCGATCCAGGCCTCGAACCATGCCGCGAAATCGCCCGGCGGGAAAGGCGGCTGGGTTCCGACATCGCCCAGGTAGCCGGTGCAATATCGCGACGGGATATTCATGGCGCGGCAGAGGGTGATGGCCAGATGCGCGAAGTCGCGGCAGACTCCGGTGCGTTCCTTGTACGCCTCCGCGGCGGTGCGCGTGGCCCGGGCATTCTGGTAGTTGAAGGCGATGTGGTTATGAACGTAATCGCAGATTGCCTGCACGCGCGGATAGCCGGGAGCGGTGCCGCCGAAGAGTTGCCAGGCCGTCTGTGAGAGCAGATCGGTCTCGCAATAGCGGCTGCCCAGGAGGAAGACGAGGGTTTCTTCGGGCAGATTCTGTACGGGGTCCTGCCAGGCGTCGGGCACGACTTCATCCGGCTGGCCGCTGTCGTTGATCACACCGTCGGCCGTCAGGCGGAGGCGGCCCGCCGGGGCGAGAATGCGGAGGCACTGGTTCCCGAAGGCGTCACGATACGGTGAGATCGGAATGGAAGGCTCGGTGGTGAGGCGAGCGGGCACGATGATGTCGGAGGCGCGTGAATCGTGAACGTCCAGAAGCAAGATAGCCGGCGTGGGTTGTGGAAAGTAATAAATGAGTTCGTAACCGATCCGCAGTTGCATGGCGAGACAAATTGAGCAGGCGAGTGGCCATTGCACTATTCCGCGCTGCGTACTGCGGGTCATTCCGTACGCAGTGTTGCCGGGGGGCGCCGGAACTTCATGTCAGTCGCGTTATGAGAAAAACCCCATCCGGGGGGCCGTGTGGCCGTGAACCCGGTGACAGACGGGGCTGGCAGCGGGTTCCGCAAAGACGGCGGAACCCATGCCAGTCTCGTCTGTCACCGGGGGCGGCTCCCAGTTTGCGACGACCGAATTCTACGGATGTACTAAGCTGGATAGAATGCTCGGGCCGCGTTGCTCGATTGCCAGGAGAATCGCACGACGCGGACCAGACTCATGCCCATACATGTTGCGCTGCATCACAAAACGGATTACCGGTATGACCGGCTGACAGGTCTTTCGCCGCAAGTGGTTCGCCTGCGGCCCGCTCCGCACTGCCGCACACCGATCACCGCGTATTCGCTGAAGATCGAACCGTCCGGATATTTCATCAACTGGCAGCAGGACCCGCAAAGCAATTATCTGGCCCGCCTGGTTTTTCCAGAACCCGTGACGCATTTCTCCATTGAGGTCGGGCTGGTGGCGGAAATGACGGTGATCAATCCGTTCGATTTTTTTCTGGAAGACTACGCAGAGAGATTTCCGTTCCGCTATGCCGTGTCTCAGGCTCATGAATTGGCTCCGTATGTGACGCCGGAGCCTGCCGGGCAGCAATTGCGAGCGTTTCTCGATAGCATCGACCTGACACCGCGGCGCACCATGGATTTCCTGGTGGAACTCAACCAGCGTGTGCAGCGG
The DNA here is from genome assembly GCA_963805775.1 of uncultured Solibacteraceae bacterium. Lineage (GTDB taxonomy): Bacteria > Acidobacteriota > Terriglobia > Bryobacterales > Bryobacteraceae > Solibacter. Next base: position 48,547 of record CAWDWK010000020.1, on the reverse strand, counting down.
ATGGTGCAGTACGTGATCCGGATGGAGCCAGGCGTCCAGACTTGCGAGGACACTTTGAGGCTGGGCACGGGATCATGCCGCGATTCGGCATGGCTGCTGGTACAGACGCTGCGCAACCTTGGACTCGCGGCGCGATTTGTCTCGGGATACCTGATCCAGCTCAAGGCCGATGTGAAGGCGCTGGATGGTCCTGCAGGTCCCAGCGAGGACTTTACGGATCTACACGCGTGGGCGGAGGTATATCTTCCCGGCGCGGGCTGGGTGGGCCTGGATCCGACGTCCGGCCTGCTGGCGGCGGAAGGTCATATTCCGTTGGCCGCGACGCCGGAACCAGCGTCGGCGGCACCGGTGAGCGGCGCGGTGGGCGCGTGCAAAGTGGAGTTCGTTCACGAAATGTCGATCGCGCGGATCCACGAAGATCCGCGAGTGACGCTGCCGTATACCGACGAACAGTGGCGGGCAATCGACGCCCTGGGAGATCGCGTGGATGCGGAGATTCGGAAGAGCGACATACGGCTCACGATGGGCGGAGAGCCGACCTTAATCTCGATCGATAATATGGACGGCGAGGAGTGGAACTATGCCGCTACGGGAGCGGAGAAGCGGCTGCTGGCGGGGCGACTGATCGAGCGTTTGCGAGCGCGGTTCGCCCCGGGCGCCCTGCTTCATTTTGGGACAGGCAAATGGTATCCGGGTGAGCCTTTGCCCCGCTGGGCGCTCACCTGCTGCTGGCGCAAGGACGGAATTCCGATTTGGCACGACCGCGGGCTGCAGGCCAACGAGGAGCAGGAATCGCACTTTGGAGCGCCGGAGGCCCGACGCTTTTTGGAAACGCTGGGCCTGCGTCTCGGTGTCGACCCGATGTATGCGACGCCGGCGTTTGAGGACCCGTTTTACTACGAGCACAGGGAACGCCAGTTGCCAGTGAATGTGGATCCGGTGAAGAACCACCTGGAAGACGAGGGCGAGCGCGAACGGCTGCGACGGGTATTCGAGGCAGGGCTAACGGAGCCAACGGGCTTCGTGTTCCCGCTGCGGCGGGCGGAAGGCAAAAGCGGTCCGGAGTGGCAGAGCGGACTATGGATGCTGCGCGGCCAACGTATGCAACTGGTGCCGGGTGATTCGCCGATCGGCCTGCGGCTGCCGCTGTCCAGCCTGCCGTGGGCGCTTCCCGAGGAACTTCCGAAAGAGACTCCGGTGGACCCGATGGCGAACCGGCGCCAGTTGCCTTTGCCCGTGCGCATGCCGCCGCCCGACCCCTTGCTGCAGAGACCGGACGATCGGGAACGCGAGCGCGACCGGCGGCCGGGGCCGGGCGAGTCGGCATCCTGGGTGGTGCGTACGGCGCTTTGCGTGGAACCGCGTAACGGCCATCTGTACGTGTTTATGCCTCCGCTGCCGTTGATCGACGACTACCTGGAACTGGTTACCGCCATCGAGGACACGGCGGCGCACCTGGGCATGCCGGTGGCGATCGAAGGATACCCACCGCCTTACGATCCGCGCATCAATCAGTTGAAGGTCACTCCCGACCCCGGCGTGATCGAGGTCAACATCCATCCGGCGCACGATTGGCCGGAGTTGGTGGCCAACACAACCGCGTTGTACGAGGAGGCGCGGCTGGCGCGGCTGGGCACCGAAAAATTCATGCTGGACGGGCGTCACAGCGGCACCGGCGGCGGCAACCATTTCGTGATGGGCGCGGCCGAACCCGCGGACAGCCCTTTCCTGCGGCGTCCCGATCTGTTGCGCAGCATGCTGGGCTACTGGCAGCGTCATCCGTCGCTCTCCTACATGTTTTCGGGACTGTTTATCGGGCCGACGAGCCAGGCGCCGCGCATCGACGAAACGCGCCCGGACAGTCTTTACGAACTCGAGATTGCATTCGCGCAGATTCCAAATCCCGGCGATGGCAAATGCGCGCCGTGGCTGGTGGACCGCATTCTTCGCCACCTGCTGGTAGATGGCGTGGGCAATACGCATCGCGCCGAATTCTGCATCGACAAGCTGTACTCGCCCGACACATCGACGGGCCGGCTGGGGTTGCTCGAGCTGCGCGGCTTCGAGATGCCGCCGCACGCGCGGATGAGCCTCACGCAGCAGTTGCTGGTGCGCGCGATGATCGCATGGTTTTGGAAGCAGCCCTACACGCGGCCCCCGGTGGCGTGGGGTACGCAGCTTCACGATCAGTTCATGCTGCCGCATTTCATCCAGCGAGATTTCGGCGAGGTCCTGGACGACTTGGGGCGCGCGGGATACGGTTTTGAGTTCGAGTGGTTCGCTCCGCACGTGGAGTTCCGCTATCCGGTGCTCGGCCGTGTGAATTACATAGGAATCGACCTCGAACTGCGGCAGGCCACCGAGCCCTGGTACGTGCTGGGGGAAGAGCCGGCGGCGGGCGCGACGGCGCGCTACGTGGATTCTTCCGTGGAGCGCCTGCAAGTCAGCGCGCGCGGGCTATACGGCGACCGCTACGTGGTGGCCTGCAATGGACGGAGGGTGCCGCTGCGCGCGACGGGCGTCGAGGGCGAATGGGTGGCGGGTGTGCGGTATCGGGCGTGGCAACCGCCCTCTTGCCTGCATCCCACCATCGGTGTGCATTCGCCCCTGGTCTTCGACATCATCGACGCCTGGACAGGACGTTCGGTGGGAGGCTGCACTTACCATGTAGCGCATCCGGGCGGGCGGAACTATGTCACGTTCCCGGTGAATGCCAATGAGGCCGAGTGCCGGCGCGGCGAGCGCTTCTTCACGTTCAGCTCCACGACGGGGCCCGTGGCGCCACCGGTGTGGGAGGAGAATCCGCAGTTTCCGCTGACGCTCGATCTGCGGCGGACACCAGCGGGTTCGGTGCGGCACTTGTCGGAAGTCGCTAGTGTGTAAGAATCTGGATAGTACACGATAGGGGCTGTTTGTTCATGGAACCAGATACTGCCTCGCTGGCTGGGGAGCTCAAGAGCGAGTGGCTGTACCAACCGAACCCCGGCTACTACGACGAGATGCTGACCGCGGACGGGACCGTGCGCCCACACTGGCGGCACCTGACGGAGCCGCTCGAACAGATGGGAGAGGCCGGGTTCGCGCGCCGCTGGCAGGAAGGCCGGCGGGTCATCCACGAAAACGGCACCACGTACAACGTCTACAGCGATCCGCAAAGCACGGGCCGGCCGTGGCCGCTGGACCCGCTGCCGTTTATTCTGGACAGCGCGGAATGGGAGTCTATCGCGGCTGCCATCGAACAGCGCGCCACGCTGCTGAACTCGATTCTGGCGGATCTGTACGGGCCGCAGAAATTGCTGCGCGACTGCCTGCCGCCGGAACTGGTATTTCCGAATCCGGCGTTCCTGCGGCCCTGCTGCAACGTGCCGGTACCCGGCGATGTGTATCTGCATATCTATGCAGCGGACTTGGCGCGTTCGCCGGACGGCCGCTGGTGGGTGATTGCCGATCGCACGCAGGCGCCTTCCGGCGCAGGATATGCGTTGGAGAATCGCCTGGTTTCCGCCCGTGTGCTGCCCGATGTTTTCCGCACGGCGCACATACACCGGCTGGCCGCTTTTTTCCAAACTTATCGCGAGACGCTGCGTTCGCTTGCGCCGGGGCGGAAGGAGAATCCGCGCATCGTGGTGCTGACGCCGGGGCCGTATAACGAGACCTATTTCGAGCACGCGTTTCTGGCCCGCTATCTAGGCTACACGCTGGTGGAAGGCGGGGACCTGACGGTCCGCGACAACCAGGTGTTCCTTAAGACCCTTGGCGGCCTGCTGCCGGTGGATCTGATCGTGCGGCGCCAGGACGATACTTACTGCGATCCGCTGGAACTGCGAGCCGACTCGATGCTGGGTGTGCCGGGGCTGATGCAGGCGGTGCGATCCGGGACTGTGACCATCGCCAACTCTCTGGGCTCGGGTCTGGTGGAGTCCGCCGCTCCGGCGAGTTTTCTGCCTGGGCTGTGCCGTAGCGTGTTGGGCGAAGAGCTTAAGATGCCGGGCGTGGCCACGTGGTGGTGCGGCGAACGCCCCGCGCTTTCTTATGTAGCGGAGAATTTGTCGAAGCTCGTCATCAAGCCCGCCTTTGCCACGGCCGGAGTGCAGCCCGTATTTGGCGTGCGGCTGAGCGCGGCGGAAAGGGCGTCGATGGTGGAAAGAATCCGCGCCAATCCGAGTGCTTACGTGGCACAGGAACAGGTGGACTTATCGACGGCGCCGGTTTTGGAAGATGGTACTCTTCGCCCTCGCCACCTGGTGCTGCGGGTTTACGCAGTTGCTTCAGGCGGCTCTTATGCCGTCATGCCAGGCGGGCTGACGCGCTTCACTACGTCAACAGATGAACTGGTGACTTCGATGCAGAGCGGCGGCGGCAGCAAAGATTCCTGGGTGTTAGCCGCGGGGCCGACCTCGGAGTTCAGCCTTCTGCCATCCGCCGCACCACGGTTGGATGTCAGCCGGGCCACATTCGACCTGCCGAGCCGCGCGGCCGACAATCTTTTCTGGCTGGGACGGTACATGGAGCGGGTGGAGCCGGCGGTGCGTGTGGCGCGCGCAATTCTGCCGAGGTTGTTCCAGGAAGCGGATCTTTCGGCGATGGCGGGAGTGGCGGCGGGGAAGCGCATTCTGGCGGGATTGGGGTACATTCGCGACGAACTACAGCCCTGGGACAGCCGGGTGGGCTCGCTGGAGCACGACGTGCTCGCCATGATTTACGACGGGCAGGCGCGCAATAGCCTTCCGGCGAATATACACCATGTGCGCAGCGTGGGGTGGCTGTTGCGCGACCGGATTTCGGGCGATGCGTGGCGCATCCTCAACCAGCTCGATGCGCAGTTGTCTTCGCCTCCGCCGCCCGAACCGATCCGCATCAGTGGGGCGCAGAGCGTACTCGATCAGGCCATCGGTACGCTTTCGGCGTTCAGCGGGCTGGTGATGGAGAGCATGACGCGCGGCGACGGCTGGCGCTTTTTGGATATCGGACGGCGCATCGAGCGCGCCGTACAGATGGTAGACCTGATCCGTTACGGACTGGGGTTCGATTGCGATACCGACAGCGGCCAACTGGAGGTGCTGCTGGAGATTGCCGACAGCTCCATCACCTATCGCTCGCGCTATCTCACGTCCATGCAGGTGGACCTGGTGCTCGACCTCCTGCTTCTGGACGAGGCCAATCCGCGCTCCGTGGCGTATCAACTGATCCGGCTGCGCGAGCACATCGAGCAATTGCCGCAAAGCAGATCGCTGATCCGCCGTCCGCCGGAAGCGCGCATCGCCACCTCGCTGCTGACGGCGGTTCAACTGGCCGAAGTCAGTGAGTTCATGTGCGGGGATGTGGATGGCAGGCGCGCCAATCTGGAGAAGCTCTTAAACCGGCTGAGCAGCGAGCTCGCGCTTCTGTCGGAAACCCTGACGCGCCAATACTTCAGCCAGGCGATGCCGTCCCGGCAACTCTCGGTTCCATAGGGCAAGACATGCTGCTGCGCGCCAATCACACGACAACGTATCTGTACAGTGCCCCGGTCTCGATTTGTCACACGGAAGTGCACCTGGCCCCCCGTGACGGGCGGAATCAGCGGCTGCTGGAACACAGCCTTTCGATACTGCCGATGCCGGAGGCAACTTTCAGTCATAAGGATTATTTCGGCAATGAGGTTACTTATTTTTCGATTCACGAACTTCACACGACGCTGACGATCACTGCGAGCAGCTTGATAGAAACCGAACCGCTCGACGTGATTGAGCCCTGTCTGACACCGCCTTGGGAAGAAGCGCGCGGGGAGAAATGGCGCGACTCCGATGACGATGGACTCACGGCGTACCAGTTCATTTTTCCATCAGAGCGCATCACAACGACTCCGGAATTCGCGGCGTATGCCGAGACGTCGTTCACTCCCGGCCGGCCGTTTCTGGAAGCGGCAATGGATTTGTGCCATCGAATCTATACGGAATTCGACTACGACCAGCGGGCCACCACGGTGGCGACCTCGGTAGCCGAAGTGCTGCGCTCCAGGCGCGGGGTATGCCAGGATTTTGCGCACTTCACGATCGCCTGCATGCGGTCACTGGGCTTGGCGGCGCGATACGTAAGCGGCTACCTGAGCAGCGCCTACCTGATCGGCGGCCAGGCGTCACACGCGTGGGTATCGGTGTTCTTCCCAGGTGTCGGCTGGCTGGACCTGGATCCCACGAACGACCAGATGGCCAATGGCAGCTATGTGACGCTGGCGTGGGGCCGCGACTACTCCGACGTGGCTCCGGTTAATGGCGTGGCGATCGGCGGCGGCGAGCACGTGATCAATGTTTCCGTCGGAGTGCTGCCGGCGGGTGAAGCGGCATAGGCTAGCGACTCGTCAACCGCGTAGTAGCGAGTCAACGACGGTTCCGCTGACGTCCGTCAAACGGAACGGTCTGCCCCTGAAACTTGTACGTCAGGCGGGTATGATCGAAACCCAGCAGGTGCAGCATGGTGGCGTGCAGATCGTGGACATGCACGCGATCTTTCACAACGTTGAAGCCGAGTTCGTCGGTCTCGCCGAGGCGGACGCCGGGCTTGATGCCGCCGCCGGCCATCCACATGGTGAAGGCATTAGGGTGATGATCGCGCCCGTCGGACCCGCCCTGTACCATTGGCGTGCGGCCGAATTCGCCGCCCCACACCACGAGGGTTTCGTCCAGGAGTCCGCGCCGCTTCAAGTCTTTGATCAACGCGGCGGCGGCCCGGTCGGTATTCAGGCAGTTCTTCTGGAGATCCTTCACGAGGTTGGAGTGCTGATCCCAAGCCTCATGGTAGAGCTGCACGAAACGGACACCTTTCTCGACGAGGCGGCGCGCCAGCAGACAGTTGTTGGCGAAGGACGCTTTTCCGGGCTCGGCACCGTAAAGTTCCAGCGTCTCTTTCGGTTCGCGGGCGATGTCCATCAGATCGGGAGCGACGGCTTGCATGCGGAACGCCATCTCGAAGGAATTGATGCGGGTGGCGATTTCGGGATCGCCGGTGACGCCGGAGCGAAGCTCGTTGAGCTGATTGAGAGCATCGAGGGAATCGCGTTGCAGTTCGCGGTCCACGCCGGGCGGGTTCGAAAGGTAAAGCACGGGGTCGCCGCCGGTGCGGAACTGAACGCCCTGATAGACGGTGGGCAGAAAGCCGCTTCCCCAGCAGCTATCGCCTCCGCTCGGCCCTTTGCTGCCGGAGCTGAAGACGACGAAACCCGGCAGGTCTTTGGTCTCCGAGCCAAGTCCGTACAACACCCAGGCGCCCATGCTCGGACGACCGAACTGCATGGTGCCGGTATTCATGAGAAGCTGCCCGGGCGCATGATTGAAGGCATCGGTCACCATCGACTTGACGATGGCAAGATCGTCGACGACCTCGCCGGTGAATGGCAGCAGTTCGGACAGCTCCGTATCGGTGCTGCCGTAGCGGTGGAACTTGAACCTGGGACCGAGCAGTTTCGAATTGGGATTGATGAATGCGGCGCGATAGCCTTTGAGCAGGTTCGAGGGGGCAGCGTTCCATCGTATTTGGCGAGCTGCGGTTTGTAATCGAACAACTCCAGATGGCTGGGCGCGCCCGCCATGAAGAGGAAAATGACGTGCTTCGCTTTGGGCGCAAAGTGAGGCGCCTTGGGGAGCAGCGGATCGGCGGCGGCGTAGCCCGATTCCGCCATGAGGTGGGCCAGGGCCGCGGCTCCGAGTCCGACTCCACACTGTTCGAAGAACCAGCGGCGCGTGACCAGACTGGGGTGCAAGTTCCGGTAGAGGTTGTCCTGGCAGTTCATGGTTACTCCTTGGTAATCGTTTCGTCCAGGTTGAGGATCACGCGCGAAACGGCGGTCCATGCGGCCAACTGTCTGGGCGTTGTGGCGGCGGGAAGCGGGACTTTGAGTTCGGGTTCCAGGCCCGCCAGTTCGCGAGCGTCAATCCATCCATCGGCGATACGCTGGTCCTCTTTCGCCAACAGTTTGATGAGAACGTCGGTCTCAGCGCCGGTCGGGCGGCGCGCGGTACACAGGCGGAAAGCATATGCGAGCCGGTCGCGATCGTTGTCGCCGCCTTCCTTGATGGTTCGCATCGCGAGCGCTTGCGCCGATTCCACGAAGAGGGGCTCGTTGAGCGTGCTGAGCGCCTGCAGCGGAGTGTTGGAACGCGCGCGTCGCACGCAGGACATCTCACCATTCGGCGCATCGAAGGCCTGTAAGGTAGGGTAGGGCACGGACCGGAATCGGAAGGTGTAGAGCGCGCGGCGGTAGCGCTCCGCGCCTTGGGCCGTCTTCCAGGTCTTGGGCGCGTAACTCGCGGGCGGTTGGAAGAGGAACGCGGGGGCGGGAGGATATACGCTGGGGCCGCCCAGTTCGGGATTGAGCAGACCGCCGGCAGCCAGGGCGATATCGTGCACCAGTTCCGCGTCCACTCGAAAGCGCGGGCCACGAGCCAACAGGCGATTGTCCGGATCGCTGGCGAGCGACTCGGTCGAGATGTTGGACGATTGCCGGTAGACCGCTGATGTGGTGATCAGCCGGTGCAGCTTGTTCAGGTTCCAGCCGGAATCCATGAACTCCACGGCAAGCCAGTCGAGCAACTGCTGGTTCGAAGGGGGCTCGCATTGTGTGCCGAGATTTTCCGTCGTGGCTACGATGCCGGTACCGAAGTACGATTGCCAGATGCGGTTGACGATGGAGCGGGCGGTGGTGGGCGAGCGACGATCCACCAACCATTTTGCAAAGGTCAGGCGGTTGCGTGGCGCAGCATCCGCAAGCGGGTGCAGGAAAGCCGGCGTTCCCGGTTCCACGGGGCGGTCGGGCTGCAAAAAGTCTCCGCGCTTGAGGATGTGGGTGGGGCGGGGATCGTTCTCGCGCTCCGCCAGGATGAGTTGGAGCGAGCCCTCGGGATGCTCTTTCCACAGTGCGGCGATGGCTTCGTTATCGGCCTTCCACTCCGCAACCGTGGTGCGCCAATAAGCGAAGATTGCGCGCACCTGCTGTGTTGAACGCTTCTCACGCGGAGTTTTCAGGATCTCGCGAACTTGCTGCGGCAACGGGTCGGCCGTGGCATCGGGCGCGGAGGTCACGGACAGGCGAATGCGCCCCAGGTTGTGATTTTCGTTATCGTCGGAATTCGCGCCGCCGTGGTTCTGCTTCAGTCGAAAACGGAGGGCCGAGCCACTGGGGTTAGTAACAGGCGCTTGGAACTGGAACACAGCCTTGCGCGCCTGGTTGCGCAGGCCCGGCCCGGCGTCGATCCCCCAGGCGGTCTCGTCCTTGCCGTCGATGGCGAATTCGATGGGACCGGTGACGCGCCGCTTGCCGCTCTTGTCGTCGAACTTCGGTTCCAGCGGCGTCTCGGGGAGGTTGATGTCGGCTGTCGCTTTCGCGATCTTCAGTCTGGTGAACTTGTCCGGGCTTTCGGCGGGCGAGGCATCCACCTGGAACTCGGTGAGCGCACCTGTCCCCTTGATGGAGCGGCCCGGTCCACCGTTCGGAAGATTCGGGTCGGTGAGCAATTCCAGGCGCACCGCCGTGATGCGCGGTACGTCGGTCTGGGCGGTGAACTCCACGGTGTGCTTGGTGGGGGCGTAGCCCTGCGCCAGCATCGAGCCGTCCTTCATGGGCAGTTCGCGCTCACCGCCGGTGGAAATATCGTCCACCGTGAGGTTGAGCACGCGCCATTCGGGCTGGTTCGATCGAACCTGCTCTTCCCACGCCGCCATGCGGTTTTGCCAGCCGGGGTTGCGCGATTGCATTCCGTCTTCAATGGCCTGCGAGCGCCGGAGGATTTCCGCTCGCTTCGCCTGCTGCTCTGGAGTGTAGACCGCCACGTTCGCCTCGTGCGTGTTATTGAGGAACGCAAAGATGCGGTAATACTCCTCTTGCGTCAGCGGATCGTATTTGTGATTGTGGCACTGCGCGCACTGAATGGTGACACCGAGAATCCCTTTGCCGATGGCGTCCATGCGATCAAACATCGCTTCCATGCGGAACTGTTCGGGATCGACGCCGCCTTCCTCGTTGATCATGGAATTGCGGAGGAAGCCAGTGGCGACCTTCTGATCCTGGGTGGCGTTCGGAAGCAGGTCGCCCGCAATCTGCTCGATCACAAACTGGTTGTACGGCAGGTTGCGGTTCAGCGCATTGATGACCCAATCGCGATAGAACCAGACGAAGCGGGGAGCGTCCTTCTCGTATCCGTTGGAATCGGCGTAGCGCGCCGCGTCCAGCCACACACGGCCCCATCGTTCGCCATAATGCGGCGAGGCGAGCAGGCGATCGACCTGCTTGTCGTAGGCGTCCGGGCTGCGGTCGGCGAGGAAGGCATCGAGTTCCGCGAGAGTGGGGGGCAGTCCGATCAGGTCTAGGCTCAGGCGGCGGAGCAGGGTCGCGCGGTCGGCCTCCGGCGAAGGTTTCAAGTTGGAATGGTCGAGCCGCTCGAGGACAAATGCGTCGATCGGGTCGCGAACCCAGTCTGGCCGGCTCGTGCGCGGTATGGCAGGTCGCACCGGAGGTATGAACGCCCAGTGTTTCGCGGGATCGGCGGTGCTGGCGGGAGATGCGTCGGGCCACGATGCGCCGGAGGCAATCCAGCGGCGGACCAGCTCGATCTTATCGGGCGGGAGCGGTTGGCCGCCCAGGGGCATGCGGGTCTGCGGGTCGGTGGCGCTGATGCGTTTGACGAGGACGCTGTTTGCGGCATCGCCGGGAACGAGGATGCCGCGGCCGGGCCGGACATCGAGGCGTAAACCAGCCATCTGCGCTTTGGGTCCGTGGCAGCTATAGCAGGACTCGGCGAAGATGGGCTGGATCTCACGCGCGAAGTCGGGGTCCGCCGCCGATGGGAGGATTCGAACCGCCAGGATGCCCAGGCCAAGCGGAATGGCGAGTCGAAATAGATCCCTCATGAGTGTTGCGATCATCCTATCAGAATGGTTATGTGTAGCCAACCGGGAGCGGAAGGTGGGCTCGGATTGGTCTGTCGAAGGGTGGCCGGGCGTCGAGTGAGACTCGACGCGGCACGCAGGAGTGCGTGCGCCACGGTGGTGGCGGCTCTTAGGACGGCGGCGCACCCCAGCGCAGAACCTTCACGTCCACCACTTTCCTGCCGAATTTTTTGGCACGTTGCTGGTTCGGAATGAAGATATCGATACGGCGTCCCTGAACCTTCGGTCCGGTATCGGCGACCATATAGATGCCCGAGTAGGGCCCTGCATTCCCTACCTGAATTTTCGTTCCCAATGGCAGTATGCGGGGGTCGGCCGCCACGATGCCGGTTTGGGCCCGGTCGCCTGACGCGGTAGCTCTCCGCTGCGTGTACGCCGTGGCCTGAAAGGCGCGTGTACGCCCGGGACGACGCGTTTGAGCGTGCAGGGAACCGAGGAGCAGAATCGCCAGGAAGATGATCGAACAAGTACGTTTCATCTGCTACTCACCTCCGACGCTTTTTAGTGCATTTCGCTGCCCATGGACACGAAATCGGTGGAGTTCCGGGGTAATAATGGGTGAAATGCTTATTTCGAACTCTCACGGCGGTTTCTCATTTCTTCGGGGCGGGAGCGCCTACTCGGCCGGCGTAGTGGCGGCCCCGGGATTCACTATCGAGCACGTACGGCTGGCGCGGGCCATTCCGCTGATGGCAGGATTTGCGCTGGTGGAGGAGCGCCTGCGCGCGGCGGGGCGGCCGCGGGCGGCGCTGTGCGCCGTTGCGTTGCGATCGCCGGAGCCGTTCTCGTTCGGAGGATTCAAGGAGTTCAATGCGATCTACTCAGCGGTGTTGAAGTCCTGGGAGCTGATGGTGGACGGCATCAACCCAGTGGCGCGGACGAATGTCGCGCCCGTGGCCGGCGCACCGGCGGTACCATCGCTGTATTCATTTGCCTACACTGCGGAGGGGGAGGGCGGGGCCAAATCGTTCGTGGTGTCGGGAGCCGGCGAAATGCCCGAGGGGGCGGCGGGGCCTGGCGATGTGGTGCGCCGCGGCGAGACGTCGCCGGACGCGATGGCGGCGAAGGCGCGTTGTGTGCTGGAAGTGCTGGACGGGCGTTTGGGCGGTCTCGGCGCGAACTGGAACGAGGTCACGACGACCAATATTTATACGGAGCACGATGTGAATGCGCTGCTGGGCGCAGAGATTCTGCCGCACATCGGGACAGCGGGGCAGTACGGGGTTACCTGGCACTACGCGCGTCCGCCGATTGTTTCGATCGAGTTTGAAATGGACTTGTTTGGCGGCGTGCGGGAAACGGTCGTGCAGAACGGGAGGGCGTGACATGAACGGTTCATTTGGACGCAGGAACTTTTTCGGCAGGCTCAGAAATGCGATGACCCTTGGCGGAGTCGTGAGCCAGGCGCAATGGCTGCGGGCGGCGCCGGCGGGATCCCAGCGCGGGGAAGACTATTACGACAAGCTGGGGGTGACCAAGATCATCAACGCGGCGGGCACGTACACCGCGTTGACGGCATCGACGATGCCGGATTCGGTTCAGGCGGCGGTGGCGCGGGCGGCGGAGACACCGGTGCGGTTGGGGGAATTGCAGAAGGCAGCGGGAGAATACCTGGCGAAAAAGCTGAACTGCGAGGCGGCCATGGTAACGGCCGGAGCGGCTTCGGCCTTGACGCTGGGCGCGGCGGGATGCCTCACGGTTGCGAACCATTGCGGGATACGCGACATCCCGAACGAGGTGGCGCACCTGAAGAACGAGGTGGTGGTGCAGAAGGGGCACCGGTATGGCTACGACCAGGCGCTACTGTGCTGCGGCGTGCGCATGATCGAGGTGGAAACGCTGGCGGAGTACGAGGCGGCCTTCAACGAACGGACGGTGATGGCGCATTTCTACAACGCGGCGGAGCAGGGACAGATCAGCCGCGAGGACTGGATCCGGGTAGCACACGCGCATGGAGTGCCCTGTTTCAACGATGCGGCGGCGGATGTTCCACCGATCTCGAACCTGTGGAACTACACGAAGATGGGTTTCGACCTGGTGACGTTTTCGGGCGGTAAAGGGATCCGTGGTCCGCAGAACGCGGGTTTGCTGCTGGGGCGGAAGGATTTGATTGTGGCGGCAACGGCAAGCAACAATCCGTTCGATGGAGTGGGCCGCGGCATGAAAGTGGCGAAGGAGCAGATTGTAGGGATGGTGGCGGCGGTGGACTGGTTTCTCAGCCAAACGGACGCGGGAATGGAGAAGGAGTTCCGGCGGCGCGCGGACCGGATCGCGGGCCATCTCAAGGGTCTTTCGAGCGTGGCGACGGAGATCGCCGTTCCCCCGCTGGCGAACCACGTTCCGCATCTGCTGATTCGGTACAGCCAGGAAGAATTTAAGATTTCGCCTCGCGATGTGATGGCGGAGTTGCGGCGGGGAACTCCCAGCATCGAGCTGAATCCTTCGACGGGAAGCGCGAAGGGGGCTTCGGCGGGCATACCGGCCGACATCCATACGATTGTGGTGGGCGTGTGGATGCTGCAGCCCGGCGAGGAGATGATTGTGGCTCGCCGGTTGCGCGAGGTTCTGGAGAAGGCGGCTCGCGGTTAGATCATATGATGCCGATTCATCGACGCAGTTTTTTGAAGACAGCCGCGGCTTTCGCGGCCGCGCGGCCGGCGCGAGGAGCGGATTCCGTTCTGGCGTACGCGGGCACCTACAGCTCGCCGAAGGGACCGGAGGGCAGCAAGGGCTACGGCAAGGGCATCCTGCTGTTTCAAATGAACACGTCCACGGGGGCGCTGACGCTGCGCGAGACATTCGCCAGCGATGCGAACCCTGCATGGCTGGCTTTCGACCCGTCGCGGACGCACCTGTATTCCGCTAACGAGGTCGATACATTTCAGGGTTCCGGATCGGTGACGGCGTGGTCTATCGATCGCGCGTCGGGACGTCTGGCGGCGATCAACACGGTGAGCTCGGAAGGGGCGGGACCGGCGCATTTGAGCGTGCATCCTTCCGGCAAGTGGGTGCTGGTGGCCAACTATGCGGGGGGTACGGTGGCAGTACTCCCGGTGCGGGCGAACGGTTCGCTGGGCGCGGCGACGGACGTGAAGCACGACGCGGGCACGGTGGGGCCGATACACGCGGCGAGCGCTCCGGCGGGCAGCTTTGCGATCAGCGGGCACGATAAGCCGCACGCACACATGGTGCAGTCCGACCCCTCGGGCAGGTACGTTCTGGTGGCGGACCTGGGGCTGGACCAGATCCTGATCTGGAAGTTCGATATCGAGAAAGGGACGCTCGCGCCGAACGCTCCGGCTTCGGTGTCGGTACCCGCCGGCGACGGACCGCGGCACTTCACGTTTCACAAGAACGGGCGCTGGATGTATTCGCTGCAGGAAGAGGCCTCCACGCTGATCACGTTCGATTACGACGCGACGCGCGGAAGTTTGACGGCGAAGCAGACGATCTCGAGCCTGCCGAAAGGTTTTCGCGGAACGAATTTCACATCGGAGGTGATGATCTCCGGGGACGGGCGATTCCTGTATGCGGCCAACCGGCTGCACGACAGCATCGCGTGGTTCGCCATCGGTGCGGACGGAACTTTGACGTTCGCGGGCGAGGAGTGGTGCCGGGGGGACTATCCGCGCAGCTTCAATATCGACCCTTCGGGCAACTTTCTCTACACGTGCAACCAGAGAGCGGACGCCATCGCGGCGTTTCGGGTGAACCGGCAGACCGGGGCGCTGACGTTCACCGGGAATTATACGGACGCGGGAACACCGGCAATTTTGATTTTCCTCACGTAAAGGGGCGAGGTGGACATGATCACTCGAATCGCATTGTTCCTGATGCTGGCGGCGAACGTTCTGCGCGCCGCGGGCCCGGTGTACGTGGTGCTGTGGTTCGACACGGAGGACTACGTGGAACCGGCGGCCGACGACGCGGTGCTGCATATTGCTCGCGATTTGACGGGGCTTGGTGTTCGTGCGACTTTCAAGGTGGTTGGGGAAAAGGCGCGGGTGCTGGAGCAGCGCGGGCGATGGGATGTGGTGCGCGCGCTGGCGCTGCACGAGATCGGGTACCACTCGAATTTTCACAGCATTCCTCCGGCTCCGTCGGTGTATCTGCGGGATTTGGGATTTGTGGAAGGCGCGGCGGAGTTCGAGCGGCGGGAGCGTGCGGGAGCGCTGGATGTGCAGCGCATTTTCGGCGTGCGCCCGGTTTGCTACGGGCAGCCGGGAAGCAGTTGGGCTCCGCAGACGAACCCGGCGCTGCGCCGGATGGGCATTCCGGTTTATCTGGACGAAGGCACGCAGGTGGGGGTCGATAACCAGCCGTTCTGGTATGGTGGCCTGCTGCACATATTCAACATGGGTCGGTTCACCATGCGTGCGCCGCTGGATGGCGCCAGGACGATGGAGAGCAGCTACCAGCGGTTCGACCGCGCGGCGGCGGAGCTTGCGGCGCGCGGCGGCGGGACGATCAGCATTTATTACCACCCGACGGAATTTGTCACTACGGAGTTCTGGGACGCGGTGAATTTCGCCAAGGGCGCGGATCGCGAGCGCGCCGAGTGGAGGCGTCCGCGGCGGCGTACCGAGGCGGAGTCGGAACGCTGCTTCGGGGTTCTGCACGATTACGTGGCACACATGAAGGGCGTGCCGGGTGTGCGGTTCGCGACGGCGCGGGAGATGCTGCAGCTATATGGGAGCCCGACGCCGGCCTCAGTGGACAGGGCTCGCATTGCGGAGCATATGGCGGTGAAGCAAACGTTCCTGCTGACGGAACGGGATTCGCTTTCGGCCGCCGATATGATGCTGGCGCTGCTGGGCATGGATCCGCAGGTTGTGGATGGACCGGCGACTCGGGTTGCGAGCACGCTCCACGGTGACACGATTTCGCGCGTGGCTTTGGAGCGGACGAAGGCGGATGCGGTGTCTTTTATACGGGCGAACGGACGGCTGCCGGCGGCGGTTTGGATCGGAGATGAGAAGCTGTCGGTGGGCGACTTTGCGGCTACGCTGGCGGCTTACGACGGGACTTCGGGGAGTGCCGTTGTGCGGCGGGCCAACCTCGAGTTTGAGAAATACTTTTCGAGCGATGCTAAGGGGTCGTTTAGCTGGCCTATACACCCGGAGGGTTTCAGCGCGCCGGAGTTGCTGGAGATGGGGCGACTGCAGGGGTGGACGCTTAAGCCGGCGAGATTGCGGTAAGGAAAGAGAAAGTTAGTTGACAGACCACGAAAGGCGATGGTCTGTCCCACATCGGAAGAATGCCCCCAGGAAATGGGGGCATGGCAGCCTAAAAGGCCGCTCCACGGTTAGGAAGTGCAAAGTACGAGAGGAGTTTTCCGTTGATGCGGACATTTTGCATTTCGACAGATTGCGTGTTCAGGATTTTGGTGGGGGTCGCGGCGATTTCTACGGTGACGTTTTTGAAGGAGATGCCAGAGACGGGTTTGGCGGGGATTCCTACCGAATAGATTCCGCATTCGCGGGCGGTTTTGCAGGTGAGGTTTTCAAAGTGGAAATTGCGATAGGCGGAGGGGTAGGGATGGCCCGTGATGCCTTTGTAGTCGGTTTCGATTTTGATGAACCAGTCGCAGGTTTCCACGGAATTGGCGCGCATCCAGATGTTTTCGACTGTGCCTCCGCGATCGCTGTTGCTCTTCACGTAGAGGGCTGACTGGACGTCGCCGACTTTGTTGTTTTCGATGAAGACGTTGCGGACGCTGCCGGACATCTCGCTGCCGACGCAATAGCCATTCGCGCGGGAACGGATGCCGGTGCAGCGGCGGACGATGATGTTCTCGCAGGGCGGCAAGTCCCAGGCGTCCTGGTCGCGGCCGGCCTTGATGGCGATGTTGTCGTCGGCGGTGTCGAAGACGCAATCTTCGATGAGGACGTCGCGGCAGGAATCGGGATCGACTCCGTCATCGTTGGTGGTGCCGGGCAGGACGCGGATGCCGCGGACCGTCACGTTGTTGCAGAAGACGGGATGCACGGTCCAGAAGGGGCTGTCTTTGAAGGTGACGCCTTCGATGAGGAGGTTGCGGCATTCGTAGGGCTGGAACAGGCTGGGGCGGAGGTAGTGGCCGGCGCCGAAGACGCGCTGCTCGAGGGGGGTGAGTTCCATGCCCATTTTGCGGAGCGCTTCCTGGTCGGGCGTCTGCTTGCGCTTCCACTCGTGCCAGAAGCGGCTGGCCTGGCCATCGAGGGTGCCGCGGCCGGTGATGGCGATATTGTCCTGCCGGTAGGCGTAGATCAGCGGCGAATAATTGCGGCAGCGGGTGCCTTCCCAGCGCACCAGCACGGCGGGGAGATAATCGGCGGGGTTGGTGCCGAAGCGGATGGTGCTGCCTTCGGCCAGGTGGAGATTCACGTTGGCGGCCAGGTGAATGGGCCCGTTGCAGAGCCAGTCTCCGGCGGATACAACTACGCGGCCTCCGCCGGCGGCGTGGCATTCGGCGATGGCTTTGGCGATGGCGGCGCGGCAATCGGTCTTGCCGTCGCCGGATGCGCCGTAGCGGCGGACGTCGAAATCGCGATCTGGAAAGGCGGGGGATGAATCCGCGCCAGGATGGCGGGGACAGCGGCCCAACCTTCGGACGGCTGTCCCCGCAGCGTCGCAGCGGTGCCAAGCAGGGCGGCTCGCGTTAACAAATCGCGGCGACGCATGATGGCCGGATTAGAACGATACGCGGGCGCCGAACTGGACGACACGGGAACCGTTGCGTGAGGTGATGACACCGACGCTGGCAGGGACGCTGATATTGGTTCCCGGGTTGCCGAGGTTAGCGTGGTTGAGTATGTCGAAGGCCTCCATGCGGACTTCGAGCTTGATGCGTTCGGTGAGGGAGGTCTTCTTGAAGAGGGCGGAATCCCAACTGATGCTGCCGGGGCCCTGGATGCTGTTGGGGGCCGAGCCTCCATAAGTGTAGGCCGCGGGGACCGCATACGCGGCGGGGTTGAACCACTGGAACTGGTTGCGCGGGGCGGCATTGGGATCGCCGACCATGTTGGCGCGGCCGCTGGGCCAGCCGGTGAGAGTGCTATTGAAGGTGACGGAAAGGAAACTGCCGCTGGCAAACGTGGCGATGCCGGCGACCTGCCAGCCGCCGACGATCTTATCCAAAGCGCCGTTGGCTCCGGACAGGAAGTGCTTGCCTTTGCCGATGGGGAGATCGTAGATGTAATTCATCACCAGGTAGTTCCTCACATACTGGCTGCTGTTGCCGTAGTCGAGCTTGAGGTTGGTGTAGGTGGTGGCGGTGCCGCCGTCATAGGGCATGCCCAAGGCGCGGGTGAACTGATACTCGGCGCCGAATTCGAGGCCCTTGGAGAAGCGGCGCGTGGCGCCGAGCTGCAACTGGTTGAAGTTTTCGTTGCGGCTGGACTGGTAATAGTAGATGTCGCCAAAGGGTTGATATTGGCGGCGCGGCTGTACGGGCAGGGATGAGGGCAAGGGGTTGTTCAAATCGACGACCTGCACGAAGTGGGTGGCCTTGCTGCCGACGTAAGATGCGCGCACGGCGGTGTTGCGGATGGGCTCCCATTCCATGGTGTAGTTCCACTGCTGGTTGTAGCCGAGGTGGAAATTCTTGTCGACGGCGTAGAGGTTGGGCGGCGAACTGGTGGAGGAACTGCCGGTGCCGGCCCAGGGATCGTTCCAGGTGAGGTTGGGCACGCCGTTGTTGCTGCCGAGGAAGGTCTGCGAGGCGCGGAAGGGCGGGTTGAGGCCGAGATCGCGGAGATCGACGGCGCCATCGTATTCGCCCATCACGTTGTAGAAGATGCCGTAGGCCGAACGGATGACGAATTTCGAAGAGCCGAAGGGTCGCCAGGCAAGACCGACGCGGGGGGCGAAATTCTTATTGCCCAGATTCATGTAGTTGCTGGGAGTGACGCCGAGGGACGCGCCGCTGACGATGGGCACGACGCCGTTCCAGAGGGGCTGCGCGGTGCCGTTGACCACGACGAGGGAGTTGAGGCTGCGATCCCACAGGGCAAGCTCGTTGCGCTTGATCCAGGGGCTTTGGTAGTCATAGCGCAGGCCGATGTTGAGGGTGAGGCGTTCGGAGACCCGCCAATCGTCCTGCACGTAGCCGGCGTAGCGGTGGTTGACGTCGTCCAGCACGAAATTGCTGGTGGCGCGGGAGGTGCTGGACATGTCGCCGAGCAGGAAATCGGCGAAGGACTGGCCGGTGTAACGGCCGTCGAAACTGAAAGAGCCGCGATAGGGGGAGGAGTTCTGGCGGTTGACCACATCGACGCGCGAGAAATCGATGCCGGCTTTAAAGGAGTGGCGGCCATGCTGCCAGCTGATGCTGTCGGCGAGCTGGCGCTGGTGGTTGACGTCGCCGGAGCCGGGCTGATCGCTGATGGTGGAGAAGCCGGACATGGAGATGGTGGGGAGTCCGCCGAGACCGGGGAGCGGGGCGGGGTCGCCGGGGATGATGGTGCTGGGGTCGAAGAGGTGATTCTGCGGCATGCGGTAATCGGTCCAGTAGTTGATGCCGACGCGGAGCACATTGGCGATGGACGGCGTGATCACGCGGGTATACTGTCCGGCGAAGTTCTGGCTGCTGATGCCGAAGCCATCCCAATTGCCGTAGGGCATGCCGCCGCCGGCGGTGGAGTAAGGTCCGTTGTTGGTCCAGAAGTAGCGGCCGCTGATGATGTCCTTATCGGAAAGCTGGTAATCGACGCGCGCGGAGTACCGGTCATTGGGCTGGTGCTGGGGCACGTTGGTGACGAAGTTGGTGCCGAGACCGGAGGCTCCCTGGCCGGGAAGGTTCGGCGTGGGGATGAACTTCAGAAACTGCTGCGAGATGGGGCTGATGCGGTTGGTGGGAATAATGTTGCCTGCGAAGGGCGCGCCGCCCGCGAGCGGGTCCTTGATGACGGTGGGAATCGTGGTGAAATTGCCCGTGAACATGTTGGCGGTAGGATCCGACAACTGGGTGGTGGTGGATTGAACGAGGCGGAGGCCTTCGAAGGAACCGAAGTAGAAGAGCTTGTTCTTGCGGATGGGGCCGCCGACGCTGCCGCCATATTCGTTGCGGTTGAAGGCGGGCTTGGCGATGGTTTGCGCGTTGTGGGCCTTGGCGGCGAAAACGGCGTTGCGATTGAATTCGAAGAGGCTGCCGTGGAGACTGTTGCCGCCGGTCTTGGACACCATAATGATCTGCGCGTTCTTGCCGAATTCGGCGGGGGCGGCGTTGGCGATCACCTTGAATTCCGCGATGTCGTCGAGAGAGGGGACCTGGCCGAGGAGGCGCTCGCCGATGGCATCGTCATTCGACACGCCGTCGATGGTCTGGCCGGTGCCGCCGCGATAGGCCGCTCCGGCGATGGCCGGGTTGGAGCCTGCCTGCTGGACGCCGGGCGCCATGGCCATGAGCCCGTAGATGCTGGTGCGGCCGTTGAGGGGCATGGCTTCGACCTGGTGTCCATCGACGACGTTGCCGACGGAGGAGGTTTCGGATTGCACGATGGGCGCCGCGCCGCTCACGTCAACGGAGGCGCTGACGCTGCCGACGGCGAGTTCGACATCGATGCGGGCGGTCTGGTTCACGAGGATGCCGATATTGCGGCGCACCTGGGCGGTGAAGCCTTCGGCGGAGACCTTGAGCTGGTAGGAACCGGGGGTGAGGCGGGGGAAGGTGAAATCGCCTTCCGCGGTAGGGGCGGCGGTGACGGCGACGCCGGTACTTTCGTTTATGAGTTCGATTTGGGCATTCGGAACGGCGGCCTTGGCGGGGTCGGTGACGCGTCCGACGATGGTGCCGGTGGTTTGCGCGAGCAACGGCAGGCCGGATATGAAAACTGCCCACAGGCAGTGTTGAAGCCGGACTTTCATGGCTGAATCTCCTTAGCGAGTGCTACCCCATTGTCAAAGGCAGGTAACCCCCGGCGCCAGGATATTCGCTGTTACTTCACTGTAAAGCTGTTGTGCAGGGTGCTAACCTGAATACAATCAAGGTTGGTCTTAACCGTAAAGTGATCTTCATTGCATGGCAAGTACCGGGCAGATAAGCGTTTCGAGCGGGAAGGTATTCAGCATCGAAGACCGGCGCGCATTGGTGCAACGTGTGGTCTCCAGCCGCGGGTTCGAGAAATCGACGCGCATGCGGGACCTTCTGGCCTATGTGTGCAGCCGCTCCCTGGAGGACGGCGCGCTGGACATACGCGAACACGAGATCGGGTGCGCGGTATTCGGCCGCCCGGACGATTACGACACGGGCGAAGACAATATCGTTCGGGTGAACGCGTCGCAGGTGCGGAAGAAGCTGGAGGCTTATTTCGCGGGCGAGGGCGCGACGGAAACATTGATCCTGGAACTGCCGAAAGGGAAGTACGTTCCGGCGTTTCGTGAACGGCCCGAGGTGGAGGTTTCGTCTCCGGTAGCGATTGCGGAGCCGCAGGCGCCGGTTACGCCGGTCGCCGCGGGGCCTTCGCGGTTGGTTTATGCGGTGGCTGCGCTGGCGCCATTACTGATGATCGCGTGTATTTGGATGGGCATCCTGCTGTGGCGGGGGCGGGCTCAAGGCGGAGTTGCGCAGGACCCCGCGGTGAACGCGCTCTGGTCGCAACTGGTTCGCGAGGGTGAAAGCACCGATATCGTGCTGACGGATTCCAGCCTGGGGCTTTTGCAGGACCTGCTGGGCCGGCCGATCGGCCTCTCCGAATACCTTCAGCCGGAAACGTGGCGGGTGGATTCACTGGCCGCGCGTCCGGAACTTCAGACGGTCGCGCGGCTGGCGGCGCACCGGCGCTATACGAGTCTCGCCAACGTTAACATCACGCGGCGCATTCAGACCGTGGCGGGCGATCAAGGTCAGCTTACGGCGGTTTTCGCGCGCGACTTCAATATCCGGCAGATGAAATCGGACAACGTGGTGCTGATCGGGAGCAGGCGGGCGAACCCGTGGGTGGAACTGGTGGAGGGGCAATTGAATTTCCGATTCGGTTACGATGCGGCACAATCGCAATCGTTCTTCGAAAACCGGCAGCCGCGGGCCGGGGAGGCGGCCGTGTACCGGAACAGTCCCGCGGTTTCGTATTGCGACCTCGCGTTCCTGCCGAATTTGAGCCACACGGGGAATGTGCTGGTCATCTCGGGGACGGAGATGGAGGGCACCGAGGCGGGTGGGGAATTTCTGACTACGCAGCGCGGCATGGCGACGCTGCAACGTTATGTCAAGCTGGACAGCTCCGGGCGTCTGCCTTACTTTGAGGCGCTGCTGAGGTCGAGTAAGATTGGCGGGGCGGCGCCGGGCTTCGAGGTCATCGCGGCGCGCGTGCTGGCTCGCACGCCGTAAGGCTTTCAAAGCTGTGAAAGATTAGTTGGCAGGCGAAAGTGCCGGGCGGTTGCCAATATGTTAAATCTTTCAAGCTGACCCACTACTAACGTTCAAACTCTCCTTCGCTCAACGCATTACCTGATAGAGGGAGAAAGTTCAATGCTTCGTTCTTATCAGACGTATCAAGTAATTGCCGCCTGCTCTGCCATCATCGTCCTGGGATCAACAGCGGCAGCCGCCAATCCCGAGACGCGACACGAAAAAGGCGCCTTCGCAATTGCCGCCATCACGCCTGCCGGAGCTGGGGATGTGGTAGAGATCACGGATCTGCGGCCATTCACTCACGTCGCCTACATCCCGTTCGGTGCGGATCTTTCGTCCATCAGGTTCGAAGGAATCAATGCGGTGAAGATAGCCTTGCATCGGCGACAAGTAACCAACGTCAGCGACTGCCAACAGTCCTGGTCGGAACCAGGGGGTTCGATGTACTGTCAGCGCACCGCGGACGAAGCCTATGTGCCGGCCTACCGGGTCACCTATTCGTATCGAGGCCAACCGATGGCATCTGATGAGTACGGCGATACGTACTTCACCTTCCGCGTTTACTTCCGTCCGGATGAGATCGGTTCGGAGTTGCGTCGCGCGCTTTCCTCAGGCAAGATCGGACGGACCGCCGCCGCGGAGTTCTTTGCACTCACGACATCCAGAGGATCGATGCAAGAGGTTCTCGTTGACGAAGCGAATTCGTCCCTCTGCGATGGAAATTACGTGGACGGCAATTGGGTTCACACGAACGCGAAGTGCGAAGACGGAATTGCTTACGTCGATGGTGCGAGCGCTTCCCCTTACGTCACGGTGAAGGTCAATCCAGCCGCCTCTCGGTTCGAAGCCGCCGCACCAGGAAGCGGGACGTCGCAGAAATAAGTTAGGGTCCGACGTGAATTATGCCGGAGAGTGTCAGGCTGGCAGGTGCGGAGGAGTTACCGACATAGATGGGATAGTCGCCGGGCGCGGTTTGCCAAGTACCCGAGTTAGTGTCCCAGTAAGACATGGGATGAGAAGAATCGTTCTGGTCCACTTCCACGGTTACCGTCTGCTTCGCGCCGGGCTGGAGAGAGACTTTCCGCCATGCTACCAGGCGTTTGGGAGGCTCGTCGGTAGCGGCCGGCAGACCTAGGTAGACTTGCACCACTTCCGCGCCGGCAACAGCGCCTGTATTCGTGACGTCGACGTTTACCTGGAAATTGGGATTGGTTGACGCCAGGTTACTTACGACATTGGCATTGGCGAATGAGAATGTGGTGTAAGATAGCCCGAAGCCGAAGGGAAACAGGGGCGTCATGTGATTAGCGTCGTACCACTTATAGCCGACCAGTAAGCCCTCGGAGTAACTGACGGGGAAGGGCACGCTCGAGTTGGGGTTGGACGGGGCTGCAATCGCGGGATGGGGCAGATCGGCCTCACTCGCGGGAAACGTGACAGGCAGCTTGCCGGACGGATTGACGGCGCCGAACAGAATATTGGCGATCGCCTCAGCGCCGCGCTGCCCGGGGAACCAGGCTTCCAGCACGGCGCTCACGTTCGCGAGCCAAGGCATCAACTGCGCGCCGCCGTTTTCCATTACCACGACGGTGTGCGGATTCGCGGCCGCGACCGCCGCTATCAGCGCGTCCTGGTTGATCGGACTGGCCGGGTGGATGACGTCAGTGAAACGCAAGCCAGGCGTATCCATGCCTTCGCTGGTCCACTGCGAAACGAAGACAATCGCCACATCCGATGCGGCGGCAAGGGATGCGGCCGCGGCGGTATTTGTTCCGTCGGCGAAGCGCACCGTGGCACGCGGTGCCATCGCCTGAATCGCCTTCATGGGAGACGACGGATCCCACACAACGCTGGCCCATCCCGGCGGGTTCGGGTAGCCTTCGACGATCGCCGTGCCGGTGGGAGACACCTGCGCCGAACCGCCGCCGGAGAGGACGCCGGCGTTTGCGTTCCAGCCGATCACGGCGATGGAGTGGACGGCCGCCGCGTTGAGCGGGAGTTGTGCGCCGGCATTCTTCAGTAGGACCGCACCCTGCTCTTCGACCTGCTGCGCGATGGCCTGATCGGTTACCGTATCGATGGTCCCGATGGTGTTGGGGTAGTCGAAGAGACCGACCTCGTACATGGCGCGCAGAATGCGGTGCACCATGTCGTCGAGGCGCGACTGCGGCACGAGTCCGCCGGCGATAGCCTGTCCGAGGCCGGCGAAATAAGGACTGTCGGGCTGCTCCTGGTCCAGACCGGCGAGCGCCGCGGCCACAGTGCTGTGGGTGGCCCACCAGTCCGACATGACGAAGCCCGGAAAACCCCAACCGTTCTTGAGCACGTCATTTAGCAGGTGCGGATTCTCGCACGCGTACACGCCGTTCACGAGATTGTAGGAGCACATAACCGACTGCACGTGGGAATCTTTGATGGCGATCTCGAATGCCAGAAGGTCGCTCTCGCGCGCTCCACGCTCGTCGATTTGCACGTCGGCGAGGGTGCGGCCAGTCTCCTGATCGTTCAGAGCATAGTGCTTGACGCAGCCGATCACGTGCTGGTCCTGAACGGCGCGAACGTGAGCGGCAGTGATTTTTCCCGCGAGGATCGGATCCTCGCCCTTGGTTTCAAAAGTACGCCCGTCGCGCGGCTCGCGGCCGATGAGGTTGATGTTCCCGCCCAGATTCACGTTGAGTCCGTACGCGGCGGTTTCGGCGCCGATGACGGATCCGAACTTGTAGGCCAGGTCCATATCCCAGGCCGCCGCGCTGGCGAGGGCGGAAGGAAGCGCCGTAGCGGGCGCGCTGGCGTCGGCGAGTCCCAGGCTGCCATCCACGAAGTAGAGATCGGGAATACCAAGGGAAGAGACGCCCGGGATGTAGCCGCCGGCGCCTCGTGGCAGCGGCGCGGAACCCCCGGTTCCAGATACGAGTTGGAGTTTTTGTGCCTGGGTCATGCGCGCCAGCATCGCGGAGGCGCGCTGATCTGAGGTGGGCGGCGCTGGAACCCGAAAATGGCTGGTCGCGCCGTTGATGGTCAGGGTCGCGCTTACGTATGGCGAGCCTGCCGGCACTCCGGCCGGGTAAGTGAAGTTCACCTGGTCGATAATCTCGCCGGGGGCGGCGCCGCAGTACGACACCGCGGCCGATTGTCCGCCGATGGTGAGGCGGCAACTGGGGATTCCGCCGGATACCAGCAGCGGGGCTGCGGGCGCGGGTACTCCGTCCTGTAGGGGCGACGATTTCGGGCCGAGACCGTTGGCCCAGAGCTGATAGATGGAGCCCGGTTTCACGGAGCACTGCGAGGTGGGGGTGAGGCATCCGTCGGCGGGGCTGCCGGTGACCCAGGCTACGCCGTTCACGAATTCACTCAGGAAGAACGACGGAGCAGCCGTCGAAGCAATCGTCACCGGCTCGATGTTGCTATCGACGCCGTTCCAAGTGACCTTGACGGGCACCGCAAGGCCCGGCGCGGTTTCCCACGGCACCTGAAAGTTGATCTGCGTCGGAGAGAGATAGACTAACGGAGCATTCACGCCGTTGACGTTGACCGTGATACCAGCGGTGCTCGTGGGGAAGCTGCCGCCGGGTTGCTGAGGGAGGTGTATCGCGTCGGCCAAGTTGTTGCCGTACAGGGTCGCGAGGCTGCCCGGCGAGATGGCTCCGAGGTACGATGCCGCGTTCACGACGCGCCCGGGCGCGATGGACGGCGCGACGGTGGAGATTGTGACGGATTGATAGACGCGGACGTAATCCACAAGCATCTCCTGTGGGAAGGGGACGGTGGCGTCGGGCGTACCGAGAAAGGAGGTGGGACCGCCGATGGCGAGATTTAGCAGAAGGAAGAATGGAGCGTTGAAAACCCACTTCGTGCCCGCAGGCAGGGTTGCCGGTGTGACGGTGTGATAGGAGGCACCGTCTACGTACCAGACGATGGAGTTCAGGGACCACTCGACGGCGTAGACGTGGTAATCGTCGTAGACGGTTTCGCCGAAGGGCAATGTGTACGGGGCTCCGAGGCCATTGGCTGCCGGAATAGCCCGGGCCATGCGCGGTTCCGTTGTTGACGGTGGAGTTGTCGTGGTAGGTCCCGAAGTTCTCCATGATGTCGATTTCGCCGGAAGCGGGCCACGGCGTGGTCGCGATGTCCTCGCCCAGCATCCAGAAGGCGGGCCAAACGCCCTTGCCGAAAGGAAGCTTGATGCGCGCCTCGATACGGCCGTATTGCCAGCTGAGATCGGTTGTGCTGGTCGAGGCGGCCGACGCACCGGTCTGAAGGCGCGCCGAGGTGTAATTGCCCTGGGCGTCTTTGATGGCGCGGATCACCAGATTGCCATTGCCGTCCTGGAAGGCGTTGTTCGTGGAACTGGTGTAGATCTCCAGTTCGCCGTTGCCCCAACCGCCGCCACCGAGATCGAAGTTCCACTTCGTCTTGTCGGGGGGCGTGCCCGCAGCGCCGTTGAACTCATCACTCCATACGAGCTGCCAGCCGGTGCCGGTTCGTGCCGTCGCGGCGGCGGCGATCAGGAGGAAGGTCCAAGCAGCACAAATCGTTCGCATCCCATTACTCATACCAATGCCATCATGTCGCAGTCGGGTTGACGGTTTCAATGTGGATCCGCCGCCAATTGACGGAGCTGCTTCTGCAATAGTAGAAGGCATGCGAATTCGTGTCATGGCCTCACGGCACTCCGCCTTCTACAGCCCGTTACTGAGTTGCATTCACCTTCTGCGGGGCGAAGGGCATGACGTGCCCTATCGCGTGCTTGGCCCGGGCCAACGCAGCTACGCCCTGATCCGCGACGGCGAGATCGACATCATGCAATCGGCGGTGTCGTCCAACTGGAATGCGCTGGAACGCGGCTTGGAGCCGCTTCCCGTCCACTTCGCGCAGATCAACCAACGTGATGGTTTCTTTCTGGTGGGACGTCAGACTGACGCTGCGTTCGACTGGAAGAAGCTGGAAGGCCAGACCCTGCTGGCGGACCACGGACCCCAGCCGCTGGCGATGTTGCAGTACGCCGTGCGCCACAACGGCGCCGAGTGGAAGAAGGTTAGGATAGTCAATGCAGGAACACCCGAAGCGATGGAAGCGGCTTTCCAGGGCGGCAAGGGGGACTACCTGCACGCGCAAGCCCCGGTTGGCGGCGCGGTGGTCGCGTCGGTGGGAGCGTCGATGCCCGCGGTTGCGTTCAGCAGTCTATGCTGCGCCCGCGCATTTCGGAAAACCGAAGAATACCGGGTCTTCCTCAACGCATACACGAAAGCGAGAGAGTGGGTGCGGACGGCGCCGGCTGGAGAGATCGCCGCGGCCGAGGCTGCGTTTTTCCCGCTGGTCGCGCCCGAACTGCTGACCGCCGCGGTTGGTCTCTATCAGACGCTGGGATGCTGGGACGGCGGTCTCGAAATTCCACGAGATCTTTATGAGCAGGCGCTCAACGTATTTCAAGCCTGCGGAGGGATCGCCTGGCGCCACCGATACGAAGAAGTGGTTGGCTAGCTACACCGTCCGAGGCGTGGCACCGCCCGCGTACCGGGCGGTGAAGGCGGGCGACCGAGGGCCCGTCTTATCTAATTGACCTCGGTAAGTTTCCCGTTCACGAAAGTGAGTTTCCCGGCGTTGTCGTAAACCAGGAACTTCTTGGGACCGAACTCGGTAGTACTCTTCGGCTGGCCCATCATTGTCACGACCTGGTCAATTGTCATCCCCATTTCGAGCTTTGTCTGCTTTGGGCGAGCGGCTGATGCCGGGGCTGCAGTGGGTGCTCCCTCGGCACTCGGGCCACCGGTGGCTTCCAGCAGAACTTCCTGTTCCGCCTGGTCGGCCTCCTTGGTGGTCTGGCTCAGTTCGGCCTTCACGTTGGGGTCGGGCGGCGGCGCTGCCTGGGCGAATTCGGTCGGTTTGGGAGCTGCCAGAGCCGGCGCGGGAGCGGCCGGAATGCCGCCCTGTCCCTGCTTCTTTTGCAGGTCGCTCAAGCCCTGATCGAGGGTTTCGCGCATGTGGTTCTGCATATCCTGCAGATCTGAGACGAGCACCTGCACTACCGATCCCTTGGCGCAATCCTGACCTTTGGTCGCCAGCACCATCAGGTTCGCAGCCGGCGAGCCGACGGGAACGGCGCCCCTCAATTGCAGGACGTCGCCCTCGGTCACGGAGCATTCGCCGTTAGTCGACGTGACGTCCAAACCGGCGCCAACAACGAAAACGTGAGGCTGGTTATCGGACAGCATCTTGGCGATGCCGCTGGCGTCGGGATCGGGTGGGGCAGCCGCCGCGGCCTCACTATTCTCCAGTGCCAATTGCCGCTTTACCTCTTCGGCGATCAGGTTTTTCACGTCCGGTGTCATTGGAGTAGCGGCGTAATTTGCGGCGGCCGCAGCTTCGGCCGCCCGCTCCTGATAGGCTGCCGCGAGGGTCTGCGCAACCAGGTAGTCCGTCAGCCAGAAAGCCGGACCGGCATACACCGGATAAGGTGCAAACCATCCGCCATAGTAACCGTACCAAGGATTGGCCGCCCATCCCCAGCTATAAGCGACAGGCACGGCCCATGGGTTGTAAGCCCAGCCGTAGAAACCCGGCGCGAAGTACGCTCCGGGCGCGTAGACGTTTAGGGCAACTCCGCCCCACGCGTAGGGCCGGTAGAACCGGCTGTAGGCGACACCGTTGTAGTAGTACGTGCGATGCACGTAGGACATGCCGTGGTAGGCGTAAGGGTGGGCGATGTAGCCGTGGCCATAACGATTACTGACCACCCTCACTCCGCCGGGCCGCTCCCTGACGATGGTGCGACCGCCTCCGGGGCCGTGGTGAATGTCCATACCGCGCGCGTGCACGTCCCGCGGATGGCCGCCGCGATCGAAGGTGGCGTGGCTGCCGTTCGCCCCGTGTACTTCTCTTCCGCCCGGAGGAAGGTGCGCACCGCCTCGTCCGGCGGAGGCACTAGCGCCTCGTCCGGCTGACGCCCCGCCCGTGCCCCGGCCACCCGCGGTCGTGGAGCCCCGGGCGCCCGCTCCAGTGGAACCTCGGCCCCCCGCTGCCGCCCCTGTGGATCCTCTGCCGGTTGCTCCCGACGTGGAGCCTCGGCCGGCTGCGCCGGGTGTCCCGGTAGAGCCGCGGCCGGCTGCGCCAGTAGTTCCTCTCCCAGCCGGAGCGGCAGCGCCCCTGCCGGCCGGTGCGGCAGCGCCCCTGCCGGCCGGAGCGGTGGCTCTGGCCGGAGCCGCGGCCTTAGCCGGAGCCGCGGCCGGTTTAGCGGCTGGTTTTGATTGGGACTGTGGCGCCGCCGACGCGGAAGGCACGCACAAGAGTGCGGCCAGCGCGGCCGGAATTAGAACGGACAGGGCTGTCACGTGTATACCTATGGCTTTCATTTGCGCTCCAAATGCTGTATATGCTGTTGATGTTGTTTACACTCGCGGGGGACCGTTGGGTCAGGTCACTCGACATCGGTGACCTTCCCCTTAAGGAAAGTCACCTTTAAGTCTTTATACTTGTAAATAAGTTTTGCGCCGAACTCGGTGATTTGCTCGGGCTCACCGAACATAGCCTTCACCTCGTCCACTGTCTGGCCCGGCGCAATCTTCTTAGGGGGTGCTGGATCCGCCGGAGGAGGTGGCGGTGGAGGCGGCTCTACGTACGTTCGAGCTGGCGTCGGCTGCGTCGGCGCTGCAGGTGCCGGTTCGGGCTGTGCGCCGGGCGCGGGAGCGACTCCGGCTGGCTGTCCGCCGCCTGCCGCAGCAGTAGCGTTCGTGTTCGGGCCAGCCTCGGCATCCGCGAACTTGAACACTTGCTCCACCACATTCTGTACCGACTTGAAATCGGTGACGGCCAGCGCGCCCTTGATGAACTTGAAATCAACCTCGGCCCGATAGGGCATGTGGGCCGGATCCACAGCCTTCGGGTTGCAGGTTCCGCAGGACTGGACAACGAAGATGATATTGTTGTCCTTCACCTCTGTCTTCAACAGGTACACCTTCTCACCTACCGCCAAGGTGCGAGCGGCGCCCACCGACGCTCTCGGCCCGCCGAATGGGATTTTCGACGTAAGCCCTGTTTTCGCCACGATCTGGCCGTCCGCAAAAGAATTGGCGAACGGCTGGCTCAACCTGCCGCGAGGGTTTGCCTGAACGCCCTCCACCTGAACCGCCAGAATCGATCCCGCCTGCGCCACTTTGATGCCGCTGGAGTCCATCACGTTTGGTATGTAGGTCGACTGCAATTGCTGTACGAGATTGCCGCCCTGCGGAGCGGCGTGGATGAAACCAGGAAGTACACTGACCAGCAGAATGGCACGGAAGGCAATTGTTCGCACGAAACTCCCCCTGACCGGAATGACATCCAAGGTCGCGCAAACCCAAAGGGCCTGAGGCTGTTGGATAATCCCACGCCAATTCGAACAGCATAAGAATACTCCGTCACAATTCAAACTTCAATTGAAGAGATTGAATTGGCGTACTAGTACGAGTCGCACATACGTGTTGAAAAGTACGCCTGAGTTCCGCCGCAATCCTTACTTCTTCGCGGTGTCTTTGAATGCCTCGTCGGATTCGGCGCCCTTGCGCGGCTTCCAGTCCAGCGAGTAATATTCGCCGCGATCGCGCGCCCATGGGTCGAACGCGTTGACCACGTGCTGCAGCTCGGGCGCTAGTTCCGGCATGTTGCGCAGCAGCACGCGCTTGAGGGGCATGACCTGTTGCCGATGGCCGTTCGGCGTGCCTTCCTCTATCTGTACGGGACCGGGACCGTTGTTCTTTACCCAGTCCAGCCCCAGAGTGGAATAGAACTCCGGGCGGAAGCTGGAGGTGAAGAAGCGGTCGCTGAAGAGACGCCTTGACGCATTCAGAATGAAGACCACAAACTGCGTCTCCGAGATCGCAAACCCGTGCGGGCGGGTCGATTCGGCCAGCCAGCCGACCACCGTGTCGACGTCCTCGATATTGTCCACCGTGCTGCCGTTGGGGTGGCCGAGGCAATCGTTGATCGGCTTCCCGGCAGTATCGAGCTGGGAGTCGGTGATCACTTTGGAGGCGTCGCAGGCGTGTTGCCCATAGACTTCGCGCAATAGGTTCGCCAGGTCCTTCTGGTCCTGTGTCGGAGCGCGCGCGTCGATGAAATCGTCGAAGCTGCTCAACTGGCGCAGGCCATACTGGCGGCGGAATTCGTTGAAGCGTGGAACTCCGCGCTCACGGTCGCGGATTAAATCCAGGGCGGCGACATCAATCTGCTGCGTGGCGCTTTCCAAGCGTCCCATCTTCACGTTTTGCAGGAAGCGCGGATGATTTTGCAGTGCCAGCAAACCCAGGCGCTGGCGTCCCATGCTGAGCGCCCAGTTGGCCATCCCGCGCGACCGCATGGCATCAGTGGCCTTGGCCTGGAACGTCTCGATCACGGGAATCTTGTTCTGAATCTGGTTGGCATTCTTCTGGAGGTCGCGGTATTCGATCAGGTCCGGCACCAGCGCGTGCAGGCGATAGACCGTGATGAACTCCTCGGGGAAATTGAACGGAGATCCGAAGTGATTCACGCCGCCGTTGACATGGTCCGGATTGCGAATGTCCCAGATATCTTTCTTGTTCTTGTCCAGGACGGCGAACACCGGGTCGTCCGCATAGACTTGGCTGCCCAGCCCGAAGATGCCGGGCCCGGAGGCAAAAACCGAATACCACTGGCCGGCTTTTTTGACGTCGGTGGATTTGCCAAAATCCTGCGTCACGATTTGCGCGAGCGCGTCGGCCACCGCTTTGTTGTCTCCCAGCGGGCCGCCGAGCAGCCCGCTCCAATTGGCGTTCATGGCACGAAACAGGGGCTCATCGTAGAGCAGTTGCGGGGTCCACTCGGTGGTATGGATTTTGGCGATCTCGGCGGCCCCCACCAGACGGGCTGCTTCGAACAGCTCGTCGGGCGTGACGTCCTTGTAACGGATTACGGCTGTGGGCCTAGCCGGGTTGCGCAACCCGGAATCTGCGTCAGGGGTCTGCGCGGCAAGGCGGCGGAACTCATCGACGAAGGCATTGTGCTCGCGCGCGAACAAGTTGGTGTAGAAGCTGATGCCGATGGTCCAGTTGTCGGGGAACGCCGTGGCTTCCTGGCCGGCCCATTCGGGGTTGATCGGGTCGGCGGGTTCGAAGACCGGCAGCAGGGCGTTGGGCATCAGAAATTTAGCACGGTCCGCCGGATCGCGCTTGACGCGTTTGCGCGAGCGCTCGTCGTAACCATAGATTTGCGAAGCGTCCCACCACGCGGTCACGTTGTTGGCGAAGGTCTTCGGCGCGCGCTCCAGATATTCTTTGCCTTCATAAGTGAATTTGTGAGGCTCGCTGGATTCGGCGACTAGCGACCGGTCGATGCGGTCGCCGGGACGGCAGCCCAGCTTCTGGTCCGCCTCGCTGCATCCTACGCTCACGAACTCTTTCGCGTTGTGGCCTTCATCGAGGTGGCTGAACCAGTCATGCGTCATGAACTGAATCCAGAAGGCGGCAAGGACGTTGAAGAAAGGCGCCTTCTTGTAATCGCAGTTGGCTTCTTTTGAAAAGCCCGGCAACCCGTAGCCGTCGTTGCAGGCGCCGGGGTTGGATTGGGCGCGGGTGAAGAGCTTACGTGAGATCACCTGTGGATCCGGCTTGAGCAGCGAGAGGCGGTCGCCGTGACGGTTCCGGGTCAGCTCGGTGCGGCCCAACTCGGGGAAGAGGGTATCGAATTCGGCGTTGCGCGCGAAGAGCTGGCCGGTGGATCCCATGAGCGGGTTGCGTATGTCGTTGCAGATGCCGGTGAGCGTGCGCGCGCGAATCAGTTCTCCGTGGCACACCTGTTCGCCCGCGCCGCCCACGTCGCGATAATTGGGATGGGTGGGCGGCAGGCGCAATTCCGCCCAGAACTTGAGCGCGGGACCCGGCACGCCTTTGCGGCCGGTGACATATTGCTGGTAGGTCTTGTTGTTGTCGAACAGATTGAACTTGATCAGCTCGATGCGCTGGTATTCGAGGTCGAGCAGCGCGCCATCGACGCCGCGCCCCGTCGGCCCCAGGTGGCCGGCCTGCTTGACGAACTCGGGCGCTTTCGAGTGGGCATCGCCGGTGCCCCAGTAGCTGGACCAATCCACCCACGGAGTCGCGCGGAACTGCGCCGCCATTTCGCCGCCGCGGCACACAGCGGTGGAGTTTTCGACTTTGCCCTCGAAACGCTGATCGCGTGCGGATGCGATGGGGCGAATCCCCGAATTGACCATCTGGCCGCAATTTCGCAGCGATTCAAACTCCGCCCTCATGGCTTTGTCACGGTCGTTGTTGCAACTGACGGCCAGCAGAACGGTCAAATATACAAAGCGCTTTCGCATCCCTCTCCTCAAAAACAGTAATGCGAGATTATGCTTTGGGCGGACGCGAAAATGCAAGAGGAAAGAACACGGCCGCCCAGAGTATCATAGACCTTGCCGGACCTCATGATCGTACAAGGTGTCTACGCCGCAGTCCTGGTTCCCCGCCTCCCGAATGGCGAATTGGATGAAACCCACTTCCGCGCGATTGTCGGATTTCTGCGCGACAAAAGCCTATCCCGGCTGGTTGTGAATGGCGCCACGGGCGAGTACTGCCTGACCAGTGCGCCCGAACTGGCGCGCATGCTCGCGATCTGCCGGGAGACGCTGTCCGGCGCAGACGTGCTGTGCGGTATCGGCGCCGCCGGGTTGGCGGGCTGCCTGGAGTTGGGGGAAATTGCAATGGATCACGGAGCGCGCGCACTGCTCTTGCCCATGCCGCACTTCTTCCCCTATTCGCAGGACGACCTGTACGCGTTCTGCGCTGCCGTGGCCGGACGGCTGGACGCGCCCGTGCTGCTGTACAACCTGCCCCGCTTCACTACGCCGATCGAACTGCAGACGGTGCGCTGCCTGATCGATGCCGTGCCCAATATTGCAGGAATCAAGGATAGCAGCGGATCGCTGGCTCTGCTCGGAGGACTGAATTCCGGAGCGTGCCGGATTGTGGGCGACGACAGCGTGCTGGTGGCCGCATTGAACGCGGGCGTCTGCGACGGTGTTGTCTCCGGCGTGGCGGGCGTGCTTCCCGAACTGATCACGTTCCTTTACGATCGGCGGGATTCCGCCGGCTATCCGAGGGCGGTGGAGCTACTCACCGAGTTGATCCGCCACCTGTCGGCGTTTCCTGTCCCTTGGGGCCTGAAGCTCATCGCGGAGTGCCGCGGAATCACCTCAGCATGGTTTTCACAGCCGCTTTCGGAAGCGCGCACGGCTCAGGCGAGCGAGTTCCGCGAATGGTTCCCGGCCTGGTGGGCGCAGTGCGAGAACGTCGTGCAAAGTTCCACTAGACCTTGATGCCACACATTTCCGCGAAGCGCGCTTCGGTAGCCTTTACACGTCCTGCCACGACGCGGAGAATTCTGTGGAAAAACTCCGTACCCAGTTCGGGATCGCTCATGCAGTAATCTTTTAAGGTCGCCCCATCGATTTGTAAAGCAGTGGTGCGTTCGCGTGCCCGCACCTGGAACAGTGTGTCCTGGTCTTCCAGCAGCGCGCTCCATCCGAATACATGGCCGGGCCCCAACGCCTGTACAGTCACTGCGTATTGCGGCGCGCGAAGCTCCACCACCACAGAGCCCGTCAATAAGAGAAAGAACGATGTGGAACGTTCCCCATCCACCAGAATGACGTCGTCCTCTTCGAACGCAACCTGTTTCGCGATTCCGGCCAGACGGTCGATCTGGACTTCGTTGAGCCCACGCGTAAATGCGTGGTCTCTGAGAAGCTGTTTCTGCGGCACTTGCCCCACCTCCTGCGTGAAAGTGCACAACGCCACGAAGCTAACTCGTTTAGGTAGCTGATATTCTCTGCGGCTTGCGAGACAGAGGCAATCTTAGTGCCAGAGCTTATTGCCTGTCCATGCGCGGACCCGGCTTGCCGCTGGTGGATTGCCGTGCCGTGGCCGGATCGAAAATCCGCTGATCCACCGGCAGCACTTTGTAGACCGCCGGATGCGGTACCGCGGAGAAAATGTCACTCAGGTCGGTAGCCGTGGCATCGTAGAGATTCAGTGGAGGAATTCCCAACAGCCGGAAGATGGTCTTCAGCAGGCCCGGAAAGCTGGTGTTGACGTGCGAGACATAGTTCTGGCGGATCCACGGTCCGATCGCCATGAACACGGTACGGTGCGCATCGATGTGGTCCACACCGCTCTGAGCATCATCCTCCGTCACCAGGATTGCCGTTTCGCTCCATTCCTTCCTGCCCGACAGGTACTCCACGATGCGGCCCAGGGCGTAGTCGTTGTCTGCCACGAAGCTTTCGCTGTACGGATAGCCATCGGCGGTCCGGGCTTCGGCGGTGTGGTCGTTGGGCAGGTGGATGAAGACGAACTGCGGCAGTGCCATCCCTTCCATTTCCTTGATGAATTGGCTGACGCGAAACTGGTCGGGGATATTCATGTTGAACCCCGGATAAGTCCGCGAAGTATTGCGGTAGAGCGGGTCGGGCATGGGGATGTTGGTGAGGAAGCTCGCGCCGGTGGGTTCGAGGTCTTTGCCCTCGTCCACGCCGGCGAGTTCAAACCCCTCGCCGAAATTGCGGAAGGTGATGTGGTGGCGATCCAGGTGATGCCAGATGGTGCCGTTTTCCAACTGCTCTTCCGGATGCACGGAGGAAGAGCTGCCCGCGAAGAGCAGGCGTCCCGGAGCGGCGGTCAGGCGGAAATCCTTCTTCTGCTCGCTGTAGGCCGCCATCAGGGAACTCTCGGTCCACGCGTTGGGGTAAGAACCCACCAGCCAGTGATGGCCGTCGACGCTGACGTCGCTATCGGTATAGAAGTTGTCGCTGATGGCCCACTGCGCGGCGATGGCGTGGTGGTTCGGCGTGACGTTGATGTCGCGTATGCTGAGCCGGCCCTGCTTGCCATCCACATATCCGCGGGTTCCGAAGCGCGCGATTTCGGGCATTCCCATGCCGCCCGGAACGTCGCCGAAGACTTCATCGTAGGTGCGGTTCTCCTTGACGATCAGCACCACGTGCTTGATCCCGGAGGGCAGAGGCCGCTCAACCCGCGGGGTTGGGCGGAAGCCGTTGGCCTCCATGACGAATGCCGTCCCTGTCGCCAACTCAGCCGCGGCGGGCAACGGGTACATGGAGACGGACCCATGCCGCGTGGGTCCACGCAGCGCATTCGGACCCTGTCCGAACCCGCGCCCATTGGCGACGAACACGGTGTCCCGATCCACCGCGACTCGCGTGGGAAACCAGGCCGCCGGAATATGTCCCAGCACGCGACGCTGCTGCACGTCGATCACACCCACGGCGTTGATTCCCGCTTCGGCCACCAGCAGCCAACCCGATTTTTCGTGATAAGCGAGGCCGATGGGAAGCACCCCGCGATATCGCTCCAGCCCAGGGATACGAATCGGAATCTCGGCTTCCACCGCCGCGGTTTCGGCGTCAATCACCGTGATGGTGTCGTCGTTGGCGTTAGAGACGAACACACGCCCCGCCGCGGCCAGAATTCCCGAGGGGCTGCTTCCCCCGTGCACATTCTGCCCGAACGGCAAACCTGTGCGGATGAAGGCCTCTACTTTTGGCGCGGCGGGTGTCGAGACATCGACCACACTTACGGAATTGGACTCGCGGACGTTCGGATCGCCCAGACCCGGGACTTTGACCGGTCCGCGCTCGGTGGCGCGTTCCACGCCGGCGATGGCTTCGGCGCTAGGAAACCCGAATGCGGGAAACGGCAACCCTGTAGTTGCCGCCTGCTTCGTATCGGCACCGGGAATCGCCTGATACTCGAACATGCCCAGGTTGGTGACGTAGAGTTTGCGCCGGTCGGGAGAGAGGGTCATGGCGAAGGGCAGTCGCCCGACCTTTACCGATGCGACTAGCTGACGGGAATGCGTGTCGATCACGGCGATCCGGAAATTGGCCTGATCCACCACATAGAGCATGCTCCGTTCGGTGTCCAACGCGAGATCTCCGGTGTAGCTGTCGTCAAAGCCTTTCTGATTGAGGTCGATGGCGCGTCGCCGGCCGTTGGGGGCAGCGCCGCTCCAATCGAAGAGGGCGATTTTCCCGGAGTTGCCTTCCGACACCCACGCGGAATGCTCGTTGACGAAGGCGATCCCCATGAAGACACTGCGCCAATCAGCGTCTTCGGCGTCGCCGGGATCGCCCTTGGTGCGCGCCAGCAGGTGACGCACATCCCAGTGAGTATTTTTGTCGTGTTCGAGGATGGTGAGGGAATTCCGTCCGGGGCCGCCGTTGGCCGTTACCACGGATTTCCCTTCGGGGCTAACCGCTAGCCCAAAAGGACCACTGCCGGTAACAAATTGCTCGCCCTCGGGTCGTATGATCCGCCCGCCGGGCAGAATTGCGCTGGAAGGATGGTGCTGGGCGGGCCGGATCCCCGCGGGCGCACTAAATGACTGCGCGGACCCTAAGCCGGCACATAAAAGGACTAGGAGGAGATTCCGGGGCGCAGAAAACACTTCTTCATCATGATATAACTATCATCAGGCAGCGTACGCTTTTGTAGGTTTGTCCCATAGTACTGCGCAATAATTGCCCCATCGCGTAAGGAAGGCTACTGACTTTTTTTACACACCGGGTGCGGTATATCAAAACCGGTAGGGGATAACCCCTTATTTTAGTGTCCCGTAGCACAAGAATTGTGGCCGTAGCGCAGTACCACGCACCCTGTATCATTTGGCACGGTAACTGCTTATAATGCAGATGTTGGTGATTCATGAGACTGCACTCAGCCTCAGTCGTAATGTTGACCCTACTGGCTGTTCTGGCGCCGCAGACTAGTTTCTGTGCCGCTCAGGATCCCCAGTCGAAGGCGCAGAACGGTAAGAAGGTGACGTCCGGAGCGTCGCTTTCCGGCTGCGTGGATCAACAGGACGGCCACTACGTTCTTGTCGACGATCGGAGTCTAGACCCGGTTGCCGACCTGGAGGCAGACGGCTTTCCAACGGAAGGTTTCGCCAAACATATGGGCCATAAGGTGACTATCCGAGGGACATCCAATTCTGGAAGCACCCGGCCGCTTTTCAAGGTTCGCACTATCGAGACAGTCAGCGATACATGCGCGCCTACACCTCAACCAGACAAGAAATAGACATTTTTGGAGGAGACGAAATGGCAACCAGCCCCGGCGTACTTGCACCTCATAAAGCACTGGAAGATCCTCTCGCACATCTACCCTGCTCCAGCATTGTGGAGTACAGAAAAGGCCAGATGATCTACAATCAGGACCAACCATCGACCAACATCTATCTGATCATCGAGGGCCGAATTAAAGTTTCCCGTGTGGCAGACGACGGTCACCAGGTGGTTGTCGACATCTACCAGCCAGACGAATTCTTCGGCGAGTCCGCATTACTTAATCTGCCACATCGGTCTGAGCAGGCTACGGCTTTGGAGAACACCAAGGTGATGACCTGGACTACCGGCGAGATCGAGGACATTATCACGAAGCGTCCCCGCCTGGCCGTGGCGCTGCTGCAAATTCTGGTGCAGCGCACCATAGATTTCACGCACCGCATCCAAAGCTTCAGCGTGGACAATATTGCTCGCCGTCTGGCCCGGTCGCTCATCCGTTTCTCGGAACGGTTGGGTACGGTGGAAGAGGATGGATCGGTCCGCGTGACACCCTTCACCCACGAATTGCTATCGCAGTATGTGGGGACGTCTCGCGAAATCGTAACTCACTACATGAATCAGTTCCGTCGCCAGGGATATCTTAAGTATTCGCGCAAGGGAATTATTCTCTACCGCGACGCATTCCGCGACTGGTTGCGGCAGAACGCGTAGGTCTCAGAAGGGCAGGCGCCTGCCTGCCCGTTCACTTCAAGCCAAGTACAATTTTGTCCGCTAATTCGCCGTTAGTTCCGGTCCGTGGTTAGAAGTATGTGCGCTGGGTTTTGACGGAACCGGCGGAGTTCGCAAGCGTCGCGTCACAAGAGGCCACGAGTCGGGCGTCACCAGTCACGGGGAACACGACGCGCAGCAGGAAAACGCCCCCCAGATTGGAGGCGGCGAAGTACGTGGTGAAATCCGCCGTTGCATCGGTGCGAATCGTCCCAGGGGATAGCGGATTTCCGG
Source organism: uncultured Solibacteraceae bacterium (assembly GCA_963805775.1). GTDB lineage: Bacteria > Acidobacteriota > Terriglobia > Bryobacterales > Bryobacteraceae > Solibacter. Next base: position 9,221 of record CAWDWK010000020.1, on the reverse strand, counting down.
CTGCATCGTAAAACGTGAAGGAGAGCGCTCCGAGGGAACGCGTATTGTCGAAGCCGGTGACCTGTATATCCACGGCGCCGGGCGAGCGCACCGCTTGAACCGTGCTTATGACGGGCGCAACGGCGGCGATGGTCACAGTCTGCCGGTCGCTCGCGGCCCCTACTTGTGCGGTGAACGTGAGCACGCCGGCCGTGGTCCCGGTCTGAAACGGCAGTGCGGCCTGGACGTCGCCGGGAGCGATCGCAAACGTGGCGCTGCGACCGCCCGAAGCGAATACGACGGTGGGGTCGGCGGCGCCCTGGAAATCCAAGGTCGCGGTGCCGTTCCCGCGGCTCTGGGCCGGAGCGTCAAAACGGACAATCAAGGTACCCTGCTGGGCACTGGCGGTTTGCTTGAGGTCGAGTGAGACGGTGGGCTTCGGCAGCGGCGGATCGACTCCTGTGCCGAGCAGCGGATAGGTCCGGTCGCCGATGATGAGCGATCCCTGCCGCGCGCCGGTGGTTTGGGGAGAGAACGCGATGGTGAATTCCCCGCCTTGGCCCGGTTGTAGAGCCTGCCCGGAGGGCGCCGCTGCCGGAAGGGCAAAATCGTTACCCTGTACGGAGATCGATGGCACGGCGAGTATCAGCGACGTCTCGTTCCGGAACGTAATGCCGAGTTGGGCACCAGATCCGGCCACCACGCTGCCAAAATCCACCGGACCTGGAAATGGCGATCCAGGCACATCTAATCGGTAGGTGAGGCGCGGTGCGAGAGTCGCGGTGAGCAGGATGGCAAGGCCATCGGAATGCAGTGAGGCGCTATAAGCTCCGGTATCGGTAGCGCCGAAAACGACCGTGAGATCTATCGCGCCCTGCGGGGCGAGCCCGACGGGTAGCGTAGGCGAGGTCAGCGTGAATCCCACACCGGCGACCTCCAGGACGGTCAAGGTGGCCGGAGCGCTGGAGACATTGCGCACGCGGAAGTGGGCGGAAGCAGTCTCGCCGGAGTAGAGCGAACCGAAATCGTAGACCGCCGGCGCAACTCGCTCCGTGCTCCCCTCCACGAGGAGGAGGTTGAACTGGGCGTGCGCGGCCGGCGCGAAAACAAGGGCCAGCAGCATCGACACTGCCGTCCCCTTGCCGCTCATGGTTTACCCACCGTGATGACGGGTGTTCCGATGCTGAAAACTGGCGTCGGCGCACTCGGTGTCGCAGCTGCCGGGTTCGGCGCACCCCCACGTGTGGCCGCAACTGCCACCGCTCCGCCTGCAACCGCGGCCGCCGCCACATAGAGCCACTTCCTGCGTCCCGCCGACGTCTTCGACAATGCTGCCAGCGCTTTGCCCGTGGGCTCTGCGATGTACTGGAAGGAAACGGTGCCGGCGCGCGCCTGTTCCTTGGAAGCCAAAATCCGAATCTGGAATCGCCCCGGTGTGCGGTTGGCCAGCAAGCCGTACAGGCTGGCCCGCCCGTGAGCGTCGGTGACGACCACTTCCGTACGTAGTCCGTTGACGAACGCCCCGCCAGGTCCATCCTCGGGCAGGTGGAAGCTGACGGCGGCCCCGGCGACCGGTTTGCCTGTCTCCTCGGTGATCTCCACCGTGATGGGGCGCGTACTGCGTGATCCCGGCAGGTGCACGGTGCCCTCGCCCTCAACTACGCGGATTTGGAGGATGGCGACTTGGGCAAGTGCCGGCGCCAGCCCTAGCAGACATAGGACGGCGAGTCCAACTGATTTCCGATACAAAATGCCCTTAAGGAGGACTAGTGCGGTTCACTTACCGGAATTATCCGGTTTTTCTCATCAACACGGCAGACACGTTGTCGGGGCCGCCCGCCTGTTTCGCGGCGTCGATCAAATTGCGGCAGCTTTCCTCCAGGGTCGCGCCTTTTCGGCCGCCTTTGAGGATCTGCTCCATCTGCGGCGCTTCCAGCACGCCGTGCAATCCGTCGCTGCAAATGAGGACCAGATTGCCCTTGGCCAGGGGCACGAGATAGTGGTTGATGGTGAGCGGCGCGCTGGCGCCGATGGCCATGGTCAGAACATGCCGCATGGGGTGATGACGCAGGCTCTCCTCGTCCAGTCCCAGCGGCCGGCCAACCTCGTTGACCCACGTCTGATCGTCTGTAATGACGTGAAAACCATGGTCATCCAGCATATAGGCACGGCTGTCGCCCACGCTGGCAATGGCCAGATCTCCGTCCAATTCGAGGGCGGCAACGAGGGTAGTGCCCATGCCTTCCAGGCTGGGATCGCTATGGGCGGCTTCGAGCACCCGCCGGTTGGCCTCTTCCGTGGCCCGGATCAACACCTGGGAATCCCGTTGAGGAGACTGGCGGATGGTTTCGGCGACGGTCTCTACCGCGATGCGCGAGGCCTGTTCGCCCGCCTTGGCGCCGCCCATGCCGTCCGCCAGGACGAAGAGTCCGCGTTCCGCGTCGATGAAGCAATAGTCCTCGTTATTGGTCCTGACGCATCCCTTATCGGACAGCGAGAAGGCTTCCAGCATGTGCACGAATCCGCCCGTACGTCACTGTAGCACGGCGCCGTAACACGGTAAAATGGGACATTCGTTAACTACATGCTCTGGAAACGCCTGCGCCTCACGCTCGACATGATCAAGTTCGAGCACTCGGTTTTCGCCCTGCCCTTTGCCCTGACGGGTGCCCTGCTGGCCTTCCGCGACGGCGGCTACGCCGCGGCCGAAATCGGCGCGAAACTGGCCTGGATCGTGGTGGCCATGGTGGGGGCGCGCTCTGCCGCGATGGCGTTCAACCGGCTGGTGGATGCGCCCATCGACGGGCGCAATCCGCGCACGAGAATGCGGCATCTTCCCGCCGGGATGCTGTCGCAGGGTTTCGGCTGGGGTTTCGTGGCGGTGGCGTCGGCGCTCTTCTTCGTGGCTGCCGGCGCCCTCAATCCGCTGTGTCTCAAACTCGCGCCGGTGGCTCTCGGCACGGTCTTTGTCTATTCCTTCACCAAGCGTTTTACTTCGTTCTCACACTTGGTATTGGGCTTTTCACTGGGCATCGCACCGGCGGCCGCGTGGATTGCCGTGCGCGGTTCGCTGGACCCGCGGATCTTGTGGCTGACCGCCGCGGTCATGTTTTGGACCGCAGGGTTCGACGTCATCTACAGTTGCCAGGATTTCGAGTTCGATAGCGCCGAGGGGCTGTTCAGCGTGCCGCGCGTACTCGGCATCGCCAGGGCCCTGCATGTCGCCCAGGCGCTTCATGTGCTGATGATCGTGTGCCTGCTGGCGCTAGTCTACACCCTGCATCTGGGCGCGCTGGCCCTGGCAGGTGTCGCGGCCATCGTCACCCTGCTGATCTACGAACATTCCCTGGTAAAGGCGGATGATCTCTCGCGTGTCGATGCGGCCTTCTTCACCATGAACGGCTATGTCAGCGTGTTATTCTTAATTTTCTGGGCTGCTGATATTTTCCTCCTCAAACCGGGTGCCTGAATAAGATGCAAGTGGTATTTGACGATTCCCATCTGAACCCGATTCGCGACAAGGTGGAAGCCGGCGAGCGCTTGTCTTTCGAGGACGGCGTCACGCTCTACCGCACCTCGGATATCCTGGCACTCGGCTATCTGGCCAACCTGGTCCGCGAACGCCTGCACGGCTCGAAAACCTACTTCAACGTCAACCGGCATATTAATCCGACCGATGTGTGCGTGGCCAGTTGCCGCCTGTGCGCCTTCGGCAAGCGGGTGCGCGACCCCAAGGCGTACACCATGTCGCTGGAAGAGGTCTGGCAGCGTGCGGGCGAAGGCTGGAGCGAGGCCGTGACCGAATTCCACATCGTCGGCGGACTGCATCCGGAACTCACCCTGGACTGGTTCTGCGAGATGCTTCGCGGCCTCAAGCAGCGCTTTCCGAGCGTGCATTTGAAGGCATTCACGATGGTGGAGATCGCCTACCTGGCGCGGCGGACCAAGATTTCCATCCGCGAAACATTGGAGCGCCTACGCGACGCCGGTATGGATTCCCTGCCAGGAGGCGGCGCCGAGATCTTCAACGAACGCGTGCGGCGCATCATCTGCGATCACAAAATCGACGGCAACGAATGGCTTGAGACGGCGCGCATCGCCCATCAGTTGGGCCTGCGCTCCAACTGCACTATGCTGTACGGCCACCTGGAGAACGACGAGGACCGGGCCGATCACCTGGTGCGCCTGCGCGCCTTGCAGGACGAGACTCAGGGCTTCGTGACGTACATCCCCCTGGCGTTCCATCCCGACAATACGCCGTTGCAGCACATCCCGAAGACTACCGGGTTTAACGACATCAAGAACATCGCCGTGGCCCGCCTGATGCTGGACAACATTCCGCACATCAAGGCTTACTGGGTGATGATGACGCCGCGGATGGCGCAGATCGCCCTCAAGTTTGGGGCCGACGATCTCGACGGTACGATTGTCGAAGAGCGCATCTACCACGATGCCGGGGCGACTACCGCACAGGGACTGCGGCGCAGCGAGTTGTTGCAGTTGATCCGCAAGGCCGGCCGCGAACCCATCGAACGCGACACCCTTTACCGTCCCGTACAGCGCACCGAATCTACCTTCACCGTGCTTGTGTAAGTGGGACAGGCCGGGAGGCCTGTCCTACCAGAACGCGTACCAGGGCTTGCGCCGTATAGGAAGCGGAACCGACGTGAGGGGCACCCCGGCCAGGGCCGCACGAGGGTTCTCCTCGAACAGCCGTAGCCCTGCTTCGGCGCCAAAGCGCCTGTCCACATACTGCCGCGCTTCGTCTAGCGCCGTGGTGCGCCATTTGGTGTCATGGGCATCGCTGGCCAGGAAATGCACCAACCCCCGCCCTATTAGCTCGTGAGCACACGCCTTGGCTGTCTTGCCGAAACGGCCCATCAGGGATTGCGCCGTCACTTGCATGTGGACACCCTGGGCCACCCACTCCTCCATCTCCGGCAGACGGTACTGCAACAATTGATTACGCTCCGGATGGGTCACGATGGGCCGCAGCCCCGCCTTCATCATGCGGGCGAAAATCTCATCGGTAGTTTTGGGAATCAGGAAATCGGAGAACTCCACCAGCAGATAACCGCGGTGGTTGATGGAGTATTTCCCAGGCGAGCGCACCGCGTCATCGATATTCTCCAGCGTGAGGTGACAATCGCAACCGTAGTGAATCCGCGGGGCATCGCCCACCGCCGCCTGCAATTCGCCGATCTTCTGCTCCACCAAGAGCGGATCGAACTCGTAGTCCTGGTTGGCATGCGGTGTGGCCACGATCTCGGTCGTGCCGGCGGCGGCCGCCTGCCGCAGCATAGCGACGGACTCTTCCAGACTTTTGGACCCGTCGTCCAGGCCGGGCAGTATGTGGCTGTGGATGTCGATCATGAGCGATAGACGCGAGCGTTACCCAGGTACCAGTACCACACTACTATAGCTTCATCCGCTCCAGCTTGCGATACAGGGTTTTACGTTCGATGCCCAGGATCTGCGCTGCCTTGCTCTTGTTGCCGCCGGTAGCGGCCAGCACTTCGCGGATTTTGTCCTCCTGCACGTCCGCCAGGGTGTCGACCGGTTTGTCGCGCGACTCCATGGAGGTGAGCGCTTCGAAGACGGTATCGCGGTCGATCCGGTCGGCCAGGATGGTGAGGCGTTCGATCACGTGCTGCAACTGGCGAACGTTGCCGGGCCAGGTGTAATCCTGCAGCGCGCGGACGCCCGAATCCATCAGCTTCACCTCGCGCCGGTACAGCCCGTTGTACTTGTTGACGTAGAACCGCGCCAGCAGCGGGATATCGTCGCGCCGCTCGCGCAAGGGAGGCATCACGATGCGCACCGTGTTCAAGCGGTACCACAGGTCTTCGCGGAACTTGCCATCGTCCACCATGCGCTGCAAGTCGCGATTGGTGGCGCAGATCACGCGTACGTCCACTTCTTTCGCCCGGGATGCGCCGAGCGGGCGGATCTCGCGCTCCTGCAGGAAACGCAGCAGGTTGGCCTGAAAGCTCTTATCGATCTCGCCGATTTCGTCCAGGAAAACCGTGCCCCGGTTGGCGGCTTCAAAGACGCCCACGCGGTCGCGGTCGGCCCCCGTAAATGCTCCGCGAATGGCGCCGAACAGTTCGCTTTCCAGCAGCGACGGCGCGATGGCGGCGCAATCCACTGGCACGAACGCCTGTTTGGCGCGCTGGCTGAAGCCGTGGATCATGCGCGCCACCAGTTCCTTACCCGTGCCCGTCTCTCCCTCAATCACCACCGTGGCATCCGTAGGGGCCACGCGTCCCACTTTCTTATAAATCTCGACGATGGCGGTGGAACTGCCGATCATCACGCTCTCCGGCAGTTCCTCTTCTACAGCCTCGGATTCAGTATCGTTGCGCATCGCCTCAGCCCGGGTCAGCGCGTCGAACAGGGTGTCGAGCTCGAAAGGTTTGGCGATATATTCGAAGGCCCCGCCACGCGTGGCGGCCATCACGGTTTCCACCGTTCCGCGGCCGGTCATCAGAATCACGGCGCAGAGCGGGTCCTTGCGTTTCGCCGCATCCAGCACATCCAGGCCGGTACGTTCGTCGATATAGATATCGGTGAGGACGATCGGGTAGGCCGTATCGCTCAGACGCTCCATCGCCTCGCCCGTGGTGGACACCGCGTCCACCGCATACCCCTGCGCCTCCAGCGCCGTGAGGATCGTCAGATTCAGATTCGGATCGTCTTCCACTAACAGTAGTCTCTGCATCAATGTCGTTCCGCCGCGGTGGACAAACTCGCGGCTGCGCGAGCCGCCATCACCACCGTGAAGCAACTGCCCGCCCCCGGCCTGCTCGTCACTTCAATCCGTCCGCCGTGTTGTTCCACAATCTGTTGGACGATGGATAACCCGATTCCGGTCCCGGCTTCCCCCGATTCTTCCGCCTTTTTCGTGCGGTAGAACTTCTGGAAGATCTGCTTCACTTCCTTCTGGTCCATACCGATTCCCTGATCTTTGACCGCGATATGAATCCAGGTATCGTTCTTCCAGGCGGAAGCCGTTACCTCGGTACGTTGTGGTGAATACTTCACCGCGTTGGTAAGTAGATTGTAGCAAGCGTACTCCACCAGTTCGCGGTCGCCGGTGAGGAGCAACTCTTCAGGCACCGCCTCCAGCGTGATGCCGATATGCTTGCGCTCGGCAAGAGGGCGCACCCGCTCCACGCAGACCTCCATCATCTGCTTCACCGATATGGCTTCCTGCTTGAGTTCCATCTGCCCGGCGGACAGCCGTTCCACGTTGAGGAAGATCTCCACCATGCGCGCCAGGCGCTTGGATTCGGAGTTGATCAGCAGTGCGATCTGCTTGCGCTTCTCCTCGGTCAGGGGATAGCGCGAAATCAATTCGCTGGAACCCTGGATCGCCGATAGCGGCGTGCGCATCTCATGCGTCACGAAGTGCATCGCCTGCTGGTAGCGCTCGCGCGACGCCTGCTCGATGCTCAGGTTGCGCCGCACCACCAGATGATAGTAAGTAGCCGCCGTCAGCGTGCCGAGCCATGCCACCAGGAACGAAGTCGCAAAGGGGAAGACGCGCTGATTGAGAAAGAACAGATACGGGATGAGCGTCGCGCCCACCAGCAGCAGGCCGCCCGCGCCGTAGGCCCACCATCCGGGCAGATGGCGGAAGGCCAAGCCGATGGCCACCAGCAGGGCGAGGGCGATCGCGTTCTCCCACAGGGTCCCCACATCGGTGAGGAACATTCTCTGCGCCATGGTTTCGTATGCGGCCGCGTTGATTTCGGTTCCGGGGGTCATCCCAAAGGGAGTGAACAGACGGTCGTGGATCTCCGAGTTGGCGGTCACACCCACGAACACCACCTTGCCGGCGAATTGGGCGGCCAGTGACGGATCGTCCAGCAGGCGTTTCATGGAGACGCGGGGCACGGCCATATCCGGCGGGAAGAACCGTACGCGCATCAGGCGGCGATGTTCTCTCCGGTCCTCCAGCACCGGGATGGTGACATTGCCCACCTCGATCTCCGCACTCACCAGGCCGCCGCGAAAAAGCGTGAACGTGAGCGATTCGCGGGGCGTGTCCACGCCGCGACTCAACAGGAACGCTTCCAGCGCCAGCGCCCGCCGCCGCACACGGGCGTTGTGCAGGTCGATCAGGATGCTTCGCGTCACGCCATCCTTATCCATTACGGTGGAGACGTGTCCCAGCCTCGCGCCAACCGCGAATTCGGGGCGCGGATCTTCCCAGATGCGCCCTCCATCGATCAGCTCCGTAGAGAGAACCAGATTTGGCGTGGCGTGAAACGCCTCGGCGAGCGCGGCATCCTCCGCGGGGTTGCGGTCGGCAAGAATGACGTCCACCGCCACCGCTTTCGGCTTGACGGGTGCCAGCAGGCGCAGTGCCCGGGCGATAGGACCCCGGATCCCGCGAATCCCCCCGCAATCCATCAGGGTCAGTTCATCGATCGCGAGCACCACCGATTCCGGCCGCACCGGCGTGGGCGGACGATAGGCACGAAACATGCTGTCGTAGACGTAGTCGTTGATCTGCGGGCCAAAGATGTAGCTGACGAATAGGGCAAGGCCGAACGAGGCCGCAAGCAGCCCCACGTAGGACGCCGTACTATTCCAGGCCAGGCGAAAAGGGACGCGCACGTCTCCCTACAGTATAGCGGGAGGAGTGTTATTCCAAGGTCGGTTGACGCTGCATCACCTTATATGCCGCCAGTTCCCAGGTTAACGGCATCGCCCCATCTCGAATCCCCTTAATGACTACCTGATAAGACGCCGGCACGTGCTTGAGACCGTCCCTCGCGAAGCTGGCGCGCAGCGTTGCCAGGCACGCCGGGCTGGCAAAGAACTCCATCGCCGCGGGCGCCCCCGCGCCGGTCACACCCGACACGATGATCGCTCGCGGTCCGGCGTCTGCTCCGGTCTGGTTGGGAAATACCGTGATCAGACCGTACACCAGCGCCAACTGTCCCGATGGCCCACGCTTGGGTACAAAAACCGTCGAAGTTCCGCTTGCCGCCGACCGGTCCCGAATCGTTTCCTCCCCCAAATCCTCATCCTCGAAGATCGTGAATGGCGTACTGCTCAACACCCTTGCGGCAAACGCGCTGTAGTTCGGACTGCCGATCAGCACGACGTTGCGGTTGCGCAACGCCGCCGATCCCAAAATATCTTCCGGCAGAAACTGAAACGATCCGCCGCCGCTCGCGATGGTCTCCGCCGCCCTAACCGCGGCCGCCGAATCGCCGAACAGCGGAGCT
>CAWDWK010000019.1:0-24397 GCA_963805775.1 uncultured Solibacteraceae bacterium | reverse complement strand
CACCGAGTGATACATGTACGGGCTTCCGTTGCCTTGCGGCAGGCGCAAACGCCGGTACCAGTCGGCGGTTTCGGGCGGCGCCGGCAGAAAGTTTCCGTGGCGCGGCGGATTGCGGAATGGCTTGATCAGCAGGGAAGGAGGACTCGCCAGGCAGAGCAGTACGCCGCTCCCCGGCCGCAGCATCGGACCCCAGAATTCGCGCAGGATCGCTTCCGGACGGCTGGGTCGAAGCATCAGGCTGCGTCCCGCCACCGTCAGCCCAGCTGCCAGGGCCAGAGCGCCGAGGACCCACGCTGCTCGCGGCATGCGCCGGGACTGCCGGGGCGCCGTGGCCGGTGCCGGTTCGGGTTTCGGCTCCGCTTGCACCGGTACTTCGCAGTAATAGTAGGGAGTGTAGGAGCCCTTCCGCAGTCCGACACGGATCTCGGCGTCGGACCTTTCCAGTTGATACAACTGCTGTAACTTGAGCCGCAGTGCGTGGGCCCGTCCGCGGACTCCGGAATCGTCGGCCGGAGAGTAGTCCGCCGGGCGTCCCAGCGCATGAATGCCAATCAGGTACTCGCTGATCTCGCTGGCCCGTCCGGCTTCCTCCATTTCGCAAATATAGCGGAGGAACTTTTTCAGTTGATCGGCCCGGGCAAAGGTCTGGCTTTGCAACACCACCGTTAATGCCTGGTGTTTCTCCCCCGGGCTAAACGTTCGTTCAGCTTCGCACCCCGGCGCCAGCATTGCCCAAGAGCATATCACAAGCTCCTATAGGGAAATCGCCCCTGTTAGCTCGTGCCGGACACCACGTTAGCTAACGTTGTGTCACACGACCGTTACAAGGTTCGGGCGTATGATCGCTCCGATGCGGGGTCTTCGGGGACCTCCGCCCAACGTCACTTCAGAGGGTTAGTTAAAATGACAAACAAGTCTGTACCACTATCTCCGGCCACGGCCGCCGGGGCCTTCCAAACCTTGCGGCGCATCTTTTTTCTCTTCGGAATTGCAACCCTACTGTGCCTGGTCTCGTTCGGCCAGGTTTACAGCGGATCGCTGACCGGCGTAGTGAAAGACCCGTCGGGCGCCGCGGTGCCGAACGCCAAGGCTGTTCTGACCGACCAGGACAAGGGTTTCACCTATGCCACCATCACCGATACCGAAGGACGCTACGTGCTACGGAATCTACCCCCTGGCAGCTATAGCCTGAAGGTTTCGGCTCCCGGCATGCGACCTTACTCGCCTCCTCCCTTGACGCTGACGGTGGGGCAGAATGCCGAGGTCAATGTCGACTTCGAAATCCAGGGCACGGCTGAAAAGGTCGATGTCGAAGCTACCGCAACCCTGCTCCAGACGCAGGATGCCTCCACCGGGCAGTTGGTGAACCAGAAGTTCATCAACGATCTGCCGCTCACCAGCCGCTCGGTCTTCAACTTGGCGCAGTTATCGCCCGGCGTCACCCAGGCGGCGGGCGGTTCGTTCGGCTTGAATGCGGGCGCCACCAATTTCATCTCTAACGGCGGCCGGAACTCCACCGCGGATATCGTGCTCGATGGCGTCAGCCAGACCAACAACGAAAATAACAGCGGCGTCACCACGGCCCTATATACTCCCTCGGTCGACGCAGTCCAGGAGTTCAATGTCCAGCAGAACACTTACACCGCCGAGGTGGGCTTCGGAGGTAACACGGTCATCAACGTGGTAACTAAATCGGGCACCAACCAGTTCCATGGCAGCCTGTTTGAGTTCCTGCAGAATTCCGCCCTCAATGCCAACAATTTCTTCAACAATCAGAACGGTGTGAAGATCTCGCCGAAGAAGAACAACCAGTTCGGCGGAACCATCGGCGGCCCCATCCGCAAGGACAAACTCTTTTTCTTCTTCGATTATCAGGGCACCATCTCGCGCAGCACCGGAACCGCGCGCGCCGGAGTCGCCAGCGCGGCCGAGCGCCAGGGCGACTTCGGCGAGCTGTGCGGCCGCAACGGCGGCTCGTTCGATTCCGCGGGACGCTGTTCCGCCGCCAACGGACAGCTCTGGGATCCCATGAGCAGCACTTACAGCAGCAGCGCCGGCGGCGCCGTGCGCAGCGGGTACATCCCGTTCAACAACATGGCCACTTATATGAGCCCCGGCAATCCCAACCTGGTGGGCTCACCTTACGCGCTGCCGGCGCGGCCCGGCAATCTGATCGATCCCGTCGCGCTGAAGATGATGCAGTATTTCCCGCTGCCCAACGTAGCCGTAGGCACCGCGGCGTACAATCCCCTCAACAACTGGATCGGCACCAATGGAAGCCGCAGCAACGACAAACGCTTCGACATCAAAATCGACAACCGCCTCAGCGACAAGAGTTCGCTGGCCGGACGCCTCTCCCACGGCTGGAGCACCAGCGAAGGCGTCAACTGCTTCGGCAACATCGCCGACCCCTGCACGCAGGGGCCGAACCTCGGCCACCAGTACTCGGCTGCCCTCAACTACAACCACACCTTCAGCCCCACCCTGGTGCTGAACGTCATGTTGGGGTACGCCCGCAGCTTCAGCTACACCGGCGGCGTGGCGCAGGATTTCAAAGACTTCAACCCTGTCACCACCCTCGGCCTGCCGCAGTACATTCTCACCTCCGGCTACCTCGCCACCCCCAACATCACGCTTGGCAATGGATATCAGGCGGTGAGCAGCCAGGCCCTGGGTTCGCAGACCTTCTCCATCCTGCAATATCCGCTCGACACCTGGGATCTGTCCGCCAACCTGGACAAGATCCACGGCCAGCACGAATTCAAGTTCGGCTGGGAGGGCCGTCTCCACAAAATCAGCTTCCTGCAGGTTGGCTATCCGGAAGGGCAGTTCAACTACACCTCTTCCGGCACTTCGCAGAGCCCGGCCGGCAACACCGGCGGCGACCCGCTGGCATCGCTCCTCACCGGCTTCCCGCAGGGCGGCAGCGGCTACGGCGTGGATGTCGCCATCTCCACCCAGAGCTACGCCCATGCCTGGTATTTCCAGGACAACTGGCGCGTCACCAACCGCCTCACCGTCAACCTCGGTCTGCGCTACGAACTCACCCTGCCGCGCACCGAGCGTTATAACCGCCAGAGTTGGATCGACCCCAACGCACTCTCGCCCTTGCAGGTTCCCGGGCTGCCGCAATTGCACGGCGGCCTGATATTTGCGAACGGCAACCAGCGCACGCCCTACAATCTCGATCCCATGAATTTCGGGCCACGCATCGGCCTGGCCTATCGCGCGCCCGGCAACTTCGTGATCCGCACCGGCTACGGCATCTTCTACGACCCCATCAAAGGCGCCGCGTCCGGCACCGGCGGCGGCGGCTTCACCGGCTTCAACTGGACCACGCCCCTGCTCCTGACCGCGAACAACGATGGCGCGACGCCCTGGGCGCGCATCTCGAATCCCTTGCCCTCCGGCCCGCAGTTGCCGCCGGGCAATTCCCTCGGACTTGCCACTGGTCTCGGCCTCGGCATCAGCGGTCCCCTGCCCACGTGGAACAACACGCCCTACCTCCAAACCTGGAATTTCGGCGTGCAGCGCGAGCTCAAAGGAAACGTCCTGGTGGACGTGAATTATCTCGGCACCAAGGGCACGCACCTCTACTTCGGCGGCGCCGGCAGTCTGAACTACCTGGGCGCCTGGGTCGAGAATCAGACTTCCGATCAGATCACCCAGCTCAACTCCAACGTGCCCAACCCCTTCCTCGGTATCATCACCAATCCGGCCAGCAGCCTCGCCGCCGCCACCGTGCAGCAGTCCCAGTTGTTGAAGCCGTATCCGCAGTTCACCGGCTTCAGCGGCAACGATCCGCCGTGGGCCAACTCGATCTACAATTCCCTCCAGGTTCGCGTGGAGAAGCGCTTCTCCAAGGGCCTCCAGTTGCTCGGTACCTATGTGTTCTCAAAGTCCATCGACAACGCTTCGGTGGCCTGCGGTTGCACCACGTGGCTCGGCGGCGCCACCAGCCTGCAGGACCCCAACAAGCGATTCCTGGAGCGCTCGATATCTCAATACGACATCCCGCACGTGCTCCAGTTTTCATACGTCTACCAGCTCCCCATCGGTCGTGGAAAGCAATTCGGCGGCAACTGGAACGGCGTCGTGGATGCCTTCCTCGGAGGCTGGCAGACCAACGGCATCTGGCGTTTCGACGACGGCATGCCCATCGCGCTGGGGCTCAGCACTTCGCGCGCATTGCCCACATACGGCGGTCAGCGGCCGAACCTGATCGGTCCCCTCACCCGCAACACCGGCTCCGACTGGCTCAACCAGTACTTTGCGAATCCGTCGAACGCCGTGACGCCGCCGCCCTTTACGGTAGGCAACGCGGCCCGCGAAATCGGTACCGCGCGTGTGCCCGGCACCTCCACGTCGGCACTGTCTTTCTTCAAACAGTTTGCCTTGCCCGTGCGTGAAGGCACTAAGCTCGAATTCCGCGCTGAAGCCTTCAACGCGCTCAACCACGCACAGTTCGCCGGACCGAATGTGACCGTCGGCTCCTCGGCCTTCGGCAAAGTAACGTCGCAGGCCAATTCCCCGAGACAGGTACAGCTAGGTTTGAAACTCTACTTCTAGACCCTTATTCCCTGACGGTCGCGGCAATCCGAGTTCGCCCCAATCCGAGCCGCGACCGTCAGGGAGCGTTCCTGTGCAGTTCCCCCGCCACTGTGTGTTCATTCACATCAATCCGTCCCTCAAAACATTGCGACTTTTTAACTAGCCATTACTGTGCAAACGGGCACTTTGCCGAAACCCTCTATCGGGTATATCGTCTAAAAATACGCTACTGGTCCGCGCGGTAGCTGCCAGGCAAGGGTGAGTGCCGCTCCGTACACTTGCGTCTTGCCGAGAGGAGACTCGTCCGCATGGCGCACAGCGGGACCGTACAGCCCCTACCGCGAATCAGCGGTCAGATCATCATCGATGAACTGATCCGCAACATGGAATTGGGCCGCCTGGAACTGGGATACAGCATCCTGGTGCCGTGTATTTTCAGCGTCTATCTCCACCCTGACGATTACACGCGCGTCTTGAGTGTGCAGGAACTTATCAAGGAAGACGCGAAGCGCGCCCTTACCGCACGCCTGGCGGAATGGAACGCCAAGAGCGGAGTGCTCCGCCGAAATGCGCCGCGCAAGACCTACCGCATCGCGACCAACGGCTGGTGGATCGGCCTTTTCGCCGACAGCGAATCCACCGTGCCGCCCGGCGATGTCGAGATCCATTCGGAGTTGAACGATATCGCTCAACCCGGATATCGCGGCACGAAAACGACGCTGATTGATCGCGCGCCTTCGGTCACGCAAGCGCGCGTAGTCCGCGATCGCGAGAACACGCGCATGCGCAGCGCTCCGGTATTCGCCGAAATTCGGTATCAGGACGAATCAGGCCCTCAGACATTCCTGGTGACGCAAAACGAAGTTTCCATCGGACGCGGCGGCGATGACCTCTGGGTCGATCTTGCCCTCTACACCACCGACGAGATTTCCCGCGAGCACCTGCGTCTCCGGCGCGATCCCGCCACCGGTGACTTCAAAATCACCGACCTGTCCCGCAATGGAACCTGGCTGAACGGCCGCCGCATCGCAGGCAACGTCGAGATGGCGATTCCCGACCGCGCGGAAATTTCCCTGGCCGAAATCCTGAGCCTCTCCTTCGAGGTCCGCCATGAGTGAGCTCCCGCTGAATTGTGGAGCCGCCACCGACGTCGGAATGGTACGCGACCGCAATGAGGATCGCTACTGGATGGATCCGCCGCGCGGCGCATTTTTGGTGGTGGATGGCGTCGGCGGACAGGCCGCCGGCGAGCGTGCGGCAGAGGTCGCTGTCGCTGCCATTCGTGAGGCTATCGAGGCGATCAGTGGGACAGACCATCGCCTTTCGTGGTCTGTCATGCCGCCGGCGGCACGCGTCCGCCAAGCCATCGTCGCCGCCAACAATCGCATCTACGCCGAAGCGCAGCAGGATCCGCGTTCCGCCGGGATGGCCTGCGTGCTCACCCTCGCCCTCGTGGAGGGCGAACAGGTAACCGTCGGACAAGTCGGTGATTCGCGCCTGTACCTGATCGGCCCCGGAGCCATTCGCAAGGTAACCAGCGACCATTCCCCGATTGGCGAGATGGAAGATGCCGGCGAGCTGAGCGAGGAGGAGGCGATGGCGCATCCGCGGCGTAACGAGGTGTTTCGCGACGTGGGCAGTAGCCCCCGGTCTGCGGAGGAGGAAGACTTCATCGAGGTGCGGCAGTGCGAACTTCCCGGCGACACGGCCATGCTGTTGTGCAGCGACGGCCTCAGCGACCACCTGACCTCGCACCGCATCCTCGCCATCGCGGAACGCTATGCCGGCGATGCGACCCAGATGGCGTGTAACCTGGTGGACGCCGCGAACCAGGCCGGCGGACGCGATAACATCACCGTGGTCTTCGTCGCCGGACCGGCCTTTCGCGGCAGAAGCGCCGCCACGCGCCCGCGCCTCGCCGTGACGCGCATCCGCCCGCGACGCCGCGTGTGGAGCGGCCGCGTTGCGTTTCTGAGTTACGGACTGCTGCTCGGCATGTTGCTCTGGGCAGTCCTGCGCATTCGAGGATAAACCCATGAACGCGCCCACTCGCATTGGACGTTACGAAATCGTTCGCCGCCTCGGCAAGAGCATGACCGAAGTGTACCTGGCCATGGACACCGTGGAGAATCGCAAGGTCGCGCTCAAGCTGATCCGCCACGGCGACGATCGCGCATCGCAACTGGTCGTCGAGGCAGAGCGTCGCGGAGCGGCCATACAGAAAGAGCTGCACTCCAGCGACCCGCGCGTGGTGGAGATCTACGAATACGGCGATCTCGACGGCTACTTCTTCGTCGCCATGCCGTTCATCGAGGGACGCACGGTGGCGGAGATCCTCGCCGCGGACCACCTGGTGGATCCGTTCCGTGCCGCCGTGATCGCACTCGAGATCTGCGAGCAACTCGCCAAATTCCACTCCTGGGAGCCCTCAGTCGTGCACGGCGATATCAAGCCCTCCAACATCCACCTGGGCGCCCACGACACCGTGCGCCTGCTGGATTTCGGCATCGCCAAGACGCTGCGCGCCGATTGCAACGCCACCGTGCACAATTTCGGCAGCCCCAGCTATTGCTCGCCGGAGCGGCTGACGCGCGACGAGGTGGAGCCGCAGTCCGACTTGTGGGCGCTCGGCGCGACGCTCTACGAAATGCTGGCCGGTGCGCCGCCGTACCAGGCCGAAGACACGCGCAAACTCGAAGGGCTGATCCGTTCCAAGCGGCCGCCTCGCGCGCTTCCCGCGTCATGCCCGCCGGGCTTGCGCGCCGTCGTCATGAAGGCGCTCGCCCCCGATGCCCGCCAGCGCTACCGGTCGGCCGCCGAGTTCCAGGCGGACCTCCAGCTCTTCCTAGAGTTGAAGCCCACACTGGCGGAGATCGAGCGGCGGCCCCGGTTCAATCCCACCGCCACGCTGGAAGCGGCCTGCGAGGCGCTGCGCCGCGTGACGCGAACCGCGCGCCGCCGGCGGGGCCGCCGCCTGCAGGTGCTCGGTGCCGCCGCGTACTTCGCCACCGGCCTGCTGTTGTGGATCGGAGGCACCATCGGCTGGCAACTGTGGCAGACGCGTGCCAGCGCGGCGCCCCGCACCGTGCCGAAAACGCTCCCTGAAGAGAACCTGGCGCAGTGGTACACGGCATCCGCGGATCGCATCCTCGACGCGTACCGCACGAGCCCCGACCCGTGGCTCTATGAGTTCGATTGGCCAAAGGCCGAAATCTGTCTGGAGCGTGCCGTGCAACTGGGCGCGGCGGAAGACCGCACGCTCGCCAAGCTGGCGCTGGTTCGCGGATACGCCACGCTCGAGCGCCTGAGTGGCGCGCAGTATTCGGAGAACGCCGCGGGCCTGCTTCGTCTCAAAGCGCGCGACGAATTCATGCTGGCCTCGCACAAGGTGCCCGCGGACCCGGCCCCGCACCTCGCCCTGGCGCGCGTCTACGTATACTCGCTGAACGATCCCGAGAAAGCCATGGCGGAGTTTGCCGAGGCCGAACATCTGGGCGCGCACCTTGGCCGCCGCGAGGTGGAGCAGCAGGGCGATGTCTATCGCATTCGCGCGCAGGAGGAGAGCGCGCACAATTGGAAGCTGGCCATGCACGACGCCGATCTCGCACGCGGCTTCTACCGCCGGGTTCCCGGCTTCGATGAAGCCGACCTGCATTTGCGCGAGCTCGATCGGATCCACGCGCCGGCGCCCCGCAAGCCGCGCCCCCGGAGGTGGTACCTGTGGCAGTAACGCGCAGTTGGACCCTTGCAGGGGCGGCGCCCGTGATGGTTCGCGTGGAGCGTCGCCGGGCCTCGGCGAAGCTCGCATGGCTCGTGGCGGCGTCGCTGATGGTCGCCGCCGGCTTGTGGTTTGTGTACCAGGCCAAGGTGCAGCGCATGTCCGGCGCGCCCGTACTGAACGTCAACGCCGTCGCTTCCCCGGACGACTTGCTGCCCGTGCTGGAGTTCTTCCCGAATCGCGCGGAACTCGCGCCACTCGTGTTCGATTACCTAGAGCGCGCGCGTCCGCTGCGCAACACGGGTGCGCTGACCGCCGTGATTCCGCGCCGCCAGTTCGCGCGCGTCAAGCCGCTACTCGCTGTGCGCAGCCCCGCGGAGTTTCGCACGCAACTGGTGCGCTCGGCACTTATCTACTTCGCCGGATTCTACCTGGTCGCACTGGTCTGGCGCCTCAAACGGTTCCGTGGTGATGCCGCGTTTCTCCCCGCACTGCAACTTCTCACCGGGTTCGGTTTCCTGCTCATGGTCAGCATGCGCGATCCGCTGCGCGACACGCTGGAATTTCACAAGTTCGCCATCGGCGTGTTCTGCGGATGCCTCTTGCTCGCGCTGCCCGCGTTCCAGTTTTTCGATTACCGCCGCCTTTCGCGCTGGTGCTACACGCCGTTGTTCGCCGCCCTCACGCTCTTCGGCCTCCTGATGGCGTTCGGGCGCGGACCCGCCGGTAACGACGCCAAAGTGAATCTCGGCATCTTCCAGCCCGTCGAGCTGATCAAAATCCTCCTGGTGATGTTTCTTGCAGGTTACTTCACGCGCAACTGGGAGCGCCTCCGCGACCTGCGCGAAGCGCGGATCCCCGGCGGGCGCGTCGCGCGCGCCGAGCACGTACTTCCCGTGATGGCCGCCACCGGCATCGCAGTCGTACTCTTTTTCGTCCTCAAAGACCTGGGGCCGGCACTCGTCACGCTGTTCGTATTTCTCGCAATGTTCACCGTGGCGCGCGGACGCCCCGTCCTGGCGCTCGCTTCGGTAGTCCTGATGGTGGCCGCCGTCGCCATCGGATATCGCGCCGGCACGCCGCACACCGTGGTGCAGCGCATCGACATGTGGCTCTCTCCCTGGGACAACGACGTCCACGGCGGCAATCAACTCGCGCACGCGCTTTGGGCCTTTGCCACCGGCGGCCCAACAGGCAGCGGTCCCGGATGGGGCGACCCCGGGATGATTCCCGCAGGAAACACCGACCTCGTACTGCCCGCCATCGGCGAAGAGTGGGGTTTTGCGGGCGTCGCTGCCATCTTCTGCCTCTTCGGTATTCTGATCTGGCGCGGCATTCGCGCCGCCCAGCGCGCCGATACCACCTACGGACTCTTCCTCGCAACCGGACTCATCACCCTCATCGCCTGCGAGATGCTCCTCATCACGTCGGGCGTGCTCGGAGCCTTGCCGCTATCGGGAGTGGTGTCGCCGTTCCTCAGTTCTGGGAACACCGCCATGGTCGCGAATTTTCTGATCTTCGCGCTCCTGGCCGGTATCAGCAACACCGAAGAGATGTCACAGCCCGAGGTGCTGCGTGTGCCCGCAGGCGGTCTCAAGTGGGTGCTGGCCGCGGCCGGCACTATCCTGCTGGGGTTCGCGCTGCGTTATCAGGTACTGCACGATACCGACTACCTGGCGCGCGACGCCCACGCTTTCGAAGAGGACAACGTCAAGCGCGCACAGCACAATCCGCGAATCAACTCCCTGGCGCACGAAATCCCGCGCGGCACCATCTACGACCGCAACGGCATTCCACTTGCCGCCAGTGATTGGCAGGAACTGGAGCGCCATCGTGATGCCTACACCGCGCTCGGCGTCTCGCTCAACACCGCCGCCAGCCGCTTCGACACTCGCCACTACCCGTTCGGCGCCGCCACCGCGCACCTCACCGGCGATCTGCGCACCGGGGAGAATTTTCACGCCACCAACGCGTCGCTGGCCGAGCACGACGACAACCGCCGCCTGCAAGGCTACGACTACACAGAGCTCGCGCCCCTCATCCGCTATCGCCATCACCCGCACTACGCCGGTGTGGCGCGCATTCTCGCACGCGATCGCAGTCTGCGGATGACGGTGGACATCCGTCTTCAACTGCGCGCCAAGGAAATTCTCGAAAGGCACCTGCGGCAGGCGGGAGTAGCCAACGGAGCCCTTGTCGTAATGGAGGCGGGCACCGGCGACGTGCTCGCCGCGGTCAGCGCGCCGTCCGCCAGCCCGCCCGCGGATCGCGCGGCGCCGCCGACGCCGGACGAACTGCTTGATCGCACGCTCTACGGTCAATATCCACCTGGCTCGACCTTCAAACTGGTGACCGCGATTGCTGCCCTACGTGCCGATCCCCTGCTGACCCGTCGCACCTACCAGTGCCGTCCGCTGGGCGATGGCCGCTGCGGCAATGTCATCGCGGGATGGAATCGCGCCATCAAGGACGATATCGGCGATCACGCCCACGGCACCATCGATATGGAGCGAGCCATCGCCGTCTCCTGCAACGCGTACTTCGCGCAGCTTGGCGTGCACGACGTAGGCTCGAAGGCGCTGGCAGAGACGGCGGACCGGCTGGGGCTCTCCACCGGCGATGCCGCGGCGCTGCGCCAGGCGCTGCCCTTCGCGGCCTACGGACAGGGTCCTGTGCTGGTCACGCCCTTCAAAATGGCACGTGTCGCCGCCACCATCGCCGCAAACGGCCAGATGCCGCAAGGCCGCTGGATCGCCGGAGACGGAAATTCGCGCCAGGATGCTCCGCTCGAAATATTGGCGCCGGCGCAGGCGGCATTTCTTGCGGGTGCAATGCGGCGTGTCGTCACTGAGGGCACCGCGCGTCACGTGATGGCCGGAGCGGCGGTGGAGATGGCGGGCAAAACCGGCACCGCGCAGCTCGATCGCGGATTGCCGCATGCCTGGTTCGCGGGCTTTGCGCCGTTCCAGGGTGCTCCCGAACGGCGCCTCGCCTTCGCGGTGATCGTGGAACACGGCGGCTATGGAGGACGCGTCGCTGCACCAGTCGCGCGCGAACTCATGGAGGCAGCCAAAGAGTTGGGATTGCTATGATGAACCTCACCGAATTTATCGAGAAGTTTGGACGGACGCTCTTCGAGAGCCCGCTGGCCCGCAGCGCATCTGTTGAGAGTCCGCCGGAGTTGGCGGAGATCCGCTTCGCGGTCCTGGACGAAGTGCGCCGCAACTCTTATCGCGCCGGAGCCCGCCGCGTGTTTCCATTCGACCTCGTTCGCGTATCCATGCGCGGAGTGGAAGAGAGCCGCGCTCACGTCTTCCGCAGCGGTTTCTTCCGCCAGTATCTGGAGCACGAAATTCAAGGCAGCCTTCGTGCCGATCATATTCGTTTTCCCGAGCAGTTGCGCGTGGAGGTAGACATTGCGACCGGCTTGCCGCTGGCCAACGAGCCATGGCTTACGGTCGCCGCGGTCTCGCAGGGACAGTCTGGCGAGGTGAAGAAAGCGGCCCGCCTGCTGGTGCGTCACGGCCAATCGAATGCCTCGGAACTGCCCATCCAAAAGTCGCGGGTGCATATCGGGCGCGAAGTCGATGTATATCGCAACGGCGGTATGTACCGGCGGAACGACCTCGCGTTTGTGGAGGACAGCGAGGTGAACCGCTCCGTCTCGCGCGAGCATGCCCACATCGACTTCGATGCCGCCACCGGGGAGTGCCGGCTGTTCAACGACCGCTGGTACGCCCGGGGCACCGATTGCAGCACCCGAATCGTGCGCGATGGAGTGAGCCTCGAGGTGCATCGGGATACTCGCGGCACGAAGCTCGAACCCGGCGATGAAATCCATCTGGGCCGCGCGATCGTGATTTTCGAGGAGTAAGCATTTCGGCCGATACGCGTTGCGTCGCCCATAAGGCTACGCCATCCGTGTATCCGCAACCACGGGAAGAAAAGAAAAATAAGCACTAGTTTTCCCGAGCCTCTTCCAATCTGCCCCGTGCGGTTTCACACAACATCCACTGCTTTTTCTGGCCTTTTTTGACGCTGACGCTCATCTCTGCGAGTGGCTTGGGAATTGCTTCGGATAAGAGCCCGGAGCCGGAAGGAATATGGCTGGTGCCGATTTGGCAGTCGAAGTAGGTGACTTGCATCCCGAAATCGTGGAGAATCTTCAAGTGGAACCCGAGAGGAAGAATCGGAGGACCGCCAACCGGTACGATCTCGATCTGCCGTTCGACTTCCGCCTTTTTGGGCGCGATCAGTCCGTCCAGGAAGGTCGCGGCCGGACGCTCAACATGAGCAGCCATGGCCTCCTCGTGTCTCCCGACTTGCGCATTTCGAAGGGACAGCCGATTGAACTCTTCGTACACCTGCCCGGCCAACTCAAGGACGCCGCCGGCGCCCGCCTTGTGATTCTCGGCCACGTGCTGCGATCCAGTCACACGGGTGCCGCCATCAAGATTGTGCGCCATGGTTTCATCCGCGTCCGCGAGCCCGGATCACCCGCCGCTCAGGCTGGCGAGTAACCACTTCAGAAGTTTTTCACATTGCTCCTCTTCTGGGAATTGCTCAGAATGGGGTATGCCGATGAACAACGTGGCGTGGTTTCTGGCCTGCGCCAGCGTGGCTTGCGCGCAATCGATCGCCTTTGCACCTATCTCCCCAGCCGATGCCGGTTTGGACGCGGCGAAGCTCGAAGTATTTCGAAGCGCCCTCGCCGCCCACCGCACCACGGGTCTCATCGTCCTCCGCCGCGGACGCATCGCGCTCGAATGGTATGCGCCCGAGTGGAACGCCGACCGCCCGCACGGCACCGCGTCGATGGCCAAAGCCCTCGTCGGCGGCGTGTCTCTCGCCGTAGCAATGAGCGACGGACGAATATCGCCCGACGATCTCGCGTCAAAGTACATTGTCGGCTGGAGCGCGGATCCCCTGAAATCGAAGATCACCATCCGCCAACTCGCCACCCACACTTCAGGCATCTCCGATGCCGAGCAGGACGGCATTCCGCACGATCAACTCCCCGGCTGGAAAGGCGATTTCTGGAAACGCACTCCCGACCCGTTCTCGATCGCGGTGCGCCGGGCGCCTGTGCTCTTCGAACCCGGAACCCAAAATGCCTACAGCAACCCTGGCATGGCGGCGCTCTCGTACGCCATCACCGCCTCTCTACACGGCGCGGATATTCGCTCCACGCTGAAGCAGCGCATTCTCGATCCGCTCGGTGTGCCCGCGAGCCAGTGGTCTATCGGCTACGGCCGTGCATACGAGGTGGACGGATTGCAGCTCTACGCGAACTGGGGCGGCGCAACTTTCACCGCGCGAGCCGCCGCGCGGATCGGGCAACTCATGATGCTGCAAGGCCAGTGGAACGGTCGCGAGTTGATCCGGCGCGACGTCGTAAGAAAGGTGCTCACCGATCAGGGGATGCCGCGCCCGGAGCGCAGCGCCACCGATCCCGCGCCGGCATCCGGCCTCGCATGGTACACCAACCAGGACGGCATCTGGCCCGCCGCCCCGCGCGACACATTCGCGGGCGCAGGCGCGTCGCACCAGGTCATCGTCGTCGTGCCCAGCCTCGACCTCATCGTCGTACGCAACGGCGACGCGTTAGGCGATACCAGCGCGGGCTTCTGGGGACCCGTGTACGAATTCGTCATCAAGCCGCTGATGGAGGCGGTGGCCGTGCGCGCTCCCTATCCTCCGAGCCCGCTGATCCGCGGCGCGGCCTTCGGCAAAGAAATCCGCCGCGAAGCCATCGACAGCGATAACTGGCCGCTCGACCTGGGGCGACGACGATGCCCAGTACACGTCTTATGGCGACGGCTACGGCTTCGAACCCCACGTCGAGAAGAAATTGGGGATGGGCTTCGCGCGCATCACCGGCGGCCCCACCGATTATCGCGCCGCCAATTTGCGCTCGGACGCCGAACGCACCGGGAACGGCGCGCAAAGTCCCAAGGCCAGCGGCATCCTGATGGTAGACGGCGTCCTCTACTTGTGGGTGCGCAACGTGTCGAATGCACAGTTGCTGTGGTCCACGGATCGCGGCAAGACCTGGCAATGGGGATTCAAGATGGACGTCGGATTCGGCTCGCCCGCCTTTCTGAACTTCGGACGGAACTACGCGGGCGCCCGCGACGGCTTCGTTTACACCTACTCGCAGGCCGGCCCGTCGGCGTACGAGAGCGACAACGCTGTGGTGCTGGCGCGCGTACCCAAGGACCGCATTCGTGAGCGTGCCGCCTGGGAATTCTTCGAGCGGCTCGACCCCGCCGGGCAGCCCGTCTGGACGAGCGACGTCACGCGGCGCGGCGCGGTGTTTGCTTATCCGGCGAATTGCCAGCGCGTCGACGTCGTCTACGACGCCGGAATCAAGCGCTACCTGATGGCCCTTGGCTACGATCACGACGGCGGATGGGGACTCTTCGATGCGCCCGAGCCGTGGGGTCCGTGGACCACCATTCTGCACCGCCAGTGGGACGTGCCGGCTACGCACGGCTATCGCCTGCCCGCTAAGTGGATTTCAGCAGACGGCCTGACCCTCACGCTGGTGTTTTCCGGCATCAAGCCCAACGATGCCTTCTGCACCAGAACCTTGACCCTCGCAAAGTAAACGCCTTGATTTTTCCCCCTTGACATCAATCGCAATCTGCAATATAGTAATCACAGATTGCGATATGAAGCTCGGTGAAAAACTTCGATACCTCCGGGAAGTGGAGGGCACCATCCGCGGCCTCGACCGCGAACTGTCGCAAGTCGAACTGGCGCGCCTGATCGGGAAGGAACTCGGAAAATCCATCAGCCAGAGCTACCTCTCGCAGATTGAGAGCGGCACCCGGCCGCACCTCACCAACTCCACGCGCATGCTGTTGGCGCGCTTCTTCAAGGTGCATCCCGGCTACCTGGTGGACGATCCCGAAGGTTTTTCCAACGAGCTGATCAGCGATCTGGGCGCGGTGGAAGACAAGCTCGATTTGTGGCTGATCTCTGGCGCCGAGCGCTTCTGCCGCGATATCGATCTGCATCACGCGCTGTTGACCGCCGCCAAGCATAAGGATTCGCGAATGTGCCTGATTCTCTTGGGAACGATTTTGGAAAATCCCGGGCTGGCGGAGCGCTTGATTGAAGTGTTGAAGGCGCCGCCAACCACGCCCGCGCCTAAACCGAGGAGGCGTTCATGACCTGGTCCACCTTTTATCTCATCTGTTTCCTCGTGGGGTTCGGCATGAGCGCGTTGTCGCTCCTGTCCGGCAGCGCGCATCTGCACTTGCCCCACCTGCATTTCGATCACGGCATTCATCTGGGACACGGCCACGGCGGGCAGGGAGGCGCGTCGTGGTTCAATCTCGGCACCATGGCCGCGTTTCTGGCATGGTTCGGCGGCACCGGCTATCTGCTGGAGCACTACTACGGCGTGTGGTTCGTAGTGGCGCTGGGCGTGGCCACGCTGAGCGGCCTCGGCGGCGCCAGCGTCGTGTTCTGGTTCCTGGCCAAGGTGCTGATGTCGCACGAGCAAGCCGCTGGACCCGGCCGATTACGACATGGTCGGCGTCCTGGGCAAACTGAGCATGCCGATCCGCGCCGGCGGAATCGGTGAACTGATTTATACACAGGGTGGCACGCGCCGCGTTTCCGGCGCGCGTGCCGAATCGGGCGCCGCTATCGCCAAGGGCACCGAAGTCGTGGTCACCCGCTACGAGAAAGGAATTGCTTACGTTCGCGCGTGGGATGAACTCTCGGGCGATGCGGAGCTAAAGGCCTAATAGGAGATGCAGGCTATGGACAACCAAGTGTTTGTCATTGCGGCGCTGATGGTTTTGGCGCTGATGTTTCTGATGATGATGTTCGCCAAGCTGTTCCGCAAGGCGGGACCGCACGAGGCGATCATCGTTTACGGGTTCCGCGGCACGCGCGTCGTCAAGGGCCGCGGTACGGTGATCTTTCCCATGGTGGAGAGCGCCCGCGGGCTGTCGCTGGAACTGATGAGCTTCGACGTGGCTCCGAAGCAGGACCTCTACACGCGCCAGGGCGTCGCGGTGACCGTGGAAGCCGTCGCGCAGATCAAGGTGAAGAGCGATCCCGAATCGATCCTCACCGCCGCCGAGCAGTTCCTCACCAAGTCGCCGGAGGAACGCGAAGGCCTCATCCGCCTTGTCATGGAAGGCCACTTGCGCGGCATCATCGGGCAGTTGACCGTGGAAGAGATTGTCAAACAGCCCGAGATGGTGGGCGAGCGCATGCGCGGCACCTGCGCCGACGACATGAACAAGATGGGCCTCGAAGTGATCTCGTTCACCATCAAGGAAGTCCGCGACAAGAACGAGTACATCACCAATATGGGCCGGCCGGATGTCGCGCGCATCAAACGCGACGCCGACGTGGCCGCCGCCGAAGCCGAACGCGACACCGCCATCAAGCGGGCCGAAGCCGCGCGCGAATCGGCCATCGCCAAGACCAACGCCGACCAGGCCCGCGTCCTGGCCGAGACGTTGTCGCAGGCCAAGCAGGCCGAGGCGCAGCGCGATCTCGAAGTGAAGAAGGCCGAATACCTGGAGAACGTCAAGCGGCAGCAGGCGCAGGCCGACAAGACGTACGAGATCCAGACCAACATCATGCAGCAGCGCGTACGCGCCGAGGAAGTCACCATTCACCAGGTGGAAAAAGAGCACGAGGCGCTGGTGCAGCAGGCTGAAATCAAGCGCCGCGAATACGAACTCACCGCCACCGTGCTCAGGCAGGCCGAGTACGAACGGCAGCGCATTGAGACCCTCGCCGGAGCCGAGAAGAACCGCATGATCATGGAAGCCGACGGCCGCGCCGCCAGCATTCGCGCGCAGGGCGAGGCGGAAGCCGAGATCATCTTCAAGAAGGGTGAAGCCGAAGCCAAGGCGATGAACGTCAAAGCCGAGGCTTACCAGGAATTCAACCAGGCGGCCATCCTCGACAAATTGATCAGCAATATGCCGGAAGTGGTTCGCGCCCTGGCCGCGCCCCTGGCCAACGTGGACAAGATCACCATCGTGTCCACCGGCAACGGCGCCACCTCGGGCATGCACAAAATCACGGGCGACATCACGGAGATGGCGGCGCAGATTCCCGCCTTGTTCGAAACCCTCTCCGGCATGCCGTTCAACGAAATGTTTGCGAAGGTCCGGATGATCGCCGACAAAGCCCCCAAACCGGACGACAAGGCGAAGAGTAATGGCGGGACGCAGTAAAGGGAATAAGGAGCAATACAATGGCACTCTTGGAACGGGTAGCAACACTGGTACGGGCCAATCTGAACGATCTTGTAGATAAGGCGGAAGACCCGGAAAAAATGATCAAGCAGGTGATTCTCGATATGCAGAATCAGTTGCTCCAAGTCAAAACCCAAGTGGCGATCTCCATCGCGGATCAACACGTCCTGGAGAAGAAACTGCAGGAAGCCGAGGAGAACGAGCGGCAATGGATGAGCCGCGCGGGAATCGCCCTCGACAAGAAGGACGACGTTCTGGCGCGCGCCGCAGTGGAGCGCAGCATGAGCTACAAGGCTACCGCCGCCAGTTTCCGCCAGCAGGTGGAGGATCAGAAGACGCAGGTGGAAAACCTGAAGTCCGCGCTCCTCCGCCTGCAGCAGAAGATGGCGGAGGCGGAATCGAAGAGCGACATGCTGATCGCCCAACACCGCCGCGCACGCGCGCTCGGCAAGGCTACGGAAGCGAGTAACGCGATGGGAGACAACTCAAATGCGGCTGCCTTCGACCGCATGAAAAGCAAAGTGCGCCGTCACGAAGCCACCGCACAGGCACAGGCGGACCTGGGCGCCGACGACGACGTCAACGAGAAGTTCGCTGCGATGGAGAAGCAGGAAGAGATCGATCGCCTGTTGAAGGAACTGAAGTCCAAGCGCAACGCGTAAGATCGGGCGGGGCTCTCCCCGCCCACACCTTTTCAAACATATGAGACACAGATCAAAGGTCGAAGTGTGGCTGTTCGCCGCCATCCTATACGTTGTCGGAGTCCTCGCGGCGGGCGGCAATCGATGGATCGGCGGCCCCGTGCTGCTGGTTCTGCTGCTTATTGCGCTGCCGCAGGAATATGTCACCGCGCCGGAGGCGCTGCGCGTGCGCGCCGGGCTCACGCGGTGGGCGATTCCGTACGCCGCCATCACCTTCGTGGGAGAAAGCTCTCTCGGACCGGTGCTCGGCAAGCGCGTCGCGGTGCGCATTGGCCGCGACTCCGAAATTCTTCTGGCGCCGGACGATCCGAGCGCTTTCTTTGCCGACGTCGCCGCGCACGCTCCGCACCTGAGGCGCCGCGGCGCCGCGCTTGTAGCGCTTAGCAGTTGACTAATACGGCATGCCCGGAAGCGGGGAAAGTACAGGCGTGATCTTTCCCCAATTCTGATCTTTCGCCGTCTTCATGTCCTTCATCAGTTGTTCGGGCAGCTTCGCATTTACCTGCGGGCGGCCCGACTGGGTGGCCAGCACCCACGCTACCGCGCCCATCGTCTTCGATACCACTTGCATCTGTTTGTAATCGATCTTGTCCGGCGTGTCCGTCGCGCGGTGATAGTCAGGGTGCAGGCCCGTGGTGAAGAAAGCGATCGGGATGCCCATCTTCGCGAAGTTGTAATGGTCGCTGCGGTAGAAGATGCGCTGTCCGCGGGGTTGCGGCCCGAGATTGTCGTGGGTCGCGTCGGGCGCGGTCACATCGTAGAAGTGATTCAGCGTCATTTTCTGATAGCCGGCGTTCACGGTCTCGATGGTCTTCTCCAGATCGTCGCTCGAAATGTTCGGACCGACGACTAGGATTTCGCCTGGGTTCACCAGAACGTGAGTAGCGTCGGAATCGGTGAAGCCCGGTCCTTTGGTGCGGCCGATCATGTCCATGTTCAGATCGGCGACGATTTTTGTGAGGTCGAGAAATGGATATTCGGTGAAGTATTGCGAGCCCCACAAGCCTTTCTCTTCGCCGGCGAGCCAGGCGAAGACGATGCTGCGCTTGGGCCTGATTCCCTTGGCGGCGCCTTCCGCGTATGAGCGTGCGAGGGCGAGCAGGCCGGCGGAACCGGAGCCATCGTCGTCGGCTCCGTTGTTGACGTTGTGTCCGTCGGGCAGCGGTGCGGCCAGCCCGATGTGATCGAGGTGCGCGCTGATCACGACGTATTCGTTCTTCAGCACCGGGTCGCTGCCTTCGAGAATGCCGATGACATTCTCCGCGTGATTCGAGTCACTATTGATGGCCACTTTCAAGCTGATTTTTTTGGCGGCGGTCAGTTCGAAGGAATCCTGTTTGGTGTTGGAACCGGCGGCATAGAAAATCTGCTGTCCGCTCTGTTTCTCGCCCTGGAAAATGCTGTTGGTCATCGCCAGTCCGGCGGTGATCGACGGGACGCCGGCGCACGCCTGCGCCGAGCGCAGTTTGGGCGCCTGATAGGTTGGCCCGTTGAGTCCGGCGCGTCCGCCACCGCCGCCAAACCCACCGAAGCCGGCGGCGGCGTTGGGATTGGCCATTGCGGCGAGCTGCTGATAATTCGCGATCGTAACGACTGCGAGGGCGCCATTTTTCGCCGCGTATTGTTCAGGCGTCAGAAAATCGGTGCAAGCTTCGCCCAACGGGTTGACCTGCGCTCCGCCGCGGCCGTTCGCGCCGGCGGCTGCCTGCTGGGCGGCCAACTCGGCGGGCAGTCCGGCGACGACTACGATTTTGCCTTTTACGTCCAGGCCTTCGTACGGATTGACTTTCGTTTTGTTGATGACGTAGCCGTTTCCGGCGAAGACCAGATTACCGGTGACGTCCAGCGCCTCGAGCGGCGGTGCTCCGCGGCCTCCGGCATTTGCTGTCCAATCCTTGGTGTATTCGAAATCCGTGGTGCGCGGCGTTGTGGAGGCCGCTCCACCGCGCGCTCCGCCGCCACCACCGCCGCCGCGTCCGCCACGCCCACCGGCCGCGGGCGGCGCAGTGATCGACGCCTTGCTCTGCTCCGGCACGACTTGCTTGCTGACCAGTTCAAAGGGCATGAGGTACGGCTGCAGAGGGCCGACGGTGTTGGTCGTGCTGCCTCCGGGCTTCAGTCCCCACTCGGCCAGATGGCTGGCGACGTAGAGTGCCGCGGTATCGAAACCACGCGACGGCAGGTTGCGGCCCTCGAGCTGATCGGAGGCCAGGAAGTAGAGATAAATCTTCATCTCTTCTTCGCTGATCGCGTCCATGTTGCCGTAACTGGGGGTCGCGGCGGCGATCGCTTTCGCGGCTTTCGGCTTGGATTGTGAGCGGGCCGGACGCACGCTCACCCATACGGTGAGCGATAGAACGGCCAGGAGAGTGGTGCTAATGAGGATACGACGCATATAGGAAGGGACCAAAACCGTAGTATAACGCACAAGAAACACGGGACAGGCCAGGAGGCCTGTCCTACTTTGCCCGGCTTGCTACCGCGGCTCCGATTACTGCCATGTCGTGGCTGGTGGGCACGATCTGGAAGTAGCTGCCTTGCAGCGGGCTCATTTTTACCATTTCTTGCATGTACCCGCCGAGCAGGCGGATATCTACGAAATCGGCATTCGGGCCGGCGATGTAGAAGCGCCCTGGGCCGTCGAGGTGAATGCTGGTGGCGGTGCCCGCGGCGAGCGCTCGATGCCAGAGCTTCCAGAACTCGCAGGCGCGCTGATCTCCCTGGCGGGCGGCCACGAAGACTTCCTCCGGTTCCATATCCAGAAACCGCAGCCGCATGGCGCGATGGCCCATGATGCCTTCCAGGTGACCGACGCCGCCGCACCCGCAGTAGCGTTCCTTCGGATCGAGCGTGACTACGATGTGGCCCGCTTCCCAGACGCCATCGTTGTGCGGATGCCGTCCGTAACCGATGCCGTCGCCGAGATACCAGACGCGCACCAACTGTTCCATCGATTCGTGGCGCGCGGCGATGCCCGCGGCAAGCGCGTCGGCATCGTTGATCGCCACCACAGGTACATCGATGCCTTCGGCCTTCAGTGCCGCGCGCAACTCGTCAGCGACGTGGAACCCCTTCAACTGACCCAGATTCGGCGATTCCAGAATTACGCCGCCGCGAATCACGCCGGGGAAACCGGCGCCCACGCTCTCGATGGGCCCTTCCTGGGCTAGCTCGCGGATCTGGCCGCGTAGAATCGCGATTATGTCGCCGGCGGGCAGGCTCTTGAGATCGACCTGCGGCTCTCCGGGGCTGGGATACATTCTGACGTTCCCGAGTTCGACACCTTCCACGATTCCCGCCCAGAGATGTCCCGTGGCCAACACTCCGATGCTGCGTCCCATCAGCCCCTCCTAAAACCGCATCAGCTTATTGATGCCGTTGAATGCGGCAACTTTGTAACACTCTGCCAGAGTCGGATAGTTGAAGACCGTCTCCACGAAGTAATCGATGGTGCCTTTGAGAATCATCACGGCCTGGCCGATGTGCAGCAGTTCGGTGGCACCCTCGCCGATGATGTGCACGCCGAGAACGGCGCGCGTTTCCCGATGGAAGATCAATTTGAGCCGGCCGCTGGTATCGCCGCGGATCTGCCCGCGCGCCGTGTCGCGATAATACGCCACGCCGACTTCGTAAGGGACGTCGGCATCGGTCAACTGCTCTTCGGTCTGGCCGGTGAAGGAAATCTCGGGGATGGTGTAGATGCCGTACGGATAGGTCGCGGGGTTGGATTGAATTTTCAAACCCACCGCGTTGGCCGCGGCGAGACGTCCCTGCTCCATAGATACCGATGCCAGGCTCGGGAAGCCGATGATGTCGCCGGCGGCGAAGATGTTCGGCACCTTCGTGCGGTACTCGGGGTCCACCGCGATGCGTCCGCGATTGTCGGCTTCGAGGCCCGCGGCGGCGAGGTTCAACTCGTCCACGTTGCCCTGCCGGCCGACGGCATAGAGGAGGACGTCGCCGTTGATGACCTTGTTGCTCTTCATGCGCGCGACTACGCCATCGTGGCCCTTGTCTTCCACGGTAGCGACTTCTTCGTTCAGCCGCATGGTGACGCGGTGGTCGCGGAGGTTGTAGGAGAGCGCCTCCACCATTTCCGAATCGGCGAATTCGAGGAGGCGCGGGCGCTTCTCCACCAGGATTACGCGGGATCCCAGAATGGCGAACATGCAGGTGTATTCCACGCCGATCACGCCGCCGCCGACTACGATCAGGGTCTTCGGGATCTCTCCGATGTCCAGAATCTGGTCGCTGTTGATGATGGTGCGCCCGTTGAGCGGCACGGTGGCACTGGTTGCCGGCTTGGTGCCTGTGGTGATGATGATGGTGGGCGCTTCAAGGTCGCTCTGCCCGCGCGAGTTTTCCACGCGCACGTGCGTGGAGTCCAGAAAACTGGCTCGCCCGGTGATGACTTCCACTCCGTTGCGGCTGAGCTGGGCCTGGGTGACGTCCACTTCCGTTTTGATCACCTGGGTGACGCGGAAGCCCAGGTCCGCCATGGTGATCTTTTCCTTGACGTGATAGTTGGAGCCGTAGATGCCCTGGTATTGGAATCCGGAGAGGTGCATCACGGCTTCCCGCATGGTTTTGCTGGGAATGGTCCCGGTGTTGACGCAGGCGCCGCCGATGATTTCGCGCTGTTCGATCACCGCCACGCGGCGGCCGCACTTGGCGCCTTGAATGGCTGCTCGCTGGCCGGCGGGTCCGGAGCCTATGACGATGATGTCGAATTTTTGCATAAGGGGGAAAAGTCGGGTTGGCGCCTGCCAACCCGACTGGACAGGCCGGGAGGCCTATCCTACGAGTTGAAGCGGTTTTCGATTTCCTTCCAGTTGACTACGTTCCACCAGGCGGCGAGGTAGTCGGGACGGCGGTTTTGATATTTCAGGTAGTAGGCGTGCTCCCAGACGTCGCAGCCGAATACTACCTTCTTGCCTTCCATAACCGGGCTGTCCTGGTTCGGTGTAGAAGTAATCTCTACGCCGGATGCGGTTTTGAGCAGCCAGGCCCAACCGGAGCCGAAACGGCCCACTCCGGCGGCGTTGAATTTTTCCTTGAAGGTGTCGAAGCTGCCGAAGGTTCCGGTGATGGCTTGCGCCACGTTGCCTATTGGCGGGCCGCCCGCGTTCGGGCCCATGATCTTCCAGAACATGGCGTGGTTGATGTGGCCGCCGCCATTGTTGCGCACGGCGGTGCGGATGTTCTCTGGAACGATGGCGCAATTGTTCGCCAAAAGCTCTTCAATCGTCTTACCGGCCAGGGCCGGTGCCGATTCGAGTGCCTTATTCAGGTTGGTCACGTAAGCGTTGTGATGCTTGCCGTGATGGATCTCCATGGTCATTTTGTCGATGTGAGGCTCCAGCGCATCGGGCGCGTAGGGCAGCGGCGGTAGTGTGAATGACATAGCAGTCTCCTATTCTTTCCTCTGAACGTTTTCGAAGGCGCCGGCGAGCCGGAACATCGTGGTCTCGTCGAAGTGCTTCGTCAAAATTTGCATCCCCACCGGCAGTCCTTCGGTGGTATTGCCGCACGGTACGCTCATGCACGGTATGCCCGCCAGACTTCCGGTAATCGTAAAAATGTCGGAGAGGTACATGGCCAGCGGGTCGTCCACTTTCTCTCCCAGCTTGAATGCCGGGAAAGGAGAAACAGGCGCCACGATGGCATCCACCTCTTGAAACGCATTTGCAAAATCGCGCGCGATCAGCGTGCGCACTTTCTGCGCTTTCAAGTAGTATGCATCATAGTATCCCGCACTAAGCACGTAAGTGCCCAGCATGATGCGGCGTTTGCACTCGGCTCCGAACCCCTCTCCGCGTGTGTTGCGATACATATCGGAGAGCGTGTCGCTGGAGGCCGAGCGGGAAGTGTAGCGGACGCCGTCGTAGCGCGCGAGGTTGGAACTGGCCTCGGCTGTAGCGATGATGTAATAGCAGGCGATGGCGTATTCGGTGGCCGGCAGGCTGATCTCGCGGACTTCGCAGCCCAGGGCTTTCAACTGGTCTACGCCGCGGGATATCAGATCGCCGGTTTGGCTGGTCAAATCTTTTAGATACTCGACGGGCAGTCCAAGCTTCAAGCCTTTTACGCCGCCGGCCAGGCTTGCGGAATATTCCGGCACCGGCGCCTCCGCCGATGTGGAATCGCACGGATCACGCCCGGCTATGACGCTCAGCAAAGTGGCGGCGTCC
>CAWDWK010000018.1:0-66910 GCA_963805775.1 uncultured Solibacteraceae bacterium | reverse complement strand
TGAATCAGGTCGCTGAACATGTGGATGAAGCCTTGCACGCCGGCGGCCTGTAATGCCTCTATCTGGTCTTTCGGGTTGCCGGCCACGAGCACGGGCACCTTTACGGCGGCGCAGACTTCCTGTGCGAAGGCAAGGTACTCGGGATCGGAACTGCACAGGATGATCAGGTCCGCGTCCGGTGCCGCGATATTCCTCCGCTTCCACCATGTCGAAGCCCGCGCAGCCGAAGAAATTGAAACAGAAGTTGGAGCGCGCGCCCTTCATCTTGACGTCGCCGCGCTTGAGCAGCAGCACCTTCGGGTAGCGGCCCGTGGCGCGCGCGTGTGCGGTGGTGCGCTGCCGGATCTTCTCGAACGGCTCGGCCACGCGGATCTGCGGCAGGGAGCTATCGCCCTCTACTGCCGGGGAGTGCTTCTTCCGGCGTCTTCTCGGTCACGTTGGGATAGTTGTTGACGCCGACCAGGGCCCGCCTGCGCGCGGAATATGCCTTTTCGCGCGCCGCGCGGGTTTCCGCCAGCGCCTTGCCGATGGAGCCCGAAGCCAGCGCATTGGCGTAGCCGCCTTCGGATTCCGTCTGCTGGAAGAGCTTCCAGGCTTCGCGCGCGAGCGAATCGGTCAACGCTTCGATGTAATAAGATCCGCCTGCGGGATCGGCAACGGCATCGAGGTGCGATTCTTCCTTGAGGATGCGCTGAACATTGAGTGCGAGATGCGCGTCGAAAGCGAAGGGCACGACCGTAAGCTGATCGCAGCCGCCCACCGCGGCGGAGAGAGCTTCGGTGGTGACGCGCAGGAGGTTGGTGTAGCGATCGTAGGCGCTCTTGTTGCGCTCGGGGGTGCGCACGTGCAGGCGCATGCGGCAGGCGCCGTCGTCGGCGGGGCCGAAGGCGGTCACCGCCAGCGCCCACAGGATGCGGGCGGCGCGCAGTTTGGCGATCTCGATAAAATAGCTCGGCCCCACGGCGAAGACAAACTCGATCTGCGGCGCCACGGTCTCAACCGGCAGGGTGGCGGTGAGCGCGGCGAGGCGCTCTACACCCGCGGCGATTCCGTAGCCCAGCTCCTGAATGGCGTGCGCGCCGGCTTCGTGCAGCAGGTCGGCGCGGATGGCCTTGGGACCCGGCTTGGCGTTCTGCGCGATCTCCCAACCGCGGCCCGCTCCGCGCACGAAGGGGTAGAGACCCGGCGCGGTGCGCAATTGACCCTCCAGTCCGGCGAGCGCATCCTTGCGGTAATAGGGGCGTATGGCGAGCCCTTCCTCGGTTCGCCATACCAGCTTTTTTTCGTAATCCGCGCCCTTGAGATCTTTGGCGATGGCGGCTTCCCACGTGGCGGTGTCTACGGGCGGAAAGTCGAGGCGCAGATTCAGAATTTCGCTGTCTGCAACAGCTTCAGGCATGGGCGCCCTCCTGCACCACTTCGAGCAGGTAGCCGAACGCGGCGGTTTCCGTGCTCTTGGGGTGAACGAAAAAGACGGTGGTGCCACGCGAGCCTTTGCGCGGCGCCTTGTCGATAATCTTGAAGCCGTTTTCCTTCAAATAATCGAACGCCTTCTGGATATCGGCGACGCGCAGCGCGACGTGCGCCATGCCGCCGCGGCCGCCGTTCTTCTCGATCTGTTTGGCCACGGGAGATTCGGGCGTCAACGGCTCGAGCAATTGCACCAGGTTGGGACCGCCGCCCACCTGCAGAAGCACTTCGCGCACCTGGTCGCCGCCCAGTACGTCCTCGCGATGCACTTCGTGAAAGCCCATTGTCTGATAGGCCTTGACGTGCGCTTCCAGCTCGCCCGGCTTTACCGAAATGGCTACGTGGTCGAAAAACAGAAATCCCGGTACCTGTTCCAGTTGTGAACTCATTATTCGAACTCCACTACGACCTGGCCGGCCTGCACGCTATCGCCCTGATTCACGCTGATGGCGGCGATTTTGCCCGGCCCCGGGGCCGTGATATTGGTTTCCATCTTCATCGCTTCCAGCACCAACAAGATGTCGCCCGTCTGCAGGGTCTGTCCCACCTGGGCGGCCACGCGCACGACGATGCCCGACACCGGACTGCGGCAAACCTTCTCTTCATTCACGGGCTTGCTGTCTGCCGGCGGTGCGACCGGGGCGGCGCCGGCCGGAACGCGCAGCGGCGCCGAACCGATGTTGAGGCCTCCCAGATTGTGCGGCATGGTCGCGGGTGACTCGGGCTCGGCGACGTCCACCTCAACTTCGTAAGTCTTCTCGTCAATTTTGATGTTCAGTTTCATGGCGCTTCCTAGATGTGGGTGTGGCTAGAGCAGGCTGACAGACGACGCATGGCGATCGTCTGTCCTACTTAGCCTTGCAACGTGTGGGACGCCTGGATCGAGACGCGCCCCTGTTGTGCCCATGCACTTGTGCTGACCAATCGAATCTGCCGTATATGGGCGCGCACCCCCAGGTACGCGCCGATGGCTGCGGAGATGGCGAGCAGTTCCTCTTCCGTGATGGCGGCCGGCTCAGGCGCCGGTGCAGCAGCAGCCGGGACCGGTTGCACCGGTGCGGCCACTGCGCCCTTCTCCAGCATCTGTATGCGTTTGGAGATTTCCGCCATTTGCCCCTGGAGCTGCTCCAGGGTGGCGACTAAGTCGTTTTCTGTGACTGTAGGCATTTGTATCCCCTCGCCTCTACAGCGGCATCAACCCATGCTTCTTGGGCGGACGCAGCTCGCGTTTGGTGTGCAGATACTCGAGTACCTGGGCCACGTGACGCCGCGTCTGCGACGGCTCGATGACGGAATCCACCAGCCGCCGGCCCGCGGCGACGTAAGGATTGGAGAAGGCTTCGCGGTAGCGCTCGATCAGTTCCGCGCGCTTCGCCGGCTTGTCTTCGGCTTCCTGAATCTCTTTGCGGAAGACTATGTCCGCCGCCCCCTCCGCGCCCATTACGGCCACCTCGGCAGTGGGCCAGGCGAATACGCGATCGGCGCCCAGGTCTTTGCCGCACATGGCCAGATATGCGCCGCCGTAGCACTTGCGCAAGATCACGGTGACCTTCGGGACGGTCGCCGCCGAGTACGCGAAGAGCATCTTGGCGCCGTGGCGGATAATGCCGCCGTGCTCCTGCTGCACGCCCGGCATGAATCCCGGTACGTCCGCAAAGGTGAGCAGCGAGATATTGAACGCATTGCAGAAGCGAATGAAGCGCGAAGACTTATTCGCCGCGTTGATATCCAGCACGCCCGCCTGCACGCAGGGTTGATTGGCGATGATGCCGACCGTGCGGCCGGCAACGCGTGCAAAGCCGACCACAATGTTCATGGCATAGCCCGACTGCACTTCGAGAAAGTCGCCGAAATCCACCACCCTGGTGATTACGTCGCGAACGTCGTAGCCTTTCTTGATCTCGGACGGCACGATGTTGTCCAGCGCGGGATCGGGATCGAGGTTCGGATCGCCTTCCACGCGCGGCGGATCTTCCAGGTTGTTGGATGGCAGGAAGCTCAGCAGTTTCTGCGTCAGCAGTACGGCGTGGCGGTCATCCTCGGCGATGAAGTGGATCACGCCGGAATTGGCCATGTGGGCCTCGGCGCCGCCCAACTGCTCCGCGGTCACAACCTCACCGGTCACACCCTTGATCACCTGCGGGCCCGTAATGAACATCTGCGCCTTGCGCGTCTGAATGATGAAATCGGTCAGCGCCGGGCTGTAGGCCGCACCGCCGGCACACGGACCGCAAATCATGGAGATTTGCGGAACCGCTCCGGATAGCATCACGTTGGTGTAAAAAACCTTGCCATAGCCGGAGAGCGAATCGATGCCCTCCTGCACGCGCGCACCACCCGAATCGTTGATGAAGACGAAGGGAGAGCCGGTCTTCAGGGACATCTCCATAATCTCGGCGACCTTGATGGAATGCACTTCCCCGGCCGATCCGCCGGACACCGTGAAGTCCTGGCTAGCCAGGTGCACCAGGCGCCCCGCGACCGATGCCGCGCCGGTCACCACGCCGTCCGCCGGTAGGCTTTTTCCGGACATGCCGAACAACGCCGCGCGATGCTCGGCGAACAGCCCGGTCTCCTCGAAGCTGTCCGGATCTACCAGCGCCTCTACCCGTTCACGCGCCGTCAGTTTGCCGCCCTGGTGCTGCTTCTCCAACCGGTCTTCGCCGCCGCCCAGCATGGCTTCGCTGGTGCGTTTGCGGAGATCGGTGATCTTCTCCTGCATTGTATGAGTGGCCATATAAATTCCTTATCGATCTTTATTGAGCCGGCGTTACGGTTACTTTGTGCGTCTTGCCCTGTAACTTCACGTCGTAAGTAATGGTGGTGCGCACCGGGCCCTTGCCGTCTTCCGCCGGCGCAGCTTTTACCGGTGCGGCGGGTGCCGCGGGCTGCGCGGCGGGATCTTTGCCCAGATTTTTCGGGCCCTGGTGGCGCGCGGTGAAAAACTGCGGAGCCACCTTGGGGAACATGGCGTAAGTCAGCACGTCCTCGTCCGACCCGTTGCAGCCCTGCACGGCGACGGCGGCGTCGCGCAGTTCATGCCATTCGGGCTTCAGAAGGTCGGCGGGCCGCCCGTGAATCGGCGACTTGCCGGTCTGTTTCACGGCGAGCGCGATCACCGCAGCGTCGCGCGGCCCGATGGTCTCGCCGTAGTAGCCTAGCATGAGGTCGGCAAATTCGCCGGTCAACACTTTGTAGCGGCCCATCATTACGTTAAAGACCGCCTGGGTACCCACGATCTGGCTGGAGGGCGTCACCAGCGGCGGGAACCCGGCATCGGCACGGACCCGCGGCACTTCGAGCAGCACTTCTTCCATACGATTCCCCGCGCCCTGCTGCTTCAACTGGCTCTCCATGTTGGAGAGCATGCCGCCGGGAATCTGGCTGTCGAAAATCTCAGTTTCCACGCCGGTGATGTTGGAGAGGAACTCTTTGTAACGGGGCCGTATGCCGGCGAAATATTTCTTCAATTTGATCAGCCTGGCTTTATCGAGGCGCGTGTTGAAGCCGGTGCCGTCGAGCATCTCCACCAGGCTCTCGGTGGGGTTGTGACCGGGTCCGAGGCTGAGGGAGCTGATGGCGGTATCGACGCAATCCGCCCCGGCTTCGATGGCCTTCATGAGACTGACCAGGGTGACGCCGGTGGTGGCGTGCACGTGCACGTGAACGCGCGTTTCCTGTCCGCACGCTTCTTTAATGCCCTTGACGATGTCGTAGGCGGCCTGGGGTTTGAGCAGGGCGGCCATGTCTTTGATGCAGATGGAATCGCAGCCCAGCTCGAGCAGCTTTTCCGCCATGTCCACAAAGTCGCCGGGGGTATGCAGCGGGCTCACGGTGTAGCAGATGGTGCCTTGCGCGTGCTTTCCGGTGCGGCGTACGGCCGCGATCGCGCGCCGCAGGTTCCGCATGTCGTTGAGCGCGTCGAACACGCGGAAAACGTCCATGCCGTTTTCGGCCGCCTTGTCCACAAAGCGATCGACGACGGTATCTTCATAGTGCCGGTAGCCGAGCAGGTTCTGGCCGCGCAGAAGCATCTGCAGGCGGCTGTTGGGAAGCAACTTGCGGAACTGCCGCAGGCGTTCCCAGGGGTCCTCATTCAGGAAGCGGATGCAGGAGTCAAACGTCGCGCCTCCCCAGCACTCCACCGACCAGTAGCCCGCCTGGTCGATATCCGCGCAGGCGGGAATCATGTCTTCCATAGCCATCCGCGTCGCCATCAGGCTCTGGTGGGCGTCGCGAAGGACGAGTTCAGTGACTTCAATTGTCTTCGGCATAGCTGATTCCGTTTTCTACCGGCGTGACTCCCATTCGGCTTTCCAGCTTGAACGAGAGGGACGCCAGTGAGTGATAAAGATCTTCGTTCTGCAAAATGACGCGCTCGGGGACCTGTACGTGGGCGGGCGCGAAGTTCCAGATGGCGCGGATTCCGCCGGACACCATGAGGTCCGCCACGGACTGCGCCACCGCGGCGGGCGTGGCGATCACGCCAACCAGGGTTTGGGTCTGGCGCACAAAATCCGGCAGGAACATGAGGGGTTGTACTTCCCGGCCGTGTATGCGCTGGCCGATCTTCTCCGGGTCGACGTCGAATGCGGCCACGATCTTCATCCCGTGGCTGCGAAACTTCTCATACCCCAAAAGGGCGCTGCCGAGGCTGCCGGCACCGACAAGAACGGCTTCTTTCGGCCGGTTCCAGCCGAGGAAGTTCTCGATCCAGCGGACCAGGTCGCCGAGGGGATAGCCGACTCTCGGTTTGCCGACAATTCCGGTCATTTCGATATCCTTACGGACCTGGGTAGGGTCGAGGCCGAGAACCCGTGCGAGCTCGGCGCAGGAGACTTGGGCCACGCCGGCGATCATCATCTGTTGGAGGCTGCGGTAGTAGATGGGTAAGCGGCGGAGACTGGCTTCGGGGATTTCGTGCGGCCGGATATCGGACTTGGGGGCCTTCATATCGAGAAACTTTTATCGAGAAAATCTTCTCGATTTCAAGTTTACTCCTGTCGCCGGCGGGTTTCAAGCTATTAAGGTCTTTTTTTATCTATGTGATACGAATCGTACAGATACGCAACATGGGCATTAAAATGCTGTTGCGAAATCCCACATTTCCGATTGTGAATTGGGGAAAGTCCCGGTGAACGCTGGCGGCTCTCAGGCGTATAATCGGTCTCGGCCAGGACGACCAACGGGGAGCCTGGATCAACAAATTGTGGCGAAGGGCGGCAGCTCTTCAAATGGGTGGCGCGACGCGGGTGAGGGTCCCGCGCGGTTCTGTGCGCGCCCCGGGGTGAAACTATCCGGACCGGCTTGGGGAAGCGCCGGTTGACTGGTATCCCTGCCGTGACCGGGTAAAGGAGAATTACTATGTCGAATGTGGTTGGCACGTGGGTTGTCACTACGGATTTCGGATGCGATGGCAGTATTGCCGGTTCATTCAATCAAACGTTCAATGCTGATGGTACATGGACGAATACGATCGGAAGTAACGGCAGATGGTACCAGGTGGAAGGTCTCATTCTGTGGGATTTCAACAATGCGGCCAAGCTGGTTTACGCGGCGAATCTGGCCGGAAGCTGGATGTCGGGGGCCTTGGGTTATACGACCGCGGGAGGAACGAAAGGATGCTTTGGGGCACACAGGGACGGAGTACCCGGACTGGCTGCCAAGGCTCTCGAAGCGAAACGTATGCGTCCCGATACCGGCGAAAAGTATTAGGGTCGTTTGAGTGACTGACGTTCCGGAGCTTACTCGGGATCGAAGTGAAGGGGCGAATCGTTCAGCTAACGGGTCGCCCCTGTTCTTTCGAAGGTTACCTGGCGCCGCCGTTCCGGGCGTGACCAATGCGTGAGGTATAGGAGATTCAAATATGGGTGACGAAGATCTGGGCGCCAAGCTCAAGGCCGCCGCCGAAAAGTTGGTGGGCGGCAAGGCGCTGACCAGCAAGTACGGCCTTGATTGCTTCGCCCTGGTGGATAAGCTGCTGAGGAGTCTGGGCGCCGCGACCGCCGCGGATGGCGATGTCGCGGTCACGCCCACCGCCGACTACGACTGGGGCGACGGGATCCTGCTCGATTCCATCCAGCCCGGGGACATCCTCCAGTTCCACAAGCACCTGGTCACCATTGCAACCTGGAAAAACGCGAACGGCAAGTGGTATGAGGCCTCCAGCTTCACACTCAACCGCCCGCATCACACCGCCATCGTGATGGAAGTACGCAAGGACGGCAGCGTCGTCGTAGTCGAACAGAACGTCTATCCGAATCCCGGCAACGTCACGCGCAACGTCATCCCGAGGCTGGAGGCGGGCGAGGAGACGCGAATTGTCAGCAGCGAAGAGAAGATTAAGCTGAAGGTGACCGGCGAGGTTCGCGCCTACCGCCCGATCCCCAAACCGCAAAAGGGCGCCAGCCTCCTGGGCCCGGGCAAATCGACGCCGGCCGGCGGGTCGCGGATAGCAAACGTCGTGCCGTCCCAGGGAGGCGCAAAGCGCGTGCCCGGGCCGTTCGGGATGGAAGTGCGGGGGCCGGGCAATGACTGGCCGGCATGAGACACTGCTCGGTTTGCAATCGCATCGGACCTCCTCCGGCGAATTGCGCACTTTCCCAGGGACAGGATCCAAGTCGTTGTGACTGACGATACCCGCGATGAAGGGGAGGGAATGTGCCCAACCCCGCGCCTGAAAACCCTGTGCCGGCTATTCTCGAGCGAGGGCGCATCCGGGTATTCCTTGGCGGCGCGACCGGGCCAAACCGGTTGGACAGCCCTAACTAAGGAGAACATCGAAACGCTCCCGGTTGCCCGTTAGAATGTCTGCTGAGCTCGGCATGCCGGTGCATGAACGATGAGAGTGTTGTCGAATATAGCCGGACCGTTGTGCGTGTCCGTTGTCCTTTTGTTCGTGGGCTGCTCGCCGATGGAAATTTACGAGCGCGACATCAGCAGTTCCACACGAGCTATCGAAAGCGCTCGCGATGACGCCCACCGCGCGGCGGCATATAGCAAGCGCGGCAGCGCCTATTCGGAGAAGGCCCGCTACAGCCGGGCTTTCAAGCTGATCCCGGCTGAGGAATATGAGCGCTTGTTCGGCCTTGCGATCAAGGATCACGAACAGGCCATAGCAGTAGACGCAACGAGTGCCGAGGCTTATTACAGCCGCGGGCGAACCTATTACGACCGGGCCGTCCTGGAGACGGTGGTCAACGGCGGGTTGGTGGGCACAGATGCCTCGCGAAAGGCCTGGTTTGCCCCGGCGGTCGCCGATTTCCAGAAGGCGATCGAGAAGGACGCCAAGCACTATGAGGCTTGGGACATGCTCGGCCTGAGCCATGAGACGACGGGCGAACTTGATCGGGCGATCGCCGATTACTTGCAGGAAATGGCGCTAAATCCCCTGGGCAGGAGGCGCCTGGCCGACGCCTACTGCGAGCGCGGAGAGTATCACCAAAAGGAGAAGCAGCTTGATGCCGCGATCGCGGATTACGAGAAATCCATCGATGCCGGCGCCATTTCGGACGGGTGTTCGTGCGATCCCTACAATCCGCTGCTGGGACTATACTCTGAGAGCCGGAGTTACGACCAGAGCTGGGTAGTCGTCCACAGGGCACTTAAGGCTGGGAAATGGGTCGCGCCGGATTTGTTGGATATCTTGAAGAAGGAATCCGGACGAAGTAATTAGATTTGTCCAGAGACATAGCTCCCACGGGTCCAGATCCTCCCAGCACGCCGTAGCGTTTCGTTGACCTTGAGGTCGTCGCCGGGGTCGCAGAGGCCATGCCAGGTGCGCTTCCCCGCAAGCACCGAATTTCAGGGCAGCAGAATTCGATACAAATTCCGGTGCACCGTGGTATTCACGCAGGCGAAGTTGTGTTGTCCTTGCGGGTACGAGATCACCACGCGCGATCGATTGGGCTTCCGGCAATCCACCTGCTTTAGCCGAGGGTTCGATACCCGAGTGCGGAAGTTCAGGCAAGGCCTCGCCATAACCGAGCGAAATCGCCAACCTTCTACCGGGATCCGTTCGCGACGGCGCTTCCATTGGAACCGGGGTGTGCGGCTGCGCGAGTTAGTAAAATTGGCAAGGAGGAAAGAATGGGCTACAGGTTTTGGACTCTGCTGTTGACAGCGGTTTCGTGTTATGGGCAGTGGCCATCCCCGAAGTCGGCACTGGACGCTTACGAGTTCGTACAGGGCCGCCGGGCAGAGGCTCGAAAGCTGTGGGAGGCGGGCGATGCCCGCGGCTTCACGATCCTGAATGATGCCCTCGCATATCTAGACCAGCCGTTGGTGAAAGATCTGGCAGCCGGCAACCGGTACCTGGGGGCGCGACGCTCCAATATCTACTACGACTTCGCCGAAGCCTACGCGAGCCAGGGAAAGACGCGCGAGGCACTGGAGAATCTAAGGAAATTCGCAGACCTCTTTCAGGATCCCTCGGGCGCTAAGATGCTGGAACAGAACCGGCACTTCGACAGCGTGCGGGGCGAACCGGGATTCGAGGCGATATTGGCCAAGGAGCGCCTGTTCGAACATTATTGGGATTCGGAAGCACTACATACTCCGTTCCGCGAAGTTCTTCCCGACAACGAAAAGCTGGCCGGCCTTTCCAAATTCTGGAGCGAGGTCAAGTACAACTTCGGTTACCCGGAGAAGCTTGTCGAACTGGACTGGGACAAACTCTACCTGGCGACAATCCCCAAGGTGCTGGCCACCAAGTCGACTGCGGAATATTACCAGGAGATGATGCAGCTGTGTGCGCGCCTGGGCGACGGACACACCAACGTCTCCGGGCCGAGCCGGTTGAACATCACGGCGAAGCCTCCGATGCGGACGGGGCTCGTCGAGGGACACGTGATGATTCTGGACGCGCGCAGCCCTTCGCTCGAAGCCCGCGATATACGCGCCGGTGTGGAGATTC
This sequence comes from uncultured Solibacteraceae bacterium, assembly GCA_963805775.1. Classification (GTDB taxonomy): domain Bacteria; phylum Acidobacteriota; class Terriglobia; order Bryobacterales; family Bryobacteraceae; genus Solibacter. The sequence continues at coordinate 56,526 of CAWDWK010000018.1, read as the reverse complement.
TGGAAGTGGACGGAGTGCCGGCGGTCGAATATGCGCGGCGCGATGTGGAGCCGTACCAGAGCGCTTCCACGCCGCAGGATCGCGAGAATCGAACGTTCTGGTACGGATTTCTTCAGGGACCTCCGGCGAAGACCGTCCGGCTGAAGCTGCGCGATGCCGCGGGCAAGGAGTTCGAACGCGATGTGGAGAGGCAGGGCTACCGCGATGTGAGGCGCATCGCGGCCTTGGAGTGGCGGATGCTGCCGGAGACGAGCATCGCGTACGTGGCGCTCAACGATTTCGGAACGAATGATCTGGTGAAGCTGTGGTCGGAGTCCTTCCCGAAGATCTCGGCCGCTTCTGCGATCATCCTGGATTTGCGGCTGAACGGCGGCGGCAGCAGCGGCATCGGCTACGAGGTCATACGGTCGCTGGTGGACCGGCCCGTGCCTGGGTCGCGGCAGGTGATGCGGCGCTACAATCCCACCGATCGCGCGCGCGGCACTCTGATGGAGTGGACGGAAGTTCCGGCGGACAAGATCCAACCTGGCGAGGGTTCGCACTTTCCGGGACCGGTTGCCGTGCTGATTGGTCCGGCCACGTTTTCGGCCGCGGAGGATTTCCTGGTCGCCTGGAAGAACAGCGGCCGGGGCAAGATGATCGGCGAACCGAGCGGCGGGAGTACCGGGCAACCTCTGCCTTTTCAATTGCCCGGCGGCGGATCGGCTCGCGTGTGCACGAAGCGCGATACGTTCCCCGACGGGACGGAGTGGGTTGGCAAAGGGATTGCGCCCGATATTCTGGTGCGGCCGACGGTCGCGGAGATTCGCTCCGGGCGCGATGCGGTGCTGGAGCGGGCAATCGAGTTTCTGAAACCTGCGACGAAATAAGGAGCGCTCTCGCGCCACTTACTCGCCATGATAGACGACGGAGACAGCGTTCTGCGTTACATGACTAAATAGGGCTGGGCGGAGATAGCAACAATGGGCTGGCCGGCGGGGATGTAACCATCCCACTGTCGAAGGCGCCTATTTAGGCAATCCCCGTTACGACAGCGGGCGCTCACCCCTATTACCCAAAACAGCGCCCGCTCCCCTTATAAGATCTGAATATCAGTTACACGCTTTTGGGGTGAAACGTGGCTTATGCGAGCGACGTCGTATTTTTCGAATGCAACTTTCGCTCAGAAAAAGGAGATTGTTCAAATGACATACTTGCGCGTTTACCTGCCCGCGATTCTCTTGATGTCGGCCTATATCCCGCTGTCGAAAGCGCAGAGCGCTGTCGACGTTAACATCGGTTTCGGTACGGCCCACGTGGGCTCGAATGGCTCAGGCTTGGATAATGCTACATCGTTCAATGCCTTCGGCGCCTGCTCGCCGTCGTCGGGCGATCCCAACTGCCAGGCTACTCCCGGATTGGGCGGTTTCTTTCTGGGCCTGGGAGGGGACGCGTTTCTCAACAAACACTTTGGGGTGGGTGCGGAAGTCAACCTACAACCGGCCAAGAACGACTACGGTCCGCTGCAGTTCCGACAGACCTTCTACGACTTCAACGGAATCTATGCTCCGGTGAATGAGAAGCAGATCCAGGTTCAGTTACAAGGGGGAATCGGCGGAGCTCGAACGAGCTTCTCATTCAACCAAAATTCTTGCGTAGGGACGGCTGTTTGTTCCAGTTCGTCCGAGCCGGTTGGGAATGCCAATCATTTTCAGACCCATGCCGGCGCGGGGGTACAGTTTTTCCTTACCGACCATTTGTACATCCGTCCGCAGTTCGACCTGCATTACGTACCTAATCTGACGCAGCAGTTTGGCGGCAATCTCGTAACCGAAGGTACGGTTTGGGTTGGATATCGTTTCGGCGAGCGGTAAGCCTGGGATAAATGATCTAGTAAGTTGAGGAACTTTCGGAGTCACGCAACGGAATCATAAGTGATCAATGTTACTTCAGGGAGGAAGAAAGGATGCGCGCGTGAGCAGAGCAAGACATGCCGTCGCCGCTTTCGTCGTGGAAGCGATGGACCTGTATCGACTGGGCGGTTTCCTCGGGGTCCTCGTGGGGATCTCCACATCGGTTATTGCCTGTCAGTGCACCCAAATGGCGCCTTCGCGAAGAAGAGCGAGTCCGGGCCATGCAGCGTTGACCACAAAAAGCGGTGGTCTATCCTACCGGTGCGTTAGAAGAGATACTTGAGGGCGAATTGAATCAGGCGGGGGGCTACGGCGGTTTGCGTGATGACCCCGAAGGTGGCGGTATTGAGGGAGGTGCCGGGATTCGCGAATTGCGGGTGATTGAGCGCGTTGTAGAATTCCGTACGGAAGGCCAGGACGGCATCTTCGCGAAGCCCTCCTACGCGGAAAGTCTTGCCGAGGGAGAAATCCGTGTTGAACTGGCCGGGACCCTGCATGATGCTCTGGCCAGCGTTGCCGTAAGCGGTGGACCCGTCGGACCCAATGGCTGCCGGCGCACAGATGGAGGGGGAGTCGATCCAGTGGTTCAAGCGATCTCCGGTGTTGCCGGCGGTGACCAGACTCGCATATGACGCGCCGGGACACAGGGTGACGGTGGCCGTCGCGGCGTGGCCGTAGACGCCGCCACCGTTGGGATCGGACAGGGTCATGGGAAGACCGCTCTGCACGATGATGATGCCGGCCAGCGTCCAGCCTTTCAGACGAGCGGGTAACAGATAGTCGAAGTTCGCTGTGTAACGGTGCGTGCGGTCGAAGCCGGAGCGCGCCCAATCTAGCGCGAGATTATTCGGGTCGTTATAGATGACGGTATTAGTGGCGGCACGCGAGTAAGTGTAAGTGGTCTGAAAGGCCAGACCGTGCGCGGACTGCTTACGAAGGGTAACTTGCAGGCTGTGGTAAGCCGACGCTCCGGAGAACTCATTGGCGGCGAGCGCCGTGGGTGTCTCTCCCAAGATGGGGACGCGCAGGCCGGCGTTCTGCGCGGTGCTGGTGGTGATGCAATCCCCGGCCACGCCATCGTAGCCGCAGTTCACAGGGCTGCCGGCGGAGGCTAGCAGAGGTTGGTTGAGACCGCGCGCCAACAGGAGACGGCTGCCCCGCGAGCCCACGTACCCGACATCAAAGGTAAGGCCACGCAGCAGGCGGAACTGCGTGCTGAGGTTCCATTGGTGCAGGCGCGGGACTACGTAGTCGGGTCCGGCGATGCGGTCCGAGAGCTGCGAGGTTGGGGTACGCAATATGTAGCCGAGCGTGGTGGTGGGGAAAGGCTTTTGCAGGCTGGAGAAGTTATTACTGGAATCCGCGTTGGTGAAGGCCTGGGCGAACGGCGGAGCGGTGAATTGGGGAAGCCCGGCGGTCTGGTAGAAGAATCCGTAGCCTCCGCGCACCGAGAGGCGTCCGCCCGCGCCCAACGGCTGCCACGCGAAACCGAAGCGCGGCGCAAGAGTATCCAACGGCGCGGCATTGCGATATTGACTGCTGGTGGATCGTACGAGGACACCGGCGGGCGGCGTGCCGAAAGGCTGACCGCTATAAGGGTTGATCAGCTTCGCGTCGTAATTGGCGGCGACCGTGTTGCCTGCGAGCGTGCCCGACGCTGGCGGAATTGCTGCCTGGCGCAGCAGGTCGGGCCACGCGTTGCCGATGGCGCCCGTGGTATCGAGCGCCGGGCCGACATATTCCCAGCGCAGACCCAAATTCAGAGTCAGGCGCGGACTAACTTTGTAATCGTTCTGCAGGTACGCGGCGCCGTAGTAACTGCGGTAGTGGTACTGCACTTCGCCGCGGGGTCCGACGCCTTCGCCGGCCTGGAGGGACTGTATGTTGCTGCGACCGGAAGGGCTAAGATTGCCGTCGGCGCTGAGTCCCAGCAGGAAATCGCTGAAGGTCTGGAAATAGAGCCGGCCGCGCGCGGTGCCGGGGTCGTCCCGGGTGTTGTTCTGGGTGAGGAAGAAGCCGCCCGCGCGCGTCCGGTGACTGCGGTGGACCCATGCCAGGTTATCGGTCCACGAGTAATATTTGTTCTCGGTGGCGAAATCGTTGCCCAGCGTGCCGAAGACGCGGAAGCTGCCTAACGGACCGAGCACGTTCATCTCCGGCGGCTGGTCGACGAAACGGTCGGCCGGCGTCATCCCCAGGGAAGTGGCGGACGGAGTGCCATCGCCATGCGCGGTCTGTGTGGAGCGCGTAAAGCTCATGCGGGCTTCGCTCATCAGCGTCTTGCGGAAGGTTGAGGTGAGGTTGAGGCTGGCGACATAATCGTGGGCGGCGAGTGATTGCGGAGTTCCCTGCCCTGGAACCATCGGCGTGCCGGGGTAGCCCTGCGGAGATCCGAAAGTGCGGTACTGATCGATGGTGGCGAGATAGGCTCGGGCGGCGAGCGTGTTCCTGGGTGTGGCCAGATAGTCGCCATTGATGAGGTATTGGTTCTCGTTGTAAGTGGAGGGCAGGCTATAAGAGGAGAAGCCGAGACCCGCGTTGCTGCCGGTAGTGAGAAGCGTCTGGGGATTCGGGACCAGCCAGTCGCCGGTCTTCGTCTTGAGTTGCAGGATGCCGAGAGCCACGGGATTGATGGGCGCGGTGGTGTCGGTGGTTTGATTGCGGCAATCCAACTGCTTTCCACCGGCGAAGGTCAGGTAACGGCTGTCCAGCGGGTGGTTGGCGGGGCAGAATTGGGCGGCCAGCGCGGCGGCGGAACGGAGGTTGGTCAGGGGCGGAAGGATGGGGTTGGAGGTGGAGGTGGTGTCGAGTCCATTGATCTGCCGCGTGCCCTGGTAAGACCCGAAGAAGAATAGTTTCCTGGCGCGAACGGGGCCGCCCAAGGTAGTGCCGAACTGGTTCTGCTTGAGCTTGGGCTTGGACTGACCGGTGTTGGCACGGAAGAAAGAGTTGGCATTGAACACGTCGTTGCGGACAAACTCCCAGGCGTCGCCGTGAAGTTCATGCTCGCCGCTTTTGGTGATGAGAGCAGTGCTGGGAACTTGTGCGCCGTAGACCGCATCATATTGAGAAGTCTGGATCTTTAGTTCCGAAATTGTGTCAGGGTTAGGCACGGCGCTGGGGGCGACCGAGCCATCGAGGGTGTAGGAGCCTGCGCTGGTATTACCGTTGACGTTGACACTGCGCGTGCCGCGGCCCAGGGTGCCGGCGTTATTGACATCAGCGGCGGATCCGGAGACCATGGATAGAATCTGCGTGAAATTGCGCGTGGTCAGCGGGACGGCAGTGATGGTTTTGGAATCGACGGAGGTGCTGGTGGAGGAGGTGGTGACGTTGAGTCGGCACTGGCAGGGGACGGGCTCGGCGGTTTCGCCGCGCTCGAGGGCGGCATCCAGTGTGGGGGCTTCGCCGACATTGACGGCCACCGGGGAGATGCGGGCGGTCTTAAATCCAGGGGCGGCGAATTGCACTTGGTAGGTGCCGGGAGAAAGCAGGGAGAAGGTGTAGGCGCCGTTATCTCCGGTGACGGCGGTCTGGGTCGCCATGGTGGCGGAGTTGGCCAGCGTGACGGTGACGTGCGGAAGGGTACCACCGCCGGCATCGGTGACGGCGCCGGCCAGGGCGCCGGTGGTGGCGGACTGGCAGTGCAACGGCGATGGCAACGCGATCGCGAGGACGCTCAGGAGCAGGGCGGCTGCACATCGCCTTCGACGGTCTAGGGGCATAGGAAATCGCATTGTAGCGCGGTGATGCCCCGCCACAGAGGGCCAGTTTTTGTTGCACATGGCGAAATTGGCGTGTCTTACCGGGGGCAAACCGGGGAAATGAAAATAGGGGCCGTGTGGCCGTCAACCCGGTGACAGACGGGGCTGGCAGCGGGTTCCGCGACGACGGCGGAACCCATGCCAGTCTCGTCTGTCACCGGGGGCGGCTCGCATTTTCGAGAGAGTCCCCAGTTTGCGGCATCCGTGGTCGGTTTGCCCCAAAGCGGTTAATGCACCCTTTAACGCAGGCGATTGAGACTGGCCTATGATGTGCAATAACCTCAAGGGATGAACGGAGTGGTCTTTCCCCTTGTGGACTATTGGTGGCTGTATGCGGCCTTCACCGGGTTGGTGGCGGTCTTATTGGCCGTCGACCTGGCGTTCCACCGCCAGGAGCGAGAGATCTCGTTTCGCAACGCGGCGGCGTGGACGGCAGTGTGGATCTCACTGGCGCTGGCGTTCAGTTACGTCCTGTATCTATTCGCCGCTGCCCGCCATTCCCCAGAGGTTGGCCGGCAGCTCAGCCTGGAGTTTCTAGCGGGATACGTAGTGGAGGAATCGCTCTCGGTGGACAATATGTTCGTGTTTGTCCTGGTGTTCCGCTACTTCGCGGTCCCCTCGCGGTACCAGCACAAGGTGCTGTTTTACGGCGTAGTGGGAGCGATGATCTTTCGCGGACTCTTTATCGCGGCGGGCACGGCGCTAGTGCGCTTTGAATGGGTCATGACTCTCTTCGGCCTGTTCCTGATCGTGACCGCAATCCGCATGGCGTTGCAGAAGGAGCAGGCACTCAACCCGGACGACAGCCTGGTGATCCGCTGGGTGCGGCGCGTTTTCCCGGTTACCGGTGAGTTTCACGGATCCCGGTTCCTGGTCACGGTGAACGGAATCCGCCACATCACGCCGTTAATGGTGGTGTTGCTCTTTCTCGAAACCACGGACCTGCTGTTCGCGGTGGATTCGGTGCCGGCTGTCTTCGGGGTGACCAGGGAACCGTTCGTAGTCTACACATCCAATGTCTTCGCGGTGCTGGGGCTTCGGGCCATGTTCTTCCTGCTGGCGGGAGCCATGGATCGCTTCCACATTTTGAAGCATGGGCTGGCCCTGGTGCTGGCATTCGTCGGTTTGAAGATGGTGTGGCTGGACCATCTCTACGGCGGCAGATTCCCGATCGGCTTGTCGCTGGGGATCATTAGCGCAGTGATTGCCGCGTCCGTCCTGTTGTCGTTGGCATTTCCGAAAGGTGCGGCGCCCGCGCGGCGATGGGGCGGAGACGGGCGAGTGGCGCGGTCAGTTGCAGGAGGTGTTTTTCTGCTGCTGTCGGTCATCGGATTCCTGTATGCGGCAGGTCCGGGGCATAGTGTGCTGCCCCTGCCGGTGCTGGATGATTTGGGGGCGGGCACGCTCTACTTGGCGGCGACATGCAATCTGGTATTCGCGGTGCTCCTGTTGGGCGGTGCACGGCGATGACAGGGGATCAATCGGACGCGCTGCCGCGATGCGGACGGAGGGCGCGCGCAATCAGACCCAGGCCGCCGGCCAGGAGGATCAGCATGATCATGGTATTGAAGAGGCTGGTGGGCTGAAAATAGATGTGCAGGTTGGCGATGACGCCGGCAAAAATGAAGAGCGCTCCGCCGGCGGTCAGCAGCCAGCCGAGGATGTTGCGTCCGCTGAAGAAGAGCAGGCCGATGCCGATTAACATGGGCAGCAGCGTGATGCCGAAGGTATTCGTGCCGTAGAAGTTCCAGTAGGAGGTGCCCACCATTACCTGATTGGACAGCAGGTAGCCTCCCACGCAGGTCATGGCAAAGCCGAGCAGAAAGTGGCCCAATCCTCCCGGCGTACCGCCTACATCACCCATACGATAGTCTGCCATCAGTCCGAGGATATCACCCGTCCCCGGTCTGGGAACAAGACGCGTCGAGTGAGACTCTGAACCGCGAGAAGCGGGTCCAGGGGGACCCGCGCCGCGCGGACCGGGGGTCCGCCCTACCATTCTCAACCTGTCAGACTGGTAGATTACGCTACCATTGCCATGCAGGAAATTCTCCGCTTCTCCGCTACACATCAGGCGCGCCTGATTCGCGAGCGCAGCATCTCGTCCGTGGAACTGGTGCAGGCGCACCTGGCACGAATCGCCGCAGTGAATCCGCGGATTCACGCCGTGATTGAGGTGTTTGGCGAACAGGCGGTCGCCGCCGCGCGCGCCGCCGATGAAACGCTAGCGCGGGGCGTCGACGCCGGACCGCTTTGCGGCGTTCCGTTCAGCATCAAAGATTCCATTGAGCTTGAAGGAAGGGTTTGCACCGCGGGCACGTGGGGACGGCGCTGCGCGCCGGTCTCCGACAAAGACGCCACGCTGGTGGCCCGTCTGCGGCGCGTGGGTGCGATCCCGATTGCACGAACCAATCTGCCTGACTTGCTGTTTGCTTTCGAGAGCGACAACCTGATGTTCGGGGCGACGTGTAATCCTTACGACGCGGCGCGCACGTCGGGCGGCAGCAGCGGGGGAGAAGCGGCGCTGATCGCCAGTTGCGGCTCCCCCATGGGATTGGGCAGCGATGCCGCGGGCAGCGTGCGGCTGCCTGCCGCATTCTGCGGTATCGCCGGCATCAAGCCGACCTCGGGGCGGCTGCCGCGTACCGGTCACTTTCCACCGGCGGGCGGCTGGATCGAAGCGCTCTGGCAAATCGGTCCGATGGCACGCTACGTGGAGGATTTGTGCACCATGATGCCGCTGCTGGTTGGCGGCGATGGGCGCGACGCGACAGTGGTGGACATGCCTTTCCACGATCCCGCACGCGTCAGACTTAGACAGTTGCGCGTCGCGTTCTTTACGGATAACGGCTTTGCGGCGGCGGATGCCGAGGTCGCGGGCGTGGTCCGCGCGGCAGCAGGCGCGCTGGCGGGAGAGGTGGCGGCGATGGAGGAGGAACGGCCAGCGTGCCTCGAACAGGCCTACAGTCTGGAGATGAAACTGTTGGGCGCGGATGGGGGCGATGGATTGCGGGAGTATCTGGAAGGCTTGGGTTCCACGCAAGTGCATCCGCTGCTTACCGGCTGGCTGGACAAGCTGGAAGCATACCGCACGAGCGTCTCGGGATTGGCCGGATATTGGGCGGAGTGGGACGCTTACCGCGCGGCGATGCGGGCATTTCTGGGTCGCTACGACGTATTAGTATGCCCGGTTTATGCGCACGCCGCGCTGCCACATGGCGCGTCCACAGAAGAAGAGAACTTCCGCGGCTTCAGCCACACGATGGCGTACAACGTGGCCGGATGGCCGGCCGCCGTGGTGCGGTGCGGCACTTCCGCGAGCGGGTTGCCGATCGGCGTGCAGATTGTCGCGGCGCCGTGGAGGGAGGATATCGCGCTGGCGGTGGCGGCGCGATTAGAGGGGGCGTTCGGCGGGTGGAGGGCGGCGGGCGTCGAGTGAGACTCGATGACGAAGCATGACAGACCTGATTAGTTGACAGACGACTAACGGCGATCGTCTGTCCCACCGAGACTCAACGCGGATCGGTGATGGCGCTTTCGTGTTCGTGGATTGCCTGGCGCTCGTTGTTGTCTTCGGGCTGCTGGCGGCGGCGACGCTCGGTGATGGATTGCGAGGCTTCGTCTGCTTTGAAGCGGCGGAAGAGTTGTTCCTCGCGGGCGGCCGCCGGCTCCGTCGCCCAGACCGCGATAGGCGAGCATCAGCGTGTAGTGCATCTGGACGTCCTCGGGATCCACGCCCGCCACCTGATGGAGCACCGACACCGCTCCCAGGTAATCCCGCTTCAAAAACAATAGGCGGCCGATCTGGTTCAGCACCACTCGGTCACGCGGGTATTTGGCGCGCGTTTTTTCCAGGGACTGCAAGGCTCCATCGTAATCACCATCCGCCTTCTGAATCGCGGCATTGAAGAACCAGGTGCGGCCCAATTCCGGATTGATTGCGAGCGCTTTGGCGATATATGGTTTGGCGGCGTCGGTCTCGCCTTCCTGAATCAGCGCGCGCGCTACGTTCAGCCAGCCGTCGGCGTACTCGGGTTCGGCTTCGGTGGTTTTGCGGAAGGCGTACTCGGCGCCTTTCAGGTCGCCCTGTAGGAGGAGCCCGATGCCCCAATCGTTCCAGCGTTCGCGGTCCTGCTTGCGTACCACGGGGGTCCAGGGACTCTCGCCGAGGGGGATGGACGCTTTCGCCTCAGCGAGCGTCACGATCGGCAGGTCCGGGATGCAGTCGCGGATCTTGCCGGAGACGTTGGCGGGAATCGAAGATGCGTTGAAGGAATACTCCAGCCCGTTGCGATCGCGCGTCAGGAGGGCTGGGTCCTGGCCCGGCTTGGGCTGCCCGGCGTATGAAAATTGCGTGTAATAGCGGGAAAACTTGCGGTAGTTCAGCTTCGCGGTGAATTGGATGGGGCCCTGAGCATCGCGCGGCACCTTCACTCGGAAGTGCGCGACATCGGCCGCTCCCGGCGGAATCAGGCGCACGTACAGGACGCTGCGCGCCTGGAAGGCATTGCGCTTGTTGATCGGGTTACCGTCGCCATCCAGTTGGTACGAGCGGTAGAAGTGCGCGCCCGGTTCGACGGGTCCCTTGCCATTTTCGGTTACGCTGCCGCTCCAGAATACGATGCGGCCGGTGGCGTCCCGAGCTTGCAGTTCCAGCCAGACATCGAACGCGTCCACCGTGCCGCCCGGGAAGAAGTGACCGATCTTGCGCGTGCGAACCACTACGTCGACGCGCGCGGTGCTGCCCGGGTTCAACGCGCTGCCTGCTACGCCGACAGGCGCCGACACCTTGCCCACCTCGCGAATCACGGCTGCCGCGTTCTGCTCGGCCTCTTCTCCGACGGCGAAGGTGGACATGGCCTGCACGGTTTCGGTACGCCGCTGCATGGCTGTCTGTCCGGCGTGATCGTCGGCCGGCGACACGGCGAAGATGTCCACGGTGATGAAGCCGGACTTCAGAAACTGCTCGGTGGCGCTCAGTTGCGCCGCGTCCTGATTCGCGGTGGGCACGGCCGTATTGGCGGCGGGAAAGCGATGCGAGTGGACCTTGCCGTCGCGGTTGCCGGGATCTTTCGATGCGACCAACGGCATGTGGCAATCCGAGCAGGCCGAGGTTTTGGGCGGATAGTAGAACGAGCGCGCGCCCTGTCCGGAAACGCCGCTGGCCTGCCAGTTGTCGTAATCGTTGAACCCGCGCACCCAGCGGTAGCTGTTCACGGGAACGTCGAGGTGCACCTTATGGCAGGAGGCGCAATACTCGGCCGATTGCTCGCGCATGAAGGGCTTCATGAAGGTGGCTTTGTGCGGCCTGGGGTTGAGATAGGTCAGGAAATAGTCGATGGCGCGGATGTACTTGTTCCTGCTGGAGGCCAGTTCGTGGAGCGGTGGGTACTCCACCGTGAAATCGGCGTTGCCCATGGTGCTTCCCACGTGGACGATGGCGTGGCAGGACATGCAGCCGAGACCAGCCTGCGCTTCCGGCGTATCGATCTGTTCCTTGATGGGGCGGTCGAAGCGGCCGTTGAAGAAGACGGCGTGATCGTGACAACCCGCGCACCATTTACTGGGGCGCGTGCCCACTACGTCCTGCATGTACTCGATGGACTTCCGGTAGAACTGGTTGTTGAACGAGGCGAAGTGGTGCATGGAAGACTTCCACTGCTCGTAGATGTCCTTGTGGCAGTTGCCGCAGAACTCGGAATCCATGAAGAAGTTCGAAGGGATGATGGCGCCGGTATTGGTTTGCGCCGAGGAGGGGGCGAAGGGCGAGTGTGAGCCGGCGCCTTCCTGGTCCATGGAGACGGGCGCGAGGATGGGGTTCTGTATGCGGTCGTTCGGATTGGGGCGGGCGTGGTGGTAGAGCGCGCCGGCCGCGGGCAGGAGGATCAGCGCGGCGGCGGCGTACACGAAGGCTAATCGCCAGGCGCGCGAGACGGGAGAGTGGAAGAGGCGCAGGCCGGCGAACCCCACGGCGAAGGCGGCGAGGACAATGTGCAGCCAGAGCACCCAGCGGTGATCCATGGTGTTGCCGCCGACTGCGAGGTAAATCGCCGGCAGTCCCGAGAGCAGGAAGGCGGCGCTCACCCAGGGATAGCGGCGGGCCCACACGGCGGCGCAGGCCATCAGGGCCAGGCCGAGCCCCAGATGCAGCAGGACGTTGCCCATGTAGAAAATGGTGGGCTGGGCGAACGCGGCGATATAGCCGCTGTTGACAATCAGTACCCCCAGACCGATGCCCGCGATGCGTTTACCCATGATGACAATGTTCATATGATACGCCGGAGGATGGGGCGGTGGTGTCGGGATAGGGATGCGCTGGGGACAAACGCTCCCTTACGGTCGCGACTCTGATTGGAGTCGCATGGGTTGCGGTAGAATCTTGTTCCATATGGCGCCATTCACGCTTCGTGTTTTAGCCCTGGCGGCGAGCTTTGTGTTCGCTGCGCCCGCACAGCTCAAACCGACCTTAAAACCGGCCGATTACGGGCGGTGGGAGACGCTCGGTCCGGCGGCGCTTTCGCCCGACGGCAAGTGGCTGGCGCACGAAATCCGGCGTACGGATAAGAATGACGAATTGCGCGTGGGGCCGGCGGGCGGCGGCAAGACACAGGCACTGGCGTTCTGCTCGAGCCCCGCATTTTCGGCCGATTCGCGGTGGCTGGCCTGCGAGGCCACGGTTTCCGAAGCGGAGCAGGACAAGCTCAAGAAGGCGAAAAAGCCGGTCCAGAACAAGATGACCGTGCTGGAACTGGCCACAGGGGCGGTGACCACTGTGGATGACGTGCAATCTCTGGCATTTTCCGGCGATGCTGCGTTTCTGGCGTTCCGGCGCTACCCTCCTACGCGCGAAGCCGGCGGCGGCGGCGCGGGGCGCGGCGGTAATGCGGAGCCCAGCGACCCGGCGGGTTCCACGCTCACGGTGCGCAATCTCGCCACCGGGATCGACACCACCTTTGGCAACGTCACGGGGTTTGCCTGGCAGGACAATGGGACCAACCTGGCAATCACGGTCGGAGTGGAGGGTCGCACCGGAAATGCGATTCAGGTATTCGAACCCAAGGCGGGGTCGCTGCGCGTTCTGGATAGCGGACCGGCCCTGTTTACAGCGCTGGCGTGGCGCAAGGAATCGAGCGACCTCGCGGCCTTGCGCAGTGTCAAGCAGGAGGGCTTCGACGGCGAAAGCTACGCCGTGCAGGCATGGAAGAATCTGGGCGAGACGCGCTCGGCGCGGGTGGATACGCCGCGGCGCATCGTCGCGTCGCGGCCGCCTCAGTGGTCGGAAGACGGGGCGGTGGTGTACGTGGGGATTGCGGAGTGGCTGAAGAAGCCGGCCGGAAAGAAGTCCGACGAGGACCCGGCGACGGTGGAGGTGTGGCACTGGAAGGACGAGAACGTGATCAGCGAGCAGAAGCTGACCGCGACGCGCGATCGCGATCGCAATATGCTAGCGGCGTGGCACGTGTCCAGCGGCGGACGACTGATACCTCTCGCCACCAACGTGAAGGAGCAGGTGCGGGTGGCGAAATACGGCGGACGCGCGCTGGCACTGGATGGCGTGCCGTACCAGAACGACGCGATGTTTGGACGTCCGTTCACCGACGTGTACAAGGTCGACCTGGCAACGGGGGAGCGGACCAGGGTGGCGAAGCATTTGATTCCGCCGGTGGATTTCAGCCCCGGCGGCCGCTACGCGATGAATTTTCAAGACGGCCATTTCTGGGTCTACGACCTGGAGAGCGGCGCCACTAGCGATATCAGTAAGGACGCGCCGGCGAAGTTCGTCAACCTGGAGAACGATTATCCGGTGAGACAGAAGCCGGCGTACGGAATCGCGGGCTGGACGAAGAACGACCGCAGCGTGATCGTGTACGACGCTTACGATTTGTGGGAACTGTTTCCCGATGGGGCGGGCAAGGCGCGACGGCTGACCGACGGGAGCGGCGAAGAGATCCGCCACCGCTATGCACGTACTACGCCGCAGCCCGGCGGGGGCCGTGGCGGGCGGGGTGGGCGCGGCGGAGAAGACACGGAATGGATCGACCTCGACAAACCTGTGTATCTCAGCCTGGAAGGCCGGTGGACGAAGCGCTCCGGCTATGCGCGCCTGGAGAACGGCAAGGCGGAACGGCTGGTGTTTACGGAGCAGAGCGTGCGCGGGTTGGAGAAGGCGAAGAACGCCGATACGCTGGTGTATCAGGCCGGCGCATGGAACCAATCGCCGAATTACTTCACGGCCGGATGCGGATCTAAAGAACCCTCAGAAGGCGAGCGATACCAATCCGTTTGCCGCACAGTACTCGTGGGGCCGCGCGGAGTTGATCGATTACAAGAACTCGCACGGCGAACGCCTGCAGGGCGCGCTGTATTATCCGGCTAACTACGAGCGCGGCAAACAGTACCCGATGATCGTGCAAATTTACGAGATCATGAGCACGCAGCTACATAACTGGACCGCTCCCAGCGAACGGACCACTTACAATGCGGCGGTATGGACCCAGAACGGTTATTTCGTGTATCGACCCGACATTATCTTTCGTCCGCGAGCGCCGGGACTATCGGCCCTGGACTGTGTGACCTCCGGTGTGAAGAAAGTGCTGGAAAGCGGGATGATCGACGCCAAACGGGTCGGCCTGGTGGGCCATTCCTGGGGCGGATACGAGACTACTTTCCTGCTCACCCAGACGAATATGTTCGCCGCCGGGGTGGCGGGCGGGCCGCTGACTAACCTGGCCAGTAGTTATGGCGAGATCTACTGGAATAGTGGCGGACCGGAGACGAATCACGTCGAGGTGGGACAGGAGCGAATGGAAGTTCCGCTGTATGAAGATCCGCAAGCATATCTACGTAACTCCGCTGTTTATTTCGCCAACAAACTGAGTGCGCCTTTGCTGCTAAGTGTGGGCGACCATGACGGCGCATCGGACTGGCACCAGGATATCGAACTGTATAACTCCGCCCGCCGCGCTGGCAAGCCGGTGGTGATGCTGGTTTATGAAGGGGAGAACCACGCGGTGGCGCAAAAGGCGAATCAACTGGATTACCACAGACGCATCAACGCATGGTTCGATCACTACCTCAAGGACACGGCCGCGCCGGAATGGATCACGCAAGGCGTCACGGTGCTGGAACGGGAGCGCGAGCTGAAGCGTAGCGGCAAGGGCGCGCCCGCCAAAGATTCGGGCACGGCCAATTGACGGCATCGCCCGGAGCACGATGCCCGAACTGCCCGACGTCGAAGTTTATGTGGAAGCCCTGAGGTCGCGCGCGATCGGACAAGGGCTGCGGAAGGCGACGATTCGCGGCCCGTTCCTGCTGCGCACGGTGGAACCTGTGATGACCGACCTCTACGGGCACACGGTCACCGAGGTGCGCCGCGCCGGTAAGCGCATCGTTCTGGGTTTCGACCACGGGTTGTGGCTGGCGATCCACCTTATGATCGCGGGGCGGCTGCATTGGAACGGCAAGCGCGCGCCGCAGGCGGCATTCGAATTCGATAACGGCACGCTCACGCTGACCGAGGCGGGTACGCAGCACCGCGCGCAGATCCACGTGCTGAATTCGCCGCCCGCAACTCTTGGGCTCGAACCTCTCGAGGCATCTGTCGGAGCGTTCGCCGCAGTTCTGAAATCCGAGAATCACACGTTGAAGCGGGCGCTGACGGATCCACGCCTGTTCAGCGGGATCGGCAACGCTTACTCGGATGAGATATTGCACAGGGCGAAGCTCAGTCCTGTCGCGATGACTGTGAAGTTGCCGCAGGAGGAGACGGCTCGCCTGCACGGGGCGATTCGCGAAGTCCTGACAGAGTGGGTGGACCGGCTGCGCGGGGAGGCGAATGGGAAGTTCCCGGAAAAGGTGACGGCGTTTCGCGAGGAGATGGCGGTGCATGGGAAGTATGGCAAAGCATGTCCCCGCTGCGGCGGCAAGATCCAGCGCATACGGTATGCGTCGAACGAAACCAACTATTGCCCCACCTGTCAGACGGGCGGCAGGCTGCTGGCGGACCGGGCACTTTCGCGATTGTTGCGGGAGGACTGGCCGCGAACACCGGAAGAGTTGGAGGCGCTCAAGCAGCGGTAGCGGCGGCGAGTCACTCGGCGCGCAAGGCATCTAACGGCGAAATCGAGCTTGCCCGAAGGGCTGGAATCAACGCGGCGGCCAAGGCCGCCAATCCCAATGCGGCGACGGCTGCCAGCGTCACAACGGGATTGTAGGGATTCATGCCGTAAAGTTGACTGCCCAGAAATCTTCCTGCGGCAAAGGTCAATGGCAGTCCGATGATGAGTCCACTAAAGACCAGCGCGAATGCGCCTCGCAGCACTAGCGCGACGATTTGGCCGCGATCGGCGCCCAACGCAATACGCACGCCGATCTCGCCGGTGCGGAGACCGGCATTGTAGGCTGTGACGCCGTATAGCCCGATCGAGGCTAAGACCAGCGAGAGAAGTCCAAAGAACGAGGTGAGGCGCGCGATCAGCCTCTGCTGGGTAAACTGACTGGCTACCTGTTCGCTGAGAGTGCGCATCGAAATAACCGGCAGATCGGGATTCACGGAAGCCATGGCCTGGCGCACCTGCGCGATGGAGAGGTTAGCTCCCGGCCGGGTGGCGATGACTATGTCGCGCAGAAAGAGTGAGCCCAGGTTGGTTTGCGCGTATTCGGCTTGGGTTTCGGGCAGGAAGAACGATGGGACAATCGACTGTTCGTGATTGTATGTCAGGTAGCGCGCATCCTTAACCACGCCCACGATCTCGTATTCACGGCTTGTTTCCGGCGTCCGGCCGAAGTGTTTGCCGATGGGATCTTCGTTGCGGAAAAACTTCCGCGCAAAGGCGTCACTGACGACTGCCACGTGCGGCGAGGCCGCCGTATCCTGTTCGGAGATTCCGCGGCCCCTGAGGACAGGAGTTCCGATGACATCGAAGTATCCCGCGGTGACCCGGTTCCACGAGGCGACGTTCCGATCCCTGGGCCCTGGATCGGGCTGCCCGGCTACCCACACGCCGGAACCCCAGCCCCCGCCGTTCTGCGGTGAGTACAGACAGAGGGCGACGGAAGATACGCCGGGAAGGCTAGCGATGGAATCGTGGACGCGCCTGTACAGTATCGAGAGCTGCGCGGGGCGGTAGCCGGCCAGCCTTGGATTCATGGTGGCGACGAGACGCCGGTCCTGTTCGAATCCGAAATTTTGATTCTCGAGAGTCTGTAAGGCGACCGTGAGCAGCCCCGCAGTCGAGAGCAAGACCAGAGACAGCGCGGCCTGGAGCACGACGAGCGTCTTTCTGGGAAGCGAGCCCGTGCGGGCGGTGGCGCGGCTGGCTCCGCGCAGGGCTTCAATGGGATCTACGCGTGTGGCCATCCACGCCGGGGCGATGCCGAAAGCAACGCCCGTCAAGAGCGAAGCGGCAAAGGCGAACAGCAGCACCGGCAGGGAAGGCCCCGCGCCGATGGGCACGCCGGCCAGGCCGGCAGCCGGGGGGAATGCGAAATGCAGAATCAGCCGTGTTCCCGCGTAGGCGACCGCGAGACCCGCCGCGCCGCCAAACAAAGAGAGCAGGATGCTTTCGATGAGAGGCTGCCTGACGAGACGCAAGGTTCGCGCGCCCAGCGCCATGCTCAAAGATGTCTGCCGGCGCCGCTCCATGCCGCGAACGAGCATGAGGTTGGCTACGTTGGCGCAGACGATGAGCAGCACAAACCCCGTAACCGTCATCAGGATCTGAAGCCAGTGACTGTATTGTTCGCGCATGCTGGCGATGCCACCGCCTCCGGGGCTGAGGAACAGGGTTTGCTCGGGAAATCTGGCGCGATCGTTGGGGCTCATCTCGTTCCAGTGCGCGCGCAGCCACTGCTTGAGGGCGACACGCATTTCAGCCTCGACAGAGGCGGGTGTCGCGCCTGGCTGAAGGCGGCCGATCAATTCCAGCCAGTGTGTGTCGTACTTGTTCAGGTCAGTGTCGGTCTGGACGAATGGCTCGGTGTTCAGCGGGAGAAAGAAATCGGGTGGAGTTCCGCGCAGGGTGTCGCCGAAGAAATCCGGCGGGGCGATTCCCACCACGGTAAACGGCTTGTCATCGATATTGAAGACGCCGCCGACGACCGATGGATCCGCTCCATACCTTTGCTGCCATAAGCGATGGCTCATGATTGCGACCGGCGGAGCGCCGGCCCGATCGTCGTCCGGTGTAAACGCGCGGCCGGCATACGCTGAAATACCGAACATGGTGAAGTAATTGCCGGAGACGAACTCGCCCGGCCAGGTTTGGGCGGGATCAGACCGGCCCGAGCGGCGGACGCCAAACTGAAGCTGAAGCGACGGAAAAGCGGCTAGTTCGGAAAAGCCTTTGGTGTTGTCGCGCAGATATCTGTACAGATCGTACGAGACAAGGGAGAACTCCTTATCCTGGCTGTACCCCGCCACGTAGCAGCAATGGGATTCCCTGCCGAGGCGGTACAGTTCGGCGGGATTCGCTACGGGCAGCGATTTCAGGAGAACGGCATGGGCGAGAGTGAAAATCGAAGTGGTCGCGCCTATGCCGAGCGCAAGCGTCAGGATGGTGGCTATGGTGAAGGCCGGGGCCATTCCCAAGCGGCGCAGGGCGTGGCGGGTGTCCTGTATCAACGTTTCGAGGAAAGGCAATCCTCTCTGGTCGCGATAGCTTTCCTTCATGGATTCGACTGCTCCGAACTTCAGGACGGCCTGGCGGCGCGCTTCGAGGGGGGACAGGCCGGCCCGGATATTTTCGGCGGTTTGCAGGGCGAGGTGATCTTCAATTTCGGCGCGCAAGCGCTCTTCGTCGCGCCGGGCGGTCGCCCACGAAGTCAGGCGCCTAAAGAATCGCCTGAGTGTTCTCATTTCAGATCTTCGGCTTTGACGGCGAAGAACCGCCCGATGATGGCCGCCGTCTGTTCCCAACCTTGAGTTTCGGCTCGCAGTTGTTTGCGGCCGTCGCGAGTGAGTCTATAGAAGCGAGCCTTACGGTTGTTCTCGGAAGCACCCCATTCGGAGTCGATGGAGCCTTCCTGCTCCAGCTTGAGTAGGACGGGATACAGGGTGCCTTGATTGACTGTGAGAAGGTCGCCACTGATCTGCTCGATTCGCCGGGCGAGTCCGTAGCCATGGAGAGGGCCAAGAACATCGAGAGTTTTGAGCACCATGAGCGCCAGGGTGCCTTGCAGAACGTCGGTCTTGTCCTTCATACCTCTATTGGGTTTCCAACAGGAAGTGTGACAGATTTCATTTGGGAAAGCAACAGGAAGGTGTGGGCGGCAGACGGGCAGCGGGAAGTGTATAATTCCAGGTGAACCATCCTGGGGGGCTCCATGCGTGTATTGCTTGCGACTGCCTTTTCCATTAGCGCCGTCACGGGCCTGTGCTTCGGACAGGCGGCCCGCTCTGTCTCAAACGAGGCTTTGTTCAACGAAAAGATCGCGCCTTTGCTGAAGGCCAACTGCGCCGGGTGCCATGGTTCGGCGAGCCCGGCCGGCGGACTGAGTATGGCAAGCCTGAGCTCGGTTTTGGGCGGTGGCAAACACGGTCCGGCGCTGGAACCGGGAGATTCGAAGCAGTCGCTGTTGATGCAATATGTGCGGGGTGAGCGGACCCCCAAGATGCCGATGGGCGGCACGCTTTCCGCGGAAGCGTCGACAGCGCTGGCCGAAGCAATCGACCATTTGCAGGCCGTTCCGAAGACGGCAAAGAAATTGGATTCGCATTTGGACTGGCTGCTGCACAAGCCGGTGGCTCCGGCGATTCCGCAAGTGAAGAATGCGGCGTGGGTTGTCAACCCGATTGACGCCTTTGTGCTTGAGAAGCTGGAGGCCAACGGCATGAATCCCGCACCTCCCGCAAGCAAGCGCGCCCTGCTGCGGCGCGTGTACTTCGACTTGATCGGATTGCCGCCGACCGCGGAAGAGATTCAGGAGTTCGAGAACAACGCGGCGCCGGATGCGTATGAAAAGGTGGTAGACAAGCTGCTCGCGGATTCGCGGTATGGCGAGAGATGGGCCCGCCACTGGCTCGACCTGGCGCGTTTTGCCGAGTCGGATGGCTTCGCGATTGACGGCGAGCGTCCGACTGCTTGGCGGTATCGCGACTACGTGATCCGCTCGTTCAATCAGGACAAGCCTTACGATCGATTCGTCGAGGAACAGCTTGCCGGTGATGAGATGCCGGCCGGGGGCGCGGGGGCGCGAACGGCGGGCGGAGCGACCGCCTGGTCGCGCTGGGCTTCCTTCGAATGGGCACCTGGGAGGCCGACGCGAACTTCAAGACACAACTGCGGCAGGATGTTTTGAACGAACTGACCGGAACGGTGGGACAGGTTTTCCTGGGCTTCACTGTGGGCTGTGCGCGATGCCACGACCATAAGTACGACCCGATCCCTCAACGCGATTTTTACCGCCTGCAGGCTTTCTTCGCACCGATGAAGGTGGACAACCGGGACGCGCCATTCAGCGACGCCGAGGGCGGCATGAAGGCGATGCGCGACAAGCTGCGGATTTACGAGGATAAGTCCGATGAGGCCGACGCGGCGCTGCGGAACATGGAGGCCGGCCTGCGCGCGCAGTACCGCTCCCAGGGGACTGGGTCCACCACGACCACCCCTGGAGACCGGAAGACCGCGAAAGAGGATGGCAAGCCCGAGCCGCGCCCGGACTTCATGGCGGCGTTGAAGAACGCGAAAGACACCTCGTTCACCGCGGAGCAGAAAGCGGCGTGGCGGGAGGCGACCGATGCCGCACGGCAAGCTCGCGAACTGATGGCGCGTTACCGCGCCGTGGCCTACTCGGTATCGGACGTGGTGCCGCCGCAGGTTCCGGACTTAGCGTCGACTTATGTCCTGGCGGGCGGCGATCTATCGAGCCGCGGCGAGGCGGTCACACCGGGATTTCTTCAGGCGGTAACGGGCAACGACAAGGCTGCGGAGATTCCCTTTGTCGGCGGAAGCTCGGGCCGGCGGCTGGCGCTGGCCGAATGGATCGGGTCGCCGGCGAATCCGCTGACGGCGCGCGTGATGGTAAATCGCCTGTGGCAGCACCACTTCGGCGAAGGCATCGTGCGGACGCCGAGCGATTTCGGGATCAACGGCGATCGGCCTTCGCATCGCGAGCTGCTCGACTATCTCGCGACGCAGTTTGTCGAGAAGAAGTGGAGCCTGAAGGCGATGCATAAGATGATGGTGCTCTCCAACACGTATCGCCAGGCTACGGAGAATCCGGCACAGGTCACGTATGCCAAAGCCGATCCGAAGGATCTTCTGTTGTGGCGGATGAACTGGATCCGGTTGGAGGGCGAAGCGATTCGCGATTCGATGCTCGCAATCAGCGGGCAGCTGCAGAAGTCGAAGGGTGGTCCGGGCGCGTTTGTGAGCTTGCCGGAGGATGTCGCGGGCGGATTTGAGTTCTTCAAGTGGTTCCCGTCGGATGAGAAGCAGCAGGCGCAGAGAACCATCTACACGTTCCAGCGGCGTTCGGTGATGAATCCGATGATCGAGGTTTTCGATGGCGCGAACATGAGCGAGGTCTGCTCGCGGCGGAGCGCCACCGTGGTGCCGACACAGGCGTTCTCGCTGTTGAACAGCGACTTCACGCGCAAGACCGCCAGGCACTTCGCCGAGCGGATGATTGAGCTGGCCGGTTCGGATGTCGATAAGCAACTGGACCTGGCGTTTTTATCGACCCTGGCACGGCGGCCGACGGACACGGAGCGAAGTAAGTTTAAAACGATGTTTGCGGGAAAGCCCGCAAACGAGTCCTTAGTCAGCCTGGGCGTGGTGTTGTTCAACCTGAACGAGTTTCTCTATTTGGAGTAATTATGAGTCTCGATCTTGCCAGACGGCGTTTTCTATATCAAAGTTTGACCGGCGTCGGCGGCCTTGCGCTGGCGGATGTGATGCGCGGCGCCACGATTGCGGTCAATCCGCTGGCGCCGAAGAAGCCGGACCACACGCCGAAGGCGAAGTCTTGCATTTTTCTGACGATGCTGGGCGGCGTGAGCCAGATGGATTCGTTCGACCCCAAACCCGCGTTAGAGAAGTTCGACAACACGGTCATGGACTGGAGCAAGGAGAAAAACACGGACCAGGCGAACTTATTCGCCAAGCCTCGGTTGATTCTCAGAAGCGCGTTTCCGTTCCAGAAGTACGGTCAATGCGGGCGCGATGTTTCGAGCCTGTTTCCGCACACGGCTACCTGCGTGGATGATATGGCTTTCGTGCGCTCGATCCAGACCGAGAACGGCAATCATCCGGCGGCGGTGTTTCTGATGAATACTGGCGTGGTTATTCCGGGCAAGCCGAGCATGGGCTCGTGGATCACGTATGGCCTGGGAACTGAGAATCAAAACCTGCCGGCTTTCGTGGTGCTGCCCGATTTCCGGTCGCTGCCTTTCAGCGGCTCGCAGCAGTGGGGCGCGGGGTTCCTGCCGGCGAGTTATCAGGGCACGGTATTGCGGTGGAAGGGGGAGCCGATTCTCAACCTGAGGCCGCCGGAGGGCGTGACGGCGGAGGACCAGTCGAAGCAGATGGATCTGCTGCGCGCCTATAACCAGGGATTTGCCGAAATCCATGAGGGCAATCCCGATCTGCAGGGACGCATCGACGCGTATGAACTGGCTTATCGCATGCAGGCGGAGGTTCCCGGTGTGCTCGATATGGCGGCCGAGGCCGAGGAGACGCTTGAGATGTACGGATTGAAGGATCCGGTCACCGAGAGTTTCGGCAAGCGCTGCCTGATGGCGCGGCAGATGGTGGGAAAGGGCGTTCGATTCGTGCAGCTGTACACGCCGAGCCAGAGTTGGGACGGCCATACGGAGATCGTCAAGAACCACACGAAGAACGCGGCTGAAACCGATAAGCCGATCGCCGGCCTGCTGAAGGATCTGAAGAGGCGCGGGCTGCTGGATTCGACGCTGGTGGTGTGGATGGGCGAGTTCGGACGCACTCCGGATAATCCGGCGGACCTGCGGGCCAAGGCGGGACGCGATCACAACACGCGCGCGATGACGATTTGGATGGCGGGAGGCGGCACGAAGCCGGGCGCCCTGGTGGGCACCACCGACGATCTGGGCTTTAAGGCGGTGGAGGACGTGTATCGCATGCGCGATGTCCACGCGACCGTGATGCACTTGATGGGCTTGAACGATATGAAACTCACCTATTACAGCGCCGGCCGCAACCAACGCCTCACGGACACCGGGGGCAGAGTGATTCAGGGAGTTCTGGGATAGCAATGACGAAGGCGGCGGTTTCATCCTCGATTCTTATCCTGGCGATGGTTGCCACCTTACAGGCCGGCGGGGATTACTTTCCACCGCCGGACAGCAAGGGCGGCTGGCGTTCGTTGACCGGCGCCAGCGATGCGGAGTTCTTGGAAAAAACCGGGATGGATCGGGCCAAGCTCGATCAGGCTTTTGAATTCGCCAAGGACACGACGCAACATGGCGGCCTGGTTGTGGTGCGGCACGGGTGGCTGGTGTATGAGAAGTATTTCGGCCGCGCGGACCGCAACGCGAATCCCGACATGGCCAGCTGTGGAAAGGCGTTCACGAGCGTGGCGATGGGAATCGCGCTCAAGGAGAAGCACAACCTGATTCCGCAGGGACTGGATACCAAGGTATTCACAGACACGTATCTGCCGGAGGCGTTTCCGCTGGACGATCCGGCCAAGGCAGAGATCACGCTGGGGCAGCTTCTATCGATGTCGGCGGGGTTCCACGGGGAAGCAACGCAGCCTGGCTACAAAAACGGCGTGCTGATTCCGCTGGAGCGATATCGACAGGAGCGCATGAGCATGGATATGTCGGCGATACGTACGCCGCTGTGGTGCAAGCCCGGCGAAGGATATTCGTATTCGTCGCCATCGCCGCATATCGCCTCGATTGTGTTGCGGAAGTTAACCGGCATGGAGTTGGAGGACTACCTGCGCGTGAAACTCGGCACTCCGATGAAGTGGGAGTCGTGGACTTACTGTATGTATCGTGGCGGACGGCGGCTGGAACATACTCCGGGAGCGGGCAGTATCGCGCTGCATTCGACCGATACGATGCGATTCGGGTATCTGTTGTTACACGACGGCAAATGGCAAGGCAAGCAACTGGTGCCGGCGGATTACGTGGCTATGTGTTCGCGGCCATCGACTTACAATCCGCATTACCCGTACAGCCTAATGTTTGAAGTGAACCAGGACGGACATGTCGCAGGGGCTCCGCGGGATGCATACTGGAAATCGGGCGCGGGAGGGTTTGCCATTTATGTCGTGCCGTCGCTCGATCTGGTGATCTATAAGTTGGGCGGTAACGATGGCGCGTACTCAGGCTCGCTGACCCAGCTTCCGCAGCCGAAGGAGAACGACGCGTCGCGCGCCGATTGGAAGGCTCCCAGGTCGATACCCGGCGCGGGCGTCCCGGGAATCCTCGAGATGGTATCGGCGGCAGTCACCGGCGCCGGGCGCTGACCGGACGAATTACTTGCGCAGGGCGATCAAACCTTCGTCCACGGCCTTGCGGGTTTCGGCTTTCTGGCTGGCGTCCAGCGTGCCATCCGCGGGCAGGAGTTCGAGCGCCTGCTCGAATGCGGCGCGCGCGCCGGCCTTATCGCCCATCACTGCCAGCGCTTCTCCAAGAGCGGCGCGCAGCAGCGCGGACTTGGGCAGGATCGGCACACCCCACGTCAGCAGGCCGAGGCCTTCGCGCTTGCGTCCCTCTTCGAAGAGGAGGTCCGCGGCATCGGTGAGGAGGTCGGGATCGGCGGTCTTAACCAACGTGGCCAACGCCTGCAAATCCGCCGGGCCTTCGCTCGCGTACATACGGGCGACCTGTGCGCTGCTGGGCGGCACCGGATTCGGCGCCTTGTAACGCAGTTGCAGCAGACCACTCTCTCCCGGGTGCTGCAAGGACGTGCGCACCTGCGCGTCGCCTTTCAGATGGGCGTCCAGGAAGCTCAGGATCACGGCACAGATGGCCTCGTAGTTGCGGCGAATTGCGTCGCTCTTGCCCACAGCGCCCTGACTGACGAAATCGTTGTGCGCCATGCCGTCCACCAGGATTTCGTAGCGCGCGGCGAACTTCAGGTAGGAGTCGAAGAGCTCGAAGTGCGGTTGGCGGCGGGCGTCGGCAAACATGGCGACGGGGACGGTGGAATTACGATTCCGCTCCAAGGCGGTCTTGAAAGCGGGGGCGTCGTCGAGGGGGTGGTACTCCACGGTGGAATCCAAAAAGACTACGGCATCGACGGCGGAATTGGGCCGGGCGCGCCACGAGAGCGCCGCCTGCGCGCCATAGCTGTGCCCCATCGCGGCCACCTTGGAGACATCTGCAAAGGGCAGCGTGGCGGCGTAGCGCAAGAGGAACTGCAAATCGTCCACGGAGGTCGCGAGGTCGCCATCGATGTTCAGGCTGCTGGAATCCGCCGACTGGTACGCGCTGCTCAAGACGACATACCCGTGACTAGCGAGGTATTCGTAGGCCACAGCGTTGTCATCGAAGGTGCCGCCCAAGCCGGGATGGTAGATTACCACCGGAAACTTGCCTACTGCGGGAGCTGCATTGAGCGTGGCGAAGACGGGGGTGGCCAGCGTGCCGTCCCAGGCGGCGCGCTCTTCGTCGTTGAGCTTGTCGTAGTCTTTGCCGACCATGTACAGGCAGGCCATGTCGCGGGTGAACTTGCGAAGGCGCTGAGAGAATTCGGGGACGGGCGAATCGACCGAGACGGCGCGGAAATAGTCGCGGTAAACCATGGCCACGTCATGCCGGGCCGCGGCGGGATACCAGATGCTGATGAAGAGAGGCCGCGGCTTTTTGACGGGCGCGCTGCCGGGCGCCGGGTAGTCGGCGTCATAGGAGCGCGCCACATCCATTTGATAGAGGGAGCGGAAACCCACGGCGTACTTACCCGCCCTCAGTTCGCCCCAGAACTGGGATTGGCCCGAGAGGACGGGGGCACTCGCCAGGACCATTGCCAAAGCGGACCATCGAATGGAGGACATGGCTATTTTCAAATGTACATGAGTCGTGAGGCAAACGGAGAGAGCCAGCGGGGTGTCATTTTGACGCGGAGCCGCGGAGGGGCGGAGGAAGACGCGGAGAAGGCGATGAGAGAAAGTCAAAATCTCAGAACACGGAGACAGCAGAGATGGTATCTGGGACGAGGGCAGTTATTGTATGATTCTTCACAGGGCCGGGGCCCTCGGAGGAATCATGAGTCTCATTCAATTCACCAGAAATCATACCGACCACTCGACGGATAAGGGCTATCAGTTCGAGTTTTTCTGCGATCGCTGCGGGAACGGATTCATGTCCGAGTTCAAGGCGTCTGCCGTAGGCATGGCGGGGAGTGCACTGCGGACGGTGGGCAATCTGTTTGGGGGCTTCCTGGGCAGCGTCGGCGGATCCACATATGAGATGGAGCGTGCAGGGCACGGGCCACGATAGCGCGTTCCGCGCCGCCATCGAAGAGGCCAAGCCTAATTTCAAGCAGTGCCCGAAATGCACGCATTGGGTCTGCATCAACACGTGCTGGAACGCTAAGCGCATGCTGTGTTTCGATTGCGCGCCGGATATCGAGACCGAACTGGCCAGCGCGCAGGTGCAAGCCACGATGGAGCAGATGAAGCAGAAGGTGCAGGAGCAGGACCTCACCAAAGGTTTGAACCTGACGGCTGAAGCGGCGGCACTGTGTTCCAGTTGCGGGGCGCGGACGCAGGGCGCCAAGTTTTGCCCGGAGTGCGGCAAGGCGCTGCGTCCGAAAAACGAGTGCACCCGTTGCGGCACGGTGGCGGAAGCGGGCACCAAGTTCTGTCCCGAGTGCGGCAATAAGATGGCCTGACGCCATGCCCGCGTACTCCGGAAAGTACCAATACCTGGACGCGGCGGGCGGGACGACGGAGCAGGGTCCGTGCCAGTTGAGCTTCGATGCCGGATCCTGCACCATCACGCCCGCCGGCGGGACGCCGCTCGCCTTCGACCTGGGCGACGCGGACCGCGCGACTCCCGCGGAGTGGGACCTGCAACTTGCGCTGTATGGCGGTAGGACCGTGGTGCTGAAGCAGTTCGGCGCGGCGTTCAGCAGGATGAGCGAGGAGCTGCTGGCGGCGTGGAGAGACCGGACCGTCGAGTGCCTGCTGCTGGAGGACCTGGAAGAGATTGCGCGATACCAGTGCGCGGCTAATGGGACGCCGGCGCAAGTGCGCATCTTCAAGAGCAATCTCGCCATGCTTCCGCTGACTGGGGCGCCGTTAGAGTGGCGGCTGGCGGAAATCGATTCCTGCGCGTTCGATGCCGGCGATTACAGCATCGTTCTGCAATCGGCGGGAGAACGGCTGGTGCTCTCGAAACTTGGCAAGAAAACGGACGAGGCATTCGCCAACCTGCGTGAGAGCATCGATTCGCTGCACACGAAGTGCGCCAAGGCGCTGCACGAGCTCTTCCCGTTTCTGAATGCGGACGCGTTACGCCGGCTGCAACAGGCGATGCCGGAAGGCCGGAGTTGCGCGATCCCGGAGCTGGCCACGATCCACACGAGACTTCCCGATTCGCTTAGGGCGCGCGCAGTGGACGAATCGCTGGCGCCTTATTTCGAGTGGTTGAGCGAGCGATCGGCGGCGCCGCTGTTGGCCGGTTTCAAGTTCACGTGGGGGTCGGACGAGGATGAAGGGAGGAACGGCGAGGCGGCAGCGCCATTTTTCTTCTGGTACTTCTTCCCCCTGGCCGGCAATCGAGTCGCTTGGGAAGCGACTACGGGGACGGGTCGCGCGACGTACTTCTTTCGTACGGAGGGTCCGGTTGACGCGGCCGTCGCACGGCTGACGCGTGGACTCGCCCTGGTGAATTTCCGGCGGGAGCCGATATATCTTCCGGATCTCTTGCTCGAACAGGAGTCCCGCTTCCGCCGCTATGCCATTGGGGCGCGCAAACTCGGCGACTTGCGGGCGCTACGCGCGGCTTACGGTGGGCGGGCGAAACACTCGTCGCTGGAGGCTTGGCAAACTCAGGTACTGTCGAGTACGGTTGCGGGATGAAAACGCGCCCTTACGGTCAC
Source organism: uncultured Solibacteraceae bacterium (assembly GCA_963805775.1). Lineage (GTDB taxonomy): Bacteria > Acidobacteriota > Terriglobia > Bryobacterales > Bryobacteraceae > Solibacter. The sequence goes on along the minus strand of CAWDWK010000018.1, from coordinate 28,833 downwards.
GGTTCGGATTGGGTGTACCGCTATCACTGCGTAACTAAGAATCGACCTAGTACAGATAGTATCGATTACCGCTAGAACCTAGGGTATAGTATTGGTTTGTCTCCCTGCCCATACTGTTCCGCCACACCCGAAGATGCATGGGTGTCTACGGAGTTTGTGGTCGCCATACCGCATGCATTACCGCTGGCTTCCTGCCACCTGGTGGTTGCTCCGCGCCGTCATGTCGCGGCTTTCTACGATTTGGACGTGCAGGAACAACGAATGATCTGGAACGCGCTGGACCAACTGCGCCGGCGCATCAGCGCATCCATAAGTGTAGAAGGCTTCGACGCGGGATTTGTCGATGCTCCGGCGGGCGACGAAGTGGATTTCCACACGCACGTACATCTGGTACCGCGGATCGCCGGCCAGAGGGTCGCGCTGCCCCATAACGCCGAGTGGGTGGATCTGGGCGCGCAGCCCTAAGGTCGCGCGGAAGCCATAGAATAGGACGAATGCCGCCTGAGGCGCTGCTGGAAATCCGCGATCTCTGCATAGACCTGATCCCGCATCGCAGCATTTTGCGCGGTGTCTCTTTTGACATTCCAACGGGAACGATTGCGGGGCTTTCGGGAGATTCGGGTTCCGGGAAGACCACCCTCGCACTGTCGCTTCTCAAACTGCTCGCGCCCGCACGGTACCGGGTTGAGGGGCAGGTACTGCTGCGCGGACGCAATCTGCTGGCGCTCGACGAAAGGGCGCTGGAAGTCGTGCGCGGCGCGGAGATCGCGATGATTTTCCAGGATCCGCTGCTGGCGCTCAACCCCGTCCTCTGCATCGGGAGCCAGATCAGTGAAATTCTGCGGGCGCACCATGTGGAGGGCGACCCGGCGGAGCTGCTCGAAATGGCGGGGATCGCTCTGCCAGAGCGGATACTGGCCGCCTATCCACACGAACTTTCGGGCGGGGAGCGGCAGCGCGCGACCATCGCCCAGGCGCTGGCCTGCCGGCCGGCCCTGATTGTTGCGGACGAACCGTTCACGGCGCTCGATGCTCCACGAGTAGTGGAACTGGCCGGTCTGTTCCGGCGCCTGCGGGATCGACTGGGCACGTCGTTTCTGGTGATCAGCCACAACCCAGGAACGCTCAGGATCACCGCCGACCAACTGCTGGTGCTGCGCGACGGTACGCTGGCCAAGGGAGAAGTACATGCCAGATGAACCGTTGCTGCGCGTGACGGATCTCTCCAAAACCTATTTCCGGCGCCGCTGGCCGATGCGTCCCGAGCCTACCACAATCGCCCTGGCGGGGGTCAGCTTCCGCGTCGAGCGGGGACGAACGCTGGCAGTGATCGGCGCTTCGGGCTCCGGCAAGAGTACGCTGGCGCGCTGCCTGACGCAATTCGAAACTCCGACAGGCGGGGAGATCCTGTTCGAGGGGCGCGCGCTCTCGCGGGACCGGCGGAGGGACATCCAACTGATTTTCCAGCAGCCCGCCGCGAGCCTGAATCCGCGGTTCACGGCGGCTGAAATTGTCGAGGAGCCGCTGGTGATCGAGCGGCACGGCACGGGCGGGGAACGGCGCGAGCGCGCGGCGTCCGCGTTGGCGCTGACAGGGATCGCACGGGCCGCGCTGGGAAAGCACGCGCACGAATTCAGCGGCGGAGAGCGCCAACGGCTGGCGATTGCGCGAGCGCTGGTGGTGGAGCCGAAGCTGCTGATCCTGGACGAGAGCTTTAGCGGACTCGACCCCACGCTGGCGGGCCAGGTGACGGCATTGCTGAGGGCGCTGCAGGGACTGCTGGGGGTCGCTTACATTTTGATTTCTCACGATCTAAGGCAGGTGGGAGAGATGGCCGACGAAATCGCGGTGATGGAGCGGGGCGCGATTGTCGAACAGGGGGCTGTGGGGAATTTGATGAGTCAGCCGCGACATCCGCGGACTCGGGAATTGATTGCCGCGATCCGCGTGCTGGAGGAGGTGGGGGGTTGAGAGGCGGGACTGGGGCGCGAGGCGGGTCCCGGGGGACCCGCGCGGACCAGGGCGTATGCCCCACCAAACAACAAATGGCAGAGGGCACATGAAGTATGCGGTGGGGCGTCTGTTGCACAGTTTGATTTTGTTGGCGGGCGTGTCGGTGCTGTCCTTTTTGTTTGCCGATCTGGCACCGGGGGACTTCTTTTCCGAGATGCGGCTGGAGCGCGGCGTTACGGCCGAAACGGTGGAGGCGCTGCGGGCGCAGCGTGGATTAGACCGGCCGCTGACGGTGCGCTATGCGGCCTGGCTGGGATCGATGGCGCGGGGCGAATTCGGATATTCGCTGGCTTACGATAGCGCGGTCGGTCCGCTGCTGCGGCAGCGAATTCCGGGCACTTTGCTACTGACCGCAAGCGCCACCCTGGTGGCGTGGCTGATGGCGATTCCGCTGGGCATCTGGAGCGCCACGCGACGGGGTGCGGCGAGCGACCTGGCGTTTAGGGTGTCGCTCTCGATTTTGCTGTCTATTCCGGAATTATTATTAGCAATTATACTGATCGTGGTCGCCGTCGAAACGGGCTGGCTTCCGGCCGGCGGCATGCACACGCCGGGGAACGAGTCGGCGGCCGACACTTTGCGGCATATGGTAATCCCAGTGGGCGTGCTGGCGATGGGGATGCTGCCGGTGCTGGTCCGCCACGTACGGTCGGCGGTGACCGATTGCCTGGATGCGCCGTTCGCGCTGGCGGCGCGTGCTCATGGAATCCGGCGCCGGCGGCTATTGTTCCGGCATGTGCTGCCCGCCGCGTTGAATCCGCTGGTGAGCCTGTTCGGGTTCTCGCTCGGCACGCTGCTGAGCGCTTCGCTGCTGGTGGAGGTGCTGGTGGGATGGCCCGGCCTGGGGCCGTTGTTCCTGGAAGCCATCATGGCGCGCGATTTCGCGCTGGTGCTGGGCGTGGTGATGATCTCCACTACCCTGCTGATCACGGGTAACCTGATCGCCGACCTGCTGCTCTACCGGGCGGACCCGAGGATCCGCACGGAGTGAAGCTGCGGCTCACCCTCGTGTTCCTGGCGGTGCTGCACGCGGTGGTGATGCTGGCGGGCTGGGTGGCGCCGTACGATTATGCGGAGCAGCATCGCGAGTATGCGTTCGCGCCGCCAATGCGCGTCCACTTTACGGATGCGGAAGGCCGCTTCCACCTGCGTCCGTTCGTCTACGGCATCGCGCAGGATCCAGTTGGGGGAGAGTATAGCGAAGACCGGGGACGGGTTTATCCGATATCCGGCTTTACGGGCGGGCGTCTCTTCGGCGTAGCTCCGCCGGGTGTGATTTTTCTGTGGGGCACCGACGGGTTTGGCCGCGACGTGTTGTCGCGCGTTCTTTACGGCGGCCAGATCTCACTGTTGACCGGCCTGGTGGCGACGTTCCTCTCGCTCTCGCTTGGACTGTTGTCAGGCGTGCTCGCGGGCTTTCATGGCGGCTGGGTGGACGGCTTGCTGATGCGCGGCGGGGAACTCTTCCTGGCGCTGCCGTGGCTGTATCTGTTGCTCGGCGTGCGGGCATTCCTGCCGCTGCACATTGCCCCGGCGCAGGCGTTCCTGCTGCTGGTGGCAATCATCGGCACGGTGGGATGGGTCCGGCCGGCGAGGATGATTCGCGGAGTGGTTCTGAGCGCACGCGAGCGCGGCTTCGTGGAGGCAGCCCGGGGCTTCGGCGCTTCGCCGGGATATCTGATTCGCCGCCACATTCTGCCACTGACCTGGAGCGTGGTGGTGACGCAGGCGACGGTGCTGATTCCGCAATACGTCCTGGCCGAGGTGACGCTCTCTTTCCTGGGGCTGGGCGTGGGCGAGCCGGTACCGAGCTGGGGCAACATGCTGGCCGAGGCAAGGCAGTATCATACGCTGGTCGGCCACACCTGGATGCTGGCACCCGGGATGGTCACGGTTCCTTTGCTGCTGGGGTATCTGACTCTGGCCGACATACTGCTGGACGGGCGGGGGAAGGACGCTCCCTTACGGTCGCGGCTCTGATGGAGGGCTCGGATTTGATTGGGCAATCAGCAGAGGCGAATCGGATGGTATTAGGGATGCAGGACGTACGTACTTTGGGCGATATCTTTGTTGCTCACAATTGGTTAAACTACTTCGAAACGGTTCCCTGAACATTCGTGAACGCTCTTCGACAGGCCATCGGTACGCTCGCGGTTGTGTGGATGCTCCACGCAGGCGCGGATGACCGTCTACTGGTACCAGGACCTCCGGGACGGCCCGGCGGGCGCCTGGTTTCGGCGCAGCGCACGGAGCCGAAGACGCTGAATTGGGCAGTGGCGGAAGACTCCGGGTCGCGCGAGGTCTTGCAGCGATTGATGGCGGACCTGATCCACATCAACCGGCGGTCGCTGGCGACGGAACCGGGGCTTGCCAAATCCTGGAAAGTGTCCCAGGACGGCCTTCATTGGGAGCTCGAACTGCGGCGTGGAATTAAGTTCTCAGACGGACATCCATTCGATGCAGACGATGTAGTTTTTACTTTCAGGGCTATCCTGGACGAACGTGTGCAGTCGGCGCAGCGCGCGCTGCTGATGCTGGGCGGCAAACCGATCGTGGTGTCGAAAGTGGACGCGTATCACGTGGCTTTCGTTCTTCCGCAGGCGTACTCGGTTCCCGACCGGCTTTTCGACGGCATCTTCATTCTTCCGCGCCACAAACTGGAGGCCGCATGGAAGCAGGGCAAGCTGGCCGATGCCTGGTCGCTTTCGACACCGCCTTCGGAGATCGCCGGGCTGGGTCCGTTCCGCCTGAAGGAATACGTGGCCGGCCAGAGCATTACGCTGGAACGCAACCCTTACTACTGGAAAGTGGACGAGGCCGGCACGCAGTTGCCGTACCTGAGCGAACTGGTGTTTGTGTTCGCGGGGTCGGAGGACAACCAGGTGCTGCGCTTCCAGGCTGGGGAAAGCGACATCATCAACCGCGTGGGAGCACGTAATTTCGCGGCGCTGGAGAAGGAGCGCGAGCGTCGCGGTTACGAACTGGTGAACGCCGGAAGCAGCCTGGAATACAGTTTTTTATTTTTCAACCTGGCGGATCTGCCCGTGGGAACTGCTCCGCAGATCGTGGCGCACCAGGCGTTTCTGCGCCGCAAGAGTTTCCGTCAGGCGATTTCCGCGGCGATCGACCGCGATGCCATCGTCCGGCTGGTGTATATGGGGCACGCGGCGGCGATGGCCGGTCCGGTGCCGCCGGGCAACAAGAACTGGGTGAACGCCGCCCTGCCGGCTCCTGCGCGCTCAGTGGAACGGGCGCGGCAGCTGCTGGCGGCGGACGGCTTCAAATGGAACCGGGATGGCGCGTTGACAGACCCTGAAGGCCGGCCGGTGGAATTCTCCATATTGACCAGCAACAGCAATCCGGAGCGGTCGCAGATGGCGACGCTGATCCAGGACGATTTGAAGCAGATTGGCATGCGGGTCAACGTAGTGCCTCTGGAGTTTCGCAGTCTGCTGGAGCGGGTGCAGCACACGCACGAGTTCGAAGCCTGCGTTTTATCGCTGGCCAGTCCGGATGCGGACCCCAATCCGGATATGGCGGTGTGGCTTTCGAGCGGCGGCAATCATCTGTGGAATCCGGCGCAGAAGACCCCGGCGACGGCATGGGAGGCGGAGATCGACCGGCTGATGCGGAGCCAGATGGTCACGCGCAGCTATTTGGAACGGAAGCGGCTGTTCGACCGGGTACAGGCGATTGTGGCGGAGAACCTGCCGATGGTACCCCTGGTGAGCCCGGACCTGCTGGCGGGGGCGAAAAAGGGGTTGGCCAACTTCCAGCCGGCCGTCCTTGAACCTTACACTCTATGGAATGTTGAGCAGTTATATTGGCGCGCCGCCGGAGCTCGCCGGTGAGCCACGCGATTTCCGAGTGGAGCAACACCCGGCTGGTGGCGGAGTGCCTGTCCGGCAATGAGAACGCCTGGAGCGGTCTGTTGGATCGCTACAAGAACCTGATCTACGCGATTCCCCTGCGCTACGGCGCGCCGCACCAGGATGCGGCGGACATTTTCCAGGCGGTGTGCCTGGATCTGTTCAACGAACTTCCACGGTTGCGCGATGCCGAAGCCTTGCAGGGTTGGCTGATCCGCGTGACGACGCACAAGTGCTATCACTGGAAGCGGCGTCAGATCCAGACCAGCGATCTCAATGCGGAAGGAGACGAGAATACATGCGTCGCGCAGGCGATCCCGGCTGACGTGCTGGCGGAGATCGAGCGTGAACAGATGGTGCGGGAGGCTATCGGGCAGCTGCCGGCACGGTGCCGGGAGATGATCGAACTACTGTTTTTCGAGCAGCCGCCGGTGCCGTATACCGAAGTGGCGCGGCGGCTCAAGTTGGCCACGGGGTCGATCGGGTTCATTCGCGGGCGCTGCCTGAAGCGGCTAAAAAAGGCGTTGGAAGAGAAGGGGTTCTAATGCCCGAGTCGCCAGGCATGCCGGGTTTGGAGGAGTGGTTGAAAAACCTGGCGCAGGAGCCCAGTGCGCGGCGCCGGCGCCAACTTCTGCAATCGCGGACGGACTTCTGCCGGCCGGATACGGTGACGCGGCTGTACGACGAGGTAGTGCGCCTGCTGCAGGTGGACATACAGCAGGCGGAGCGAATGGCCCGCGCCGCGTGGCTGCTGGCAGACCGCCTGGGAGACGATGCCTCGCGGGCCGCCGGACTGCGCGCCCTGGGCCACGTTCACTACCGCAAACGCAAGTACGAAAAGTCGCTGAGTCTTTATCAGGAATCGCTAGCCATCTACCAGCGCCTGGACGACGCCCTGGAGGTAGGCCGGACGCTCAACAGTTCGCTGCAAAGCCTGATTTACCTGGGCCGCTACGCGGAAGCGATGGACTACGCGGAGCAGGCGCGGCGGATCTTCGAGCGGCTCGGCGACCGGCTGCGGCTGGCGAGACTGGACGCCAACATGGGCAACATTCTCTACCGCCAGGACCGGTTCGAGGAGGCGCTCGAACTCTACGTGCGCGCGTACAACGCCTTCCTGAAGATCGGCGAGCCGCAGGATATCGCCATCTCGCTCAAGAACACGGCGACGTGCCAGATCAGCCTGAACGACTTTCAGGAAGCGCTGGCAACCTACCAAAGGGCGCGTGCGTACTGCGAGCTGGTAAACATGCCGGTGCTGGTGGCGACGGCCGATTACAATATCGCCTACCTCTACTACCTGCGCGGCGAATACACGCGATCCCTCGAGTTGTATCGCGCGGCGCGCGAAAATTGCCGCGGGCTTGGCGATGCTTATCGCGAGGCCCTCTGCGATCTGGACCAGTCGGAGATGTACCTGGAGCTGAATCTCAATGAGGAAGGGGCGCACCTGGCGGGCCGGGCTTACAAGGCCTTTCTGAAGCTTGGAATGGGGTATGAAGCCGCCAAGGCGCAGACCAACCTGGCGATCTCATTGACCAACCACGGCGATACGGTCAGGGCCCTGGAACTGTTCCACCGGGCGCGGCGTCTCTTCGATCACGAAAACAATCACGCGTGGATCGCCACCATCGATTTGTACCAGGCGCTGGTTTACTACAGGGACCATCGCCTGGACGAAGCGCTTCAGCTATGCCGGCGCGCGCTCGACTTCTTCGCGCCGTCGCCGCTATTCACCAAGAGCGTACTGGGACAGTTACTGCTGGCGCGGATTCACCTGGAGCGCGGGGAGATCGCCGATGCCAGGCAAGTCTGCGTAGCGGCTCTGGATCGTCTGGAGCAGGCGGAGACACCCGCGCTCAGTTACCAGGCATGGTACGTGCTGGGCGTGATCGAAGAAGCGATGGGCGCGCCTGAAGCCGCCTGGAAGGCCTATTTGAAAGCGCACCTTCATATGGAGAGCCTGCGCAGCCATCTCAGGGCGGAGGAGATGAAGATCGCCTTCCTCAAGGACAAGCTAGAGGTGTATGAAGCATTAGTGCGCATGTGCCTGGCCCGGGACCGCGCATCAACCACGCTGGAAACGGCCTTCGCCTATATCGAAGAGGCCAAGTCGCGCAGCCTGGCGGACCTGATTGCGTTTCGCTCGCAGGGGCTGCCGGCGTCGCGGAAGACGGAGCGCGCTCTGGTGGACCAGGTCAACGCGCTGCGCGGCGAACTCCACTGGTACAGCCGGACGATTCAACTGCAGGAGGGGCGGGCGGCCAATCTCATGGCGCCGCAACTGGTGAAGCTGCGGCGCGCGGCACGCGATTGCGAGCATCGACTGGTGGAATCACTGGCTAGCCTGCGGGTGGAAGACGCGGAGTATGCGAATCTGCAAACGGCGGGCTCGGTGCCGATAGAAACGATACGGGCGACGCTACCCGACGGCGCGCTGCTGTTGGAATATTACTGCGTTGGCGACACGCTGCATGCCTGCCTGCTCTCACGAGACAGCCTGAAGATCGTGCCGGTGGGGAGTGCGGCCGAGCTGCGTCGCGAACTGCAACTGCTGCGATTCCAGCTCTCCAAATTCCGCCTTGGTCCGGACTACGTCAAACTCTTCAGCCACCATCTGCTGGAGGCCACGAACGCCCACCTACAGACGTTCCACGAGCAGTTGATCGCTCCTGTTGCGGAGGAGTTGACGGCGGCCAGCCACCTGGTGATCGCACCTCACGATTTTCTGCACTACCTGCCCTTCCACGCACTGACCGATGACCAGGGACGAACGCTGGGCGAACGCTTCACCATCTCTTACACGCCCAGCGCCAGCGTCTACTACCTGTCCTCCACTAAGCCGCCCGGCGCGCCCGCGGGATCGCTCGTGATGGGGATTCCCGATCCGGCAGCGCCGCATATTGAAGACGAAGTGCGGGCGGTGGCGGGCGCGCTCCCCGGCAGCGAGGTCTTCATGGGGGCCGCCGCCACAGTGGGTGTCCTGAGGGATCGGGGTGCGCACAGCCGCTTCGTGCACGTCGCGACTCACGGGTGGTTCCGGCAGGACAACCCGATGTTCAGCTCGATCAGCCTGGGGGATTCGCAGCTCAACCTTTTCGATCTTTACCAGTTGGACCTGCCGTGCGAACTGGTGACGCTGAGCGGGTGCGGTACGGGGTTGAACATGGTGGTGGGCGGCGACGAATTGCTGGGCCTGGTGCGCGGGCTGTTTTACGCGGGCGCCCAGGGAGTCCTGGTGACGCTGTGGGATGTAAGCGATCAGAGCACGGCGGAGTTCATGGAGCTTTTCTACGAAGGGCTGAGGGGGGAAAAGAATAAGGCGGAGGCGGTGCAGGGGGCGATGACCGAGATCCGGCGGCGGTATCCGCACCCTTACTACTGGGCTCCGTTTGTGCTGGTAGGCAAGTATTTGTAGCGGGGGGATTCATGGACCCTTCACTTCAGAGAATACGGCGACAGCAATGCGTTCGCATACCACATATGGACGTTGGTCAGCATGTGATGCGCCTCGCCGTCTGTCGGAATTGTCACATCATGGATTTGCAAGTGACTGGCAACTGAAAAATGGCGCAGAGTCCAGCCAGTGTCCTGAACAGGTAGGGCACCCATTCCAGTTGCAACTGACTTGCTTTTTTCCGTTGACTTGGCAGCTTTGATTCCGTAATATGTAGCAAGAGAGGCCCGGGGTGTTTTTGTTTAAAGTTCCCGTTGCGAATTAGTTGCAAATAGGAGTGGTAACCACAGCCCGTTATCGTGGCGGTTGTGGCCACCGATTCGCGGTACGGGAGTGTGGTGCGCCTGCGGATGTGAAAGGAAAGGCTGCAAAGGAAGGGATGCAGTAAACAAAACAGGTCTCCACGGAAATCTTTTGGCGAAGCGCCGTGGAGACCCGCGAATCGGCACAACCCGTAAGGTTGGCGACCCCCTCATTATATGCCCTAAGGGCGCCGACCTGGATTTCACGCTAAACGCGCGATCCGTAACCCAACTGTTCAACCCGGCTCGGTGACAGAGCGCCGACGCCGTCGACAACCTGTCCAGGCAGGCGAGGGAATGAGGATAACGATGAAGACCCGGTGCACGAAGAAGAAGACGTCGAACAGCAGTGGAGGCAGTTGGCCGGTGGCATATCGATGGGCGGCGATGGGAACGCTGGTCGCCTATTCCGCCGTTGGGAGCAAGACGATCAATGTGGCGAGGGCGCAAGACTTGCAGCGGCCCAGGCCGGCGAACAGTTCAGTGTCACAGACGCAAGGCTCGCAACCCGTCCTGCATTTCAACATACCGGCGGGACCGCTTGATTCCGTGCTGACAGCCTTTGAGGGGGTGACGGGATTCCACGTCAATGTATCCAATCAGGGTATTCGCCAGCTCTCTTCGCCCGGCGTATCCGGCATGTTCACCGCGGACCAGGCTCTCCAGAAGTTACTCACCGATACAGGTCTGACCTATCGCTTTACCAGCGCGACTAACATATCTGTGGATCTCAAGAGCGTTGCTGCTTCGGTAGAAGTGACGACCAGCGTGGCCGCACTGGCGACGTCCACGCCGAAGTACGGGGAAGCCACGCTGGACACTCCGCAAACCATTAACGCGGTCCCACAGGATGTGATGCAGCAGCAGGGTGTCACCACTCTCCGCGATGCGCTGCGTAATGTCGCCGGCATCAGCTTGGCGGCGGGTGAAGGCGGCGCTCAGGGCGACAACCTCACGATCCGCGGATTCACGGCTCGCAACGACCTCTTCATCGATGGGATGCGCGACTTTGGCAGCTACTATCGAGACCCGTTCAACACGCAGGAGGTTGAGGTGCTACAAGGGCCATCCTCGGTCACTTTCGGCCGCGGCTCTACCGGCGGGGTGGTGAATCAAGCCACCAAGACTCCTGGACTCACGCGCTCTATTTCGGGGGACCTGGATCTCGGTACCGATCTCACCAGACGACTGGCACTCGACGTCAACCGGCCGCTCCCCTCTCTTGGCAAGGGCGCTGCGTTTCGAATTAACCTGATGGCCGATGAAGGTAATGTGGCCGGGCGAGATGTCGCTGAGAATCGCCGGTTTGGTGTGGCGCCATCGTTGGCTCTCGGCCTTGGCACAGATACTCGTTGGACGTTCAATTACTTCCACCAGAACGCGGACGACAATCCGGATTATGGTGTCCCGTGGTTGTTCAATGGTCCGGCGCCCGTACCTCAAAACAATTATTACGGCTTCAAGAACGGCAATTATCTCCGTACCTACGACGACATCGGGACGGTTAAGGTAGAGCACGACGTGAATGGCAATGTCACCTGGCGGAACCAGGTCCGTTATGCCAATTATGTGCGGGATGCTTTGATTACCGAAGCACAGATTGCGGCCGGTGTGACGCCGGCCACGCCGCTGAGCGCAATCACGGTAACCCGGCATGAGATCGGCGTCAACAGCACCGAAAGCTTCCTCGATGAACAGTTCGATATGACCGCGCATTTCGAAACCGGGCCCGTCCGCCACAACTTAATCGCCGGAGTCGAGGCCGGACGCGAAACGTCCGACCCGACTCGTCCCACGTGGACCAATGTCCCGAGCACGAGCCTGCTCAATCCGAACCCGGACGACGCGTTTGCCGGAACTGCGACGATCACGTCGATTGTCCACACGACCGCCTTCACTACCGCGGCCTACATACTCGACACCATGAAGCTCGGTAAGCACTGGGACCTGACGGGCGGTCTCCGTTGGGACCGTCTCGATACCGACTATTCGCAGAGTGTTGCGCCGGCATCGGCGTTCACTCGGGTAGACGAAATGCCGAGTTGGCGCGCGGCGGTGGTGTACAAGCCGGTTTCGATCGGCAGCATCTACTTCGATGCGGGGACTTCTTTCAATCCCTCGGCCGAGTCGCTCTCGTTGAGTGCCAGTACAGCCAGCCTGCCGCCGGAGAAGAACCGGACCTACGAATTCGGCACGAAATGGGACTTCCCGGATAACAGATTGTCCCTGCGAGCGGCGGCTTTTCAGACTACGAAGCTCAACGCGAGAGAACCGGACCCTACAAATTCGCTCTTGAACGTGCTGGCCGGCACACAACGAGTGAATGGCGCCCAGATCGAAGTTCGAGCGCGTCTTACGAGCCGTTGGGACCTGTTGGGGAGCTACGCCAATCTCTACGGCAGAGTGATCAGTTCCAATTATTACCCGGCGGCAATCGGTGCGCAGCTTGCCAACGTTCCCCGGAACAGCTTCAATTTCTGGAGCCTCTATCGCTTGCCTGCGCGGTGGGAAGTGGGCGCCGGCGGGAACTTCATATCGAGCCGGACCGCTAGTTCGACTGCGCCGCTGGATCCCACGACCGGGCTTGTCAAGGAAGTACCCGGCTATTGGGTCTTCAGTGCCATGGCAAAACACCGTCTCACTGAACATCTCGATCTGCAAGTCAATGTCAACAATATCTCCAGCCGGTATTACTACGACGAACTGCATCCCGCGCACATCGTGCTGGGGCCGGGACGATCGATGCTGGCCGGCTTGAAGTTCAAGTTCTGAAGGTCGGGGAAATTTCAGCCAAATGTTAATGCCTATTCCCGATGTACTGGCCGCGGAACAAGTCGTTCGAGCCCGGCAACTTCTCGAGCAAGCCGAGTGGGTGGACGGCCGCGTAACGGCCGGTTACCAATCCGCCCGCACCAAAGACAACATGCAACTGCCGGAGGGATCGCCGCCCGCACGCGAGTTGGGAGCAACCATCCTTGCCGCGCTCGAACAGAATGCGCTCTTCATTTCGGCGGCCCTTCCGGCGCGAGTATTTCCACCGCTGTTCAATCGCTATCAGGGCGGCCAAGCGTTCGGGACCCACATGGACAATGCGATCCGGCAGGTCACCGGTACGTCCCATCGCATCCGCACCGATCTCTCGGCGACGCTTTTCCTCTCCTCCCCCGAAGAATACGATGGCGGCGACCTGGTGGTGGAAGACACGTACGGAACCCACAATGTGAAGCTACCCGCCGGACATTTGATTCTGTATCCCGCGACCAGTCTCCATCACGTGCGGCCGGTGACCCGTGGAGAGCGGCTTGCTTCGTTCTTCTGGATTCAAAGCATGGTGCGCGACGATGGCGAACGCACTCTCCTGTTCGACCTGGATGTCGCCATTCAGCGACTCGACGGCGAAGGGTCCCGTCACCCTTCGGTGGTGCAATTGACGGGCATATACCATAACCTTCTGCGGCGATGGGCGGACGTTTGACGATCTTTAGGATTACCAACTAGCGTAAGGAGATTACCCCAGTACGGGCATTCCCGTTGGATGACTTGTGAGTACTACCATCTGCACCTCTACAATCCAAGAAGGTAGTAGCATTTGAGCTCCAAATAGGTACTACAGTTCTCGCTAAAAAAAAATAAAGTTGCCTATATCGAAAGGTAGCTTTCCGTACCCCTTATTGTTGAACGCGAAAGTCGGACTTTTTATGAGGCACTACGCAATCGATCAATGGGCGGATTTTACTCGGGGACTGATGGGCAATGAGGAGTTCACGGAAATGCAGGCGCACATCCAAAGCGGATGCTCAAGATGCCGCCAGCTCGCGGATTTCACTACCAAGTTGACTGCTACCTGTATTAGTTTGGCGACGGACGAAGTCCCGGAGTCAACGGTTCGCCTGGCACGCGCGATATTTCCGGTCCGGGTGCAGGAGGGTCCGAAACGCGGCAACCGCCTGCCGGTCGAGTTGATTTTCGATAGCTTTCTCGTGCCGTCTCCGGTGGGATTGCGCGCCACGTGGCAGGTTGGCTGGCAAGGACTGTATCGCGCCGGAGATTGTTCGGTAGACCTGCGCATCGAGCCGGAACTGAAGTTCCCGCGCGCCGCGGTTATCGGCCAGATCACGAACCATGTGCAGCCCGAACTGGAGATGGGCAACCTGCCGGTCTGTTTGAGGGCGGGCAAGGTGGTGGTTGCCGAAACGTTGAGCAACCGGTTCGGCGAGTTTCAGTTGGAGTACGAGCAGCGGTCGCAGCTCAAACTGTGTATCGATTTGCGGGATTCGAAGAGCATCCAGGTCCCGTTGAAGAAGCTTATTTCGGACCAACCGGCCTCTAAGAGCGGGACGTCCTCGCGCCAACGTTCGGAGAAGCAGCGCGTCTAAAGGGAAACCCAATCATGTCACGCAGACCCCACAGCTTGTTACGCATCGCTCTCCTGGTGGCGCTTTTTGCTCTCGGAGCTTTCGCCGAAGACCGGTATCTTGTGAAAGTCACCGGCGACGTGAATGCGATCGCCAAACGACATGGACTGACGGTGGTGAAGTCGCTGACCGGTTCGGCGGCGGGCCGCCATGTGTTGTCGTCCACAGGGGCAAATCCGCAGACCGTGCTGCGCAATCTGTTGTCGGAGTTCGCGGTGAACAGCGCGGAACCGGAACAGCCGGTCCAATTGCCGGGCATCCAGGCCGCCGGCGCGGTCCATCCGGCGAGCGCGCCTGCGGCCGCGAGCAGTGTTTCCAGCACTCTGATCCGTTACTACGGTTCGTACGCCGCGTCGGCGTACGTCAACCAGCCGGCTACCGATGTCATCAATATGGACCTGGCTCACACACTGGCGACCGGCGCGGGTATAGTCGCTACGATCGATACCGGTGCGGACTTCTCTCATTCGGTCCTGTGGAGCTCGCTAATCTGGGGTTGGGATTTTGTGAACGGCCTGCCTCTCGGCCAGGAACAGGCCGATGTCAATCAGGAAACCACGCCGATTCTGGATCAGGAGACCACGCCAATTCTCGACCAGGAGACCACGCCGATTTTGGATGGCGGGACGGCGGTCATCCTTCAGCAGGAGACCACGCCGATTCTGGATCAGGAGACTACGCCGATTCTGGACGGCAAGAAGTATCCGGCGTTTGGCCACGGCACGATGGTGGCCGGCCTGATTCATCTGGTGGCTCCGAACGCGAAGATCATGCCGCTGCGCGCGTTTGGCGCGGATGGCAGCGCATCGATCTCGCAGATCGTACAGGCCATCTACTTCGCGGTCGACCGAGGCGTGAATGTGATCAATATGAGTTTCAGCGTCAAGCAGGATTCACCCACGCTGAAAGCGGCGCTCGATTACGCGGTTTCGAAGGGTGTGATCTGCGTGGCTTCGGCCGGAAACGACGGCCAGGCCATACAGGTGTGGCCCGCGGCGTATAGCGATGTGATTGGCGTAGCGGCTACCAATAATCAAAAGATCCGCAGCCTCTTCTCGAATTTCGGCAATACGCTGGTGAGTGTGGCGGCGCCCGGAGAAGGGGTGATTACCACTTATCCGCAACAGCATTACGCACAAGTATGGGGCACTTCATTCAGCGCGCCTCTGGTGTCGGGCGGAGCGTCCCTGCTTTTGGACATGAATTTGAAGACCAACGAGACCACGGCAGTCTCGGATTTTTCCCACGCCTCGGCGATCGGCCAACAACTGGGCGCAGGTGAACTGGACCTGTACCAGGCGTGCCTGGCCGCAAGGAAATAAGAGAACGAGCGATGCAAGCACCGCGACGATCATCAAAGACATGTGGGCTGGGACCGGCAGCCGAATCCGCACGAACGTCGTTGCCCGAGGCGGGCCTCCCGGTAGAGGCGGTTCCGATATGGCTGGCAGCGCTGTTCGCCACCTCGTGCGAAGTGCAGCGCAACGGGGAAAATCACGCCGTGCGATGGGATTGGGTTTCGGGCCGCGCTCTGTATACGAATGCCGGCAGGGAAGCGGAACATATCGAACCTTTGGGTGTTAGCCTGTTGGGCGGCCATACCATGGCAGTCTACTGGATGCCGGGCGAAACCGCCTATACAGTGGAAGTCTACAGGCAATCGGAATGGTGTGTGTGACTAAGACAAAATCGCCACGGCCAACTGGAAAAACGACGCGACGTCCGCGCCAACCGCGGAGCGTGGACGCCGTTATCGACGACGGCGGTGATGTCTGCGAGCAGGTGCTCGCCGAATTGCAGGCTCGTCGCGTGAGGCTTCGGAAACTGCTGCATCTGTTGCAGACGGAAGTGGAGCGCTCGCAAGCCACGAGCGTCCCTGTCCGCTCCCGCGCAAAGTGCGGAAGCTAGCGCACCGCGTCTAACAGAGGACCCTTCGACGGCGCAATCCGCGACCCGGCATTTTGTAATGATTTTGGCCAGACGTGTTCCGGCCCTCTGCTCCGGCGGCGGTTTCCCTTTCCGCCGCCGGTTTTTTTCGCGCCGGCCGCCGCCCATGCTATAGTCAATTTCCAATGAAACGGCGAGATCTATTGCGCGCGGCGACTGCGGTAGTGTTACAGAGCCATGCCATCGACCGGGTACGCGCCGCCACCAGCGCCGCCGGAACCCGCACACCGGAAGAGATCGCGGGGGACGAGGACTTCTGGAGCGAGATCCGCGCGGCATTCAGCGTAGACCGCAACGTGATCAACCTGAACAACGGTTACGTCAGCCCGTCGCCGCGCCCCGTACAGGACGCGATGCGGCGCTATCTGGAGTACACCGACATGGGGCCGTACCACACGATGGTAAGCGTGCTGGAACACCAGGTGGAATCGGTGCGCCGCCGCCTGGCGGGCGCCGCCGGCTGCGACCCGGAGGAGATGGCCATCACGCGCAACGCCAGCGAAGCGCTGGAGAACGCGCAGTACGGGATCGACCTCCAGCGCGGGGACGAAGTGCTGACCACCGATCAGGACTATCCGCGCATGCTCACGACGTTCGCGCAGCGCCAGCGCCGCGAAGGCATCGTGCTCAAGACGATCTCTTTTCCGGTGCCGCCGCCCTCGATGGACGACTTATTCCGCCGCTTCGAGCAGGCGGTCACGCCACGCACGAAGATGATTCTGCTGTGCCACATCACCAATCGCACCGGGCAGATTTTTCCCGTGCGGAGGATCTGCCAGATGGCGCACGCGCACAATATTCCGGTGATTGTGGATGGCGCCCACGCCTTCAGCCATTTCCCGTTCAAGATTTCCGATCTGGATTGCGACTACTACGGCACCAGCCTGCATAAATGGACGTATGCGCCAATTGGTACAGGCTTCCTGTACGTGCGCAAGAGCCGCATTGCGAGCACGTGGAGCATGATGGCGAGCGACCGGACCCAGGACAACGATATTCGTAAATTCGAGGAGATCGGCACCCATCCGGCGGCCAATCACAACGCTATCTCCGAAGCCCTGCTATTCAACGAGAACCTGGGGATCGACCGCAAAGCGGCGCGCCTGCGATACCTGCGGGACCGCTGGGCCAACCGCCTGGCGCAGCACCCGAAGTGCCGTATCCTGCACAGTCCCGACCCGGCCCAGTCCTGCGGCATCGGTTTTCTCGGGTTGGCGTCCGGCGTAGATGGCGGGAAGCTCCGTGAAGCGCTGTGGAGCAAGTACAGCATCATTACTACTTATATGCCACACGATGCGTATAGCGGGCTGCGCATCACGCCGAACGTCTACAGCACGGTGCGCGATATCGACACTTTCAGCGGCGCGGTGGAGAAGGAACTAGGATAAGAGTTCAAGCTCCGGATAAGATGCGGTGGACGCGCTCGGCGTTTTCTTTGACCTCGTCCTTCACACGGGGAAACATGCCGACGTAAATGCCGTCGGTCGGTTTGATGCTTTCGAAAGCCGTGCGGAAGGCCTGGTCGATACCACGATCGGGGATGCGGCCGGCGGCCAGAATCTTAAAGGCGAAACATGGCTTCGAGGTTTGCCGCATGACGCGGTACATGCGCGGGGGGTCGCTTTGTAGATAGGTCTCACCGGCCATTTCCAAGGTCTCGCCATTGAGGACCTTCTTCCACTCTTCGCTGGTGCGGGTCCGGTTGTAGACGCATCCGGCATAGAAATCCACGTCCCAGCCCTCTTCCTCCACCTGCGCGATCACCTCGGGCTTGTGAGTGCCCACGCCCACCAGCACACCGAGATCGCGCACCTGCTTGCACCATTCCTTTACCGTATGCATCTCGCCGGTCTGGAAGGCTTTGTCCACGACCTCGCCCTGCCGTTGTAGCGCCAGGGGCTTGAGTGTCTTCACCAGCATCGACGCCTCAACGCCGGCGGTGACCTGGATAATCAGGTGCATGTTGCCGCCCTCGGCCCGAAATCGCGCCAGATCCTGCGGGGCGCGATCCAGATGGACATAATTGAACGCGTTAATCCCGTAGCGGTTGCACTGGTGCATAACGGCGCAGACTTTGTCGCCGTTATACCACTCTTTCATCACCGTGCCGAAGGTGTTGTTGTAATGCGCGAAGCCGTAAAACGGGTTGACGCCCAGCACCATCCGGCTGATTTCGGCGCCGCCGAATTTCATTTTGGCCACCTGGATGGCGCCCGGAAGAGGAGGCGCCTGCTGGACCGGCTGCTGCTCCGCCCCTGCTATGCCCGCACCGGCCAAGCCCGCCGCGAGGGCCGCGCCGCCGTGCAAAAACGTTCGACGTGTGTTCGACATGAAGACACCTCCGACAGATTCAGCTTAACAGGTCTTAATATACCCGGCGTGCCGGTGCGTTACTCTGTTGCTTGAAGAACGGCAAACCTATGTGTAAACTCTGCTGCCTGATGCTCCTCGTAGCCGCGGTCGTCGCGGCGGCCACCGACTCTGCTCCGCTTGTCCTCTGGCCCGGAACTCCGCCCGGAGACAAGGGCGGCCTCGGCCCGGAAAAGGACACTACCAAACCCACCGATGGCCTGGTCGCCGGGAAGCCGGTGATCCGGTTGGGCATGGTGAGCAGCCCCACGCTGACGATGTATCGCGCGCCGGCAGGCTCCAGCAGCGGTTCCACCGTCGTCGTGTTTCCGGGTGGCGGATACAATATCCTGGCGATGGACCTGGAGGGCACGGAGGTCTGCCAGTGGCTGAATTCCCTGGGAGTCAATTGCGCGCTGGTCAAGTATCGCGTGCCGGTGCGCGCGGGGCTGCCGAGGTACGGCCCGCCGCTGCAGGACGCCCAACGCGCGGTCGGCATGGTGCGCCATCGCGCGGCGGAATGGGGTCTGGATCCGAAGCGCATCGGAGTGCTCGGGTTCTCGGCGGGTGGTCACCTGGTAGCGGCGCTCAGCACGAACTTCGACACGCGCACCTACCCGGCGGTGGACGATGCCGACAAAGTCAGCTGCCGGCCCGATTTCACACTGCTGATCTACCCCGCCTACCTGACATCCAAGAGCGACCATGGACCGACGCTCGCGCCCGAATTGAATGTGACGGCCAACACGCCGCCGAGCTTTCTCATTCAAGCCGAGGATGACGCGGTGGGCGTCGAGAACACCTTGGTATATTACGCCGCGTTGCGTACGGCGAAGGTCCCGGCGGAGGCCCACTTATATCCGATCGGCGGCCACGGCTACGGACTGCGGTCCACGGAGAAACCGATTACGGGCTGGCCGCGTTTTGCCGAGCCGTGGCTGCGATCGCTGGGAGTATTGAGTAAGTGACCATCGCCGCGGCGGCTCACTGATTCAAAACGAAGTTCACCGTGATCGGGGCGGCAACTTCCACGGCCTGGCCGTTGAGAAGGGTCGGCTCGAAGATCCATTGCCGGACGGCATCGAGCGCGGCGTTGATCAGCAGGGGATGACCGCGCAGCACTTTGAGTTCGTGAATTCGCCCGTCCGTGCCGAGCACCCCAAGCAGTTCCACGACACCGGACACGCGGGCCTGTCTGGCCAGCGGGGGGTAGACCGGCTCGACTTTGCGGATTGGTGTGGCCATGCGGAGCTGTGTGATGCGCGGTGGTTTGACCGGCGTCGGCGGCGCCTTCGCCGGCTCGCGATTGACTATCTCGGGAGGATGTACCACCTGCGCGATCCGCGCGGTCTCGTCAAGAATGCTGTTTACCACGCCGTTTAGTACTCCGTCGCGAACGCCGCCGGACACGCCGCCCGGCACGCCGGGTCCACCGCCCACGGCCTCGGGCGGATCGTCAACCAGAATCGCCGCGATGCGTGGAATACTCACCGGCAAAGTGAGGACGTCCCCGATGATTTGGGTGGCCGCGGCATGTGACGCTCGCGGCACAATCCTAGGGTCCGGCGGCGGCGGTGGCGGCGGCGCGCCTGGAGTGACCAGCGCGGTCACGAGAAACGCGCGTCCCAAAGTCTGCGGTGAAATCAGCGGGGCCAGCACCGCGCAGCCGATCAGCACAGCCTGCCCGGTGAACCCCATCGCGGTGGCCCAGACCCTTTTGGAGGGCGGACCGTAGGAAAGTGTTGCCGTCTCAAACATGGTGTGCTCCTTTGATTGCGCCTCGTGGACACACTACTCCTCCAGCAGAAAATCGCGGGAAGTGCGTCTCAGCGGCGGGTGCTTCGGATGGTTGCCATTGCCTTCAACCTCCACCCAAATAGACACCACGGCACGGCGAAAGTTCCGCCTGTGCCGGAAGTGCGCGACTACTGCTTGGGTGCGTAGTAGCCGCGGCGGAAGTAGGGGCGCAATGCGGGCAGTCCCTTGGGCGGCACGATTTTCACTTGCAGCGTGTGGTAGCGTCCGTCGCGCACCTGCGTGGTGGGCGAATACCCCAGCACGTAGCGGTTGCGGAGCTCGACTCCGATTTTGGCGGCGATATCCGGGAGTTCCGAAACGTCCGCCGGCAGATGCCGGCCGCCAGTCTGTTCGCACAGGTCGTTGAGCAGTCCAGGGCCGCCCGCCTCTTCGGTAGTGCGCATGCGGCCGCCGCCCGACTCGAAGACGCCGATGGCGTAGATAAGCACATCGTTCTCGCGAACCAGGTTCTTGACTTCGGTCTCCGAGTAGCGGCTGCTGTTGTCGCCTCCGTCGGAGATGATGAGCAGCGCTTTGCGGTTTTTCTTCGACTTCTTCATTTCGTTCATCGCCAGAAAAACCGCATCGAGCAGGGCGGTGCGTCCCTTGGACTGGGCCCACGTGAGTTGATTCTGGATCTCCTCGACGTTGCGCGTAAGCGGGACAACGAGCTTGGGTTGGTCGTTGAACTCCACCAGAAAAAACTCGTCTTCGACGTTGGATGTACGGAAGAATTCGGCCGCGGCCTGACGCGATTTTTGGAGTTTCGGTCCCATGCTGCCGCTGATGTCGAAGACAAGTCCGACAGCGACCGGTTCGTCGTCCATCGAAAAGTGCGTGATGGTCTGCTCCACATGGTCGTCGAGCACGCGGAAGTGTTCCTTTTCAAGACCGGTGACGGGACGGTTTTGGGGATCGCACACGGAGACCGGAACGAGCACAAGGTTGGTGTCGATGCGAAGTCTGGAGGCGCTTTTGGGTTCCGGCGGGGGTATGCCTAATTTCGGACGAGGCTCGGTCTTCACCTGCCCGAGGAAGGAGATGGGCAACAGCGCGACAAACGCAGCTGTGAGAGTGAGGATGCGCCGGGCACCTGACATAAGACGGTCTTGCAGAGTATTGTACTCCGCGGCAAAGGAGAACAACCTGTCCACTGGCGGGCGAACCTCTAAAATCAAAAAGTTTACGGGTTGTTTCAGGCGGGAGCGATTTCCCATCCGCCGCCGATTCGGCTAGAATGGAAATTTAGCGGGGGTGGATCTTCTCGAGTAGCAGACGAGCCGCAGTCGCGAGTGTAGGCACTTCAGCAGTCCGTTCAACCTCTCACGCCCTTTTTTCCCTTTTCTTCCCCGACTCGTGCCGCGTTTGCGGCGACACGCTGCGGGAAGTGGCGCGCTACCCGGTCTGCCGCGGATGCATTGAAACGCTGGAACCGCTTAGCGCCGAGTTCTTCTGCGCCAGTTGCCGGACGCCGTTTCAGAATTCGTTCCCGCTGGATGCCGATGGACGTTGCGCCCTGTGCCGCAGCGGCCTGCGCGGGTTTGACGCGGCTTATTCCTTCGGAGCCTACGAAGGCGTGCTGCGGGAACTGATCCACCTGTATAAATACGCGAAGGTCAAAACTCTGGCCCGGCCGCTCAGTGGTTTGCTGGTGCAGGCGCTGCCACGCGACGAGGCTTTCGACGCGTCGGTGCCGGTGCCGCTATATTGGCGCCGCCGGTTACAGCGGGGCTTCAATCAGGCGGAACTGCTGGCACGCGGCATAGCGCGGCGGACCGGAATTCCGGTGGTCAAAGCGTTAGGGCGGCTGCGTCCGACGTCGACCCAGGCGGGTCTCAGCAACAGCGCGCGCCGCCAGAATGTTTCGAAGGCGTTCCGTTCAAGGAATGTCCAGGGAAAGCGGATTCTGCTGATTGACGACGTGATGACCACCGGCGCCACCGCGTCTTCGTGCGCGCTGGCCCTGAAGCAAGCCGGCGCGAAGAGAGTTGCACTTTTGACCGTGGCGCGAGTTGACCGGCGAATGGAAGGTTGGCGCCTCACGGTGGATCATTCGATGGTGAAGGGGAAGGTCTGAATGCCGAGCGAACGACTACAAAAACCAGTGCTGGTGCTCAACGCCAGTTACGAACCGATCAATGTGTGCGCGGCGCGGCGCGCGCTGGTGCTGGTGCTGAAGGGAGTGGCGTCGGCCGAAGAGGTATCGGTGACCGCGATCCACTCCGCGCGGAATTCAGTACGCCTGCCGAGCGTGATCCGCCTGCTTGAATATCGGCGGATACCGCGGCAGACGCGGGCGCTGTCACGCAAGAATATTCTGATGCGCGACCGCTACACCTGCCAGTATTGCCACCGCACGATGCCGTCCGGCGAACTGACCCTGGATCATGTGATTCCGCGTTCGCGCGCGGGCGAATCGGCGTGGGAAAACCTGGTGGCCTGTTGCCACTTCTGCAACAATCGCAAAGGCAGCCGGACTCCGGAAGAAGCGGGCATGAAGCTGTTGCGGCAGCCGCGGCCGTTCAGCCTGCATACCAGCCGACACCTGATGCGCATGCTGGGCAACGGCGAAGCGCAGTGGCGGAAATACCTGTTTTATTAAGTGAGCCCGAGAAGTACGGCACGTCACGGAAGCTGCTGGTTGTTTACAAGTGTAATTTTTCTAATCATATACGGGGAGTTGCGGGGCGGACGTGGTGTGGAGTATAGTCATTCGTGACCGGGAAAAATTCTAAGCGCAGAGGAGCAATATGAAAAAAGTACTGTCTGTATTTGCGTTTTGTGCAATCAGTGCGATGGCCGCCGATTGGACGGGGTACATCGCGGATTCGGCATGTGCGGGGAAGAAAGACGACCACGGCGCGAGTGACGACCACGCTGCCTGTGCAGCGAAATGCATCAAGGGCGGATCCCCGGCCGTTTTCGTGAGCGACGGCAAGGTGTACAAGATCTCCAACCAGGACAAAGTCGTTGCCCACGCCGGCCATAAAGTCACTATCTCTGGCACTATGGACGGCGACACGATCAAAGTAGATAGCGTAAAGATGTAATCGGATTCGGGCTGGGCCGGGTTCCGCCCGGCCCCCCATTCCGCGTTTTTTCCTCAGGTGTTCTTCTTTATTCCGATCCCACCATGTCGCGCATTTCAAGCACTAAAGTCGCGCAGTTCGTTGGCATGGCTATTGAGGTCCGTGCCGGCCGATGCGCTTTCCTCGGCGCTAGCGGCGGTCCGCTGGGTGACCTGCTCCATCTGAATGATTGCCCGGGAGATCTGCTCCATACCTCGAGCCTGCTCCTGACTGCCCATATTGACTTCGTCGACCAGCGATTTTACCTGTGTGGCACTCTCGGTCATTCCGCGTACATTGCTCGCCATCTGGTCCAGGCGCGCATTGCCGTCGCGTGACGTCGCAATCGAATCTTCGATGAGTCCCGCAGTATCGCGCGCCGCCTGCGCGCAGCGCTGCGCGAGGTTGCGAACCTCGTCGGCGACTACGGCAAAGCCGAGGCCCGCCTCGCCCGCCCGCGCCGCTTCCACAGCTGCGTTGAGCGCCAGAATGTTGGTCTGAAAGGCAATCTCGTCGATTACTTTAATAATACGAGCGATCTTGTTGCTCGAATTGCCGATTTCCCGCATCTGCTCGACCATGCGGTCGAGCGACTGGTTTACGGCCACGGCGCCATCGGCGGATTGCTGCATCAAGCCGGCCACCTGCAACGCGTGATCGGCGTTCTTGCGGGTAATGGAGGTGATCTCTTCGGTGGACGCCGAGGTCTCTTCCAGCGAGGCAGCTTGTTGGGACGCCCCGGAGGCTAGCGACTGGCTCGAACCGGAAACCAGAGAAGCTGCACCGGAAACTTTTTCCGCACTGTCGCTCATCCGGGCTGCAAGATCCTTTAATGCGGCGGCGGTGTGACGAACCAGCAACAAGACACCGGCTCCGAGACCCAAGCCGAGCAGGAGAAGCACGATCGTCGCCATGGTGCTGCGCGCGGATTTGGCGGAGGAGACGGCGGATGCCGACGCCAGGTCGTGGGTTTGCTGTTCCACCAGCGATACTGCCTGACGCCCAATCTCCTCCAAACTCGGCTGCACTTTTTGCGCGAAAATTATCATAGCGGCATCCATCTGCTGGCTGGCCATAGCTTGCCGAAGCTGGTCGTGCGCCTGCGTCACGAGCGCAGCCTCCTGTTCGAGGCCTTGCAGGCGGGTCGCTGCCTCGTTTGTATCGGCCAACTTGCGGAGTTCCGACAGAGCCTTACTCAGACTGGCGGCATACTCGCCGAACGCCTGTTGGTACGCCGCCTGGTGCGTGCCATCGACCAACATCGCGGCTAGCACGGTGCCCCGCTCCAGACTGGCAAGTTCCGCTGCGTCCGCGCTCACCTGGCCGGCCAGATATTGTTGTCGCGCCGTGACGTTGGCCGCGCGTTCGAGATCGCTGCTGAGATCGCGGGTAATCAGCAGCCCGCCCGCGCCCAACAGCAACACCAACCCCAACATGGCTCCAAAGCTGCCGAGCAGTTTTTTGGTTAAACTCATCGTCTTCTTCTCCCGAGATACAGAACTACAGTTTGAAACTCAAACTGACGGGCACCAGTGCCTTGACCGCCTTGCCATCGCTAGTAAACGGAGCAAATTTCCACTTCTTGATCGCATCGGATGCCGGCCGCGTCAACACCGGGTTGCCGCTGACAATGTTCACCTTCTCCACTACGCCGCCTTCGGTCACTACCGCTTCCAATTCCACCGCGCCTTCGATTTTCAATTGCCGGGCGATGGGCGGATATTCAGGAGCTACCTTACTCGTCACCGCGTTCATGCCTTCGGCCTTGGTTACCTTTTTGGGAGCCTCTTGGGCCAAACCCGTACTGAGTAGAAACACCGCTAGTGCCAACGGCCCGAGCAGGCTGCCGACACGGAATCCACACAATGTCTTCATGATTCTTAATATCGGCACAATGCGTGAAAAGAATAGTTGGAAGAAGCGGAGCCCGCGCGGAACACGGGTCCACGCCACCAAGGCACGTATAATCAGAAGGTGGGCCCGAAATAACCGATGCGAAAGCGCCTATTCTACTGGTTTGCCAGTGTGTTGCTTGTCATCAGCGTGGTGCTGGTAGTGTGGCAGGGCTCCTTCCGTCTGTGGAATTTCGGCCCTTCCAACGCGGGACAGACGTTCATTTTCTGGGCAGTTTCCACCCTGATCTTCATATTGATGGTCACGGTGGGTTGGATTCTGGCGCGCGAATTTATAAAACTTTACGTAGCGAGGCAGGCCAGGCGGCTGGGTTCGCGCATACGCACCAAACTCGTGGTGGGCGCCATGCTGTTGAGCTGCGTGCCGGTCTTCTTCCTGGTGCTGTGGAGCTACGAGGTGCTCAATTACAACCTCAAGGCGTGGTTCACCAACCCGGTGGATAACCAGGTGGAAGTGTACAAGATGGCGGCGCGCGCGCTGGATCTGGAAATCCAGAACCGGCTGCGGGTTCAGGCGGAGCTGCTGGCGGCGCAACCCGAGACCGGCCAGATTTTGACGGGCGGCCCCACGACGCCGGGAGCACTGCAGCGATTCGCCGAGGAGCAGGGGCTGGAATCGGCTGCTATCCTGACGCCTTCCGGCACACCGCTTGAAACCTGGGGGCCGCACCCGGCACGGCCGGAAGACGGGCGTACGGCAGTGGTCCGCGTTCCGTTGCGGAACGGTGCCATCGAACTGGGCGGGCGTATTCCGCTGGACACCGGGCAGCAACTGCTGGCAATCAAGAAGTTCAGCGACGATTGGGCGCTGATCAACAGCAACCGCAAGAACTACCGCACGCTATACAGCATGCTGATGGTGTTGATCACGCTGTTCGTGCTGTTCGTGGCCACGTGGCTGGCGCGCATTCTGGCTAACCGGATCAGCACGCCGATCGCGGCCATCCTGGAAGCGGCCGGCGAAGTGCGGCGCGGCAACCTGCAGCATCGCGTGACGGTGCGGGCGGAGGACGAGCTGGCGCTGCTGGTGACGGGATTTAACCAGATGACCGAGGCGCTGGAATCGAGCAGCATCGAACTGGACCGGCGGCGGCGCTTCACGGAAGCGATCCTGGAGAGCATTCCGACGGGCGTGATCTCGATTGGCTCCGACGGGTCGATACAACATATCAATCAGGCGCTCGGCAAGATTTTCCCGGCGGAACAGGCTGGCAAGGCGACGCGGCTGGAAGACCTGTTCTCGCGCGAGGATACCACCGAAATCAAGTACCTGATGAAGCGCGCACGGCGCACGGGCGTGGCGTCGCGGCAACTGGAGCTGCGCACCGACAGCCGCAAGATTCACCTGGCGGTGACGGTCTCGGCGTTGGAATCGAAGTTGACGTCGGGCTTCGTGGTGGTGTTGGAAGATACCAGCGAGCTGCTACGCGCGCAGAAGGCGGCGGCGTGGCACGAGGTGGCGCGCCGGGTGGCGCATGAGATCAAGAACCCGTTGACCCCGATCGCGCTGTCCGCCGAGCGCATCGCGCTGCAACTGGACCGGCTGGAGCTGCCGCCGGGGACCGCGCGGATTGTTTACGAATGCGCCGCTACTATTACGAAGTCGGTGGAATCGGTGAAAACGCTGGTGGACGAGTTTTCGCAGTTCGCGCGATTCCCTTCGGCGCAACCGGTACGCTGCGACCTGAATGAAGTGGTGGCAGAAGCGCTGGCGGTGTTTCACGGCCGCCTGGAAGGCATTTCGATCCGCACGAGTTACGCGCAGAATCTGCCCGCGGTGAACGTGGACCGAGAGCAGTTCCAGCGGGTGGTAGTGAATCTGGTGGACAACGCTGCGGAGGCCATGCAGGATTCGCTGGTGAAGACGCTGTACATCGCGACGCAGCCCGGCGTCGCCGACACGGTGGAAGTTGTGGTGGCCGATTCGGGCGCGGGTGTGAGCAGCGACGATAAGGAGAAACTTTTCCTGCCATATTTTTCGACGAAAAATCGCGGAACGGGACTCGGGCTGGCGATTGTCAACCACATTGTAGCCGAGCACAACGGGACCATACGGGTGGAGGACAATCAGCCGGTGGGAGCGCGCTTCACGGTGGAGTTGCACGCCCTGTTGGAGAATGAGACGCCTGCGATGCCGGCAGCCGGGGAAGCGGACCTCAAGACTTCCGCGGTGAAAATATGAAGCCGAGACGGGTTCTGGTAGTGGATGACGAGCCGGGGATCCGGCAATCTTTGAGCGGCGTCCTGGAAGACGAAGGCTACGCGGTGGAGACCGCGGAGAGCGGTGAGAAGTGCCTGGAGGCCCTGCCCGGCGGCGGTTTCGAATTGGTGCTGTTGGACATCTGGCTGCCCGGCATGGACGGAATGGAGGTGCTGGCGCGGATACAGGAGATTCCATTCGACGAACGGCCGGTAGTTGTGGTGATCAGCGGCCATGGATCGATTGAGACGGCGGTGAAGGCGACCAAACTCGGCGCTTACGATTTTCTGGAAAAGCCGCTCTCCATTGGAAAAGTCACGGTGGTTACCAAGAACGGCCTGGCGCACCGCAAGTTGGAGCTCGAGAATAGCCGGCTTAAAGAAGATACCGGGGCACGGTGGCGGATCATCGGAGAGAGCGTGCCGATTAAGGCTCTACGCCAGCAGCTCGGCCTGATGGCCGGGACCAACGGGCGCGTCCTGATTTATGGCGAGAGCGGCGCCGGCAAGGAACTGGTGGCGCGCGCACTGCATGCGATGAGCCCGCGCGCGGCGGAACCGTTCGTGGAGGTCAACTGCGCGGCGATTCCCGAGGAGCTGATCGAGAGCGAGATGTTCGGCCACATCAAGGGGAGCTTGACGAGCGCCGTGGAGGACAAGGTCGGGAAGTTCCAGAAGGCGGACGGCGGCACACTGTTCCTGGACGAGGTTGGGGACATGAGCCTGCGCACGCAGTCCAAAGTGCTGCGTTCGCTCGACGAGCAGCGCTTCGAGCCGGTGGGCGCGGCGGAATTCGTCCAGGTGGACGTGCGCGTGGTGGCCGCGACCAATAAAAACCTGGAAGAGGAGATCGAACACGGCAATTTTGCGAGGACCTTTTCTACCGGCTGATGTGATTCCGTTCTTCGTGCCTCCGCTGCGCGACCGGCGCGAGGATATCGCCCGACTGGCCGACCACTTTCTACGCGAGTTCACGACGGCTTACGGGCGCAAGCCCAAGGAACTCACGCCGGAGGCCTACCGCGTGTTGACCGAATATCACTGGCCAGGTAACGTGCGCGAGTTGAAGAACCTGATCGAGCGGATCGTGATTCTGAATCCGCAGGTGCGGGTGGACGCGCCCACATTCCGCTACAGATGACGCGCAAGCAGCCCGACCGTCCGCTGGATCGCTTCGGCAGCCTGCAAGAGGTGCGGGAGGCGGCGGAACGCGACTACATACTAAAGAAGCTGGAAGAGACCAGCGGGAATGTAACGCGCACAGCGGAACTGCTTGGCCTGGAGCGGAGCAACCTGTACCGCAAAATGAAAACCCTGGGCATCGGGCCCAAGGAATAGGCCGGGCGGCTAGGCCAAGGCCAGGTTCAAATTCTCGATTGCCTCGTCGACTTCGGCCTTGTTCTTGAAGCCGACGGTTACGCTATCGATGCTTGCGTTATTGAAGGCGAAGCGCATGGCCGCCTGACGGTCCTGCCGGTTGGTGAAGGCGCTTTCGCCGATCAGT
>CAWDWK010000017.1:0-107356 GCA_963805775.1 uncultured Solibacteraceae bacterium | reverse complement strand
CCAGGCTGATCGTAAAGGGTCCCTTTCCTCCTCCTCCGCTGCGCCCCGAAATGATCCACAAGGGCGAAGAGCTTGAGCAATTACTTGCCGGACTGGGATTCCCCGATGTGACCGGGCTGAACGTGAAGTCGCTGTTGGTAGCGTCTGTCGATCCCAACAAGTCATGGGCGGACGCTGATCTGCCAGGATACCTGGATCGTTTGCTTGCCCGGTTGCGGGAACTGGTCCGGGAAGAACGCCGGTTCAGCGACTTTCTCATCCTCCGTGACACCGTGCGACAGATGTATTCGATTCGCTAATCAACCGAGCCGTAGCACGATACCGTGGTTTGAACGATATTGAGAACAAGGACAATGCAATGACAAAGGCCGATCTCATTGAAGAAGTCTCCGCCTTAGGGATAATTCCGCGCAACGAGTCCGAGGTCATCGTGGAAGCGATATTTGAGAGGATCGTTCGGTCATTGAGTTCCGGGAAGAAAATCCAGATCCGGGGCTTCGGCCACCCCGGCACTCGCCGGCACCCGCCCCGGGAAATTCCCAACCCCAAGACAGGCGCACGGGTCGAGGTGCCCTCTAAACAGATTCCCTACTTTGAGCCGAGCAAGGGATTGAAGAAATTCGTCAACAACTCCTCCCCCCCGTTGGCACCGACTCCTCGAACCCGCTCCCTACTAACGCCGAAGACCTGACCGCCGACATCCTCGGCGGAGGATTGGAATTACCGCAGCGTCATGGGGCCGGTTGTGATTTGCCATGGGCCTCGTTGTGGTGGTGGAAGCCGAGCGGCTAAGAACGCGGCGGAACCATTTTGAATCCTCATGAACACCGCGGGATCACGCCTGGATGCCGCCCGGAGCCCTCCAAACCGGCTCGCTATCGGGAATTGCCGTTCATGGAGCGCTGCCGGCCTGACGAATCAGGATACTAACAAAAGTATGGGGGGAGTTGTCGTTCGAACTCCCTCGCGGAAGGGGATTTTTATGGATAACCATTCGACCAAGGGCAAGAGCGGACTGATCCGGGAATTGATGGCCGAGGGCTTGAGTGTACGGCAGGCCGAGAAGGCGGTGAATGCGGTCTTTGAAGTGATGACGCGAGCCGTAAAGCGGGGCGAGACCGTAGAGATCCCGGCCGGTACAATCCAGGCCAAGATTATGAATGGAGAACCGCGGCGGGCATCGCAACGGTTCGCAGATTGTGTTGCCCGTCGGTTGCATGCGTAGCTCGATAGGAGGGACCTGAAACGTACCGAAACGACGTACATAGTCTAGGCACGAATGGACTGAGCTGATGGGGTGTGCTACTTACGTCTGCTTCACACTCGGAATATTCGTACTGTTCCATCCAGCACTCGAGCTGCAGAGTGGAAATTCATCGGGCCGCAGCCCGCTACCGCAAGGTCACGCAGCGCGTCCGGAATCGTATGGCCAAAACCAGCGCATCCGACGACGAGATCCTCCCCCGTGACTGCCATTCACCTGATCACCGTCCAACACCACACCAACCCAGACGACCGGGCCGGGACCGAACACCGGAAGCTCGAAGTTCATACCTTTCCGGTTGCCGGAATGCAGGCACCAGAACAATGCGATAAAGAAAACACGTCGCCGCGAGTGATCCGCCGGCCCGCCGAGTGTGGGACCCGACTGCCTGCCGCGACGCGCCAGCGCGATCCCGAGGTTCAACCCATCAGCAAATCCAAGCGCATTTTGGTACTCTCGAAAGCGATGTGAGGTCATGAATGCGAAGAATTCTGCGCCTCTTCTTCTGGGCGATGATCGTCCTTGTCGTCTTGGGGGGTGGGCTGTACAGCTATTTCGTCTATACGCCCCGTCCTGAGACCCCACGCCTTTCTGGCAGGCTGGCGGATGGCGTAACCGAGAGCGGCGGACGGAACCGGTCATACGTGACCTACACGCCGGCGCAGTTGCCAAAGGGCGCACCGCTTGTAATCGCGATGCACGGCTCTGGTGGAGACAGCTCGCAAATGCGAATGGCCAGCGGGTATGCATTTGAGCGTCTTGCGGACGAACATGGCTTTGCAGTCGTCTATCCCAACGCGTTCGAGGGCTATTGGAACGCTTGCAACATCGTTGGTGACTACAGCGCAAACAAGCTCAATGTCGATGACGTAGGGTTCCTCACCACGCTCGTCGACAAGCTCGCGCAGGAGATCGGTATCAATCCGTCACGAGTGTTCGCGACCGGCATTTCGCGTGGCGGTCACATGGCATATCGCCTTGCGCTAGAGGCTCCTTCTCGCTTCCGCGCGGTCGCCGCGGTCGGGGCAAACGTGCCGACGCCGGAAAACTTCAAATGCAAGTTGGCGCGGTCGGGGACGTCTTCCGTTTTGATCATGAACGGCACTAAAGACCCTATAAATCCGTTCGACGGCGGGGAGGTGCGTCTCTTCGGCTTGCTGCGGCGCGGCAGTGTCCACTCCTCACGGGACTCAGCACGATATTTTGCCGACCTGAACCACATCACGGGCGCTCCGGAATCGAGCGAGGTCGCGGT
This sequence comes from uncultured Solibacteraceae bacterium, assembly GCA_963805775.1. Classification (GTDB taxonomy): domain Bacteria; phylum Acidobacteriota; class Terriglobia; order Bryobacterales; family Bryobacteraceae; genus Solibacter. Next base: position 104,837 of record CAWDWK010000017.1, on the reverse strand, counting down.
CGCTAACGATGTTCGGGTCGAGCGTATGGCATGGCAGAATGCCTCCCCAGTCGAGATCGAACTTCTCGCCATTCACGGTGGTGGACACGTCATCCCGCAGCCTTACTGGCGCTATCCGCGATTGTTGGGTCCGACGCCTACCCAGCCGAACGGGCCCGCAGTGATCTGGGCGTTCTTCGAACGACAGCGCCCGCGCTAATCGGCTGACGCAAGCGCGTTACAAATACTTCTCTGTCCCAGCGTGAAATCCACGCGGACCTGTAGTCGATCCAGCCAAGTGCCCTGTCACCCACCACCCAAAACAGCGATCCGTGGGTTAGTCCCGTGAAGCTGCCGACCGGGTATGACCCGGACAACAATGGAAGGAACAACGGTCGGCGATGATGAAGGAGACCAGGCTAGGAGACAGCTACAGCCCGCCGCGACATTGGTGCTCATCCGAAGCCCGTCGTTAAGCGTGGGTCTGGGGCTGCGTACAGCTTTGTGATGACGTTCGCCATATGCCGACGATCTCGATTAGGAGTTTGCGTTTTCCGCACCCGGGCCTCCTGGCCTGGCCCTAAAGGAGAAGTCCCATGGCCAACAAACGACGAAGGCGTGCTACGGCGTCGCTGCATATTCTGCAACCTGATGCCGCTGGCGCAGATATCGGCGCCGAAGAAATCTTCGTTGCCGTTCCTCCAGACCGCGATGACGAGCCGGTTCGGCGATTTCCGACTTTCACGTGTGATCTTCATCGCCTCGCTGACTGGCTCCAGCAGTGCGGCATCCGGACAATTGCGATGGAATCCACCAGTGTGTACTGGATCCCGTTGCATCAGATTCTCGAAGAAAGGGGGCTTGAGGTGTATCTGGTCAATGCCCAGTACGTGAAGAACGTGCCGGGGCGCAAAACCGACGTGTCCGACTGTCAGTGGATCCAATACCTACACTCCGTCGGGTTGCTGCGACCGAGTTTCCGCCCACCGGCCGCAATCTGTGCCATCCGCTCGCATTGGCGCCATCGTGAGAACCTCATCCAGATGGGTGCCCAACACGTACGGCACATGCAGAAGGCTCTTGACCAGATGAATTTACAGATCCATCACGTGCTGAGCGATATCACCGGCGTTAGCGGCCAACGCATTCTGAATGCGATTTTGGATGGCGACCGCGATCCCGTGCGGCTCGCCCAACTATGCCACGGTGGTGTCAAAAGCAGCAAGGACAAGATCGCCAAGGCGTTGGAGGGAGATTATCGTCCAGAGCACCTGTTCGCCCTCAAACAATCGCTCTCTGGGTATCGCAGTTACCAGAAGTTGATTGCCGACGTCGATAAGGAAATTGAGGGCAACCTCAAAGGACTGCCGACCGCAGATCAGGCGAAGGCTGAGTTGCCTGAACGTACCAAGAAGTCACCGTATCAGCGCCAACATTATGAACCCGCGTTCAATCTCAGGAAAGAACTATATCGGGTCTTTGGCGTCGACCTGACAAACGTTCCCGGGATCAGCGCCGTCACTGCCCACACGATCCTCAGCGAGATCGGCACCGACCTCTCCCAGTTCCGCCACGCCTCGGCATTTTCTTCCTGGTTGGGTCTATGCCCGGAAAAGCAGATCAGCGGCGGCAAGGTTCTCTATGTGAGGACCCGAGCGGTGAAGAACCGAGTGGCAGTAGCCTTGCGGCTTGCAGCGCACTCCCTGCATCATGCCGACAATTACCTGGGCGAATTCCACCGGCGAATGAAGCGCAAACTCGGCCCTGCCCAGGCAATCACGGCGACTGCGCATAAGCTGGCAAGAATCGTCTTCCATCTGCTCAAAACCCATGAGTCATACGACGAGACCGTCTTTCAGAGACACGACGAACAGGCCCAAAAGAGGGCAGAAGGTCGTCTCCGCCGCCAAGCCGCCCAACTCGGATTTCAGGTCATACCAGCGGCACCCGAACAGACCTGACTGATTTGTTCCTTAGGAGTCGCGCTGCAGGAAACTGGTGGGGCATGTACATTGCACCCGATTTTGAGGGCTGGACCTGCGGAGCACCGGTCCCAGTCGCGATGCCGACTTCTGGGGAGTAATCCGTTTGAGACTCCCTCGACGCGGAGGAACGTTTGGGACGTTCCGTCCGCCTTAGTCGCCCCTCGATGCTATTTGCATGCCGCGGGAGATATCCTTTTCGTTCGGGGCGGGAAGTTTCGGGATGAGTAGATTTGGCTGCATGGAGACCCGCTCCCACGAGGCGCTGGTGTATGGATGAACGGAGGCGAGGAAACCGTAGCTGCGAGTGGCGGTGCCAGATTCCCTACTATGCTGCGTCGGTGGGAATCTGCACGATCTGACGCAACCTGACGCTAATCTCCTGGTAAACGTCGATATTGACGTTCTCTCCCACTTCAAGGGTGACTGCAACAGCATACGGGACGTTCTCGTTAAGTTGCCCGCCGTCCTCCTTGCAATTGACCTGTATGCTCAATGTGGCGCCTTCAAGAAATGCTTTCGCGTCGTCACCTTCGAAAATGCGATGCTCGACCGTGCCGCGTTGGGCTGACTTTGCATCGAGACCAATGGTTCTGGTCCCGATGTCGCTCTCAGGCACGGTGAGAAACAGGTGCGCTTTGCGGTAGTTTCGGTGCTGATGGTTCGTGGGAGTGAACCAGGCCAGCGTTGTTGTGAGCCGCCGGAGCTCTTTACTGGCGCTCAACGATGGCGGAAGCGGGAGGCTGAAGATGTTCCCCTCGCCGTCAGCGATTGCTCCCCAACCGAGAAGTGTGGCGCGCTGATTTGTCGCCCCGAGGCAGCGCTCTATTCGGACCTCTCCATAACCCAGGAATTGTTGGATGAGTCGCATCCGGCCCTGCCAGTCCGGTCCATTGGCGTTGAGCATTTGCTTAATCGTATTAGCCGCGGAACCCCAAGAGGCGCCGTGGACCAAGAGCGCCTTAAGGAGTACCGCCTCATGTTCCGGCGAAAGCGGATCGGCATCCTCCGGGATTTCGAGGGCTCGGGTTTTTTCGTAAGCAAGAGCCGCGCAACGGCTCGCAAGAGCTGCGGCATTGCTGCTGCCGCAATTGTTCCAGACACGTCCAGTCTCCAGGGGAGCAAGCCCCGGAGCGGCGGTTAGGCAACCGGGAGGACTCGTAACATTGGCAACACTGAATTTTGCGGAATCGGCTCCGTTGCCGAGCGGTCGCTGATATAGTTGTCGCCCGCCGGGTAATAGTATGTCCGGCTTGGTGGCGCGCCGAAATCCGTTCGAGACGGTGCTAATGGGACTGGGCAGTCGATTCGCTTTCAAGAGATCTACTCGTGCCCCGATTGTGTAGTCGCCTCCTTCGTCGGCATGGACTGATCCAACAGCGACCGAGTTTATGGCCTCGGCGGGCGAGAGCGGTCGGCGTTTGTATTGGTCGGCCCGCAATGCGGTGAGCACCTGCGAGACGAGCTTGTCATCGGTAAGTCCTTCCCATTGGCTCTCTAGCGCCTCAATTGCAATGTCGGAGTCGCAATTTCCAATACTGACAATGAAGAGAACTTTGTACTTCCAGGAGAGCCAGTCCAAGAGCCGACCGAGGGGACTCATCTCTCGGTCGAAGGGCTGCGACGCGTTACCGACCGAGAAGTTGATGATTCGGACTCCCGGCGCTGTGGCCGCCTGATCACCCTCCCCTTCGAAGATTCGTCGAACAGCGGCGTGAACGAGATCAATCAGGAGCCGGTTTGGAGGGACCTGCTCTACGCGCTGCATATCCTCCGGGTAGAGAATGGGCCGCAAGTAGAGCGGGTTTCTTAAGGGGGCTCCGTTAGCAGCGAGATCCCCATGGAGGATGAGGGATGACATGGACGTGCCGTGTTTCTGCTCCCCGGCGTTGTAGCATTGTGCGTGGTTTTCGGGGTCGTCCACGATCACGCGGCCCTGCAAGGCTCTGTGGTTTTCGAGTGGGACTCCGTCAAGGACTGCGACGACCGGAGATCCTTCGACGTTAGGTTGTCCTGCGAGCCGAGCCTCGAAATCGAAATTGCTGGGCAGACCTGGCGCTGCGGGAAAAGATGTTTGTGCTTGCGGGCGAAAGAACATCACTCCTTCGGTTCGGAGTAACTGAGTATAGTTCTCGGATTGAATTGAAGCAATTGTGTCTTGGATTACGTTCGCAGGCAATTCGGCAAGAACTCCGTGATAGGCGATCTCGGGGATTGCCGCCGTGTGCAGACAGTTTCCGCCTGCCGCAGAGACTATCGCATTTACGGCGGCATAAGCGGCATGGCGTTTTGCCGGGTCTGACCGGAACCAAAGTTCAACCTCGAAGCGAATCGTTCCCTGCGCGCCTTTGACGGCGATCTCGTCAAGCCACCGTTGAAGAATGCCGGTTGCCTCGATTCTGTCTTTTGGCCCCCACCGGCGTATATCGCGGAGGTATATGAAGAGGTTCTTGAATGGGCCGTACCCCTGCTTCGCTCTCGCGTTTGGATCCTGAGTCCACTGCTCCCAAAGACCAAGGAGCGCGTTCATGGCTTGCTGGTTGGTGAAGAGCGCGTAGAGGCGAACCGGAAGGGTGGCTGCGGCATCTTTTTCGCTCTGAAACCCGTACTGCGGCTGGGCATCCTCGAGATCTCTCTCTGCAAGCCACTCCAAGCCGGGAACTTTTGATGCGGCCTTTGCGACCTGTTCAACAGAAGTTCCAAGAGTCTCCAGAACGATTACCTGTTCAGGCTCCATGCCGGCGACATTGGCCTGAACGTCCTGCAACCCGGCAGCAATCGCTTGAAACTTCGCTTCAAGCCGCTGACGTTGTTGCCCTGTGGTGGGTCTGGTGATGCGTGCTCCACCACCGCCCAGGCGCGTTCTCGTAGCCGGCACGGGCCTGGGAAAGATAAGGAACTGTTGATCTGGCATGCAGACGTTTATTTGCGTTTCTTGGACGGGGTCACTGCCGGCCGAGCCCTCCATTGCTGCAATTTGCTTGTAGCGATGGTCTTGGGATCGCCTCCAGGCAACGCGAGGACGTAGGCTCGCGCGATGTCCGAGACGAAATCCTCCAGTTCGGAGAAGCTCGCGCCGACCAGCTTGTCGGCAAGCGTTCGGTGACTGAGGCCGAGTTGGAAATTGAGCCTTTGAGTAATCAGGTCGAAGTAGCCTTTGATCTGCTCGCGGGTCGGAGGTGGGAGTTCCAGGCGAATCTGAAAACGTCGCCACACCGCGCGGTCAAGGAGCTCAGGATGATTGGTGGCGGTGATCACGACGACATGGGACGGCAGGTCGTCGATCTGGAGGAGAAGTGAGCTTACAACTCGCTTGATCTCGCCTGTTTCGTGAATATCCCCGCGTTCCTTGCCGATAGTGTCGAACTCGTCGAAGAAAAGCACGCAGCGCCGGGTGTGGGCGAATTCAAAGAGGCGTCGGAGCCGTGTGGCTGTCTCTCCGAGGTAGCTGGTGATGAGAGCGTCGTAGCGAACGACGACCAGCGGGACCATGAGCGCATGCGCCAAGGCTTCGGCGAGAGACGTCTTTCCGTTTCCCGGTGGGCCGATCAGCAGGAGGCGATTGCGGGGGCGCAGGTTGTAGGAGCGGAGAATGTCCGCTCGGTGATGTTCCTCCACGAGTTCTTCGATCGTCCTTCGCAGCGCGGACCGCACCACGATATCGGCGAGAGTTTTTTGCGGGGTGATCTCGTGGACGAGATCGATAGCGACAGGTGGACGTGAGGGGATCAGATCCTTCTTCGGACCCGTCCCATTCGTGAGGAGCTGCTGTTCCAATTGCTCTGCGAGAACGGTGTGGTGCTTGGAGCGCTCCTCTGCGGCCATGGCCTCGATGGTTTTGCGCACGAGCGCCTGGTCGCCATGGGTGGCGGCCTTGACGAGCGAAATGAGGAGATCGGCGCGGGCCATACTTCAATCGTATTTTCTCGCTGCATTGACCGATGGCGGCTTAACGCGATATTCAAAGGTAACACCTCGACGCCGAATCTTTCCATAATCGATTTTCCGCTCTCAAGCTCCTAGGTGCCTGCAACTCGCAAGCATCCACCATTCTGTGCGGACAGCGCGTACTCTTTGGATCAGCTGCGTTCGTTTTTCAACAACCGGTCGAAAATCGGGAGTCTACCTGCTTACGACGTCCGCACGGTCGCGCTCGAGCTCCGCTCGACCGATTAGGAACGATAAACGCGCTTGCATCCGCGAAAACCTCGCAACCGAAAGGCCGGCGGGTCATTTGCTGACGCCTCGGCGGACGGTCCCCGTTATTCCGAAATATCGGAAGCTGTTTCCCATGACACGGGTGCTACCTGCCTTGGGAGTTTGGGCGGTGGGAGGCCTGGAAAGCGTCGCTCTGCTGTCCGCAGGTGTCGCCACCGACCCCAATCAGCACGGCGAGGTGAGCACGAGAATCAAAATCAAGGTTTGAGGCGACGGCTAGTGCGGTTGGCGACCGCGGACGTCAGACTGGGGACCGCAGGAATTTCCGTGCGCGGTTGCCGTACAACTGAGAGTGAAAATAGCCTCTTCGATGCTACAGGCCAGGTCCGAGAACTCCTAATACGCCTGAACTTCTTCTTTGAACCGCGGCAACCGCGTCGTGCTTTGCGTTCGATCCCAGATGTGTGTAATAGCGGGTCATTTCCGGCGAAACGTGACCGACCTGAGCCATTACGATTTCGATCGGCACGCCTTCTTCGATCGCGTGGGTGATGTGAGTGTGGCGAAGGTCATGGAATCTGAAACCCGGGAGACCCGCCTCTTTTTTCAACACCTCCCATGCCGATTCCCAGGATGTCTGATGCCGGGTTGGATCGAATCCGATTTTGCCGTGCAATGGGTCCGACTTCTTGGTGTGCTTTGACAGATCCGCCGGCAGCAGGTAATGCTGCGGTTCGGAGGCGCCCAGTAGTCGCGCCCGAGCCACCAAGTGGTTTACCGCCCACAGTCCCAAATCGTTCAGCGCGGGGTCACGGCTACGGCGACCCTTTGTGTTCTCGGCACGCAACCGGATGAACGGCCGGTTTCCATCGAGAACCAAATCGCCCAACTGGAGTTTCTTGATCTCTCCCGAGCGGCAGCCGGTCGCATACGCCAACACGGTCGCGCACAGAGCCACGAACCAATGGTCGTTCGTCTTCGCCGTTTCAATCAACTTGGCGGTCTGTTCCGGCGTCAGCGCTTGACCCGGGCCGCGCTTCAGGACCGGAAGCGCTTCATAGTTTTCGCGAAGCGGCGACCACAGCCGGGCGTTCTTCAAGACGGCAGTGAGAACCAACAATTCATTGTTCACCGTCTTTGCCCCGACGGTTTCCAGCCGCTTCATCTGGTATCGGCGGATGTCCCAGGCGGTGATATTGCTGAGCCTGCGATCCGCGCCGATCACTTCGTTAAGGTGGCGGCAGGTTGTCTGCTCTGCCGCCACCGAGGCCTTCGGACGAGTCGCTGCGCGGAATTCCATCCACGTGGCCAGCGCCTGGCCGAGGCTCCACTTCGCCTCGTCGGTCGGCAGTTGATTCTGCCGCAACTTCTCGAGGAAGTCATGTTTGTATTCGCGAGCCTCGGGCTGCTTCTTTTTTCCCGTGCTCTTCTCGCGATAGAAGCCGCCAGGGTCTTTGTACTTGAAGTACCAGATCCCATCGCGGCGGAAGAGGCCGTCCCCATTACGCGCCATGGCCGGCCTCGCTATGCAGCTGCCTTGGTATTCTTCGCGATGAATGCTTCGAGCGCTTCGCGACTGTACCGCAAAACGCCACCAAACCGAAAGAACGCCGGTCCAGTCTTCCTGCGGCGCCAGCGGCGGATGGTGGACAAAGAAACGCTGAGGTACGCGGCGGCTTCTTTCTCGGAGAAAAAGGAGGGAGAACTGCCCATATGGAACTCCAAATCGGAACGGGCTGGCACAACGGCGAGCACCGGGATTCGAGTTCCCCTCGGCAAATTTGCCGAGCCCCTCTGGAACAGCGACGGTTGGACCGCGCTTGGGGGTCGGGAGAATCAAGACTTCCTGATCTTATTCTACCAAACGGAAAGGATTTTGTCGAACGGGGGAACCGGGCAAAACGCACCGGTGGCAAAAGATATGTGGGGGAATATGTGGGGGTGTCGGAGCTTAATCTTTCCGGTGGCCCGTAACCTGTTGATTTAGTTGGTTGCGGGGGAAGGATTTGAACCTTCGACCTTTGGGTTATGAGCCCAACGAGCTACCAGACTGCTCCACCCCGCACAACTATCCTAACGCATGCTAAACGTCCGGTCAAACTCTCGTTACACAATTCTGCGGCCAAGCATTAGTACAATAAGGATGTGCCACGCCTAGTAGTTCTGGCGGCCTTTGCGCTGGCTGCCGCTTTATCGGCCCAAACTGCGCTCTTTCCCCTCAAGGACCTCAAACCCGGAATGCGCGGCACCGGCCGCACTGTATTCAACGGGAACAAAATTGAGGACTTTCAGGTCGAAATCCTCGGAGTGCTCGACAACATCGGTCCTAAGGAATCCCTGATCCTCGCCCGCCTCTCCGGTGGACCGCTGGAACACACCGGTGTCATGCAGGGCATGAGCGGCAGCCCGGTCTACATCGACGGCAAACTGATCGGAGCCGTCGCAATGGCTTTCCCCTTTGCCAAGGATCCCATCGCCGGTATCCGTCCGATCGAAGCCATGCTGCGCACTTCCAGCGCCGCCACGCCACCCGCGTCCACGCCGGCGCCCGCCGCTGCCATCCAGCGCGCCGACCTGGCACTCAACGAGCGTGACCTCACTCGCCGGATTCCCCGCCCCGAGCTTGTTTCCGGCGGTGATGCCCGCATGATTGATATCGCGACGCCGCTCTCTTTCGGTGGATTCAGCCGCGCCACGCTCAATGCCTTCGCGCCGCAACTCCGCGCGCTGGGACTCGAACCCCGCCAGGGCGTGACCAGCGGCGGCAAGATCGAGCCTGTCATGGGCGATCCTACCAACCTTAAACCTGGCTCCATGATCAGCGTCCAACTGATGGCCGGCGATCTTTCGGTGGGCGCCGACGGCACAGTCACCCATATCGACGGCAATCGCATCTACGCCTTCGGCCACCGCTTCCTCGATATCGGCTCTACCGCGCTTCCTTTCGCGCGCGCCGAAGTTCTCACGCTTCTCGCCAACACCAACACGTCCTTTAAAATCTCCACCTCCAAGGAATGGATGGGAACCATCTACCAGGACCGCAATACCGCCGTTGCCGGCGAACTCGGCAAGCGCCCGTCGATGGTCCCGGTCTCGGTTAGCTTATCGCGCGCCGGAAAAGCGGTGGAGAGCTACCAGATGCAGATGGTCAACGACGCGCTCCTTTCGCCGCTGCTGCTGCAGATGGCCGTGTTCAGCGCCATCGACGCCACCGAGCGCACCGTCGGCGCCAGCAGCATACGCGTTACCGGGCAGATAGAATTCCAGAACGCATCGGCTCCGCTGCGCATCAATAACATGTACGCCGCCGACAACGGAAGTCCCATGCTGGCCTCTCTCTCCGCCGCCATCCCGGTCGCCTTCGTCATGCAGGGCGGCTTTGAATCGCTGCAACTAAAGAACGTCTCGCTCAACCTCGAAGCCTTCGACCAGAAGAAGCAGCTCACCATCGACGGCATCACCACGTCGCGGCGCGACGTGCGCGCCGGCGAAAAGGTGCAGCTCAACGTCTTACTGACCGGCGAGAACGGCCTCGAAACCGTCCGCCACGTGGACTATCAGGTACCCATCGGCGCCGAACCGGGCCCGCTGTTCTTCACCGTAGCCGATGCGAACACGGCCAACATCGCCGATTTCCGCCAGGTGCTGACCGCCACGGCGCGCACCCCCGGCCAACTGGTTTCCACGGTCAACAATCTTCACCCCAACACGAAGGCTTATATCCGCGTCTGGCGCGCCGACCCGGCCTTCCAACTCGAGGGCGCCGATTTGCCTGACCCGCCGGCTTCGGTTTCCATGATCCTTTCCGGATCGCAATCCAGTTCCGCCGGAATCACCCAGACCCGCAATTCCAAAATTGCGGACATGGAGATCGACATCGGCGATATGGCGGTTACCGGCTCCAAAACCGTCCAGGTGGAAGTAAAGGAATGATTCTCTCCATGCGTCACTTCGCTCGTGCCGCCGCTTTGTGTGCGGCGCTGGCCCCTGCCGCCTTCTCCAGCGGTACTACCACTTGGGAACTGAATTCGTATTCGGATTTCATTCGTGGACGCTTCAACGGCCTCTCGTTGAGCCGCGAAGGCCGGCTCTCCCTCTCTCCCAAAGTCGATACCCTGTTCACCAGCGATCAGCCCGTTATCTGGGCCCTGGCCCAAGGTCCGGATGGTGCGATCTACGCCGCCACGGGACATCGCGGCCGCTTGTACAAGATTGATGGTCCAGGTAAGAGCACGCTGCTTTGGACTGCGCCCGAGCCCGAGATTTTCGCTCTCGCGGTGGATCGCTCCGGCGCGGTTTACGCGGCCACTTCGCCCGATGGCAAGGTTTACCGTATCGAGAACGGGAAGGCCGCCGAATACTTCGCACCCAAAGCACGCTACATCTGGTCGCTGGCCGTTGGTCCCGATGGTGCACTCTACGCCGGCACCGGCGAACAGGGCAAGGTCTTCCGTGTGGATAGCGCCGGTCACGGTGAAGTCTGGTATGAGACCGGGCAATCGCATATCACCGGATTGGCCGTCGATAATCAGAACCGCGTGCTGGCGGGAACTGAGCCCAACGGCATCCTTTATCGCATCACCGCCAAGGACAAGGCATTCGTGCTCTACGACGCCGCCCTGCCTGAGATCCGCGCGATTGTCCCCATGCCCGATGGCTCGGTGTATGCCGCGGCGCTGGGCGGATCGACCGCGAAGCGCGCGCAGGCGGCCAATCAGGCGGCCCAAGGTAACTCCGGCAGCGGCGCAGCGGTGACCTCATCGGTCACCAGCATCACCGTGGAAGCCCAGGCGGCCGAAATCAAGCCGCCCGACCCGACCAAGCCGGCGCAAACCCAGACCGGCGCCGCGGCGACCTCCACGCCGCAGGTCAGCACGCAATTCACTCCAGTGGTGGATGTCAGCGGCGTCGATAAGAGCGCCGTGTACCGCATCAACCCGGATAACACCGTCGAAACGTTGTGGAGTTCAAAGGAAGAAAACGTCTACGACCTGCTGGCGCTGGAGAAGCAGATTCTTTTTTCCACGGACCAGGACGGACGGATCTATGGCCTCGCACCGGATCGCCGTGTGACGCTGGTCACGCAGACGAATGAAGGCGAGACGACGCGCCTGCTGGCGGGCGAGCACTCCGTGCTTGCCGCCACGGCCAACATGGGACGCCTCTACCGCCTTGGTGAAAGTGCCGGCCCTAATGGTTCGTACGAAGCACCGGTGCACGATTCCGGCACCGCCTCGCGTTGGGGAAGCATTAGCTGGCGCGGCGATACTCCGGCTTCGAGCACGGTTCGCTTCCGCACGCGCTCCGGCAACTCTTCCAAGCCCGACCGTACCTGGAGCGATTGGAGCGAGCCGGTGACCAACGCCGCCGGCAGCCGCATCACCAGTCCCAACGCACGCTACATCCAGTGGAAGGTCGAGATGGCCGGCGCTGGTGGCGTGACACCCACCCTGAATTCCGTGACCCTGGCGTATCTGCCGCAGAATTCGCCGCCCGTGTTGAAGAGCATCAACGTCATCACACAGGCCGCGGCCATCACGCAGACGGCCGTCAAGAGCAGCGGCAGCACCTCCGCTTACAGCGTCACCGTCACCGATGGCGATACACCCTCTACTTCCACCGGCACTCCCACACAGACCCTGCCGCGCGCCGCCGCTCAACAGATCACGCTGACCTGGACCGCTGAAGACCCGGACGGCGACCGCCTGGTGTTCAACGTCTACTTCCGCGGCGAAGACGAATCCCAGTGGAAGCTGCTGCGCTCCAACACGCACGACAACTCCATCACCTTCGATGCCGATGTGCTCGCCGACGGGAAGTACTTTTTCCGCGTGATCGCGAGCGACCGCGAAGCGAATCCGCCGGCGTCGGCGCGGGAAGCCACGATGGTCAGCGCGCCCGTGATGATCGACAATACGCCGCCTGTCCTGACCCTCGGCGAAGTGCGGCGCACCGGCGCCACGGCCCACGTGGAGTGGGAGGCCAATGACGGCGCCAGCGCCCTGCGACGCTGCGAATACTCGCTCGACGCCAATAGCTGGGTGCCGATGGAGTCGGTGGACGGAGTGATCGATTCGCAACGCGAGAAGTTTGCGCTCGATCTTAGCGGTCTCTCTCCGGGCGAGCACCTGCTGGTGATTCGCGCCGCCGACAGCGCCAACAATACGGGCGTCGCCAAGGTGGTCCTCAAATGACCGAAACCGTCGTGCGTTTCGAAGAACTGTTGAACACGGTGCCGGAGCGCCTGGCCGGTTTCACGGAAGATGCCGCCGCGCGGAAGCCGGCGCCGGATCGGTGGTCGAAGAAAGAGATTCTCGGCCACCTGATCGATTCCGCGGCCAACAACCACCAGCGTTTCGTGCGCGCACAGGGCACTGCGCGACTGGAACTCCCGACCTACGAACAGGAGTTCTGGGTGGCGGCGCAAGCTTATGCTACCGAACCCTGGCCGGACCTGGTCAACCTGTGGCTTCTGTTCAATCGTCACCTGCTGCACGTGGTGAAGGCGATGCCGGAGGCGGTGCTGTCGCACGAATTGGTGATCGGCGGACGTCCGGCGGTGACACTCGAAGCGTTGGTTGTCGACTATCTACGCCACATGGATAATCACGTGGCGCAGTTGCTGGGTTAGGTTGTTGCGAAAGCCTACAAAGCGGGCCACGTGTCCCGCCCCGGCAATCCGATTCGTTTTATTACCTATAAGTTAGCGCCGGAAAAATGAGTCAAGGCGGGACAAATTTGTCCCGCCTGTCCGCGCTTCGCTCGGACGGCCGATTGCCAATCGGCCGCGAGTTGCCAACCTGCCCCACATCCGGTCCACTGATTCCATGTTACGGCACGGGGGTGGGGATTTCGGACGACGACGCGGCGGCGGATTTGGACAAGGCGATTCCGGAGAATGGGTTAACGGCAGCGAAAAATATTTTATGTTTGAGTGATACCAGGTATTACTCTGAACGCATGCCCGTCTCCCGCCGTGCCTTTCTCGGCGCCGTCCCCACCGCGCTGGCCGCGCAAACCGTCTCCGCCGCCGCCCTCGATCGCCGCGAGCCTGTCTCGCGCCATAACCCCACCTTGCATGGGCTTGACCCGCGCTCCCCTCTTTCCGTCGGCAACGGAGAGATCACGTTCACCGCCGACCCCACCGGGCTGCAGACTTTTCCGGAGCCGTACGAAACGGAGATGCCGCTTTGCACGCAATCACAATGGGGCTGGCACACCGCGCCCAACACCACAGGCAAAGGCCCGGCCGATTTACGCCTCGCAGAGTTTGACACCTTCGGTCGCAAAGTGGGTTACCCAACATCGAGCGACGGACAGAAGCAGCTTTTCGACTGGCTCCGCGAAAATCCTCACCGCCTTCACCTGGGCCGCATCGGCTTCGCTATCGACAAGCCCGAAGAGGTCCGTTTCATCCAGCAGACTCTCGACCTGTGGACCGGCACTCTGCACAGCGAATTCGAATGGCGCGGGCAGAAGATCACGGTGGAGACCTGTTGTCACCCTACCGAGGACATGATTGCTGTCCGTGTGCGCGGCCGCATCCCGGTGGTATTCGAGTTCCCTTACGGGTCCGGCGCGATGAATGCCGCCGACTGGGCGCACCCGGAACGGCACAGCACGCGGCAACGAGAGGCTAGCGCGAACAGTCTGGCCCTCGACCGTACGCTCGACTCCGACAGTTACTCCGTCAGCATTGCGTGGCCCGGCGCCGCGACTGCGATGAGGCAGGAATCCGCGCACAGATTCGTACTGACTCCGGCAAGCGATCGATTCGCATTCTGCTGTGGGTTTGCCCGGATTGACAGGCTGAAGCCTGTCCCACCTTCCGCCACCTTCGCCGCGGCGGAGAAGCACTGGTCCGCCTTCTGGAGTTCCGGTGCGGCCATCGATCTTTCCGCCGCTGCCGACCTGCGCGCCAAAGAACTCGAGCGGCGCGTTGTCCTGTCGCAATATCTCACTGCCATACAGTGCGCCGGCTCCATGCCCCCGCAGGAAACCGGACTTACCTGCAACAGTTGGTACGGCAAGTTCCACGTGGAGATGCATTACTGGCATGCCGCGCACTTCGCACGCTGGGGCCGCCCCGCGCTGCTGGAGCGCAGCCTGGGATGGTACAACGCGATTCTGCCCTCGGCCCGCGAGAAGGCCAGGCAGCAAGGGTACGCGGGCGCGCGCTGGCCCAAGATGACCGCGCCGGACGGCCGCGACAGCCCTTCGCCGATCGGCCCGCTGCTGATCTGGCAACAGCCGCACCCGATCGCGATGGCCGAGTTGATTTACACGGCGCATCCCAACGGCGCTACGCTGGCGCGTTACCGCGACATCGTCTTCGAATCCGCCGAGTTCATGGCGAGCTATGCGCACTACGACCCGAAGAGCGCGCGCTACGTACTGGGTCCGCCGATGATCCCCGCGCAGGAGAATCACCCGCCGCGCGAAACCTGGAACCCTACGTTCGAACTCGAATACTGGGACCACGCGCTCGGCATCGCACAACGTTGGCGCGAGCGCGCCGGGTTGGCCCGCGAGGCGAAGTGGGACGAAATCCGGGCCAAGCTTGCCGCCCTGCCGGTGAAAGACGGCGTCTACCTGGCGCACGAGAATTGCCCGCAGACCTTTACGGAACGCAATCGCGATCACCCTTCCATGCTGGGCGCGCTCGGCGTACTTCCCGGCCGGAAGGTGGATCGGGAAACCATGCGCCGCACCTTAAAGAAGGTTTTCGCGGAATGGAAATGGGCGGACACCTGGGGATGGGACTTTCCGATGGTGGCGATGACGGCCGCCAGCCTCGGGGAACCGGCCCTGGCTATCGACGCGCTCGCCATGGACACGCCCAAGAATACGTGGCTACCCAACGGGCACAACTGGCAGAGGGCGAATCTCCCGCTGTATCTGCCGGGCAACGGCGGCCTGCTGCTGGCCATCGCGCACATGGCCGGCGAAAACGCCTTTCCGAAGAGCTGGAATGTGCGGCACGAACGCTTTCCAGTGAGAGCCGACGGCTGAGTGAATCATTTTCAGGATCCATCCTTATCCGCGGCGTCCCAGGCGGTATCCCAGTCCGAATAGGGAGCGGGGCTGGAGCTATCCATCGCTCCGTTGTTCGGGTTCTTGGGATTCTGCAGGTTCTTATCTCCATCCGGATCGTAGCTTTCGAACAAGGCGCCGGGGGGTGGAAATTTCCAATAGTCGGCGGCCTTCAGGAAATCCGCCACGTCCGACTTTTTGAAGGTAGAGCCGGAGCCGTTCAGGTGCTTAAGCCATAGACCGACGCGCAGTTCGTGCGCAAAGAACGGGCGGTTCGCTTGTACGTTCTCATCCGCCACGCCGACATCCGCTTCAGGAAGAAAGGTGTAGCCTGCCCGATGGCAGTTGGCCGAACCAAAAATGGCAAATGAGTCGTCGAAGATCCAGGTTTTCGAGTGAATGTGTACAGGGTAGTTGCCATCGATCAGAAGATTGGTATTGGCTTTGTAAGTGCAAATATTCACCTTTGAGTAATCCGCCTGCTGTAACTCACTAATGAACTTTCGACGTCTGGACCAACCCTGCCTGGGACCAGGATTGCCGTCCACGTCACCGAACTCCCCGAGCCGGTTGAGCCATTCGGTCCGGGCGATGAGGATGATCAGTCTTTCGAAAGACGAGTCCCTCAGTTTGTCGGCGAGAAGAGTGCTGACCGGCTTTCCTCCAAAATGCATGGCGGTGTTTTCGACCAAGTACTGGTCTTCCACATAGATAAACCGCTTGCTAACTGCAATCGCGTTCGCGATCAGATCGTATATCGTGTGTTCTCCGCCTGACGATTCAGGGGATTGCTTAGGAAACGTGCGCACCACCTGTACCTGTTTATCACCGGCTGTTTGGCTTTGCGGCGGCGGAAGGAGTTTTTGAGGCTGCTTATTAGCCTGCCAGCGCAGAACGAAGATATCATGCAGCTTCTGTGCGGCCGGCCCTCTGATCCGGCAGTGCACATCATGCCAATTCGCCCTGTCGCTGTCGATATCGACGCCGCCGCAGAACGCGACCAGGCCGTCCCGGTTCGAAACGACGAGGATTTTCTGATGATTGTGCCTCTGAAAGGCGGCGCCATTGCCATTGGCCAGACCGTTAATGAAGTCTGTGGCGGGACGATTAGAGGTTAGGTTAGACAAGAGTGCGCGCACTTGAACGTCTTTCGCCGCGGCCGCAGTCAGCAACTTGCCCAGAGTCATGTGAGATTGGACTGGCGTGGGAGCGCCGATCTCCATATCGGTGTCCATGCCGAGGTTACGGCCAATGATGTAAATAAAGTGCATGGAATTGGCAGCGGTCTTCTCGATTTCCTCTCGCATCGCTATCCATAGTTCGCGGGCGTAGGGGTAAGTGGTTACGTCGTTGCCGGCCTGCGCGGCCGGCGCCGGCAAAAACCAGCGGGCGATGTTCGAATCGGCCGAATCAGGGGGATAGTCATCGGATCCTCCACCAGGGATGGGTAGAGGTGCCACAATTTCCTTAACAACATCCACCGCGGGCTGCACGATGGGTTTTATCGGTTCGATTGGCGAATTCCCAAAAATCGGCATTGGACTGGTCTCTGCGGGACAGCTCACCAATCTCTCACCTGGGTTGGCACGGGTTCCCATTTTGGAGGCGGCGCTGTTTCAGGACACCTCTACCCACTCAGGAGGAGTCTTGCTATCGTCCCATCCCCAAGTCGGCAATTTGTCGTCCGGGCGGAGTTTGACGAGTGTCGTCGGCAGGGTGACCTCCCAAGGTTCCCCTTGTGTGATCTCGTCTCCCGGAGCACCTTCCTGTTCCTGCAGTTCAGTGATGATGCTGACGTAAAGCGGGTCCTTACAATTCGGCAGGTCGCCGCCATTCCAGACCTCGCCCGTTTCCAGTAAGTGCGTAACCGCGTCATCGAACCCCGGACGAACCGGGAACACCACGCGCGCGAAGCCGGCATTCATGAAATCAGAGAATAGAGGGTCGGGATCGGTGGCAATTACGTGGAGAGGCCACCGGCCCTTTCGCCCCCAGTAGTATGGGTACAGGAAATACATCATCTGCTCCCATTCGAACGCCTCCTCAAGGAATCGAACGTACTTTCCCTGTACTTCGGCGTTAGCGAGGAGCAGTTGCGGGTAGTGATGCGCCTGGTCATACAGTTCAATGGCGCCAAACGCGTCGTACTGCTGACCCGTCATGAGGGTGATACACGCCTTCTTGAGTTCCTTCTGCTCAAGTATTCGATTCAGGAGCGGGTTTTGCCCCTGGATAGTTACCCCCGGTTGTGAGTTGGCGGCGTCATTAACCGCTTTCTGATAGTCGGTGAGCAACCGCTGGAAATCCAGCATGATAGCGGCATGGATTTTCTCCTTCCAGGCATCCTTGGCCCGTTCGGTAAGCGCACACGTTAGTTCGACGGATAACGTAAACGATTGGACGCCATAGGTCACAATCGTGACCGGCACCGAGTTCTCCATACTCAATTGCACCGTGAGGGGAGCCCCGGTGCCGCCGGCCGAATCAGGTCCTATCATATTGTGTACCGAAGTCCCAATCGTGACGAATATGCTTGGAATCGCATTCCCAAAAGGAGGCCAGAAACTGGCGTTGGAGGAACTGAAGGTGGCCTGTTGCGCCAGGTAGCCGGCTGGGACGGCAAGTTCAGCCTTTTTCTCTGCGCTGGTATTTGCCGTCATGCCGGTGCCTTCTAACTCCGTTGCAACAGTTATCGTTCGGTCGGGAAGCGGATCGAGATTGGTTGTCCCGTATGTCAGCGCCAGCGACTGGTAGTTATTAACGTCAATCTGTTGGGGCAACGTTGTGAACGGCGGAGGCTTCGGCGGCAGCGCATCATTGGTGCGAGCGCGCATTTGCGAGATGAGGAACGCGGCAGGCTCCGGTACCATGACGTCGAACATCATGCGTTTGCCATAGTTGTAGACTTGGGCTTCGTAGACCTTGTTGACCCACTGGTACACGCCGCTGATATTGCTTGCGCCGGCCTTATTGTCGAATCCATGATGGAGACTCTCTTCGTAGTCGCTGGAGGTGAGTGTGGTTTGTATCTGTTTCGTGGCCTGGGTGATTGTGGATGCAACCCGGCTGGTGACATCTTTGCTGTATGACGTTGCCTGCTTGGTGGAGTCTTCCTGCGATGTATTGGACGCGGTGTCGACGTTGGCTTTAACGGTGACCATTGGTCCGTAAGATGCGGTCACAGCGACCCCAGCTTTGAGGCTGCTGTCCTGTTTTACGGTGTTGGCCGATTCGCGTTGGAGCGCGAATCGATCGGTCGACTGGTTATCCCGCTCCTCCTCCGTGGTGACGTCGGTTTCCGTAGTCACAGTGGTTTGGACGTGATCTAGCCGGCGGGTATCTCGCTGGAACGATTCGGACCGCAATACATTCTCGATATGCGCGATATCTCCACCCTCATAGCGCTTTAGCCGCTCCTTAACTACCAGGAGGTCCGCGATGCCAATTGGCGTGACTATGCCACCGGGTCCGGCCGGGAGCGGCGGGAGGGAGCCGGTGCCGGGATCTTCATCCGAGTCAGGCGTATCAGCAGGTCTAAAATTTATTTGAGGCGCACTTGGCGGGTTTGCGGCGGGCGATGCGGCCGGCTGCAGCGGCAGGCCCGACACGACAAATACAGGTCGAGTGACGGGGATGCCCGCGCCCGCGGCCACGCTTTCTATAATCGATATGGCCCGGAGCGCTGTGTTTAGCCCGCCGATATCGAACTGCCTGCCGTCCGAGGCAAACTTGGCAACGATCAGGGTGTCTATGGTGGCAGACTTGTCCGATGTGAACTTGTGGCTCGCTACCAAAGCTTGCGGATCCAGCTTGAAGATCTGGTTGACTAATTGCGCAATCGCGGCGGCCGTTTGATTGGGCGGCAAAGCGTCGAGAGCCGCTGCGAAGGCGTTGTACTGATCACTATAGGTGAGTTGGGCCGGGGGCCTGATAAGGCCGGTTCCGCGAACGAGAAGGCCGCGTGCACGGGCCGCGAGCTGGCTTACGGTGACAGGGTGTCCGGGTATGATATCCAATTGTTTCAACAGGCCCTGGGACGGGGCGATCTGTATAGTGAAACCCGGGGGCGGCACGCGGGGCGGCCGCAACGAGATGAAACGAAAAAGGTCGGTCATGGCAATATCCTCCGATCAGAGGTCGCATTACTCCGTGGGAGACCGGTAGTTACCGGGTTCCGGCTTTTGCATCCCTCTACCGGGATAGCGCCGCAACGCCGCAAGATAGCTCAAAATAGCTATCTACTACGGCCTGAGCCGATCGAACAGCCACGTCCGGGAGAAGTCCCAATCGCGTTTCACTGTCGCTACGGAGACGCCTAATACTGCCGCCACTTCACTCTCCTTTAATCCACCGAAGAAGCGAAGCTCGACCACTTGAGCCGCACGCGAGTCCAATTCTTCGAGATTACGGAGTGCATCGTCAAGCGCAACCAGCCCGAATTCGCGCGCATCCACCCAGCCCTCCGCCTCCGAAAGCGAAACCCGCAATTGCCCCCCGCCGTGGCGGTCGCGATGCAGGCTGCGTGCATGATCGATCAGAATTCGGCGGAGTTGTTGCGCCGCTACGGCAAACAGGTGTGCGCGATCGCGCCATTCGACCGACGTGTCGATGAAGAGCCGCAAATACAACTCATGCACCAAAGCCGTCGGTTGCAATGTGTGGCCGGCCCGCTCCCGGCGCATATAGACCTTCGCCAGACGCCGCAACTCATGGTAGACGAGGGTCATGACCTGGCCGGCTGCTGCCTCGTCCCCCTTTCGCCAGCGTTGGAGCAAAGCTGTGAGGTCTTGCGGGTCGGGTTCCATATCGGGTCTCCCGTTTCGGCATGCTGAATTCTTTGGATGTATCATATCTCTAAGAAATGGCGGCCATACGAGCGCTGAGAGATTTCAGCAGATCCGCGGCATCTTCGAAGCGGCCGTGGAGCGGGCACCGGAGGAGCGAGCTGCTTTTGTTTCGAACGCCTGCGGCGGAGACGAAGCGCTGGGGAATGACGTACTGCGCCTGCTGGCCGCGCGGGGCAGGATGCCGGGGTTTTTGGAATCCACGGCCCTTGAGACAGTGGATTCGGTCGATCTTGCGGGGCACCGTCTCGGTCCCTACGTAGTATTGCGCGAAATCGGACGGGGCGGGATGTGCCAGGTTTACCTCGCGCGAGACACACGCCTGGATCGCAGCGTCGCCGTAAAGATATTCCCCGGCACTGCGGGGCAGCACTTCGAACGTGAGGCGCACGCAACGGCCAGCCTCAATCATCCTCATATTTGCAGCATCTACGACGTTGGCCGCGAAGGCGGGCTCAACTATCTGGTGATCGAGCACCTGGATGGCGAGACATTGAAGGAAAGATTGAAGCGCGGGCCACTCGCGCCCGCGGCAGTGGTGCGGTATGCCGCCCAGATCGCTGACGCGCTCAAGTCTGCCCACGCCAAGGGAATCGTCCACCGCGACATTAAGCCCGCCAACATCATGATCACGTCCGGTAACGAGATAAAGGTACTCGACTTCGGGCTGGCCGAGCGGCTGCATCCGGAACGGCCCGACGCCCTGACGTATCCGGGCCTCATAGTGGGGACGGTGGAGTACATGAGCCCGGAGCAGGCGATGGGAAGGAGAGTGGACGCGCGCACGGACATCTTCGCACTTGGCGTCGTGTTGTACGAGATGGTGACGGCCCGGCTGCCGTTCGCGGGGAAAGATGTGGCGGAGACGGTTGAGCGCATCCTTCACGCTGCTGCTCCCGAGATGACGGGAGCGCCGGCCCGACTTCAGCGCATTGTGCGCCGGTGTCTGGAGAAGAACCCAGGGCGACGCTATCAGTCGGGTGCGGAACTGCAAGTGGATCTGGCGGAGCTGGGTGGGCAAGACCACTTTCATTTACCCAACATGTTGCGCCTGGCTGCGGGGAAGGTTGTCGCGGTAGGCGCTCTGCTGACGATCGCAACATCCATCCTTTTGATACCGAACCGCCCCGGGGATACCAAGGCCATACGGGAGGGTTACGGGACATCCGGGGGGCCTCCGCGCCCGGAGCCCGAAGGTCTCTATTCTTCAATCGCCGTGCTGCCGTTCGCGGACATGAGCCCTCAACGCGATCAGGAGTACTTCTGCGACGGTCTAACCGAAGGGGTGATGAGTTCGATAGCCCACCTCGACGGGCTGCACGTGGCCGCCCGCACCTCGGTTTTCGAATTCAAGGGTAAGGCGTTAGACATGCGAAGGATTGGTGCGCAGTTGAAGGTGCGGACCGTTCTTGAGGGTAGCGTGCGCAGGACGGGCGAGCGCCTGCGCATCACAGCGCAATTGGTCAGCGTGTCCGACGGACGCCACCTATGGTCCCAGACGTACGATCTGGACATGAAGGATGTAGTCGCGATTCAGGAGGAAGTCGCGCGCGCGGTAATGGGAGCGATGAAGGCGGGACTGCGCGACAGCAGCAAGCCGCCGAGGAGGCACACCCCCGATGTTGCGGCGCATAATCTCTACCTTCTGGGCCGGTATTACTTCGCGAAACGCCCTGGTGAAGCACACCTGACCGAGGCAATCGGGTACTTCGAGCAGGCGCTTCAGAAAGAACCGGATTTCGCGCTGGCCCACGCGGGCCTGGCGGATTGTTATACGCAACTTGCGCTGTGGGATCATCGTCCCCCTCGAGAGGTGATGCCGAAGGCCCAGGCCCATTCGGTCCGGGCGCTCCAGATCGACGATACTCTGGCGGAGGGTCACGTCTCGCGCGCCATGGTGCGAATGTTATACGAATACCAGCCGAACGAAGCGCTGCGCGAACTCGAGCAGGCCACACAGCTCAACCCGGGCTATGCGGTGGCACACTGGGCCCATGCTGTATATTTACAGGCGGCCGGCCAGTCGGAAAGAGCAATGCGGGAACTCAGCAAAGCCCAGGAGCTCGATCCCCTTTCTATCGGTATAGGCAGCGATATGGCCCGGTTCCTCTTCGAAAGGGACGACCAGGATCGGGCGATGGAGCTGTTCACGAGGATACTCGATATGGAGCCCAGCTCCCTTCGTGCCCAATTGTCCCTGGGGGAAGTGCTGCAGAGAGCACGAAGGTACCCCGAGGCGATTGCCATACTGGAGAAGGCGCATGCAGTCTCTCCGAACTATCCGCGGGCGGCGGGAATGCTCGGGCTGGCGTATGGCGCGGCGGGCAGATCGCAGGATGCTCGACAGACCTTAGATCGCTTGATCGCGATGCGAAAGCGGAGATACGTACCTGCCTACGACCTGGCGATCATTTATATGGGCTTAGGGGAAACGGACCGGGCGTTCGAATGGTTGGACAAGTCGCGCGAAGAGCGGCACGGCTGGCTCATGCTGTGGGCTCGATCGCATTTGTTTGACAATCTGCGATCCGATCAGCGGTTCGGTGTCTTAATGAAGCAGATGGGGTGGGAGACACCCTAACTAGAAAAGGGCTTCGCCCTTGAGATCCCTGCGGGATTTGGGAGTCGAGGAAGTCAGGAGCCAGAAGCCAGAATGGCGGCGGCGTGCGTGCCGAGGAGCCGGCCTCAAGGGTCGCCGCCTGAACGTCGAAATGAGAACAGAATTCTCGTTTGTGCCCGATAACCGCAACTAAGGACCTGCGAGTCGAACTGGTCAGAGATCCGTTTCGTGCCGGGGTCGCGCAGCGATGCCGAACACAGCATGGATGAATTGGCGTTGGCCTATTTCATCACTCCTTGCCAGCCAGCGGATCTATTCCTAGCGAATCGCATGCATTGCCTGGTAAACGTCGATGGTTCTCCAGGCTCCTTCCGTGGGCCGTTCCTGTTTGCAACAGAGGCAGCGTAAGGCGACAGTACGCAGGGCGGCGGCCTGCTGCTTGCCGTCGCCCACATGGTCCTCGAAAACGCTTTTCCCAAGAGCTGGAATGTGCGGCACGAGGGCTTTCCACCCGCCGTGTGACTTGAGTCACTGTCGAATCGCCGGCCCGCTGCTAACCTCTTCGCTTAGTCGTAAGGAGAGGAGCTTGTCATGAAGAAATTGTGGATCAGTTTCGCCGTCGTCCTGGCGGTGTCTTTCGCGGTTCTCGGTTGGATCGGAACCAGAATCTATCAGGAAATGCCGCCGATTCCGGAGCGGGTGATTGCCACCGACGGAACGGTGGTCATCCCGAGCGGCGATATCGGCCGCGGCCAAAATGTCTGGCAATCGCTCGGAGGAATGGAAGTGGGTTCCATCTGGGGACACGGCAGTTATCTGGCGCCGGACTGGACCGCCGACTGGCTGCATCGCGAAGCCACCTTCGTGCTGGAAGAGTGGTCGTTCCGCGATTTCGGCAAGCCTTACACGCAACTGCCCGCTGAAGAGAGGGCCAAACTGCGCGGGCGGCTGGAAGAAATCTACCGACCGAACACTTACGATGCGGCCACCGGCGTGATTCGGATCGACCCGGCGCGCGCGCGCGCATTCGAAAGCTGCCTGAGGCACTTTTCCGACATCTTCATCCATGGCCACGACGCCTATGCGATTCCCGCGGGCAGCGTGAGCACTCCGGAACGCATGCGGCAGTTTGCTGCGTTCATGTTCTGGACCTCATGGACGGCCGCAACCAAACGGCCGAACGACGTCATCTCTTACACCAATAACTGGCCGCATGAACCGCTGGTGGGCAATCGCCCGACCGGCGAATCCGTGATGTGGACCGGCGTCAGCATCATCATGCTGCTGGCGGGCATCTGCGGCATGAGCTGGTGGTACGCCTCGCAGAACCGCGAAGTGGAGCACGGCGAACTGCCCGCCACCGATCCGCTGGGGAAGTGGGTTGCGACTCCGTCGCAGCGCGCCACGATCAAATATTTCTGGGTGGTATCGCTGCTCATCCTGGTGCAGATTGTGGTGGGGATGATCACCGCGCATTACGGTGTGGAAGGCAACGGCTTCTACGGCATCAAGCTTGCGAAATGGCTGCCGTACAGCGTGACGCGCACGTGGCACGTGCAACTGGGAATCTTCTGGATCGCTACCGCATGGCTGGCCGCGGGCCTGTTCATTGGCCCTTTGGTGAGCGGGCACGAGCCCAAATTTCAGCGGCTCGGCGTGAATGTGCTCTTCGGCGCGCTGCTGCTTGTGGTGGCCGGATCGATGACCGGCCAGTGGCTCAGCATCATGAACCGGCTCAGCGATTCGAGCGCGTTTCTCTGGGGACACCAGGGCTACGAATATGTCGATCTGGGGCGCGGCTGGCAGATCCTGCTGTTCGTTGGACTGCTGATCTGGTTCACCCTGGTGGTGCGCGCGATTCGGCCCGCGCTGAAGAACGCGGGCGACCAGCGTCAATTGCTCTGGCTCTTTGTGCTCTCCGCGGGGGCCATCGGCCTGTTCTACGGCGCCGGATTGACCTGGGGACAACACACGCACCTTTCGATAGTCGAGTACTGGCGCTGGTGGGTGGTTCACCTTTGGGTGGAAGGGTTCTTTGAAGTTTTCGCCACCACGGTGATCGCGTTCTTCTTCACCCGGCTCAAGCTCATCCGTCCGGATTTCGCCGCCAAGGCCGCGCTGCTTTCGGCTACCATTTTTCTGGCAGGCGGCATCATCGGCACGTGCCACCACCTATACTTCGCGGGCACGCCGACCGTGGCACTGGCGTGGGGTTCGGTGTTCAGCGCGCTCGAAGTGGTGCCACTGACATTTGTGGCTTACTCCGCGCTGGACGATCTGCGGCGCGGCAAACTCACTGCGTGGGCGGCCCGCTACAGGTGGCCCATCTACTTCTTCGTGGCCGTGGCGTTCTGGAACATGGTGGGCGCCGGGTTGTTCGGGTTCATGATCAATCCGCCGATCGCACTGTACTTCATGCAGGGGTTGAACACGACGCCGCTGCACGGCCACGCGGCGCTGTTCGGCGTCTACGGAATGCTGGGCATGGGGCTCATGCTGGTCTGCCTGCGCGCCATGGGGCCGCACGCCGTCTGGCGCGAAAGCTGGCTGAAGTTCTCGTTCTGGGCGATGAATATCGGGCTGTTCGCCATGTGCGTAGGCAGCCTGTTGCCGGTGGGCCTGATGCAGACATGGGCATCCGTGGACCAGGGTTACTGGTACGCACGGAGCACGGAGTTCCTGGGATCTCCCGTGATGCAGAATCTGCGCTGGATGCGGGTTCCCGGCGACACGCTGTTCGCGCTGGGCGCGCTGGTGCTGGTGGCGTTTGTGTTCGTGACGCCAACCGGCAAGGCGGCAACGGAGGTACCGGCGCCTGAGCCGCAAGTGCCGGCACAGGTCTGAGGGGCACTGTAACCTGCAACTCCCATGGCAGCGTCATTCCCCTAAGCCCACCTGGGCGGCTGTAAAGGGACCGATGCTGCCAGTTCTTTTTGCTACATACGCGCCGTCTTCGTCGCCGAAATTGTCGGCGACAAGCTGCTATACACGACGGGAGTGCTCGCCACCCGCTACCGCACGCTGCCGATCCTGTGCGGAATGGCGGTAGCTTTCATGGCGAAGATGGCAGTGGCGGTCCTCGTCGGAAAAGCCATCTCGACGCTGCCGCCGCTGCTGGTAGCGGCGATCACCACGGTCAATTTCTTCGCGATCGCCTTCGTTCCATGAACAAACGCGGGGGCGCGTTCGGCGCCTTCAACGGAGTATACGGCGTGGCGTGGTTTCTGGGCAGCGCCGCGATGGGGTTGCTGTACCGTTCCCTGGTCGCTTTGGTGGTGTTTGGGGTCCTGGCCCAACTGGCCGCCGCGATGCTGCTTTGGTGGCTACGCAAACCGCTCGCGGCGGCTGCGGTGGGATAGGGTTGGGGATCACGGCGAGGGGAACGCTCCCTAACCCGGCATAGCCGGAACCAAACAGGAAGACTGCTTCAACGCAGAGACGCCGAGGGCGCAGAGGAAGACGCAGAGAAGAAAAGAACAGTCCGAGCTGCGCTCGGATTGACAGCTGAAGCCTGCCCCACCACGGAGAAGAAATTATGCAAATTTCGGCCAGAACCGAACTACGGAGGTACTCACGGTCGTCGGCTCGGATTGGCACGCTGCCCCACAAGGGCCGCTCGCAGCGCGAATATTTCACAGTTTCTCACGGTAGCGGGTCGGGTTGAGTCCAGAGGTGATATTCTCACCGTAGGCGTGAACACATGAGCTTTCCCAAGGTGCTGGGAATCAGCCTTGCCTTCCTTGGCATACTCTATGGTTTCCAGTTGCCCTTCCGCGAGTTTCCGGGCGTGGAATACCGCGTGGGAGAGATCTCGCTTCCGCCCGACTGGCAGGAGAAGACCGAGTGGGCCTTTGCCCGCCTGATGTATCCGCAATCGCCCTACGGGCGCGGCGGGCGCGGCTTCGGTTTCCGCGGCGGGTTCGGCGGATCCGGCCAGTGGACCCAGGGCAACACCATGTGGACCCAGGACTATCCGCGCGCCGACCGCCACTTCGTGCAGGCCCTGCGCCGTTTGACGCGGCTCCACGTACGCTCCGTCGAACAGCCCGTGAATCTGGACGAAGGGGGCGCGGGCGACTGGCCGTGGCTCTATGCGGTGCAACCCGGCCACTGGCAGTTGACCGACTCGCAGGCGAAAACGCTGAGGGAATACCTGCTGCGCGGCGGGTTCTTCATGGCCGACGATTTCTGGGGCCCCACGGAGTGGGAGATTTTCATGGAAAGCATGAAGAAGGTGTTTCCCGATCGGCAGGTGGTGGAACTGGAAAACAAAGAGGCCATTTTTCACACGGTCTACGATCTGGACGACCGTTACCAGGTGGCCAGCCACGGTTCCGTTATGAGGGGCGTCAGCTTTAAGTGCGACGGCTGCCCGGACCATTGGCGCGGCATCTTCGACGATCGCGGACGCTTGATGGTGGCGATGACCTTTCAATCTGACGTCGGCGATTCGTGGGAGTGGGCCGATGACCCTTACTACCCGGAAAAGTATGCGGCCCTGGGAATTCGGATTGGGGTCAACTATGTGCTGTATGCGATGACGCACTAGCGGTTAATTTAGCCAGCGGGCCAGATTCTCGCGCACGAACTCGTCGTCGGTTAGCTCGGGATACGCAGCGCACACGCGGTCGACCTCCAACAGTTGTCCGCTGGAGAGGTCCTCCGCCGGGTCGAGACACCAGCGGCCTGTCAGAAAGCCTTGACGGCGCAGAATCTCATGCAGGCCGGCGATACAGCCCGCGAACCGGTTGCGCACGTCGAACAGCGCGCCGTTCGCGTCGGTCAGCGCCGCAGAGCCGGACAGAATTTCCGCCGCGCCCTGGCCGCCTGCGTCCCTGTACGCGTGGACAGTCTCGAGCAATTGCACGGCGCGGCGCGTCCACACCGCCCACTGCCCCAGCATTCCTCCACGAAAATTCAGGCGCTGGTCCCCCACGCGAAACTCGGTCAGCAGATCGGCGATGATGTTGTCGTCGTTTCCGGTATAGAGCGCGATCTCGCCGGCACGGCCACTATCCGCCACCGCGCGCACTACGTCCAGCGTCTGATACCGATTGAAGGGCGCCACCTTGACGGCCGCCACGGCGGGAATCCGGCAGAACTCGCGCCAGAACTCGTAGGACAGAATGCGTCCGCCCACGGATGGTTGGAGGTAAAAGCCGCAGACCGGAATCTCTTGCGCCACGGCGCGGCAGTGCGCCAGGAGTTCGCAGTCCGATGCGGAGGGCAGCGCGGCGAGGCTCAGCAGGCCGAGATCGTATCCCGCTTCGCGCGCCATCGTCGCCTCGCCAACCGCCTGCGGCGTCGCGCCGCACACTCCCGCCACCTTCACGATGCGATTGCCGGTGGCGCGTTCGAACTCCGCGATTGCCCCGGCCGCGAGGCGCAGCACGGGCGTATACAACCCCACGCGAGGATCGCGAATCGCAAACTGCGTGGTGTGCACTCCCACCGCTACGCCGCCCGCGCCGGCATCGCAATAGTAGCGGGTTAATGCTACCTGGCGCCGTTCGTCCAACTTGCGGTTCGCGGTTAGTGCGAGCGGATGGGCGGGGATCACGACGCCGCGTTGGAGGGCCGCGGTGACTGCCGGATCCAAGTGGTCAGAATTTCCCATCGACCACCTCGAAATGAGTCGGCTTGTTTAAGCTCGCGCCGCCGGAGCGCACCCATTCGGCCACGAGTTCCATCAGCCGCGCCGTGGTGACGCCGGGCGGCCCCATCAGCGCCGCCGCGGCCGAGGCATCGCTCAGGAGTGCGACCTGACCCGGAGCGCCCTGAAAGTGGCAGGGAAGCGAAAAGCGCTTGGCGAAGAACTCCGCCGCGTCGCGCACGGAGACGGTATCGAGTCCCGTGATATTCAGGATGCGCGGCGGCGCGGCGCAGTGCGCCAGCGCACGCAGGGCGTACGAATTGGCGTCGCGCTGCCAGATGACGTTGAACGCGGGAACGGTCAGGTCCACCGGCTCGCCGGCATACACCTTGCGCGCGATGTCCACCAGCACGCCATAGCGCAGGTCCACCGCGTAGTTGAGGCGGAAGAAGAGGCAACGCAGCCCGTGGTGATTGGCGAAGTATTCGAAGACGCGCTCCCGGCCGAGACACGATTGCGCATACTCGCCGACCGGCGCAGGCGTGTCGGTCTCGCGCGATCCGCCGTCCGACGGCGCACGCAGCGCGTACACGTTGCCAGTGGAAAATACGACTACGCGGCTTTCGCGAAAGCGCTCCGCCACGTTCGCCGGCACCACCGTATTCATCGCCCAGGTAAGTTCGGGATCGCCGGACGATCCGAACTTACGGCCCGCGAGATATAGCACATTCGGGCAAGTAGGCAAGCTGGCCACCTGCGTGCGATCCAGCAGATCGCAGGCGAGCGAATCGATTCCAGGTTCGGAGACCGGGTGCCGGGATACCGCTACGATGCGCCGCCGCGGACCCGCCGCATCAGCGGCCCGGCGGCACAGGCGCGCCAGCGAGGGGCCCATCTTCCCGGCGGCACCCAGAATCAGGATGTCTCCTTCGAGGTGCCGCAGGAACTCTATGTCGGCCTCGCTGGGACGCGAAAGCTCGGCTTCCAGGTCTGCAATGGAAGTTAGGAAGTCCATAGCTTCGAATGCACAGGCTCAGTGTAGTAAAGACTGTCCGAGCTGCGCTCGGATTGACAGGCTGAAGCCTGCCCCACCCTTTACTGGCCTGCGTCAAGCAGGCGGATCGCGTCGAGGTTCAGGTACTCGACCATGCCGGGCGGACCGGCGGCGGCGCCCGCGCGAAAACTGACGGCGGCCTCCTTCTTGCGGTCCGCAATCATTTGCAGCAGTCCCTGGTTATAGAGCAACGTGCCCTTAATGGCGGGCGACGCTGTTGCCAGTTGATGCTGCAGGGCCTCGAGCGCGGTGAGCGCCTTGGCCTTGCCCTCTTCCGGGTCCACTTTAGCCAGCGCCATATAAGGATAAGCATGGTCTGTCGAGGACACGGGCAGGCTGGTCTTGGCGAGTTTCTCCCATCTGCGGCGTGCAGCATTTTCGTCCACGCACGCAAATTCCACCACTCCCATCCAATACTGGAAACGAACCCCTTTGATGAAACTCGCGAATCCACTGAAGGTGAACGGCACGGACTTGTCTTCGGCATCCAGACCGGCGATCCCCTGGTTTGCCGCGGCGCACTGATGGGAAGTTGCCAGCGCCACCGCGCGGCGCAGGCGCAATTCGACATACGCCTCGCGCACGGCGGATTCCTGCCTTTCTTTGGGGAATCTGGCAGCTGTGAAGTATCCCAGAGCTCCGCCGGTATCGCCGGATGCCGCGACGCGCAGCGCCATAGCGGCGATCTCCCGCGGCGAATTTGCGGCCGGCGCGGACACCGCGGTTGGTACCTTCGCATCGGGCAGGGGAGCGCCCGCCGGACGAATCCTGCGCGCCAGCGTGGGTGGCGGACCTAGTTTCGCCAGCGCCGTCTCCGCATCCGCGAAGCCCGGCCGCAGCTTCAGCGCACTCTGCAACGCCTCCCTTGCGGCCGGGACGTTTCCCGCATTTTGCTGCGCCATGGCGAGCAGAACATAAGCGTTGGCGTCCGTCGGATTGCGCTGGACCGCTAACTGGAAAACCTGCAACGCGCCTGGAAAGCGCGGGGAAACATCCTTAATCGGCAGAGTACCCGCCGCGCGCAGATCTTCGCCCGCGTAGTAAGTGTAATCCAGCAGATCGCGGCAGTAACTCCGGTAATAGAGCATCAATGCGTTATTCAGCGCCGGGACCGGGCGTGGATATTTGTGCGTGACCAATGCCAGGGCATCGCGGAGGAGGCCCCACTGGATGTACAAGTCCGTCAGTTCCAGAAAGCCATCCGGGTTGGCCGCCAGAAGGTCCCACAGCGCCGGGTCCGGCGTTCCCTGGCGTACGCGCTCGTAACGCGCCATTAGATCGGCGGCGGCGGGCGGCCCCATGCGCGACAGCACGGCGGCAGCGGCCGCATCGTCGAATGCCGCGCGCAGCAGCGCGGCCTCCAGCGCCTGCGCGTGCGGCATGCCGGCGCGCGCCCGTACCGCTTTAACGGCCGCCGCGTAATCGCCCGCACGTGCGCGCTCCATTGCCGGGTCCGCAGGCGCGGGCATAAGCTTGGCGGCGGCGATTCCGTACGTGCCCAGGTCGACTGGAACCGCGGTTGAACCCCACTCCGCGTCGGTGATCGCTATGCCGGCATCCAGCAGGCGGCTGCCCGCGGCCAAATGAAAATCGTGATTCGTCTCGTCCACAAATCGCGGGGGCACCGACAACACTTTGTTTCGCGAAAACACGGGAGCGTAGTTTTGTTCGGCCGCGGCGATCGATTTTCCATTTTCATAAGTCCCGCCGCCCAACTGATTCCAGACAAAGAAATCGCGGTCGGGTTGCAGCTTACCCGCGGCATCCACGGAGAGGATATCGTTGTTCGTGTTCCGGCCGGTGGTATTACCGAGATAGATCCGGAAAGCGACGTCCTGGATTTTATAGCAGACATTGTTCGCGTAGACGACATTGTTGTACGCCCTAATGCCGCGGCTGGAGGATTGAAAGTAGCAGCCGCCCGAATTGTAGAACACGTTGTTGTAAATCAAATTATAAGATGCGGTCCCACCCTCGAACGAACTTACTTCCAGCGCCCAGCGCCGAGTATCCACCACGACGTTGCGTCTTACCGTGTTATATGCGCCGGACACTTGAATCGCCGGCTTGTATGCCGGAGTGAGCTGACCTACGCCCTTGATAAAGTTGCCTTCCACCAGGTTATGGTCGGCCGGCCCGCTGCCGTACACGCCAATCCAACCCTGACCCCATCCGCCATCCATCACATTATTTAGCCAGCGATTGTACCGGCAGCCGGATTTACAGAGGCTCTCGTCGTGGCCGCCGCGCGTCAGGTGGTTGCTCCAGACCACATTGCCGGTTGAGCCCCAGCCCAGCAGGGCCAGTAGGAAGCCGCCGTTGCCATCCGGGTTCTGTGTCGCATCCGGGCTCCCGTAATCGTGCAGGTAAGAGCGGTAGACCAGGTTGCCCTGTCCGGAGATCACGACGCCAAACTTGAAGGACGGGATCACCGGCGGACGGAATTCCACATTGAGCAGTGCATTGTGGCTGCCGCTGATCTCCGCGTCGTATTCGCCGATTGGCGTTCCGAGAGATGCCACCCCCAGGCCGTCTATCACCACGTGCTCCCCGGCCACGACCAGGGCGTGTCCGGAGTTTGCCGGCTGCGAGGCGATTGTCGCCGTATCCCCCGGGTTGACCAGTATCACGGCCTTGGCGGCCGAGGTACATTTCTGCGTCATGCGGATCTCATCGGTCGCGTAGGTTCCGCCCATCACCATCAATACCTGCCCGCAGACGAGGGCGCCGGCTCCGTGCGCCAGGGTTCGCCAGGCGTGCGCGCTGTCCGCGCCGGTGCCGTCGTTGGAGTCCTTTCCTGCCGGCAAAACATAACGCAGTGCGTAGTCCGAAGTGGTGCCGCCGGCAACATTCGAGTAAGTGCTGAACACCGGAGAAGTGTTACCCAGGTAACTCCGGACCCGAAAGCTATAGGACGTATGCGGTTTCAGTCCCCAGGCGATGAACTGGGCGGTGCTCCCGTCCTGCGGGTCGACATACTGAGCTTCCGTCACCCAGTACGGTATCCCGTGATTGGGAGGGTTGTGGACCTGGGTACCGTTCGGGTCACTGATGTTACAGCGCCCTCCCCGGGCCACGATGGTGTTATCGCAAGTGTAACCAGCGGCACGCGGGATGGGCTCAAGCTCGGTCCAGTCTTTGAAGCGGTTGTCGCCGGGCGAGCGTATCTCGACCAGATAGCCGTAGCCCGGGTCCTCTAACGCCGCCCAGGTCAGGTTGATCTGATCGGGTCCCTTGACGTGCGCCGTGATCGCCGGCGATGCGAGTGCCGTTTCCTGGGCGCAAAGCCGCGGAGACAACGCTCCGCAAGCGGTGACCCATGCAATCGCCACCAGCCCCGCGGCGACTCCCTGTGGTGATCTATTCACGCCAGTAAAAGTATACCGGAAGGGCCGCTGCGCGCGCGGCTGTTAAGATGGCAGGTATGCAACGTGCGTCACGGGTTGGAATTGCCGTTGCCGCGGCGCTGTTGGCCCTGCCCGGCCTGCTCTTTCCTCAAGCGATTGAGGTCGCGCCGAAGGCCGTCAAACTTATGCAGGTGGAGGGCGGTCCGCTGGCCCTAGCGAAGGTCTCGATCCGCTCCAACGGCGCAGATGGGCAGAACTGGACGGCCACAGCTACCCCCGCGGATCCCAACGATCCTTGGATCCAATTGGACTCGGCCGGTGGCACAACACCAACTTTGCTAACGGTGGGACTGGTCGACTGGCGCGGGGCAGGAAAGAAGCCCGGCAAATACGCGTCCAGCATCACCATTCGATCTGGCAGCGCGGCGATAACACTTCCTGTGGAGTTGGAAATTCGTCCCGCTAACCCTCCGCCGGCCTTCAGTTACCTCGCCGGACCGACCGGATGCAACCAGGCCCCAGCTTACCCCGATCCACCGCTTTGCAAGCCGCTTCCGCTTCCCGGCATTGTAGCTCCACCCCAACCCGGAGCCAGCTATGTCGATCCGAATTTCGGGGGCCGCGTCCGCGTCTTGACTGGCGCAGCGATCTATCACACGTATTCCACTCCATCGCCACTCAGCGCCCATAAGAAGTATCTGATGAGCTATCTCGAGAACGGCACCTGGGATATTGTCGATGTCGCCACCACCCGCGTGGTTTACCATCGCAATCCAGGCACGCAGAGTTACTTCTGGGATGCCAATGACGATGAGGTATATTACTACATCTACGGCGCTGCGATCTATAAACAAGATCTCCGGACTAACAAGACTTCCGTCTTAATTGATTACTCGAAGGAGCCTGAGCAGTTTCATGAAATCGTACGCGGCGCCACCGGCGATACATCCAAGGATAATTGGATCTCCTTCTGGGCGCCGGACGATAAGACACTCTGCGCTCTGGATATCGACCACCTGAAGACCTATTGTGCGGATTACGCGGATTCGCAGCGAAACCTGGCATACGGCGATGTGGATTTCACTCTGATCTCCAAAGGCATTGACCGGACCAGCGGAAAGCGTTACGTGATGTTGATTGCGCCGCCGGCGATGGGAGTCTTTTCGGTGGATCTCGCCAACGGCGTATTGAAACTGGAATACCGCGGGCCGGAAAGCGTTGAACGGCCAGGCAATAACGACGGCGTCTGCGACCCCGGCGAGCGCTGCATTGTCGGGTCGCATCTGGACACCCTGGAGGACTCCGCCGGAATTCAGTACCTGGTGTCGAGTGATGAGACTAGTGTTCCATGTGAGGTGTCTTTATCGACCTTTCAGTTGAATACGGGGCTCAGTCTGCTCAAACCAGTGGAGTTGGGCGGCGGCAAGAAAAGGGTGATGACCCTGTGGCGTTGCGGCCCGGGCTGGGTGGATGAGCACGTCGGGTGCGCGAAAGCCGCCCCGTACTGCGTCATCTCCACGCAGTCTTATGCGCGGCGGCCGGACGACGTGTCGGAGTATGTGCCCACTCCGCACGCCGGGGAGATCATCGTGATGCGCGACAACGGGTTGGAGATCCGGCGCCTCGCGCTGACCCGCACAGTCTTCTTTACCAATGCCGGCGAGGGCAATTACTGGGCCGCGCCCCGCGCCGCGATTTCGAACGACGGGTCCGTCGTGGCGTCAGACTCCAACTTCGGAGAAATCGGCAAGCCGCGCGTGACGTTGATTGAAACCGGGTTCGGCCCCACGACGACCGCTCCCGCCAGATGATAGACTGCCCCCGGAGGCGTGTGTGGCATCAGAGAAACAGACCCGGCGCGATTGGTTGAGCGCGGTTCCGGCCGCGGCGGCAGCGGCCTCGGCGGCAAGGGGCCAAACCGGCGCGGGGCTCAAGCGGCCCAATATCGTTCTGGTGATCTCAGACCAGTTCCGTTGGGATTGTATCGGCGCCATGGGCCTCAATCCCATGAATCTCACGCCCAACCTGGACCAGATGGCGGCGCGCGGCGTGCTCTTCCGCCAGGCGATTTCCAACCAGCCGGTATGTGCGCCCGCGCGCGCCAGCATATTCACCGGCCAATACCCCGGCAAGCACGGCGTGTGGAAGAACGCCCTCGGCTTGAAGGAAGATGCCACCACGCTCGCCACCGTGATGAAGCGGGCGGGCTACTCCACGAACTATATCGGCAAATGGCATCTGGCGCGACCCGAGGCCGGCACCGCGGCCGAGACCCGCGGTGCGGTGAAAGCAGGACATCGCGGCGGATTTGCGGACCTGTGGGAAGCCGCCAACGCCCTGGAGTGGACTTCCCACGCCTACGAGGGCGACCTCTTCGATTCCGACAACAAGCCTATCCATTTCTCCAACCGCTACCGCGCCGACTTCATGACCGACCGCGCGCAGCTCTTCCTCCGCTCGCAGGCAGCGAAATCGCCGTTCCTGCTGACGCTATCCTATCTTGAAGTCCACCACCAGAACGACAAGGACACCTTCGATCCGCCGAAGGAGTTCGCCGGACGATATCCCAACCCGTTCATCCCGCCCGATCTGCGCGCGCTGCCCGGGACCTGGCCCAGCCAGATTGCCGACTACTTCGCCTGCGTCGCCAAAATGGACGAGGTGGTGGGCACGCTGCGCCAGACGCTGGTGGAGACCGGCATGGATAAGAACACCATCCTGATGTTCACCAGCGATCACGGCAACCACTTCCGCACGCGCAACTCCGAGTACAAGCGCAGCCCGCACGAAAGCTCCATCCACGTCCCGCTGATTATCGAAGGCCCCGGCTTCAATCGCGGAATGCAGATTTCCGAGCTGGTGAGCCACGTGGATTTCGCCCCGACCCTGCTGACCGCTGCCGGCCTCCCCGTGCCCGACACCATGCAGGGACGCAACTTTCTGCCGCTGCTCGACCGCCTCACCGAAGGCTGGCGCAACGAAGTATTCTTCGAAATGTCGGAGTTCATCACGGGACGCGGCCTGCGCACTCCGCAATACACTTACGCCGCCGCCGCGCCCAGAGTCCCCGGATGGAAGGCCGTTCCTTCGGTGGAGAAATACGTAGAGTACATGCTGTACGATTTGAATTCCGACCCGTACCAGCAGGTCAATCTCGCCGGTCGCGTACCCTACCAGAAGACCGCTGCCGAATTGCGCCAGCGGCTTCTCTTCCGCATGCGGGAGGCCGGCGGGGAACGGGCAACCATCGAGCCCGCCTGGTTTCCCTACTCGTAGGCAGCCGCCGTTCTGCCGCTATCTGGGCGCGCGGGGGTGGCATTCCGTCGCCTGCGGCGCGCCGCCGCCCTGTCGGCCAATCCGCACACTGTGACCGAGACACGGAGCGCGATCGCCCAATCCCAATGCTTCCAACGAGCTACCCGTTTAAAAGGAAAGGACCAACCCATCCCTTCCGCCCCACCGGGGTGTGGCAGCCAGCGTGCCCTACTCAGGGCATTGCACTTGAAATTGAGGATTGCCCGATGAAACACGCGTACAAGTCATGGTTACAAGGAAGCCTGGGTTTGCTCTTGCTGGCTGCACCGGCGATAGCCGCGGAAACGCTTCCCGCAAGCGTCCGGGACCTGGGGCGCGTCGGCAGTGAGCTGGAACAGCTCTCCGCCGCCGTGGGACCCAAAGTAGTTCAGATCTCCACCCAATCCCTCAAAGTCGCCGACGCCGGCGAAGACGAGCTGGCCGGCGTTCTCGTGGCCGAGCGCGGCCGCGGTTCCGGCTTTTTTGTCACGTCCGACGGCTACCTGCTCACCAACGCGCACGTGGTCGCCAATGCCACGCGGATACGCGTCCTGGTAGCGGCCTCCGGCAGCGCGGCTTCTCCGCGCGAGTGCTCGGCCAGCGTGGTTGGCGTCGATGCCGATAACGATCTCGCGGTGCTCAAGGTCGATATCCAGGGCGTTCCGTTCTTTGACTTGACCGGCGACGCGACCGCGCGCCAGGGCGAGCTCGTGCTGGCCTACGGAAGTCCCATGGGGCTGGCGCAATCGGCTTCGCTCGGGATGGTTAGTGCGGCAGACCGCCAACTCAGCCCCGACGATCCCAGGACCTATATACAGACCGACGCGTCGATGAACCCCGGCAATTCGGGAGGCCCGCTGCTCGATCTCGAGGGCAATCTGCTGGGCATCAATACGATGATCCTGTCGCAATCCGGCGGCAGTGAAGGGCTCGGGTTCGCCGTGCCGCTGGATGTCCTACGCCATTCCTACGCCGCCATTCGCGCCGGGGGTGCGGTGGCCAGGCCGCTGCTGGGCATCCAACCGCGCAGCCTCACCGCCGAGCTCATCGCGGGCCTGGGGCTGAAGGTCCATCAGGGCGTCCTGGTGGATGACGTCGACCCGTACGGCCCGGCGACGAACGCAGGCGTACTGCCGGGCGACGTGCTGGTCTCGCTGGGCGCAGAGCCCATTCGCACTTTGCGCGACCTCTTTCACGCCGAATACGCCCTTTCCGCGGGCGCGCCGGTGGTACTGACGCTCATGCGCGGGGCGGATGCGCGGCTCCTGAAAATCACTCCCGATTCGCCGCGAAAGAACCAGCCGGCACTGTCGCCCGGAAGCGTCACGGAAAAGGACAACCTGGTGTTTCGCCTTGGCCTGTACGGAGCCACCTTGACGGCGCCGATGGCATCGACATTGGGCGGCCTGCGCAACAACTCCGGCGTGCTGGTGATCGCGCTGGCCGGACTGGGCCTGGCCGGACAGAACGCGATGGAACCTGCCGACGTGATCCACGCCGTGAACGGTACGCCAGTGGATGGAGTGGAGTCCCTGCGGCGTACGCTCGAAAGCATCCCCGACGGCGCTCCGATGGTTCTGCAGGTGGAGCGAGGCGGCGTGCTCTCGTACGTGATCCCCGGCGCCATGTCGCCGACCGAGCAGCGGCTCAAGAAGACGAGCACCTCAATGCGTACGGCGCGGCGCGCACTTTCGTATTGAGGGAATTTCAGTTGACCTCTGCGCTTACTAATAGCTCTTCTCGAACTTATTCCTGCTGTTGTACAGCTTGAAGGCGCCATCCTTCTGTGCGTCGACGCGAATCCATTTGCCTTCGCAATTCTCGTCCACGTTGGCGATGAACGGATCGGCGGAATTATGTTCCTTTGCCCCCGGCTACCGCAAAGTGCAGTTGCCACACATCGGGCGTGCCGGGCGCACCGTGGATGGTATCCCAGGCCTCGGGCGACCCGCCCTTGCGGGCACCGTTGTCCATGAGCGCCGCCTTCGGCGCCAGCGAGCGGACCCACTGCGGCGACCCGCTCATATTCATTCCGTGATGCGACACCAGGTACAGGTCCACCTTGCCGATTTTGTTCACGGGACACACCAGATCTTTCTCCTTGTTCCACGTCAGGTCGCCCATATCGACCATGCGAAAGGTGCCATACGCGATCACCAGGCCCACCGATTGCGCGTTCTCCGTGGGGTCCGCGTCGTGCATCTGGAATGCCGCACAGTCCGCGCCCGCCTGCCCCGCGCCGGGCAGGGGCGTATCGATCACCTTGCCGCCCGATGAGAGCACCTTCACATCGAGTCCCTTGATCGGAATCGTATCGCCCGGCTTCACCTGGATGTGATTTCCCTTTTCACGGAATGCCGCGTACTCGTTGAACAATACCTGCCCCGGCTTGTTATCTTCGACATTTGCGCCGTGGTCCACGAAGTTGCGGATCGGCAGCTTCTCGGCCAGTTGCCCGATGCCGCCGACGTGGTCGGTATGGTAGTGGGTGATCACCAGGTAATCGATCTTCTTCACGCCGGCCGCCCTGGCCGCGGCGGCGATGCGCTCGGCGTCACGCTTATTGTGCCCGCCCCACCCCGTATCTATCAGCATCGATTCCCCCGAAGGGGACACGATCAGCGTGGCCTGCCCCCCTTCGACGTCGATCGCGTAGACTTCCAGATTCTTGGCCGCCGGCAGAAGCGTGGCCGACGCCGCCAGCAGAATGCACGCACACAGGGTTCGCATACAGTCGATTGTGCCCCGCCGCGAGACTTGCCGCAACCGCGCCCAGGCAAACAGTCTGTGGGATGGGCTTTGGCCCGCCGCTGCCCACATCCCTCCAAACGCGCCAACAAGTTGTCGCGGCGTCAATAGCCTGACGCTGCAGTGGATATCTTTAGCCGCATCTTCACTTGTTTTCAGTATCTTAAGATACTCGCGAAAACGGCGCTGAAAGTGCCATTGACCAAGCCATGAGCATCGGTCCCCTAAACACACTGAGCAGCAGCTATTTACAGTCGATTATCGGCAGCGCACTGCAAGGCGCCGGCTCGACCAACCAGACCAACACCACTTCGAGCGCCGTCGATTCGTCGTCGCCCGTGCAGTCGTCGGATAACTCCCGGCTGTCACCCTTCGCCCAATTGTTGAACACGCTCCAGCAGCTGCAACAAACGGACCCAACCAAGTATCAGCAGGTTACCGGGCAAATCGCCACGAATCTGCAAAGTGCGGCCCAGACTGCGCAATCGGACGGCAACACCACATCCGCGAACCAGCTCAACCAGCTTGCCACCGACTTTACGAACGCCTCTAAGAGCGGCCAACTCCCTAACGTCCAGGATCTCGCGCAGGCGGTTGGCGGCCATCATCACCACCACCATTCGCACGCTACCGCCGCGAATTCGGACAGCTCTTCAACCACCGCCGACAGCAGCACCAGCCCGGACCAGACACTAAGTCAACTCCTGTCGGCATTCCAGTCGAGTTCCACGCAGAACGGCGCGCAGGATCCGATGAGCATCATTCTCAGCACGCTTTCCAGTGCCGGAATCACCGGTTCTAACACCTAAATAATTCGTAACTCTTTCGACGTCGGAGTCAGAATCTCGCAGCCGGTTTCGGTGACCACCACGGTATCTTCGATACGTACGCCGCCGAAGCCCTCGATATACGCTCCGGGTTCGATCGTGATCGCCATACCGGCGCGCAGCCGGTGGCGATCGCGCTTGCCGAGCCGGGGCGGTTCGTGGATCTCCAGGCCAAGGCCGTGGCCCGTGGAATGAATGAACACATGGTCCAATCCATACCCGGCCAGCACGCGGCGCGCCGCCGAATCCACGCGGACCGTGGTGATGCCGGCGCGTACCGCGTCGATCGCGGCGAGTTGAGCCTCCAGGATAGCTCGGTACATGCGTTTGACCTTGGCGTTGGGCGCACCTACCGAGAGCATGCGCGTCATGTCGCTGGCGTAGCCGTTTTGAAAGGCCCCCATATCGATCACCACCAGGTCGCCGTGCGTAAGCCGCGCGTCGGTGGGCTGGGCGTGGGGCAGCGCGGAGCGGACTCCGGTGGCCACGATGGTTTCGAAGGCTAGGCTTTTCGGCGCCCAGGCGGCGCATGCGGTATTCCAGTTCCGCCGCGAGATCGCTTTCGCGCACGCCGGGCTTGATGCGCGCAACCGTCTGTTCGAAAGCCCGGGAGTTGGTCTCCACACTGCGCCGGATCAACGCCAGCTCCGCGGCCGATTTCACCATTCGCAGCTCTTCGATCCAGCCCGTGACAGGCTCTAACGAGGCCCTGAGCGGTAAACGCGACTTGATGGATTCGAAGGTGTCGCAGGTCATGCGGGCCGGTTCGTAGCCTATCCGTTTAACGCCTGCCTTGTTCAGCGTCGCCAGCAGGTCCGCCACCAGCGGTCCCTTCGCGATGCGGATCTTGCAGGTGGATTCCTGCGGCGCCTGAAACTGGTAGCGCGGGTCCGTGAAGAGGATGCTTCGCTCCGGAAAAATCAGCAATGCCCCGTTGCTGCCGGTAAAGCCCGAGAGATACCGCAAATTGGGGCTGAAGGCCACCAGCAGGCAATCGAGTTTCCGGGCGGCCAGGCCCGCCGCAACCGCCTGGCGGCGCTGCTCGTATTGGTTATTGTCCACTCTGCAATTCCTTGGCGAGAGTCTGCGCGCGCTCGGCAAAGCCATCTGCCTGGCGCATATCGTTGCGGCTCTCTGCCTCTTCGGAGAGGGCGAGGAAACTCTTGATGGTAGCGATCGCGTTTTGCCGCGCCTTGGTCATCGTGCGCCTTCCCACCTGGCCCAGAATTCTATTGACCTCTTGACGGCGGCTCTGCACCAGCTCCTTCAGGTGTTTCAACTCAAGGGGCGGAACAATTTCCTGCACGGTTTCGCGCGGTGGCTCCAGAGTCGGAGTGGCCACAGCCGGCGGAGTGGCCGCCGGGGGGCTGGCGCGGCGCGAACGCGGGGGGGCAGGTATGACGGGCTGCGGCTCCGGTATCGGTTCCACGTCGAATGCCGCGGAGTCCAGCGGCTGCGGCGGCGGCAGCGTGACATGGGTCTGAGGGATGGAGAGCGGAGCCGGAGGCGGAGCCGCGGGCGGAGGTGTGACTGACGGCTTCGGCGTCGCAGGCACGGCCGCCGTCTTTACGGGCTTGCCGCGCAGCACGCAGCCGGCAAGCGCCACGGCGAGAACGGCGGTGAGGAGTGCCTTGGCTTTCATGGTTCACACCGCGATGGGCAGGCGGATCAGGAACGTGGTGCCTTTTCCCGGTTCGCTTGTGAAATCGATTGTACCATCGTGAAGTTGCACGATCCGAAACGTCATGGCCAGACCGATTCCCGAGCCTTCCTTCTTCGTGCTGAAATATAGGCGGAAGATCTTCTCGCGCAACTCGGGAGGTATGCCTCCGCCGGTATCGGAGATGCGCAGTTCCACCGTATCTTTGCCGGCCGACGCTTCAAACCGCAGTTCGCCGCCTTCGGGCATGGCCTGCATGGCATTGACCACGACGTTCAGTACCGCCTGCTTGAGCAGGTCGCGATCCACCCGCACCTCCACACCGTCGGCTTCCTGACGGACAGATACCTCGATGTTCGCGGCGGCGGTCTGCGGGCGCGCCAGATCGACAATCTCGCGCACCAGTTCCTGCATGGGTACATTGTCCAATTGCAGTTCCACGGGGCGCGTGAAATCGAGGAAGGTGCGCACCACGCGGTCCAGCCGCAGAATTTCCCTGGAAATGATTTCCATCTGTTCAACCACATCGGTGTCGCCGTGCGAGAGCTTCGAGCGTGCCACTTCCACATGCAGCAGAATCGCGTTCAACGGATTCTTGACCTCATGCGCGACGCCGCTGGAGATGCGGCTGATGGCCGACAGCCGGTCGGCGGTCTGCAGTTCCCGGTTGATCTTGCGCTGTGCTTCGGGGTCGCGCAGCCGAACCAGGATTCCGTGCGTGGCGGCGGGCCCGCCGGGCAGGCCTTCAAGTATATCCACCGAAACCAGCACCACCGCCGGACCAGTCAGGGGTTGCCCGGCCGCGGCCATCGGAACGCGGCGGTTGCGGATGGCGCGCCCGGTCTGCGAGCACTGCGCTACCAGGAGGCCGAGGGTGGTGGCAGGCGGGAAAACCGCGGACACCAGCTGCCCCGGCAGATCCGCGCGGTCGCGGCCCAGAAATTTTTCCACCGAGCCGGACGCGAATACCAAACGCAATTCACGATTGAAAATGAAGACAGCGTCCTCCAGGTCCTGCAGCAGGTGATCGATGTTGCCGCGCAGGTCG
This sequence comes from uncultured Solibacteraceae bacterium, assembly GCA_963805775.1. GTDB lineage: Bacteria > Acidobacteriota > Terriglobia > Bryobacterales > Bryobacteraceae > Solibacter. The sequence continues at coordinate 62,710 of CAWDWK010000017.1, read as the reverse complement.
GAGACCTCGAATTGGGCTCCGCGCAGCCTCTCGCCAAGCAGGTTGACTTTGGAGGCCATTACGGAAAGTTCGTCTTTGGCCTTCTTGTCGGCCGGCAGGATTTCGGGCACGAATTCGCCGCTGGCGAACCGGTCGAGCATCTGCCCGATGTGGCCGAGCGCACGGAACAATGCCATCGAAAAAAGAAATGTCAGCAGGACTGCGCCCGCCACCGATATAGTCGCAACTTCCGCCTTTTGAGAGAGCGTGTCCTTCAGCGAAGGCCGGATCAGCGCCGGGTAGATGACCACGCGCACATAGAGGCTCGGCGTGTTGGAAACGCTGGGGCCAACCGGGTCCTGCAGCATGTAGTAACGCCGGTCTTTGAGCCACAGCACGTTCAACTTCTCGAACCAATCTCCGTGGCGCAGAAGCGTACGGAAGTCCGGTACGTTGTCCTTGGTGTCAATGCGGTTTTCCAGCGTGCTTACCATTACCTCCTGGTTCTCCGCATTCACGATGTCAATCGATATGCCGCCATTCAGCGAGCCAATCAGATTCACGAGCTTTTGCTTGAGCTCCGGTTCGCGGAGGGCTTCACGCAGTGGCATGCTGAGGTGGCGATTCAGGGTCTCGATCACCGCCGCCTTAGCCACGTCCTTGATAACCCCGGCGCGCTCGGCGGTGGCTTGCAGCTCGAGATCCATGAAGCTGCCGAGGTCCACGCTGGAAACCACCGTTACGATTACCGTGGCGAGCAGCACCGAGCCGAGGGTCACCTTGGTCTGAAGCGTCATGTCTGGCCGATAACGAGCACGAGCTTGCCTGCGGTCTTACGGGATTCCAGATCGCGGTGTGCCGCGGCGGCATTGGCCAGCGGGTAGGTGCGGTCGATGCGCACTCGCAGTTTGCCCGCGTCGATCGCGCCCAGCAACTCGCCGGCGCGCCAAAGCAGTTCCTCGCGCGTCAGCAGGTAGTGGCCGAGACTCGGGCGAGTCAGAAACAACGATCCCTTGGTGTTGAGAATACCCGGGTCCATCGGCGGTACCGAGCCGCTCGACTGGCCGAAAAGCGCCAGCGTACCGCGTGGGCGCAGCGCGTTGAGACTTTTCTCAAACGTGGTCTTGCCCACCGAATCGTACACCACGTCCACACCGCGGCCGCCGGTCAGGCGACGGGCTTCCACGTCGAATTCCTGTTCGGTATAGAGAATGGTTTCATCGGCCCCCGATTCCCGCGCGATCTTTGCCTTCTCCCTCGTCGAAACCGTGCCGAAGACGCGCGCGCCGATATTCTTCGCCATCTGCACGATCAGTCCGCCGGCGCCTCCCGCGGCGGCATGTACCAGGCACGTATCGTTGGCTTTGAGCGGAAACGTGGAATGCGTCAGATAGTGCGCCGTCATGCCTTGCAGCATGGCGGCCGCCGCCATTTGGAAATCGACATGCCCGGGTATTTTCACCAGTTGCGCGGCGGGCACCACCGCGTACTCGGCGTAAGATCCGCGCGCCATTGCATAGGCAACACGGTCGCCGGGAGCAACTTCGGTGACGCCTTCGCCGATTGCTTCCACGGTCCCAGCGCCTTCACTGCCGATCGCGACCGGCAGATCCGCCTTATACAAGCCGGTACGAAAGTAAATGTCGATGAAGTTGACGCCGCTCGCCGCCAGGCGAACCAGCGCCTGCCCGGGACCCGGCTTCGGCACCGGGACATCGACCAGTTGGAGGCTTTCCGGGCCGCCTGGAACCGTAACTTGAATCGCTTTCATAACTCAGTTTCTGCGTAATGCCCGTCGAGCATGGGCAGACGTTGCATAGAGTAACAGATACCCCAAAGTGAACGGGAAGGAAATCAGGCGCACCAGTGTGCGCACCGCCCCCGACCCCGCCAGGCCGGAGCGAAACAGCACAAATTGCCGGATCGCACTCAAATGCAGCCGGTCGAACCAGAAGTAATCGCCGTTCTCGTTAATGATGAAAAGTTTGGCCGGAATGCGCAGCATCAGCGCCCATTTCCACTTGGCCATCACGATCTCGCCGGAGCAGATCACGCCCATCAGCGCGTACCGGTTGCCTGCGAGTTCACGATACAGCAGCCCCCGTGCCGCGCGCCCGCGATAGTCGCCCACACGGTAGACGCGCGTATTGTGCGCCTCGAAGCCCTTGGGAAGCGTCGCGTAACAGGTTACCAAGTCGATCTGTATCTGGTCTCCCCATGATTGCCGGAGTCCGGTGATCAGCCCTTCAAGCAAACCGCGGCTTCCGCTCTCCACCAACAGGATGGAAGTGACTTTGGGTAGCCGTCCGGTGAGCAAATAACGCACTAATCTGACTATAACCGCAGAGCGGGGCTAAAGGTGTATACTCGCGGGAACGTCCTGGAGGGGATCCGATGCGACGAACCGCCTGCCTGCTGTTGCTGTGCGTGCTCCACTCTTATTCGCAAACCGCGGTGAAACACCGCGTCCTGTTCAACCGCTTTCGAGCACCCGAAATCGCTCTGTTCGTCGCCGATGCAGACGGCAAAAATGAACGCGCCCTGCCGCATCGCGAGAGCGAGTACTCTCCATCTCTGACGCCTGATGGCAAGTGGATCGTCTTCACCTCTGAGCGCGCCGGCCGGTCGGATCTCTACCGCATGCACCCGGACGGATCGGGTCTCGAGCAATTGACCGATGACCCCGCCTTTCATGACCAGGGCGCGCTGTCGCCTGACGCGAAGAGCCTGGCCTTCATCTCGACCAGGGGTGAGGGCTTCGCCAATCTTTGGGTGCTCGACATCGCCGGCCGCAAGTACCGCAACCTCACCAACAGCCGCTCCGGCAATTTCCGCCCGAGCTGGTCTCCCGACGGCCGCTGGATCGCCTTCAGTTCGGACCGTGATGCCAGCCCCGGCAGATACCCCGGGCAGTGGGAGCACCTACAGTCCCTGGGCATCTATCTGGTTCACCCGGACGGTTCCGGGTTGCGCCGCCTGACCAAAACAGGAGGCGTCGCCGGCAGCCCCACCTGGTCCTCGGACGCAAAGCGCGTGCTCTATTACGAGACCGACGAAACCGGCGCCTATCTCGCCAAGTCGGGCAACTCGCGGACCGAGCTCGTCTCCATCGACATCGCTACCGGCGAACGCACGCAGTACACCGCATCCAACGAACTGAAGCTCTCGCCGCAGTGGTTGCCCGGCGGCAGAATCAGCTACATCGTGCGGGGAACGGCCAATCCAGGCTTCCTGCGGATCTGGAACCCGGACCGCAGCGTCGTAACCGTCGCACCTGGACCCATACGCCACGCCAGTTGGTCGGCCGACGGCCAACAAGTGGTCTACGAGCGATTCCTTCAACGGGCCTCTACCGAGCACCTCGTCCCCACTTTGAGCCGCGACCCGGAATTCGAACTGCTCCTGAGCGAACCCTTCCCTGCGTTCTCGCCCGATGGCAGGAAACTGCTCTACAGTCAATATGGCGGCAATGGCCTGAGCACCAGCGACACCAGCATCCAGATCATGAACGCCGATGGCAGCGACAAGCATCCGCTCTTTCACAAAGAGGCCACCAGCGCGTTTGACGCCGTCTGGTCGCCGGCCGGCGACATGATCGCCTTTTGCGTGGGGAAATACTTCCGCGCCGCCGGACTGCCCTCCGCGCAGATTGCTTTGATCAAGCCCGACGGGTCCGGCTACCACGAGATCGCCCAGGAGGGTGTGAATAACGGATTCCCCAGTTGGTCGCCCGATGGGAAACGTCTGGTGTACAAGCGCGGCAAACAGCTTGTCATTCAATCCATCGTCGATGGCAAGATCGTCCCCCTCACCGACGGCGTCCACTACGACAATTTCCCGAAGTGGTCTCCCAAAGGAGACGCCATCATGTTCACCACCGACCGCGATGGCGACTTCGAGCTGTACACTATCCGTCCCGATGGAACGGGTCTCCACCGCCTGACCGATTCGCCGGGCAACGATGCGCACTCCGTCTGGTCCGACGACGGCGAATGGATCGTCTTCAGCAGCGGCCGAAAAGGCTTCAAAGACGAGATGGCACTCTACGAGGGAGTTCCCCAACCTTACGGCGAGATCTTTGCCATGCGCGCCGATGGCTCGGACGTACGCCAGCTCACCGACAATAAGTGGGAAGACGCCACCCCGGGATGGATGCCCGAACCGCACGGCGCGACAATGGAAGGGAAAGGCGGTCGCCATGAATAAGGTCTTTCACTTCGACGCACCGCGCGAGAAGTATCAGTGCGATGCCGCCGTGATCTGGTGCTTCGACAATCGCTTTGATCTCGGATTCCGCAAGTTCCTCAAACGCATCGGCGTGGCCAACACCGACCCCATCAAGATCGCCGGGGGCGCCAAGAGCCTGGCCTCGCCCGACCTGGAAACCGAACGCCAATTCGTCCTCGAGCAGATCCGCAAATCCATCCGCCTGCACGGAACCCGCCGCGTCATCCTGATGCTGCACTCCGATTGCGGCGCCTACAACGGCTTGGCGGACGGCTTCAACGGCGATGCGGCCGCCGAGCGCGTTCACCACCACCACGAATTGCGCCGCGCCGCCGAAAACCTGGCCCGCGCCATTCCCGGAATAGAAATCGAGGCATATTTCGTCGATTTCGAAGGCGTATGGGCGGCCGACCTGGCGCTGGCCTCACCGGCCGCAACATAAATCCCTGGCGAGATCGCCAGATCAGACGATATGAATAGCGAGGGCCCTCTAATCGGGAATCTTCGCTATGCCAAAGAACCGCGCCAATGAGAGCAAACACGCTCCGAAAGATCTCAGCAACCTGGGTCGGGCCCTCCAGGGATTGCCGCCGCAAGTCGAAACCAACCCGTCCCTCGATCAGCCGCAACCCGTGGTCGACTACGACTATGACAAGGAGCTATGCCGGCTCCAGGTCGAGCTCGTCAAGCTTCAGGAATGGGTTCGCCACAAGTCACTCAAGGTAGTCGTCATTTTCGAAGGACGCGACGCCGCCGGCAAGGGCGGCACCATCAAGCGCATCACCCAAAGCCTAAATCCACGAGTCTGCCGCGTAGTAGCCCTCACCGCGCCGACCGAGCGCGAGAGAACGCAATGGTATTTTCAGCGCTACGTACCGCATCTCCCCGCCGCCGGGGAAATCGTCCTGTTCGACCGCAGTTGGTACAACCGCGCCGGTGTCGAGCACGTGATGGGTTTCTGCACTGAAGCCGAGTATCTCGAATTCCTGCACAGTTGTCCGCAGTTCGAGCGCATGCTCACGCGCTCCGGCATCATCCTGGTCAAATACTGGTTCTCGGTCAGCGACGAAGAACAGGAGCGCCGTTTTCAACAGCGTCTGAAAGATCCCACCAAACGCTGGAAACTCAGCCCGATGGATCTTGAATCCCGCGCCCGGTGGGTGGAGTATTCCCGTGCCAAAGACGAAATGTTCGCTCACACCGACCTGAAGCAGATCCCCTGGTACGTAGTGAACGCGGACGATAAGAAATGCGCCCGCCTGAACGTCATCCGCCATCTGCTGTCGATGATTCCCTACCAGGATCTGACGCCCGAGCCTATCAAACTGCCCACAATGGACCGCAGGAAATACGTCCGGCCGCCGCTGGCCGACCAGAACTTCGTCTGTGCAGTCTATAAGTGAAGCGCCTTACTTCTCCCACCGCGCTGTAAAGATGTTGAACTCGTAGCGCTCTTTGGCGTCCTTATCGGAGCAAAACACCAGCGTCTTGCCATCCGGCGAAAACTCCGGGAACGATGTGAATCCGCCAATGTTCGTTACCTGCTCCAGGCCCGTGCCATCCACGTTGATCAAGTACAGTTCGAACTTCCGGCTGTCGCATTCCTGCTTATTGGACGCGAACAAAATCTTTTTCCCGTCCGGCGTGAACGTGGGGGCGAAACTCGCGCAACCAAAATTGGTAATTTGCTTCTTCTCGCTCCCGTCGGCGTTGGCCACCATCAGTTCCATCTTCATCGGCGCTGTCAGATTGTCCGCCAGTAATTCCTTGTACTTCGCCATCTGCGCCTCGTCTTTGGGATATCCCGCGCGCCAGACCAGCATCTTCCCGTCCCGCGAATAAACCGCACCGCCATCGTACCCCGGCGATTTCGTGATCTGCTTCTTCCCGCTACCGTCCGCCTTCATCGACCACAGGTCGAGATCGCCCGATGCCAGCGACGTATACACGATATTTCCCGTCTTCCAGTTCACCGTGGCCTCGGCATCATACCCTGGCGCGTCCGTCAGCCGCTTCTCGATCTTGCCCGTGTCCGTCGCTTCGAAGATGTCGTAGCCCGCAAAGACGCCCCACACGTAGCCCTTGCTGCGATCCGGCGGCGTCGGACACGCATCGCCCGCCAGGTGGGTCGAAGCGTAAACAATGTGCTTGTTGTCCCCCAGGAAGTAGCCGCACGTCGTCCGCCCCTTGCCCGTCGACACCAGATGCTGGTCCGTGCCATCCGCATTCATCACAAAAATCTGATCGCAATCGTAGGGTGGACGCGTTGTCTGAAAGATCAATCGCTTCCCATCCGGCGACCAATAAGCCTCCGCGTTCTGGCCCCCATGCGTCAGTTGGTTGTAGCCGCCCAGGTGGGACGATTGGCCCATCGCCGCCGCGGCCGCCGCCATCGCGACAAAAACAGTCGTTTTCATAGGTGTAATGAGCCAGTATACTGTGGAGCGTGCGCCGTCTGTTCACTCTCCTGCTTACGCTTCCCCTTCTGGCCGCCGCCCCGGCGGTTTTCGTAGAGCACACCATTGCCTCCGATCTCAAAGGCGGCTACCAGGTCGTGGTTGCCGACATCAATCACGACGGCCGTCCCGACCTGATCGCCCTGGCCAGCGGCCTGACCGAACTCGTCTGGTATGAAAACCCCGGCTGGCAGCGCCACGTGCTCGCTTCCGGCCAGAGCCACATGATCAATTGCGTCGTCGTGGGCGATGAAATCGTGCTCGCCGCCGAGTTCGCCAATCAAGCCAAGGACAGCATCGGCATCGTGCGCGTCCTCCACCCCGGCTCCGACCCGCGCGACCCCTGGACCGTCACCGAAATCGACCGCCTCCCCACCAGCCACCGCCTGCGCACCGCCGATATCGATGGCTCCGGCAAACTCGTGGTGGTCAACGCCGCCCTCACCGGACCCGCCGCCGCCGCGCCCGATTATCGCGACCAGACGCCCCTGGTCTACTACGTCCCCGGCGAGTGGAAGCGCCGCGTCATCAGCACCGAAAATTCCGGCGTCGTGCACGGAATCTTCGTCACCGATTGGGACGGCAGCGGACGCCAGAGCATCCTCACCGCCAGTTTCACCGGCATCCATCTTTTCCAATTCACCAAAGACCAGCGCTGGACGCGCACCGAAATCGCCAAAGGCGATCCCGCCCCGTGGCCCAAATCCGGCTCCAGCGATATCGCCGTGGGACACCTCGCCGCGCCCGCTACGGAAAAGACGCGATTTCTCGCCGCCATCGAGCCCTGGCACGGCAACCAGGTCGCCGTCTACACCCAACGCGGTGCGCAGTGGGAGCGCGAAGTCATCGACACCACCCTCCTCGACGGCCACACCATCCAGGTCGCCGACCTCAACGGCGACGGCGTGGACGAAATCGTCGCCGGCTTCCGCGGGCAGCCGCGCAGCGTCTATATCTATAGCTACGACGCCGCGACAAAGCACTGGACGCGCAGCGATCTCGAAAATGGCGCCATGGGCGCCGCCGCCTGCGCCGTCGCCGACCTCAACAAAGACGGCCGCCCCGACATCGCCTGCATCGATTCCACCCGCCTGAAGTGGTACGAAAACGGGCCCGCCCGCTAGCCGTGCCCTTCTTGACCCCCGTGCTAACCTGAGAATCTGACAATGAGAAACGTAGTGATCATAGGTTCCGGTTGCGCCGGCAACACGGCCGCCATCTATGCCGCCCGCGCCAATCTGAAGCCGCTTGTGGTCGCCGGCCACGAAGCCGGCGGACAGCTCTCGCTGACCCACATGGTGGAGAATTTCCCGGGCTTCCCGGAGGGAATCAACGGTCCCGACCTTGTCGAGAACATGAGGTTGCAGGCGCAGAATTTTGGCGCCGAGTACCTCATGGGCTCCGTCATCGATACCGATCTCTCCCAGCGCCCCTTCCGCCTCAACGTCGAAGGCGAGTGGATCGAGACGCGCACCGTGATCGTCGCCAGCGGCGCCAGCGCGCGCTGGCTGGGACTCCCCAACGAACAGAAACTGATCGGCAAAGGCGTGAGCAGTTGCGCCACCTGCGACGGCTTCTTCTATCGCGGCAAGAAGATCATCGTGATCGGCGGCGGCGATTCCGCCATGGAAGAGGCCAACTTCCTCTCGCGCTTCGGCAGCGAAGTCACCCTGGTGCACCGCCGCGAAGAGTTCCGCGCCTCCAAAATCATGCTGGATCGCGCCCGCCATAACCCCAAGATCAAGTTCCTGACCAACACCGTCGTGGAAGACGTCTACGATGCGTCCAAACTCGTGGTCAGCGCTGTGCGCTTGCGCGACAACAAAACCGGCGAGGTCTGGGTTCAGGAGGTGGACGGGTTCTTTCTGGCCATCGGCCACATCCCCAACACCAAGGTCTTCAAGGGCCAGATCGAAACCGACGCCGAGGGCTACATCATCTCCAAGGGCGGCGCGCGCACTAACATCGCCGGCGTCTTCCACGCGGGCGACGTGCAGGATCGCACCTACCGCCAGGCCGTCACCGCCGCGGGAGCGGGGTGCATGGCGGCGATTGAAGTCGAAAAATTTCTCGAAGCGGAAGGACACTAACTCATGATCGAGCGCATCTCTCCCCCCGGCGTAGCCGCGCCGCGAGGCCCCTATTCCCCGGCGGTCCGCGCCGGCGATTTCATCTTCGTCTCCGGCCAGGTGGCCGTCGATCCCGCCACTCAACAACTGATCACCGGCGATATCGCGACCGAAACCCGGCAGGTGCTCAACAACGTCAAGGCCCTACTCGAAGCCTGCGGCTCCACCCTCGCCGACGTTGTCAAATGCGGAGTCTTCCTCGCCGACGGCAACGATTTCGCCGCCATGAACACCGTTTACGCCGAGTTCTTCGGAACAGCCAAGCCGGCCCGAGCCACCGTAGTCACCGGCTTCGCCGTCCCCGGCATCCACGTAGAAATCGAAGCCATCGCCTACAGACCCGCGTAGGACAGGCCTCCCGGCCTGTCCAGTCCGAGCCCAGCTCGGATCAGGCGCTGAACCTGATCGCCAAAAATCTGATCCCCTTTTTCCTTGTCCCGCGCATTGTAGGGTGAAGCCAAAGAAACTCTGGCGGCCTGAATCAAAAGAAAAGAGGACGAACCAAATGACACTTCTCAGCTTCCTTCAGATCATTGTGTTCTTCGCCGCCTCGCACCCCAGTGGACCGGGCGTTATCGTTGTCGAAGACATGGGCGGCGCGTAACTTTCTCACCAAGCTGGCCGGCAACTCCAAGGACGATGCCGGCCGGTTGGTGTTCGTGGTAGCGGCGATGGCCATCCATCTGCCGGCGTGATCGAGACGCGCACGTTTCATCCGGTGGGCGATACGGCGGAGCGGCAGTTCCGCGGCAAGCTGATCGCGGCGACGAATCGCGACCTGGCGCAGGCGATGCGTAAGGGACAGTTCCGCGAAGATCTGTATTACCGGCTGTACTCGGACCAGGTGACGACGCCTTCGCTGGCGGAGCAACTGGCGGCGGCGCCCGGGTGCTGCGCGAACTGGTGTTTTACATGGCTCGCGCGTACCTCGCCGCACTCCTGCGTGCCGCGTCGACACTCATGTCGACGCCTGCACCCTACGTGCGAAACTTCTCCAGTGTCCGAGGATTGTAAGCCCAGTGAAACTCCAATTCGTACCCCAGCGATCGCGCGAGCCCATCCAGATCCGGGAACAGAGTCGCAAAAGTAATATTCATACGATAAAGTTCCCGCATCCCCACCTCCCGCACCGCATTCGTCAAAACGAACTTGGCCAGAATATTCTCCTGGTCGCGATCGCTCAGAATCTCCTCGATCGGCACGTCCAGCACGCCCGGAACCGCGAACGTGCCCGATTGCGCAATCAGCCGCCGATTCATCGTGTGCGGCTCTCCCATCCAGATGAAGCGGTGATTGCCCTTCACGTAATAGCGACTGAAATTGCCCTTATTCCGCGGATCCATGCGGCGCGGCTTGTCGGCACGGCTGCTGTCGATCGCCCCCGGATTCATCGCCCAAACCACGCCATCGTGCAGCGTGCGCTCCAATGCAAAGAACGCCGCCACATACGGCGACCAGGTGAAATCGATCAGCCGCGTCGGCGCCCCGTGATGCTGCATCAGCGCCAGCCACTGGAAATCGTCGTCGGGCTCCGGAGGCTGCACCAAAAACTGGTGGGCCTTGCGCTTGAACACGCGCAGGATGCGCCCCTCCTGCTCCGGCCACGCTCCTTGATCGACCCCGAAATTCTGCAGGTAGCGCGACAGTGAACTGTAAAGCGGCCAGCGCTCGTCGCGCTCGCCGCGGAACGCCCAGTTGGAATACGGCGGCTGGACAATCAGTTTGAGAAACGCCTCCCAGGATGTCAGCCGGAAGACGCGGTAGGACCTCCGGGTCCCTTTGCGCGTGGGCATCTATTACACATCGTAGCGGTATAACGCCTGCTCGATGGAAACACCCCGCACGTCAATTCGCTTCAGGTCGGCCGCGCCCACGCCGTGCGCCTCGGCCAACAGCAGCGTGTTATCGGCATTGCGGAACGGCGGCGTCCCGCGCGTAGCCCGCGGGTTGTAGCCCATCACGGCCGCCGACACCGCGTCCGTGCACACCGGATTCAGCCCCGCGATCAGCACTCCCGGCTTGACAGCGCGCACGCCGCGAACCCACGGACCCTCGCCCCCTGCCGTCGATTCCACCCCGTCGATAATGGCCAGGTGGATCGGCCGCACCACCGCCAGGTCCGCCACCACGCGCGACACCCGATACCCCGCATTCTTGAGCCCTTCGTTGGGATGTAACTCAGGAGGTGCGATCTTGGCAGGCTGCCGCTTGGCAAAATGCACCACGTCCGATCGCCCCCGCGTGGGCTTCTCGTTAGGCTCGTCAACTCCGGCATCGTCGCCGTAAATCGAGGCCGGAACGCACCCAAAGCAGTTCTTCAACGAAAGCGTCACGCCGCAATCGATATGATTCTTCAACTTCGCCAGGCTGACGAACACGTCGGTGTCTTCGTACGCCTGGTTCATCACATACTCGGGATACATGTAGGCCGCGCCGGGGAATTTGAAGCGCGCGTACTTCTTCCTCTTGCCCAGGCCGTTGGTATTTTCAAACTCCACGCCCGCGGCGGCCGATTGCAGCGCGCGCATATTCCAACCCGAGTCGAGAATCACGTCTTCCAGCGGCCCCGCGGTCGCCCACGCGCTTTCCACGAAGCGTATGCGCTTCGCTCCCGCGCGTCCCAGCAGGAACGCCGTCGCGCCCACTACTTTAGGATGCGTGTAGTGCGTCAGCCCCAGCGCCATGCCCTGAAATCGCTGGCCCGGCGGACCCGTCATGTTCACCTTGACGGTGACCGTCTTGTTGCGCACCAGCTTTTCCAAGCCGCCCAGCTGATCGAACATGACGCCCATCTTCGCCGTCACGTCCTCGTCATAGGTGGCGCACTTCGCAATCGAAACAGGCGCGACCGGCGCTTCCGCCCCGTGCAGCAGGGGCGCCGCCGAAATCATGGCGATCCATTCTCTTCGAGTCATGCTATTGCTCCAGTCTGACAGTGGCGCAGACGCCGACGCGATCCACGTCGACGCCCCAACCCTCCTCGGTCTTGTACACTTCCAACGCTTTGTCCGCGGCCCCGGGCGTAATCAGCGTGGCATGCTTGAACTCGCCCAGGTAGTGCATCGCAACGTTCTCCACCGGATAGTCCGAATAGTTCACCAGGTGCACAACCGCGCTTTTTCCGCCGGGCGCATCCAGATAATTAGACAGCATCGAAGAGACGTTGAACAGCCGCACGCCCATATTCCGACGCCCGATCATGGAGTTCACATCGTGCCAGATGTCGTTGAGCCGCTCCAGTTCGGCCTTCTCCAGCGTGATGCTGCCGGCCGCCGCGGTGGGGTCCTTCCATCCCGGCGGACCCGTCAGCAGCGTCCCGCCGCCGCGCGTGAAAGCGCGCAGAATCTCTTTCTGTTCCGGCGTGGTTGCCGCGGCGTCCACGTTGACCGCCATCGTCGCGCCGGCCAGTGCCTCAGCCGAAAGCTGCTGCCGCGGGATTGGCCGCACCGGCGTGTGTTTCACCGCGATCATGTCCAGTATGCCACCCGACAACAGCCCGCCCTTGCCCGGATCCTGCACCACCGCGAGTTGACCGCCCTCCTGCATGGCGCGCCATTCCGGGTGCTCCTCAAAGTACGCCAGCAGGCCCGTGATGCGCTTCCACGCCCCCATGGCGCCTTCTTCGCGCGCCGCCAGCCGCCCCGCCAAGTCGTCGTCGAATGCCACCACCCACCGCGCGCCCGAGATGCCCGCGTCGGCGATCGCCTGCAGGTAGCGCGTGGTGGCCACCGCGGTCTTCGGAGGCGGCTGGTTGGCGATCCACACCGTCGGATTGCCCCACGCTCGCACCGCCCGCAGGAAGCCGGTGTTGGTATCGATCCAAACCGAAGAAGTCGGCCCGGATTTCTTCGCGCCCTCTTCATCCACCGCGATCCCCGGCCAGACGCCCTGATAAGTGCCGAGTACGGGAGTCCCCGAGCCCAGCGCCAACCGTTTGCGCGCCACCAGTTCGATCACCGTGACGCCCTTATTCCCAGCGGCGATACCCACGGCGGTACCCTCCGGGAATTCGCCTTCGAGCACGATTCCGTCCACCTTGGCAGCCAGCGCGCCGTCCACCTCGCGCCCGCCCCCGCCCGGAGTGACCACCGCCAGAGCCACCAAACCGCGCGCCTGCGCCGCCGCAACCATCTCGCGAGTCGGAGTCTTGAGCAGCAAACAGTTGACGGGCGTCCCGGCCAGCAGTTCAAGCGAGCGAGTATCGCCCCAAGGCCACCGCACCGGAACCCAAGCAGAAGGAGCTACCGCTGCCGAGCAAAGTAATGGCACCAATCCCAAGACGGCAACCCGGGACCCGGCTAGCATCCACATAGAGTTAGTGTAGGACAGGCCTCCCTGCCTGTCCATCCGGGCTGGAACAAGCTTTGGCCTGTCAGCACGGTAGTACCCCACCAGTCCGCACTCCCGCCCGACGCATGCCATAATGACCTACGTGCGCCACCTTTCGCTCTTGCTGGCAGTCTGGATTCCCGCCGCTGCCCAAGTTGCCCCCATGCTGAATCTGGTCGTAATCGAAGGCGAAGGCGCCACCAACAACATCCGCCAGCGCACCGCCCGCGAACCCATCGTCCAGGTGCAGGACGAAAACCACAAGCCGGTCGCCGGAGCAATTGTCGTCTTTACTTTGCCTTCCAACGGAGCCGGCGGAGCCTTCGGCAACGGCGCGCGCACCCTCAGCATGGTCAGCGACAACCAGGGCCAAGCCGTAGCCCGAGGCTTCCGCCCCAACGGCCTCAAAGGTCAATATCAAATTCGCGTCAACGCTACCTTTAAGAATCAGACCGCATCCATAGCCATCACCCAGACCAACGCCGTGCTAGCCGCCTCGGGCGCCGCCACCGCGGGCGCCGGAGTGTCGGCCAAACTGATTGTCGTACTCGCCGCTATCGGTGCGGGGGCTGCCGCCGGCGGAGCCTGGTACGCTACCCATTCCGGTACCGGAACCCCAACCGCCCCGCCCACGGCCACTACCATCGCGGCCGGCGCTAGTTCCGTAGGTCCCCCAAGGTAATCCAATGAGAATTCTCGTCCCCCTTTATCTTGCAGTCTGTTCCCTCTACGGCCAGGCTGGAAAGCTCGCCCCGCCGTCCGCGGGCTTCGTGTTCGACCAATCGACGCACGCGCTGCGTCAGATTCAAGGGATCCCCGGTGCGGCGCTGGTCGGGACTCCGGTGGATTTCGGCCTCGCCGTCACCGCCGCCTGGGTCGCGCCCCACCTGGACTCCGCCTTCGTACTCGCCGCCGATGGTCAGGCGCACCTGTTCCGTCTGTCCGCCACTGCTCCGTCCGAACGTGCCGTCGATTCGCTGGGCGCGCCGCAGTCCGTCGTCTTCAGTCCCTCGGGAACCGCCGCCGCGTTGTATTCTCCCGGCAGCGTCCAAGTGATCAAAGGCTTGCCCGATGCGCCCGCAGCCGCCGCCCTCATCCGCCTGCGCGCGAACCCCAGGTCGCGCCGCCAGCTCCCCGAGACCCTGGCCATCAGCGACGATGGAGCGTACCTCCTGTATTCGTCCGGCGGCCCCATCGAGTTGATCGGCGTAGCCGGCAACAATCGCCAGGTCATGCAAAGCGGGACCGGAGCGGTCGCTGCCTTCGCGCCCGGCAATCACGACGCCGCCATCGTCAACAGCACCAAACTGACTCTGTTCCAGGACATCGCCGGCGCAGCCACCGAGCGCTCCTTCGCGGGAATCGCGTCGCCCAGCGCTATGGCGTATTCGCCCGATTCTCAGAAACTCCTGGTCGCCAGCGCCACCGGCCGCACCGTCACTACGATCCAAGTCGCGTCGGGCGACAGTTCCGCCCTGACCTGCGATTGCACGCCCTCGGCGCTGATTCCCATGGGCTCCGTCTTCCGCCTGAACGAACTAGGCAGCGGGCCCCTCTGGCTGCTCGACACCGCGTCTGACCGAGGCCTCGTCTTCGTCCCGGCCCCATCCACAAACTAAGTAGGACACTGCCTCGCGCGGTCTGTCGCGCTTGGCCGGCGTACCCCACAACCCACGCCTCGTTACAATAAAATTGTGTCCGCTCCCTTCCGGTCTTATGTCCTCGTCTCCCGTGAACAGATTGCGCGCAACTTCCGCAATGTGCGCTCCGTCGTAGGTCCGCATGTGGAAGTCGCGGGCGTCGTCAAAGCCGATGCCTACGGGCACGGCGCCCTCGAAGTCGCGCGCGTACTTTGCGGCGAGGGCGCCAGCTGGCTCGCCGTGAGTTCCGTCGACGAGGGCGTTCAACTGCGCAGCGGCGGCATCCACGACGCACGCATTCTCGTCATGGGCGGCTTTCTCTCTTACGAAGCCGACGCCGTCGTGGAATTCGATCTCACGCCGGTCGTCCATTCCCTGGCGCAGATCCGCGACGTGGACCGTCTCTCCGCCGCCTCCGGCAAACCCATCCGCTACCATCTCAAGATCGATTCCGGCATGGGCCGCCTCGGCACGCGCGCCAGCGCGGCGGAAATTCTTGCCACCCTCGCCGACACGCATCACGCACACATGGAAGGCCTGATGACTCACTTCGCCTCTGCCGCCGATTACACTTCGTCCCAAACCGCGACCCAGTTGGCTTACTTCCACGACATCTGCGAAGCTCTGCAGGCCGCCGGCATCCGCGCGCCGCATCTCCACACCTCCAGCACCAATGCCATCGGCTACGGCCGCACCGAGGGCTGGCACACCCTGGTGCGCGCCGGGCACGCGCTCTATGGCTACGTCTCACCCGCGCGCGGCGACGCCCCGCCGCAACTGCTCAACGTCAAACCGGCCCTCACCTGGAAAGCCAAACTGCTCGCAGTGAAAGAAATTCCCGAAGGCGCGCTCGTGGGCTACGGCGGCAGCTTCCGCGCGCCACGTGCCATGCGCATCGGCATCCTAGGGGCGGGTTACGCGGACGGCATGTTTCATCGCCTGTCGAATCGCGGGAAGGTGATCGCCGACGGCAAGCTCACGCCCATCCTGGGCACGGTCTCCATGGACCTCACCACCATCGATCTCAGCCACACCACTGCGCTCGCCGCCGGCGACGAAGTCACGCTGCTCGGCACCGAGGGAGATTGTTCCGTTGACGCGCAGCAGCTCGCTAAAGTAGCCGGGACTATTTCCTACAACATCCTCTGCAGCATCAGCGCCCGCGTTCGAAGAGTGTATGTATAGTCTCGCGGAAGTCAATACCCATCCCGCCGAAATGGCCACCCAATTGCAGATAAACCCGCGTGTTTGACCCTGGCAATGCGTAAATCCGGTGATAGAATGAGAGGCAGATGAGCTTACTGTCGCCCAGATTACAACTAAAGGTTGCGCAGAAGCAGATTCTGACTCCCGGGCTTGTCCAGATGGTGACGATCCTCCAGCTGAATCGGCTGGAATTAAAGGAGATGGTCACCCAGGAAATCGTTCAGAACCCGGTGCTCGAAGAATCTACTAACGAGCCTGGGGAAGAGATTACACCCGAGGAACTTCTGCCGCTGCTTGAGGCTGAGCAAATCCACGACCCGGCCGACCGGCAACTCCTGGAAGCCGCTGTATTGAGCGATGCCAACTCGGTGGACGACGGGTCGAGCGGCAGTGCCATTAATGGCAACCTGTTCCCCGATGCCGAGGAATCGGCGGCCGCGCAGGTGGTGGCCGAGAATGACTCGATCGCGGTCAACGATCCGTTGGCGGAACCGCCCGCGGCCACCGACCCCTTCGACGAGATCGATTTTGGAAGTTTTTTTGACGAATATCTGGATCCTGGTTACAAGAGCCCTGCGTCGGAATCGGTCGAAAAGCCCTCTTTCGAGACGTTTCTATCTTCCCCGGTCACACTGGGCGATTATTTGCGCTCGCAGTTGAGCGTCAGCGTCATCAGCGATGATGCGCGCGACGCCGCCGAATCCATCATCGGCAACCTGGATGAAGACGGGTACCTTTCGGCTTCGCTCGAAGAGATCGCGTCCATCGGCGAGCACACTCCGGAACAGGTGGAGCAGGGCCTTCGGGCCGTCCAATCGCTCGACCCGGCCGGCGTTGGCGCGCGCAACCTGCGCGAGTGCCTGCTCCTTCAAATCGAAAGTGTCAACGGGCGCGGTGGCGTGGCATGGCAGATCGTTTCCAATTGCCTGCGCCTCATGGAAACCCGGCAGTACAAAGAAATTGCCAAGGTACTCGGGCGGCCCATGGAGCACATTGAGATCGCCGTCCGCATGATCCAGCACCTCAATCCCCGCCCCGGCCTGCGTTATTCCGGTGCCGGTGCCCGTGTTGTGGAACCGGACGTTTTCTTCACTAAGGATGGCGAAGATTACATCATTCAGATGAATGATGAGGATGTCCCGCAGCTTCGCTTGAACGCCCAGTACCGCAAAATGCTCGATCGCGAGAACGGCGCCACCAAGGAAGTCCGGGATTACGTGCGCGAACGCTACACGTCGGCCATCCAGCTGATGAAGAACATCGAGCAGCGCAAGCAGACCATCCTCAAGGTCTGCCAGGCCATCGTGCGGCGCCAGACCGAATTCCTCAGCCATGGGCTGGACTATCTGAAGCCTATGATGATTAAGGAAGTGGCCGAAGAGGTAGGCGTGCACCCTTCGACCGTCAGCCGGGCTGTGGCCAGCAAGTATGTGCATACGCCCCAGGGCGTCTTCGAACTCCGCTATTTCTTCTCGGAAGCGGTCCAGGGACCGCTGGGCGGTGGTACGCCGCTCCTGCTCTTGAAACGCAAAGTGAAGAAAATGATCG
Organism: uncultured Solibacteraceae bacterium; assembly: GCA_963805775.1. GTDB lineage: Bacteria > Acidobacteriota > Terriglobia > Bryobacterales > Bryobacteraceae > Solibacter. The sequence continues at coordinate 45,196 of CAWDWK010000017.1, read as the reverse complement.
AAGAGGAGGATCGCTCCAAGCCCCTCACCGACGAGCAGATCACTACCATGTTGCAGGGCGAGGGCATTAATGTCACCCGCCGCACCGTGGCCAAGTACCGTGAGGACATGAAAATTCCGTCCACCCATCAACGGCGCGTGCGTAACTAGCGCTACCCCAAACGGCGCGCCACTATTCGAGTTATAAAGAAGGAAGGGGATGTTTGCCGGCCCCCAACGAGGTGTTTCATGAAGATCACGTACACCGGTAGGCAAGTAGAACTCGCTCCCGCGCAATTGAAAAAGCTTCAGAGCCGGTTTGCCAAAATCGGCAAACTGGTGGACGGCAGGGAGGAACGCGACGCCCACGTCGTTCTTTCCCTGGAACGCAAAATACACAAAGCGGAAGCCACCATCCACTATTACGATCATGAGTTGGTCGGCGTGGGGTCCAATGCCGACCTCTTTACAGCCATTAACCTCGCAACCGAAAAGCTGGAAAAACAATGCCTCAAGGCGCGCACCAAGTGGCGCGACGCCAAACGTGTGCCGCGCAAATCCGCGCCCGAAGTGGAAACCGAGAACTCCGTACCCGCCGAAGCCGAGACCGATGGCGGATCCGGACGTCAGGTGTATAAGGTCAAGCCCGCCCAGCGCCGCAAACCGATGACCGTTGAAGAGGCAGTGCTCGAAATGGACAAGACAAAAGATTACCTGGTCTATCGCGATGCCCAAACCGACCGGGTGAGTGTCCTCCTGCGCCGCCGCGACGGGCATTTCGACCTGGTAGAGGGATAGCGCCCGCCAGATGCCGCGCAAAAAGGCTGCCGAACCGAAAGGGGCGCCGCCGCACAAGCCGGAGTTGGTGGTAATCACCGGCTTGAGCGGATCCGGCAAGGGCTCCGTCCTGAAATCCCTGGAAGACTTGGGGTTCTACTCCGTCGATAACCTGCCGGTGGAGTTGATCCCCAAGTTCGCGGAGTTGACGTGTAATAATCCAGGTATTGAGGGAGCGGCCCTCGTGGTTGACATTCGCGAAGGCGCCGGCCTGAAGATGTTCCCGAAAGTCTTCACCGGCATCCGCAAATCGGTCACCGCGCGCCTCATCTTTCTGGAGGCGGACGACGACGCCATCGTCCGCCGCTTCAGTGAGACCCGGCGTCCGCATCCGTTGGGCACCGATAAATCGATCAAGCGCAGCATTGAAAGCGAACGTGAGCAGTTGGCCTCCATCCGAGCCATGGCCGACCTGATCATCAATACCTCCCGGTTCACCGTCCACCAGTTGCGCGATTTCATCGGCGAGCGGTTCCGCGGGCAGCGCGATCAATCGGCGATTCAAATCTATGTCACCAGCTTCGGCTTTCGCAACGGTGTCCCGCCGGATAGCGACCTGGTATTTGACGTCCGGTTCCTCCCCAACCCGAACTACATTCCGCGATTTAAGAATCTAACCGGGAAAAACCCCGGTGTAGCAAGATACATCCGTTCTTTCCCTCAAACTGCGGAATTTATGAGCCGTATTACAGACCTGCTAATCTACCTACTGCCGCATTATATCCGCGAGGGAAAAAGCTACCTGACTATTTCCTTCGGCTGTACCGGAGGACAACATCGCTCGGTCATGATTGCCGATGAAGTCCGCCGAACTCTGTCGGACGCGGGTTTTAAAGCCAAAGTAACTCATCGCGATATCGTTAACTCACATTAGATCTGCCGGATTCTCTTTAGATAACACTCACCATGGCATTTTAGCCCGAGAGTCTTACAAAGCTTTACTCGCAATTAATAGAACTTTTGCTAACTTTTCCCGTATACCGGGTTCAATACTGTGACGTCCCTTTTTGGGGAAAGCGCCATGCGATTGCCCGGAAGTGTACTAAGTATCACGTTACTCGCTGGTCTGGCATTCGGCGGAGCACAGTCGAATTTCGACACGGAACAGAATATCTGGACCCTCTCCAACGGGTTGATCCGGGCGTCCTTTCAGTTGACACCAGAAGGTTCCTTTCTCACCCAGGAGATTTCCGATCTCCAATCCGGCGACCAGTGGACCGCATCGCCGAACCGGCCGACCTCTCCTGTCCGCCTGCAGACGGATAACGACCTCTTCGATGCGGAGACCAAGTTTTTCCTGGTTGCCCAATACGCCCAGAGCATCAACCCCGGCGGCGTTCGCCAGTTCATCGTCCTGCAAGACGTGAAGGGCCGTGCGCGCATCACGGTGATTTTGGACCTCTTCAACGATCATCCGGTGCTGCGCTACAGCCTCAAATATAAGAACCTGACCCCCGCGGCCACCCACATCACCCGGATCAACATGGTGCCGTGGACCTTCGACGACTTAGGCAAGCGCTACACGGCTTTCCGCGTCAACCAATGGAGCGTGGTTGCCAAGCCGGAAGACTTTCAGCCGCTGCAAACCTTACTCGACACCAGCGGAACCAGCGTTGAAGTCTACTCCGGCGCTGACGGACAGCAGTGCAGTTGGTTGGCATTGCGAGATTCCGATCAGCGCGGCCTGTTCACCGGCTGGGAGTTCGATGGCCGGACTAAGACTACCGTGCGCCAGGACGGCTCGAAGGAGTATGTCCAATTCAGTTCCACCATCCTGGATCTCAACCACCCGGTGCAATCCAATGGTGAATTCCAGGTACCTGACACATTCATCGGCCTGTTTCACGGCGATTGGGACGAGGCCGGCTACCGTACGCAACGTTTCGTGGAATCGGTGCTGGCCAAGCCCGCGCCCGATTCCAAAACTTTTCCCTATGTGTCCTGGGACTCCTGGGCTTATCAGGATAAGATTGACGAACAGACCTTGCGCCGTAACGCCGACGTCGCCGCCGACCTCGGCGTACAGTTATTCATCGTGGACCTGGGATGGGCGCGCGGCATCGGAGATTGGTATGCCGATCCCGCAAAATTTCCTAACGGCTTGGACTCATTGTCGGATTACGTGCATTCCCTGGGCATGAAATTCGGCTTGCACTTCGCACTCGCTGAAGCCGACCCCTCCAGCCCGGTCTTGCGGGCCAATCCCGATTGGAGCGCCACCGACGACAGCAACTACTTCGGGGCCACTCCCCTGTGCCTCTCTAACCAACCCGCTCAGGACTGGCTGATTCAGCAGGGCATCCGCATGATCGACGATTACCATGTCGATTGGATCCTGCAGGACGGCCAGAACATGGTCAAACAATGCACCAAGACGACGCATACGCATGACCCGGCCGACAGTAACTACGCTAATGCTGTACAAGGCATCAACGCTGTGGTTTCGGCCATCCAGCAGGCGCGGCCCAACGTCCTCTGGGAGAATTGCGAAAACGGCGGCAACATGATGACGTTCAACATGGTGCAGAACTATGTCACCTCGATCACCAATGACGCATCCGGTTCGCTGGCTTCGCGCCAGGCGGTGTACGGCGCCACTTACCCCTTCCCGCCGCGCTATGCGGAACGCTACATGCCTGAATCCGATGGCTATACTCCCTACGCCACGCACAGCTACCGTTTCGGCGGTCCCTGGGTCCTGATGAACCAACTGGCGAATCTCCAGGCGGACCAGGCCGCCTTCCTCAAGCTTCAGATTCAGAACTACAAGAACCAGCGCACCGATATCTCGGCCGGTAAGGTCTTCCACATCCTGTCGCCGGCAGCCAATGCCACCGACGTGATTCAGAGTTACAACGCGACCACGGATACCGCCATCGCCGTAGTCACCCGCGCGGCATCCAGCGGCCCCACTTACCTATTCCGGCCCAAAGGCCTGCAGCTTCAGCAGCGTTACACCGTCTGGTTCGAAATCGATCCCTCGGTTTACTCGCAGACCGGAGCCCAGCTCATGTCCACCGGTTTCCGCGTCATGCTTCCCCAGCCCTACAGCTCGGAAGTCGTCCACATCGAGGCTCAACAGTAACCGCGATTCGTCACCAGGGATCGGCAAACCGGGGGTCGTGTAGTACGCTTGCATCGGTCAGGCTTTCGAGGAACGCCACCAGGTCCGCTCGATTCTGGGCCGTCATGGGAAATCCGTGGATCAGTGGATCCTTTGCCGGATTGTCCCGCCCTACCCCGGCCCACCGACCGTGATCGATGGTGCGGCCTCCCGCCGCATAGTGGTCTACAACCTCGCCCAGCGTGGCGATGCTTCCGTCGTGCATGTAAGGAGCGGTCAGCGCAATGTTGCGCAGCGTCGGCGCCTTGAACCTACCCACGTCGGAAGGGTTTTTCGTATGCTCATAGAGACCGAAATTGGGCGCGGGATACGACACGGGCGCGCCCAGATTGTAGAGTCCGGTATTGTGGAACTCCGCCGGTCTCCGCGGTTTGGCCGCATAGTCCACCGCGTCGCTGAAGTTGAAGCCGCTGTGACAGCGAAAGCACGCGGGGCCTCCGTAATCCAGAAAGAACAGAATCTCGCCCCGCTTGGCCGCATCCGGAATGGCGTCCGCATCGCCCATGTGGAATCGATCATAGGGCGAGCCCCCGGAGAGAATCGTACGCTCGAACGACGCCAGGGCCTTCGTCACGTTGACGATGCGGTAGGGATTGGCCTCGCCGGCGAACGCTCGCGGAAACAGAATGCGGTAGACCGGGTCCGAGCGAATCAGACGAAGCAGACTCTGCCGGACCACACCCAACTCGACAGGGTCGGTTCCGAACATCGGCTTCAGTGCCTGTTCCTCCAGCGAGTGGACGGCCGGATTGCTCCAGTTGAAAGCCGCCGTATAGGCCACGTTCACCAGGCTCATCGAGCTTCGCGGATGAGTTTGTCCGGTGGCGCCGAGCGCCTGCGCCCGACCGTCCGTGAAGGCCAGTTCCTGGCTATGGCAGGTGGCGCAGGAAGTGGTTCCATTCATCGACATCCGCTTGTCGTAGAAAAGGTAGCGTCCCAACCGCACCTTGTCGGCGGTGAGCAGATTGTCGAGGGGGATCCTCGGTTTCGGAAATCCCTTGGGCACCGACAGTTGGTATGCGGGCGGCGCCCCCCAGGCAACGGCCGCCAGCCATGCGATCCACGCCGCGCGCCTCACAGGGCTCCACAGTGGATACGCGCCACGTTGGACAATGCGCCGTTCACCGTCATCCTGAGGTCGGTCTCGCCGGCGCCCCTGAGTTCCGCCGGAAGTTGAATGGTCACCTGGTCGCGCCCAACGTCGTCCGCCGGTCCGAAGGAGACCACGGGAACCGCGATCTTTCCTACGGTGACGCGAACTTTCGCGTGGGGACCCGCGTTGCGAAGGCCGCTGGCAGCCATGCGGACGGTGGTAGTGACGCGGTCCGAGAGCGGAATCGGGACGGCGCGGCAGTCGCCCGCGACGCACTCCGAGGCCGCGAAGGTCTTGGTCTGTCCGCCGTCCACGCCGCGCTGTACCACGTCGCCGACAACAGCGCCGCGGGCGTCGAAGCTCGCCGTAAAGAATCCAGGAGCCACGTCCGCGATGATGACCCTCGCCGCGGACTTGGAGCCATCGGAGCGCACTACCGCGACCTCCGCCGGCCCCACTGCAGTATCGGTGGGAACCACGAAGGTGGTGTCCGACCACCCGGCGCCGGTATATTGCAGCCGCGCGAGGCGCGCGATTCCCAGCGAATCCGTCACCCTCACCGAGACGTTGCCGAGAATCAGCGGCAACGGACGTCCGGATGGGGCGGTCTCCTCGCGCTCGGCGAGGATCGTCCCGTAGGCGGTGGCCAGTCCGCCGCGGGCGAGCGCTAGGCCGCCGTTGACGTGATTCACCGCGAACAGGCCGTGGGGGTCGCCGCTCCACAGGTGGGCCACCAACGTCATGGCGATTCCGCCCCGGCTGGGCGATTCTCCGCAGGTCCAACCGTCGTCCAGCTTCGACCAGTTGAAGTAGCGATACTCCGTGAGCATCTTTCCTGGACGATAGGAGGACAGCACCCACGAGACCTGGTGCGCATCGAAGTAAGCGAGGTTCTCCTGCACCAGCCTGGTGGCGGCGCCCGGATCGGCGGGAAACGCCGCGCACTCGGCCGACTTGGTGTCCAACTGCGGATCCAGATCGTTGACCAACACTGGCACGCGCGTGGAAAGATAGCCGAAACTGCCGCCAGCGATCCGCATCCGTGCGCGTGGTGGCGTAGCGCGGCGTAGCTTCGTAGATGACGTTCCGGTCATGAACCTGAAGCGTGGGCGTCATCCCGTCGAAGCCATCGGGTTCCGGTCCGGCGAGCAGGATCAGTTGTTGCGCGCCGCCCGAGCGAACGGCGTCCACCAGGGCCTGCATGGCGGACTGCCAGAGACTCCAGCCGGAACGATTGTGCATGCCGGGCGCGGGCGCGACCGCAAAGAACACATTGGGATGATGCTTGAGATCCTCTGCGCAGCGCGCCCAGAAATCGGCTAGTGCTTGGGGCGAGAGTGAACCGGCAGGGTCGACGGCGAGAATCACCAGCAGCTCAAAAGCGTTGGCGCTTTCCACTACCTCGAGAAGCCGCGCGCGGTAAGCGCTGTTTTCGCGGTACTCAAACGGCTTGACCGGCAGCCGCACCGCGTTCATATTGAGGCGTTGGCGGATGGAAATCAAGGAACTCGGGGAAAATGCGCCGAACTCCTTGCCGTCGCCCGCGATGTCGACGGCCTTCAAGGTCAGCGTGGGGAGTTCGGTGCCGCGAACCAGGTACGTGCGCCCCCGGGCATCCAGGATGCGGTTGCCTTCAACCCGATAGGGTCCGGCGGCAGCAGGCGTCAGCCGCGGAGTCGACTCTACGCCGCCATTCGCCTGCAGCAGCGAAAGGGCGGTGAGAAGGGACACACGTGTAACGCCGCGAAGGGACTTCCTGCGGAAAAACGTGGCCTACGCTGAAAACAGATTACCATTCATGGGGAGCGTTGGCAGGCGAAAGCGCCTGCCCCACCACGGTCAACCCTACTTCTTCGCCGGAACCGTCGCGGGCGCGCCAGCCAGGACCTTATCGATCTCGCGCGAGAGCCCGCTGCCTTCGAAAATGTCCTTCGTGAGGACGCCGTTTGCCCAGGAGTTGCGAATCATTCCGTTGGTGTCGACCAGATACACCGTCGGCAGATCGAGCGATGGCGCGCGCACATAGGAATATGCCACCTGTCCCTGATCGAGCAGCAGCGGATAGGTGAGCTTGTGTCCGCTGGCGAACTGGGACATGGTTTGAGGACTGTCGACGGGCGGATTCGCTATGGCGAGAACGGCCAGTTTATCGCCGTACTTCTGCTTCAGGCCGTTGAGCACCGCGCTGAAGTTCGCGCAGTGCGGACAGGTGGTCGCCATGAACTCCACCAGCACGATCTTGCCGCGGTAATCGGCGAGATCCTGCCATTGTCCGTTGGTATCGATCAGGCAAAAACCCGGCGCGCGACGTAGTGGGCCGGCGGCAAACAGGGCAACCCCGAACAGCAGTGTGGCGACTATTTTCTTCATTTCGATTTCACCTTAACACGGGCTTCCGCCCACGATTTTCTTCAGCGATTCCTCATACGGCGCGCGCGCTACACCGTTCTCCGTGATGATGGCCGTGACGTAGCGGGCGGGGGTCACGTCGAAGGCCGGGTTCTGCACCGCGGTGCCTTCGGGCGCCACGGCGTGACCGAAAACGTGCGTGACCTCCGACGCCGCACGCTGTTCGATCGGGATCTGGTCGCCGGACGCGAGCGTCAGATCGAGCGTCGAGACGGGGGCGGCGACGAAGAACGGCACGCCGTTTTCCCTGGCGAGCACGGCCACCGAATAGGTGCCGATCTTGTTGGCGACATCGCCGTTGCCCGCGATGCGGTCCGCGCCCACCACTACGCAGCCGATGCGGCCCGACTTCATGAAGTGGCCGGCCATGTTGTCGGTGATCAGCGTGGTCGGAATGCCGTCCTGCTGCAGTTCCCAGACGGTGAGGCGCGCGCCCTGCAGAAACGGGCGGGTCTCATCGGCGAACACATCGATCTGCTTGCCGCCCTCGCGGGCGGCGCGGATCACGCCCAGGGCTGTGCCGTAACCGGCGGTGGCCAGCGCGCCGGCATTGCAGTGCGTGAGCACGGTCTTGTGGTCCGGCACCAGCGGCGCGCCGTGGCGCCCGATGGCGCGGTTGATGGCGATATCCTCCTCGCGCACGAGTTGCGCTTCCTGAATGAGTCGCTCGCGGATCACCGCGAGGGGCTTGCCGCGGAGCGTGGTGTACAGGCGCTTCATGCGGTCGATCGCCCAAAAAAGATTGACCGCCGTCGGCCGCGTCTTGGCAAGGATCTCGCAGATCGTGTCCACCTGCGCGTCCAGGTCCGCTTCGCTCGCGTGCTGCACGCCGATGGCGACTCCCATGGCGGCGGCCACGCCGATGGCCGGAGCGCCGCGAATAATCATGTCGCGGATGGCGGCGGCGACCTCCAGGTAATCGCGGCAGGTCACGTATTCTTCGTGCATCGGCAGACGCGTCTGGTCGATCATGACCACGCCGCCCGCGGTCCATTCGATTGTTTCAACCATGTGTGGGCTTACATCCAGACTATCACTGGAGCGGCAGGGGCTTGCCTTTGGCGGAGGGCAGGGGCACTGCGAGGAGTTTGGCGATAGTGGGCGCCACGTCGAGGTTGGAAATCCGCGCGGACAGTGCGCCCGCGCGCACGCCGTACCCGCTGGCGATGAACAGGGCGTCCATCTCGGGGTCGCTGTTCAGATATCCGTGGCTGCCGCGCAGTTGCGGCATGGCGGCCGTCACCGGTCCGCCGGTCGCTCCGGAGAACGAATAGCCGTCCTTGGCGGTAAGCAGCAGCGGGCTCATCTGCGGGTCTTTCGAGGGCAGGGGAAGACCCAGCGCGGCGAAGCCATCCACGCCGATCACCTTGTCGACTCCCTCCACTCCCTGCAGCACGTGCGTGACTTTGGGAAGAAGTTCCGCGGCTTGGGCCTGGTCGAGATAGACCATTGCCGTCCCTCCTTCCGCTACCACGTGCACTTTGCCGGAAAGGTCCGCCGCCGCAAGGGCGATCGCCGGACGAATCTCTTTGGTGTAGCCTTTGAAGCCGTGATCGGCGACGATCAGGAACGTGGTGCGATCGTCCATGCCGGCCTCGTGGACCGCGGCCACCACCTTTTCCACGCAGCTATCCAGAAACGCGATGGCGCTGGTGGCGGCCAGGCTCTTGGGACCGAACGCATGGTGGATGGTATCCAGCGAGAGGAAGTGCAGCAGCATCAGGTTGGGCCGGTGTTCGCGGATCAGATAGACGGCGGCCCTGGTCCAGATCTGGTCGCGAAACAGGATGTTCGCCTTCGTGAAGTCCTGCACGTCGGCGGCGGAGATCGCGCCCTTGCGGATCATTTCCTGTTCCAGGGGTCCGGCGGGCGATGCCCACTCGTTGAACGGCCACGTGATGGTAGGCGCGTTATTGATGGCGACCCAATCGATCTGGGCCGTGGTGAGCCCGGCGTTGTGGGCGGCGTCGTAGACCGTCGGCACGTGGACCATCTTCACCTTGTCGATCATGGGGTCGACCTTGATGGGCGGCCATGTGCCCGTCGGTACCAGGCTGCCGTTGACCAGGAGTCCGTGTTCGTCGGCGCGCACGCCGGTGACGAGAGTGGTGTGGTTGGGCCAGGTGACCGTGGGGTTGATGGTGGTCATCCGCGCCGTGACGCCTTGGCGGATGAGGCGGCGCAGGGTGGGCACGGGCAGACGGGCGTCGTCCAGGGCGTAGGCGGGAAAGCCGTCCAGGCTGATCACGATCACCATGCGCTGTTGCGGCGGCGTCTGGGCGGACACGCTTCCGCAGAATGCGACGCTCATCACGAGCGCCAGTCTCATCGCTATGCAGGTTCTCATTTGTTACCAGTGTACGACTGCGTTGGTTGCTCCACGATCTATTGCTGCAGGTTCTTGGCCATGATCAGTAGCACGAATTGAAAGGCATTGTAGGCGGAGTGCATGCCGGCGGCGGCTTTGGTCGAACCCGTGACTTGCCGCACCCAACCGAAGGCCACACCGGAGATCGAAATCAACAACACATGACGCCAGGAATTGCCGTACTCCGAAAAGTGCAGCAGGCCGAAGGGCACGGCAGTGGCCAGAATGCCGGCGAAGGCGCCGAGGCTGCGCACCAGCACCGGTTGCAGAAACCCGCGGAACACGAGCTCTTCACAGACCGGCGCCACGATCGTCCCGAAGATCGCCAGCAGGATCAGCGAAGTCGGATCCTTAAGCAACTCCGTCAGGGGGTTCTCGGTCCGTGGCGTGTGAATCAGCGCGCCGAGCAGCAGTACGGCCAGGGCGAGCCCCACTCCGCCCATCGCAATCGACAAGGCCGGCAGGCCTGGCGGCACCCAGCCCAGTGACCGCCAGAACGGGCGATCGTACTGCACGCGGAAGAGGACTACCAGCATGCCGAACAGCAGGCCGTAGCCGGTGACCTGCTCGGCCAGCAGTTCCCAGGTCTTCACGGCGGGATGAAGATGAAAGATCCAGAACGTTGCCTTCACCGCGCCGAAACCGAGCAGCATGCAGGGAATGGCGAGGCCGGCGAAGATCAACAGGTCGCTGTAGCTCCAGAAAGGGTCGCGCCCCGGCGGAGGCGGCGGGGGCGGTTCGGGCACCGGCTCCAGCGGCGCCGCGGGCTCCAGTGGTTCCGGCTCTTCCGGCTGGTCCATCATGAATGCTTCTCGATCAGCGCGGCGGCGAGCAGTGGAATCATCAACTCGTGATGCCCCGTGATGGCGTAGCCTTTGCCGCCGGACGCGGCGTGGGGACGCTCCACCACATTGACGCGCGGCCGGTAGTGCTGGAGGAAATCGAAATTCGCGGTGGTGAACCCGGCCAGCGGATTCCCCAGATTGCGCACCGCGGAGACGGCCTTGAGGAAGACTTCGGGGAGCAGGACAGCGGAGCCGACGTTGAGGTAGACGCCGCCCTGGTGGAGTTCCGTGACCATGCCGCAGAAGAGGCGGAAGTCGCGATGAGTCGCGCTGCCGATTGCCGCGCCGTCGGCGGCCGGGTGGGTGTGCGGCGTATCGGTGCCGACGGCCACGTGTACGGTTACCGGAACGGCGGCGCGATAGGCGTTGAGAAGCAGGCTGGCTTCGGGTGCCTGGTTACGGCCGCGTTGATCACGTTGATCCAGCGCGCGTCCCAGCGCTTCGCCCATGCCGATACCGTCGCGAGCGCCTTCGACGATGGCGCAGTTCATCTCGCGGCCGGTTTCTTCGGCCGTGCCGAAGCGTCCGTCGGGCAGCACCGCTTCCACGTCTTCGCTGGTGTGTCCGGCGAGCGCGATTTCGAAATCGTGAATCGCTGCCGAGCCGTTCAGCGCGAAACCGGTGGCGTAACCGCGACGCATCAGATCGAGCAGCACCGGCGCGAGGCCGCACTTGATCACGTGCCCGCCCATGCCCCACAGGATCGCCCGCCGGTTCTGGCGCGCAGCTGCCAGCGCATCCACTACGGCGCGAAAACTATCGGCGGCGAGCAGGTGTGGCAGCGAATTCAGCAGGCCCGCGAGCCCGGACCCGGGCTCGTACGCCGCGGCGAAATCGGCCACCTTCACCTTGCCGCCACGCTCTTCGAGGCCCACTGTCTTCAGATTTGCGAAATCCAACGGCTGCTGCGCGTAGCGGCTCATGGGCGCGCCTCGGGTACAACCGCTCCCTTACGGTCGCGGCTCTGCTTGGTGCATCGCGATACCGATCGGAGCCGCGACCGTGAGGGAGCGGTTGCCTGAGTCATGAGCCAATGCCCGATCATTGGAGCACCTTGCGGAGGGCTTCCGCGGTGTAGCTTTTCTTGTGGCGGGCCACCTGCTCGGGGGTGCCGGAGACTACGATGCGGCCGCCGTATTCGCCGCCATCGGGTCCCAGGTCGATGATCCAGTCCGCAGTCTTCATCACATCCAGATTATGCTCGATCACCACCACCGTGTTGCCCAGGTCCACCAGCCGCTGCAAAACGTCGAGCAGTTTGCGGACGTCGTCAAAGTGCAGGCCGGTGGTGGGCTCGTCGAGCAGGTAGAAGGTGCGGCCGGTCTGGCGCTTGCTCAGTTCCTTGGCCAGCTTGATGCGCTGCGCCTCGCCGCCGGAGAGCGTGGTGGCGGATTGTCCGAGGTGAACGTAGCCGAGGCCCACGTCCTGCAACGTCTGCAGCTTAATGCGGATCTGCGGCAGGTTTTCCATCAGCGGCAGGGCTTCATCGACGGTAGCTTCCAGCAGGTCGGCGATGGAGTAGCCTTTGAACTTCACCTGCAGCGTCTCGCGATTGTAGCGGCGCCCGCGGCACAGATCGCAGGTCACGTAGACGTCCGGCAGGAAGTTCATTTCGATGCGCTTGAGTCCGTCGCCCTGGCAGGCTTCGCAGCGCCCGCCCTTCACGTTGAAGCTGAATCGCCCCGGCTTGTAGCCACGCTCGCGAGACTCGGGCAGCATGGCGTAAAGGTCCCGGATGGGCGTGAAGAGGCCGGTATACGTCGCGGGATTGGAGCGCGGCGTACGGCCGATGGCAGCCTGATCGATGCGAATCACCTTGTCCAGCAGGTCGATGCCTTCGATGGAAGTGTGCGCGCCGGGTTCTTCGTGCGAGCCGTAGACCTCCTTGGCCAGCGCGCGGTAGAGGATTTCGTTGATCAGCGTGGACTTTCCGCTGCCCGAAACGCCGGTGACCACGGTGAGCAGGCCCAGCGGGATTTCGGCATCGATCTCTTTCAGGTTGTGTTCGCGCGCGCCGCGGATGGCCAGTTTCTTGCCGTTGGATTTGCGCCGCGCCGCGGGGATAGGGATGCTCTGCGCGCCGGAGAGATACTGGCCGGTGAGCGATTCCGCGGTGTGCTCGATCTCAGCGGGGGTGCCGCTGGCAACCAGCGCGCCGCCCAGTCGTCCCGCGCCCGGTCCGAGATCGATGACGTAATCCGCGCGCTCGATGGTTTCGGCGTCGTGCTCCACCACAAGCACGGTATTGCCCATATCGCGCAAGTGGGTGAGAGTTTCGAGCAGGCGATTGTTGTCGCGCGGATGCAGGCCGATCGAAGGCTCGTCGAGCACGTAGAGCACGCCGCGCAGCTTGGAACCGATCTGTGTGGCCAGGCGGATGCGCTGCGCCTCGCCGCCGGAGAGTGTCGCAGAAGAGCGGTCGAGGCTGAGGTAGTCGAGACCGACGGCGGAGAGAAATTCCAGGCGGCGGCGAATTTCGTCCACCACCCGGCCCGCGATCTGGTTCTCGCGATCGGTGAGTTCCCAATTGCGCACGGTCATCAGCGCGCGGGAAACCGGCAGCCCCGTGAATTCGCTGATGGCGAAATTCTTTACACGCACCGAGAGGCTGGACGGACGCAGGCGCCTGCCGTGGCAGGCAGGACATTCGGCGGGCGACATGTAGTCCGTGAGCCACTCGCGATAGGCCTCGGACGACGCTTGATACGTCTCGTCCAAAATTGCCAGGACGCCGGGCAATCCGCCGGCGCCTTCCATCAGGGTTTCGCGCGCCTTCTTCGTGAGCTCTTCGTACGGCTTGGCGAGGTTGATCCGGTTCTTCTTGGCGAGCTCTTCGAGGCGCTGCTGCATCTGCCAGGAGCCCGCGCCGGGGCCCAGACCGCCATCGAGCAGCGGCTTGGCGGAATCGGCAATCACCTTGGCGGGGTCGAAGGTCCACTTGCTGCCGAGCCCGTGACATTCCTCGCACGCTCCGTACGGACTGTTGAAGGAGAACGACCGCGGCTCCAATTGCGGGATGCTGGCGCCGCATTCCGTACACGCAAGCTTCTGCGAATACAGGCGCTCCTCGCCATTGACCACGGCGATCAGCACCAGGCCGTTGGCGAGTTTGGTGGCGGTCTCGATGGACGCCTCCAGGCGCTTCTCGATCCCCGGCTTTACCATCAGCCGGTCCACCACAACTTCGATCGTATGGTTCTTGCGCTTGTCGAGGGGGATTTCCTCATCGAGGGAGCGCAGAACGCCATCGATGCGCACGCGGACAAAGCCCTGGCGCGCGAGTTTCTCCAAATCCTTCTTATATTCGCCCTTGCGTCCACGCACGACAGGCGCCATCACCATCAGGCGATCTTCGGATTTCAGCGCGAGCACGTGCTGCAGGATCTGTTCCGTAGTCTGGCGCGAGATCTCGTTGCCGCAGACCGGACAGTGCGGTACGCCGATGGAAGAGTAGAGGAGGCGCAAGTAATCGTAGATCTCGGTAATGGTACCGACGGTGGAGCGGGGGCTGCGGCTCGTGGTCTTCTGCTCGATGGAGATTGCGGGACTCAGACCGTCGATGGAATCTACGTCGGGGCGCTCCATCTGGTCGAGAAACTGGCGGGCATACGTCGAGAGCGTCTCGACGTACCGCCGCTGGCCTTCGGCGTAAATGGTATCGAAGGCTAACGAAGATTTACCCGATCCGCTCAGCCCGGTGATGACCGTGAGCGTGTTCCTGGGGATCTCCACATCGATGTTCTTGAGATTGTGCTGGCGCGCGCCATGCACGGTGATGCGGTCCAGCATATGTTGGGGGCGGTCTTTTTATTGTCGTACGCCTTGTGCCGGTTCCGCAAATTGGGTTATAACATACCTGGATGAAGTGCCAGTTGTGCGGGGGGAGACTCAGGCGAGTCCACCGGACGTTCCTCGAGCGTTTTAGCTATATGGCGATTTACACTTGTCATACGTGCGAAAAGGAACAGTTCGTCCCGCGTCGCTTCCGCTACCACCTGGGTCCATCCTGCCGCTGTCCGATATGCGGTACGTACCGTGTGGTACGGCTAAAACAGCCTGATAAAATCGACCGGAAGCATGGCGGATTCCTTAACATGCTGGAACGCCTGGCAGGCAAGGGCCGGCTGTTTCACTGCCGCTGGTGCCGGGTGCAATTCTTTGACCGAAGGGCCCTCGTCTCCGACGTGAACCTCCCCGTACCGGAGGCCGAAGTGGTGCGGGCGGCCGAAAAGACTGCCGGGTCGGCGCAGTAGCGTGACCTTTCAGGTAGAACCCTCGGACGCGGGCCAACGCCTCGACAACTGGCTGAACGCGCGTCTCCCCGACTACAGCCGCTCACGCATTCAGGATTGGATCAAGCGCGGACACGTGCGCGTGAACGGCGCCGATTCACGGCCCTCTCAAACGCTGCGCGGTGGCGAGACCATCGACGTGCAGCCTGCCGACCCAACCCCGCTGCAGGCGACGGCGGAGCCTATTCCACTCGTCACGCTTTACGAAGATGCAGACCTGGTGGCCATCGATAAACCGGCCGGCATGGTGGTACATGCGGGCGCGGGGGTGCATTCGGGGACGCTAGTCAATGCGCTGCTGCACCGCTTCGCCGCCCTTTCAACGGTGGGCGGCGCGATGCGACCGGGGATCGTGCATCGCCTGGATCGCTTCACCAGCGGCGTGCTATTGGTGGCGAAGAACGACGCGGCGCATCGCAAACTCGCCGAACAGTTCGCCGGCCGTGAGGTAAGAAAGACTTACCTCGCCCTGGTGCAGGGCGAACTGAAAACGGAGAGGGGACGCATCGAGCGCCCGATCGCGCGCGACCCGGTGCATCGGACGCGCATGACGGCGCGCCTGGCGGAGGGCCGGAAAGCGTGGAGCGAGTATCGCGTGCTGCGCCGGTTTACCGGGTTCACCCTGTTGGAAGTGCGGATCGGGACGGGCCGTACGCATCAGATCCGCGTCCATCTGGCGAGCATCAAACATCCCGTGGTGGGCGACACGCTCTACGGTGCCGCGGCACAGCCGGAACTGGGCCGCTACTTCCTGCACGCGCATCGCATCGAGTTTCAGCAGCCTAGCACGGGCGATCCAATTGTGGTGGTGTCCCCGCTGGCGCCGGAACTCGAGGCGTGGCTGGCGCGATTGTAACCTCAGAACCTGAACCGTATCCCTCCCCAAGCTCCTATCGGCGCGCCGGGCGCAAAGAATGTCGTCGTGCGAATCGGGAAGTCGCCGCCCACGGAAGGAAATGGACGTGCAACAAAATTTCGCGAATTGTCATACGGCGAAGGGCCCAGTTGCGCGGCTGTGTAGTAACGGTGGTTGAGCAAATTATTCACTTGCACGAAGAACTGAAGACTCTTCTGTACCTGATAGTGCGCTGCGATATTCACGACTCCGTAGCCGGGCGAGAATCCAGGCCCGAGATAATACACCCCGTCGGGCTTATCCAGGTTGTTCTCGTTGCCGCGCGCGTACGATCGGCCTACCGCAACGAAGTCGAGGTCCACCAGGATCTTCGACGTGGGCGCGTAGTCCACGTAGGCTTTCATTATGTTTTGCGGAATCTGTGGAATCCGGTCGCCTGGCTGGACCGTAATATTGCCGTCGAGTCCCAAGCCTCCGTCATTGAAACTATTGCTGCCGCCATCCACTGTCTGCGAGCTCTGGTAAGTTGCGTTGAGAAACGTATAGTTGCCGCCGAGAGTGAAATGTTGAATTCGCCCGCTGAGACTCACTTCCGCCCCTTGCCGCCGCGTCCTGCCGAAGTTCGTGAAGTAGCCGAAGCCAGTCTGTTCCGATGCCACAAAGAGAAGATCGTTGTAGTTCTCTCCGCGGAACCAGCCTGCGCTCCAGCGCAATTTGCTTTCCGGTCCTCTCCTCACGCCGGCTTCCAGCGTTCTCGTGACCACTTGTTTGAGCGGCGGGTCGCTGACAAGCGCGTTGGGCAAGTTACACGGCTCATTCGGGTCGGCACAGCCGAGTTCGATCGCCGTAGGCGCACGGCTGGCTTCGCTATAGCTAGCGTAAATACTCACGAAACGCGAAGGACTGTAGATCAGGCCCACCGCCGGATTAAAACGGCTGAAAACGTATTGTCCGTTCAACGATCCGCGGGCACCGGTAGTGTCGAGAGCGAGGCGATCGGTGTTGTCGATAGACGTCCGGTTGAAGCGGCCCGACAAGGTTAAAACCCAGGATTTTCCGGCAGTGAGTGTGTCGGCCGCATAGATGCTGAATGTGTTGATAAGGCCGTGGAGATTTACCCGAGTGTCTACGGGGACGTCGTCCTGAGTGGTGCTGCCGTCCCCGAACGCGTTGATCGGAGTGACCGTGATGCGGTCTGGATTCAGATAGCCGAACTGGGACCCCTGTTGGAATGTCATGCTGCCGCGATCCCAAGCTGTGCCCGCGGTAAAGTGGTTGTGAGCGATAAGCCAGGCCGCCTGTCCGGATAATCCGTAGTTGTATTGCCTGTTAAACGTGTTCGTGATAATGCCGGTACACTTTTCGACCGGCTCGCTTTTTTCGAGTCCCTGCGCGATGCACCGCCAGTACGGAAACGGCTCGGTGGTAGCATTTCCGGTGGTAGGGAATCCTTTATAACCCGCGGCCGTAAGAGCGGCAATGTCGGCAGCGCTGAGATTGTAAAGCGATTGGTCGAATGACCCCTCGTTGATGTCCCCGTTGGTGGTGTCGGCCCGGATATAACGGAAGTAGGCGTTTCCGGACAACGTGAGGTTGCTGGTGGCGTTGTGCCGCACACTTAGGGTAAGAGAGGGCGAGCGGTTCCACGTGACATCGGGAACACTGTAAACACTCGAATAGTTCTGCGCGAGAAATCGCGAATCCTGCAGCCCATTTCCCGTCAGCCAGTTGTCGGCGTAACCAAAGCTGAGCGCAACCGAAGTTCGGCCGTGCGTCCAGCCGAGTTTCCCAAACACCTGCCGGACTTCCGATGGCGAGTCTTGACGCCATCCGTCCTCACGAAACAGATTGCCGGCGGCATACCAGCTCAATCCTCTGGAATTGGAGCCGCCGTATTCGAATTCCCCGGCACGCCGCCCAAAGCTCCCGCCGTTCACTTGCAGCGTTACGCCAGGCTGGCTGTGGCCGTCCTTGGTCTGAAGCGATACCGCCCCTCCCAGCGTGTTGAGCCCAAAAAGAGGATCCGATCCCGGCATCAGCGCGACTTCCGAAATAGCGATTTTCGGGATCAGGTCCCAGGCGACGATATCGCCGAATGGCTGATTCTGGCGGACCCCATCCATGTAGACCGAGATCCCTTCCGGCGTTCCGAGCAGCGGAGAGGCGGTATAACCGCGGTAGTTGACATCCGGCTGGAATGGGTTCTCCTGGTTTTCGTTGATGTGAACGCCGTTGAGGCGCCGGTTCAAGAGATCTGCGAGGTCGAGCGAGCCGCTCTGCTCGATATCGCGTGCCGTGGCCGTCTGTACTGGCGAGGGTATCTCGTCGAGCGCGAGGTCCGTCCCCGCGAGCGGGGTGGCCGCCACTACATCGACGCGCGAAGCCTGTGCGGCAAGAGCCAGGGTGATGGTCCGCGATACAGGAGTCCCGGATTGCACATCGATGAGCACATACTGCGTGGCGAAGCCCCGCTTGGAAACTTCCAGCCGGTAGCGCCCGTACGGCAAGTTCTTAAATACATACCTGCCCTGCCCATCTGTATGGAAGCCCCGTTCCAGCCTGTCAGCAAGACTCTGCAACCGCCCTGATGCTTCCACCGCTGCCTCGGAGGGATCTTTAATCTGAAGGTGAATTTCACCGGCCGGGCGCTGTGCATCGAGCACTGTTGCGCCTGGGAGCAACAGAGTAGAGAAGACCAGCCTTGTGAAACCGATTCGGAGCGAACCCATGTACAAAGATTCCCCGAGCGGGCTCCGTGTTCAGGCTTTTTTGGAGCTATTTCAGCGCTCCAAAACGAGCACACCCCAAGGGCTCGTGCCGGCTTTGATCTTCCTGGTGACGGTGTTCGTGGCGATATCCACGACAGAAATGTCGTTCGAAGGGCCGTTGGCCGAGTAGAGCGTCTTGCCATCGGGAGAAAGCGCGATACCCCAGGGGCGCGGACCTACCTCGACCGAACCGAGCACTTTGTTGGTGGCCGTATCAATCGTGAACACCTGCTTGCCGCGACCCGTGCTCACATAGAGTCTCGAGGCGTCCGGGGATAGCAGAACCGCCATCGGCTTGATGACGCCCGCCTTTCCAAGCGGAATGGTCCCGGTCATCTTTTGCTTGACCGCATCCACAATTGCCACGGTCCCATCATTCTCGGCATTAATGTAAGCCCGGGTGCCATCAGGCATGAAGGCCACCGAACGGGGTCTGTGCCCAACCTTGAACGTCTTGAGGACCTTACCAGCTTGGGGATCGAATACCGAAATGGTGCCGGTCTCTTCGGAGGTTACGTAAACCAGTTTGCCGTCCGGAGTCACCTTGACTCCTTCCGGTTGCTCGCCCACCTTCGCCGATTTGACCACTGCTCCGGATGAAATATCGACCGCGCTTACCGCCGCGTCGTCTTCGTTGGAGATGAACAGTTGGGTCCCATCCTTGCTGATATCGAAGTTCTCCGGATCCGAGCCGCCTTTGATGACGCGGACGACCTTGTTCTGCGCGACGTCGAACACTCCGATGCCATCCGCACTCTTGTCGGGCGGTGGTAGGGTGCTCTCGTCTACACCCGGACCTGCAATAGGCGACCCGCTAAGAGCCACGTAAATCGTTTTCCGGTCGGGGCTCGCATGAATTCCTCGCGGGCGTTTGCCCAGCGGGACGGTAGCGATTACGTTGTATGTCCCCGAGTCGATCACCGTCATATCGCCCGACACCTCGTTGGTGACGTAGAGCCGGGGCGCTGACGATTCCTCGGGCGCCTTTTTCTCGGCTTGCTGAACCGGTGCCGGGCTGGAGCAGCCCGTGAACTGAGCAACAAAGTAAGCAACGAGAAGCAAATATCTTAGATGGGTCACGGACTCATTCTCCTTTGAACGTAAAATTGATCTCGATCTTGCCCGATGGAGGCACGCTGATCTTGTGTTCCTGCGTCCCCAGACTCTCGTGCCAGGCTTCGACCACATAGTCGCCCGGAGGCACATTTTGTATCTGAAAGGTGCCGTCAGGCCCGCTAACAGCGAAGTAGGGATGATCCAGGACCCCGATGAATGCGCGCATCCAACTGTGGATGTTGCATTTGACCCGGATCATCACCTCTTGCCTCATAAACTTCCGTTCCAGTGGAGGCTCGCCCGCTCCCTGGCTGTGGTTCCACTCGCGATTGACCTGGGCCAGTGGGTGGACATTGTGCGTCACGGGGTCGGAGTTTGTTATCTCCAATGCCTGACCGGTCTGAATTCCCATGACCCGGGGATGAAACCAGCAACCACGCTGATCCAAAGTGACCGGCGTTGCGGGAATCTCGAATGTTTTCCCTTCCAATCCGCCCCTGATGTAGATGAACACGTTGGCGAGAGTGCCATTCGGATTCACGACGACCGATTCGTCCATGGCCTTGCCTTGGTGTGCCTCTACACACGCCGGATCTCCGCTCATATCGATCGTCTTGCGGTGGGGCTTGCTCCCGGTGAATCGGACGGCCCCACTCAGCCGCCCCGCGGATGAGGGATCGACCTTAAAGTATGCAGGCTCGGGTTTCTTTGGCGACTCGGTTTGCTCTACAGGCTTCGTTCGCGAGCAACCGGCAAGAGCGGCGATGCCACAGAGGAGCGTCAGGGAATGAGTTCGTGTCATTTTCGGGTGATCTAGTTGGGAGTCTCGGGCTTATAGTGCTGCTCCAGGGGCGTTTCCGTGTGAAAGTACTTCTTATGGGCGGCAATCCAGTTCACGGCAATCTCCCGCTGAGCCTCCATCAGATCCAGACTCCTTTCACAGACCATGTCACGCAGGCGGTCCTCCAACGCGTCCTTGACCTGAGCGTTCCACATAGTCGCTGAGTACGAGTGGGGCCAAAGGTTGCGAATGTCATCCGCTCCGCCGAGCGCGGGTGTAACCAGATAGTCTACCTCGTACGCTCGTGGTTCGGCTCCCGCGATTCCATATTCCTCGAATACCTTCCGTTGCAACTCTGCCGGAACGGCTAGCTGGGCCATCAGAAGCGTCCGCGGACCGTCAACAGGCGGTATCTTCGGATTCATTTCCTGGTGGTATGCACGGATAAAGCCGGCTAGGGCGCCCTCGAGTTCCTGGCGTCGCACGCAGCACGTCGAACAGGAGTCGATATGAGTCCGAATCCGCTCCGCTGCTTCCGCGGAAAGTTCCCCTTCCGCGTCCAGCAGGAGTTCTTGATCGGAAGGGTGTGGCATCTACGTGGACATTCCATCCCGCCCTGTTTTGTTCAGTCTTTTTTGTCCGGAGTTTCGGATATCTCGAATAGCACCCCAAGCATTGCGCGCCCACGCTCGCGGACATATACTCGTTGACCGAAAGGACTCCCAAGGGTCATAAAATGGACATGATGAGAAAACCTTTTGTAGCATTGCTTGCCGGGGCGATATCTTTGTTGTGTGCCTGCGGCGGCGCCACCCGGCACGAGACCACCGAGGCCTATGTTCTGGTGACCACCAATACGAAGATTCCGTACTGGCAGGTGGCGTCGGAGGGCCTGCAGGCCGCGGCGCGCAGTCTTGGGGTCCAATGGGAGATGGTGGGACCGGAAAATTACGATCCGAAGGCGGAGAAGGAGGAATTCCTGAAGCTCCTTCAACGGCAAATCAAGCCGGCCGGGATTCTCGTATCGGCCGCGGATCCGGAATTGATGAAGGATGCCATCGACTCGGCGGTTTCCGCCGGCATTCCGGTCGTCACAATCGATTCGGACTCCCCCAAGAGCAACCGTTTGACCTTCATCGGCACGAACAATTACCAGGCGGGTCAGATGAGCGCAGAGCTTCTCGCCAAGGAACTCAATGGGAAGGGCAACGTGGTTGTCTACAGCATTCCAGGCCAGGAGAATCTCGAGGAGCGACTGGAGGGCCTCAAGCGGGTTCTCGCGCGCAACCCGGGCATCAAGATCCTTCAGGTTGTCAATATCGCCGGCGACCCCACGAAGGCGTTCGACGCCACACAGAACCTCGTCGGCAAAGGGAAAACCGCTCCGGACGCTTTTGTCTGCCTCGAAGCGCTATCGTGCAGCGAAGTGGCTGACGTGCTGGACCGGGCCGCCATCAAGGGCAAGACGATCATTGCAATGGATACACAGGAGGGAACGCTCAACTGGATGCGCAAGGGCATGATACGGGCCACCATCGCCCAGAAGCCGTACACCATGGCGTATTTCGGGACGCGCGTGCTCGATAGCTTTCATCACGCCAAGCCGGCGGGAGATCCCACCTCGTTTCAGGGCAACCGTTCCCCCGTCCCGGTCTTCGTGGACACGGGCGCAACCCTGGTCGACAAATCGAACATGGCATCATTTGCAGCCCCGCCGGCGGCGGCGCACTGAAACCTCCGAGGTAGCCCCTTGCAGGATGGCGCTGCTCCGGGCAGCGTTATAATTAGTCCATATGAAATCCTGGGCTTTTCTCGCGGCCTCCGCCGCCCTCGGCGCCGGCATATGGGCTGCCGAGCAGAAACCTGTCGTTCAGCAGCCTGCCCAGCCGGTGGTGGTGCAGCAGCCGGTCCAGGCCGACGAGCCGACGCGCATCCAGGTAGACGTCACCCGGGTCAACCTGCTCTACACGGTCACCGATCGTAAGGGCCGCTTCGTCACCAACCTGACCAAGGATGATTTCGAAGTGATCGATAGCAAGAAGGGGCAGAGCATCCTCGAGTTCAATGCGGAAAGCGATCTGCCCCTGCGTCTCGGTATCCTGATCGATACCAGCAACAGCATTCGGGAGCGGTTCAAGTTCGAGCAGGACGCCGCCATCGAGTTCCTCAATAACACCCTTCACGCCAACCAGGATCGCGCCATGCTGGTGAGCTTCGACACCAAGGCCGAACTGGTCAGCGACCTGATTTCAGACACGGAGAAGCTGGCCACGGCAATCCGCAATCTGCGGCCGGGGGGCGGCACCTCGCTCTACGACGCCATCTTCTTCGCCTGCCGCGACAAGCTTTCGCAGGACCAGCCGAAGCACAAATTCCGGCGCGCCATCGTCATTGTCAGCGATGGCGACGACAACCAGAGCCAGTACACGCGCGACCAGGCGCTCGAAATGGCGCAGAAGGCCGACGTTGTGCTCTACGCCATCTCCACCAACATCAGCAAGATCGAAAGCGACGGCGACAAGGTGCTGAAATACTTCGCCTCGGAGACCGGCGGCAAGGCATTCTTCCCCTTCAAGGTGGAAGACCTCGAGCAATCGTTCGAGAACATCGCCAACGAGCTGCGCCATCAGTACAACATCGCCTACAGGCCCGAGCCTCTCAAGACGGACGGCCTGTTCCATGCAGTCGAGTTGCGGGTCAAGAGCCGAAAGGACCTGGTGGTACATGTTCGTAAGGGCTATTACGCTCTCAAGATGTAGCGCGCTGGCGCTGCTTCTGGCAGCGGCGCTCGCCGCGCAGCCGAACGATCGCGATTCCAAAGCAATTCAGCAAGCCGAGCAGGGCTGGTGGAAAGCCGCGCAGGCCACACGCGACCAGCGTCTGGTATGGTGGCGCGAGGCGCGCTTCGGCTGTTTCATTCACTGGGGCGCATACTCGGGCCCCGCCGGCGAGTGGAACGGCAAGCCATTCTCTGGCTACGCCGAGCACCTGATGCGCATTCAGAAGATCCCCCTCAAAGAGTACAAGCTAAAATCATGAGGGTGGTGGCGCCGTTCGACCCGGTGAAATTCAACGCCGAGGAGTGGGTGAGCCTGATCAAGGGCGCGGGCATGAAGTACCTGATCGTCACCGCCAAGCACCACGACGGCTTCGCCATGTGGCCTTCGAAAGCGAACGCGTACAACATCCACGACGCGACGAAGTTTCAGCGCGATCCCATGCGTGAGCTCGCCGACGCGTGCAAACGCAACGGCATACGCTTCGGGTTCTACTACTCGCACGCCTTCGACTGGGCGGACCCGGACGGGCCGGGCAACGATTGGGACAATAGCAATCCGGGCGGAGACAAACAGCTTTATGGTGGCCTGCAATGGTACGACCTGTATCCCGAGCTGCTGATGCGTGCGCGGCGCTACGTGGACCGCAAGGCGATCCCGCAGGTGCAGGAACTGGTGCGCATGTATCATCCCGACATCATGTGGTTCGATACGCCGCAGAAACTGCCGGTCTCCGAGCAACTGCGCATCTTGCAGGCCGTGCGCGAGGCCGACCCCAATATCGTGATCAACGGCCGCGGAGCGCGCGACGGCAGCAGGCAATTCGGCGACTACCAGAACACCGGCGACCGCGCGGCGGAGTTTCGCCCGACGGATGGCGATTGGGAAGCGATCCCCACCACCAACGAATCGTACGGCTATCACCGCTTCGACAACAGCCACAAGACTCCCGAGTTCTTCGTGCGCCTCCTGGCGAAGGCTGCGGCGCGCGGCGGCAATCTGCTGTTGAACATCGGACCGATGGGCAATGGCGAGATCGATCCGAAAGACCAAGCCATCCTGCGCGGCATCGGCAAGTGGATGTCCGCCAACGGAGATTCCATCTACGGGACGCAGCGGACGCCCCTCGCGCCCCAGGCGTGGGGGGAAACCACGCTCAAGGGAAAGACGCTCTACCTGCACGTCTTCGATTGGCCGCGCGACGGGAAGCTGGTGGTCGGCGGAGTGCAGGATGACATCGCATTGAAGGTGCCGGCGCGCGCGCCGGACACCATCGACAGCGTCATTCCGCTGACGCTGAAGACCGATTTGAAGCCCGACCCGGTGCGACTGCTCTCCACCACACAGGCCAACGTGCTGCGTGCATTCGATGCGCAGACCGAGGGGAAGGGCTTGCGTTTCACCGACGGTAAGGCGCCCCACGCTTACGTCAACGAGTGGAAGTCCACGGAACAATCGGTGCTGTGGCCGGCGCGCCTCAAGGAAGATGGCGAGTTCGAGGTGTGGGCGAAATACAGTACGGGGTCGGCGGCGAATACCGGGCGTTTTGCGGTGGAGATGGGGACGCAGCGTGTGGAAGCGTCCGTGGAGCCCACTGCGAAAGATACGGATCCGCGCGAAGTGAAACTGGGAGCGGTGAAGCTTGCGGCAGGCGCCTCGGACGTCAGGGTCCGGGCCGTTAAAATCGAAGGCGGGGAGTTGATGCGGTTGTTCTCGGTGACGCTGCGGCCAGTGCGGTGAATTGGCCTGATAGCGCAGGTGCGAGAATGGAAGTGCATGACCGTTGATCAGTTGGGCAAACGTAGCGCGATCCTTGCCATCGCAGCCAGGCATGGTGTTCAGCGTGTGCGTGTGTTCGGTTCCTTTGCGAGAGGCGATGCCCGAGAGGATAGTGATCTCGACTTACTAATCGAGGCCGGCCCGCACACGCCGCCGTGGTTTCCCGGCGGACTCCTTGCTGATCTGGAAGAAGCACTGGGCCGTCGAGTGGACATCGCTGAAGAGAATACACTTCATCCATTCATCCGAGACCGCGTGCTTCATGAGGCGATCCCGTTGTGAGGGATGACCGCCTCTACATACTTCACGTCGTCGATTGCGTCCGGCGCATAAGTCACTATTGCCAGGACGGCGAGGATGCCTTTCGCGAGTCGGAGCTGATTCAAGACGCTGTTCTGCGTAATCTCCAGACCCTCGCCGAATCTACCCAGCGGAT
The DNA here is from genome assembly GCA_963805775.1 of uncultured Solibacteraceae bacterium. Classification (GTDB taxonomy): domain Bacteria; phylum Acidobacteriota; class Terriglobia; order Bryobacterales; family Bryobacteraceae; genus Solibacter. Next base: position 19,797 of record CAWDWK010000017.1, on the reverse strand, counting down.
AAGTGAAAATTTGAAGGCACTTCATCCCGAGGTTGACTGGCGGGCCATTGCGGGATTCAGAAACGTTCTTGTCCATGATTATCTGGGAATAAACCTTCACCGTGTTTGGGAGATTGTATCGGTCCATCTGCCAGTGCTGTTATCGCAAATGGAGACAATCCGGCATAAGACAGGTCTGCCTGAGTGACATTGGCCCAGTACCCTCGTGCGCCACGGCCCATCTTCTCGCCGATCAAAATCCCTCCGCTCCCCGTGGCAGCCACACCGCAAGCGCAATCGCACCGAGGATGCCGAGCAGCGTCAGCGCCGCTCCCAGATACACGCTAACCGGACGGTAGCGCATCGTGATCTCGTGCGTGCCGCGCGGAACCACGACGCCGCGCATCGCTCCATTGACTTCGTAAATCCGGGCGGGACGGTGATCCACGCGCGCCCGCCAACCTGGGTAGAAGGTGTCGGAGAGCACAACCATGCCGTAACAGGACATCTCGGCGCGGATGACAAGGCGGTCGGCCGCGTGTTCGACGAGTTGGACCGTGTCCGGAGCGGCGCAGAGTTGCACCGGCGGCGGCGATTCCACCATGTGAGCCTTGCGTTGTGCGGATCCGGGATCGCGTCCTAACACAGCGTTGCCCTCGTCCTCGTCCTTCACGCGAACCAGTTCGTGGACGGCCCAGGCACGCGGGAAGGCATCGCGGCGATAGACCTTCATCCCGCTGGCGCCGCGAAAAACTTCCTCGCCTGCGTCCGGTACGGGCCCTGGGGCGATGGTGTACGCGACGCCGTACATACGGTGGCCGAACAGGCTGAAGACTTCCGATTGCAGCACGTTGGTGGTGACGCTCGCACCGGCGCCGCCATGCATTTCGACGCCGTGCATGTCGCCCCAGTTGGGCTTAAAAGCGTCTCCGCCGATTTCGGTGCGCTGGAACCCGGGCTGCTTGCGGAGATATTCGGCGATGTCGTCGTTAGCGCCCATCCGGTCGAGCCACTGCATCTGATTATGGTCGGACCGGTCGACAAGATTGTACTGCCCGCTGTTGCCGAGTTCGAAGAGAATCAGAAGTACAAGCAGCACGCGCGCCTGCATGGACGTCAGTGCCTGCCTGCGCCACGCCGCGAACAGCGCCGCCGCAAGCAGCGCGATAACCGCCGTCAGGATCACGCGATCGTCGACCGGGAAGGTCAGCTTATTGGCCAGAATCAGGACCTCGGCGATGGCCAGCGTGAGCGCGCCGAATCCGGCGAGGATCCACGTGCCGCGCGCGCTCCACCCGGCAGCGAGTTCATCGATTCCGAACGCCGCCAGCGCCGCCGCTGCAAATTGGAAGAGCACCACTGCGGCCGAAGCCGTTCGCGCCTTGTCGAGTTCCGGAATCAGGCCGTAGAGCGCGCCCTGAAACACGCTGTTGTGACCCAGCGCGTAGACGATGACGGCGAGCGCGAGCGCCCCCAGCAGGCGCACACGGCCGTCGCGCCACCGCGCGCTCACCGCGAACAGCGCCAGCGAGAACGCGACCACCCCGAGGAACGGATCGAAATGAATCTTGACGCCGGGAAAAACAATGCCGAAAAGGCTGAACGCCTTGAGGTCGTAGTAGGCATGAACGGAGTACGGGACCGGTTGGTTCCACGTGACGGGTTCGGGCACGCCCACCCAGCGTTTTGCCAGGCGGCCGTACTCGTAAGCGGGAATCGTTTGCATGGCGCCGCTCAACCCGGCGAACAGCAGGGCGACCGCGGCAGGAGCCAGCAGGCGTCGATTCCTCAACAGAAAATAGATCCAAACCCCCACCCATGCGACGGCCGTAAAAATGGGGACCTGATGATGTCCGCTCAGAAAGGAAATGCCCAGGAACATGCCGGAGAGCGCCGCAGTGGCGACCGGCCGCCACCCGCGGGAAGCGCGCAACTGGAACAGGAACACCAGGGGGATCCAGACCGCGCCGTTCATCATCACGGGCCAAGGGGTATTGCCCATGAAGCCGGAGAGGCTGAAGATGATGCCTCCCGCGAGGCTGGCGCTACGCGATCGCCCCAGGCTGCGGCAAAAGAGATAGCAGAAGCCGGCCGCCATCAAATGGATCGCCACGTAATACCACGCCAGCGCCCACCCCGCGATATGGCCGTTCTCCAGCGGAAGCAGGAAAAGAACCCAATTCAGCGGATAGGCGGCGCCTGTGATCGCCTGTCCAAACAGCGGCTGGCCCGCCCAGAGGTTGGGATCCCAGAGCGGGACGCGGCCTGCATGCCACTCCTGCGCCTGCATGTGGAACCAGGGCAGCACCTGCTCGGCAAGGTCGGGACCCATCATCCACTCGAACTGGCGGGTGAGCGTGAGCTTCCAATAATAGCCGGCGATCGCCACAAACAGCAGGACGGCGATCAGAATGCGTTTACGTGATTCGAAACGTTCCATATTCCTGGATTGCCGCCTCCTGTTCCTCGACGCCGCGGACATCGCTCCACTGTGGGCCGCGATACAGCATCCCGGCCAGCTTCGAAAGCTTATCTACGGGTCCGACGGCGTAAACTTCCACGCGCCCGTCGTCGAGATTGCGGGCGTACCCAGTGAGGCCCAGTTCCACGGCCGCGCGCTGCGCGAAATAGCGATATCCAACGCCCTGCACGCGACCGCGTACGATCCACCGCTTCGCGTCATTTGCTTTGTCCGCTGATCTGGCCATGGCGACAAATCATAGTGTAGCGTTCGAGGCTGAGTCCCTCCGCCTACCGAAGCGTCGCATTCTTCACACTGTAGGCGACCGCCACCTGCGCCATAACGCCCGGAGCAATTTCCACTTCTTTCGCGTCCTTCTTGGCGCGCCACAGCTTTTCGATATCATCCACTGACGCGCCGGTCGGGCTCACGTCCAGGTCACTGGACAAGACCAGATACTTCCCCGGGCGCAGAGCCGTCAATTGAGCGCTCCACCCGCTCATCACCTCGCTCCGCTGCAAACTCCCGGCCAGCGCGCCCGGACTCTCCACGTCCGCGTCGAACAAGTACAGAATCGCGTGCGGAACCGGGCTGCCATCCGTGTTCGTCACGCGGGCGGTGAGGGATCCGCCGTCGCACCCGATCACCAGCCGTACCCGCTCTCCTCCCGCGCCTTCGCCCACGCACAGCAATTCGTGGAGCAGATCCTGCCGGCCGTATTGCGCCTCTTTGACATAGCACCCAGCCGGAAGTCGTGACACGCGCAGTTGGTACTCCCCCGGACGCCACCGGCCCAGACTGAACGCGCCCGGAACCGCGGTAGCACCGCCACTGCCCACGCCTCCGAAGAACACACCCGAGGACGGCGGCTTCTCCACGGAATCGGCATAGCCATCGCCGCTGCCGGCGAAACGCATCAGACTCGTCTGAATGCGAATGGACTGATCTCGCGCAGGATCGAACGAAGCGTCACCCGCGATCGCCACCAGTGCACTCGCCGGCAACTTCAAGTTGGACAAATCCTTATCCGTGAGGATCGCGCTTCCCCACGCGATTCCCGTCGCTGCCCAACCGGACAGCCGTTCGGCCAACCCATTACCGGGCGGCGCGCTCGTAGCCATCATCCGATACTCTCCCGCATGCAGCCCGCACGCGCGAAACGTCCCGTCGGCATTCGCCTTGACGGTCGCGGGTGCCAGCGACCAGCCGGAATCGAACGAGAGCTGCTCGGTAAGGCTGACGAAGATCTCCTTCACGGCGCCCGCGCCGTCCACCGCTCCCTCAATGCAATAAGACGGCGCGTCCGCCACACGGATGTCCACATGCTCCCGGTGCTCCCCTGGCGCCAGCGTTACGGTTTGTGCACCGGCAATCCCCGTCGAATTCCCGTAAAAGGTCGGCAGCATCGCGCCTTCGCGGTTGTCATACGGAGGAACCTGATCGGGCGCCGTCGCCTTCAACGGTTTCTTGACTATGATCAGGGCCCCCTGGTCGGGCAACACAGGCTCTAGCCGGTATTCGCCCCTTTCATCGGTTACCACGGCCTGATCCGACGAATGGACCAGGTCGCGGTACCGATACCTGCGGTGCAGCAGCATCACCACCACGCGTGCAACCGGCCGTCCTGCCGAATCCACCACCCGGCCGCTGATCGAGCCCCCTGGTTTAAGCCGGATCTCCACCGTCGCCGCTTCCCCGGCCCGAACCATCACGGACACGCTCGTCCCCGCTCCGCGCACGCTGTCCGACGCCCAAACCTGTTTCGGCCCCGGCTCAATCTCGCCGAGCCGGAACCGGCCCTCCGAATCCGTCATTACCGCTTCGCTCCCCGGCAACGAAATACGCACTTTCGAAAGCGGAGCACCTGTAATGGCATCTCGCACAGTCCCGGAAATCGAACCCGCGGTCTGTGTTTGCGCAGGCATCAGCGTGCCTGCCGCAAGCAGTACCACAATTCCGTGCCACATAGCTGAATCTCACTTCTGGCGAACGCCAGGACACACCACACCGATTGCTCCGCCATTTTAGCTCCGTGCCGGTTCCAACTTCGGAGGAAGCCCGTGAGGGCCCCGGCGAGTAGAGACAAAACAAGAAGTTTTTTGAAACTATGGAATATAGTGGGGGTTATGGCGGATTGTAGATCGTGATGCGCAGAGCTTTGGCTTTTGGACTTGCAATCGGGCTGGCGGCGCTGGCTCAAACTCCGCCGCCCGCCAAGACCGGACCCGCGGTGGGAGAAACGGTACCGGCCTTCTCCGCCACCGACCAGAACGGGCGCACCCAGACACTCGCCTCGGTGATGGGTGCCAAGGGCGCAATGCTGGTCTTTTTCCGCTCCGCGGACTGGTGACCGTATTGCAAAGGCCAGCTCGTGGAGCTGCAAAGCAATCTGGAGAAGATTCGGGCCGAGGGTCTGGGTGTGGCGGCCATCAGCTACGATTCGACGGCTGTGCTGAAGAGCTTCGCCGAACGCCGCGGAATTACGTTCTCGATGCTGTCGGACCCAGACTCGAAGATCATCCGCGATTTCGGTATCCTCAACGAGCAGTCGCGAGAAGGCACGATACAGTACGGCATTCCGTACCCCGGGACGTACCTGGTGGACCGCGCCGGACGCGTGACGGCCAAATACTTCGAGGACGATTACACCCAACGCTACACCTCCGGCGATATCCTGGTCAGCCGTTTTGGTGGGAGCGCCGGGGCCGCGCACACCGCCGTTGAAGGCAAGCACCTGCGGGTCACGGCGTCGGCGAGCAACGCCCGGGTGCGCTCGGGACAGAGGATCTCGCTGGTGTTGGACGTGCAACTCGGGCCCCGGCTGCATGTCTACGCGCCGGGAGTGCAGAGCGACTATATTCCCATCGAGTGGAGCATGAAGGAGTCGCCCGCGATCGTGGTGCGCCCAGCGACGTACCCGGCGGCCAGGATGCTGCGCCTGGAGGCGATCGGTGAGACGGCGCCGGTCTTCGAAGGCACGTTCCGCCTGCTGCGTGATGTGACGGTCGCGCGCGATGCGGCGGTCAGGCCGCTGCTCGATGCGGAAGGGAAACTCACCATCGAAGGCGCGCTCAAGTACCAGGCCTGCGACGACAGGCTCTGCTATCCGCCGGAGACTGTGCCGGTGCGCTGGACGTTGCAGGTGGAAGGGCACGACCGCGAGCGCGCGCCCGCGGAGTTGCAGCACAAGGCGAAATAGCGTTATGTGTCGGGATGAACCAAACCCAGGGTGGATCGCCAGTTACAAAAGCCCCGGGAACACGCGTCAAGAGCCGTTTCACGCGGCGGGCGGCCGCCGCTTGTGCCAGTCGGTGTGTGCCTGGAATTCGCGACCCACCGCGAGCAGCGTGTTCTCGGAAAATGGAGAGCCCACCACCTGTAACGCCACCGGCATGTTTTCGGCGAACCCGCAGGGAAGCACCAGGGCGGGGAGCCCGGCGAGATTACCCATCGGGATGATGGATCGGAAACCGGGATCGTTGGGCGGTGCGCCGCCCGCGCCGCGGTCCAGCGGCTGATCGATTTTGGAAGCGATACCGGCCCGGCCCGGGGCCAGCAGAACGTCCACCGAACCGAAGATCTTGCCGACTTCCTGTTGCATGAGGCGGCGCAGTCGCATCGCCCTTAAATAATCTTTGGCGGAGAGTTCCAGGCTCGCCTTGAGCCCGGCGATCTGCGGCTTGTCGGCCAGCTCGTCCACTTTGCCACTGGCGATCAACGGCTCGAAGATCGACCCCATTTCGCCGTTCAGAATCGTGGAAAGCGCCGCGCCGTAAGGAAAGTCCGGCAGCTTCGTCTCCACGAATTTCATTCCGGAGGCCTTCAGGACTGCGATGGCCGCCTCGAAGGCCGGACGCGTCGCCGGTTCCACCCACTCGGCGAAATCGGCGGGCGCATACCCCACGAGCAGATCTTTCACGGGGCGTGCATACTGCGGTGTGTAATAGAAGTTCTTACCTGCGGAACCGGAGTCCTTGGAATCGCCGCCCGCGATGGATTGCAGGATGATGCCGCAGTCTTCGGCGGTGTGCGCGAAGGGGCCGAGTTTATCCAGCGTCCAGGAAAGCGCCATGGCGCCGTGGCGGCTCACCAGTCCGTAGGTGGGGCGCAAGGCCGTCACGCCGCAATAGGACGCCGGGGTGACGATGGACCCCGAAGTCTCCGAGCCGATCGCGAACGGCACCAGGCCGGCCGCGACTGCGATGGCCGATCCGCTGGAGGAGCCGCCCGACCAGCGCGTACGGTCCCACGGATTGCGGCCCGGGCCGGTGAACGAGGCGGAGGGAAAACGGTACCCGCCGCCGCCCGCGAGTTCCACCATGGAGAGTTTGCCGGTGAGCACCGCTCCCTGGTCGGAAAGCTTGTTGATCACCGTGGCGGTGTAGTCGAACACCTGGCCGAGATAGGGCTTCGCGCCCCAGGTAGTGGGCTGCCCGGCGTAGGCGAGCAGATCTTTGACACCATAGGGGACGCCTTGCAGTAGCCCGCGAAAGCGCTGGCGCTTGAGGTCCTTATCCACCTCCTTGGCCTGGCGCAGGGCTTCCTGAGGAAGCGCCAGGGCGAGCGCGTTATATCGCGGACCGAGCCGGTGGAGCCGTTCGGAAAAGGCGCGCGCCAGATCCTCGGCGGTGTACTCCCTGGCTTTGAGGCCACCGTTGAGGTCCGCCAGGGTTGCGAAGAAAGTGTCGGTGTCGATCAAGGCCATGCATGCTCCTCAGGCCTTGAATTGGAAGGCCGGCTCGGTGGCCATCGCGAGTGGGGTGGCGGCGAGCGCAGCGGCGTTAGCCTGCATGCGATCGCGGGCAGTCTTCAGATCGTCCGCGGCAGCGGGGGCGGGTTGGGGCTGCTGCGCGGCCACGGCGGTGGCGGATACCAGCGCGGCGGCCAGTTTGCGGCGGGTCAGCTTCATGGTTCACCTCGACGGGGGAGTGGCGTGGCCGTTGCCGGTCAGGGCCTCCAGCGCCGCCTTCTGCATGACGGAGCGCGGCGCGGCTTCGCCGGTCCAGATTTCGAACTGGCGCACCGCCTGCTCGATGAACATCTCCAGGCCCGGAACCACGGTCTTGCCCTGTTCCCTGGCGCGCTTCACCAGCATCGTTTCGAGCGGGTTGTACACCATGTCGAACACGACCTCGGCAGGAATCTTGTCCTCAAAAAAGCACTCGTTGACGTGCGGGAACATGCCGAGCGGCGTGGCGTGTACCACGGCGTCGAAATGGCGGGAATCGAGCTGCTCCTTAAGGAGCGCTTCGGCGCCGCAAACCTTGCTCAGGGCGCGGACGCGGTCGGCATTGCGGCCCACCAGGAAAATCTTGGCGCCTGCGTCGGATAGCGCGCAGGCCGCGCTGCGGGCCGCCCCGCCGTTACCCACGATCAGCACGTTCGCGTTAGCGATCTTGAGCAGGCGCGAGAGCGGGCCGGTGACGCCGGCCGCGTCGGTATTGGTGCCGCGCCACTTCCCTCCCTTGCGCCACACCGTGTTGACCGCGCCGATGCGACGCGCCAGCGGGTCCACAATGTCCAGGTAGCGGATGATCTTCTGCTTGTGCGGAATCGTGACGCTGAAGCCGGCAAGCGGAAGCTTAGCCGCCAGCGAGAAGAAATCGCGCAGGCACGCCGGCGACACCAGGAACGGCAGATATACCGCATCCACGCGCTTGGATTGAAACGCTCGGTTGTGCACGGCGGGCGAAATGGAGTGGCGGATCGGGTCCGCAATCACCCCGTAGATCTTGGCGGATTTCCCCAGCTTTTCGACGCGGTAGAGATGCCGCAGGAAACGCGAACTCACCTGTCCCGCGGCGGTCCCTTCGGCGTACATGGGCGCGGCATACGTATACACACCGCCGAATACCGGCGAGAGCACGCGCGTGGGAAAGCCGAGCTCGCCCATCGCCAGGACGATCAGGCGGTGCTTGGGTAGCGCCTTGGCGGCGGACAGCACGCGTACATTGTCGCTCGGCTTGCGCGCCGTGGTGACAATCTTATAGGCATCCGCCTGCACCTTCATGACCCGGCTCACCACCGTGTCCATGGGTGGTGTGGCTTCGAAGTTGTGATAAGAGACGATGACGTAGGTGCGGCCGCGGAACCCGCTCAACCGGTCCTGCGCCACCTCGGCGGTTTCAATCTCGATATCGATGGCGTGCGCCCCGTTGCGCACCGCCAGGTCCAGCACGGCAAGCTGTTCCTCGATGCTGCCGTTGAATTTGCCGTGATTCTGGTGGCGCCGGCAGGTGGCCAGCAGGATGCAATCCGGATACTGCTCCAGGAACTGCGGGATTGCCTCCGCGCCCTTGCACGGAGCGCTCAGGTAGTCCAGGCGGAATTCAAGGAAGATCTCGCCGGACTCAGCTTCGCGCCGGGCGTGTTCGAGCAGGGTTGGAACGTCTGGCAGGCCCAACGCGATGCATATGCGGGGGAGCGATCTGGTCTGCGCCATTGGATCGTAGAGACCTCCAGGGTAACACGGCTGTCACGCTGTTCCGCGCCCGTTTCAAGTGGCCGGAGCCGGGGTCAGTCTTGCCTTCCACTCGTCCAGGATGGTGGCCGTGGAAGTGGTGCCGATCCGCGTGCAGCCGGCCTGGTAAACCTCTAGTACCTGGTCGACGGTCCGTATGCCGCCGGCCGCTTTGACGCCGATTTCCTCGGGGAGATGTTTGCGCATCAGGGCGATGTCCGCCATCGTGTAGCCCGAGGGCGCAAAACCCGTCGAAGTCTTCACGAAATCGACTTCGGCGCGCTCGCAGCAACGGCAGGCGATAATCTTCAGTTCGTCGGTGAGGTACGCGTTTTCCAGAATGACCTTGAGCAGCGCACCTTCCTTGTGGCACAGCTCGGACATCTGCAGCAGCTCCATCTGGACGTGCTGGAACTCGCGCGAGAGCAGCTTGGAGATCGCAATCACCATGTCGATCTCTTTCGCGCCGCGGCGGATCAGGTCGCGCGTTTCGTAGAGTTTGGTGGCCGTGTTCTGGGAGCCGTGGGGGAAGCCACACACCGCGCCCGCCTTGACGCTGCTGCCTTGCAGGGTGCGTACCGCCAGGTCGATATCGCAGGGCCGCACGCTGGCGCAGGCAATGTTGTAGCGCTTGGCGAGTTCCAACCCTTCGATCACCTCTACATCGGTAAGCTCGGGTTTGACCAGTGGATGGTCGATCAGTTTGGCGAGCGATTCCCAGGTGGTGAGCGGGAGCATCGCCATCACTTCTTACTACTACGCTTGGCAGGTGCCTTCGAGGAGGTGGCCGGCGCTCCGCAGTTCAGGCCCAGCGCTTTGCGCTCCGTGCAAGCCTGCACGGATTGATCGCTCTTGGGGAACCGCCGGATCACTTCCATGAACTCGTCGGCGCCTTCAGTCTTGTGTCCCGGCATTTTGACCAGAGCGCGGCCCTTGTAAAGCAGCGCATCCGGCGTCTTGTTGTTGTCGGGGTATCTCTCCAGCACCATGTCGAATTCCATGACCGCGGTGTCGTATTTCCCCTGCACGAAGTGAATCATCGCGATATAGAACTGCGCGTTGGGAGCGAAGCTCGTGGTGCCGTAATATTTCAGGTAATCGGCGAACTCCTGGGACGCCAGGTCGTACTTGCCGCCCACGTAGTCCTGCCGCGCCGCGTTGTACATGGTTTCCGCCGACATCGGGGGCAGGTCCGAAGAGGGAGCCGCGGAGGCCTGGCCGGGTTGGGCCGGCGGCGCGACTGGCGGCTGCTGGATCACTTTGATGGCGTTGCTGACGTCGGTCAACTGCGCCTGCATGCGGTTTAGCAGGGCAGTCAGGTCGGTGACCGCCTGGCTCAGCGTGCGCAGGTCGCCGCCCATTTCGTTGAGGCGCGTAGACAGGCCCACTACCGGTGTGGCGACCTTATCCGTCTGGTCGCGCAGGTTCTTTTCGATCGTGCTTGCGATAACGGCCACGCTCGTATTGGCGTGGTTGGCGGCGTCGATCGACTGGCGCGCGAGCTCCGTCACCGCGGCGAACTTTTCGTCCTGGGTTCGCTGTAGATCCTTGATCTGCTGCTGCAACAGGGCAACATCCCGCTGCAATTCCATGATTTCCTTGCTGGCGCCGGGCGCGATCGCCGGGACCGCAAGTAAAAGGCAAACCAAAAGGCTTTGGGACTTCATGCAACTCTCCTGACCGTGAACAGGGCAGCGGTGAGGCTGCCCCGTCTCGCGGCAATCGACTCTGTTTCTATCCTACTGCGCCTCGTCCTACTGTCCTGCCACGAAGTGGACGCGGCGGTTCTTCTGCCAGCAGGTTTCGTCCTGCTCGGTACACTGCGGACGCTCCTTGCCGTAGCTGATTGTCTTCAGCCGGTCGGCCGGAACACCGAGTCCCTGTAGGAACTCCTTGGCGGCGCTGGCGCGCCGGTCTCCTAGTCCGAGGTTGTACTCGGCGGAGCCGCGTTCGTCGCAATGGCCTTCAATGACGATGGAGGCATTGGGGAAATCGGTCAGGATGCTCTTCAGTGCCGTGGCATTCTTGGACAAAGCGTCGCGGGCGTCGCTACGAATATCGGTCTTATCGTAGTCGAAATAAGCGTCCTGCACGTCCGACCCCAACCGCTGGTCGATCGTAACCTGCGGTGCGGGCGCCGGCGGGGGCGGTGGCGGCGGCGGCGGAGCGGAAACGTTGACCGTGGCCGACGACGTGACGGATCCACCAGGACCGGCGGCCGTCAGAGTATAAGTGGTGGAATCGCTCGGGCTGACGCGACTGCTGCCGGTGCTCTGTACCGTGCCAACGCCCTGGTTGATGTTTACGCTGGTGACCGCGCCAGTGACTTCCCAACGCAATGTGGAACTCTGGCCGCGCTGAATCGAGGTGGGCTCCGCGGTGAACTGCGCGACTCGCGGGGCAGCTGGCGGCGGCGGCGGTGGCTGGACTACCGGCGGTGGAGGAGGAGGAGGCGCCGGGGCCGGCACCTTCTTCTTACATCCTGACACCAACATTGCCAGCGCGAGCGCCAGGCAAATGACTGAGAACTTCCGTTTACTGAACATGAACTTCGCCTCCTAAACTGTCTACCTTCCCCACACGGGTCTTTCGTTCTGCCCCCCTGTGGTCAATTGTTGCAACTGGGTTCCATCGGCCAGCATGGTGTAAATCTGGCTGGAGTTGCCGCGCGTTTTGGCGAAGACGATGTGGACGCCGTCGGGCGCCCAGCTCGGATTCTCGTTCTTGCCATCGCCATGCGTCAACTGAACGTAGTCCTTAGTTGCAACATTCATGGTGAATATGTTGAAGGCGCCCGTGGCGTATCCCTGGGTCCATGCAAAGGCGATCCGCTGGCCGTCGGGATGCCACGACGCATTGGAAGCCTCGCCAATACCCGGTGTCAATCTCTCTAAGTCGGAACCATCCATATTCATCCGGTAGACCTGTTGCGGGCCGGAGCGGCCCGACGAGAATACGATATCGTTCCCGGTCTTCGGATTTACCTTTGGTTCCACTTCGATGACACTTGACGAAGAGATAGGTCTAAACCCCGTTCCATCTAAATTCGCAATGAAGATCCGGCAACATCTGCCCGTACCCGCGGAAGATGCATACACAATCTGCTTTCCGTCAGGTGTAAATGAGCCGGCCTGATTCACAGACGCGGCCTGATTGTAATAACGCAAATCTCGGACCGGATCCACTGAAAAGATAAATATAGCAGGTTGCCCCTTCACCCAGCTAGTGAATGCTACTTTTGATCCGTCCGGTGATACCGTTGGATAGGTCGATATGTTGTTGAAATGCGTGATCTGCCGCTGATTTTTGCCGTCCGCATCCATCATCCAGATTTCTTTGTGGCCCGTTCGGTTGGACGAGAAATAGATATGAGTGCCGAATAGGGATTGTCCCCCGAACAGAGTAATAATGTCGGCCGCGAACTCATGCGCCACTTTGCGGGCGCCGGCTTCATCCACCGTCCCGAGATAGCGCTTGCCGATGAGTTGGGCGTTGGCGGGTGTGTCCTTACTCAGATCGTAGAACCAGCCTTGCAGGACCAGCACGCCGTTCTGCGCGCCGGTGTAGCCGAACGCCAGATAGTTAGCCTGTGCCGGCGGGCTCGACCAATCCTGCATCCAATGGCCCCCACCCGTAAGTGGGACCACGGGCTGCGTCGTCTGCTGGCGTCCCCGCACCGGCCTCTCTACGCGCGGCGGTGGGGGCTGCTGGAAATCCGAAGGCTGCTGCGGAACAAAGGTCGGGAGCGATGTCTTGGCGGCGATCTTGAATCGGCCCGCGCTTTTGACGTCGTCCGTGAGAGTCTCATTGAATGCCGCCATGAACTTCTGCGCATCGCCGGAGCCGCGCAGATCCGGAAGGGCGATCACTGGGATACCGCCTTTCTCGACGATGATTCTGGCGTCCTGCGCCATGAGGACGAACAGGGCTCCAGCCGATGCGACTGCGAACCAGATGGACTTTTGCATGCTTGGGCTCCTACCGTTTTAACTCGAAGACAAACTCAATCTCCGCATCGTTCTTGGGGAACTGCGGCGGCAACGGGGGAAATGGGGCGGCATCCATAATGGCGCGCTGCGCGGAGTAATCCAGGGCGCTGATGCCGCTTCTTTGAGTAACGTGTATGCCGGTTGCGCTGCCGTCCCGGTGGAGCGTGAACGTTACGCTCACCTGCGGCGCCGTGCGCAGCCGCGGATCGATCGTGGTGGTTTGCCAGTACTGCGCCACGCGTTTGCGCAGCAGGTCGGCATAGGCGCCGAATTGACTGCCGAACGGGGAATTGTTCCCCACACCCACGCCGCCGCCTCCGGCCAGCGCGTAGTCCTGCGTAGTTACGCGCGTGCCCGCAGTGCTATAGAGCTGGTTCGCCAAATCCTTCTGCGAGGCGCGCCACTTGTCCGGTGGCGCGGCAGCTTCCGAGGGTCGCGCCTTCGCCGTGCGGCTGGGGATTGGGACGGCGCTAAGATCGGGCGCCTTCACTTTCGGCGCGGGCTTGGCTTTGGTAATCGGAACGGGCACCGCCGATTCCGTGTCGGTGGCCACCGGGTTCTTGGGGCCGGAATGCGAGGGCAGCGAGATCGTCGAAACCGGATTCACTGTCACCGCCCCCATGCGTCCCCCGTTGGGATCGCCCAGTGAGATGGTGTTGCGGCTCTGTACCCAGCCGATTCCCAAGATCGCCGCCGCCAGCAATCCGTGAAACGCCAGCGAGCCGACGAAGGAAGGTGCCAGCCGGTCCGATTGATCCAGGATGTCAATGTGCGGCGACATTACCTACGGCCCTTATGGGACGAGTCTTCCGGTTGCGTGACCATGTTGACCTGAAAGCCGGCGGCGCCCAGTTCGGCCGTCACCTGCGCGATCGGGTCCCAGATAGTTTCCTTATCGGCACGGACGTATACGCCCTTCGCCTTACCGAATTTCTGCCGGATCGCTGCCGGGAGATCATTGATGTTGGTGTCATCGGCGTTAAGCTTAATCACGCCGTCCTTGGTGATTGTGACCACCGGCATTTCCTGCTGGCTGGTCTCTTTGACCGGGCGCACTTTGGGGACGTCTACCTCAATGCCGAATTCCAGGACGTGCGCCGTAAGCATGAAGATAATGAGCAACACCAGTACCACGTCTACAAACGGGGTGACATTGATGTCGGCGATGGCGGGGTTGCCTCGCCGGCCCCATCGGTGTCCGCCGCCATTGGTGGAGAAGGCCATCGGCTACTCTCCGAAACTGCGCTCGGCCATATTCAGGAACTCGAGCGAGAAATCGTCCATACGCGCGCCGAGTTCGCGGATCAGGTGGCCGAAGTAGTTATAGAAAATCGCCGCGGGGATCGCGGCGAACAATCCGACCGCCGTCGTGATCAGGGCCTCGGAGATGCCTGGTCCGACAGCCTTGAGGCTGGTCGAGCCCATCTGCGAAAGGTCCTGGAATGCGCGAATAATGCCCATCACCGTGCCCATCAGTCCGATGAAGGGAGTCACGGACGCCGTGGTGGCCAGCCAGCTCATGTTGCGTTCCAGCTTGGCGATCTCCTCGCTGATGCCAAGTTGCAGGGTGCGTTCCAGCGCCGTGCGGTTGGTCACGCTGCCGCGGAGTTTGACCTGCCGCTCCAGCTCTTCATAGCCGAAATCGAAAACCGCCACCAGGGGCGAGGGGCGGAACTGCTCGCTTGCCACCATCACGGCTTCCATGCCGCTGGCTTTACGGAACGCGCGCAGAAAACGCGAGTTCGCCTTTCCCGCGGTCCGCAGGGCACTCAGCTTAGAGAAGATAATGGTCCACGAATAGACCGAGAAACAGATCAAGATACCCAGTACGGCCATGAGTGCAGGGCCGCTATGCTGGACCATATCCCAGAGATCTGTCTGCAGGAGGAAGGCAACGGGAGTCTCGAAGAGCAATTCGTCTCCTAATCTAAAATCTAACATAGTGACGCGCTGGCGCTCCAAAAAGTCGAGGGCCTCCAGTGAAAGCCAGGTCCATCGCGACCATCTCTAATCCTGCTTTTATTGAGTTCTCCTTCCCGTTTTCCTCTGCGCTGTCGGCGTCTCTGCGTTGAAGGGCCCTCTTTGTTTGTGCCCACTCGTTATAATCGGCAGTGAATGCTGCTCGAGTTGGTGGTTGAAAACTACGCGGTCGTGGAGCGGTTGCGCGTCCATTTTCACTCGGGGCTGAATCTGCTGACCGGCGAGACCGGCAGCGGGAAATCCATCGTGGTAGACGCCCTGGGCCTTCTCCTGGGCGCCCGCGCGTCCGCGGAAATGATTCGCACCGGCGAGGCCCGTGCGCGAGTCGCGGGCATTTTCGAGGTGCGCGATCAGGCCGCCGTGCGCCGCCTTCTGGAGCCGTCCGGGTTGGAAGTGGAGGATGGCGAACTCCTCATCGAACGCGAGATCCTAGCCGGTGGAAAATCGCGCGCCTTCGTCGGCAGCCGTCCCGTAGCCGTGGCGGTCTTGAAGGATCTGGCCCCGTTCCTGGGAGACATTCACGGACAACACGATCAGCAGCTTCTGTTCTCGTCCGACGCGCAGCGCGATATGCTCGACGTCTTTGCCGGAAATCGCGAGCTGCTCGATTCCGCGGCGCATCTCTATCAGGAGTGGCGCGCGGCGGCAGCGGAACTCGAGGAACTGGAGCGCAACGAGCAGGAGAAGTTGCGCCTCCTCGATCTGTGGAGTTTCCAGCGCAAGGAAATCGAAAGCGCCGCCCTGGTACCGGAAGAGGACACGCAACTCGAGAACGAACGCCGCGTCCTCCAGAATGTCCAGAAACTACAGGAGAGCGCGGGCACGGCCTACGATGCCGTGTACGAGAGTCCCGAATCGGCCGTAGCCCTGGCCCGCGTCGCCGCCAAGCGCGTGGAAGAACTGTATCGCATCGATGCCACGCTCGATGGATTGCGCGAGCATCTGAAGTCTGCCGAATTGAGCTTACAGGAAGCCGCCTACGCGCTGCGCGATTATTTGTCGGGCCTGGAAGCCAATCCGGCGCGCCTGGAAGAAGTCGAGAACCGCCTCGAAGCCATCGCGCGCCTCAAGCGCAAGTACGGCCATTCGATCGTCGAAATCCTCGCGTTCCTGGACGAAGTGCGCGGGCAGATCGCGAGCGTGGAGTCCGCCGGTGAGCGCATGGAGGCGTTGCGCAAGCAGCGCAAGCGCCTCGCCGCGGAGTTCGAGAAACTTGCAGGCGCCTTGACCGAAGCGCGCCAGGCGGCAGCCCGCCGCCTGGAGAAGCGCGTCGAAGCGGAACTCGCCCAACTGGCGATGGAGCGCACCGTGTTCCGCGTGTCGCTGGCCGAAGCCCCATGGTCCGCCGCGGGTGCGGACCGTGTTGAATTTCTGGTATCGCCGAATCTGGGCGAGGAGCCGCGGCCGCTGGAGAAGGTGGCCTCGGGCGGCGAAATTTCCCGTCTCGCCCTGGCGCTGAAGACGTGCCTGGCCGGACCAAAGACCAGCGTCGTGCGCACCCTGGTATTCGACGAAGTGGACACCGGAGTCGGCGGCAGCGCGGCGGAAGGAGTAGGCCGGCGCCTGAAGAAATTGGCCGCCGCCAACCAGGTGCTGTGCGTCACGCACCTCCCGCAGATCGCGTCCTTCGCGGACCACCATTACCGAGTGGAGAAGCAGGAATCGCGCGGCCGCACCGTGGCGGTGATCGAAGAGTTGGACGCCGCTGCCCGGACTCGCGAAGTGGGACGCATGCTGAGCGGCCAAAAGCTCACGCCGGAAGCGCTCAAGAATGCGGAGCAGCTCATCAAGATGAGCGTGGGGTAATTGACTCGGGAGTTCTGGCTGCTACCATCTCACTCAGCAGGAGGTATTCATGCCAGAGAATGATAGCCCGCGCCGCAGTTTCCTGAAAACTGCCGCCACCGGCATCCTGATCCTGAAACCCGCCACGGTCTTCGGATCGCAGGCCAATTCCAACGTCGAAGTGGGCCTGATCGGCTGCGGCGGACGCGGCAACTGGATCGCTCCCTTCTTTCCCGAGCACACCGGCGCGCGCGTCGTCGCCCTGGCCGATGTGGTCAAAGACCATCTCGATACCACCGCCGCCACATTCAAAGTCGCCGGGGCGCGCGCCTACTACGGGCCCGACGCCGGCCGCCAACTGGCCCAATCCGCGCTGGATGCCGTGGTCATCGAGACGCCCACCTTCTACCATGCGGAACAGGCGCTGGCCGCGGTCGAGGCCGGCAAGCACGTCTACATGGCCAAGCCCGTCGCGGTGGATGTCCCCGGCTGCAAGAGCGTGCTGGCCAGCGGCGCGAAGGCCCAGGCGAAGAAGCTCACCTACTGGGTGGATTTCCAGACGCGCTCCCGCGACGTATATAAGGAACTGGCGACGCGCGTGCATCGCGGCGATATCGGCAAGCCCGTTCTGGCGCAGGTCTTCTACTACGCCGGACGCCCGTCGAAAGATAGAGGCACGCCCGGCATGGACCCCGGCCAGCGCCGCATGTCCAATTTCTATATGGACAAGGTGCTCGGCGGCGACATCATCGTGGAACAGAATATTCACGTCATCGACGTCGCCAACTGGCTGCTACAAGGCCATCCCACCAAGGCCTACGGCAGCGGCGGACGCACCGATTGGCGCGGCACCGGCTACGACGCCGGCGACGCCTGGGACCACTTCCTCGTGCAGTACCACTACGGGAACAGCGTGCATGCCGATTTCAGTTCCAACCAGCTCACCAATTCCTTCAGCGACCTGTGCGTGCGCCTGTTCGGCATCGATGGCTGCGCCGATTCGCACTACGGCGGACTGATCCGCATCACCGGGAAGAATGCCTGGATGGGCGCCGAGAAAGACGATACCTTCAAAGGCGGCGCGGTGGAAAACGTGAAGCTGTTCGTCGCCTCGATTCGCGAGGGCAAGCCAATCTACAACTACGAGGAATCCGTGCGCAGCAACCTCACCGCGATCCTCGGACGCACCGCCGCCTATCTGAATCGCGAAGTCACCTGGGACGAAATCAACAACTCCACCGAAAAGTGGACCGCCGATCTCAAGCTCCGCTGGTAGGACAGGCCTCCTGGCCTGTCCTCTTCCAACTAATACTTCGGTACGCTGCGGTCTACCTGGTCGCTCCACGCGAGAATCCCGCCCTTCATATTGCGCACGTGCTTAAACCCCGCCGCTTTCAATATTCCGCAGGCGCGAGCGCTGCGCATGCCGCTCTTGCAGTGGATCACGATGTCGGCTTCCGGATCGAGTTCGTCCAGCCGCTTCCCGACCTCGCCGAGCGGAATCAGCTTCGCCGCCGGAATATTGCAGATCTGGTATTCGTGGGGCTCGCGCACGTCGATCAGCACGAAATTATCGCCGCGATCCATCTTCTCTTTGACTTCGGTTACTTCGATTTCGCCTTCGGTCACCTTGGCCTCCTGCTTCGTTGGTTGTTGCGGCACGCCGCAGAATTGATGGTAATCGATCAGCTTGGTGATTGTCCGGTGTTCGCCGCAGATCGGGCACTCGGGGTTCTTGCGCAGCTTGAGTTCGCGGAACCGCATGCCCAGCGCGTCGAACAGCAGCAGCCGTCCCACCAGCGGTTCGCCGATCCCCAGAATCAGCTTCACCGCTTCCGTCGCCTGGATCAAGCCGATGGTGCCGGGCAGCATGCCGAGCACGCCGCCCTCGGCGCAACTCGGCACCAGGCCGGGAGGCGGCGGTTCGGGATACAGGCAGCGATAGCACGGGCCGCCCTCATACGCGAAGACCGTGGCCTGGCCTTCGAAGCGGAAAATCGAGCCGTAGACGTTCGGCTTTCCCAGCAGCACGCAGGCGTCGTTCACCAGGTAGCGCGTGGGAAAATTGTCGGTGCCGTCCACCACGAGATCGTAGTCCTTGAGGATCTCCATGGCGTTCTCGCTGCTCAGCGCCACCTCGTGCTTGACAATCTCCACGTTGGGGTTGAGTGCCGTCATCTTCTCGGCGGCGGAATCAATCTTGTTGCGCCCCACGTCCTTGGTGAAGTGAATCACCTGGCGCTGCAGGTTGGTGAAATCGACCACGTCGAAATCCACCAGGCCGATGCGCCCGATGCCCGGCGGCAGCCAGGTACAAGCCGAGCGGCGCGCCGAGCCCTCCGGTGCCCACCAGCAGCACCTTCGCGGCCTTGAGCTTCAACTGGCCTTCCATCCCGACCTCGGGGACGATCAGGTGGCGCGAATAACGCAGAATTTCGTCTTTCGAAAGCGTCAACGTGCAGTTCCTCCGGCAATCGACGGCACCAGCGACAGCGTATCCGCGTCCGAAGCCGGGGCGGCGTCCTTCCCGATATAGCGTATGTCTTCGTCGTTCAGATACACGTTGACGAAGCTGCGCAGCTTGCCTTCATCGTTGAAGATCTGCTTGCGCAGGTCCGGGTACTCGGTGGTGAGCGCGGCCAGCACTTCGCCTACAGTGGCGCCGGGGACGTTCACGGAATCCTGTTTCGCGGTGAATTGACGCAGCGGCGTCGGAATCATAACTTTGGCCATGTCAGTAAATCAGCTCCTCTTTTGGCGCTTCGGTTTGATCGAAGTTGGGCAGAAAGCAATTGGCGTGATCGAACTCGCCTTTTTGAATCGACAGAACCACGAAAGAATACCACGGACACGAATTCTGCAAATCGGTCTTGGAAAAATACGCGTCGCAATCGGGATGCGAATGATAAATCCCGATCAGGTCCATCTTTCGTTCCCGGGCGGCCTTATCGGCGGCCAGCAGATCCTCGGGGCGCAATTCATAGCGAGCCGCCTGCGCGCCCTCGAAAGCGTTCTGCAGCGCGATCGCCTCGCGGACGATTTTTGTCTCGCCGTCCGTGGCGCCGAGCATGGCGCCGCAGCATTCATTCGGATAACTTGCACGGGCGTGGGCCACCATGACGGCCCAGGGTTCGGGTTCGATG
>CAWDWK010000016.1:0-22148 GCA_963805775.1 uncultured Solibacteraceae bacterium | reverse complement strand
ACGCCTCATACGGTGTGACCACGGTTCTAAGCCTTGGCACCGACCAGGACCTGATTTTCAAAATCCGCGAAGAACAGCGCGCCGGAAGGCCGGTCGTGGCACGAGTCTACACCGCTGGACAGGGCTTTGTGTTCAAGGGCGGCTACGGAGGTCTTGAGGGGGTTACTCCGGGTGTCGCCACTCCAGCGGAGGCAACCGAGGCCGTTGGCGTCCTTGCAAAGAAGGGCGTCGATATCGTGAAACTCTGGATGGACGATCACCTCGGCGCCCAGAAGAAGATGCCCTACGAGATAGCCAAGGCTATTATCGACGGGGCACATACCCACCATCTGCCTGTTGCCGCACACATCTTTTACCTGGAGGACGCGAGGCGCCTGGTTGAATACGGCGTTAATGGACTGGCCCACAGCGTTCGCGACAAACCCGTGGATGAGGCCCTGATCCGCGCCATGAAAAAGCAAGGGACGTGGCAAATGGCCGCGACACTGACACGTGAGGCTTCCATGTTCGTCTATGCCGATACTCCTGCATTCGCCGGCGATCCATTCTTTACACGGAGCGTGTCGGCAGGGGTCGTCGAGACGCTCCGGAGTCCCGCATACCAGAAATCGATTGCATCGGATCCTCACTTCGACAAGTACCGGGGGTTTTTTGAAACTGCGAAAAGGAATCTGAAAACCCTCGCGGATGCAGGTGTCCCGTACGGGTTCGGCACGGACACCGGACCTCCCGGCAGATTTCCAGGCTTCTTCGAGCAGTGGGAACTGGAACTGATGGCCGAAGCCGGCCTGACACCGATGCAGGCCATCGTCGCGGCCACCGGAAGCGCGGCGCGATTCCTGGGCAGCAAAGATCTCGGGACCCTCGAAGCGGGCAGGTGGGCGGACCTCATCGTGCTTGATCGCAACCCGCTGCAGGACATCAGAAACACGAGGGCAATTCGTAATGTGTATATCGCCGGCAACCGAGTGCAGTGACCGCCTTTGTGGCGCATTGCGATCAGGCCTGGCCGTGATCGCGATCGTCGCCATGGCCGCCATCCCCGGCCGAAGCCAGACTCCGGCGACTTACACCGAAGGCCAGGCAACGGATGGTCTTGCGGCGTACCTGGCGAACTGCGCGAGCTGTCACCTCCCGGACCTGACTGGCCGAAACGAAGCTCCGCAACTGGCCGGCGGTAATTTCATGAATGCCTGGGGATCGCGCACTACCAGCGAATTGATCCGGTATATCCAGGCCAGTATGCCGCCATCGAATCGGGGAGGCCTGAGCGATGAGACGTACGCCAACATTGTCGGCTTCTTTCTCCAGGCGAATGGCGCAACCGCTGGAGACCGCCCGGCGGCGGTCTCCATGCCAGTTCGTATCGACTCTGTAGCCAACGGGCAAATGCCGCCTGCGCTCCGTGAAATGCTGACTACGGCCGCTACTGCGGACCAGGTATCGGGGCCGCGCGCCTCCGCGCCTAAAGGCATCACCGTCCACGGCCAGGTGAAAAACTATGTCGCAGTCACGGATAAGACATTGCGCAATCCCAATCCCGCCGACTGGTTAATGGCGCGTGGCAATTACCAGGCGTGGAGCCACAGTTCGCTGACCCAGATCACTGCTGAAAATGCGGGACGTTTGCAGTTGGCCTGGGTTTGGGCCATGAACGATGGCGGAGCCAATGAGCCCACACCCATAGTCCATGACGGAATTATTTATCTAACCAACACGAGTAATACTCTCCAGGCGCTGAATGGGCGCAACGGCGACCTGATCTGGGAAAATCGCATCGGTCCTGAATCCACGCGCGCCTACGGCGCCACGCGAACGCTCGCGATCTACGATGACAAGCTATTGCTTACTACCACGGATGCCCGCCTGTACGCGCTCGACGCCCGCACCGGGAAGATTGTGTGGCAGGCCGCCATCGCGCCGGAGAATCAGGGATACAGCAACACGTCCGGGGCGATCGTCATCAACGGCAAGGTTCTGACCGGCATGACGGGCTGCGGGCGCTACGGTGCGGAGTGCTATATCAGCGCATATGATGCCCGCACGGGCGAGCAGGCATGGCGTTTCAGCACGATTGCACGGGAAGGCCAACCCGGCGGCGACACGTGGGGCGGACTACCCAATCTGTTGCGGGCGGGCGGCGAAACATGGATCGCCGGCAGCTACGATCCCGAGCTCAATGTCACCTATTGGGGAGTGGCCCAGCCCAAACCGTGGCTGCGCGTCAGTCGCGGCGCTAAGCCCGGCGACAAGGCACTCTTCACGAGTTCCACCCTGGCGCTCGACCCCGATACCGGCCGGCTGAAGTGGTACTTCCAGCATGCCCCCGGCGAGAGCTTCGACATGGACGAGGTATTCGAACGCGTCCTGGTAGATCTTGACGGAAAGAAGCTTCTGTTTACGATCGGCAAACCCGGAATCTTGTGGAAACTCGATCGCGAAAGCGGCCGGTTTCTCGGTCACAAGGAAACGGTCTATCAGAATCTGTTCGCCAATATCGACGCCAGGACTGGAGAACCAACATACCGCAGCGACATCCTGGAGCAACAGATCGGCCAGTGGTTCCAGATCTGCCCCAGTACGGAGGGCGGCCATAACTGGCAGGCGATGAGCTACCATCCGGAAACGTCGCAACTGATCATTCCGCTGAGCCGAAGCTGCATGACCATGTCAGGCCGGAAGGTGGAATTCAAGGAAAATTCGGGGGGCGGAGCGGGGGACCGGCGCTTTCTCGAGATGCCGGACACGAACGGCAATATCGGCAAGCTGGCAGCCTACGACGTGCGGACTCTGCGGGAGAACTGGTCGATCGAGCAGCGTGCGCCGTTCCTCACCGCGGTGCTCTCCACGGCCGGCGGAGTTGCCTTTGTTGGCGATCTCGATCGCTATTTCTTCGCAGTCAACGTGAAAAACGGCAAGGTGATTTGGAAAACGCGGCTGGGGACCTCAGTGCAGGGTTATCCCATCGCATTCGCCATCGACGGCAAACAATATATTGCCGTCACCACGGGGTTGGGCGGCGGAAGCCCGCGCGACGTGCCGCGCGTGATTGCGCCGGAGATTCATCATCCGGGGAACGGAAACGCGCTCTACGTGTTCGCTCTGCCGGACGACCGTTAGCGGATTTCTTGAAACAGGGAGGCTTTGTATGACCAAGCGCGAATTTCTCACGGCCGGCATCGGGGCTGGCCTGGCCCTGGCAGAAGGGACTACCGCATTTTCGCAGCAGCGGCCTTCGTCCCGAAGAGCGAAGACAACGAAACTATTCAAGAGTCCGCAAGGCTTTCCCAACGCCATTGCCGTCACGCCGGAGGGCTTGTGGATCGGCGAACAAAAGCTGTCGGGAGCCCAAGCCGCTGCGTATCGGCTGCCCGAACCGAAAACTCTCACCGAAGAAGCCTGGCTTGTCGATTGGGATGGCAGGTTGCTGAAGACGGTGACGACTTCTTCAAGAAACACGAGCGGCATGGCCGTGGGAGGCGGGTATGTGTGGATGATCGCGAACGCGCCGCCGGAAGGTGTTTTTCAGGTAGACATGAACTCCCAGCTTGTTAGCCACCGTCAGATCCCGCTCGGTCCGGCGAACGACGGCGGCGGTTGCCACGGGGCCCTGTGGCACGACGGCAAGCTGTGGATCGCGTCGCTGCGGCTGCGCGGCAATCTTCGCGTTGACCCCAAGACTTGGGACCCGGAATTCCTGATCCCGTTCTACCAGGCTCCCGATAGAGTGCGTTACCACGGCATCGCATGGGACAACGGCACAATCTGGCAGATTGTCGGCAACGACTGTAAGCGGTACAGTGAGTACCGGCCTTGCCTTGTGAGATACGAGGCCGCGACCGGTAAGGTGCTTGAGACGGTGGACTTCGTTCCGAACTCCTGCGACCCGCACGGCTTAGCGATGTACGACGGTAAGTTGATCGGTTGCGATGCCGGCATCCATCCAGGCTGGCCCAACAACGATAGTCCAACGGCCGGCTGGATCTTCCAAATCGACTTTATCTGATCGGGCCGGATGCTCCCAATCAGTGCGCACTCTTCGCAGTTTGACGTTCTTGAACTCGATCGGGAATTTCTGGTATTGCAGCCGGATGCGGCCATCAGAGAACTGCGAATCGTGAACATCCAACGTCTTCGTTCCGTTCAGGACCACCACCAGATGGTCCCCATCGGCGGTAATCTCGTAGTGGTTCCACTGGTCCGGAATGAACTTGAACTCCCTTTCGGTCTTGGCGGTCGCTACGATCGAACCGGTATTATAGCCCGCCGGTTGTGCTTTCCAGATCTGCACCTCGTAACCGCCGCTGCCCTCCGGTGAACGAATAAACACGCCGCTGTTGGTGTCCTCGCCGGTGCGGAAATCGACCGTAAGAACAAAGTCCTTGTAGCTCTCCATAGAGGTCAGGTAGCCCGCGGGATCCCCACAGGGTGAAAGCGTTCCGCCGATCACCTCCCAGTGGGAAGCGCCCGCGGCAACGGGGGCTTGCCCCGCGGGGGTGGAGCAGGCGCGAGGATTGGAGCCAACCGACGGCGCGGCGCCGGAGGGCGCGGGAGCCTTCGCCTGCTTCGGAATGCCGCCCGGTCCGCGGCCTCGCCCTGCGGCCTCGGGAACAGATGAACTCCAGCCATTCAGCGACTGGCCATCGAACAACAGAACCCATCCATCCGCCTTCTCGCGGGCAGTCAGGACATTGTCGGCGCCGCACAACTCCGCGGCCAGGAGCAGCATCAAGCCGATAGAACCAAAGATCCTCATGGGTAGGCCTACCACGGCATCTTCCGCTTGGTAAATTGGCGACCGATCTCGGCGGTCTGCTGGCTGGCCGGTCCAACCATCACGCCTTCCTTGATCATGTCCACTACGTCGGTGGCGGCCAAAGAGTTCAGGAAGGCGATGTGGTTCGCTTTGCAGGCTGCCAGTACCTTTGACCGTGCAGCCTGCATTCTGGGATCGTTGACAGATCCCCGGCCGGAGGGTACGCCCAGCGACAACGCCATGTCGCCCGGTCCCCACTCCGCCATCCCGATGCCGGGGACTTTCAAATTCTCGGATACATTTGCCAGCGCGTATTTGTCTTCTTCCTTGACCCCCAGCAGAAGCTCCCCGTCGGGGTTCAACGGCCACGGATCGGCCTTTTGTTCGTACTCTTGCAACGAAATCCCCCAGATCTGCGCCGCCGGGGCGGACCCGTGCTCGCCGCGGTGCCCCTCGCCGAGCATTGGTCCGATCCCCTGTTTGTGGATCGGGAATCTGACCGCCTCCACAAACGCCCGAATGGCTCCGGGAGTGTCCGCATGGGTGAGCATGATGCCATGCACTCCGGCGGCCAGCACTTGTTGGAACATCCAGGAATTGGCACGAACGCGTCGCCTCATCCAGGCCGTTCACCGGCACATTCACGATCACCGCCGGCGTGCGATGACCGCTCTTCGTCGGCCCGCCCGCCACCAGTCCCTTCATGTACGCGGTCAGCCCGACGATGTCATACGCCGTGTGTTCCATGTCATAGCTGATGTAATCGGCGAACGTCTGGGCATCCTTCTTACCCTGTTCGAAGCTCGCGGCCGCATCCCCGAGTCCGCCGGGGGCGCCGGTGTGCGAGCCGGTGTAATAAATCGGCTGGCCCTCCGCCAGCAACTCCACCGCCCGATTGATCCGTTTCGGTTTGTAGGCCGTCTCTCCGTTTTGGGCCAGCGTGACCGCTACGCCCAACACCAGGGCCAGCGGCAACCCAAACAACCAGGTTCCTCTCCAAATGCTTTTCATAACTCCTCCGTGCCTCATCAGAAACTGTATTTCAACGCGAGTTGCAGGGACCGCATGGCCCTGGCACTGGTCACGATGCCGAAGGTGCCGGGAGATCGCGGATCGTTAGGCGGCGTATTCCAGTTGGGGTGGTTGAGCGCGTTAAAAGCCTCAAACCGGAAGTTCACCGTATGGCTCTCTTTGATTCGGATATCCCTCGCCAGAGATGCGTTGAAGGTCTGGGTTCCCGGGCTGCTCAGCACGTCTCGTCCCTCGTTGCCCATTTGGTACGAGAGATTCGGATTCGTGAAATCGAAAGCCGCCGCGTTCCAATAGTGGCTCGCCGTGCGATTCGCCGGGATCGGACTGACCCCGGTGACATTCGGGAAATTCGCCAGGTTGCCGACGTTCGTCGTATCGCCCAGAGTGGAGCCCTGTACCGGCGTACCATCCGCCAGGGTGAGGATCCCTCCCAGTTGCCAGCCGCCGGCAATCGCACCGGCCACGCCGTGCGTAAGCAGACTACTTCCCCGTCCGAACGGCAGGTTGTACACGTAGGAAGCGACAAATCGCCGCGGCAGGTTGAACTGCGAAGGCCCGCGCATGGTGTTCAACGTGTAGCTGTTATTCGCCCACAAGGTATCGCCGCCATTGGTGCGTGTGGCGCTGCCGCCGTCGATGGCCTTCGACCAGGTGAACGCAGCCGTGTAAGTGAGTCCCTTCGTCAGCCTTTGCGTCAGCTTCCCATTCAGCGCATTGTAATTGGAGTTGACTAAGCCCGCGACTTCCTGAATATTTCCATATGACGGCCAGGGCCGGCGCGACGCCGTGCTGCTATGGTCGTTGGGCCCGCTCGGCAGGATCGCCTGGTTATAGACTATGAAGCGGTCCAGGTGGTGTCCCTCATTTCCCAGGTACCCGGCCTCCAGCACCAGGTTGTGCGTCAACTCGCGCTGCACATTCAAAAGGTACTGCTGCACATACGGCGTGCGGTTGTTTTGCGCGGTAGCCTGAATCTGCGGGGCGGCGACGCATACCCCGTTCCAACCCGGGCACAGGGGACTTCCCGTCTCCGTGATCCACGGAGCGGACAGATACGTGGTGCGCTGGTTGGCGCCGATCACGTATCCGTCTTTGCCGCCCATGTTACGCGCCATGTCGAAAACGATGTTCCCGATATCCTGCACGTAGAACATACCGAAACCCGCCCGGATGCTCCAGTGCTCCGCCGGGTTATAGGCCAAGCCGATGCGCGGTCCCCAATTACGGTTGCTCGGGTTGACCAGGCCGCCGCCCATATACTGGTCGCCCACCTGAAGTAACTGTCCTTGCGCGTAGCGGAACTTGAAGCCCGAGTAAAAGTCGCCGCTTCCGGGCCTGGTGTAGATCGGCGGCGGCGAATTAGGAATCAGGTACGCCCCGGCCGGACCCGCGCCTATGTTACTCACCTGGACGTTGATCATGGCATCGTACTTGTCCTGCCACGGCCGCGTGTTTTCGTAGCGTAAGCCAAGATTCAGCGTCAGCCGCCGGGTGATCTTCCAGTCGTCCTGGAAGTAACCTGCATAAAAGGTGCTGCGCATCATCGCGTCGCCTTCGGAGAGCACACGGTAGGCCTGGGAAGGCAAGCCCACCATGAAATCGGCAAAGATGAAACCTGTCGGCGGGCAGTTGGCCGGATTGCAGGTGGATTGCGCGTCGAAGTCGAATTCGCCATCGTCCTTCTGGTTGCCCCACTGGTTGAAGCGCATTCGCCGGATCTCCGCGCCCACTTTGATGGAGTGACTGCCCTTGAGAATCGAAACACCCTCGATGCCCTGAAAGGTATCGTTCCGGGTGATCCACGGAGTAACTCCGCCAAAGCCGGACACGCCCTCTCCCAGGCCGACCGCCGGAATGCCATACGCCAGCGGGCTGGAAGCGGTCAGGCCGGAGATCCCGAGCGTCGCCTGAATATTTGTATTGTTGGCGTAAGGGCCGGCCAGATCGTTGTTGAACTGGTTCCACGCGAAGCGGGCCTCGTTCACGATCGACGGACTTAGAATGCGCGTGTTGGCCAGAACGCCCTGGCGGACGATAGTCGTGGTAATCGTGTCGCCGCCTACGAAGCTTCCGGCGTTGTCCTGCAAATCGCTACCCCAACTGAAACGGCCGAACCAGCTCGACTTGCTGTTCTCTACCCAGTCGATCCGCTGGTTGAACTGGGTGGAGTCCGTGGGTGAGAGGGCGTTGCGAATGAAATTGGTTGAGGTCAGCGGGGCGCCCGGTACCGTGGTAGTCGGAAGGTACTTGAGCAGGGCCAGCGGCTTGCGGGCTGATCTCCGAACCGGGAATGATGTTACCCGGAAACGGCGATGCGGTGCCTGCCCCGGCGGCGTTGTAGACGCGCGTCAGGGGGTCGTAAATCGTCTGGCTGATTTGCGAGAAGTTGCCGGCGCGCATCAGGTCGGTAGCCACGCCGACCCTCACCTGGCTGGTGGTTCGATCGCGCAGGGCTTCGAAATTCGAAGTGAAGAAGAGCCGGTTCCTGGCATCGAACAACTTGGGAATCGAGACGGGCCCCGAGAGCGTGAAACCGTAATCATTGCGCCGGAACGGATTCTTTGCGCCCGATTGCTGCCACTGTTTGGCGTCGAAATCGGCATTTCGCAGAAATTCGAATGCCACGAGGTGATAGGCATTCGCCCCGGGCAGCGTATTGACATTGATCTGCGAAGCGCCCCGTCCGAACTCGGCTGAGTAAACACCGGTCTGCACTTTGAACTCCTGAATCGCATCCACCGACGGGTGGATGATATAGGAATTGAAATTGGGATCGGTGTTTTCCACGCCATCCAGCGTGTAGTGGTTGAATTCCAGGCGCTGCCCGGCCACGGAGATCGCCGTGGACGAACGCACGCCGCCTTGCAGGCCCCCGGCCCCACCGGCCGCCATTTCTCCCACCGCGTTGGAACTCAATGTGACCAGGCTCAGATAGTCGCGCCCGTTGAGCGGCAGGTTCACAATCTGCGCCGACTCGATGACGCTGCCCAGAGCCACCGATTCGGTGGCGAGCAGCGGCGCTCCACCGGTGACCTCCACCTGCTGGCTGATCTCACCGAGTTGCAGCCGGACATCGATACGCGCCACAACGCCGACGTGCACATCCACTCCCGCCTGTGTGGTCACTTTGAACCCGCCTTTCTCGGCGCGGACCGAATATGTGCCCGGCACCAGGTAAGGAATGGAATAGACGCCCGTGTCGTTACTGACCGCGGAGCGAACCTGTTCTGTAGCTATATTGGTCACCGTGACCCGGGCGCCTGCGATGACTGCACCGCTGGCGTCGCTGATGGTGCCTGTGATTTCCCCAAATTGTTGTGCGCAGAGCCGGCATACCGGCAGCGCAATAAACAGAAGCACGGCTGAGCGGACGTAACATTTGTCACCTTCTTCCGCATCTTCCTACGAGCGACTGCACCCGGTTACTCCTGGGTTATCCCCGGAGTCTCATTGAGTATCCTGTGGCGATATTCTCTACCACTTTGTCGCCGGAATCAAGGTAATTACACGAACGTCCACACCGACGGACTGCGCCGGCTACTTCGTCCGGGTCCGCGCCTCTTCCAGAATGCGCTTACCGCGCGCAGGATTGAATACGCCGCATGAGCAGAACCTGGTCAGGTAGGTCACAGCCTGTTCGGGCGTTCGCCGTCCTTCTTTTACCCAATCGATCATCTTCTTGGCAAGCGATGCGCTGACCATTCCGTGGCCGCACATGGTCGCGAGTTTGAGCACGTCCTCGTTCGGCAGGTGTTCCGTCTTCCCCTCAAAGCCGAGCGAATACCCGACGCTGTGACGACAGAGATGCGCCGCATCGCAGCACTGCTCTGCACCGTCTATCGACGTCGAAATATTGATGCTCAAGCCCAGGTCGGCCTCGCGGATCGCTTTCACGAAGTCTTCCGCCGCGGCGCGGTTGTCGAATACGGCCGCCGCCGTGGTTGTGGTGTCGAGTCCGGCGACCACCGCCTCGAAATCCGGCTTCACATCCCGCTTCCAGTGCGAGAGGGGATTCATCCGTTGCGAAGGCCGCAGCGCTCCGCCGTGGCGCGCGTCGCCGAGGTTCACCGGGCCGAATCGCCGCGCGATCTCGAGGAACTTCTTCAACTTCGGCACGGAACCCTCATCATTCTTGCCGCGGCTGGCGATCGCGAAGACGATGTAGTCGTCGCGAAAGCTGTTCGCGTCTCCAAACCGGTGCAGTGTGTTGGTCATTTCCGTGCTACCTCCGCAGATGGCTGTTCGACATTGCGATTCGTAATCCGGCCCAGGCCGATGTTCGTCTTGGCGCGTTCGAGTTTGTAACCGAGCCGTTCCAGAATGGCGGCGACCACCGGATCCTCGCCGTGCTCGTCGCAGCGGGTCCCCACACCGATCGCCACGACCGTTTCGATTTCCTTCTCGACCTTGCGCACAAGCAGGATGATCTCTTCCGTGCGCTCCACCGGAACCTTGATCTCGACGATGGCGGAAAGAACCTTCTCGTTCATGATGTCTTCGCGCAGAGTGCCGCTGGGTACGTCAGACATCAGCGAAGTAATCGGGTTCTTCTTCTCAAAGCTCACCTTTGCCTCTGCCAGTGCCGAGCACATCTTTTGAATGTCGCGGAACCAGACGCCGACTCCGGGCCGGCCGAACTCGATGGTGAAGCCGACCTCGCCTACGTTGACGCGCCCGCTGATGTCGTTGGTCTTGACTTCCTCGGTGCCGCGGCCTTCTACGCCGGTGGATTCGTGAGGCACGCGCGGATCTGAGAAGGCGCGCCGGACCACGCGCGGCCAGCTCAGTGTTTCGGGCTCGAACGCGGACGTCGGGCAGACATCGGGCTCCGGATCGAAGCGCAGCCGCATCCATTGGAATACCTTGCGCAGGGTCCGTACCATCGCCGGGTTGAGGTGCTCCTGGCTAAGACCGTTGAAGCAGGCGTAGCACTCGACGCACTCCGTTAGATTGACGGTCGCCCGTTTGATCGCCGGGTCGATATAGATTGCGCCCATGGGGCACACGTAGGTGCAGTTGCCGCACGCTACGCATTTATCGGGATTGATCTTCATGCTTTCACACTTTCCACTTTGATTTCTTCCACCGCGGAGCGGGTCGGGTCGATTCGGGTGGCTAATAGCGCAGCCACCACGCAGAGAAGACTTGAAACCAGAAACGGCACCGTCCACCCGTAGATGGTCGCGAGATACCCGATCATTACAGCGGATACCGCTCCTCCCAGGTTGCCCAGGGTGTTCATCACGCCGGTGACCGACCCCGAGAAATCGCCGGCGATGTCGAGGCACAGCGCCCACGCTACCGGAACCGTCAACTCGAGACCGGCCAGAGCCAGCGTGAGGCACGCCAGTCCGGCAACGGGGTTATTCACCAGCACCCCGGGAAGGATCGCGATGCCGGCGAGCGCGAAACCCGGCGACAGAGACTACTACCCTGCCGCGCCGGAGGTCGCCCCACATGCGCGCCAGTGTGTCGGAGAGCCACCCGCCGGCCATGTTCATGATGGTCGCCGCGATCAAGGGTAAGGTTGCGGCAACACCCATCTTAATCTGAGTGAAGTGGCGGACTTCGGCAAGATAAGTCGGGAGCCATTGCAGGTACATCCAGAACACCCACCCGTAACAAAAATACGCCAGGCTGAGGCACCACAGATCGCGGCTGTGAAGGATGCGCCGCCACGGAACCGCCCCCCTGGTTTTCGGGTATGCGCGGAGCGCACCTTCGAGCATCCGCAGTTCCTCCCGATTCACACCGAAATGGTCCTGCGGGAACTCACGGTAGTAAAGACACCAGGCGATTGCCACCAGAATTCCGGCCAGTCCGAAAATGTAGAATACCGATCTCCAACCCGAGCGGGCAATCAGAAAGACCACGAGGGTGGGCGCAAATGCCGCGCCGAGACGAGAACCCGAGTGCTGGAATCCCTGTCCGAAGGCGCGCTGATCGAGCGGCAGCCAGCGGAGCAAAGAGCGGGAAGCGGCCGGCCACGCGGCCGCTTCGCCCATGCCGAAAAGCCCGCGCGTAACCGCCAGCGATGCCGCACTGAAGGCACCACCCGTGGCGGCCGTGAAGACCGACCACCACATGATGGCCGCGGTCAGCACGATTCGCGACCCGAAGCGGTCCGCCAGCCAGCCGCCGGGAATCTGGAAGAGGGCGTAGGTCCAGTTGAACGCTGAAACACTCCAGCCCATGGCGATCTTGTCCAGGTGAAAATCGCGCATGATGATGGGTGTCGCGCTACCCATGCACGCGCGGTCGAGGTACATCACCAGTCCGACTATGAAGCTCAGGACCAGCACACAATAACGCGCGCGGCTCGGACGCACGGGGCTCTCGAAGGGCCGCGGCGGGACGGGATCACGTTGCGGCGCTCGCTCCTCTGTGTCCTTCATCATAGGAGTGTGCCAAGATTATCACGCTCCTATCGAATCAGCAATTCCGAAGCGCGGTCGTGGAGACACACGTATAGGTAGAGATTGGAAGTAAGTTCGTTGCGGGCGGCCGGGCTTTAGGAGCAATCTCCCCGGACTTTTCGCCGTGCGTGTCGGCCGCCCAATGGATTGGAAAGTAGCTTCGATGATCTAGGCCCGCTGAATGGCGGACATATCGTTGCCGATTCGCTACTTTTCCTCTGGTACCAGGTGGAGCGACAATCACCGCTATCCGCACACCACCCGATGTTACGGGTTCGAACCCGAAATCTCCCTCCCGACCCCGTAGCATTGCTCAGCCAGCCGTTAGGGCGTTGACGGCCCTAGAGGGAGTTCAGCTCCACCGTACATACAACGCTTCGTGGCCACGAAGAAAACCGTCGAAGGAATCGCGGTGGGCGAGACCTTCTGATTGAAAGTTAGCACAAGCGTCAAGCGGTTTCGGATGCGGATGTCTGCAACCCGTTGATTCCAACGTGAAGAAAAAAGCAATTCCCGTGTGACCGAACGCTTTCAATGTGCCCATGGCAGGGTACACCCGATTTCGTTGGCAAGAAGCGGGTCCAGGGGGACCCGCGCGGACCGGGGGGTCCGCCCCACCTTCAGCTTTGGATGAGGCCGGCGGCAAATCCCAGCAGATCTGCGTGCTGCCGCGCCATCGTCCGCAGGCGGGTGTAGTCTCCGGCCATTTGGCACAACTGGAGAATCGAAGGACAGCTCATTGGCGCACCGGTCGTGGCAGGAATGTAATCGACCGAGGCTTGGATGGCGTCCGCAAACCGGTCCAGCCGCAGCAGCAATTCGATCAGAACCTCGGCCGGAGCGGTGTATCCGGGGAACTCGGGCGACGGAATTGCTTTTTGTCGAAAGTGGGCGATGGCGGTATCGACGTCCTCTCCGAGGAGCGCCTTCAAGTAAATTGCGTGATCGGTATACGGGTCTTCAAATGGCGGGTCGCCGCGAAAATGGAACATGGGGGCGAGGCAGCGGCCATATTCGGCCAACTCCAGCGCCATCCTGAGCGTCTCAGGGTCTTCCAATTCCGGCGTGAACCGCAGGACCGATGTTAAATGGGTGCTGTCGGTATAACTGCTGTTCGCTTCGAACAACCAGGCGCGGCCTGCCATCAGTTCCGCCACGCTGTTGGTCTCGGGCGCAGAGCCTTCCGCCGAAGCGATGGTCTCTTTGATAGCAGAGGCGATTTGGCCATAGAGAGTCCGGACCAACAGACGGAGAGATTTTTGCCGGCTGCCGTAATCCTGGTTGGCCTGGAACCAGGAGATCGCCCGGCAGATTCCGTGATGTTCCAGGATCAGCTCGAAACCTTTGCGCGGGTTTACGCCCTCCTGGAAAGCGATCTCAATTACGCGGTCGAGGTTCTCGCCCCCATTCACGCTCTCGATTGCCGCGGCCACCGGCGCAGGCTCGCCGATCGCCTTGAAGTAGACCCATGCTCCGGCAATATCGCCACCCGCCAGGAGCAGCTCCCCGGCCTCGCGCGCCGCCTCCCGGAATGCGGTCTCGTAGGTGAGCCGCTGGCCTGCAGGGAGGTCGAGGATGGGTTCCGTCTCGATCAGCGGTAGGCCCAAGCGGTGACGGGCCTGCATGATGCGTGCCCCGAACAGTACGCGGCAGTCCCGCTCATCGCGGGCTCGGCGGATCAGCAGATCGAATACGGCTTCGGCACCATCCGACTGGTAGGTCTGCTCGAGCGTTTCGAAGGCCTGGTTATCCACGGGATGTACCATCATTGGGCATGAGATAGTCCGTGACTGCGTTTTGCTGGAAGTATACACTGATCGACGGCCGCTTCGCACGCATTGCGCAACATGCGCGGGTCGATATGATCTTCGCCGCACATCGAGCAAGACGCGGTCCCTGATGCGCGGCTGAGTGGAGTAAACGGATCGATTAAGATATACGAAAGCACATTGGGGAGGTACACGTCAGGAGGTGTTTGCCCCATGATTCGAATTTCTACCCTCGCTATTTGCATTGCGGTGTTGTGGAACCTGGCAAGCGCGCAAGCACCGGATGCCGGCCGCCGGACCTATCAGGCTCGCTGCGCGGGCTGCCATGGCGAGGACGGCAGCGGTGGCGGACACGGCCCGAACATCGTGGATGTCCGCCAGCCCCGCGCGACGTCGAAAGTTGAAGTTCGCGATCTGATTTTGAAGGGCATTCCCGATGGAGGCATGCCGGCCTTCCAGATGCCCATCGAGGAAGCCGATGCTGTCGCGGTCTTCGTGATGACGTTGAAGACGCCTGCGGCCGGCACTGTACAAGCGCGCGAGGCCGCGCAAGGCGACCCTACCGCGGGCGAGCGCTTTTTCGCGGGCAAGGGGAACTGTGCCGCCTGCCATATGGTGCGGGGGACGGGCGGCGTGCTGGGACCCGACCTTTCGTCCATCGGCCGTGATCGCACGCCGGCGCAGATCGAACAGAAGTTACGCGATCCCGAAGCCGCGCCTGCTGCGGGACGCGGCGGCCGGGCTGGACGCGGCGGCCTGCCACTCTTTCGGGCCGTGACCGTGCGCTTGCGCAGCGGCGCGACGATTCGCGGAATCGCCAAGAACGAGAGTGCCTTCGACCTGCAGTTGCTGGCCATGGATGGTAAGCTCCATCTGCTCTCGAAGGATCAGGTGGCCGAAGTGGTGCGCGAGAAGACTCTCATGCCGAAGGTTGAGGCCACGCCGGGTGAAATGCGCAACCTCGTCGCCTACCTCAGCCGGCTCGCGCCCGATCCGAATGTCAAGGCCACTCTAGCTGTTGGCGAGATGGGGCCAGGGGTGCCGTTCGCCGACGTGGCTAACCCTAAGCCGGGAACATGGCCAACTTACGACGGCAACCAGAGCGGCAATCGCTTCAGCCCGCTGAAACAGATCGACACCAGCAACGTCGGGCGCCTTGCGCCGAAGTGGATGTTCCCGATTCCCGGCGCACCACGCGCGCTCCAAGTTACGCCTGTCGTGGTTGACGGCGTGATGTATGTCACCTCGGTGAACGAGGCATACGCGCTCGACGCCCGCAGCGGCCGCGAGATCTGGCACTACAGCCGGCCGCGTTCGCAGGGCTTGGCGGGCGACGCGGCCAGCGGCATCAATCGCGGTGTCGCCGTGCTGGGCGACCGCGTCTTCATGGTCAGCGATAACGCGCACGTGTTCGCGCTGCATCGCTTCACCGGCCAACTCATCTGGGATGCGGAGATGGCCGACTCCCATCAAAACTATGGCTCCACCAGCGCGCCCCTGGTGGTGAATGACCTGGTGATCGCCGGCGTCTCCGGCGGAGATGAAGGAATCCGCGGATTCCTGGATGCGTACAAGGCGTCCACCGGCGAGCGCGTGTGGCGGTTCTGGACGATTCCGGCACCGGGCGAAAAGGGCGCGGATACATGGAGCGGGCGGGCACTGGAGCACGGTTGCGGCGCCACATGGCTCACCGGCACTTACGACCCGGAGTCTAAGTTGCTCTACTGGCCCACCGGCAATCCCTGCCCGGACTACAACGGCGATGAGCGCAAGGGAGACAATCTGTACACTGCTTCGGTGCTGGCTCTGGATCCCGCGGCGGGGAAGCTGAAGTGGTACTACCAGTTCACGCCGCACGACTTACACGACTGGGACGCCACTGAAACACCGGTGCTGGTAGACGCACAATTCCGGGGCCAGCCCGCGCAAGCTCATGCTGCAGGGGAACCGCAACGGCTTCTTCTACGTGCTGGACCGCGTAACAGGCAAGTTTCTGCTGGGTGAGCCGTTCGTCAAAAAGATTACGTGGGCAAGCGGCATTGACCCTGACGGCCGGCCGAAACTGCTGCCGGGAAACGAGCCTACTGTCGAAGGCCAATTGGTGTGTCCCGCGGTAGCGGGCGCCGCGAACTGGCCTTCCACGGCTTATAGCCCGGCGACCGGACTGTACTATATGTTCGCGGAAGAATCTTGCAACGTTTACGCCAAGAACGACGAGTGGTGGGAAGCGGGCAAGTCGTTCTATGGCGGCGGCACGCGCCGGGCCCCCGGCGACAGTGTGTCGGGGAAGTTTCTCAAGGCTATCGATATACAAACGGGCAAGACCGCGTGGGAGATACCAGACATAGGCGGAGGCATTTTAGCCAGCGGCCTCATGGCCACAGCCGGCGGGCTGGTTTTCTATGGAGACGGCAATGGCGCTTTCATTGCGGCCGACGCCAGGAACGGAAAGCTGCTGTGGCACTTCGACACCAACCAGAGTTGGAAGGCCGGCCCTATGACTTATACGGTGGATGGTAATCAATATGTCGCGATTGCCGCGGGATCGACGATTCTTGCGTTCAGTCTGCGATAGGAAGGAAAACTAACGTGCTCTTCAAAACATTCGTCGTCGCCGGCATGATTGCGTGCTTCATTGCGTGGTTCGGGGGACTCGCCTTTGCGCAGGGCGCCAAGGGAGATTCTCCGCGTCAATTTGAATTGATGGCGGAGTCCCCGAAATTCTGGGACCTCTTCACGCGAGGTTCTCAACTGGAGAAGATCGCCACCGGCTTCGGATTCACCGAGGGTCCAGTTTGGGATCCGCACGGATTTCTCTACGTCAGCGATGAAGAGAAAAACAAGCTCTCGCGGGTTTACCCGGACGGCCGAGTGGAAATGGTGCTGGAGATTGGCGATCCGGATGGAAGCACGCTCGATTCCCAAGGCCGCCTGGTTACGACTGCGAGCGTGCTGCGCGCGATCATTCAGGTGGATCCCAACGGCCAGTACAAGGTGCTGGCAGACAAGTTTGAGGGCAAGAAGTTCAATAGTCCAAACGACATCGTCGTTGGTCCGGACGGAGCGCTCTACTTTACCGACCCCACACTCGATTTGCCGCAGGGTGAAAAGCAGGAACTGGATTTCCAGGGAGTCTTCCGTCTGGGGACGGACGGGTCGGTTCGCCTGTTGACCAAAGACGTGACGACACCCAACGGCCTGGCGTTCTCGCCCGATGGCAAACGGCTATACGTGGATGACACCAGGCAGCAGGAGATTCGCGTTTACGACGTGGGCGCGAATATGGAGTTGCAGCACGGGAGAGTATTTGGCAAAGAACCGGGCCGAGGCGGGGTCCCGGATGGCATCCGCGTCGATGTGAAGGGCAATGTTTATTGCACGGGTCCGGGAGGCGTCTGGGTCTGGGATCCCGAAGGCAATCACCTCGGCACCGTCATGCTGCCGGAATCAACCGCCAATTTCAATTGGGGAGACGCGGACTACAGCACGATTTACTTCTCATCCAGGACTTCGATCTACCGCTTGAAAACCAAGGCCCGTGGCTTTGTTGGAGGCGTTAAGAACTCCGCCGCGAAATAAGGCTCTGTGATTCGGGGCAGAAGATCACTGGATTGCGACGATCGAAATCTGTTCCAGGGTGGGCCAACGGCCCCTGGCATCGGCTACACGTTTCCCCGGCGCAAGCTGCTGCACGGTGGTACGGGATGGCGGTGCGCTCGTGAAATATTCGGCATAGACGCGGTTCATCTGTGCGAACTCATCCAGGTTGTCCAGATAAACGTTGCTGGCTACGACGTTGGAGAAAGTCATGCCTGCCTCCTCCAACCCGTCCAGCAGATTGCGCATCGTCTGACGAAGTTGAGTCTCGACGGAACTGCCGTAAATACCGCCATTCACTCCGGGGATGAAGCCGGACTTGGCGGAGCAGAACAGCGTGTCGCCGGCAAATACGCATGGGCTGGCAGTGGGACTCGGTTCCATATTCTTCGGCCGCACCGCGCGACGCTTGCCCAGATCCATCACCGCGACGCCGGTGAATTCGATATTCGCTCCGTTAGGCAAGCCCGCAGCCTGTATGGAGGCGCGCGCCGGCGTATTGCCGGACTCGAAGTGCGCAGCGTAAGCGCGATTCATGACGCCTGCGGGCATCTTCTCCGTGAGGTACGGGTTTACGAAGACCATGTGCCGGAAATCCAGGCCGGCAGCTTTCAACGTGGCCTGCATCTGATCGAGCGCCAACTCCACCTGCGCGGCGGGATCCTCCGGGATACGACCGGTGCCGCTGTCCCGGCCGAAGAATCCGGAGAGGTACAAGCGATCGTTCGCGATGACACCCGCGGAGAACGGCGAACTTGCAGGGTAGCCGGGCGGTGCCACGGTCTTCTTGCGGGAAACGTCGCGCACTGCCACTACAGTCATCTCAACCGGTGTGTCCGGGAGCCGGGCTACACCGAGCGTCGAGCGCGCGGGCGGGGATTTGGGGAAATATTCTTTCCAGATGCGATTCAATGGGTCTTCGTCGGGCGGGCCCGTCAGATAGACCTGCGCATAGACTACGTGGTCCATCGTAAGCCCGGCCGCCACGAGGACGCCCTTCACATTCTCGAAACATTGCCGAAGCTGCCCTTCAACGCCCGCCGCGATTTCACCTTGTGGGTTCTTCGCGCCCTGGCCGGAGACGTAGAGAAAATCACTCGTCAGGATGCCAGGGCTGTAGGGGCCGATGGGTTTGATGGTTTCCGGCGCGACGGGCCGCTTGTCGGCAGCCACCGCACAACAGAGTGCCAGTAATGCAGTCAGTAATCGCATCGATTTTTCGTGATTCAGTTTGCCAGCGGCGGTCCGGTGGGTATACGTATTGCCGCACCTGGCCCGGCCGGATAACTGTACCGCTTGGCCGTGAACTTCGCGTTGAGGTATTCACCCATGTAGATAGCCCCCGAGAAGGTATCGCCGGCAAGGGTGGCGCCGAAGATGAAGCCGACGGAATCGCCGGGCTGGCTGAGCTGGCTCCGCAATTTGATCTGATCGCCCTCGATTGTGCCAGACACGTCACGCGTCGAAAAATCGCCCTTATGGGAGCCTTGAAGCCGATTGCCATCCTGCGTGAGGTATAACGTGTGCTGGCTCTTGCTGCTGAAGAACTCGATGTTGATGTCCCAGCGGCCGGAGAGGTTGGCAGCCGGAGCCGGCGTTGAGGCGGGCTTCGGGCTGCGCTTCTGCGAGAGCACTGCATGGAGACGGTCCGCCACTATCTTCACGTCCTCGGGCTTCATCATCCATGCGGTGATGGAAACAGCGGTTGAACCGGAGTCGGCGGCGGTGCCCTGGCGACGTCCGCCACCACCACTACCGAGAGCAATCCGCGGTTTGGTGGCGGCCAACTCTTCCGCCACGTCTTCACCGGTGACATGTAGTTGGGACGGATCCCAGGATATCGTCAGTACGGGACTGCGATTGCTGAGGCCCTGGGGCTCACGCACGGAGGTCTTTACGCTATCGATCGCGGAAACGCGCTTGCCGATTTCGTCGAGCCACGAAAGCCAGGTTTTCCATTCCCCTTGATGATCGCGCTTCGTCCACGCTTCAACAGCCGCCAGCATACCGATGGTTTCTTCGCGGCCGACCTTATTGTCGCGACCCGGGCCATGGTGCGGCGAACTCGCCTGCCAGGCAGACATGAGAAGGTCTTTGCGGCCCAGTAGGAGTCCGGCACACTGCGGCCCGCGGATCGCCTTGCCGCCGCTATACGCCACGACGGTGGCGCCCTTTTCCAGGTGAACGTTTGGAATGGTCAGTATTTCGGCTGCCGCGTCGACCAGGATCGGGATGTTCCTGGGTTTCGCCATCTTGGCAACGTTCTCGAGAGCCAGCGGTCCCGACGTGGACGGACCGCCAGCGGAAAGGTAGATCATCGCGGTGCGCGAATTGAGCGCGTTCTGGAGTTCCTCGGCGGTGTCCACCATGATGACTCTTACGCCGATGTTGCGAATGGCGTGGTCATATACACTTCGTGAGCTCCTGGGGATGACTACCTCGGTTTTGTCGAAACCGGTCAGGTCGGGGATACGAACGAGTTTCTCCGGGTTGCCGCCCGCGACGCAAGCGGCGGTCACGTGCTTGAGTCCCGCCGCGCAACCGGCGGAGACCATCCCCCATTCAGCCCCGGTAAGTTCTGCGAGGCGCCGGCCGACCGCATCCGCCAACTCGTCCAGTTGTACGTTGTACTGGCAGGCAGCCTCCATGGCGGCCCGAACTTCCGGCAATTCGACGGACGCACCGATGATGGTAAACGTGCCGCGGCAATTGATGACCGGTTCCACGCCGATCGATTGGTAGATCTCCATCCCGGGTCCAGTCTTCAGGGGACCTGGCGGGGGCGCCGCATCGGCTTCAAATGCGCTCAGTAAGACGGGCAGCGCGAGAACGTTCCCGATTTGAAACAGTTCACGACGTGTCGCGCCGCTGGATGATTTTTCAGGTGTGGGCCTGTCCATTCGTGGCCTCCCAAGTGGTATTCAGTCTATATCAAATTCGTTCGGGGGGCGTGCGCGAAAGTTGTCAAGGATTTTTTCATTATTTGTGTTTGCGTTCGAGTGGACCGGAACAGACATAGACGTACGTTGTAGGTGATTGAATCTTTTAGGGCCTGGGCTCCGCCGCTCGAAACCGGCGGTTCGATGGGGTGCCGCGATAATCGGTCGGTTCGCGTCGCCGATTTGGAACCGGGGATATAATCCCGCCCAAGGGTGTCAGCGAGGGTTGAGGGTCCGGGTCGATCGTCCGTCAGGCTAGACGCCACGAGGAGGGGAGATGACACGACGAAAGCTTGCGTTATGCCTTTCTTTCTTTTGCCTGGCCGTTCCGGCCGGCCTGTATGCGCAAGGAGTGGATGCCACGCTCAAGGGCCGGGTCGCGGACTCCTCCGGGGCGGCCGCGCCCGGAGTAAAGGTCGAAGTTAAGAACACAGGGACCAATATTGCCAGTTCCACGCTAACGGATAGCGCGGGCCAATATGCGGTCCCCTTTCTGAAACCGGGTTCGTACAGCGTCACGGTTGAAGCACCGGGGTTCAAGAAATTCGTGCGCGAGGGCCTATCGTTGAGCGTGGGCGATACGGTCGGGCTGGATATCGGTCTGGAAGTGGGTGCGGTAACGGAGCAACTTACCGTCACTGGAGAGGCGCCGCTGCTCGAGACCGCCAAGGCCGATCGCGGCACGCTCGTCGATGAGCGCACCGTCGCAGAAATGCCCCTGAATGGCCGGAATCCGTTCATGCTCGCCAAAATTGCCGCGGGCGTGAATTTCAACGGGACGGTGATTTACCAGCGACCGTTCGATAACGGGGCCATTGCGCAGTGGACCATGAACGGCGGGCTGTACGAAAGCAATGAATTCCTGCTGGACGGGACGCCCAACAATGCGCAGGCCGGCACCAACAATCTTGCCTATGTGCCACCGGTCGATGCCGTGCAGGAGTTCAAGATTCAGACCAATTCTTATGACGCGCAGTACGGCCATACCAGTGGGGGTATCGT
The DNA here is from genome assembly GCA_963805775.1 of uncultured Solibacteraceae bacterium. Classification (GTDB taxonomy): domain Bacteria; phylum Acidobacteriota; class Terriglobia; order Bryobacterales; family Bryobacteraceae; genus Solibacter. The sequence goes on along the minus strand of CAWDWK010000016.1, from coordinate 637 downwards.
CAACGTGTCGTTGAAGAGCGGCACCAATGCGCCACACGGGACAGCTTACGAATTTGCCCGCCGCAAGGCCTGGGACGCCAACGCGTTCCAGAACAATGCCGTCGGCGCGCCGAAAGGCGATCACTATCTCGATCAATATGGCGGTCAGATCGGAGGCCCGGTTTACATTCCGAAACTTTACGATGGCCGCAACAAGACCTTTTTCATGTTTGATTATGAAAGGTATCGTGAAAACACGCCGCGTCCGTATACGCTGTCAGTCCCCGCGCCGGAATTTTCCACTGGCGACTTCAGCAAGTTAGTAAATGGCGTCGGACAGCAGATTACGATCTACGATCCCGCCACAGGGCAAAACGTCAATGGGACGTGGGTGCGACAGCCTTTCGCGGGGAACATTATCCCCAGCAACAGGATCAACGCCATCGCCAAGAACATCATCAGCTATTTCCCCGCGCCGAATACCAATTCGCCCGGCCAAGGATATTCTCAGGGAAATCAGTTCTTCGACGCGCCCGACAAGGACAGCTTCTACAATCAGGTGCTGAAGGTCGATCAGCAGATCGGCAGCAGGAACCGCGTTGCCTTCCGGGAGAACCGGAGCAACCGGCTAGAGATGGGCTGGGACGGCACGAACTCC
>CAWDWK010000015.1:0-61695 GCA_963805775.1 uncultured Solibacteraceae bacterium | reverse complement strand
ACTACCATCACCTCACCGACGACGTCATTCAAGGCGGCCTCATGCGCTACGAAAACGGAGCCATCCGAGTCCCCGATGCACCCGGTCTCGGCATCAAGCTCGATCGCGAAAAACTTCGCGAGTACAGCGAACTCTACCAGCGCCTGGCCGGCTACCCCTACGATCAGGACCCCGGCCGTCCCGGCTGGACCCCCACCGTCCCCAACGACCGCTGGGCCGATCCCAAAGACGACAGCCCGGTCAAAATCCCCTACTGATGCAGCTCTCGCGCCCTATCCCCAGCCGTCTCTTGCGCCCCATCCCCAGCCTTGTGCCACCTGCTTTGGTGGGGCGGGCTTCAGCCTGCCAATCCGAGCGCAGCTCGGACGTCGTCAAAAAAAGGCACCCCATAATGCTTCGTAATCTCCTCCTCTTCGCCGCCCTCACCCTCCACGCCGAGACCGGAGCCGAAGCCTGGCTCCGCCACGCCCCGCTGGACGATGCCTCTGCCCGCCAGTACCGCGCCCTGCCTGCAGCCGTCGCCACTTTCACCATCCTCACCCGCAGCCCAATCTGCCCAACGTGAACTCCTCCGAGGCATCCGCGGCATGCTCGGCCGAACCCTGCGCGTCCAATCCACCCTGCCCGCCGAACCCGCCATCCTCCTCGGCACTCTCGCCGATCTTCACCAACTCCACATCGAGGCCGACCTTCCCCCCGACGCCTACTGGCTCACCACCGCGTCCCTCAACGGCGTCTCCTACACCGTCATCACCGCCGCCAACGATCGCGGAGTCTCTACGGCGCTTTCGCCTTCCTCCGCAAAATCGCCCTCGGCGAACCCATCGCCAAACTCAACGAGAAGCAGTCCCCCTACGCCCCCGTGCGCTGGGTCAACGAGTGGAACAACCTCGACGGCACCATCGAGCGCGGCTACGGCGGCCGCTCCATCTTCTGGGACAACCTGCAAGCCCGCGCCGACCTCACGCGCGTCGCCGACTACGGCCGTCTGCTCGCCTCCCTCGGCATCAATGCCTGCTCCATCAATAACGTCAACGCCAACCCCCGCGTGCTCGCCGCCGATTTCATCCCCCAGATCGCGCGCATCGCCGAGGCCTTCCGACCCTGGGGCGTTCGCGTCGCCCTGGCCGTCGATTTCGGCAGCCCCAAATCCATCGGCGGACTCGACACCTTCGATCCTCTCGATCCCAACGTCGCCGCCTGGTGGAAGGCTCGAATCGACGCGCTCTACGCCGCCATCCCCGATCTCGCCGGCATCGTCCTCAAGGCCGATTCCGAAGGCCGCGTCGGCCCTTCCACGTATGGCCGTACCCACGCCGACGCCGCCAACGTCGTGGCGCGCGCCCTGAAACCCCACGGCGGCCTGCTCTTCTACCGCGGCTTCGTCTACGACCACCACGCCGATTGGACCAACCCGAAGAACGACCGCGGCCGCGCCGCCTACGACAATTTCCAACCGCTCGACGGCAAATTCGACGACAACGTCATCGTCCAGATCAAACACGGCCCCATCGATTTTCAGGTGCGCGAACCCGCATCACCGCTGTTCGGAGCGCTGGAGAAAACCAACCAGGCCATCGAACTGCAAATCACCCAGGAGTACTTCGGCCAGTCCCGCCACACCGTCTTCCTCGTCCCCATGTGGAAGTAGGTGCTCGATTTCGACATGCACGCCGCCCCGGCGCCACGCCCGTGAAAGCCCTGGTCGCCGGCAAAACCTTCCACCGCCCCACCGGAGGCTTCGTCGGCGTCTCCAACGTCGGCCTCGACGAAAACTGGTACGGCAATCATCTCTCGCAGGCCAACCTCTACGGCTTCGGCCGCCTCGCCTGGAATCCCGATCTCAGCGCGCAGCAGATCATCGACGAGTGGACGAAACTCACCTTCGGCGCCGATCCCAAAACGGTGGAAACCGTCAACTCCATCCAACTCACTTCCTGGCGCACGTACGAAAACTACACCGGCCCGCTCGGCCTGCAAACCCTCACCGACATCGTCGGCAACCACTACGGCGTCAGCGTCGAAGCCTCCGAACGCAATGGCTGGGGCCAGTGGCACAACGCCGACGAAAAGGGCGCCGGCATGGAGCGCACCGTCGCCAAAGGCACCGGCTACATCGGGACAGTACCGCCCCGCCGTGGCCAAGGTCTACGAGTCCCTCGAATCCTGTCCCGACGACTTGCTGCTCTTCCTCCACCACGTTCCCTACACCTACAAACTTCACTCCGGCAAGACCGTGATCCAGCACCTCTACGACGCGCACTACGAAGGCGCGGACGCCGTGGAAGGCTACATTCGCCAGTGGAAGACCCTCAAGGGCCGCATCGACGACCACCGGTATGAAGATGTCCTGGCCCAACTCACCTATCAGTCCGGCCAGGCGCAGGTCTGGCGCGATGCCGTCAACAACTGGTTCCTGCGCGCCTCCGGAATCCCGGATGCCGAAGGCCGCGTCGGCCATCACCCCGGGCGCTTCGAAGCCGAATCCATGAAGCTCGAAGGCTACACCGTGCGCGACGTGACCCCATGGGAGGCCGCGTCCGGCGGCAAGGCTGTCTCCTGCCCTGTCGCCAAATGTTCGGCCACATTACCCTACGAAGGTCCGGCCGGCTGGTACAACCTCAACGTCCGCTACTTCGACCAGATCGACGGCATCTCGCACTTCCGCCTGCTTGTCGGCCGCCAGGTCGTCGACGAATGGACCGCTGCCGACCGCCTGCCCACGCGCCGCATCGACTCGTCCTCTTCCGCCCGCCGGATCGTCTCCGGAATCGCGCTCCGCCCCGGAGACGAGATTCGCATCGAAGGCATCCCCGACGGCGGCGAAACAGCCGCCCTCGACTACCTCGAAATCCTCCCGCAGGGACAATAAGATCCGAATTGGTCCACCTTGGCCTTGACTTCGGCAAAAGAAAGTGAGTCTATATAGTCATATAGTTTGAAGTCCAAACGAAGTCGTTTGAGAGGTTAGCCATGCAAGCAAGGACTCTGTTGATCTTCCGCTGCGCGACTCTGCTGATCGCGCTGGCCTGTACGTCCCACATGCTCGACGCCCAGGTTCTTTACGGATCGCTCACCGGCAACGTGACCGATCCCAGCTCCGCCGCCATTCCTGGCGTCAAAGTCACCGCCTTGAATGTCGATACCGGAGTTTCGCGGCAGTCTGATACGGATGCCCGCGGGGCTTACCTGTTCAGCAATCTCCAACTGGGTACCTATAAGGTCACGATGGAGGCCAAGGGCTTCCAGAAGACGATCGTGGATCAGGTTGCGGTGAATGCGAATGAGGTACGGCGCGTCGATTTCCAGGCCAAGATCGCCCAGGCCACCGAGACCGTCGAAGTGCTGGCCAGCTCCGCCATCCTCCAAACCGACAAGGCCGACGTACATTCGGAGATCTCCGCACAACAAGTGGTGGAATTGCCCTATAGCGGAGGTGAAGGCAAAAACTTCCAGAGCCTCTTGTATCTGGTTCCGGGCGCCGGCATCCCGGCTACCCGCGAAGCCAACTCGGAGGCGGGCAATCCGCAGCGCGCCCAGACGCTTTTCATGAACGGCGTTTCCTCCACCGGCAACAGCACCAAGCTCGATGGCGCCACCGTATCCTATCCGTGGCTGCCGGTGAACATCGCCTACGTCCCGCCGCCGGAATCCATTGAGACCGTCAACATCACCACCAACTCGTTCGACGCCGAGCAGGGCGCGGCGGGCGGCGCGGCCATCAACGTGGCCATCAAGTCGGGCACCAATCAATACCACGGCGTCGCGTTCGAGCGGAATCAGAACAACGAGATGACGGCGGTGAACTACTTCTCACACACCAGCCCGCTGAACAAAAACATCTTCAATCAGTACGGATTCGCCTTCGGCGGCCCGGTCTGGATTCCGAAACTGATCCATGGCAAAAACAAATTCTTCTTCTTCCTGGATTATCAGGGAACCAAGCGCCGGCAGTATGCGGCCAGCACCAACCTGACCCTCCCCACCGCGGCCATGCGCACGGGAGACCTCAGCGCCACCGGCGTCACGATCTATGATCCGCTCACCGGCAACGCCGACGGCACCGGCCGCACCCCTTTCGCCAATAACACGATCCCCTCCACGCGCATCGACCCGGCGGCCGCCACCTTGACCGCGTTGTTGCCTACTTTGACCCGGCCGAACACCTTTACCAGCAACTACGACGCCTACGGCAACACGCAGTACAACCGCGATAACTGGGATTTCAAGGTCAACTACAACCCCACCGACAAGCTGATGGTCTGGGGCCGCTACAGCCTTTCGCCCATGGACATCGTGGCTCTGCTGGTCTTGGGACCGGTGGCGGGCGGCGACGCGTTTGGCGGCGGAAACCCGGGCCACGCCGGTGGACGCGTGCAAACCACCGCGGCCGGCTTCACCTACACCATCTCGCCCACAGTTCTGGTGGATGGCAACGTCGGCTACACCCGCCAAAACATTGGCGCGAATGGCGACGAACAAAACGGCGATTACGGGACGGACGTTCTGAAAATACCGGGCACCAACGGCGTGGGACCGAACTATATGGGCGTCCCCGGATTCCAGGTGACCGGCGTCGCCAACATCGGCAATACGAATACCGGTAGCCCGTTCCTGTTCCGCGATAACCAATACACCACCGCCATCAACCTGAGTAAGACCAAGGGAGCGCACAACCTGCGCTTCGGCTTCGAATATGACAAGTACGCGCTGAACCACTTCCAGCCGCAGGGCGGGACGTTCGGCACGGCGCGCGGCACCTTTGGCTTCGACGGCACGCTGACCGCGCTAAAGGGCGGTGCGGCGGTGAATTTCAATGGCGTCCCGGCCAATTCCTGGGCGCAGTTCCTCCTCGGCGACCCCAGCCGTGTTGGAAAAATCACCCAGTTCCAGAACCCGAACTCGCTACGCTTCTCCGATTGGGCCTTCTATGCCCGCGATCAGTGGCAGGTGACCCGCAACCTGACCATCAACTATGGCCTGCGTTGGGAATACTACCCGATTTTCGCCCACAACTGGTATGGCGCAACCCGGTTCGACACCGGTACGCTTACGGAGTTGATTGGCGGCGAAGGCAGCGTTCCCTGGAACACCGGCGCATCCGCCAGCAAGAAGGGTTTTGCCCCTCGCCTCGGCTTGGCCTACCGCCTCGGCCCCAAGACCGTGATCCGCAGCGGCTACGGCATTACCATCGATCCCGACAACATGCGCAACCAGCGCAACGCATTCCCCTCGGTGCTCAACCAGGACTTCCAACCGGCGAATTCCTACCAGTTCGTCACCAATACGGGCGTTCCCATAGCCACCCTGCGGACCGGCATTCCCGCGCCCACCGCCCCGGATATCAGCGGCGGCAAGATCACCGCGTCCACCGTTGCCTCTCCCACCACGTATCTGCCAAGCACCAGCATTGCCGCCTCGTTCCCCCAGTACATGAATCGGGGCTACATTCAGAGCTGGAACTTCTTCCTCCAGCGTGAATTCTCCCCGACCCTGACGGCCGAAGCGGGCTATGTGGGCACGCACGCCGTGCACCAGATGATGGCCGTCAACATCAATGGTTCGGCCCCCAACACGGGTAACGCGGGCAGGCAGTTCGCTCCCTACCTCACCACCGACCTCAACCAGTATCAGCCGTTCGGCGACCTTACTTACAACGCGCTCCAGACCAACGTGAAGAAGCGCTTCGGCAGCTCCATCGTCGGCATGGCCTACACCTTCTCCCGAGCCATCGACAACTACAACGGCGACAACGGCGACGGCACCATCTTCCGCGCCTACCCCGTGTCGTATGCACTGAATAAGCAATTGGCCGGCTTCGACCGCAAACACACGTTCCAGCTTTATCACGTCTACCAGTTGCCGTTCGGCAAAGGGCACAGGTTCCTCAACCACGGCGCGGGCGCGTTGATCGCCGGCGGATTCCAGATCGGCGGCACCCTCAGCCGCTTCAGCGGCCTGCCATTCACCCTCGGCTCGAACAACTCGACCAACGCCGGCGGCCAGGGGCAGACGGCATCGCAGATCAATCCGGTAGTCCAGATCCTGGGCGGCCACGATCCGAATACCCCGTATTTCGACGGCACCGCCTTCACCAACCCGGCCGTGGGAACCCTCGGCACCACCGGCAGGGACCTCCTTCGCGGGCCGGGCTTCTTCAACATCGACGAGAACATCTCGCGCACCTTCACCTTCAAGAGCGAGAAAATCAAATTGCAGTTCGTCGGCGAGGCCTTCAATCTGACCAATACGGTGTCGTTCTCTACTCCCAACGCCACCTTCGCGGCACCCACGTTGAACACCGATGGCTCCGTCAAGAGCTACGGCAATTACAGCGTGATCAGCAGCACCGTATCGTCCGCCCGCCAGTTGCAGGTTGGCGCGTACTTGCGGTTCTAACAACCCTCCGCGGCACCAAAAGCGCACTCGGGCTCCCACGCCCGGGTGCGTTTCTTTTTTTGCGCGGGCGTACACTGAAACCGGTATGCAAAACACACGGCGGATAGCCCTGGTGACCGGAGCCTCCAGTGGGATCGGGGAGGCGTTTGCACGGCGCCTGGCGCGCGACGGCTTCGAGTTGATCCTGGTGGCGCGGCGTCGCGACCAGCTGGAACAGTTGGCGCGCGATTTGGGCGAAGCGGAGATCGTGACGGCCGACCTGACCCTACCGGAAGACCTGGCCCGCGTCGAGGGACGGATCGCGGCAGTCCCTGAACTGGACCTGCTGGTCAATAACGCCGGCTTCGGCACTAAGGGCCGCTTCTGGGAAACCCCACTCGAAGGGCAGGATCGCATGCATCGCCTGCATGTCATGGCCACCCTGCGCCTGACTCGCGCCGCCCTGGCCGCGATGGTGCCCCGCGGCCGCGGCCGCGTCATCAACGTGTCCTCGGTCGCTGCCTTCGGCCAGAGCCCGGGCAACGTCAGCTATTGCGCCACCAAGGCGTGGATGAACAGCTTCACCGAAGGGCTCGATCTGGAACTGCGCGGCTCCGGCTCGCCTGTGCGCGTGCAGGCCCTGTGTCCCGGATTCACCGTCACCGGCTTTCACGACGCCATGGGGATGAGCCGCGACGGCATTCCCTCATGGTTGTGGATGCGCGCCGACGACGTAGTGGACGCCTCCCTGCGCGGGCTGCAACAGGGCAAGCTCTTCGTGGTGCCGGGCGCAATTTACAAAACCGTCGTGCTCCTGGAGAGCCTGGTGCCCCGATGGCTGCGATCCGCCGCCGTAGTGAGCGCCGCGCAGCGCACACACCGTGCGAAGGAAGCGTGATTCGGCCATGGTGGGCCCGGCGTGCCAAGTCGCCGGGAAACGCCCTATCCGCGCGTTGGTCCGTCTCATGAACCCGGTTACAATGGACTAGGGAATCAAAATGCCTGCGACCCATCACTCACTGTTGGAACGGATCTCGATTGACCCTGAGGTGCGGTTCGGCAAACCCTGCATTCGAGGCCATCGAATCACCGTGCAGGAGATTTTGGAGTGGCTTTCCAGCGGCGCCTCGACCGAGCAGATTCTGTCCGACTACCCCCAGCTTGAGCCGGACGATTTCCTCGCTGTGTACGCTTATGCTGCCGAACTGGCCGCGGGGAACAAAGCTTCCATAGGATGAAGCTCCTGTTCGACGAAAGCTTGTCACCACGGCTCGTTGCTCTGCTGCAAGATCTGTTCCCCGAGTCCGAAAGCGCCCTTCGCAACGGGCTCGCCGGCGCGGGCGATCGCAGGATCCTGGAATACGCGGTCGTTCGCGGCTTCGTCCTGGTCTCGACCGATAACGATTTCGAATCTCTGGTTGGGAAGATCTCGGGCGCGAAAGTGGTCATCCTCCGGTCATGCGACTATCCAACTGAGGTTGCGGCTGAAGTGCTCCGTCGGAATGCGATACGTATCGCGCATCTCTCCAGTCCCATAAGCGAACTGATTGTGCTCGAGCAATGAATTAATTCGATTAGTGAGGCGACAGGTCTACTTGACGCACACTTAAGGCGGTCCCACCCGGGTGATAAACGCCTACACCGTTGATCAGTACTCCGCACTCGAGCAAAAGGGCTTTCGCGTAAGACGCGTGAGAATCAGCGTCTCGTGCCGGAGGGTGGGCCCCACTGGAAACCCCCTTCCCGCCGCCTCTCGCTGAATACTACATCCGGCAACTCCACGCCGGAGGCGCCAGCGGCGGCCGCGGCGTGCGTGAGAGCAACAGCAAATAGTCCGCCGCCTCGCCGATCACCTCCTGCGGAGCCGTTTCGACAGCATTGCGATACGCGCCCGGAATCAGGAAATCGCTGTCCGGGTGAGCACCGATCAGGGTCGCGAGATCGGCCCCCGTGCGCGCCGTGATCAGCGTCGCGATCGGGGCGCCCGAATCGAGCGACCACTCGCGCAACTGGGCGCGAAAGGCGGGCGTATAGCGGGCCGCGTGGTTAAACTGATCGACGGTCACCGAAATTCCCATCTCGGCGAACGGCATGTTATACGGGCCCGAGGGTGTCGCTACAGGCGCGACCGTGGCGTAGCGGAGACGGGCCAGGGGCAGCGCCGCCGCGTACAAGTCGTCGGTCACGTCCAGGATAATCAGTTCGTTGCCGCGTGCGAGCCCACAGTATTCGGACAGAATCGGTGCAGTGGGCTGCACCGTGCCTGCGCGATAATCCAGGCCCCAGGGGAGTTCGGGCGCGGTAGCCTTGACCAGAAAGGCCGCGGCCAGCACCACCAGCATCCAGGGCGCGTAGCGCCGCGTGCGAAACGGGCCCCAGGCCGCGGCCAGCAGCGCCAGTGCAGGCACCAGTGGCAGCATGTACGCTGCGTTGCGATACTGCCAGCCGAGCACCGCGGTCAGCACTACACCGATCCACGCGGCCAGTAACACCGGCGCACTACCGCGCCGCCGCAAGTCTGAGAGGAAGGCGGGAATCGCCACCACCGCCGCGGCCAGCAAAAGCGGATCGGTAGCCGCCAGGCGCATCAGGTAAAACAACGCCTGATTCTCGTGTGAAGTCTGCGGCGGTGCGCCGGCGCCGAAACCCAGGATCTCGACGGCGATGTGCTCGGTCCAAAACCATCGCGGATGGACGACGTACTGGTACAGAAACCAAGGCGCGGCGAAAGCCAGGGCGAGCACCGCGGCCAGGCAGACGCGCCAGAAAGCCGGCCGTTCCTGACGGCGCGCGCAAAGCCAATACAATCCCAGAACCCCCAACGGCAGGATGCCTGCGATCCCTTTGGTAAGGATGGCGGCCGCCACTGCGGCGGAAAACCCGAGCAGCGCCGCCCGCGATTCCAGCCAGGGATCGCAGAAAAGCGCATAGAAGGCGGCAATGTAGAAGGCGAGCAGTAGGCCGTCCGTCATGCAAAGCGCGGCCAGCGTGTGCCAGAGGTGGTTCGAGAGCAGCAGGACGCCGGCCGCGGCGCCGGCCTGCCACCCGGCCAGTTCGCCGGCCCATAAGAAGATCAACCCGAGAGCGAGCGCGGAGAGAATGGCGATGGGCAGGCGCAGCGAGAACCGCGAGACGCCCAGAAGTTTGCCCGAGACACCGGCAATCCAGACCAGCAGTGGCGGTTTATAGAGCGCGTAGCGCCCCATAAAACGCGGCGTGAGCCAGTCGCCGTCGCGCGCCATGGCGATGGCGGAGTGCGCGTACAGGGCTTCGTCCTGAGCCGTGATCTTGCTGATAGGATCGATGTAATCGCCCGCCAGGCCGACGCGGGCCGCATGCACTAGAAGGCACACCAGCGCCAGCAAGGCAACGGCGCAGAGGGCCCGTCGCATACGGTAAAAACGATAACACACGGCGGAGCGAGGTTGCGCCGTTACGCAGGGTTATTACGCCGGATTTGTAGCGGGTGTAAGCTTCGGCGGAGGTGCTGGGGCCGGTACGGCCCCCACGGGAACCGGCATGGGTGGGGCTCCGGCCACCGTGTACCGCCCAACGGCCTCCTGCTGATCGGGGTTCGTGATCCTCACGACCACATTTGCCCCCAGCCACGTCGCTTTGGGATTGGCGATGCGTAGGCGAAGGAGCTTGGCGAATCCCGGCTCGTTGTTCGTGGCATCCTTTTGGACAATCTCCGGAAGGTCGCCTTGGATCTGCGCCGGCGACACGTCGTCGTCCCCGATGGAGAACGTGGCATTCTGGGAGAGCCCGACACCCTTCAGTTCCAACGTCAACACATCGGCACTGGCCGTCGCCATGACCGCCGTAATCGTCGGACCCGCCTTGCGCGCCAACTTGCCGCCCAGATAACCCGCCGAACTGATCCCCATGAGTTGCAGGAAGCCGTTCGGGATCTGCGGCAGCCCGTCGATTGTGGACGGATCGCTCAGAAACACGAGGCGAACAAAGGTGACTACGCCGACAATCGTCCACACTACAAACTGGAGGCGTTCCGCCGCCACTACGCCGCCCGCCGCGATGAAATCCGCGAGCGACGGATGAATCTCGCCGGCACCCTTGTTGCCTTTGGAATTGGAGATTCCCGCTGCCAGAACGGTCGTGCCTGCGCTCGCCAACAGAATGCCGGGCAATCCAGCCGGAATATCGGGAAAGGCCATGCTTCCCTGAATCATGCTCTTGGCGGCCGCCAGATAGATATAACCCAGTATGCTCGCGCTGGTCCAGGCATAGAACTGGCATTGCGAGAGGCTATAGGTATTGGTTTGTTTATCGAGGAAGAGTGCCGATAGGAAATAGGCCGAGCCCTTGGATTCGTGCGAAAGGCCCTTCTCCCCGTCGCGCAAAATCATGTAGATGATCAGGAAGATTCCGCCCAGTATCGCCAGCGCCCAGTAGCGCGGCGTATTTTCATTGACCGGGGAAAACGTAACGTCTGCCGCGTTGGAATTGGTCCCGCCCACGGAAACGGCGAAGCGCCTCTTTCCCGCAAATTTCGACAGGTCGGAAACGTCCTTAAACGTAAACAGTATCTGCTGGCGATCCGGCGAGATCGAGACGTCGTAGCAGGCGGCAGTAGTGGGCGGCTGGGCATTTGGATCGCACCGGACGGGCGAAGGCGCGTCGAGGAACTGCAGATAGTAGTCGTTCTTGTCCTCCACGAATCCAGCACCGATAATCGCGAACTCCTTTTGATTTTTCGGCAGGTAAAGCACCTGGGGGGATACCGAATCGATGGTGGGCGCTCGCGGCTTGACCTCGATGGTGGCAGGCGTGGAGTTGATCACCACACCGGCGGGCGCCGACAACTCCCACTTGCCGAACGAGAGCGACGGCGGAACCGCAAAGGCAAGATTCGTATCGCTCGTGGGATTGGCAGTGATCGCGATCGTTGCCGGAGGATCGCTCGACCGGTTCGTCGCCGTCAACTGTACCGCCGTTCCCAAAGTCAGCTTACTCGCCACCAGCGTTACGGTGTCCCCTCGAAACGCAGGTATCGGATTGGCAGGAGTGGGAGTTTTAAGAGTCGCCGGGCCGGGCGCATCCGCCCCCCATGCGCTCGCTGTCGCCAAAAATACGCATATCAGCAATCTCATTGCAGCACCTCGAGTGGCCGCGGAATGTGAGTGATAATACCACGCCGAACCGCGCATTTCCAGAACGAAGGTGCCTGTCGTGCCTGTCGTGGCAGGCGAGGCACTCTCGCCTGCCGACTCTTACCCGTCGTGACTTATTTTGCCTGAGCTTCGACTATCCCCAGATCGTTGAGGATCTTCGGAGCGGCCTCGTCCATCGCCAGGAGATTATGGCAGGCGTTGCAGTCTTGCGAGATACTCTTGCCGTCCTTGGCATTGTGGCCGCCGTCATGACAGCGGAAGCAGCCGGGGAAATCCGTGTGTCCGATATTCATCGGGTAGACGCCCCAGGTAACTTTCATTTCGGGAAAGATATTGCGATTCCAAACGGCCAGAACCTCTTTGGCGGAGGCGGCGATTTCGGCCTGCCGCTGGGCGTAGATCGCGGGGTAAGTGTCCTGGTAATACTTGATGAACGCAGCCGGGATTTTCTGCGCGGCCTCGTCGCGGCTCAAGTAGTTGGCCTTCAGAATCTCGACACCCTTCTTTTTGGCGAACGGCAGGGTGATCGAGATCGCGCCGGCAGCCATAGCTTTGTCCATGCCGCGGTCCGGCAGGTCGTAGGCGTGCGAGGGACGGTTGTGGCAGTCGATGCAATCCATCTCGCGAATCGGCGCGCCGCCGCCGTTGGGTTTGGCGTCGGTAGTGGTGTAGAGCGTCTGGCGGCCGGGGCCGTTGTACTCCACCCATGGGATATTCTGGCGCTGCTCGTCGGTGGCGGCATAACGGATCCGGACACCGGGTCCCAGATGGGTTCCGTGGATGCCGATGCCGTGATTGCCGCCGCCGATTTTCATCAGCAGCACGGTCTTGGTCAGGCTGTTGGTTTCGTCGTCGGCAAATTTGTTGATCACCCGCAGGCGGTCCTCGCCATACTTCTGAGGCCAGTGGCAGGCTTCGCAGGTTTCGCGTGCCGGGCGCAGATTGTGCACCGGGGTTGGGATCGGCCGCGGATAGGTGTGGAACGCGACCGCAAACAACTGCCTGGTGCCGGAAAGCTTGCTTTGAACAAACCAGCTCGCGCCAGGACCAATGTGGCACTTCACGCACTCCACGCGGGAGTGGGGGGAACTCTGATAAGCGGTATATTCCGGCTGCATCACGGTATGGCAAGTCTTGCCGCAGAAGCTCACGGAATCCATATAGTTGACCGCGCTGTAGGCCAACTGGCTGCCGATGATAACGTTGGCCACGGTGGTCGCGCCGATGAAATATACCAGCTTGCGCAGCTCCGGATTCCTCCAGTTGAGGGTCGGGAACTCCGGCGGGTAGATGCCGCCGCGGCCTTCGCGTCTACGCTTGAGCCACATGCCCAGCGGGATCAAAATCAGGCCGCCGAAGAACGGGCCCGGAATCGTCAGGAAGGCGAGCATTCCCAGATAGGGATTTTCCGTCTCTCCCTTCAAGGTGACCGGCAGGAGGAACAGCCAGAGGATGGTGGTGGTCGTGACAAGCACGACTCCCACCAGGCTGATCCAGTTATTCGAAAGGTGAATCAGGGGGGACAACCATCCACGTCCCCCTTTTGGAAGATTATTGGGCGTCATGCGTATGTCTTAGTCTCCCGCGGCCGGAACCGGCGGTTTCTGATGTTCTACTGAGTGGGCCTGTTTCTTTACGGTCTTGCCGGTCAGGAATGCGGTGTTCAGCGGATAGATGTCGGGGTCGAAGATGATTGAGTAAAAGTGCCAGACCACGATGGCGAGGGTCGCCAGCAGGGCTTCGTAGAAGTGTACGGAAGTTGAGATATCCAGCCAGGCTTTGGGCAGCAGTTTCATCGCAAGGTTATTGGCCCACAGCAGGCTGCCGGTCGCGATCATTACGATCGCGCCCCATACCACCGCCCAATATTCCGCCTTTTCGATGTAGCTGTGCGGCGACCGCACCGGCGGCCGGTCACCAAGCCCAAGGTTGTAGGCGAAGCCCGAAAGCGCCTCGCGCGGGTCGTTGGTATTGGGCAGCATCTCCTTCCAATGATCGCGCAATCTGCGGCTCACAATGAGCGAGACCAGGTGCGTCACCGAAATCCCGATGAAGACCGCGGCCGCCACGCGATGGATCAAGCTGCGCATGGATCGCGCACCTTCCAGCAGAAGCAGCGGACGCGCCCACCACTGGTCGGGATACTTCAAGGCGAAGCCCGTCCAGACCAGGGTGAGGAAAGAGATGGCAAGTACGGCGTGCTGGATCCGCTCGAAAGGCAGCATGCGGATCTCGTGATCTCCGTGTGTAGCGTGCCCGAGCGGAGTCGTGCGCTGCGCCCGGAAGCGCAGGCGGATGAGCTTACGGACCCAATCGCCCCCCTGATGCAGCATCATGAGGCCGATGGTCACGGGAATAATCAGCAGATAAAACTGGCGTACCCACTTGAGAGCTTCAGGTTCGGTGGCGCCTTCGGCAACATGAATCTGGCTGATGGCGAAGCGCGTGCCGGCGCCTTCATGGCATTTGCCGCAGGTTTTGGGCAGGTTCTTGGCGTTCACCATGCTCTTGGGGTCGCTCGAGGGCAGGATGTTGTGCACCCCGTGGCAGCTCGCACAATTGGCCACAGTCTGCGACCCGCTCTTGGCCGCCAGGCCGTGGAACGAAGAATCGAAGCTGACGAGCCGGTCGCTCGGCATGCCGAATTTGCGGGTCAGGCGGACGTCGCCATGGCAGCTTCCGCAAGTGTCGCGGATGTTGCTGACATTCACCGGGCTGGCGGCATTAGTGTGCTTGAGGATTTTGTGTTCCCCGTGGCAATCCGTGCACAGCGGCGCCTGCGTGATGCCGCGAGCCAGCGCCTGGCCATGCACGCTGGAGCGGAATTGCTCGACCACTTCGGTGTGGCACATGCCGCAGGTATCGGGCACTCCGCTGCGGAAGGCCTGGGATTTCGGGGGGAGCAGTTCGTGGGCTCCGCCGTGACACAGGGAGCAATCCGGCGCGCCTTCGTTGCCGCCTTTGCGGGCCTGGCCGTGGACGCCCTTATCGTAATCGCCCGCCTGGTCGGCGTGGCAGGTGATGCAGGCTGGTTTGGGGATATTCGCGGCGTGGGGAACTTTGTCGTGCGACTCGTGACACGTATCGCAAGTGAGCGCCGCGTGTGCGCTCTTCGCCAACTTCTGCCCCTGCTCGTGGCAGGAGGTGCACTCGGGAGCGGCGTCGCCGGCTGCGTACAAATTCGTGCCGGCGACGCCGGCAAACAGGCCTAAGAGAACGGAACCGAGCCTCAGGCCCAAGGAGGAAAATGCCCGGTTCTGCATTCTGCTTAGGCTCCCAGGGAAGACCTGCCTGAGAACTGCGCTAAGACATAGGCGCTAGCAATCAGAAGGCCGAAGAGAACGGTGATCACCGTCAGGATTTTGCCCCACTTGTCGATAACGTCGAGCTTTTGGGCGACTGTCGTCTGCTGCGTGAGCGTGCCGTGCATCAGGTGCAAAGAGTCGTCCTCATTGCTGGCGATCGACCTTCGCCAGATGAACATCGCGAGTACTGCCAGGGCGAGTACGGTCCAGACTACTAAGAGCGGCAGAAGATTGAAATTCATGAATGACCTCCAGATTCGCGCTTTACAGGCGAATTTGCGGGCCCGGGGGAACCGCCGAGCCAGCTGGTAACGTACGGATGCTGGTTTTGTCGAAGGTCTTGCCGGTGGCCTCTTCGATGGCCTCTACCACCAGTAGCAGATACGCATCGAGGGAGCATTGGACTTGCCGGCGCGCTTCGCAGGATCCATCCCGCGCCTGTTCCTCACAGACCGAACAGACGTTGCGCCGGATGGCATCGATGTATTGCTGGATGTCGTTGCTGCTGACCGATTGTATGGCTTGGGCAACCTGGGGGAAAAGGCGGAACAGCGCGCAACTGGACGGGTTCTCCAAACCGCACTGGCCCTCATTGGTCCGTTCCGTGCACACACCGCAGATGCGGTTTCGGACAATGGCCTCTAATTCGTCGAATGAGCGGTCCATGTTCAAATCTCCTTTCCAGACTGAAAGTGAGTGCACGCCGGTGTCCAAGCCGGATCCCGGCTAACCTATTGAGTTTTACAACGTTTGGATCTTAAATTCCGATTTTCTGGGGGTAATGACGCAGGCGCCGTTCCGACGGTGGGGGAAATTCCACTCGGGGAGGAAGACCCGTGGTGTTTATCGACACGCAACCCTGCGGCCATGATCGCCAACAGGACGGTGCTGATTGGATCTTGCTCGCTCACTACCGATACCACACCCGCGTCCCAGGCTTCAGCCATCAAGTGGGGATCTCTTTGGGTGATCAGGACGATCCGCTCCGGATTGGCGAGTGGCATGGGTAGCCGTTCCAGCGCCGCCTGGTCGAGCACCATCACACACTGTCGGGAGGGATCGGGCTTGCCCACCGCTTCAACGTGCCATGCGCAACTAAGGGACAGGGCTTCACGAAGGGCGGCTGCGTACATCCCGTCAGCGATCGCGAGCTGAACCGTTTGCATCATGGACGACTCCACGCCTCCGCCTTTCGTGTAGTTACTTCTTCTCCGTATAGCCGTCGAGGCTCTTGTGTTCGGAGTAATACTTGCCGGCATCGGTCAATTCCTTCGGCTTCGCCTTGGAATCAACGTGGCAGTACGCGCAGGCTTTCTTTGTAGACTTAACGTATTCCGGCTTGCCATACGAGGCCGTCGAACAAACCAGGAAACCGCCCAGCAATATGACAGCGGGCAATACGACTTTCAAGTGGGACATGATGCCTCCAGTTCGGAAGGTAGCAATTGCAGCGCCAACCAGCTAAGTCTCTAAATTCGGACAGTTTGACCTGAATTCACCCACCATTGGGGGAGGCATTCCCCCCGAAATAGACTCTAATTGCGCGAATACACGCAGCCAGCTTGCTATACTCAATTTAAGTTTTCAAGTAAATGTCTAAGATCACCCCAGGCTGGCAAAGAACCAGCGTTCTGGAGTCGGTGTTCGACCAGCTCTCCGACGCCCTGGTTCTATACGATCCCGAATACCGCATCACCGGGGTCAACCGGGCCGCGGAAAAGCTCTTCGGCATGTCCAGCGACGAGATGCTCGGCAAGCACTGCCAGGAAATTTTTCAGTGTTCGGTATGCGAGCCCAACTGCGGCGTGCTGGTGGGCTTGAACCAGCCGCCGTCGTCGCCCAACACCACCGTTCGCCTGCATACCGATAACGGCATGGAACGCCTGGTGGTCATGCGCACCAACCAGATGCTCGACGACGACGGCCAACTCACCGGAGTCGTGGCTACCATCAAGGACATCACCGAAGAGGCGGCGCCTCAAAAACGCGAAGTGATCGCCGAATCTCCCTGCATGCGCGAGATGATGAATTTCGTGCGGCGCGTGTCTTCGAGCGAGGCCACTACCATTCTTCTGGAGGGCGAGAATGGGACAGGTAAAGACCTGATCGCCAAAACACTCCACTATCAGAGCGTGCGCCAGGCCGAGCCGTTCATCGCCATCAACTGCGCGGCAATTCCGGAAACCCTGTTGGAGAGCGAGTTATTCGGCTACGAGAAGGGCGCTTTCACCGACGCACGCTCGCAGAAACGCGGCATCTTCGAACTGGCCGACAAGGGCACGCTCTTCCTGGACGAAATTGGCGAGATTCCACTCATGCTGCAGGCTAAACTGCTGCGCGTGCTCGAAGAACAAACCTTCCGCCGGCTCGGTGGGCTGAAGGACATTCATCTGGATCTGCGGGTAATTGCGGCCACCAACAAGAATCTCCGCGAAGCCGTCAAAGAAGGCGCATTCCGCCAGGACCTCTACTTCCGGCTGAACGTAATTCAGATTTTGATTCCGCCCTTGCGCGAACGCACCGAAGATATCGTGCCGATGACCAAATTTTTCATCGAGCATTACAATCGCAAGTTCAAGCGCAATATCGAGGGCGTGACCGATGCCGCCGCAAAGCTCTTGACCGCGCACGATTGGCCCGGCAATGTTCGTGAACTGCGCAATGCTATCGAGCGCGCCATGATCCTGGAAGAAGGTCCGTCGATCACCGCGGCCAGTCTGCCCATCTCCATCGCGCGTCCGGACGGTATAGGGCCGCTAGTGGGAATTCCGCTCGGCACGGAGATGCCCACCGACGGACTGTCACTCGAAGACAACGAGCGCAGTCTGCTGGTGCGCGCGCTGGAGAAAACCGAAGGCAATCAGACTCAGGCCGCACGCTTACTGCGCATCACGCGCGACACGCTGCGCTACAAGATGAAGAAGTTCAACCTGCGGTAGTGCGCGGCTACTGGCGGTTCCGGTTCCGCCACTGGGCCGACTCCATTACGCCGCCGGCAGCCCGGCGGAAGAAACCCTCTTCGGCAAGCCGTTCAGCCAGGCTGAGGCTGAAGCGATCGGCTTCCGAAACTTCCAGGTGCGAACCGTCGGGACAGCGAAAATGGCTTGGCATCTCGGCGAAATCGATCACCACGATTCCCATCGCCCGAACGTCGCGGATGAGACTCCGGGTTTGCGGAAAGGCGTCTTCCTCGACGACACGCAACTCTCCGTCGACCGGCATCCGCACGAACGCCACGTCGCCTCCCCTCCGGCGAATCCGCTCCACACAGTGCTGTGCCACTTGCATGATGAGCGAAGACCCGGTGCGCTTGGTGCGCTCGGCCGATTCCCGCGCCACGTGCTCCCAACGGTCGATCAGCCGCTCGTTGATCGTGGGCCCGAGATCGCGAAACGGGAGGAAACGGTCCGCCTGTTCGGGCTCCGGCACTGGTCTGTGCTGAAGGATGCGCGGCGCCTCGGTAAACAGGTTGTAGCTGAAGAAGCTGGTATGTTCGCGAAACCGCTCGCGCAGCAGGGTTTCCAGGTACGCGCCACTCACCTTTGGATGCGTATAAGCCAAGGGCTCTGGAAGTTTCCTGGGCGGGTATTCACCGCCAAAGTGGGCGGGATTGAGTTCGCAGATCACCAGGCCAAGGAAATTCGGGTCGTTGGCCAGATCTTCGAGGACCGGCATCGCACTGTTGCCGAGAATCCCCAGTTGCCGGAAGCGTCGTCCCGGTACAACGTATTCGAGCGACTGCGGGTTTAGACCGTATCGCACGCGCGAGGATCCCACAAGCGCGACCGCTCCGCGATCTCCGTCGGCCGCCCGGCGGACTTTGGCGAAATGCATGATGTCGCTATCCGCGGGCATATATCGCAGACTGCGCCAAAAGGTCTCGGTGAACGCCAGAGAGATCGCCAGAAACACGGCAGCCTTGACAACGAATACGCGCCAGTTCGCTGGACGCTCTGTCGCGCCGGTACCATGGACAGGAAAATTCGATGTCATAGGGCTCTCTAAAACTGAAAGTAGATGAAGTCTCGCGACTCGAACTCACCCAGCAGCAAAATGCTGGTGAGAGCCGCGCTGTAAACGGACCACCTGAGCCATGCCGGCTGACGGGAAATCAGTTCGCGTATTCGATAGCGCTCCCGGACCCCATGCATCGACATTGCGAATCCGACCAGGGCGAGGGCGATGACCAGGGGGCCCTTGCCGATGCTGGCGACAACGTCGTCCGGTCGTAGAGGCAGGAGGCGCCTGACAATGGTGAATGCTTCGTCCACGGAGCCAGCGCGAAAGAATACCCAGGTGAAGCAGACCAGGATAAAAGTTGCGATGCGGCGCACCAGGACGGGCGCCTCGCGGCGGGCTTCATTGCTGCCGGTCGGACGCAGCCCCGCCATCACGACAAACAGCCCGTTGAGCGCTCCCCAGATCACGAATTTCCAATCCGCGCCGTGCCACAGGCCGCTGACCGCGAAGACCATGAGCACATTCACAATATGGCGCCACCGGCCTCTGCGGTTTCCGCCCATCGGGAAGTACAGATAGTCGCGAAACCAGGTGGATAAAGAAATGTGCCAGCGCTTCCAGAACTCGGCGACCGACGTCGCCAGATAGGGCTGCCGGAAATTGGTCATAAGCTTGAATCCGAGCACCTGCGCGGTCCCGATGGCGACATCCGAGTAGCCCGCGAAATCGCAGAAGATCTGAAAGGCGAACAGGACTGTGGCCAGGGAGAGCGCGAGTCCGCCGAACCTGTTCGGGTGAGCGTAAATGCGATCGACGGTCTCTGCCAGGCGGTCGGCAATCACGATTTTCTGGAACAGACCCCAGACAATCAGCTTCATGCCACTGGTGACTCCAGCGTAATCGAAATAGTGCTTCTCACGAAACTGATGCAGCAGATTTTGCGGCCGTTCGATGGGGCCGGCCACGAGTTGCGGGAAAAACAGCACATATAGCGCGAAGATGCCAAGATGACGCTCCGGCCGCTGGTTTCCGCGATACACCTCGATGGTGTAGCTCATCGACTGAAAGGTGTGAAACGAGAGGCCGATGGGAAGGACGATCGAAAGCGTAGGTATTGCCAGGTCGTGCCCCGCAAGCCTGCCGATTTGCAGGAGGTTCTCCCGCAGGAACACGAAATATTTGAAGAAGGCGAGGAAACCCACATTGGCAACAATGCTCAGCACCAGCCACATTCGCCTCTCCGCCCCGGATTTCCGCGAAATTACCAGCCCGGCGGCGTAATCCACCAAAATCGTAACCGCCAAAATGAGGATGTAGTAGGGTACGAAAGCCATGTAGAAATAGGCGCTGAGTGCCAGCAGCCAGATCCAGCGGAACCGGTGCGGCAGCAGGTAATATCCGGTTATGGCAACTGGAAAAAACAGAAGGATAAAGTGGAAGGAATTGAAAAGCATCGGATTTGCCAGGTAGGAGGCCGTGCATTAGAGAAAGCGAAAATTACACTACGAGATCTTCCCGCCATGTCGGAGTGTAGCATCCGGTTTCCGGAAGCTGCCCTGCTAACTTTCGATAATCCGCGACTACTATCTTCGCCGGTACATTCGCCACTGGGCGGATTCCGCTACCTGCACGTAACGGCGCTCCATCTCAGGAATGTAATACTTCAGCATCCCGACCCATTTGGCGTCCGTCAGCGCATGCTCTTTCGGGAACATGACCACATCGGCAGTGCCGAAGAAGGCGTCCGCCGAGGGATGCAACCGGTCGCTGAACAGATACTGGTATGTGGCCGAGGCCATGCCCCCGCGCGGCGGCTCGATACCCAACGCGAACGGAAACGCATTATATGTATCCATCGTGATGACCTTTTCACCGGGGTGGATTTCCCGCCTCAGCAAATTCGTGCCGTCGTTCAGGTAGAGCGCCAGGAAGTTGCCGTACGCACGGTGCGTACCTTTGTTCTCGAGGTAATCGTCCAGGAATACCGCTCCGCTGTATCCGCCGCCGGAGACCGGGTACGCGTACGCCGTCGGCGTATGCAGCTTCAGCCGCAGTCCGTTCACCACCGCCAGGCCGTCAGAGCTTTGCGTTCCCAGGATCAGTCCGATCCCTACCACGGCCATCACCGCCGCATAACGTCCATCCAGCCACCAACATTGCAGGATGCAGTCCAGAAACAGCAGCGCCAGCAGTTCGTGCAGCGGCAGCCGTTCCAATTGGCAATTCGTCACCAGCAGCAGCACGCCGGCACAGTACACCATTCCGGCCAGCACCAATGCCCGGCGGTGAAGCACTCTTCCCAGCCAACCGGGGTGCGCCGGCGCGGTCGGCCCTGCCAGGTACGCCATCGCGGCCAGAATCAGGAAACCCGGAAAGTTCTCCGCGAACACCTGCATGACAAACGCCGGCGAAACCGCGCCGCTACGCGCATCCGCAGCCATCCGCAAATCCGACCACATGGCGCCCACATCGAAGCGCAGGTAGGCCAGAAAGGCTATTGCGACCACGGCAAAACCGGTCGCCAGTCCGAGGATGCGCCGCCGTTCCAGCCCCCCCTTCCACACCACCGAAATCGCCGCCAGCACCACTCCCACCAGAAAATAATTGGCCTTGAGGAACAGCAGAATCGCGCACACCGCTCCTGTGGAAAGAGCGCCACCCCATCCGCGCACTGGTGTTTCCACGCGCATCGGAAAAGACTCGATGATCAACAAACCCAATAGCGCGTATCCCTGACGGTTGTAGCTCATGGCGATGGTGGACAGCCGGAAGCCCTCTCCCAGTTGCAGCGGGGCCAGCGCCAGCAGGCACAACATGGCTGCTCCCGCCACCGCCAGCCAGCCGCTCACCCGGCGCACCAGCAGGGCATACGCCCAGATTCCGATGGCGACACCTGCCAGCGCATTCCCGTAGCCGAGCCCGTTCAGGTTCCCGCCGGCAAGCTTCATCCCCAAAGCCGAAATCAGGTAGGTCACCGGACCCAAACCGCTCGAGTAATCCACGTGAGGACGCTGCCCCCACAACACGCGCCATGCGTTATCGGCAAAGAAAATCAAGTCCTCGACGTAGCTGCGCATTGGAACGATTCCCGTGCGAAGGCAGATACCGAGGATGATGACGAGCACCGCGGCGATGGTCAGGTGCGTGCCAAGCCCCGGATCGCGTCGCGCCGCAGCCATCAGGCGGAGGGCCCAGTCGCTACCCGTTTCTTCCGGCGAAGGCGTCTCAGCCAGTGAAGCGACCCGTTCCGGAACTGTCGGTCCATTCATGCCTTAAACCGTTATACACCAGCCGTAAGAAGGAATCTCTGGCCCTACCGTGCGGCGGGCATACGCACTCGATACAACCGGTCGCTGCGGTCCCCGGACCCGATCAATTGCGATTCGGCACCGTCATTCATCAACTGGGGCATAAGCCAGTTGTGATATTCATCGTCGCCGAAGACGTAGAACTCCCCCTGGCGGCGGATGAACTGTTCGTACGGCACCACGTTTGTGCCGAAATACTTCGCTCCTTGAATCATCAGATACTCATCTGAATTAGATCCGCCGAATCGCAGCGCCCCTTCCGGGCTAGCCACATAGGTCAGCCGTTTCCAGAGCCCCGGGTCTTCGTAGTAGCGCATCGAAATAAATGTGAATGGATGTGATACAGCGATCGGTATACCCGAAGCAAGCACTTGGGGAGAAATCCGGTGGATCGTGGTACCAATGGCCCCGGTGTGTCGAGCCTGGCTCATGGTGAGTGCCGCCACCATCAGGAAAGCCGCCAGGAGGGCGGGCTCCCGGCGATCCAGAAACAGTGTTCCCACCGCGTACGTCAGTACCACCGCCAGTCCGCCCATGGCCTCGATTGCATACCGGGCCACGAAATTGTGGGTCACGAACCGTCCCAGCAGCAGCGTGACCAGCGGCAAGCTGAGCAGGGCCAGCACCAGGAGCAACTCGCCCTTCGGCATGTTGTGCGACGAGTTTGGCTTCGCCACCCTTGAGCTCAATTGTGTGATCAGGAAGCCGGCGATCAGAATCACTGCCAGCACCGGCATCGCGGGCAGCACAAATGTCTCCAGGACATCGCTGGCCGCCGGCATGAGCAGAGGCTTTCCCCAGTGGATCCCCATGTGGCTTTTGGCATTCACCATCAGTGGAGCGTAAACCGCCAGCATGGCGGCGGGCGAAACCACTGCCGACACTGTCCGCCAGTCGATCTTTCGCCTTTGAATCACCCCAAAACACTCGGCAGCCGCAAAGGGGAATGCGAGCAGAAAACCGAGATAGTGGACTGCCGCGGCGGCCATCAGTGCCAGTGCGAACAGAACGACGACCCAGCCGCGACGGTTCCCCCTGAATACACTCTGCCAGCACACCATGGCCACCCCGGTGCAGCCCAGCAGAATGCCGTACGGCCGGCCGGCGGTGGCGAAGAACCAGCACCCCGTCAGGCTGGGCAGTAGCATTGCGACTATGCCATACACTGCAGACCTCTGGCGGGAAACAAATCGAAACAGGCAGAACGTGAACACCGCGTAGCCAATGACACAGGGCAGCCGGACCGCCAGGGAGTCATTCCATCCCAGCCGCAACATCGCGCGCACCACGAGATAAAACATAGGCGGCATGCCATCCGCGCCGTCCCCGCACGCTGCCCGTATGTCCGAGAGGTGTGGAAGCTTGGCGATCAGTATCGTGAGGATCTCGTCGAACCAGAGCGGCATGTGCGCGGCCCGCAGGGCGCATACGAGGGCGCTGCCCGCGGCGACGGCAGCTGCCACCCAACCGGCGCGTCTCTCTACCCAGTCCGCGATCCGGTTCATAGCACCGGCTTGTGAGGCACGCTAGACCGCCTGACCCAGCTTGGGTCGCTTAGCCAAATAGGTGTGGAACATCGCAGGGGACATCATTACCGGCAGGGGAGTCGCCTGGATTCGCTGGATTTCTGCTGCCGCCGTCTGTAGCAGACATGCGGCCATGCCGCCGAAGACCGGCAGCATGATGCTGTATGCAATGTGTTCGAACAGAATCGTAACAGCATAAACCACCATGCAGTAGTGGAAGCCCAAGGTGACATTCCCTAGTTCTTCCAGCCGCGGGTCGCCGCGCGTTCTACGGTACAAGCCGTAAGTGCCTTTCAGCGCCATCCATATAGCTGCCACAAAGAACAGAAATCCCGGTATGCCCAGTTCGCTGGATATCTGCGTGTAGCTATTGTGTGTGCCCAGCCAGCTCCCCTTGCGAAAACCGAGGTTCTTCATGTAAGCGTCGTCGGCCACCACAAACATGCCGGGACCCACGCCGAAGAGCGGATGCTGGAACGTAAAGATCAGGCTGTGCCGCAATAACTCCTTGCGGCTCTGCGTGGACGCGCTCGCGCTGGTCGCCATGGCGGCGTCCATTTCGCCGATATCCGAAACGTCGTCCTCGGCAACCGTCTTATATCTCGAAACCAGCCTGCCGGGCATGGTAGTCATCACCATGCCGAGAAACAGTACACCGGCGAATATGATCTTCAGTTTGCCCGGCATCGATGCGCGAAGAAATACGATCAGTACCATCGTCAGGAAGGCGATCATAGCGCCCCGCGAGCCGGTCCGGAACGTAGTGGCCAGAATCAGCACCATCACCCCTACCGCAAACACCTTCGTAATCGGCGATTTGGTGATCGCCATCATGACGCCCCACAACGGCAGGCCGAGCAACAGCGCTTGCGCCATCTCATTGGGGTTGGCAAACTTTCCTTGCTGCAGGAAAAGCCTGCCATTGTCCGAGCCTCCAAAAACATTGGCGATAATCGTGAAAACCAGCAATGCGTAGGTGAGTGTCTTGAATAACTTGAACCACTGCTGATAGTTGCTGACCAGGCCCGCCACGGCTAGAAACGCGATGAAAGAGAATTCCAGCCACTGGTGCTGAACCAGGTCCTTGCTGCCAGTTCTCCATACGCTGAACGGCACCGACAGAATCATCCAGACGGTTAGCCCGAGCATCGCCTTCCCGATATTGGTTTTCAGCGCGACAATAAATCCGCGGCTGAGCAGCACCATGGCTAGAACCACGCGGTAGGCGATGCCGGTAATGTGCAAACCTCCGAACTTCACATCGAAGATGCGGCTGAAAATCAGGAAGAGGAAAACCACCAGGACATTGAACCCCAACCGCTGAAACTGCGAGCTCTCGTACGCCGGTACAGCTATGGGCGCAGTTCCACGCGGCGAGTAAGGGAAGGGCTGGTTTTGGTACGTGGCTGCGGTCATTCCGGAAACGGCCTCCAGAAGCTCCTGCTTCTGACTGTCTCTGATTCTACCACTGGCCTTTTAACCCCCAAGATCTGCAGGTACTAACTTCTGGCAACGCATATCCATGATGCTTTGCCACGCGATCGCCACCGTGCCCTTCCGCACACGCCTTTAGGGGGTTTTAAGCAGGGTTGTTCTGTCGAACCGGTCTAGTTATCTGTTGGAACGACATTAGTACGATCCTTGGAAAGGGACCGCCCCGCTTCCTCAAAGGTGCCCTTTTTCGCCGCCACCACAACGGCCGACAGGATCGTACCCACGCCGAGTGCAAACCCGGCGACCAGACCCATCGCCAATAGCATCATATATCTCTCTCTCCGCAATGGTATTATAACGCCCGAATAACGCCGCAGAAATGCGGCAGAAATAAAGTACCCAGGCGATGGACGGCCTTCACGTCACCTTTGGCGCGCGGCTTGATCCAAGCCGCGACGTAACGGGAATGTCACGAATCCAACTGCTCCAACTCGCCTTGCAGCAGGGCGACGTGCTCTTCTTCCTCCGCCGCCAATTCACCGCAGAGATCTTTCTCCAGGCCGGCGGGCAGCTCGCGCGCCAGCTTCTGGAAATGGTCGCGTGTGCGCTTCTCCATTTTCAGGGCAGCCTCATAGAGGTCCCGCACGCCGGAAGTTTCTCCCACCTGTATGCCGCGGAAGAGCCAGTTGGAGAGCAGTTTGTCCTCGTCTCTCGACAACTCCACCACTTCGCGATCCAGATGCGCGTGGTACTTCTCTTCCAGCTCGTGGAGGTGATCGAGTTCGGCTTCGTAGAGCCGCTCGAGCACGGCGCGCTGCTCCGGCGAGCTCGCCTTATCGCGCGCCAGTTTGTAAAAGTGGAACGAGTTCAGCTCGAATTGCACGGCATCGCGGATGGCGCCGAAGCGCATGGAATCTCCCAGATCCCGATCGTGGATCACCTCCAGGTCGCCGCCGCAGAGGAAGCATTTCCCGTAAGGGATGGCAAATCCGGAGGTGAGTTTAAAGCAGCTCTTGCAGCGCCAGGAGTAGCGCACCTGGGCGCAGCAGATTTCGTCTTCTTCGATCACCGCACGGCATTTTGGACAAGTCGATGGCATTTATTTTCCCCCTGCCGGAATCAGTTCCAGTGACGCATCCGGCGTCAACACGCCCATGTATTCCAGCATTCCCTGCGCGGCCCGCTTGCCTGCGCCCATGGCCAGGATGACGGTGGCCGCACCGGTGACGATATCGCCGCCGGCGAACAAGCCGGGAACGTTGGTCATTCCGGTGCGTTCGTCGATATTGATGTAGCCCCACTTGTTGGTGCCCAGTCCGGGCGTGGTTTGCGCGATGATTGGGTTCGCGGTGGTGCCGAGGGCGTAGATGACGGTGTCGACGTCAATCAGGAAGTCCGACCCTTCGACCGCCACCGGCCGTCGCCTGCCCGAGGAATCTGGCTCGCCAAGTTCCATCTTCTGGCAGCGCATGCCGGTGACCCAACCGCCGGAATCGCCCAGAATCTCCACCGGGAGAGTCAGCCACTGGAACTGTATGCCCTCTTCGATTGCGTGCTCCAGTTCCTCCGCGCGAGCAGGCGACTCGCGGCGGGAACGGCGATACACCACGGTTACCGATTCGGCGCCCATGCGCATGGCCACGCGCGCCGAATCCATCGCGGTATTGCCCGCGCCGACTATGGCGACGCGCTTTCCCATGCCGACCGGCGTATCGTAGAGCGGCTGGCGGTGGCCGCGCATCAGGTTGACGCGCGTGAGAAATTCGTTGGCGGAAAACACACCGTTGTAGGCTTCGCCGGGGATGCTGGCGAACTTCGGCGACCCCGCGCCTGTGCCCACGAATGCCGTCTGGAAACCCATTTCCTCCAACAACTGCGGGATGGTGAATAGCTTGCCGATGATGGTGTCGAGCTTGATCTCGACTCCCATCTTCTTCAGGTTCTCGATCTCCGCATCGATGATCAGGTCGGGCAGGCGGAACTCGGGGATGCCGTATTTCAGCACTCCGCCGGCCACGTGCAGCGCTTCGAAGATGGTGACCGCGACGCCGCGGCGAGCCAACTCGCCTGCGCAGGCCAGGCCTGCCGGACCGCTACCGATGATGGCGGCGCGCTTGGTTTCGGCGACGGTGGCGGTCGCCGCTTGCTCCCACCCGCGGCCCATGGCCGCATCGGCGACGAAGCGCTCCAGGCGGCCGATGGCCACCGGCTTGAACTTGAGTCCGACCACACAGGTGGCTTCGCACTGCGACTCTTGGGGGCAGACGCGCCCGCAGACCGCGGGCAGCGCGTTGGCACTTTTCAGAATGCGATAGGACGCTTCGACGTCCTTGCGCGCCAGCGCAGAGATGAAGCCGGGGATATCGATGCCCACCGGACACCCGGGAACGCAGCGCGGCTTCTTGCAGCGCAGGCAGCGTTCGGCCTCGTGGAACGCGCCGTCCAGATCCAGTCCCAGAGCGACTTCGTTGAAATTGTGTACGCGGGCTTCCGCCGGCTGGTGCGGCATGGGGGCGCGCTCCGGCGGGATGGTCTTGATGTTCTTGGGGATGCGCAGGGCGGGCGTTTCGGGAATGGCTTCGGGCAGTTTGCACGCGGGCGCCAGGCGTTCCGGCACAGCCCCGTTGGATTCGGGAAATCCGGCGAGCTTGGCCGATTCGCTGCGGAAGCGCTCCATGGCGGCCTTCTCTTCACGACCGAAGCGTTTCTGGCGGAGTTGCAGTTCGTCGAAGTTGACCAGGTGGCCGTCGAAATCCGCGCCGTCCACGCAGGCGAACTTCATGTTGCCGCCTACCGTGACGCGGCAGGAGCCGCACATGCCGGTGCCATCCACCATGATCGAGTTGAGGCTGACGATGGTCGGAATGCCGGAGGGCCGGGTGACTTCGCAGCACGCCTTCATCATCGGGATCGGTCCGATGGCGACCACTTCGCTGACATTCTTCTCGGTGGCCAGGACGTCGGCCAGCGCGTGGGTGACAAATCCGCGGCGGCCGTAGCTGCCATCGTCGGTGGTGACGATCAGTTCGTCGCAGCACTCGCGGAACTGATCTTCCCAGAACACCAGGTCGCGATTGCGGAAGCCGACGATGGAAACGGTCCGGTTGCCCGCTTCCTTGTACGCGCGCAATTGGGGATAGATGGGCGCGACGCCGAGTCCGCCGCCGACCAGGACAACGGTACCTTCCAGCTTGCGGATGTGGCTCGGCAAACCCAGCGGGCCGATGAAATCGAGAATCGTGTCGCCCTCGCGCAAGGCCAACATTTCGAACGTAGTTTTGCCCACCGCCTGTACTACGACGGTGACCGTTCCGTTCGCCGCGTTGAAATCTGCGACGGTCAGCGGAATCCGTTCCCCATGCTCGTCAATGCGAGCCATGACAAAGTGTCCGGGGCGTGCCGCCCGCGCCACATCCGGCGCTTTCACGTCCCAGAGGAAGGTTGTCGGACCGAACTGTTTCCTACGACTGATGAGAAACACCACACCCCCTGAAAGGAACATAGTAGCAAAATTCAGGAGAAAAGGGTCTTTAGTTGGCCGAACTTAACAGTCTCCAACCCTGCTAACCTGACGATTTGAGAGGTGAATATGAAGAAATCCGCTTTTCTGGCCCTGGCGCTGGCGTTTCTGGCGTCCGCCGCCGACCCCGCCATTCCGTTCAAACTCTTCAAGCTGAAGAACGGGCTCACGGTGATCCTCTCGGAGGACCACTCCGCGCCGACTTACTCCATCGCGGTCTCTTATAACGTGGGTTCGCGCGACGAAAAGGCGGGCCGGACAGGTTTCGCCCACCTGTTCGAACATATGATGTTCCAGGGTTCGGAGAATGTGGCTAAGGGCGAACATCCCAGCCTGATTACGACCAACGGCGGGTCCATGAACGGCACCACCGATACCGACCGCACGCTCTACTTCGAGAATCTGCCGGCCAACCAGATCGATCTGGGCATGTTCCTGGAAGCGGACCGTATGCGGTCGCTCAACGTGACCCAGGCCAATCTGGACAACCAGCGCAACGCGGTGCAGGAGGAACGCCGCCTGCGCATCGACAACCAGCCTTACGGCCACACATTTGAGGCTGTCGATGAAACGGCATACGACGCCTTCGGCTATAAGCACTCTGTGGTGGGTTCCATGGAGGACCTGAACGCCGCCAGTTTGGACGATGTCAAAGAATTCTTCAAGCGCTACTACGCGCCTAACAACGCGGTGATCGCCATCGTGGGTGATTTCAAGAGCGACGAAGTACTGGCGAAGATGAAGAAATACTTCGAGGACATCCCGTCCCAACCCGCGCCGCCGAAGCCCGACCTGTCGCAGCCGGCGCAGACGGCGGAGCGGCGCAAGACGCTGGAAGATGCGTTCGCGCAACTGCCGCGCATCGATATCGCGTATCGCATTCCCGATGGCCTGAGCGCCGATTATTACGCGCTGCGCGTGTTGAGCCAGATCCTGGGCAGCGGCCAATCATCGCGGCTTTACCAGCGGTTGGTGCGCGATCAGGAACTGGCTGCCGGCGCCGGCGCCTTTGCCAACCAGCGGCGCGGTCCGGGACTGGAACAGATTTCGGTCACGGTACGGCCCGGCAAGGATCCCGCTGTCATCGAAAAGGCGGTGTACGAAGAGATCGCCAAACTGCAGACGACTCCGGTGGAAGATTGGGAACTGGAGAAGGTCCGCACCAACGCGCACCGGGCACAGATCCAGAGCGCGCAGAGCACACTGGGCCGGGCCGTCGCGCTGGCCGACGGCACCACCAATTTCGGCGATCCGAACCTGGTGAACCTGAGCTATCAGAAAATGTCGGCGGTGACCAAGGCGGACATACAGCGCGTGGCCAAGATGTACCTCACCGAAGACAAATCGCACGGTAATTGTCACCATGCCCAAGAAGGCCGCCGCGGCGGCGCAGCCCAAGCAGTAGGAGACCACCATGAAGAAGCTGATTCTACTTTTGTTGCCCTGCATCGTGCCGGCGCAGACCGCACCGGCCCCCGCGCCGCCCGCGAAACCGGCGATCGAGGCGCCCAAGAACCGCGCCCCGGTCTCCAAGGACGTGCTCCGCGTGAAACTGCCGCGCGCCGTGGAAATGCATCTCGATAACGGGCTCACGGTGCTGATCCTGGAAGATCACCGGCTGCCCACGGTTTCGATGACGCTGGAGTTGCGCAGCGCCGGAGCGATCTACGAGCCGGCGGATATGACGGGCCTGGCTTCGGTGACCGCCTCGATGCTGCGAGAAGGCACCACCACGCGAAGCAGCAAGGAGATCACGGAGAGCATCGACCGCCTCGCCGCCAGTATCGCGGGTTTCGCCGGGCAGGGAGGCGTGGGAACCAGCGTGGTCATGTCCGGCCTGACGGAGAACTTCGACCAGTGGTTCCCGCTGGCGGTCGATATCCTGCTGCACCCTTCGTTTCCCGCCGACGAGTGGGCGAAACTTAAACAGCGCCAGTTGATTGGCCTGCGCAACCAGCGCACCTCGCCGCAGTTCCTTTCGCGGGAGCGCTTCAACAAGGCGGTATACGGTACTCACCCGGCGGCAAATTTCTCCGCCACCGCGGCCAGCCTGGAAGCCATCACGCCGGAAGCCATGAAGAAATGGCACGATGAGCGCTATGTGCCGCAGAACGCGATTCTCGGCATCGCGGGCGACGTGACCGCGGCGCAGATCATGCCGAAATTGCGCAGCGCGTTGGCTGTATGGAAGAAGACTGATCTCAAAACCGCCGGCGTCGCGGCTACGACACCCGCGGCGGAGAAGCGCGTCATGATCGTCAACCGCGCCGGTTCGGTGCAGACCAACCTGGTGATGGGGAACATCGCCATCGACCGCCGCAGTCCGGATTACGTGGCGCTGATGGTGATGAATCAGGTATTGGGCGGCGGCGGCACAGCGCGCCTGTTTACCAATCTCCGCGAGGACAAAGGGTATACCTATGGCGCATACAGCAATCTGACGGCGGGCGAATACGCCGGTCCTTGGGAGGCCACCAGCGAAGTCCGGACGGACGTGACCGAAGGCGCCATGCGCGAGTTTTTCAATGAGTTCAACCGCATTCGCGACGAGAAGGTTCCGGCGACGGAACTCGAGGAGAAGAAACGCGCGGTGGTGGCGCGATTCGCGCTCTCGCTGGAGAGTCCGCAGAGCGTACTGGGCTTCGCCATTACGCGCAAAGTCTACGGTCTGCCCGAGGATTACTGGGATACCTACCCGGCCCAGATCTCCGCGGTGACCGCCGAGGACGTGCAGCGTGTGGCGAAGAAGTACCTGAACCTGGACAACATTCAGATTGTCGCCGTGGGTGATGCCGCGAAGATCAAGGCGGTGCTGGAGAAGTACGGCAAGGTCACGGTCTACGACGTCAACGGTAACGTGATGTGATGGCGGGACCAGCGTGTCCCGCCTCGAAAACTCGGTTTGTTGAGAATAAACACGTTAGAACCTCAAGAAGCACAACAGGCGGGACCAGCGTGTCCCGCCTGCGGGTCCAGGGGGACCCGCGCGGACCAGGGGGTCCGCCCTACCTTCTATGTTATGGCACGGGTGGTGCGGTTCCGGGGGAACCTGGGAATCGCGAGCCCGGCTAAGGTCTTAGTGACGAGCGGGTTAGCGTGCCTGAAAGATTATTTTATGTTGGCGTCACCGGCCCGCGGGCGCAATTCATGCACGGCCGGCAAACTCGCCGGTCTGAGTCGACACCCTTACCTTTTCGCCTTCTTTGATAAAGAGGGGAACGCGGATCTCCAGACCGGTCTCCAAAGTGGCGGGCTTGGTCACGCTGCCGCTCGACGAGTCGCCCCGGACGCCCGGTTCCGTCGAGGCAACTTCCAGCTCAACGAACATTGGCAGTTCCAGGCCGATGGGATTGCCGTTGTACTTGAGCAACTCCAGCAGCGCGCCCTCTTTCAGGAACTCCAGCGCGCTTCCCATCACCTCTTCGGCGAGAGTGAGGGTTTCATAGCTTTCCTGGTCCAGGAAGTGAGAGCCATTGCCGTCGCTATACAGATAGGATGCCGCGACCAATTGGAGATCCGGTTCCCTGAACTTTTCACCCGCCTTGAATGTCTTCTCAAAGACCGCGTTGGTGAGAAGGTTGCGGACCTTCAGGCGCACCAGGGTCTGGCCGCCCCGGGCCGTAGGCGTATTCACCTCCGCTTCCAGGCAGGAAAACGGAGTGTTATCAATTTCAAACAGAGTCCTTCGCTTGACGTCAATCGCATCGATCAATACGGCCATGAACGCCTCATCTCAAGTATAAGGTGAAAGCGGCGCCGCACCCCTTGTTTCAGTTCTTCGACGCCGCGATCGGGTATCCCTGCCATAGATATTCCAAGGCTTCGGGCAGGGTTTGCTGCTTCACGGTGCGGTCGGTGTGGCCGGCGTTTCGCGCAAATACAAACTGATAGTGATAGCCCTTCGCCGCCAGCACTCTGGCCATATTCTCATTGGCCAGGACCCAGTCGTGCATGTTGTCGCGCATGACGTTCGGATTGAAATTGTCCCTGTCGCCCACTTCCATCCAGATGCGCAGGGGCTTAACGGGGCTGTTGGGGATGAGGTGTTCATGGAACTCCCAGGCGCCGTGCGGAGTCTGAGAGTTCGACGGCCACTGCTGGTTCACATAGGTGCCCGAGTAGGTGAGTACGCGGTGGTATAGCTCCGGGTGATACCACGCCATGATCAGGGCGCACGAACCGCCGGAACTGCCGCCCATGGTCGCACGACCGTCGGGATCTTTGGTCAGCTTCACGTTATACTGTTTCTCCACGAGAGGCAGCACCTCTTTCTCGACGAACTCCGCGTACAGGCCTGACATCGTGTCGTATTCCAGGCCGCGTTGGCTTCCCTGAGCATCGCCACTGCCGTTGCCGATGGAGATGGCAATCATCACGGGCACCCGGTGTTGCGCGATGAGATTGTCCAGGGCCGTGAACAAGGCGCGGTCCGGTCCGTCGGCCCCTACGATGAACGGCGCAGCCGTGCCGGGAACGTACTGCTTGGGCACATACACGGCGACCCGGCGAGTGTAGGGCGCGGGGTGGCTGGTGGTAACCACCATCCTGGCGGGGTCGGCAGGGTCTGCCTCGCCGAAGGTGCCGGCTTCGCGTGCGATGCCGGGATAGATCTTGCTGTCGGTGGATTCCATGGTGAAGTTGAAGACCTCACCCTGGGGCACGCCTTCGTGTGCGGTCATCTCGGGTGCCGGGCTGTGTGTGGGGCCGAGAATGAAATTTCCGTCGGCATTTGCCGGTGCGTTGGCGCCGTCGGGTAGGTCTTTCGCAGTAACATAACCCGGCGTGTTGGGATCGCGGGTAGGCGGTGCCGGGCGCGAGGGGCGCACGGCTGCGTTGGGGACCTGGGCCATTGCCGGACCTGGGCCAGTCGTCAGGCCGATGAAGAACGCGATGCTCAGAAGACGGAACATTAAGGGACTCCTTTGTGCGTCGGCTTTTGCCGATTTGTGGATAGAAGGCGACAGCGGCTACCTGCGAGGTTACCAAGAGCGGGTCCAGGGGGACCCGCGCGGACCGGGGGTCCGCCCCACCAGGTTTGGTAAACTGCATAGTTACAGATGAAGCTTTCCATCCTGATGCCTGTCTACAACGAGCGTACCGTTGTGGAGCGTTGCATCTCGCTCGTCCTCACTGCTCCCCTGCTCGAAAATATGGAGCGGGAACTGGTCATCGTGGACGATTGTTCCACCGACGGCACTTTCGCCATCCTGCAGCGCCTGGCGGCCGCGTTTCCGCAGATTCAGCTCTACCAACACCCGAACAACCGCGGGAAAGGGGCCGCCGTCCGGACCGCTATCGAGAAGGCCACGGGCGATTTTTCGCTGATCCAGGACGCCGACCTGGAATACGACCCCAGTGAATATCCTCGCCTGCTGCGTCCGCTGCTGGATGGGCACGCCGACGCGGTCTTCGGCTCGCGCTACCTCTCCGGCGAGCAATCGCGTGTGCTGCCCTTCTGGCACTCCATGATCAATAAGGTGCTCACCGTCGTGTCCAACATGTTCTGCAATCTCAACCTGACGGACATGGAAACCTGCTACAAGGTTTTCCGCACGGACCTGCTCAAGAGCATTCCCATCCGATCGGACCGCTTCGGCTTCGAGCCGGAGATTGTGATGAAGAGCGCCAAGCGCAAGTTGCGGATCTACGAAGTGCCCATCAGCTACCACGGGCGCACGTATGAAGAGGGTAAGAAGATCGGCTGGAAAGACGGCATCAAAGCTTTTGCAGTGATCCTCAAGTTCTGGCTGATCGACGATCTCTATGCGGTGCCATACGGCCGCGGCGTGCTCAACAATCTCACAGGGACGCCGCAATACCTGAGTTGGCTGGCGCTCAAACTGCGGCCGTACGTGGGAGACGAGGTGCTCGAGATCGGCGCGGGAATCGGTAATTTGACCGGGCGCCTGATGGCGCGCCGCACGCTTTACGTCTCTGCCGAGAAAGATCCGCTGCACTTGCACGCGCTGCGCAATCGCTTCCTACGCACCCCGAACGTCGCCGTGCAGCGCATCGATCCGGAGGTGCCGGGCGATCTGGCAGCGCTGGAGAATTGTTTCGACACGGTGCTCTGTCTCAACGTTTTGGAGCACCTGGAGGATGCCGGGGGCGTGCTCGAATCGCTGGCGGCGACCATACGGCCGGGAGGTTCGTTGGTGGTGCTGGTGCCCAACGTTCCGGGCGCTTATGGCTCGCTGGACCGCAAGATGGGCCACAAGCGGCGCTACAGCCAGGACTCGATCCGGGAACTGCTGGCCACGCATGGCTTCGCGGTGGAGACCGTGCAGAGCTTTAACAAAGTGGCGCTCCTGCCGTGGTGGGCGTACGGAAAACTACTCGGCAAGGGCAGCATCAGCAAGCTCGTGCTGAAGATCTTCGACAAGTCGGTCTGGTTCTGGCGGCGGTTGGATGTCCTGATGCCGTGGCCCGGGCTGTCGCTGGTTGCGGTGGGTAGGAAAGCTGTTTCGGCGGATGTGCCGGCCGGTTCGATGGTGGACCGCGAAACGGGGGCAAACCGGTTTGCGGCAATGCGCAATGCCCGGTGACGGGCGCCGCGCTGTCTTCTTCGATCGCGACGGCACGCTGATGGAGGACGCCCACTACTGTGGCGACCCGGCGCTGGTGAGGGTCTTCCCCGGCGTGCCCGACGCTCTTCGCCACCTCAAAGAAGCTGGTTACGGCGTTTTCATCATCACCAATCAGAGCGGAATCGGGCGGGGGCTGATCACCGAAGCGCAGTATCTTGCGGTGCACGTAGAGTTCCTGCGCCAGGCGGGGAGCGAGTGGATTGACGCGTCGTACTATTGTCCGGACGCGCCCGGCGTTGCGTCGGATTGCCGGAAGCCCGCACCTGGGATGGTGCAAGCGGCGGCGGCGGCGCACCACATCGATTTGGCGGCGTCTTACTTCGTGGGGGACAAATCCGCCGACATCGAATGCGGGCGGCGGGCAGGGACTCGTACGGTGCTGGTGCTGACGGGGTACGGGTCGGAACAGCGATGCAACGCCGATCTTACTTGCCGGGATGCGGTGGAGGCGGTGGCGCGGATATTGGAAGAAAGAAAAGTTAGTTGACAGACGACGCAAGGCGATCGTCTGTCCTACTGGGCATGACACAGCCGGCGAGGAAGTAACAGGCCGCGCCGGCGAGCACGCAGGTGTTTATGCTGGTTTCCATCGATACCACGATGGCGACAAAGCTTCCGAGCGTTCCAGCAGCTCCGTTCAATGCCCACATCCAGGGAAGATTCTTTTCCTGCTTCAGAGCGGTCATCCATCGCATGCCCACGGGGAAGCAGAATCCCAGCAGAAATCCGCAGGGCACTACCAGCACCAGCGCCGTGGCAACACGCTGCCAGAGGACGCCCGCGGTGAAAGCATGCACCACCGGCAGTACGGCAAAAGAATAGAGCACGATGAGCAGGGACGCCACAATGGCCGGAAGCCGGCTCTGCCAGCTCGAGTTCAACTGCAGCTTGTCGGAAGCCAGGCTGCCGACTCCAGTAGAAAAAATCAGGCCGGCGAGGACGACAACCAGCGAATAGATAGGGTGGCCCAGGAAGATGGACAACTGCTGCATCATCGCCATCTCCACGAACATAAAACCAAGTCCAATGGCAATGAAGTAGGCGAGACCTCCTGCCGGAGGGGCTTTGGCGGCGCCTTGTTTCCGTGTCCACCGCAGAGCGGGAAGAACGATGGTGGTAATTACCAGGATTATGGCGGCCAGCATGAAGCCGAACAGAAACATCATGGCCCGCAGGTTGCCTACACCCTGCCGCGAGCGGATCATTTCGGGGAACGAAGAGAGGTGCACGGCGTTGAAGAAATAGGGAGACGAATCGAATACCGGGGAATAGTCCAGGCCGCCCAAGCCACGGAGGGCTGTCATCTCGGTCAGAGTGTTCGCCGCCAGGATGTTGCGCAACTCCGGCACGGTGGTGCCCTCGCCGGGCAGGTACAACGGCTTGAACTCCATTTCATTCATGATCTCGTGGAGCCGGCGAAGATCCGGCTGCGAGAAGGGCAGGCTGCTGGCGAGCAGAGTCACGATATTGCCGGAGGTGATGGCGGCGAGGTGGTTTTCCGGGTGCGAGACGCCTTCACTGAGCAGCATGGCCTTGGCCACCGCGAAGAGGCGATTGGTCTCGACCCCGGAAGACCAGCGGCTGAAGGTAATCACGCCGCCTGGTTTGAGATGGTCGTAGAATACTCGCCAGCCATCCACGGTGTATAGGGCATTCTCGGAGAGCGTCATGGCGCCGGCGGACGTGGCGGCCCAGGTGTCCACCAGGGAGGCCTGAATCAGGTCGAATCGCTCGCCGGAGCGCGTGAGGTAGCTGCGTCCTTCGTCGTTGTGCAACTCGAACCCGGGAATTTTGCTGAATCCCGAATACGAATCAAACGTGCGCGAAGTCATATTGGCGATGGCGCTGTTCACCTCGATGCCCACGATGCGATGGATGCCATTCGCGGCGGCGTTCAGCACATCGCGGCCGCCACCCACGCCGATGATCGCGGCACTGCCGGCACCGTGACGCAACTGAGCGCCCACAGAGGTCACGTCGTAGCGGAGAAAGGGAAATGCGGACAGGTCTCCCTGGAAGCGGCTCATGGGAGTGTCGGCGTCGCTATCGATGGTCAGCTCGATGGCCTCTACCTGCATGGACGGCGGAAGTTTGGGGCTGGGACCCCACATCATGGGAGGTCCCGATGTGGGCTGCGCGGCGCGAACCCTCGAAATGGGATTCCAACGTTCGGCCAGGATGTCCGTGCGGGAATCGATTTTTCCTTTGGACCAGCCGGGTTGGATTCCGTGGAAGGTGGATGCGTTGAGCAGGGCGAGAGCCACCATGGCGAGGGCGCAGAACCCGGCCGTTCTGGCGCGGCGGGTTTCGAGCGAGTAGGCGGAATACAGGGCGGCGCTGGTGAACAACAGCGCGGAGATCATGAAGATCGCACTCGGGGCATCGAGCAGACCCAGGAGCACTACGGAACCGATACAACCGGCCGCCGCACCCATCAGGTCGGCGAAATAGATGCGGCCCATGGGGAACGGCATCCGCGTGAGCGAGAGGCAGACGGAAATGCCAGAGAAGAAAAACGGCACGGAGATGATAGCCGAGAAGAGAAGAAAGTTGTACGCGGTCTGCGCGGCGAAAGTGGTGTAGAGTGGCACGGCCAGCATGGTCATGAGGGACAGCGGCAGCGAGATTGCCATGGCCAGTGCTGATTGCATCAACCGCCGGGGGATCATGTCGTCCGCGAACAGGTCGGGGCGGAACTGGACGGCGAGTGCGCCCGCCGTCATACCGAACATGGCCATCGAAATCGAGACGAAGGCCAAATAGTACCAGGACACAACGCTCAGGAGACGAGTCAGAGCGATTTCATACATCAAGGTGCTGGCGCACAGGAGAAGCAGGCCCAGGAAGAAAGCCGCCGGGCGCACCCGGCCCTTGCCGGCTAAGGGAGTCGTCACAATGATTCGATCTCCTTGCAGTGGTACTCGTAGTTGTTTATGATATCGAACCGCAGGTGGACAGGACACTCACCCACTCGGGCGTCAAGATCGTATTGCGGGCTAAATCGAACCTCCAGAGGATCGCGTCATCGCTACTTTCCACCGGTTCGAAACCGTGTTCGCGGTAGAACTCGCGCGCCGGTGCATTTTTCTTCGTAGGAAAGAACCAGCCCTGCAGGATCGTAGCTCCGCGCTGCCGCGCGTCGGCCGCCAGATGGGAGAGCAACGCGGTCTCCACGGTCCGCCCGATTACCCGGCAGCTCATCAGGAAGCTATCGATCTCGCAGACCTGCCCGTCGACCCTCGCGATGGACACGCCGACCAGGCCGTTGTCGGCGAACCTGTCCCTCACGCGCAAGCTCCACACGCGCCAGTAGGGGTTGGCGGCCAGTTCGGCGATTTGCTGCTCCGTGTAGCGCCGAGTAGTCAGGTTGAACTGGTTGGTCTTCTGAGTGAGTTGCGACACCCGCGCCAGGGTCTGCGCATTCACCGGTGCGATTTCCGCCACCTGTTCCAAGGACCGGTAGAAATCTTCCTTGGAAGTTACGGCGCGTTGCAGTTCCACGCGGTCTCGCTGTGCCGCATAGTAATCGCCGCGCCGCCGGTCTTCTTCGCTAAGGGTGAGACGCTCAAACCAGGGGCAGTCGCGGACTGTCCGGGCGTAATCCATCGGGTCTTCGGGCAGGGGGATGACGATCGCCTCTGGCGCCTGGTCGCGGACGTGGTGGCGTTCCACCGGATTGTCGTCGAGGAAGGCCACGGTATCCAACCCGATATTCAGTTCCGCTGCGATCTCGCGCAGGTTCTGCGCCTTATCGCTCCAGTTGATGCGCATGGCGGCGAAATCGCGGGGCTGGAGCAGCATTCCAGGATGGCTGGAGAGTGCCTCCATTGCGTCGTTGGGATTGTTCTTGCTGCAAACCGCCAGCAGGATGCCGCGCCGCGAGAGATCGCGCAAGACGCGTTGCAACTCCTGGAAGGCTGCGCCGGGATACTCGGCGCCGAGACGAATGCCGTTCACGCCGTCTTCGCCGACGATGCCGCCCCAAAGCGTGTTGTCCAGGTCTACGGCGACGCACTTGGCGACCTTTCCGGCCAGCGGATGCAGGAAGCGCAGCCACTCAGCGGCGAGGTGCGGCAGGTTGGCAGACGCCACCGGAAGGCGAACGGTGAGCCACTTGCGGGCATCGCCCCAGCGTTCGCG
This sequence comes from uncultured Solibacteraceae bacterium, assembly GCA_963805775.1. GTDB lineage: Bacteria > Acidobacteriota > Terriglobia > Bryobacterales > Bryobacteraceae > Solibacter. The sequence continues at coordinate 22,405 of CAWDWK010000015.1, read as the reverse complement.
GCCGTGGCGCGCCACCAGGGCGTCGTAGTCCAGGATGTAGACGCCGCGATACGCGCCGGCAAGGGTGCGCAGTCCACGGTTGATGCGTTGGATGGCTTCCGCCGCATTGTCCTCGCGCTGGGCGTCCAATATGCCGGCGCGCGGAACGGCGGGCACTTCGAGCGAATGCAGGATCAAGGCGGCATTGGAGTATTTCCGGAAGCCGGCGATCCAATCGCCAAAGCGGCTGAGCACATCGTTGCGCTGAGCCATCATTCGCAGCGGACTCTCCGCACCACAAGGCAGGCGCCACATCGCGCGTCTGCACGGCCAGGACGGCGACGTTGGGCTGAAAGCGATAGAGCGTACTTGCCGGATCGAGGATTTCTTGTGCGTAGGCATTGAACTCGCCCAGGTGCGTTTCCAGCGCGATACCGGCGGCATACGCGCCGGCCTTCAAGACGGGCACCAGCGGCTCAACGGTAAACGACCGCAGGAAGGCCCAGCGCTGTTTCAGCAGGCCGAGGTGCGGGGCGATGCGGTCATAGCGCGAGGCCACAAACCCGGCCAAAGCCGACGCGGGCTCCCGCTCCCAGGCCGCGGCGAGCAATCTTGCCGCGCCGGACGCGTCGCCCGCCGCGATAGCGCGGTCGACATCATTGCGAAATTCGTCCTTACGAGATTCCCCGGTGTTCACAATCTCGATTATGGCAAGTTGTTTCCGGAGCGTATATCGAATGTTACTCGAGATTCCCCTTTAGATAGATGGCACCACGCGGAGTACAGACTGGACTGATCCGCATTTAAGGCGATAATAGTCGGGAGTTACGGCAGATTGACCGAATGACTATCGTGCACGCAAGCGCTGAACGAACCGGGACCGACTCGCAAACAGTGGCAATCCGGATTGAGGCAACGTGATCGCACTATTCCTGCTCAGCGTGGGATTCTGCGCGTACACGCTGTTCGTCTACCCACTGCTGCTCGGCCTCATGGCGCGCTGGTGGGCACGACCAGTCCGCAAAGCGGCGTGGCCCGCAACGGTCTCCGTGATTCTGCCGGTGCATAACGGAGAACGCTGGATGGCCGCGAAACTGGAGTCCATCCTGGCGCTTCATTACCCCGCCGAGTTGGTCGAAATCCTGGTGGTATCCGACGGTTCTACCGATTCTACGGAGACGATTGTGCGCCGTTTCACAGACCGGGCGAAAATCGAGTTCCTAGCGGTCCCGAAAGGCGGCAAGGCCGCAGCATTGAACACGGCGCTGGCACGCGGCACCGGCGAGATCCTGTTCTTTACCGATGTGCGCCAGGAACTCCACAAGGACAGCCTCGCCAACCTCATCGCCTGTTTTGCCGATCCGCGGGTGGGCGTGGCCAGCGGGGAACTGGTGATCCGTGACGGCACCGGCCACGAAGAGGAGAGTGTCGGGCTGTATTGGAAATACGAGAAGTGGATCCGGAGGCAGCTCAGCCGCCTGGATTCGATGCCGGGCGCCACGGGCTGCATCTACGCGATGCGCCGCGAACTTGCCTCTCCCCTGCCCGAGGGTACCTTGAATGACGATATGTACCTTCCACTAGGCGCTTTCTTCGAGGGTTTCCGCGTGATCATGGACGAGTCGGCGCTGGCGTTCGATTACCCGACGCCGCTGGCCGCCGAATTCCGTCGCAAAGTGCGCACGCTGGCAGGGGTCTACCAGATTGTCGGATCCTATCCGGCGCTGCTCGGTCCTGGTAACCGCATGTGGATCCACTTCGTGTCGCATAAGCTGGCCCGTCTCCTGATGCCGTGGGCAATGATCGTGGCGGCGGTGGCTTCCTTCGGGCTGCCGGCGCACTGGAGATTCTGGGCCGTCGGCGTGCAGGCCTTCGCCTACACGCTGGCGCTGGCGGATGCCTGGCTACCACCCAAGTTTCCGCTGAGGCGTTTGACCTCCCCGCTTCGCACGTTTGCCGTGTTGATGGCGGCATCGCTTTGCGCCCTGGCCATTCTATTCGTTCCGGCACGGGTACTTTGGAAAGAGACTCGCGTTAGCGGTGCACATGGAAGGCACTCAGGCGTGGAGCAGGAATCGGGCAAGGCTTAGGTGTTCGTCCTGTATGCTGGAGCCTGTTTCCACCCCGGGGTTAACTTGACATGCCGGAAAGCGACGCGTCAGACTTGCAGGTTAAGGCTTCCGGGCCCGATTCCGCAGTTGCGAAGGAGCACATCTTGAATTTCGTTCGAGCGATCGCCGCCCTGATATCGGTCAGCCCGCTTTTGGCGCAGTACGGGGGGCCCGCCATCCTAGCTCGCGGCCAGTCGCCCGGCGCGATGTCGGCCACGCAGATCGACTTCCGGCCGTTTATTTCATTGATGGGAACCTACGATACCGGGTTGAACGGCGTGTCCGTAGACGCCAATGGCGCTCCCGTCAATGACGCCAGTTACGGCGTCTCGGTCAACTTCGGGGTGAGCGGCTTCCATTCCTGGAAACACACCAGGATCGGACTCGATTATGCGGGTGGTTTTTCGCATTATGCGAAAACCTTTTACGACGGTGTCAACTCGCAGAGTCTGCAACTCAGCATCACTCATCAGGTGAGCCGGCATATCGCGGTGGCACTCAGCAACAGCGCCGTCCTGTATGGCTCTAACCACTCCACTCCCACCCTGCCCTCGACGGTGGAGTTCGACCCTTCCACTACTTACGTGCCTACCAACGATTTCTTCGACGACCGCACGATCGCGCTGAGTTCGCAGGCCAACCTCACGATTCAGAGGTCTACGCGGCTCTCCTTTATGGTCGGGGTCGACGGATTTTTGACGCGGAGACGGTCATCGGCTCTCTATGGAAATAGCGGTATCGGCGCGCATGGCGATGTTCAATACCGGCTGAGTCGCCGGTCCACGGTGGGGGTGATGTACTCGTACATGCATTATTCGTTCACGGGGATTTACGGCAGCACTGATTCGCATACGCTGGCGGGCACCTATTCCGTGGCCATCTCGCGTTCGCTGCAGTTTTCGGGATTTGCCGGTGTAGCTAAATACGAGAACTTATTCGTGGAGACCGTGCCTATCGACCCGGCGATCGCCGCGGTGATCGGGGTATCCTCCGCCCAGCGCGTGTCCTACCAGAGGAATTATATGCCCAACTTGGCCGCCCGGCTCTCTAAGATCGTGCCCAGGGGCACAGTTTTCGTGTCGGTTTCGAACGCGATCGACCCGGGAAACGGCCTGTTCCTGACTTCGACTTCACTGACTGCCGGCGCGGGGTATAGTTACACAGGGTTACGTCGCTGGGCGATTACGGCGGGCGTCAACTACGACAGGTCCACTTCCGAGGGCAACGTGCTGGGGGATTATGGAGACTATACAGCCAGCCTGACGGCCAGCCGTCAAATATTACCGATGACTCACGGTGTCCTCAGCTTATACGCACGTAAATACGACAGTCCCGATTTCAAAAACTACAATAAGTGGTCTTACGGCATGAATCTTGGGGTGAGCTTCACCCCAGGCGATATCCCCGTCCGGCTCTGGTAGAACCGCTTCAGCGGAGCAGTTCCTCATAAAACCGGGTCACCGCCCGGATATTCTCCTGCCCGTCCCGGCCCGGTGCGCGCCGCGAACGCTCACCGGAAAGCAGAGCGCACACCGCATCGAGCAGCCGGGCGGAATCGGATGGCGGGATCAGGAGCGCTCCTTCGGGACGCATGCCGTTGTCGGTGGCAATCACTGGCGTTCCGATACACAGCGCTTCCCGCACAGAAATCGAATCGCCGTCGTAGAGCGTGGTGCGCAACAGCAGGTCGCACTCCTGGGTAGCGCGCAGGGTCAGCGCATGCGGCATGTCGCCATAGAGTAGGACATGGTCGTGATACGGTTTGGCGGCAATGTGCGACCGTAACGACTCCTCCAGGCTGCCCGACCCGACAATGAGGAGTCCGGCGCGCGGATACCGCTGGAGTATTTCGGCCATCAAGTCGATCTGCCTCGGCAAGTCGTATTCGGGTTCCAGCAGTCCGACGGTCAGTAGCGCGGGACTGTGCGAGCCGAGGAACGCGGACAGGCGCTCGGGCAGGGGCAGGGAGCGGTCCGGCGGTTCGACGACAAACGGGAGAATGGTGCGGATGCGCGCCTGGGACACACCGAATTTCACGAACAGAGCGGCGATCTCGGGATTGACGCCGATCAAGCCATCCAGCCGGCGAAGGACGAATCCGCGCAAGGTAGCGGGGGCCGCCGTGCGCCCGGCGGGCGACCCCGGATAGCCGCCCGAATGGAACGTGAGCACGGTCTTGCGCCCGGGCAACCGCGTGCAGAAGAGCGCCAGCGCCAGCAGGCGCGGCGTCAGATCGCCGCCGAAGTGCAAGTGCAGAATATCAGCGGGCAGGCGCCACAGCAGGCGCATCAGGGCGGCTGCGCTGACTGGGTAATGCACGCCGGCGGCGTCCTCAGAGCGGAAACGCGTCAGGTTGATGGCGTCGCAGGAATGGCCGTTGCGCCGCAGGTACTCGCGGATAGCGACGAGATTGGTCTGCACGCCGCCGTGCGGCGGCGGATACGGCCCGAGCTGCACCACCCTCATACGGATTTGGCGGGGCATAGGGCTACCGGCGCCCCATCGCGCGCCGAGGCCATCATCGCCAGGCAGCCCAGCGTGGCGCGAGCGCCATCGTAGACCGTGACGGCCGGCGGGCGCCCCTGGCGGATGCTTTCCGCGAAATCGGCCATCTGTGCGGCATAGCCCTTGTCGGGCCACATGCGGGAACGTGCGGAGCGCATGCCTTTGTGCACGCTCACGCGTTTAAAATCCTCGGTGAAGGCGCCGACACCCTTCGGCGAAAACCTCCACGCGCTCGCCGCCCGACGTCTTGCTGCCCACGGTGCAATACGTGAGATTGCCGACGGATCCATCGGCAAAACGGAACGATGCCGCCAGGTTGTTCTCTCCGATGGGGTCGGCCTTCCCCGTGGGCAGCGAGTACGCGGAGACGCTGACAGGTTCGGAATCCAGCAGCCAGTACATGAGGTCGATGAAGTGGCAGGCCTCACCCAGAATGGCGCCGCCGATGGCGGGGTCGGCCATCCAGTAAGTTCCGGAAATTCCGGGCGAATTGATCCGGCATTGGATGACGCCGGGCGAGTGGCGCCTGGCGAGATTCTGCTTGAGTTCACGGTAAAACGGCGCGAACCGCCGATTGAAGCCCACGGTGAGGTGCTTGCCGGTCTCTTCGACGGCCGGCACAGAGTTCGCGGCATTCCTCCGCGGTGAGTGCCATCGGCTTTTCCACGAACACGTGCTTGCCGGCGCGCAGGGCAGCGAGCGACTGGCCCGCATGCTGCTGGTTGCGGCTGGCGATCAGCACCGCGTCCACTGCGGGATCGCGCAACACCTCTTCGTAATCCGAGCAGGCGTAGGCGGCGCCGAAGCGCAGCGCGTAGCTCTTGCCGCGGACGCCGGAGGCCGAGTATATGGCACGCAGACCCACTCCTGGCAGCTTCTTGATGTTGGGCAGGTGCTCCCATTTGGCCAGGTTGCCGGCGCCTACCAGGGCGAATTCGATGCGCTCTTTGGCGCGGCCCTCCACGGGCGTGGCCACCTTGCGAACCGGCGCGAATGCGGCCACGGGGTCCGGCGATGACGCCGCGGGATAGCGCAGGAGCACCGCGAGGCTGTGGGCCGCCGGGTCGAGGATGGTGTCGTACGCTTGCGCCGCTTCGTCCAACGGAAATTCGTGGGTGATGAGCGGGCGCACGTTGATGCGTCCGGCGGCGATGAGGCGCAGGAACTCCTCCATGTTGCGATTTTCGGTCCAGCGCACGTAGGGCAGCGGGTAGTCGCGGGCCTGTTTCTCGTAGGACGCGTCGTAGCTCCCCGGACCATAGGCGCGCGACATGTAGAGCTGGATTTCCTTGAGGTACATGTCGTTCCAGGGGAACTCCATGCCCACCGCGCCGACGATACAGATGCGCCCGCGGTCGCGGCAAAGGCTCAGGGCGTGCTGCGCGGGGGCGGGCGATTTGGAGGCCGCCGCTACGATGGCGCAATCCACGCCGCGTCCGTTGGTGAGGCCGCGCACGGCTTCAAGCGCGGAAGATCCGGCGATGCCGTGGTCGGCGCCGAGCGCGCGGGACAGATCGACGCGCCCGCTGTTGAGATCGATGCCTACGACCACGCCGCCCTGCAAGCGCACCAGTTGGGCCGCCAACTGGCCAACCAGGCCGAGGCCGATTACCGCTACCACGTCACCGAGTTCGATGCGCGCGGTGCGCACGGCGTTCATCGCGATGCTGCCGAGGGTGGCGAAGCAGGCGTGCTCGCACGGTACGCCTTCGGGCATACGCGCGGCCAGGTTGCGCCCCACGAGGATGGTTTCGCCATGCCCTGTGCCTTCGCCGCCATAGGCCACGGGTTCGCCGATTTCCAGATCGGTCACCGTGGCGTGGCGCGCCGCCACGATGCCGGCGCCGGAGTATCCCAATACGGCGTACTCGCTGAATTTGGCGCGCACCTCCGCGATGGTGGCGGCCGGCCCGGTCTTCATAGCGACGTCCCAGATCTTGCGCAAGTGGGACGGGTTGTCGGCCACCTCGGTGAGCAAGCTGTCGCGATGGATGCTGGCCGTCTCGGTTCCGCTCGATATCAGCGAATAGAGCGGGCGCACCAGGACGTGGTGCGGCAGGAGCGCGGGGTCGGGGACCTCGTCCACGATGATGTCCTTGAGTCCTTTGCGGATCACCTGTTTCATGGGTGGCGGGTGTCAGCCTCTAATGTAACAAGACCGGGGGGCGAGGGTCGCCAGCCGCACTCAGGTTCGCATTTTCTCTTTGAAGAATAAGCCTGGAGGGGGAGTGAACTGACCAGGCACCAGGATCTTCCTGATTGGATTTTTGAGTTCCCGGGAAGACCCGCGGGAGGCGGTCTGCTCCTCCGAACTGCGTTCTTGTGAGAAATCCATCCCGCCTCCGGCTCATCTTGTATGAGACAAGACTTTGGTCGCGTGCACTCAGACTACAGCATGCCATAAAATGAGGGTTCCTGGCCCTACCACGCATGAACAGGCAGGCGCTTACAATCAGCCATAATCGCGACGGCGAGAGATTACGCCTCCCCGAACGATTGCTGCTAGCAGTTTGCCGCCCCGTGGAAGCCCAGTCGCTGGCGGTGAGTACCGTCACTTATACTCTGGATAACGCTTTGGACTTCGCCACTCGCACGATTCCCAGGTTTCTGGAACGTATTCAAGGGAAGACCGTGCTGGACTATGGCTGCGGGCCTGGTTGGCAGGCGGTGGCTATGCGCCGGGCTGGCGCCAGGCGCGTGGTCGGGCTGGACATCAACGACGCCTGGCTTAGCCACGGCTCCGATCTGGCCGCCCGCACCGGCGTTGACGCCGTCACTTTCGCCAGGACGCCCGACACCAGGAAGTATGACATCGTCATCAGCCTGGGTGCTATGGAACACTTCGACGACCCGGGCGAACATCTCACCCGGATGTGCTCCATGGCCGGTCAGGAACTCCTTATTTCCTTCGCTGAGCCCTGGTATTCTCCATACGGCACCCACTTGGGCGGCACGACCAGGCTGCCATGGCTCAACCTGTGGTTTTCGGAGAAGACGCTTCTCAATGTCCGCAATCTTTACCCCGATGGAAGCGACGGCGCCAGACGGTTCGAGGAGATACGAGGCGGTCTGAATAAAATGACCGTCCGCCACTTCGAGAAACTAGTCGCGGCCACGCGGGAAATGCGGCTCGAGTACCTCCGCCTTCACAGCGTCAAACGTGTGCCCTTCGTGACGCGCGTCCCGGTGCTGCGTGAACTGATGACCGGCGCGCTAACGTGTATTTTAAAGCCCGTGGTCAAAGCCCACCCGGATTCCAAATGGGGCTGCGGCGATTGGCCTCACGGTTACGCCGCCGGCGGCTGAACTTCGCGCAGGCGCCGCTCCAGAAACCGGCGCTCACTGTCATTGGTGACCAGTTCGAGCGCACGGGTGTAGCTCTTCGACGCCTCTGCCGCGGCGCCGGCACGGCGGAGCAGGTCTGCGCGGGCGGCATGGAGCAGGTGATAATCCTCAAGTTCACCGGTAGCGGCAAGCGCATCGATGAGCGTCAGCGCACGTTGGGGGCCAAGTACCATAGCGACAGCCACAGCCCGGTTCAGGGACACGATGGGGGAGGGCTGCAAGCGTTCGAGAAGATCATAGAGGCGTAGAATCTGAGGCCAATCGGTATCTTCGGCGCGCGCCGCCTGACAATGTATGGCCGCAATTGCCGCCTGCAGCGCGAACGGGCCGGGTCCTTCGCGAAGCGCCTCTTCCACCAGCGGCAGCGCCTCGGCGATCTGATCCCAATCCCAGCGGCGGCGATCCTGCTCTTCGAGAACCACGATGTCGCCGGACTGATCGAGACGGGCGTCGCGGCGGGCGTCCTGCAGTAGCATGAGGGCGAGCAGGGCGGTAGCCTCCGCCGGAGGCTCGGGTCCGGTCAACATTCGGACCAGGCGACCCAGGCGGATCGCTTCGGCGCAGAGATCGGTTCTCACCAGCGGCCCGCTCCGGGTGGCCGCGTAGCCTTCGTTGAAAACGAGATAGATGACGGTCAGCACGGCGTCCAGTCGCTCGGCCAGGTCTTTGGTTTCGGGAACTGTGTACGGAATGCCGGCGTCGCGAATCTTGCGCTTGGCGCGTACCAGCCGTTGCGCCATGGTGGCCGGCGGCACGAGGAATGCTCGCGCGATCTCGTCGGTCTCGAGGCCGCACAAGGTGCGAAGGGTTAAGGCGACCTGCGCTTCCGGGGCCAGCGCGGGGTGGCAGCAGGTGAAGATCAGGCGCAGGCGGTCGTCGGGAATCTCACCGGTGTCGTAATCCGGCTCTTCTATGGCGCGGACCAGGCCGCTGGCGGCGTATTGCTCGAGTTTTTCCTGGGACCGCGTGCGGTGCCGGATGCGGTCGATGGCTTTGTGGCGGGCGGTCTGGATAATCCAGGCACGCGGGAATTCAGGTACTCCGGAGATGCGCCACTGATCCACGGCAGCCGTAAAAGCTTCCTGTGCCGACTCTTCCGCCAGGTCGAAGTCGCCGACGAGTCCGATCAGTGTGGCGACAATCCGGCCCCAATCGGCATGATAGACAGCTTCAACCGCGTCAGTGGCAACATCGGGCATACTTGAATTGTAAATTTTTCCCCGGCGAGGTGTCGATCTGGCGGCGCGCCGTTCGATCCTACCATGGAGGGACACGAATGAAGTACATGATGCTGATCTATATGGAGGATCAGGCGCTGGACGAGGCCGAGAGAGAGCATTGTTATGTGGAATCGACGCAACTGGCTGTGGAACTAAAGGCGAGCGGCCAGTATTTGGCCGCCTCCCCGCTTCAGCCTACGTCGACCGCGACCAGTGTCCGGGTGCGTGACGGCAAACGGATGGTGACCGACGGTCCGTTCGCGGAGACTCGGGAGCATCTTGGGGGGTACTTCATGGTGGAGGCCAAGAATCTCGACGAGGCGATCGGCATTGCCGGGCGGATTCCGGGAGCGCGGGTGGGGACGGTCGAAATCCGACCGGTGGTTGAAGTCCCGGGATTGCCGGCGGAATAGGCGGGTGCGAGAATTTCATAATTTCATCTAGGAGGTGAAGCATGCAATTAAATACTTACCTGGTATTCAACGGCCAATGTGAGGAAGCGTTCAAGTTCTACGAACGGTGCCTCGGCGGCAAAATCGCAGCGATGTTTACCCACGCCGGGACGCCGGCCGCCGAACATGTGCCGCCGGAGTGGCTCAATAAGATCATGCACGTCAGGATGGAGGTGGGGGACAGCATACTCATGGGCTCCGACGCCCCGCCGGACCGCTACAAATCGCCGCAGGGGTTTTCGGTGAACATCGCTCTCGACGAGCCGAAGGAAGCGGAGCGGATCTTTCACGCACTGGCGGAGGGCGGGACGGTGGGAATGCCGATCCAGCAGACCTTCTGGGCGGCCCGCTTCGGTATGCTGGTGGATCGGTTCGGTATTCCGTGGATGGTGAACTGTGAAGGGAGCGTGAAATATGAGTAGCGTACGGGTGCTCGTGGGGACGAAGAAGGGCGCATTCGTGCTGACGTCGGACGGCAAGCGGGAGCGCTGGGACGTCTCCGGCCCGCACTTCGGGGGGTGGGAAATTTACCATGTGAAGGGCTCGCCAGTGGATCCGAACCGCCTGTATGCGTCGCAGACCAGCGGCTGGTTCGGGCAGTTGATCCAGCGTTCCAACGACGGCGGTAAGACGTGGGAGCCCGTGGGCAACAAGTTCGTCTACGAGGGCGACGCGGGCACGCACCAGTGGTACGACGGCACGCCGCACCCGTGGGAGTTCAAGCGAGTTTGGCATCTGGAGCCTTCACTGACCGACGCGGAAACGGTGTACGCCGGGGTGGAAGACGCCGCCTTGTTCCGCTCCAAGGACGGCGCACAGACGTGGCAGGAACTCACCGGATTGCGCGGGCATGGCTCGGGCTCGCGCTGGCAGCCTGGGGGGGGCGGCATGTGCCTCCACACCATCCTTTTGGACCCCGGCAATCCCTCCCGGATTTTCGTCGCTATCTCGGCCGCTGGCGCGTTTCGCAGCGACGATGCCGGCCAGACATGGCGCCCCATCACCCGGGGACTGAGGTCCGAGATGATGCCCGACCCCACCGCAGAGGTGGGCCATTGCGTGCATCGCATCGCCATGCACCCCTCGCGTCCGAACGCGCTGTACATGCAGAAGCATTGGGACGTGATGCGCAGCGACGACGCCGGCGACAATTGGCGCGAGGTGAGCGGGAATCTGCCGACGGACTTCGGCTTCGCGATCGACGTCCACGCGCACGAGCCCGAAACCATCTACGTCGTGCCGATCAAGAGCGATTCGGAGCACTATCCGCCGGAGGGCAAGCTGCGCGTATACCGCAGCCGCAGCGGCGGGCAGGAGTGGGAGGCGCTTACCAGAGGCCTGCCGCAAAAGGACTGCTACGTCAACGTGCTGCGCGACGCGATGGCGGTTGACCAGCTAGATTCCTGCGGCATCTATTTCGGCACCACGGGCGGCCAGGTCTATGCCTCGGCGGATGCCGGCGATAATTGGGCGCCCATCGTGCGGGATCTTCCGGCGGTGGTATCCGTCGAAGTTCAGACACTGTCATGATCCGCGTCATTCTTCCGGCACACTTGCGGATATTGGCGAGGGTCAATGGCGAGGTGCAACTCGAGGTCGAGGGTCCGGCTACGCAGCGGTCGGTCCTCGACGCCCTCGAGGCGAAGTACCCAATGTTGCTCGGCACGATCCGGGATCATGTCACGCAACAGCGCCGGCCGTTCGTGAGGTTCTTCGCCTGCCAGGAGGATTTGTCACACGAATCGCCGGACGCCGCGCTGCCCGAGGCGGTCGCGAAGGGCGAGGAGCCATTTCTGCTGGTGGGGGCGATTGCGGGGGGATAGGGAACCTTCGGCTTTCGCGCTTGTCAGGGGCGCAGTCGTGATGTAGTCTACCAAACGTGGCTACCGGTCTGTTCCATAACGCGCCGCATGCCGTTCGCAGCTTGCTTCGCGACTCTTTGCTGGTACTCTCCGCCACCCTGACCCTCGCCGTCAGCATCGGCGCGAACACAACGCTGTTCAGCGTGGCGAACTCCATCCTGGTTCGCCCGCTCCCCTATCCCGACTCCGAGCGAATCGACTGGATCAGCGAGCGCTCCGGACCGGCTCAGCAGGACATCGGCACGGCGCCCGATTATTACCGCCTGCGCGACGGGAAAGCGCTATCCGCCGGTTTCCATGGATCTGCGCGTGCTCGGCATGGTGCTCGGCGAGGCGCTGGTTTGGTTTTGTTTGGCGTCGGCGGCGGCCTCGGGGTCGCCTGGATGCTCACCCGCTACATCCGATCCATGCTGTACCACGTGAACGGAACTGGATGTCTCCACATTCTGTCTGGCGCCCGTACTGCTGGCGGCAATTGTACTTGTGGCGTCCTTCGCGCCGGCGCGCTATGCTTCGCGTGTCGATCCGACCCGGGCCCTGCGGGAGGAGTAGCACTCGCGAGTTGCCGCTGTCACATGGGGCCGCATGCCGCATAATGAGGGTAGCGTATGACTGTGGAAATTGAGGGCGTTACCTTGCACTTGGCCCATCCGGACGAGTTATCAATCCAATGGGTCGGGCAGGACGAATTGATGCGGCAGTTGCTGGCCGCCTGGATGGTGGTCAACGAACAGGACCTGCCCATGAATCCGCGCCTGCTGGGGAAACCGGGGGTCGGAAAAACCACCCTCGCGTATGCCGCTGGCCGGCGCATGGGCCGCGATGTCTACATCCTGCAAGCCACGCTCGATACGCGTCCCGAAGATCTGCTGGTCACTCCCGTGATCGAGGGCGGCGGCAATCTGCGGTACGTGGCATCGCCCCTCGTCACCGCCATGATCAAAGGCGGCATCGCCATCGTAGACGAGGGCAATCGGATGAGCGAGAAGAGCTGGGCTAGCCTGGCGCCGCTGCTGGATAATCGGCGGTATGTGGAGTCCATCGTAGCGGGCATCAAGATCAAGGCGCACCCGCACTTCCGCATGGTGGCCACGATGAACGACGATGCCAGCACTTTCGAGCTGCCCGAATACATCCACTCGCGCCTGCAGCCTCAGATATTCATCGATTTTCCGGAGCGCGACGAGGAGCACCATATCCTCAAAGAGAATCTGCCGTTCGCGGAAGAGCGCATCCTGAGCTATGTGGTGGATTTCCTGCAGATGGCACACGCCGCCGATGAGCGCTACACGGTGCGCGACGGCATCAATATCGCCCGCTACGCCATCAAGCTGAAGAGCCTGGCGACGCAGCGCACACACGAATCCGAGGCGCTGGAGATCGCGGTCATCCAGGTGCTGGGAGAGGAAGCTTTACGCTATGCCCGGAGAAATCGACCTTCCGATTCCTGATCCGGGCAGCCTGACGCGCGGCCGTTTCACGTATTTTCCGGTGGTCCCGGGGCGCCTGGAATTCGCCATCGAAGTGCGTGCGGCCATCCTGCGCGAACGCCCGGAGGTCATCGCGCTGGAACTGCCCGCCACGCTGCAGCCTTCGTGGATGCGCGCCGTTTCGCGGCTCCCCGAAATCTCGGTGATCTTTTACCCCGATGAGAATGGCGGCGGGGATCAGGCTGTGTACGTGCCAATCGAGCCCTGCGACCCGTTCACCGAGGCCATCCGCACGGGGCTCGAGGTAGGTGCGGAAATCGTCTTTGCCGACCCGGATGCGGGACATCGTCCTCACCTCAAAGACGCCTATCCCGACCCGTACGCAGTGCGCCATATCGGCCTCGAACGTTATATCGAGGCGTACCGAGTGTATCCGCAGCCGCGGTCGGAAGAGCTGACGCGGCACGCCGCAGGAATCGCCTGGAAGCTGCAGGGTGCCAATCCACTGGCTAAAGTTCTGGTCGTGATCTCTTTGAACCTGCTCGACCCGGTGCTGGACTCCATGGAGGAACCCCAGGCACAACCGCTGGCGCGCAGCCGCCGCGAAGGCGTCGAACTGATCAATCCGCATCCCGAATCGCTGGCCGAAATCCTCATTGAATACCCGGCGCTGCAGTGGCGCTACGAGAACTTTCGGGCGTTGATGACCGATTCGAACCTGATCGATCGGCGGCATGCACAGCTCTCCGTATTCCGCGAGGCGGAGAAGGATTACGAAGCCAACACGGGCGAGCGCATCTCCCACTGGCAGCGCCGCCTCTTGGCACGCTATACGCGCAATCTCGCCCTGGCCGCCAACGATCTGTCGGCCGGCATCTTCGACCTCGCTGTGGCGGCCCGCGGTATCGCCGACGACAACTACGCCTGGGACGTCTGGGAGGCGGCCGGACGCTATCCGCCGCAGCGGATGGAGAGCGACCTGCCCACCGCGCGCATTTCGGGTGAAGAGGTCTGGATCGACACGCGCCGCATACGGCTGCGGCGCCGTCTGCCCAATACCAAGCAGAAACTGCGCCCTTACGGTCTCAAACCGCGCAAGAAAGAAAAGTTCCCCGGCGAATGGGCGAGCCAGTTGAACGGTGCCGGAATCTGCTCGTATCCCCCCGAAGATTTGATCATCGAGGATTACGGGCGCTACCTCAAGAAGAAGGGTAAAAGCATTCTTTCGGAAGAGCGCGTGCGTGTGGAGCCCTTCACCACGTCGATTCTGGACGGCATCGACCTGCGGGAAACCATTCGCAAGTGGTACGAAAAGCGCATTTACGTGCGCCAGTTCCAGAAGATCCGCGGCGAAGTGGGCAGCGTGGTGGTGATCTTCGATGAGGATCGGGATAACCGCTACTCCTACATGACCACGTGGCTCGGCGAGAACCAGAACGAGTCGGACATGGCATTCTATTCGACCTTCCCGTTCGATAACCTGGTGGGCCCTGGGATCGGACGAGGAGAATATGGCGGCTTTCTCATGAGCCTTCCCGCCCGGCGCATGTACGACGTCTGGCAAGACCCTGACTACGAGTTCGCCGAATCCAAATCCGAGCGCCTGCTGATGGCGGCGCTGGATTATTCCATCCACCGGCACGTGGTCTACGTGGCCGCCAAACCGCCCCGCACCATTTTCCGGAGCCTCGCGGCTCGCCTGGGGCGCACGATCATGTATATTCCGATCGGCCAGCTCTCCCCGGTGTCGCTGAAAAAGATACGCGTCGTGCACGTGCTGGATGGGTACGACAAGCGCGACATTGCTAAGGACTACATACGTTAGGTCAGGCCACCGGCTCCAGACTGCGTACTTTCGCCGACAGCGTGGTCCGCTTCAGGCGCAGCATGTCCGCGGCGGCTTGTTTGTTCCCTCCGGTCTTGCGCAGCGCCTGTTCCAGGATGCTACGTTCGATCACGGCCAACGTCCGTTCGTAATCCAGCCCGCCGTCGGGCACGGCCACAACGGGAGTATGCCCGGCCATGGGGCGCTCTGGCGACGGCGCGTGGAGAGGGAAATCGGCCGGCGCCAGCGTGCGGCGATCGCCGCTCAGCGCGACTGCCATTTCCACCATGTTCTCCAGTTGCCGGACATTTCCGGGCCACGAATAATCGCACAGGCGTTCCAGGGTTTCGCGCATCAGCACTTTCACCGGAATCCCCTCCGCCCGGCAGATCCGATTCACAAAGTGGGTGGCCAATAGCGGCACGTCGTCGCGCCGCCGGCGCAAAGGAGGCATCTCGATGGGGACCACATTCAGGCGGTAGAACAGATCTTCGCGGAACTTGCCTTCGTCGATTCTGCGCGGCAGATTGCAGTTGGTGGCCGCCACCACCCGTATGTCCACTTTGATGATTTCCGAGCTGCCCAGGCGCTGCACCTCGCGTTCCTGCAACACGCGGAGCAGTTTGGTCTGGAGGTCCATCGGCAGTTCTCCGATTTCGTCGAGGAAGAGAGTGCCTCCGATGGCCTGCTCAAAGCGGCCGATGCGGTTCTGGAACGCGCCCGTGAAAGCGCCGCGTACGTGCCCGAACAGTTCGCTCTCCAACAGACTCTCCGGCAGCGCGCTACAGTTCACCGCCACCATGGGTCCGGACCGCCGGTTGCCCGCCATGTGGAGCGCGCGGGCGCCTAATTCCTTGCCGGTACCTGTTTCGCCTGTGATCAGTACGGTAGCGCGGCGGCCCGCCACCAGCCGGATGATGTGTTGGAGTTGCCGCATCTCGCGGCTTCCTCCTACCAGAATCCGTTCCCAATCCTCGCGGTCGACGTGAGCCGCCATTTGGGCCAAATCGCCGCGCCGCCCGTCTTCGATCGCCTGGTCGATCAGGTGAAAGGCACTGTCACCCGCCGGCAGGAACTGGTAGATTCCCAGATGAGCCAACTGGACGGCATCGCCGACCGAAGCGCCGGGATCTCGAGCCAGCACCGGAACCCCGGGAGCAGCCCTTTGGACGGTTTCTAACAAGGTGGCAGCGGTCCAACCAGGCAGCGGGAGGTCGAGCACGATGGCTGCATAGTCGGCCACTGCCAGAGCCTCGATCGCCTGGTCGGGCGGCTGGATTTCGATGTTCCAGACAGCCGGGTGGTGCGGCCAATCGGACGGGAGTGCCGTCGCCGCGCTGATCCATAACACCTGTGTCGATCCCATTTTTCGAACTCAACGGATTAATCGGCGGAGTGTCGCAAGACCTTTAGGACGACTCACGGGCTGGGTCGCCGTACGTACCAGTACAGATTGTGAAATCAGGGCTATAGTTTTTCGAGGCGGCTGCCGATATGTCTTTTAGCCAAACTGGCGTGCTGGTATGAGAATCAACGATCGAAACCTAACAGGCACTTCCGCTTCGGAGACGGGGCGAGCGCAAGAAACCAAGGACCTGAGCCGTGCGGGTGCGGGCAAGTCCAACACGGGTGGTGTAGACGGATCGGACCGAGTAGAGTTTTCCGGCACGCTGAACCGACTGTCACGCGCCCTCACGACCTTCGAGTCGAGTCGTGCCAGCCGAATCCAGGCTCTGGCAGCCAATTACCAGAGCGGCAGCTACAAACCGAATGCGGCGGCTACCAGCAAGGGTTTGGTCGCCGACGCCATGAGTGCCGGTCTGCAATAAAATGGGCCCCGCGCTGCTGGTCGAGCAACTGACGTCCGCGCGACAACAATTGGACTTCGCCTGCGGCCTGCTAACGAAACCTTCGCCGAAGGCCCTGGACTGTTGTTCCTCAGTGCTGGAAGCGGCCGGACGCCAACTGGCGGAATGCCAGCCCAACTTCGTTCAGCAGGCTGGAAACGCCGCTGCCCTTGAGGAAGCCTGGCGGCTGAGACGCAGCTTCGTACGCACGGCACGCCTGCTCCAGGGTGCCAGCGATTTTCACCTCAACTGGCTCCAATTGCGCGGAGCCATGACCGGCGGGTACACGGAAACTGGTGAATCCGCCCCGTTGATGCACGGACACCGCATCTCCATTCAGGGATAAAAACGATGTCGAATCTGCTCGCTTCTCTCGTCTCCACCGCCGGATCGCTCGAGATCTATGGTCGTGTGCTCGAAACCGCGCAGAACAACGTCGCCAACGCCTCTACTCCGGGCTATGCGAAACAAAGCCTGGAACTCTACGCGCTCCCCTTTGACCCCGAGGGTGGGGTTACCGGCGGCGTGGGCGCAGGCAACCTGGTCAGTGCGCGCAACGAGTATTCCGAACAGGCGGTACGGCAGCAGACCAGCGGCTTGGGATACCAGCAGCAGCTGGTCGGCAGCCTGACGGCGGTTCAATCCAACTTCGATGTCACGGGCAACACGGGAATTCCCCAGGCGCTCAACAATCTCTTCCAGAGCTTCTCCGCCTGGGGCGCCACACCCGGCAATGAGGCCGCACAGCAAACCGTGGTGGACCGCGCAACCGACCTCGCCCAATCCTTTCAACAGGCGAGCAATAACGTCTCCTCTCAGGCACACGACGCCGAGCAGCAGATTGGCCAGACGGTAGACCAGGTGAATCAACTGGTAAGCCAAATTCAGGGCTATAACCAACTCGCCTTGCAGGGCAACGGCAGCGATGGCGGCCTCAGCGCCAACATTCATGCCGCTCTCGAGCAACTCTCCACCCTGGTGGATGTCACCGCCACGTTTCCACCCGACGGCACCGTGAACGTGATGCTCAACGGACAGACACCGCTCCTGTTGGGGGATAAGCAATACGCGATCAGCTCGTCTCTCTATCAGCCGCAGGTGCCCCCGCCGACCAACCCCACCGGGCCGGCCAGCGTGCGAATTCAGGCCTCGGACGGCACCGACATCACATCAAAGACTACCGGTGCTCAATTGGGCGCGCTGCTCAACCTGCGCAACCAGATTCTGCCTACTTATATTGGCGATGCTTACCAAACGGGCGATCTAAATGTTATGGCGAGGCAATTCGCTGACAGGGTCAATCAACTCTTGACCTCGGGCAACATCACCGACGGGCCTCCCGCTCAGGCAGGCATTCCGCTGTTCACCTACGACAGCACGGCACCGGCCGCCACAATCGCGGTAAACCCCGCTATCACGCCGGACCAGTTGGCGGCGATCACTCCGGCGCTCGATTCCACCACGCCCGAGGTGGCAAACGGTGTTCCGCTCGCGCTAGCCGCGCTGGCCAGTCCAGTGCAGGACGCCGACAAAGTCAATGGCCTGAGCTTCAGCCAGTTTTACGGCCAGATGGCGGCTCGAGTTGGCACGGCATTGAGCGACGCCACGAGCGGCCAAGACGTGCAGCAATCGCTGCTGGCCCAAGCCAAGGATCTCCGCCAGCAGTTGCAAGGCGTATCGCTCGACGAAGAAGCCACCATCCTCATGCAGTTCCAGCGTGCTTATCAGGCTAACTCCAAATTCGTCAGTGTGATCGACGAGCTTACACAGTCGGCCATCGACATCCTGCAAGTTTGACATATGGTGCTCACATGATCAGCTATCTCAGTCCTTCCTCCGAAGCTTTTCTGGCCAATGTGGACCGCGTGCAGCGCGCGGTGGAAGATGCCAATAACCAGACCGCCAGCGGCAAACGCGTGAACGTGGCCTCGGATGCTCCCGACCAGCTCTCTACCATCCTGCAATTGCACACCGACGAGATTCACAACACGCAGATCCAGGAGAACCTGTCGGTAGCCCAAGCCGATGCGCAGGCAGCCGACGGCGCCCTTTCTTCCGCCACCCAACTGATGGACCGCGCCCGCGTCTTGGCGGCGCAGGGCGCCACCTTCACTACTGATGCAGCCAGCCGGCAGAGTATGGCGGGTGAAGTACAGTCCCTGCTCGAACAAATGGTGTCCATCAGCCGGACCACGGTCCAGGGGCGCTACATCTTCGGCGGCGACCAGGATGGCTCTCCGCCCTACGATGTGGATCTCAGTGCGTCAAACGGCGTGACGGCCCTCACCAGCTCACCCGCGACTCGCCGCGTGGAGAATTCCGCTGGTGGATCATTCGCCGTGTCACAGAATGCCCAGCAAATCTTCGATACGCGCAACCCGGACCCCGACCCCACCGACGACCCGCCGATTACCACCCCTGCCGCCGACAATGTCTTTGCCGCACTGAACAATCTGCGAGTGGGTTTGTTGAACAACGATACCGCGGCAATCACTGCCGCCAGCGCTTCCATCCAGCTCGCTTCGGATCATCTCAATAGCGCCCAGGCGTTCTATGGCACGGTGGAGAACCGTATAACCGACGCCAACAATTACAGCGCCACTTATAACGTTCAGCTCCAGACCGAATTGAGCCAGAAAGAAGACACCGATGTGACCGCTGCCGCGCTCACCATCACCCAAGGCAACATACAGCTCCAGGCTGCTTTTCAGATGCAGGCCAAGATGCCGCACACAACGTTGTTCGACTTTATGGGATAGCCGGCTTCAGTCGAATAGATGGGGCACGAACATACTGGTATTGGTGGTGATGGGCGCGTCCGATTCACGGAGGCCCATGCCACCGGCCACGTTCCCTTCTTCGTGCCCAATCAGCCAACTGCCGACCACCGGATACATGCCGTCGAAACTCTTGAGAGACGCCATCTGTTGGAAAATGAAGCCCTCTTCGCCATACTCGCCGCCGGTCTCGACATCCTTACCCGGCTGATGGAGCAGGATATTGGCTCCCTCGCGGCCCAGGATCGGTTTCTTCGCCCATGCCATCATGAGTCCCGGACCGTCGAAGCTGGCCTCCAGCAGATAAGGATGACGCGGGAAGAGCTGCCACAGAACGGGCAGAATGCCCTTGTTCGAAAGCAGCATCTTCCAAGGCGGCTCGATCCACATGGTTTCCGCAGCCCCAATGTGCTTGCCGAACTGCTCGCGCATCATCCATTCCCATGGGTAGAGTTTGAAAACCGCGCCGAGCGGCCGGTCCTCCGGACCGAGGAACGTGTTGCCGTCCCACCCGATTTCATCGATTGGGAAGATCGAGGCCTCCAGACCGGCCTGCTGCGCCGTGTCCTGCAGGTAGGTGACAGTCATGCCGTCCTCGGCGTCGTCCATCGAGCAGAAGTCAATGCGCCGCCCCGGCAGGTATTGCGCCAACTCCTTCCACAGCGCGATCAGCCGTTCATGCAGGGAATTGAACTGGTCGCGCTTCGGAAAGCTGTCCTGTAGCCAGTACCACTGTACGACCGCGGCTTCGAGCAGCGAAGTGGGTGTATCGGCATTGTACTCCAGCAGTTTCGGCGGATTCACCCCATCGAATGCAAAGTCGAAGCGACCGTAGAGCGCCGGCGGTTCGGCCTCCCAGGAACCCTCGATCAGCGGCACCGCGATCTCGGGAATTGCCAATTGCGCATACAGCTTGTTGTCGATCACGTGCTGCGCCGCCTGGAGTGTCATCTTCTCCAGTTCGTTGGTGGCCGCCTCGAGCACGTCCACTTCTTTAGCGGTGAATTCATAGAACGCCGATTCGTTCCAGTACGGCTGCTCACCGGTATGCCAGGTGAGCCCCGCTTCCTCGACCTTGGCCTGCCAGCCCGGTCTGGGTGTCGCCGCGATCCTGCGCATTATTCCCCCGCTCCCGATCCCGCTCCCGACCCATGTGCGGCGCCTGTCGATCCGAACCCACCGCGTTCCACACCCGCCGGAGATGAATAACTCCCCGCCGGCACCGCCACTGCCCGCCCGCCATTAGAGACAAACGTCCGGTAGTGATCGTAGTAGTACGGATACGGATAAGAATACGACATCGGATACCACGATCCGCCGTAGAAATAGCCGCCGTTGCGCACCGCATCCTGGCAGGCCATTTCGTTGAAAGAATTCTGGTCGCAGGGATCCCGCCGCGACCGACCGCATGATGCCAGCCCCACCGCCGCCACAACAGTCAAAGTAACCTTCGTCGATTTCTTCATGCCTACTTCACAATTAACGTAGACTCCGCTCCAAACCGCTTATAGTTGCTATACGCAATCCGCAGCCGGATTCTCTGCGGCCCAGTGCGGAATTGCAGTGTATCGTCGGCGTAAGTGTACACCGGAAACCAATGCTTCCCGTCCAGGGGCTTGCGAATTGTGGTGAACCGCGGGAACAGGTTCTCCGACTTCGTAGTGCGGATCTGCGGGACCGCCTGTCCCTCCATCCGCACGATGTTGTATTCCTTCTTGTCCACCCAGATCATGCCGTCGAAGAAGCGCTGCCCCTGCAAAATCTGCCGCGGACGCACCTGCAGCACCCAGCAATCCACCTCGTCCATGGTCTCATCGCCGCGGAACCTGGTCTCGTAATTCCACAAGCGGTCCTCGGTCAGCACGAGCGGCTGGATGTTGCGAATATCCTGAAAATCTTCTTCCGTGAGGATCAGGCGTTTCAGGGCGTTGCTGGGGCTCCCCACCTGCTGCTCGGTGCGGTCGTGCTGGGGTGAGAAGATCACGTCGCGGGTCTCGTGGTACTGCCCGCGGGCTCCGCCATGATCGTCCAGTTCGTCAATGGTGACACCCTGACGGTAGGTGTACTCGTTGCGTTCGGTCTCGGTTTGGGTCTCGCGGTGCGCCACAAGTCTTGCTAGGTTTGGCGGAGGATCCTGCGCGCCGACCGGGGCCACGAGAAGCCCGGATGTTAGAATGAGCGCGATGACGAAGACGTCCGGCGGCTTCCGGGCAACCCTGCTGATCGGCTGGTCGCTGCTGTGCGTGATCGGACTTGTGTTCGCTCGCTGGAAGGGCATTCCAAGCTGGGCGGCACTACCGTCACTCGCCGCCTTCCTTGTCGTCTACCCATTCTATCTGGTACCGGCCTTTCCGCGCGTGCGAGAACAATTGGCGGGCGCGCCCCTGCCTGGTTTCCTTATCGCATCCGCCGTCCTCCCCTATCTCACCGTTTGCACGGGGGCGATCCAGTTTCAATTCGTCAGCTTCGTCAAGCTGATCGCGCTGGCCCTCACTCTCGGACTCTGGTACCGCGTGCTGCCGGCCGTCCCGGTAGTGGACGTGGGCTTTCTGGTGCTGATCGTGGCGGTAAAACTCGGGAGGTATGGCGCGGCAATCTACCCCACGCCTTTCAAGGGAGTCGAGATTGGCATTCTCGGGGATCTCGCCCTCTTCAACATTTCGGTCCTGGTGCTGATGTTGGAGCGCCGCATCGGCGAAACGGGATTTGGCTTCCTTCCCACCGCAAACGACTGGCGCATCGGGCTTCGTAACTACCTCTACTTCCTGCCGCCCGGCGCCGCATTGGCGTACCTGCTGCACGCCGGCCGCCTGGTCGCCCCGTCGGATCCGTTGAAACTGGCCGGCTACTTTATCGGGTTCCTCTTTGGGCTGACCCTGGCGGAGGAGTTCTTCTTTCGCGGAGTCTTGCAGCAGTGGCTGGAAAACTGGACCTGGAGCCGCCGCACTGCGCTGATTCTCACCTCGATCCTTTTCGGCGGAGTACACCTGTGGTTCCGCCACTTTCCGAACTGGCGGTGGGTGATCATCGCCGGCACCCTCGGGTGGTTTTG